>NZ_JAFFPT010000032.1 GCF_016918785.1 Leptospira ainazelensis | reverse complement strand
TCGAGCCCATCGAGGATGGTCTCTGGAAGATCTTCTTCAGCTTTGTAACAATCGGTTACTTCAACGAACACACGAAGGAAGTAACAAGGACTTTAAAAGTGTAACCCATGTCTCTGGTCTAAAGTGTTACCTATGTCCCAGGATGTACAAAATTTTGGGCGGAGGGGCGGGTGGTGGGAGGCTCCGGGTGACTTTGCTCTATCACAGAATTAAAACTTTGCAAGGAATATTCTCTCTCAGAGCTTTCGTAGGAACTCCTATAAAAATTTTGATTGGGATCGCCCTGATTCGAAATCGCCTTTTTAACTTGTGTGTAAGGTTATGCTATCAGGGCGGGGTCGCGAGTTTTACAGAAGAGTCCGTCGGAGTTCCGACGATTCTTTTTGAGAATCGAGCCGCTAATAAAAAAGGCTTTTCGGAACGGGATTTTAGTGTTTCCTTTTCGATGGAAAGAATCTCTTCGATCCAAAAGCCTATCTCGAAACCTTTAATAACCCCCACTTACAACGCTCATTCCATTCCTTAAGAATAAAAATGGGAGTTCCCGCAAAATTTCATCCGTAGGGATTTATCATCCTTCTAATAGACTTGTTTGCTGATAGATTTTGATTGGAGTTCCTACAGTTTGAGGCTTTTGGAGAAGACCCAAAGAATCTCTCGAAATTGAATTCTTTATTTCTCAAAAAGTCACTTCGGTCTAAACGAATTCCGCATCGTATTCGATCGAAATATATTTTCAAAAAAATTCTTTTTGGAGAAACTCGTTCGAAGAATGGCATAGAAGAAAGGAAGAATAAAACTCTTCGCGTTGTTCACTCGAGTAACCGAGGAAAAACCTGACAAAATTCTATAAAAAAAGCCCCGATCGCTCGGGGCTTTTTTTATTCTTCCATTTTGAAAGAATTTCGACAAAGGTTTGAGTAGTTTATAAAATTCTAAACTAAGATCAACCTTTGTATCTTTCGATCAACATGGATCCTGCGATTCCACCGTGAGCACAAGCAGTGATCACAACTTTGTTCGCGGACGGATCTTCTTTTAAATCCATGATCGCGTTTGCGATCAAACGGATTCCTGTGGCGCCAAACGGGTGACCGATCGCGATGGATCCTCCGTTCGGATTGATCTTCTTAGCGTCGAAAGATTTTTCCCAATCCCAACCGGTGTCCATTTTGATTTGTTCCAGAGCTCCAACCGCGGTTGCGGCGAACGCTTCGTGAATTTCTACGTAGTCGATGTCTTGGATTTTAAGACCGACGTCCGCAAGAAGAGCTTCGGTAGCCGCCGCTTGTCCGATTCCCATGTTGTTTGGATGAACGCCTTTCATGCTCCAACCGGAAACAACGGCTTCGATCGTAAGACCGAGTTCTTTTGCTTTTTCAACGGTTGTAACGATCACACCCGCCGCTCCATCGGAACGAGGGCTTGCGTTGAAGATGGAAACGGTAGGGCCGTGGGATTTTTTCAAATCTTTAGCATACTTCGTTTTAAATTCTTCGAATTTCATTCCGGGGTTATCGAACATCAGCATCGCGCGTCCCATACGAGTCGGGTTTTCCACAAGACCTTCACGGAGTCCGACCGCTTCGTCTATCGCGAGTTCGTTCCCGTCTTCGTCTTTCATTGGAATGATGTAAGGAGCGTATCTTCCTGCTTTAGAAGCTTCTAATGCTCTTTTGAAAGATTCGAAAGCGAGTTTATCTTGAATTTCACGAGAAAGTCCGTAGTTTTGCGCTACGATCTCTGCGGTAACTTGCATACCGTAAGAGGTCTCTCCGTCTCCGAGTCCGTCTTCCAGAGTGTCTCTCAGTTCCACACCTTCGGGAAGATTGTCCGGAAGAAGTTTTTTCAACTTATCCAGAGATCCTGCTTTTTTGTTTAAACGAGCGTTCTTCACGATAAAAGGCATAGAAGTTTGAGATTCTTCGCCGATCGCGAGGAACACTTCACCTTCACCGAGAACGATTCTTCGTGCCGCTTCCGCAACCGCTTCCATTCCGGAAACACAGTTGTTTGCAACGGTGATACATGCGATTTCGTCTCTCATTCCGACGAGATTTGCGATCACTCTTGCTGAGTTCGGTGCGTTGCTGAATCCTTCTCCGACTACAACTCCGTCGATTTGAGACGGTTTCAGTTTGCTTTTAGCGAGAATATCTTCTGCGACTATTTTTCCCAGGTGGTGTCCTGGGTATGGTCCGAGCGCTTTCGCGATCTGAGCAAAAGGAGTTCTTCTTGGTGTACAAATAGCCAATGGCTTTGCTAATTTCATTTTCTTTCTCCAGACTTCAAATTCTTAATCAATCAATCCTATATTCATTTTTGAGAATATTCATAATTCTCAACATACTCCCCGACTAACTTTTGGAATTCTTCGGGGGCTTTTCTCGGTCTCGATTTCGAAAGTGAGACGACCAATTGTTCGTCCTGCACGGCGAAATACCGCAAACCGGTTTCCACATCTGTGACCTCGTGTCTCATATAACTCCGGATCTTTTCAAAAGAATGGATCCAAGTGCTTACCCGAACTTTTCTCCCCGCGGGAACGGGGTGGAAGAATCGAAAAACTCCTCCCATAAAAAACATCGTAGTGTCCATTTCCACAAAACGATCCAAGGTCAGGCCGGTTTTGGTGGAAAAAAACCATCGAGAATCTTCGACGATTCTCCAGAGATAGGCGGGGTTATATTCCCCGAAAATATTTCTCTCGCTGTAAAGGGTGATCAACTCCGTGTCCACAGTCTTACATGTCCCTTTAAAATCGGGGATCTCCGGAAACTGATCAAAACCCGAAATGTCCGCTTTTTCGCCGCGAAGGAGATCGATCGGTTTGCCGTCTTTGTCCGAAACTGTGAGAGTTTTGATTTCTGCCGCAGGAGTTCCCGATTCGGAATAAACTTTTTGATCCCAGAAAATTTTCCCGTCTTTCAAAGGAAAAGCCTTTGTTTCCGTTTTGAGATCGGCTCCTTCCATTTGTTGAGCTAAAAATCGAATCTGAGATTCGAGAGGATGGATCGCAATCCCTTGAGACAGGATCTCCCTCAAAGAAAAACCGTTTTTTTCCAGGGCGCGAAATCTGCCTTCAAGACAGAAATTCTCATAAGTCCTGCTGGTCACGTGTCTCTGAGTATCCAGGTCGGAAATGCGAGTCACGAGTTGAATTTCATCGGTGATCATTTCGTCCCTCCCTTTTTCTTTGTCGGAGAATCTGACCCTATTTCGCGACCCATAGGGAGCGAAATTGCATTCATCTCCGCGTGCCTTTTGAAAGAATCTGACCCTAGTTTAGACCGGCCCAAAATTTGATCAAACAAAAAAATACAGAACGTTCGTTCTGTTTTTTTATAGAAGGCTTTTCAAAGTCATTGACAGGAGTTTTTTCGAGTGAGAAAATAGTTTTGTAAGAATTTTGGAATTTATAAGTTTAAATATGAAAGCTCAATCGCGTAAAAAGAAAGAATCGGGAATCGGCGTTCGGGAAAGAATTTTAGATACTGCGACTTCTCTTTTTTACAAACAAGGGTTTTCCAATACCGGAATGAGACAGATAATTCAAGAGTCCAATTCCGTAGCCGCAAGTCTCTACGATCATTATCCATCCAAAAAAGAATTGGGTCTGGCTTATTTGGCGAAACAGGAAGAAAAGACTCTCAGCGATCTTCAAGGTTTGATGGACCGTTATCCCGATATGGCGGAATTCTTAAGAGCTTGGGTGATCCTGAAAGAAAAACAAATTCGTCACGGAGAATTCTTCGGTTGTCCGTTTGCGGGATTTGCAAGTCAGGTGATGGACGCCGATCCGGAATATACCGAATTCTTAAAAGACATCGTCACAAAATGGACGAGAATGATCAGCGATTATCTGCAGAAGGCGATCGGTTCGGGTCAACTCAAACGAAGTATGGACATTCAATACGTCGCGAGAAGAATGTTGATGGCTTATCACGGTTCGGTGACGATGTGGAGAATGACCCTCGAACTTCGTTATATCCGAGAGATGGAAGATTCCCTCCGAGAAATCGTGGAAGAATACCGAATTCTTTAAAGAATTTTGAATTCTATTTTTGCGAAAACCGATTTCGATCAGTAACCAGTCCAAGAATCAGAACGAATCTCCGTGTATGGAAAAGAAAATTCTAATAACGCTCGTTTCTGTGTTATTGATAATCACGAATTGCGCTCCGGTGGACGGAGACGACAAAAACAAAAAGAAAGGAGGAAAGATGAAATACGAAGTGAACAAATCGGAAGATGAATGGAAAAAGGAACTTACTCCTGAGCAATATAAAATTCTAAGACAAAAGGGAACCGAAATGGCCTTTACCGGAGCCCTTTATAACAATCACGATAAGGGGACTTACCTTTGCGCAGCGTGCGGGGCCGCACTGTTCTCATCCGAAACAAAATACGAATCCGGATCGGGTTGGCCTTCCTTCTATCAACCTGCAAAAGAAGAAGCCGTTGAAAAAGAAACCGATTCCAGTCACGGGATGACGAGAACGGAAGTTGTTTGTGCAAAATGCGGAGGACATCTCGGACACGTTTTTCCGGACGGACCAAGACCCACCGGACTCAGGTATTGTATCAATTCCGCTTCTTTGAAGTTTAAGAAAGAATAAGAATCTTTCGATTTCCGGGACGGTCGCCGATGCCGACCCGGAAAAATTCCCCCTCCCGTTTTTTGATTTTCAGCAGTGGCGAAGGGTAAAATAATACCTAAAACCGGAATCCACCGGGAGCAACTCATGAATGATCATCTCGCTTACGTATCCGATAATCGTTTAGTCCGCAATCCTATTCTTCAATTTTTAGCGGAGAAATGGTATACGATTCTTTATCTTTGGCACGCGATCCTGGGAATTTTTACGGAATTGGAGGATTCTCCCGAAGGAGATAAACGTCCGGTGGTTTTGGTTCCCGGATTTTTAGGAAGAACTCTTTCTTGGGAGTCGATGCGTAAACATCTGATCGAGAATGGACATCCCGTTTTTGTAATACCTCTCGGATTTCAAATGGGAAACATCCGGAAAAAGAGCCAGATTTTGGAAGATTACCTGGTTCAAAAGGATATCAAAGATTGTTATATCGTCGGACACTCGATGGGAGGTTTGATCGCATCCGGTCTTACTTACAAAGGAAGAGATCGAGTAAAAAAAATCTTTATCGCGGGAACTCCCGTTCATGGAACCTATCTCGCTTATATCGCTCCGATCTTTATCTGCACTTGGCAGATGATGCCGGGATCGAAGTTTATCCAAGAGGCGGTGGAAATTTTCGAGAAGTTGCCTAACGTACAATCCGTCTTTACTAAAAAAGACCAGATCATCATTCCTTCTGAGAATTCTCGTCTTGGACATTTCGACGACGTGGAACTTCCGGAAGCTGGACATCTCAATTTGTTTATGGGCCCGCTCGGGATCGAATGTCTTTTTGATCTCATCACGGCGGAGGAGAATAAGGATCCAAAACCCGTTCTTAAAAAAGCAGAAACTGTAAAACAGGAATCGGAGAATCGTCGTTCGGCGACCGTTAAAAAGACAAAAGTCGCTTCGAAAAAGAAAACCGTTTCTAAGAAGAAGTCCGTTGTGAAGAAGAAGTCCGTTGTGAAGAAGAAATCTCCGGTTAAGAAAAAGAAGAGATCGTGAAGTTTATTTTTCGGCTTAGGATGGAAATCCGAATCCGAAATTTATCGAATCTCCGATAGGAAAAATTGGAGATTCGAGGAAATCGGCAAAACAAATTGCTGATTCTAGTTTTTCCTTATAGCCCTGAATAAAAACTTTAAATCCGGAAGTTTAAAGCCTGTCCCAAAACCTCAATCATAATAAGTGGTAACAGTCGGTAGGCACGTAATAAGACGCGGGAATTTCCACAGATTATCGTTCCGTAAGCGATCTATAAACTTTTTTGCGAACCTATTTGTGGTTAAATTTTTATTGGAGTTCCTACATTTTTGAGATTTTGGAACAAACTCTCAAAAAAGACAGAACGAAGAGGATCCATTCTCCCCTAAAAAATAAAAAAGCCGCCTTCGAAGTTTGCACCTCGCGAGACGGCTATAAAAGGTATTTAAAAATTATAAATTTCTAAATTAGAATCTGTCGTTTTTAGGTTTTGCAACGTTCACTTTTAAGTTACGTGCAAGAACGTTTTTTCCGTCCAGATCTTTGATTGCTTTGTCGGCTTCGTCTTTGTTCGGCATTTCAACGAAAGCAAATCCTTTTGATTTTCCGGAATACTGATCAGTGATGATCTTAACAGAATTAACTGCTCCGTGTGCTCCGAAAAGTTCGTTTAACTTTCCTTCGGTGATGTCGTAAGACAGGTTTCCTACATAAATGTTAACAGACATATTTTTCCTCGTGTCGTTATGAATTAGATCAAGTTATCTTGATTTAAAAACAGCATTTTCCCGGTATGTTGGGAGGTAGAAAAATTTTAGAGATGCAGGACTTAAAAAGAAGAGCAAACTTTAAGATAGGACTACGTTCAGAAGTTAGAAAATCGATTGAATAACTGGAATTCTATGTCCATACTATCGGCAGAATTTTCTTTGGCAATACTAATTTCTTAAACTTTAATATTTGTTAGGGGAGTTCGCGTGAAATTCGAGTCGGAAAGGTTGATTTTTCGGGAATGGGAAGGGAAAGATCTGGATCCATTTGTCCAAATGAGCTCAGATCCGATTGTCATGAAATACTTTCCTTCGCTTCTTTCAAAGGAAGAATCCGAACGATGGATTGCAAAAATTCAAAATCATTTTGAAACGTTCGGCTACGGACTTTGGGTTTTGGAAACAAAACACAATCGAGAATTTCTCGGATTTACGGGATTTATGAACGTAACTTTTTCTTCCTTTTTTACGCCCGCAGTCGAGATCGGTTGGAGATTGCATTCTTCCTTTTGGAACCGCGGTTATGCGACGGAAGCCGCGATTGTTTGTCTGCGATACGGTTTTTCAGTCCTGAAATTTCCGGAAATCGTTTCTTTTACGTCCGTTCTCAACGAAAAGTCTATCTCCGTAATGAAACGGATCGGATTGAAGGAAGTCGGTTTTTTCGCGCACCCCAATCTTCCGAAAGATCATATTCTATCCAAACACGTTCTCTATAAAATGACGGATTCCGAATTCCTACAAAATCGAAACTAATTTGATGAAATCCTTTGATTTTGGATAAGAATCCGGATTCTCCCCTTACCAAACTTTCTATTTTCCCATTAAAAAAATTTCCCTCTACGGCTTATTTTTTTCTTGCCAAGATTCTTTTCTTTAGCTAACGTTGTTCACTAGTAAGTTAACGCCGTTCATTAAGGAGAACGTTATGGAAGTGAAAACTAACTCTTCATCATCGCCGAGGGAAACTCTCGGAGCCGTTCGAGAAACTCTCTCGGAGGCAACTTTCGAAAATCCCGCTTACAAAGGGATCGGTTATTTTTTCAGAGATTTGTTCTTTTTCGGACTCGTTGTGGTTCTTCTCTGGAACGTAAACACTTGGTATCTTCTTCCTTTTCTTTGGATTTTTGCGGGAATGACGATCGCCGCTTTATTCGTCGTCGGTCACGATTGCGCGCACGAGGCCCTTTTCAAAAACAAATACCTTCGTTATTGGATCGGTCAGATCGCGATGTTGCCTTCTTTGCACGCTTACAATCAGTGGGCTTACGGACACAATCGAATCCACCACGGTCACACGATCAAAAGAGGCGGGGATTTCGTATGGCATCCCGCGACCGCCGAAGAATATTCTAAATTTGGAATATTCAAAAAAATGATGCACCGTTTTTTCTGGTCTTCCTGGGGCGGAGGTTTTTATTATCTGGTTGAAGTCTGGTTAAAAGGTATGGTTTTATTTACCGCGCCTTTAAAAGAGGCCGGAAGAGACAAATGGATCATGCTTTCTTTTGCGTTTATTTCATCCGGTTTAGTATTCTATTTTGGCGGTTCGGCCACGGAAGGGGTTTTCGATGCGGGCGCCGGATTTTGGATGTTTACAAAAGTATGTTTGGTTCCTTTTATCGCTTGGAATTATTTTATGGGAATCACCGTTTATGTTCACCATATTCATTCCGAAATTCCCTGGAAGACAAAAGACGAATGGACTCCTTATTACGGACAGATGAAAGGGACTATCAACTATCATATCAACCCGATTATGAATTTTTTCTTTCACAATATTTTCATTCATATGCCGCATCACGTTCATATGAAAATTCCTTTTTACAATCTTACCCGCGCCTTGAACGAGATCAAAGCGGTTTACGGCGAGAATGTTCAGGAAAGAGATACGATTTTCGGCGATTATTTCAAATCAACTTCTCGTTGTAAGGTGATCGATTCCGAAACCGGAAAATGGATGACCTACAAGGAAGCGCGCAATTCGGTCGAAAACGAAGAATTGGAAGTAAGTCCCGCCTAAAATGTTATTTTAGAATTTTATGAACTTCTTGAGAAGATAAGAACCTCTCCCAAAGCCGGGAGTGGTTCTTGCAACTCGGTTTTTCAGATAAAATTGATCGCAACCCTGCTCACAATTTGGGAAGTTATTTAGAATCAAGATGATCTCAATCGGAATTTTTGTAGGAGTTCCTACAAAAGCTCCGAAAGAGAATATTCCTTGCAAAATTATGATTTTGTGATATAGGAAAGTTTCCCGCTGTTTTCCGCCTCCCGCCCTCCACCCGAAAATCGGGCGGGGCGCGCGACTTTCATAGAGGATCGTCGTTGTTACGACAGATTTTTCTTAAAATTCGACTTCTCAAAAAAAAAATGAGAAACTCGAATCATTCGTATCGTCGACGGTCTTTTTTCTTTTTATCCAGGTGATAGGTAAGGGCCATGGAAATACAAACGCTCAGTTCTTTGGTAGGAATCGGATCCTTTGCGTTCAATAGAATGCATCGGTTTCCTTCGAATTGAATTTTTTTCGGAAAAAGTTCTCGAAACGTTTCGACAAGATTGGTCTGACAGTGAAAGAAAAGTGCGTAGAGATTCTCCTCCGAAGGAACTCGATCGACACGAATCGTACTTCCACTTTTTGTTTCGGGCGTAAGATAGCTTGGTTGTCCCCACTTCAAGGTTTCTTCCAGGACTCCGACTCCTTCGGTCGCCTTTGCGATCTGGAAGATCAATTCTCTCACACTCAATAATTTTTCCCGGATCTCTTTAGGATAGGTCCGAAAGACTTCTGCGACGTTTGGATTTTTAAAGTTTTGGGCCATCTGGTTTGGGGTATGCGATTTACGTTATTTGAAATAAGAAGCCGTCCAAAACGGGGAAACCAAGAGTTTGGTATTTCCGATAGAATCCACTCGAATTATTGGACAGGATTTACGTATCTTCCTTTGTTGTGTAAGCCGTTTTTCAAATCGTTTTCAAAGGTCAAAAAAAATCTATCATTTAAGAATCTAAGAATCCGAAATCGGTTGATTCCTGCCTCAAAGAAGAAAACTTGAATCCATTTCCGTCAAAACAAAATGAATCTTAAAATTACAAAAATCGATCCGAACTCTACGGAACTTCCCTGGAATTTACTTCTTTCCGCCGATCCTTCCGAAGAACTTGTGAAAGAATATTTGAAACGAGGAATTTGTTACGTTGCCGCCTTGGAAACGGAAACGGTCGGAATTTACGTATTGATTTACACTCGGCCGGAAACATTGGAGTTGGTCAACATAGCCGTCGATGAAAAATTTCAGGGAAAGGGAATCGGCAAAACTTTGGTTCTGCATGCGATTTCAAAGGCGAAAGAATTGAAGATGAAAGTTCTGGAAGTTGGAACCGGAAATTCAAGTCTTTCTCAATTGGCCCTCTATCAGAAATGCGGATTTAGAATTTCAGGAGTGGATAAGGATTTTTTTTCGAAACACTATCCGGAACCGATCTACGAAAATGGAATCTTGTGCACGGACATGATTCGAATGAGTTTGGATCTTTGACGGAAGATTA
Organism: Leptospira ainazelensis; assembly: GCF_016918785.1. Classification (GTDB taxonomy): domain Bacteria; phylum Spirochaetota; class Leptospiria; order Leptospirales; family Leptospiraceae; genus Leptospira; species Leptospira ainazelensis. The sequence goes on along the minus strand of NZ_JAFFPT010000032.1, from coordinate 117,163 downwards.
GGATTCTTCCAATCGGAGCAATTCCGTTTCCAAACGGTCTATAAACTTTCTATTTCCAGTGACCCCGTAGAGTTGCATCGCACCCTGGTATAAGAATAATACTTTTTCTGAATATTCGATCGCGGCTTTTGAATCCAGGTTTTTCTTTTTTTGCCAGACTGGCTGCATAAAATAGGAACCAAAGCTGCGATTCCAGCGATCCAGAGACTCGATAACCCTTTTTCTCAAATCGGGTTCATCGTGGGTTTGATTTGAAAAATTGGCGAGAGGACATCCAAAACGATACGTAGACTTTAATCCTCTTTTTAAAAATCGTATCCAAGAGAGAACAAAGTCTTTGTACTTCGGATATTTTTTCATCATTACTTCCGCTAATCCGATAATTTCATCTTCTTGAAAATCGACGTAACTGAGACCAAGATCCTTTTTGGAGGGAAAGTAACGGTATAAACTTTTTTTAAAAGCGCCCGCTTCGTTTAGGATTTCATTGATCCCTGTATTTGTATAACCTCTTTCATAAAAGAGTTTTACCGTAGCTTTCAGAATGCGATCTTTTGTTTGATCGGGTTTTGTTAAAGTTTTCATGATTTTTCTATTATTCCTAGGATTAAAATTGAACGATTTTCACGTTGCAATACGAGAATTTTTCAGATTTCCCTCATTCTTTCTCGAATCGGATTCTTAAAAAGCGGCTTTATTCTATTACGCGAATTTATTCTTTGAATTTCAAAAAATCCTAATTCTCATTAAATTCTTTTTTCGAAAAGTTGTCCTGCTGTTTCCAACGGCTTTTTTCCTTCGGCGACGTTTTTTGGATATTTCCGCATTGATCAAACGGAGGAGTTCGTTCCGGAAAAATCCGGTTTTTAATATATTTAGAATCGTAAAATGGTAGACAAATTTGTCTACCATTTTATAGAGTAGTTAAATGGTAGAACGATCGGTCTACCATTGGGAGGATTTTATGAATACCCTAGAAAAAGAGCAAGTTAACGAAAAACCGATAAAACTTTTTTCTCATATCTTAAAAGTTCGTTGGGTGGATTTGGACGAGAACGGACACGTAAACAACGGAATCTATCAGAGTTATTTTGACGAGGCGAGAAGAGCCGCTTTTGAGGACGCAGGATTTGATATGAACGATCTTCGAAAACGTCAGGTCGGTCCCGTGATCTTGAGAGCGGAATTGGATTACAAAGCGGAGTTAAAGTATCCGGAAAACGTAAAACTTACGACTCGATTTGAGCCGCACAAAGGAAGTCGTGTTCTCGTTGTTCAAGACCTTTATAGGGAGTCGGACGGGGCCTTGGTCTGTTCCGCAAAATTTCACGGACTATTTATGGATTTTAGCAGAATGCGTCCTTACAAGGTAACTGACGAAGAGGTAAGTAGGCTCGCTTGATCTAAAATTAGTTCCACATCAGAAAAGCTGATCGAGATTTTCTTTTCTAAGAATTAGGTTTTGATTTTGTAAGTCAAGACCTCTATGAAAATCGAAAAACAACGGATCACTTTGGAAGCGTCGACTTTAGACGATCGAAGAAAATTCTAATGTTTACTCCTTTGATCGTTGGCGGCTCAAAAGGCGGGCTTGAACTAAGAGAAGTATTCCCGCGATGAGAAGATATTCCGTAAATCGAATTCCTAAAATTGCGGGAAGTTGAATGCGAGAGATTTCTTTTCCGCTCGTATCAAAACAGGAAAATGCCTGGGTCATATCGGTTCTTCCGGGCAAAGGATGACTTATTTGTACCGACCTTTGTATCGTCGCCGAACTCGGACAAAGATATCGAAACGGAAAGTTGTATAAATAATTTCCGGGCTGATCCAAGGACATACCCATGATCGAAAAGAAGACGATAAAGACAGCTTTTGCGGGCGGTCCAAATTGAGATCGGATCGCGGACCTGGCTCCGAAATATCCGCCAATCAACAAGAGCGAACCTGCAAATCCTTCCAAATGGGAAATGGCCGCGATAAACAAAATCGGAGTCAGAATCACCGCAGCTAAACCGAGAAGGATGATTAGGATCCAACCAAAAGTGCCTAACGTTGTGATTCTTTGGAAAATCGTAACGGAAGAATCCGTCGTTTTAACGTCTGCTCCTTTTGTGTTTCCGCACTGAGCGCAGTTTTGCAAGTCGATCGGATTTTTATAATCGCAATGATGGCAGATCCATTTCATAAATTTATTTTGCGGGAACTCCATTTTAACTTTCTAAAAAGGACGGCAAGACCTTTTCTCGCATGGATTTGAGTTCGAAGGGGCTTCTTATAAATATCTCAAGTTATCAATTGCACTCAATTTTCAAACCCATATCTGTTTAACAAAAGTATGAATCAAAGAATTGTTACTACGATCCTGACGTTGTTCTTATTTGCAGCCTGTGCCCATGAAAAAGAAACGATCGATGAATCCTTTTTATTCTTACTTTTACCCCAACCGGATCGAGCGGAAAATTACGATCGTGACGTGGAGATTGTTACACACAGGGAAATGTCCGGTCCTATTACTTGCGACGCGACTTACTCACAAGCGGATATTGATCATTACAAAGTAATTCTTCAGGCTCAAATCGCGAAATACCCGAGAGGCTACTGGATCAAAAGTAAGGTTGAACGGGTGATACTTTGCTCAAATTTAGCCGTAGGCGGTTTGACAATCGGAGGAACAATGGATCCTTTTACTAACAGCATTTATATGAATGTAATTGCTGGCGTTGCGACAGGGACGTTGGACGATTATATTAATAGGTCGATCAACCATGAAATGACTCACAACTTTGATTTCGCATTGCGCGGGATGCTCATGGGCGTTCATTCCGATTGGGTTGCATTCAATACGGTCGGCTATGCGGCAAGTGTCGATTGGTCTTCGCCAGCATTACTTCAGTTTAATAATCCAGTTCCAGGTTTTGTGACAACATACGCGACGTCGAATGTAGCGGAAGATTATGCTGAGATAAAATCGGGTCTGATGGGGCCTCAGTCCAATTACAATCAGCTGATTCAAATTTGCCAAACGGATCCGGTGGTAGCCGCAAAAGTGAAACTGATGATTTCAGATATGAAGAATTTCTGGCCTTTCCCCGGAGCAGACGGGACATACTGGAAAATCAGGATTGAGACGACTTCTTGTCCTTAATGTGGTTTTGTCTATTTCGATATCCTTACAAGTCGAAAGCAATTTTCAGTACGGATTCGAATCCCGTATTTTGGACCTTGAAAGGATTTTCGGAATTGTTTGAATAAAAAGCACATACATTAAAATATTATGTATTTCTAAATTTACTCTTCTATACAAAGGAATTAAAACGGCTTTTTGCCTCCCGAACCAATTCTTCCGCCAATTTTGACAATCCGGGACGAATCGACTTTTTATGACAAAGAAAAAATTTTCTTTCGGCGATCAATTCCGAAATCGGAATCATCCTGAGTTTGGGTGAAATACTATATTCGGATAAGAATCCGATTCCTAACCCCGCTTCGACACTTTTGATCACGGACTCCACACTTCGGAGTTCCATTCCGATTTTAGGTCGAAATTCTTTTCCCAAAACTCGGATCTTCTTTTCCACCGCCTTACGAATCGCGGAAGCCGGATGAAAGAAAACGAAAGATTCTTCCTTTATGTCTTTGACCGTTTGTTTTTTCCTTTGGAAGATCGGATGAGTTTTTACGGCAACCGGAACGATTCTATCGGATAAAAATTCTCTCGAAATCAAACCGGGTTCGTTTACCGGACCTGTGAGAATTCCTAAATCGACTTCGTTTAATAAAATTGCTTCTTTTGTTTCAAGGGAGTCTCCCTCTCTTACAGATAAGACCAAATCAGGATGTTCCTTTTTTATTTTTTTAAGAATTTCCGGAAGAATCCACGCAGACACGGTTCCGCCCGCGGAGATGGAAAATTCTCCGGAGAGTTCGTTTCCTGTTTTTTTCATCCCTGATCTTAATTCTTCCCACAACTCCCTCATTCTGAGGGCGTAACCTAAGAAAATTTCTCCTTCATGAGTAAGCCTGACTTGTCTTGGCCCTCTTTCGAATACGAGATAGCCCAATTCTTTTTCTAAAAGAAAAATTTGGCGTGAGAGCGCCGGTTGTGTTAAACCTAGCTTGGAGGCTGCCTTTTGAAATGTGCCGGCGTCGCGAATTTCCAGAAAGTATCTTAGCTGTCTAAATTCCATTCGGTTTTCAATGTATAACTTTTAGTTATAATGTCAATCAATCCTATTTATTTGCATTATGGTTTAGTCTCTGTTATGGTTTATTTATCGGAGGGAATTATGACCGGTAAAACTTTGTATGATAAGATCTGGGATTCCAGGGTTCTTGCGCGCGACGGAGAGGAAGATATTCTTTATGTGGACCGACATCTCCTTCACGAAGTGACTTCGCCTCAGGCTTTCACGGCGCTGAAGGAAAAGGCGAGGACCGTAAGGAAAAGGGAAAGAACGCTCGCGATCATGGATCACAACGTTTCTACTAGGAACCGTGAATGGGACGGAGCGGGCCCAGTTTCCCAAAAACAAATGGAACTTCTTGTAGAAAACTGTAAAACTTTTGAAATCGAGCTTTTGGATATCAATCACCCGGATCAGGGAGTTGTCCACGTAGTCGGTCCGGAGATCGGACTTACGTTACCCGGAACAGTAATTGTATGCGGGGATTCGCATACGTCCACACACGGAGCGTTCGGCGCTTTCGCGCTTGGAATCGGAACCAGCGAAATAGAACACGTTCTGGCTACTCAAACGATTCGTCTAAAAAAATCAAAAAATCTTCTGGTACAAGTGATTGGGAAACCGGCTCCCGATGTGAGTGCAAAAGATTTGGCTCTTTTTCTGATAGGGAAAATCGGAACGAATGGAGGACAAGGTTACGTAATCGAATACGCGGGTGAAACGATTCGAAACTTGTCTATGGAAGGAAGGATGACTCTCTGTAATCTTTGTATTGAAGCCGGTGCAAGAGCGGGGTTGATCGCTCCGGATCAAACGACTTTCGACTATTTAAAGGGAAAAGACCGTTCTCCAAAAGGAGAAGAATATAATAGAAAAGTTGAATATTGGAAAACTCTAAAATCCGATTCCAATGCGGTCTTTGACAAAACCGTAGTATTGAATGCAAGTGAAGTTTCACCTATGGTAACTTGGGGAACCAATCCGGGACAGGTAGTTCCGGTGAACTCCGTTGTTCCGGATCCCGATTCTTTTGAGGATCCGGAGGCAAAAGCCGCAGCAAAACGATCCTTGGAATATATGGATCTGAAAGCGGGACAAACGATGAATTCCGTCAGAATCGATAAGGTTTTTATCGGTTCTTGTACGAATGCGCGTATAGAGGATATCAGAAAGGCCGCGAAGGTCGCTCTGGGTAAAAGAGTTTCGTCTAACGTGCAGGCGATCGTTGTTCCTGGATCCGGAAGGGTAAAACGGCAAGCGGAAGAAGAAGGTCTGGATCGAGTCCTGCTCGACGCAGGTTTTGAATGGAGATTACCGGGATGTTCCATGTGTCTCGGTATGAACGATGATTTTTTGAAACCGGGAGAACGTTCGGCTTCCACTTCCAACAGAAACTTCGAAGGAAGACAGGGAAGGGGAGGAAGAACCCATCTGGTCAGTCCGGAAAGCGCTGTAGTCGCGGCGGTCTTGGGGAGATTGGGAACGGTCTCCGAATTGCAGGAGGAAAAAGTATGAGTCAATCTTGGAAAAATCATAAAGGAATAGCGGTTCCTCTTTATCAAAAGGACATCGACACGGATCAAATTCTTCCGAAACAATTTATGAAGAAGGTAGAGCGTACCGGTTTCGGGAAACATCTTTTTCACAATTGGAGATATTTGGATGAAGACGGATTGGAAGAGAATCCCGATTTTGTATTCAATCAAAGTCGTTATCGGAACGCCTCGATACTCGTTACGGGGGAGAATTTTGGATGCGGTTCCAGCAGAGAACACGCGCCTTGGTCTCTTTCCGATTTTGGATTCCGTGCAATCGTCGCGCCTTCTTTTGCGGATATCTTTTTCGGTAATTGCGCCAAAAACGGAATCGCCTTGATTCGACTGTCGCTTAAGGAAGTGGAAGAAATTCTCACGTATGTGAATGAGAACGAAGGAGCCGAAATTTTTGTCGATTTAGTAACGTTAGTCCTCGTTGCCGGAACAAAAGAGTATCATTTTACTCTTTCAGAGTCCTTGGTCGAACGAATCACAAATGGATGGGACGACATCGACCTTACGATGAAGTTCTTATCAAAAATTAAAGAATTCGAATCATCGCTCGTCTGAAAATTTAATTTTTCTTTTCCGCTCGATCGTTTCTCAGGCGATGGAGCGTTTTTGTTTTCTGAGAAGGATCATTCCGGAAAAACTTTTTTAGAAAAGGAAAATCATTTTAAAAAAAAAGATCCGACCAGCGTTCAAACTTTTATTCTAAAGATAATGAACGGTGTCCGGTTTGAAGAAAGTTCAAAAATATCGTTTTATAAAAACACTCTTCGAGTGACTTTTATTATTCTATAATCGAGAATCGTTTATTTACAAATTAGGAAATCTAAAAAACGAGTTGAGTCCTTTTTTTAGATCGTAAAAATTTGCTTATCATGAAAGCCAAAGATTTAGCGAAAACCCTCGGGTTGGATTTAAAGGGAAACGGCGAGCAGGAAATTATCGGTGTCGGCGATATCGAAAATCATTCCCATGTTCAAGCGAATAAAATTTACTATTTCGAAGCGAAGAAGTATTTCAGCTCGAATCCAAAAGCGAAGCAGGTTCAAATTGCTCTTACGATTCCCCTCTTAGCCTCCGAATTTCCTTCGGCGCTGGTTGTACCCGAAGGCCAAGCAAGATTAAAATTTATCGAGTTACTTTCCCTTTTCGAGAAAAAGCCGAAAACAACACCTACGATTTCGACTAAGGCGAGCATTCATCCGAGCGCTAAGATCGGTAAGAATGTTACGATCATGGATTTTGCGGTGATCCAAGAAAACGTGGAAATCGGAGACGATTGTCAAATTTCTCCAAATGTCGTGATCGAAAGCGGCGCCAAGATCGGGGAAGGAACGATTCTAAAATCCGGAGTGATCGTCGCGTATGATTGTATTTTAGGAAAACATAATTTGATTCATCCGAATACGGTAATCGGAGCGGATGGTTTCGGTTTCTATGACAAAGGCGGGGTTCGTTACAAAGTTCCGCAGATCGGGACTTCCGTCATCGGAGACTATGTGGAAATGGGTGCGTGTTGTACGGTGGATCGCGCTACGATCGAGACTACTTCCGTCGGGAATCATACGAAGTTTGACGATCACGTTCATATTGCTCACAATTGTAGAGTTGGGAATTATGTTTTTATTGCCGGTGGAACGGTTCTTGCCGGTTCGGTTACTCTGGAAGACGGTGTGATCATGGGAGGTCAGGCTGCGGTTGCAGAAGGGGTTACGATGAAGAAAGGTTCCATTCTTATGGGAATGTCCGGACTAACGGAAGACAGCAACGAAAAAGTCGCCTATTTCGGAATTCCCGCAAAACCCGCGTTAGAGATGCATCGAATTCATTCTTCTATGGCAAAGTTACCCGAGCTCGTAAAAGAACATAGAAATCGAACCCGGGGTTGATTCCTTTTTTTTGAATTGAAAACGATCCTTGTTCTTCCAAGAGAAGGATCGGTTTTGATAAAAGCGCGAATTCCGAAGTAAGGATTGTATCTGATTTTCGATTTCCGAGATTGGTAAAAGGGGCTACTCCTTTATGCAATCCAAGACTAGCGCAAAATTTTATTTTTTATTAGTGATCTCTATGATCTCCTGGGGTTTTGCTTGGCCTTCGGCCAAATTGATCGTTGCAGATTATCACCCGAACGTAATCATCTTTTGGAGATTTTTGGCGACCGCCGTTTCCCTTTTGCCCATAGTAATTTGGAGAAAGGAATCCTTTCGTCTGCCGGATAATCGGACTTTTTTTCAAGTCGCTATCGGTGGAGTTCTTTATACGATCTACAACCAATTCTTTTTTTTGGGTCTGAACAACGGTCTCGCCGGAGCCGGGGGGGTTCTTGTTACGACGATGAATCCGATTTTCACCTATGTGCTCGTTCACTCGTTTCAGAAAAAACTACCCGCGGGAAGAGAGGCGATCGGTCTGATTCTCGGATTGATCGGCGGTTGTATTCTACTTCAGATTTGGAATTTGAATTGGCACTCCTTGTTTCAATCGGGAAATATTTTCTTTCTTCTTTGCGCGTTTAGCTGGGCCTTATTGAGTATGAACAGTCATAGCACGGGTCAAAATATTTCACCGCTTGTTTATAGTTTTTATGTTTTTTCGATCGGAACGGCTCTGGATTTTTTTCTCGCGATCCCTTACGGGGTAACAAACGCTCTTTACGCAGGTTTCGGTTTTTGGATTCAGATCTTGTATCTGGCCGTAATTTCGACGACGTTCGGGACGACGGTTTATTTTTTCGCTTCTTCGAAGTTGGGTTCGAGAGTTGCGAGTTCCTTTATATTTTTGGTTCCGGTCACTGCTCTTTTGGGGAGTTGGATTTTTTTGGGTGAAATCCCGAGTTTTACCACGACGATCGGAGGATTTTTTGCTGTGCTGGCGGTCTTTCTTTTGAATCGGAGTAAACCGGAAGAGAAAAAAGTCAAAACTTGAAGTCCCGCCGATCGGAAAAATTTCAAAAGAATCAAATACTAAAAATAAAAATACGGATTCTTTCCACTTTTGCGCGAGGTTTTTACCGAAATGGAAATCGAGTCCATTGAGAGTTTTTCCCGGAACCTTAAAAATGTAGGAACTCCAATGAAGAAGTAACCGACAACAAGTTTGTTAAACGGTTTAAAGGGCCTTTTCTGGGACGAAATTTGTGGGAGCTCTCACGTTTTTATTACGGTGTTGACCGAATGTTAGAAACGATTTCTTGCGAGGTTTCGGACAAACTCTTATTAAAAAACTCGATTTTTAAAAATTTGAATTTCTAAGATTCGAAAGGCCGGAATTCAACCCGGGATCGTTTTTGGAAAGCCAGGATTTTCGTTCGATTTTTGATCGGGATAAGAATTCAAAACCGGATTTTTCTAAGTAATTAATAAAAACTTAAATTATAAAAATTGAATTCTTTTAAAACGTGGCGCCGGAAAAATTTCAACCCCAGCGGCTTTGGTAATAATGATTTCCGGAAGGAGCGATTTCGAAACCTTCCGGGTGTTCGACGACAAGACTGGATTCTTTTAGATCTTCCAGATGAGGTCTGAGTTGATAGGCGGATTTCGCGGTGTTGATTTCCAAATCTCCCATCGTTATCATTCTTCCGGATTGGGAAGCGTGATAGATATCCTGAAAAATTTGAGTTGAGAGCGGATTCATAACAAAAAAAGCCATCCTTATCTTTCAAGTCGGATTCTTCCATTGTCAAAACGTTTTTATTTTTCCACGCAGAAACTCGAGTATTTTTTCAACGAATCTTCGGCTTGAATCGCAGAATCGATATCTCCCAGCAAACGGTAGATTTCGATCACGGTACGAACGCTGATCACGGCTTGGCAATTTTGCCCGATTCTAAATTGGGCGATGGATTTCAGATACAATGTCAGAGCGTATTCCTTATCTTCCCTTTCTCCCAATCGATCTTGGATCTTCAGCGATTGTTCGTAGAATCGAATGGCGGTTTTATAATCCCGAAGTTTATGTTTAATGGCGCCTAACGTTCTTAGTCTGATCGCGGATTGTTTTAGGTTTTCAGGAGAATACCGGTTCCATTCTTCTTCCAGTCTAAGAATTTCCGGTTTGGCGAAGTTTTCATCGGCGGAAAAGTTGACTTCGCTTTTTTGTTCCGCGGAAAACTGAATTTTAGATGCGGACTTTATTTCTTTACGGATGGAATTCTCCTTTTTTTGTTTTTGAATTTCGGATTCTTCCATTGAATCCTCGAAATAAACGATTCGATTTTCGGACTTTTTAGAGAAGAGAGGTTCTTCGAAAAGAGCTAATAGAAGAATGAGAAAGGAAATCCTTTTTGTGTTCGGTTTCATCTTACAAATTAGAATGCAGGATCGGGGGAGAATTTCAAGAGTCCGGTTTCATTTCTGCGTTAGCGATTGCAAAGCGATGTTAAGAATGTATTAGAATTCGTCTTTTTCTTTGCGGATAGATTTCTTGGATTCGAAACCGGTATTCTTTCCTTATTTTCTGTATTAGTTTTTTTATATAATCCGTCTATTTTCCCAAGAAAAAGAATGGAAAAGGAATCTTCTTTAGTGGATAATCGTGAACCTATGCGCAAAAAGAACCACATGCCTGAAACAAGAAATCCGACCGAACTCGTGGAATTTCTTTCCAAAGAAATGGAAAACCCCGCGTTTGACGAATGGCTTTCCGAGCTTGCCGATAAGGCGATCGAAAACGATAAGTTTGTCTGGAGTTTTTTATATCAGGTAATGAGGGACGCGGATTCCGGAAGACTTTCCTGGGGTTATCACAAAAGATTTCTTTCCGGCGTCGTTCAAATTCTTTCCAGAGTCGGGGATAGTCGCGCTTATCGCGCCATCATCAATTACGTAAAATCCTTGGACCGACAGATTCCGATCGGCGCCTTGGAATTGATCACCGATTTGCTTCCTTCATTTGCGGAAGTGGACGCGGATGAAATTTTAAAAATCGCTTCCCTTTCGGATCCTCTTAAATCCGCGTTCGGAATTCTCGCCCTATTTCAATTGATCGTTCAAGACAAACTTCCCGCGGATCGTGTGGAAGAAGTAAAGGTCTTTCTCAAAAATTATAAGAACTACGCTTATTATTTGGAGTCCGTTATCGAACAAGCGCTGGATCATTTGGAAAAAGACGATTCCAATATTCTTACTTTTTTTGAAGGGATCGCGGTCTAAAGACCGCCCGTTTCGCATTTCCCTACTTTGATAAAGATAAGAATCGGGTCTTTCCGAAGTCTCGGTTCTTTTTTTATTTCCTCGAAACTCCTCTGTCGTTTAAAAAGAATTAGACCTTTTTTCGAGTTTGCGTTATTCTTTGCAAAATCAACAAAGAATATTAGGAGATTAGAATGAACATCGTATTGAAGGGGATTCAATTTTTAAACCGATTTTCGATCCTGTATCGAATCGGCGGTGTGGGCTTGAGCGCCTTCGTCATTTTGGGAATCGCCGTTCCCGACATGAAGTTTCATTCCGCAAAAAAAAATAAGACCGAATTCACATTTGCCGAATTCGTTTCTACACCTGCGGATCAAATTCCGAGATATATCAAGATCAAAGACGGAGTGGTTCCCGCAAACAACTACGTGATCTCGACAAAAAAAGATCGGCTCCAACACATCACCTATCCGGTCGCGACTCTTGACAAAGCCGGATCGAAACACGTCAAAGTGATCGTTAAGGATAGCGCCGTGACTCAGGAAGAACTCGACAACGGAACTTATTTTTCTTCACCCGCCTTTGCGATCGAAGGAAGATTTAACGATACTTCCCTGGATAGCGAATCCGAGAAAATTTATAAGGACATGGGATACGTTTTGGATTCGCCGATCTATTTGATCGAAAGGGGAAGCGAACCCTTGGGATTTTTTCCCGCCTTGGGTCTTGCGATCGCGGCCTTTGTTTTTGGAATTTTTGTCGCGGCTTCTTTGTTACCCGAATCCGTTTTAAGAAAAATATTTCCTTAAGAACCGCCGATCTTTCCCGGAAAAATTTTGGATTCTAAGAATTCTCCAAATCGGAGAACTCGTTTTGGCGGTTTTTCCCCGGACGGGAAGAGAAGACAGACGGAGGCCTCGGTTTTCCAATGAAAACTTGGAAAGATTCTTTTAATTTTTCCGGATTCGATCTGTTCTTCCACGTCCCAGATGGAACGAAAAAGAATTCCGGATCCGCCTCTCGCGATAAATTCTGCGAGAAAGGATCCGTTGTTCGAGCGGATTCCTCTATCACTCGATAATTCGGAGATTGTCTTTTTTAATTCGGGAATTCTTACATTTGCTTGTTCGTCTACGAAAAGGATCGGATGTTTTTCCAAATCGGCAAGACGAGAGGGAGTTCCTACTTTTTCCAAGTAATTCGGAGAGGCTACCGCGACGATCCGGTTCGGTAAGAGCAACTTACAACGTTCTCCTCGAATCGGTTTCATAATTCGAATTCCAAGATCGAAACGTTCTTCGATCAGGTTGAACTTTTCATTTCCGAAAACGACTTCCAACTGAATTTCGGGATGCTGGTTTCGAAACTCCGCGAGAATGGGCGGCAAAACCCGAGTCGCGAAGGGGGCAGGGGCCGTGATTCTAATTTTCCCTTTGAGTTCTTTTTCAAAGACCGCTTCTTTTTCGGCGTTTCGGAGTTCCGTCAAAATTCTTTCAGCCCGAAGTCGAAATCGAGTTCCCGCCTCCGTCAGTCGGATCGTCCTTGTGGTTCTTTCAAAAAGTGTCACCTTGAGAGCCCTTTCCAACCTCGAGATTCTTTTGCTGATCGTCGGAAGGGAGGATCCGGTTTTTCTCGCGGCCTTCGCAAAATTGCCCTCAACACAAACGGCTTCGAACAACTCTAAATCCAAAATACTCTCAATATTCATTCTTTCCATTTTAGAAAGAATCTCTTTCAAATTCAAGCCATTGTGGAAAGAATCGTTGTAGTTTAGAATTCTTTCAAAATCAATTGGAGAATGTTTTTATGAAAGCAATGATCATCCGTCGTTTCGGCGGTCCCGAGGTTTTTGAAGAAGGTGAAATACCAAAGCCTAAAATTCTTCCGAGTCACGTTTTGATCCGGGTCAAAGCAACGAGCGTAAATCCGGTGGATTACAAAATTCGAAAGTTCGGACCGGCAATCGCACCCGCACTTCCTGCGGTTCTTCACGGGGACGTCTCGGGAATCATCGAAGAGGTGGCAGATAACGTCTCACAATGGAAAAAGGGGGACGAAGTTTTCGGTTGTGTGGGAGGATTGATCGGAACAGGGGGCGCTTTGGCGGAATACATTCTTGCCGACGAAAGGTTGATCGCTCGAAAACCTAAAAATCTGAGTTTCGAAGAAACCGCGGTTCTTCCCTTGGTATCGATTACTGCTTGGGAAGGGCTTTTTGAAAAAGGAAATCTTCAGGCTGGAAATAAAATTTTGATTACGGGAGGAGCGGGCGGCGTCGGACATATCGCGGTTCAACTCGCACGTTGGGCCGGAGCTAGAGTGTTGGCGACGGCAACGGGAGAATCAAAACAGAACCTCGTCTTAAAACTCGGAGCCGAGGCTGCGAGTGGAAGAAGCGAAGCTGAGATTCAAGAAGTCGCTCTGAAACATTTCGGTTCTTCGGATTTCGATCTTGCGTTCGACACGGGCGGTGGAAGCGGTTTTGAAACCGCGATTGCGGCGGTTAAAAGAAAGGGAAAGGCGATTACGATCAACGCGTCCGGAACGTTCGATCTCGGAAAGGCTCATTCTAAAAGTTTGGATTTGGCCGTCGTCTTTATGCTGATTCCTCTTTTGTACAACGAAGGGAGGGAAAAACACGGTGCAATTCTAAAAGAAATATCCAGACTTGCAGAAGCGGGAATTCTTCACCCCGTCGTCGATCCTGAAACCTTTTCCTGGAAAAAAGTCGGAGACGCTCATCAAAAATTGGAAGAGGGAAGAAGTTTCGGTAAAATTTCAGTAGTGATCGATTGAACCGGTTTGGAATTCTCATTTGAAATCCGAAAGGGATCAAAGATTTGAAAAACGATTGATACAAAACCGGATTGGGATTTAAACTCTTTTCCAAGAAGGTATCATCCATGCAGTCGAAACTTTTCATTCTATTTTTTGTTTTTGGAATTCTTTTTCCAATCGCCGGAACTTTCGCAAAAGGAAGCTTTTACGATTTTAAAGTAAAGGATATCAAGGGAAACGAAATCGCTCTTTCGAAATACAAGGGAAAGGTCGTTATGGTTGTGAACGTTGCTTCGAAATGCGGCTACACGTATCAGTATGAACATCTCGAAAAAGTTTATAAAAAGTTTAAGGACCAAGGATTTGTCGTCGTCGGTTTTCCCGCGAATAACTTCGGAAGCCAGGAGCCCGGTTCGGACAAGGAGATCGAAACCTTTTGTAGAATTCAAAAAGGAGCGAGTTTTGATATGATGTCCAAAATCTCCGTTAAGGGAAAAGACCAACATCCGCTTTATCAGTATCTTACTCAAAATTCTCCGATCCCGGGAGAAGTGCAGTGGAACTTCGAGAAAATTCTGATCTCGAAGGATGGAAAGATCGAAGCTCGTTATCTTTCGGCGGTGGAGCCGGACAGCGCCGATGTTTTTCAAAAAATAGAATCTCTTCTCAAGTAAGAATTTTCTTTTGAATACTAAATTCAAAGTTTGTTCGGGAATTTTCGGCTCGATTCTTTTTGTTTTGAGTTTTTCTTCCCTTCGAGCTGAAGACATTCTCAAAACGGAAGAGGTTCCTCGAGCCGCTTCCATCCGGAAAGGGTCGACCAAAATGATCGCGACTCCCGATATGATTTTTGATTCATTCAAAAATTATGATATTCTAATTTTTGGAGAGGAACACGACGACATCGCAGGTCACAAGATTCGATTGGAATGGTTTAAAAAAATCGCCGCTTTAAACGAGGTGGTTCTTTCCTTGGAGATGTTGGAGAGGGATCAACAGAAGACCCTCGACGAATATTTAACCGGTCAAATCGGAGAAAAGGCTTTTTTCAATTCTTTAAAACTCTGGCCCAATCATCTCAGAGACTATCATCCATTCTTACAATACGCAAAGGAACATCGGATTCCAGTAATCGCTTCCAACGTTCCGAGGAAATACGTGAATTTGGTTTCTTCTTCCGGGCTCGAAACTCTCTTTCCGGTTCGTTCCGTTTTTTTGCCTCCGAAATATCTAGTTCGAAAGTTCTCCCAAGAAGGTTATGAGAATAAGATCAAAAATACTCTCAAAGAACATCCGGGGGCTCATTCGGATGAAACTCTACAAAGGAAATTTATAGACGCGCAGTATCTTTGGGACGCCGGGATGAGCGATGCGATTGCGAACGCGTTTTTGACCCGGGGGAAAAAGGTAGTTCATATCAACGGAAGATTTCATAGCGACGAAGGATTCGGCGTCACATATCGACTTCGGGAGCTCGGTTTTAAGGTGCTTTCGGTTTCGATGTTTCCTCTCAAAGCCGAAGAATCGATTCCTTTAGAGACCCTCACCGGAAACGATTTTACCGTCGTTACGGAAAGGAAAGAAAAAGAGAATTAAGTGCTTGTCTGGATCTAGAAGATCCTCCGACAATTAAGAGGATGATGGAGACAGGGATTCAAACTCTAAGAAGTCCTCGATTTCTTTGCCCTGAGTGTGGGACCGCGTCGCGATTGCCGGAAGGAGTTCCTACGGGTTCGGTCTTTCGCCTGACTTGTTATCAATGCGGCCATAAAGCTTTGGTGAGAATGGAACTTTCTCCTCCACCCTTGCCCCCCCGAGATCCGATCGTTTCCTCTCCCACAGTCAATCCTCCAAGACCGACGGAACTCCCGAGAAGAGAAGTGGGACTTCAAAATGCGGGAACTCCACCGATTTCCGCTCCACAAAAAGATCCCGAACCTTCCGGTCCGGGATTCTTAGAAAGAATTTCGAACTCTTTTGTGCAGATCAGGACTTTGTTCCGTGAAAAATTGCGGGAACTCCCGCAAAAGTTCCGGAGCTTACGAAAAAGCCCGATTCCCGATCCTCTTTTCGGCGACGAACGTCCGCTTCTTCGTCGGGAAAAAATCTCCTTCGAGGAAAAACCTTTTTTTGTAGTTCGAAGGGAGATCGAAGAGAACGATCAACCCCGGGTAAAAACCTTAGCAGAAAGACTTCGGGACCAAATGTCTTCTCATCGTCTTCGACTTCCCAACTTTGTCCTGCTTTCCGCCGGCGTTGTCATATCTCTTCTCCTTTTTGGAATGATCGTTTTTTGGGTGGGGGTCATTTCTCGAGAGTCGGAACTCCAACAGATGATTTCTCTTTTTTACAATCACCAGCCTTCCGTGATCTATGATAGAGACGGAAAAAAGGTCTCCGAGATCTTTGCAAAAAAGACTAGCAATTTAGAATGGGACGCTTACCCCGAGAATCTCAAAAAGATCGTTCTTCTGGTGGAAGACAGACGTTTTTTTTCCCACAGCGGAATCAATTATCTTTCCATCGCGCGTGCGATTCTCGTAAACATCACGAGTTTTCGTTTTAAACAAGGCGCATCCACGATCACACAACAGCTCGCGAGAATCCTCTTGGACGACCGCGAAAAAAGTCTGATACGAAAAATCAAAGAAGCGCAACTCGCATTCGCGCTCGAATATACGTATGAGAAAAAGCAAATATTCTTATATTATTTAAACAACGTATATCTCGGGCATGGCGCCTTCGGATTTTCGAGCGCCGCGGAATTTTATTTTAAGAAGAATCCGAACGAACTCACGACCGAAGAGATGATCGTCCTTGCCTCCTTGGCGTCCGCGCCGAATCGATATTCGCCTCTGAAAAATCCGGATCTTTCCAGGCAAAGGGTCAATGCGATCATTCACTCCTTTCGAGAAGACGAAATCTTAAAAGAAAATCCGAAGACGAAGTTGGACGAACTCTATCTTTCCTTTCACATGCGTTCTCCGGGAGAAACCGTTTTCGGGAATCGAAGGGATCATTCTCCTTACGTTACGGAGCACGTTCGAAAATTCTTAAATTCTCTCTATCCCGATTCCAATATCTATGAGACCGGGGGATTTTCGATCTATACTACGATCGCGGAACCGGTCCAAGCCGAACTTCAAAAAATCGTAAAGTCTTACGTGGACAACGTCCAGAAGAACGGACTCGTTCGAAAGACAAAACTCACGGACAATAAGAATTCCAGCGAGACCGCGGTATTTAGAAAATACGTTCAGGATCTTTCTCCGGCTCTCGAACTTTTTATGGATACGGATTCCTTTTCTAATACTAACGAGTCAGGGCTCCAAGCCGCGTTAGTCGCCGTTGATCCTTCCACCGGTGAAATCCTTTTGATGCACGGTGGATCCGAATTTAAAGCCGACAACCAGCTGGATCGAACGACCGGGATGAAACGTCAGACCGGATCTTCTATCAAACCGATTCTTTATTCCGCGGCGATAGAAAACGGACTTATCAATGCTTCTTCCCGAATTTTGGACGCCCCTCTCATCTATCGAAATCAAACCGGAAATTGGATGCCCGAAAATATCGGAAATCAATACGACGGAGATATCAGCGTTAGACAAGCTTTGGCAAAATCCAAAAATACGGCCGCGGTTCAGATCGCTGAAAAACTCGGGATTTCAAGAATTCAGGAATTCTTCCAAAAGTTTTTCTTTCCGGATTCTAAGATGCTTCAATCCAGATTTAGAGGAGATCTTTCTCTGGCTCTCGGTTCTCTGGAAATTTCACCGCTGGAAATGGCGTCCGCATATTCTGCGTTTGCAAACGACGGGTCGATCAAACGTCCTTATCTGATTCAAAAGATAACCGATCGTTCCGGAAAGATCATCTATGAAAGAAAGGCGACGGATGAATTCGGTTTAAAAGTTCCGGAAGAGAGAAAGGTTTTATCTTCGCAAGTTGCGGAGATTATGATCGATCTTCTTCACGGGAGCGCCAACTCTGCCGGCGTAAGAAACAACGGATACAAAGGAGAAGTCGCGGGAAAAACGGGAACTACTAACGACAACCGAGACAACTGGTTCGTAGGAGTCAAACCGGGATTGTCTATGGCGATCTGGCTTGGATACGACGATCCAAGTTTCGGACTCGGTTCGTCTGCGTTAGGCGGAACTGTGGCGGCTCCGCTTTGGGGCGCGGTCGCGAAAGTATTCGAGTCTGCGGAAGACGCGGAAGAATTAAAACGAAGATATCCCGTAACCGAACACGCGATCACCGCGACCGTTTGTGAAGAATCCGGAAAACTTCCCGGCCCATCCTGCAAACATTCCAAAAAAGAACTATTTAAGAATGGAACGGTGCCTTCCGAAGTTTGTCCTCTCAATCACGGAAGCGACGCGAAACGGGAAGTTCTCAGAAATGTATTCTAAACGTCTTGGATTTATTCTTTTCTTTCTGATTTTCGTTTTGAATTTGGAATCCGTCTCTTACGAGGACGCGTATGCTATGGAAAAAGAAGATCCTCTTTTTTCGATTCCATTGTACGAAGAATTGCTTCGCACTTCTCAGAAGTCGGATATTCGAAAGACGGCTTCTTCCAGACTTTTTTTTCTCTACGAAAAATATCGCAAATACATTCCGGCGATTTTGATCATGAGCCGTTCCGGAAAGATTACTGATAAAAAAGGAAAGTATCCGTCCATTGTCACAGAACTCGCCGGGGGGTTGAACGTAAGTCCTTCCGCTTTGGTCTCGGTGATTTCAGGATGCAGCAGGCCGATCCCCGATCCCGATCCATTTTTTCAAGAGCAAACTCAGAAAGAAAATTCACCGGAAACATCGGCGGAAGAATCGATCGAAACGTCGACGGTTTTGCCCGCTAGCGAACTTCCCTTTTTATTCAAAATTCTTTCGAAAAAAGAAAACTCGTCGCTCTATAAGGCTTGTTATGCGGTAAAAATCAAAACGGGCGATTACGACGGCTGGGAAAAGATTCACACATTCGGAGTGATGAGAAACGTCCTAAATCCGGAAACTTCTCTCGCTTTGAGAATCAGTTATACTCTTCATTCGGATCGTGGAAGCGCTTATAAAAGAATCTACGCCGGCGGTAAATTAAAATCCTTAAGCGAAGACGGAAAATCGGATCTTTTATATCTCTACGGAAAGTTTTTGAGAAACTTGGGGAAGTTCGATTCTTCCGCTCGTTATTTTTGGATGAGCAGTTCTTACGGGAACAAGGAAAGAGGAAAGATTGAAACCGCAAAAACACTTCTTGCATCCGGAAGAAAACAAGAAGCCTGCGCGCAGATCGTAAAAGGATTTTCTCCCGGAGACGAATCCGAGGAACTCTTAAATAGGATCTGTTTTAAAAACTTTGAGGACGGTCATCCCGGACAAGAACTTCTGAAGGCGATTCGGATTTTAAATTCGGATTCTCCCGATCCGGTTTTTGAATATCTTCTGGGAAAAGGCTTTTCTCAGAAGACTGAGGACTCGGATCCGGAGGATTCTAACGAAAATTCTTCGCGTTATGCGAAACTTCTGGATGAAAAACTTTTTAGCGGAGATAAAAATCAAACTCCGTTCTGGGATTATCGAAAATCCGAAGTTACTTTTTTTATTTCGGCAAACCCGGCATTTCTCTGCAAACAAGGCCGTTCCTCGTTATTTAAGAAAGGTCTAATACAACCTCAGAATTGTGTTCCCTTTTCAGGATTTTCCTCGGAAGCAATTTTAGAGAGTCCGCTTTTTAATACGGATCAAGAAGAATGGAGTCTTGTTTTTGCAAATTCTTCTTACAACTCGATCCCGGGACGTCTTGTTTTTCGCAACGAAACTTCCGAAGAATCTCTTCAAGTCACAAACCTTGTCTATCGCAAAGCTTTGAATCGTTTTTTTGCGGAGGGATTTTCCGGCGACGGAAAGTATCGTTTTTATTCTTTGGATTGGAAGAATGTTCAGGCGAATGTTCCGGAAGGAAATTGAATTTCCAACGTTGATTCTTCTTATTCTTTTTCCGATGTAATTTTGGAAAAAGAATCTTTCATATTTTTCGGTTTAGAGAGTTTTTGTTTTGGTTCTCTTTGTTTTTGAATATTCAATTTTTTTAAATTAGGGGAAAACTATTGTGGGCAGGCGCGTGGCTGAACTCAGTGCAACACTCTCTATGGGTCGTGTTGCAGGATTCGCCGTTACGCAGTCTCGCGTCGTGCTCGACTAAGCTCCACGGCGTCTTTTTCGCTCACTCATCCAGAAACTCAGCAGTTTTCTCCCTATGGGTCAAAACCTATCGTGGATTCGTGTCGCGTTTTTCGCTTCTTATGGAAGCTCAAAACGCTTTCGCTCAAAAGCTTCGAATCCTTCTTTCGGATTCGTTTTTGATGATTAGATTTTTGTAAATTAGGGAAAAACTATTGTGGGCAGGGAAGGATTCGAACCTTCGAAGACATAGTCAGCAGATTTACAGTCTGCCCTCGTTGGCCACTTGAGTACCTACCCGAAGAGAAATTAGCTGCCTATAGGAATCGAACCCACAACCGTCTGATTACAAATCAGATGCTCTACCAATTGAGCTAAGGCAGCAATTTTACTATGAAAACCAGTATTTCGGGCAGTTTTCCTTGGTCAAATAAAAAATCCGAGATGGATCTTCTCTTGAGAATTGGTTTAGAAACGGAGAACCTTAAATCTTTATCTACGATGAATTGCGGTTTTCTCGGGAAATGGTCCGAAAAAGTGTTTCGAAAGTCGGAACTCATCCGAAAATGGAAAGAGATGATTTTAACCCTAATCAATGTCGGAATGGCGATTTCCCTCCTAAGTTTTTACGCGGGTTATTATTTTCGTTTTAGAAAAAATCTTCTCCATCGCATTTTCAATTTGATTGGAACCGCGCTGAATTTGACCACTGCAGTCGGACTTTTATACGTGAAATACCTGGGTGGGGGTTTGGAGAATGCGGGAATCGTTCCAAACGCGGATCGCTGGATCATCGATACCCACAGAGCGTTTGCCGCCTTGACCTTGGTCTTGATGCTTCTTATGGCATGGTCCGGGATTACGCGAAAAAAAGAATTTCACAGAAAACTACACTATATTTTCCTTCCTCTATACACCGTGATTTTTCTTTCCGGCTTGGTTTTGTTTCGCTCCACGAACTGACCTTCTTTCGGCGCCTCTTTCCCGAGGTTGGAAATCTCTATCGTAATCACATAGGAAGAATATGAACGAAATCAACGAACTCAAGAATTTCGCAAACGAACTCAGAAAGAGCGTGATCCGAATGGTGACCGCCGCGAATTCCGGTCACCCGGGCGGGCCTTTGGGTCTTGCCGATATCTATGCGGTTCTATATAAGAAAATTCTAAACCACAAACCGTCCGATCCTGAATGGGAAGAAAGAGATCGCTTGATTCTTTCCAACGGTCACGTCTGCGCGATTCGTTACGCGGCGATGGCTCATTCCGGTTATTTTCCGGTGGAAGAGCTGCTCACCTTCCGTAAGTTGAACAGCAAACTCCAAGGGCATCCTTCCACACGTTATATGAAAGGGATAGAAAGTTCTTCCGGTTCTCTCGGGCAAGGTCTTTCCGTTTCAGTCGGACTTGCGCTCGGTGCAAAGTTGAAAAAACAAAATCATAAGATCTATACTTGTATTTCCGACGGAGAATGTGGAGAAGGGATGACCTGGGAAGCGGCCCAATCCGGCGCGCACTATAAATTGGATAACTTAATCGTTTTTATGGATAAGAATGGAATCCAAATCGACGGATTTACAAAAGACGTAATGAATCTCGAACCCCTCAGTGAAAAATTTCTTGCCTTCGGTTGGAACGTCTTAGAAGCGGACGGTCACAACATAGAACAAATCGTAGAAGCCTTTGAAAAAGCGAAACTTCACAAAGGTTCCCCCACGATCATTTTGTTTAATACCATACTTGGAAAGGGTGTTTCTTTTATGGAAAACAATCCTGGATGGCATGGAACTCCTCCGAAGCCGGAAGAAGAGAAAAAAGCTCTCGAAGAATTGGCCGCGCTTTCCGTTTGAGATCGATCGCTCCTCAAGTAAATTGAGGAGCGTTTCTTTTTTTTAATTCTTTCCGAATCCTCTTTTCATTTTTTTAGCACTTTCTCCAACCGACCGTAAGACATAGTAATTTATCATTCGCATTTCATTTTTTCTAAAAATGAATTTCATTCCGAATTGACTCATTTCGTTTTTTGGAAAATGATCTAGTTTATGCCCTCATCTGATTCTTACTTTGATTCTCTTTCCTTTCCTCCCGAGAAGTTGGAAGAAAAATTCTATCAGTTAGAATTTGCGGGAGTGCAGGATAAGATTCAAGTAATGCGAGAGATTGCCGAAATGGTCCCTTGGCAATACAGGATCAGCGACTTTGTGGACGAATTTAAGGATCCTACGCTCCGAGTTTATGCCCGTTCCATCTCTTCGATCGTTCATCTCGAACGTATTAACTCGCGTTATATGCTTCTTGCGGGTAAAGGACATATCAACGACTACTCGGATCTGGAAGAAGCGGTCTTTCTTCTTTCGAGCGTAGGCGACCCGGACGCTTCTTACCACGAATTTAAAATCTATCTCGATCAGTTGGCGCTCAGGGTGGAAGAGCTCTGCGATCTCAATCCTGAATATGTTTCCGAAGAACTCAAAGTTCATTTTTTAACAAGGGTTCTTTCCTCGGAAGAGAACTTTCAGGGAAACAACGATCAGTATGACGATCCGAACAATTCTTTTGTAACTCGAATCGTCCGCACTCGAAGGGGAATTCCGATTTCTTTATCTTCCATCTATCTTCTTGTAGGACAAAGACTTTCTCTTCCCCTCTACGGGGTGAACATGCCTCTTCACTTTCTTTTACACTTCGATTCTCCGGACTACGAGACGTTTATCGATCCTTTTCACGGAGGGGTTCTTCTGGATAAATCGACTTGTATCCGTTTTTTGGAAGCCAACAGTTTTACCCCGAGTGAAAGATATTTCACACGCGCGAGCACTCTTTCCATCATCAAAAGAATGTATCGGAATCTGATCCATATCTACCGTAAGGAACAGTATCGGGATATGGAAGATATCCTCGCTCGCCAACTCCTGATTCTTGAAAACAAACTGAAAGCATAGGCTCCTCAAAGAGTTCTGCTTGAGCCTATACAGATATTTTGAATACTGGCCCCACGGGAAGAGGTAGTGAAAGTATCGGTACTGAAAGATTCTTTAGTTCGGAAGTTTGATAAAAAACTGGAGGCGATCATTCGTGAGGATCTCAAAATTCTCGCAGAAATCAAAACCTACACGATCCGATCCGGCGGGAAACGGATTCGCCCGATCTTACATTACTGTCTCTGTCAACTCCTCGGATATTCCGGTAAATACTGGCTGGACGTAGGCGCGATCGCAGAGTTGATTCATGCCGCGAGTTTGCTCCACGACGACGTTGTGGACGAGGCGGAGACCAGGCGCGGGCTCCAGAGCGTAGGTTCCAAATTCGGCAATAAAACCGCGATTCTTGCCGGAGACTATCTTTTGGCCTGCGGAATCGATCATCTCAACGGTCTTGGTTATCCGGAACTCATGGACATTTTTACCCAGGTCATAAAGGATCTATCGGTTTCGGAACTCATCCAAATGGAATGGGAAAAAAACCCGAAAATAACATTAGAAATTTATAATAGAGTAGTTTACGGAAAAACGGCCTCCCTTTTCGGGGCAGTTACTTCCGCAGCCGGAATACTTTCCGAAAAACAAGAGAAAGAAAAGAAAAAACTCAGACAATTTGGAATCGATCTCGGTTCCTTTTTTCAGAAAAAGGACGATGCTATCGATTATTTTTCTCCTGCGAGTAAGAGCGGGAAAGTTCCTCTCAAGGATTTTTACAACGGTTTGTATACGTATCCGATTCTTCTTCTTTTGGAAAGGGCGGAAAAGAATGATAAAAAGCTGGTTCATTCTTTGTTTGCAAAATCCGAACGGTCTCAAGGAGACGGAGTCGTGATTCTAAGCTTACTTTCCCGTTATCAGATTCGGGAAAAGATGGACGGAGAGTTTCAAAACATAGCGGACAATCTGATGAAATTCTTAAACGGATTTCCGGAATCCGGAATTCGCAATCTTTTAAAAGACCAAATTCTAAAACTCTTAGAAGAATAGGTTTGCATTTCTTTTCGAAACACTTTTTACTGTGTCCCCGACGTCGCAAAATTTTCGACGGATCCTTTTGTTTCACTTTTTCTGAAATGGATTCAAGTTCCTAAGAGGAATTATTCTCCTTGTTCGGGAAAAAAAAGAACCCCGAGAATCCTTATGAGACTGTTTGTAGGAGTTCCTACATTCGAGACTTTTTACTTGCAAAATTATGATTTTCTGATAGAGCAAAGTCGCCCGGGGCCCTTCCACCACCCACCCCGCCACCCAAAATCAGGGTGGGGCGCGCGACTTTTTCACTGAGGTCTGTCGTTGTTACGACGGATTTGTCTTGAGATTGCGGGTAAGGTAGGCGCCATAACGCATGATAGAAATCTTATATAGTTTAAAGAATGGGAGAAAGTAAGATGACGCCTAAAGTTTTTCCTCAGATCGATTCCGATCTGGATTTGGTTTTCGAAAGAATCGTCGACGTTCCTCGCGAGCTGGTCTGGGCCGCGTGGACAAAACCGGAACACATCGTAAAGTGGTTCACCCCCGCACCTTGGAAGACAATCGATTGTGAAATCGATCTTCGTCCCGGCGGAATTTTCCGTACTACGATGCAATCTCCCGAAGGGGAGAATTTTCCGAATTTGGGTTGTTATCTTGAAGTAATCCAGAACGAAAAACTTTCTTGGACCGACGCTCTGCAACCCGGTTTTCGTCCCTCGCCGGATCCGACAAATCCTTTCGGATTTTTTACCGCGATTCTCACTTTAGAGGTTCACGGAAAGGGAACAAAATACGTTGCAACGGCGATTCACGGAAATGAAATCAATCGTAAAAAACACGAAGAAATGGGTTTTCACGAAGGTTGGGGAAAGGCGCTCGATCAGCTTGTGGAGCTTACAAAAACAATGAAACTTTAATATACAAAGATGGCGATTCTCTAAGGCCCGCCATCTTCTTTTTTTGCCGGAAGGAAATTCTTATTGGGTGGTCGCGCTTCCGCTTGGAATCACATTCGGTGCGTTACAGGAAATCGATCCCGTAATGGTAACCGAAGTTCCGGCGGCAGACGCGGTCGAAACGCAGGTTTGATTGTCCTGGGTAAAACATTGTTGTGTGGTAGTAACGGAAGTACAATTTACGTTATCGGACGTATAACACTGATTCAGAATTCCGGTCGTCGTCGAACTTGCGAGTAGTTTTCCAGTGAGAGAAAGATCGATGTCCATATACTGGAGGGTTTGTTGTTGGGCCGCTCCGCTACTATTCGGATAAACCGGAATCCCGGAAGCTCCCCATTCTACCTTACCTACGTTTCCGGTGACGGTTCTTGCAAACGCCCCTCCGGAATAACTAAAACCTTGCTGCGGATCCACTGAACCTTGGTATTGGGAAGAATCAAATTGAAACCGTAACACCAAAGATTCTCCGGTTGTTTTCATGATCAATTGACTCGTAATCGTATAGCGTGTGTTTGTCGAACCCGATGTTGTGGTAGGCGTGCTAGTAGTAGTTCCGGTAGTTCCGGTGGAAGAAGTGGTTCCGGGAACGGCGACTCCACAAGAGGATATTTTTTCCTCATCCACTTCTCCGTTGATAAAAATGATGTCGCTTGTTCCGACGGCTAAAACCTGAAGATCGACTTTGTTTTGGTCCTTATCGTTTTGGCAATTGAGAAAAATCGCCGTGCTCAAAATCGATATAAAAAGAACGGAATAATAACGTTTCATAGGATGCCTTTAATTCATTCTGATTGGAAAGCAAAAGAAGGTCAAGAATGAAATTGAACTTGCTTTCTCGTTTCGACCCGGTATTTAGAAGATCGTTCCGTCGCACCCCGATTCTGAAATAAAAATTGAAAGAATGGTTTGACACACTCGGAAAAAGGAATGAACTCCCGGCGCATGGAAAAAAGCCCACGAGTTGCAGAATATAAACCGGGGATTTTAGAACGCTGGGGCATTCGCGTTTTACGAAATCTCGCACAAAGAGACAAAAGATCTCCCGGAAACTGGACACGTCAAGAATTTGGAGCCGGTTCTAGGAAGATCATAGGCTGGACCGTTTTTTGGTCCTTACAAACCGGTTTTTGGACTACCTTCTTTATCATCCTTGTTGAAAAAATATTTCCGGAAGCCCCGGAACTTTGGTCTTCCGTCTTTTTGGAAAAATGGTTTTGGACGGGGCTGGCTCTTTTGCTGGGAACCGTTTTGGAATTTTATCTTCTCTATCGAATCGGCCTTTCTTCCGTCTACAAAATGACTCGTCTCGCCGGCTTGGATTTGGAAGAGGATCCCGATTTGATCACCGGAGTCAGCAATCTTCTTTCTAGGCTCGCTCTCGAAATTCCGGATCCGGATCTGAGGCTTTTGGGAATCGATCCGTATCGTCTAACAAATAAACAGAGCCTTTTTATAACAACTCTTCTCTACAAGGCGAAGGTATTTCTCTCGAATTTGGTAGCTAAGATCGTAATTCGAAAAATTCTCGCGAGAAACTCGTTTCGAGTTTACGCCGACTTCGTCGCCGCTCCCATCACTGCGATTTGGGACGCAATCGTACTTTATATTATTCTTAAGGAGTTGAGAACCCGGCTTCTTACTCGAATTTTGTCCAAAGAACTCGTAGACGATATTCTTTCCAAAAAAAATTCTCTGAGTCGCGAAGCGAAGATCGCGTGTATGACCGCGATCGGAAACTCCGTGGTTTTTACTCAGAGATTTCATCCGAACTTAGAATACATTCTTATCAAACTTCACAAGGCTTTTCAGATCGAAAATTATCACTTTCGTTTGGACGAGTGGGAATCGCTCGAAAAACTTTTAAAGGACTTGAATGAAGAAGAAAAAGAACTCTGTCTAAAAATATTGAGCATAACTTGCTGTTTTGATGGTAAAATTTCATCCTTCGAAAAAAAACATCTCCCGCTCGTTTTCGGCGAGAAATCAAAGGAAAGATTGGAATGGGTAGAATCTCTTGCAAATTCGATTGGACGCGGGGACTTGGAAGAAGCGCGGGAACTTTCCAAGCTGGCTCCTTGATAGGATCATTCCAATGCAATTAGTCGTCCAGTGGTTTGAATCCATATTTCAAACGATTCCTCTTTCTCTTTTGGAGGTCTGGGGAAGTTTCGGCTATTTCATAGGTTTGATTTTTATGATCGCCGCGTTCGGAGGTTTTACGTTCAAACCCGGAGGAAAACTTGGATTCGGAAGAGAAAGACAATCTTGGGATGCGCAGGCTTTTTTAAGCATTCCCCTCACGTTCGTCCTCATCTTTATCACCGGGTATTTAGGTTCGTTTATCGTTTTGGTTCCGGGGGCTCAGACCTTCGAGTCTCTCAAGGATCTTTCGGTTTTTCTTTGTATCGTTTTGTTCGGTTATCCGGCTTTGATCGCGGTTCCTTTCGCCTACGGTCTTTCCGATCTGATAGAAGGTGTTCCGCCGAACTTTTTAGCGGATTGGTTGTTGGGATACTTTATAAATCCTGCATGTTTCTGGGTCGCTTATCAATTGATAGGAAAAGATCCGGATTTTCGAAAGATCAAAACCTGGTTTTACTATTTGATTTTTGTTTTTGTCTTTATGGCGGTCGAACCTCAGCTATGGGGTTATATCTGCGCGAATCAGTTCACTCCGGGAATTTCCTATAAGAATATAACTCCCGCTCTTTTTTTTACGACCTCGATCACTTGGGTTCTTGCGCCGTTTGCGACTCTTGTTGCTTTTCCCCTCGCGAAAAAATACGGATTGTTCTGGAATCAAATTCCGGGTCACGTAAGGGAATTCGTATTCAATCGAAAGGAGTTGCTCTGGAGCGAAGTCAAGAATCAAAACGAAGGAGAGGAAAATCCGATTCTTGGTTTGCCGATTCGGATGTTTATGGTGACTCCGTTTATTTTTCTCGTGATGGTGATGGTGGGAATGACGGCCTACCTCAATCTAAAAAGTTCCGAGAATGCGGCGGATAAGCTTGCGGGAAGATTACATCAGGAAATTTCCGAAAACATCAATCTTCAATTGGATCGATATCTTGAGAATTCTAAAAAACAGGAAGAGTCAGATCGTCTGAAGGGAATTCTTCTCCTCCTAAAATCGACGAGTATAGCGGAACACGGCCGTGCGATCATCATAGATCGATCCGGAGCTCTGATCGGTTCTTCCAAATATGAAAACGCAGGAGACTGGAAACAAGGAGTCGAAGGAGATCCTGTTTTTGTAAACGCGATTCAAACTCTGAGAAAAAATCTGGTGGATCTCAATTTGTTGAAATCTCCCGTACAATTCAGCTTTGATGTGATCACTGCGAAACCTTTGTCTTTGGAAACGTGGCTTACCCAGGCAACACCTTACGATGATAATCACGGAGATAAGAATTGGATCGTGATCACGGCGATTCCCGCCGCGTATTATTTGGAAGGAGTAAGAATCGGGAGCAGTCAATCCGCGATGGTGTTTGCGATCGCTCTTACACTTTCTCTTTTAGTAGGCGCGTTTCTCGCTGGAATCGTTACGGCTCCGATTCAAAAAATTCTGAACGCAAGCCGCGCGATGGCTCACGGAGATTTTAAACAAAGAGTTCCGAGCAGTCGTCTGGAAGAATTGGGAACTCTTTCCCATTCTTTCAATCACATGGCGGAACAACTTCAGGAATCGTTTCGAAGGACGAAGTCGAGCGAAGAAAGATTTCGAGATCTTGTGGATACGACGCCCGGAATCGTTTGGGAAGCCGACGCGACAAACTTTAATTTCACTTTCGTAAGTCAACAGGTAGTAAGTATGCTCGGTTATTCCATCGAGGAATGGAAGGAGCCGGGTTTTTGGGCGAACCATCTGCACCCTGATGATCGAATCTGGGCCGTCGATTTTTGTATCTCTTGTACGGGAAAAATGGAAGCTCACGACTTTGAATACCGATTTTTGAAAAAGGACGGAAGTTCGGTCTGGCTTCGGGATATAGTAAAGGTGATAGTTTCCGACGATCGCCCAAAGTGGTTGCGAGGAGTGATGGTCGACATAACCGAACTCAAACGAATCGAGGAGAATCTTCGGGAAAGAAATCAGTTTATAGAATCGATCCTGGATATCACTCCTGATATATTATATATTTACGATATAGTGGAGAAAAAGAACGTCTATAGCAATAACGGAATTGAAATCGTCCTAGGCTACACGGTGGAACAACTTCAATCCATGGGAGATCGAGTGATTCAAAGTCTGATGCATCCGGACGACTACGAAATTTATCTCAACGAAGTCCTTCCGCGTTATGAGAAATCGAGCGATAAGGATTTGATCGAACACCAGTATCGGATGAAACATATCCACGGAAATTGGAGATGGCTGCTCTCCAGAGAATTGATTTATAAAAGAAATTCAAACGGATCTCCCACTCAAATTTTCGGAATTACCTACGATATAACTAAGAGTAAGGAAGCGGAAGAGACCATCTTGGATCTAAACGCAAACTTGGAAAAAAAGATCGATCTTCGAACCGAGGAACTTCGAAAGTCGAACGCCGATTTGGTGGAAGCCGTTCACAATCTCGAAAAGATTATGAAGGAACTTCACGGCGCGCAGGATCAATTGCTTTTATCCGAAAAGTTAGCCGCCATCGGTCAGCTCGCCGCGGGAATGACTCACGAGTTGAACACTCCTTTAGGCGCGATCGTATCTTCGAACCGAGCCATTTTGGAAATTCTTCAGAACGAAATCAGAGAGATTCCCAACTTGATTTTTAATTTTAACGAAGAGGAAATCAGGGATTTTAGAATTCTTTTAACAGAAAGTCTACAAGACGCTTCCCAATCGGAAATTATCCCGAATCGAAGTTTGAAAAAAGAACTCGTTCAATTATTTAAAAACTCAGGGATTCCGGATTTTGACAACGTCGCGAATGCTGTGTTGGATTCGGGAGTATATCGATTGAAAGAAAAACTTCCGGAGCTTCTCAAGACCGATAAAAGAATGGAGATTTTGACCGCGGTATCCTCTTTTTCGACGATCGTAAGATTGAGCAACGTGATTTCGATCGCGAGCGGAAAGGCGTCTCATGTTGTGGAGGCTCTGAAGAATTATCTAAATCCGGGAATTAACGATCAAGAGGGGGAAATCGTTCCCGTGGATATAAAGTCGGAAATTGAAACCATTCTTACCTTATATCATACAAAGATAAAATACGGAGTCGAGGTAATTCAGGATTATCGGACGAACGAGTTCTGCCTTGGAGACGGAAACAAACTCAATCAAGTTTGGATCAATCTTTTGAATAATGGTTTGCAGTCTATGAATTATCAGGGGAAGATTGAAATCCGTATCGAAAAACAAGATTCTTGGATCATAACTTCTTTTACAGATTCCGGAGGCGGTATTCCGGATTCCGTAAAAGACAAAATTTTCGATCCTTTTTTTACTACAAAAAAACAAGGCGAAGGAATCGGACTCGGATTGGACATTTGTAAAAAAATCATAGAGAAGATGGGCGGAAAGATAGAGTTTGAGAGTGTTCCTGGAAGAACAACGTTTAGCGTGTGGCTGAAGTCCGCAGGCTCGGTATAACGGAGATACCTTTAATAAGATTATGACTAATAACGCTATTCTCTGCGTGGACGACGAGCCGATCATTTTGATCGCATTAAAACAAGAGTTAAAAAAACAATTCGGAAACGAATTTCAATACGAAACCGCGATCAATGCGCAAGAAGCCCTTGAGGTCGTGGACGAGTTGGTAGGAAACGGGATCAACGTGATTCTTATACTTTCCGATTGGAGAATGCCCGGTATCAAGGGAGACGAATTTTTAATCTTAGTTCATCAAAAATATCCGAACATACGTTCCATCCTGATTACGGGTCACGTAGACGAAGCCGCGGCGGAAAGAGTTATGAAGGAAGCGGGAACGTATGCCGTTCTTCCTAAACCCTGGGATCCAAAACAATTGTTGGACGCCGTTAAAGTTTGTTGCGGTAAGAATTAGCCGATTTCGAAATTCTTACCGCAGCGTATGGATTGAAATTTCATTTGCCCGTTGGTGGTCGCCAAAAGACCTTGTTATCAAAGGGAGAAACTCCTTTTTTGGGAGAGTTTAATGAAAATTCATCGATACGATTCCATACCCGACGTGCAGGAAATCGGAGATGGAATTTTCAAAACTGAAATTCCTCAACCGTTCTATTCGCCTAACAACATTTATATCCTTCCCGACGGCGAACCTACTATCATCGATTCGGGTTATATTGAAAATCTCGGACTTTTACAAAAGGCGCTCAAGAAGATCGGTCTTTCTCTGAGCAAGATCAAACACATTATCTATACTCACAATCATTTGGATCATATGAGCGCGGCCCTAACTCTTCGCTATTATACGGACGCAAAGTTATACGCTATGGCGGGAATGGCGGCGGGTATCGACAACTACGTGGAATTTGTTCAAGTATTTCAAAGGGCGATGAGAAGATTGGTTTACAAAGGACATCACGATAATTCCGTTCGTGCTCAGGAACTCAAAAGAGTGGACACGGGGATTTTTGAATTTCAGGACGCTCTCAACAATTCGGAAAGAGTCGATCCCTATCTAAACTTCGACGTCGAACTGGTGGAAGGCGATGTGATCGTAGCGGGCGGGAGAGAGATCGGAATTCTTTATACACCCGGACACAATCGATGGCATCTGACTCCTTACATTTTAGGAGAAAAAATTTATTTCACAGGCGATTTGGTTTTACAAAACATTTCCTCCATCTATGCGGAGATCGACGGAAATCTTTACGACTATCATCAATCCTTGGATCGACTTTCCAAACTGCCGATTCGAAGACTTCTCCCCGCACACGGACCGGAACCGGAAGACCCGCAAAGGGCGATCAAACTTCTTTCAAAAACTCTCAACCTCTTGGAAAGGGGCGTGGTTCGTCGTTTAAAGGAAAACGATCAGGATCTTTCCACTCTTGTGTTGGAGGCAATGGGAGAAAAGGTGGCGAATAGCGGTTACTATAACACCGCTTTGGCGATTATGCATTCTCTGATTCGCAAACTGATCGATCAAGGCCAAGTGCGGATAATGGAAATCGATCCTCCGTATGAAAAGTATCACTGGATCGGCGGAGAATAAGATTTTTCTTTTGTTAGAAAATCAGATTATTTTTTCGATAGCGAGATGTCTTAAAAATAAATAGAGCGAAAAGTAGATAAAAAATAAGAATCCTGAATAAAGGAAAACGGAAATCCACATTCGTATCCGGTCGTTTGGATTTTTCCGAAAATAAATTCTACCCAAATAACCGCTCACGACGATGACAATCGGTAACGTAGCGTTGAATATCGGCGCGACGGTCAGAATCGCATATATCCCTGCGGCCTGACTGAGACTCAGGTCGATTATGCCGAATTCTTCCGCTAAAGCTTCCAGGATCGATATGACCGGAAGTAGGGGATACAATCCGATCGTAAAAACGCTCATAAACAATGAGAATAAAGCGAATAAATAATAAAGTTCCAAGGATACGCCTAATAACGATAACATTCAATTTTCCTAAAGTTGAATCGGAAATTTTAGAATGGTTTCTATCTTATAAGGTAGGCTGCCGTTCCAGGAATTAAATTTCAAAATTTCTTAAAATCGGAAGTCTCCCGGTTCTCGAATGATCTCTCCGTAGAACGGAGTTTCTTTGATTTTTAAATTGTATCCTTTGATAAATAAGATTTCAAGATTCACCGTATCTTCCCGGTTGTAACCTTCCAAAATTCTCAGAGCTTCCGTATCGTCGTAATCGACATACTGTCTCCAGAGTTTGACCGCGTCTGCGCCGTTGATTGCGGCTTCTTCCGGTCTGCTGATCCCTAAGGTTTTTTCACAACCTTTGAGTCCGCCCTTGATTCCCAAGGATCTTAAGAAAAACATAATATCGATGTGGTTGTTCCGGAAACGAACGTTAAATTCCCTTTCTAAAAAGGGAACGTCAAAAGCGATTCCGTTGTATGTGACGAAAATTCGATCGGGACTTACGTTGTCCAAAAAAAAATCAAGATTGAATCCTCGAGTGTAAGCCTTGTATTCAGTGCCGTCGTAAGTGCCGATCATTGTGGTTCTGTCCTCGTTCGCCAAACCGGTCGTTTCTATGTCAAGATAGAGCAGCTTTTCACGGATGATAGGAAACAGTCTCCAATGATGTTTTGCGGAAAGAACGTGGAAGAAGTAAAAAAAATTCTCCCGTTCCAATTCCTTTTTAGAAAATTCTAATGCGTCCAAGATGAGATTTTTGATCGGAATTGATCCCGTTTTTAAATGATCCTTTAGATCTTTCCAGTTAAGAATTCCCTTTTCCCAGAGATTTTTTTCCTCGACCGAATCTATCCCCGGTAAATGACAAAACGTATGCTCGAGCATTCAAATTTTCCTTCCGCTTCGAAAAACAATCATTAAACGAAGTAGAATAACGAACGCACATCCTATCCAAAGAAATGAATTTCCTATTTTTGTATATAGAGTCGCCTTGGACGGGTTGAGCTGAATTACAAACGTTCGGATCGCTGTTTCATGAAAGCCTATCGGTTGAATCAAAGAAATTCCTCTCGAATCCCAAACGTCCGTAATTCCCGAAACCGTAGAACGAATCATCGGAATTCCCGTTTCTATCGCACGCAAACGAACGGTCCCGGAATGTTGATTGGCTTCCAGTTCGGAATCAAACCAGGAATCGTTTGTGAGATTGACCAAAAGATCGGGACGTTCTTGGGAATTAAAATAATCGAGCACAAGATCCGTAAACATCGCTTCGTAACACAACAAAGGAAGAATCGAATAAGAATATTCTAAATTATTAATTTTATCGGATTGTATTTTTGGAGAATCAAAATCGGTTCTTATCGCGTCCGGAGCGCCGATTTGAGCAAGATCTCGTCTATTCGGAGGAGAAACCCGCGATCTGTTTTTTGCGATGGTTCCGGTTAGAAGTTTCGGAGAAACTCCCGGAACGTATCGAGAGGTTTCCCGAAAAACGTTTCTTAAAAGCGGAAACTCCGATTCGAAAGGAAGATATTCTCCGAAAGCCAAAAGCCTTCTTTTATTATAACGTTCAGTGATTCCGTCCAAGTTTTTGAAAAGGCTGATCTGATTTCTCAATTTACCTTCTTCCATATTCAATTCGTTAAAAAGAACGTCCGCACCGGTTTGTTTGGAAAGATAAAGAACAACCCCTTCCATCGTGGAAGAATAAATGTGTTCGTTCTTATTTTCTTCGGAGTGAATCGTTCCGTGAAACGGTATCGCCGATTCAGGAAGAATGATAAGCGAAGGAGATTTTTCGGAAGCCATACTTCCTTGAAGCGAGAGGGAAAGAATTTTGCTCATCGTGCTTGCAAGAAAGATTTCGTCGGTTTGAAGATTCTTTGTTCCGGGAGAAGTATCAGGTTGGATCATCACAACCGAAAGGTTTTTTGTTTCTCCTTCGGCGATCGAATCGGAAACGAATCCGATCTTATACAAACCGAAAATATAAACGACGGCGATAAGTAGAAGTGAAACGATCGCGATCTTAAATTCCTTTTCCTTTCGATCCTTAAAATGAGCGATCAAAACCATCAGAGTGGAGGAGATAAAAAGTAAAAGGAAACTCAATCCGTAAATTCCGAGAACGGATGCGAACTGTTCGAATACGATCGAACCGGAAACGAGATTTCCCCAATACCAAGGAAAAATCTGATATGTGATCAGATCCGAGAGTGTGCCCGCGGCAGGGAACAAAAGTAAAATCCACGGTTTGGAAGAATTTTGAATATTAGAAAAACGGAATAGAACATAGAAAGGAACAAATTTGATATGCGAAATCAAACCGTAAAAAAGAAAAAAAAGAAAGGAAACCGTAGGTCCGGCGCCGGAGATACGAGAAACCGATCCCGGAATCCAAAAAAAAGTGGTAAAGTTTAAAATTTGGGAGAGAAGCAAAAGCCAAAGAACGGCGCGGATCGGAGATTCTCGGTTGAGGGAAAAAAATAAGGAAAGTGTTGAAACGGAAGCTACGATTCCCGCGCTGAGAAAGGAAAAAGGGGAAAGTCCTAAAAGAACGCCGAATCCGACTCCAAAACAAAGAAGGAGCCGGTAACGAAATGAATCTAAGGGAATGAATCGATAAAACATCAATTTTGATTTTTCTTTAGTTCCTCTTCATACTTAAGTCTTCTTGAATATTCTTCAGCTTCTTCTTTTCCGAGATTTTTGATGCGGATTTCCATAAGAGCTTTTTCTCTCGCCTCGCCTTTTACGTTCGAATTTTTCTGAAGCCAATCGGATTCTTCGGTATGAGTTTGTTTTTCCTTTTTTTCTCTTTCTTCGATTTCCTTATAAACGGCGTCCATACGGTCGGCTCCGTCCTTTCCGAAATACTTTTCCCGAATCGCCCTTGTTTTACCGTTTTTATCGGAAAGATTCATCTTTTCCAATTCCTTATCTCTTAAGAACATTTCGGTTTCGTAGGTATTGTATTTCGGCTCCCGAGTTTTAACGGTATTATAATATTGACCGTAGACGTTTTTTCTATAATCTTCGTATCGTTCCATTCTTTTATCGCCGCTGAGAGACTCGGTGTCTTTTAAAAACCCGCTCAAAGAATCCTGATACGTTTCCTCGGCTTCTTCCAAACCGAAGATCAGCTTTGCGTCGTTATCCGAGAAAATCTCCCTTCTTTTCTTTTTGACGAGCTCGTATTTTTCAGCGCGGCTGAGTTTATCAGGAAGTTCGAATTCTCTCATCGTGGTTTCGTATCTCAAGTAGCCCGAAAAAAGTTTCATCAGATAATCTGCGTCTTTACCGGAGTAGTGATCCGCGATAAACGCGCGAATGATTTCGTTACACTGTTCGTAAACGGTGTTCTCTGGACATTGTCTACGGAGCGCCCAGAGTTCGGAGACAAGATTGACTTCTCCGGTTGCAGCGTATTGCATGAGTTCGTCGAAGGTCAGCCAATTGCCGTTCTCGTCAAAAATTCTTCTGGAAGTATCCACGACGGCCTGGTTTAAAATCCATTCTCCCGATTCCGATCTTTGAAGAGTGAATTCTGTTTGAGAATCCGAAGAGCCGCTTTTGGAGCCGGCACCTCCGCTAAAAAAAACGAACCAGACCAACGCGATGAGAATCACGGAGATCAAAACGATGACTGCTGGGAATGTAATTCTTTCCTGGAGAGATTTCATGGACCTGTGATTCTCGAAGAATTCTTTCTCAAGGCAAACCTTTTTTGTTTTTTCTGAAAAAGAGGGTTCGGATGAAATGACAAAGTAGTGCAACAGAAAAGACCGATTCTCTATTACCCGGAAGGGACGACGGGAGCGAAGCAGATTTTCTCCCGTTTGGAAAGATTGGATATCCGTTCTTACGTTCCCGATCAGATCTTGGAATTATACAAAGAGTCGCCGGAGATTCTCATCGCGAACACAAGGTTGAAAATAAACGGGGACACAATTCGGAAATATCCGACGGTAAGAATTTTTGCAACCGTGAGTTCCGGTACGGATCACGTGGATTTTGCGGCTCTCAAAGAGACGGGAAGAATTTTTTTGAACGCTCCCGGTTGTAACGCGGGTTCTGTAGCCGAATATTGTTTTGCGGGACTCAGGAGCCGATTTTCGGTAGAAAAACTCAAAGGACTTAGGGTGGGAATGATCGGGCACGGTTATACCGGAAAAGAATTTCATAAAATTCTAAAGTCATTTGAAATCGAATCCGTATTTTACGATCCGTTTTACAAGGCGGAATCTTCTCCTTTGAAGGAGGTTTTGAGTTCCGATATCGTAAGTTATCACGTTCCTCTGACGAAGGAAGGTCAGGAACCGACTTTTAGGATGATTACGGAATCGTTGATCGATTCTTTCAGACTTCAAACCGTCCTAATCAATACGAGTCGCGGAGAAATTTTTACTTCGGAAGCGTTCGCAAAATTAATGGAAAGAAAAGATATATTCAAAATATTGGATGTGTTTGATCCGGAACCTCCCACGGAAGAATTCGGAGCCTTTCTCGCTCGTGCGGAAAATTCAGTTTTTACTCCTCATATCGCCGGTTATAGTCAGATAGGAAGAATGAGCGGAACCCATCGTGTCGCAGAAAAATTGTCGATTCTTTACGAGGATCGACCTTTGCCGCCGCTTGAAAATTTTTTGGAAACAAAGGGAGAATTCAAAACCGAAACTTTTCTATTGGAGGAGGATCGTCTTTTGAGGGAATCTTGGAAGAACGGAGATTTTGGCTATTTCGAAAAAAGAAGAAATTCTTATCCGATACGATTGGACTGGGGATTGTTTTGAGGATTTTCTATTCTCTTTTTGGAGACTCTTTTCAAGGTAGATCGATCGTAGATCGTATCGGGTGTGGCTTTGGGGCCGTTATCCTCTGCAATTAAAATTTTACGTTGATACTTTGTAGGGACAAGTTTGAGTTTTGACTGGATTTGGTTTTCAAAAAAAACTTCCGAACTTTTTCAAAGGACTCTTCTTAAAATTTTTTCCGAAACAGAAAAATTCATCGTTTAGAATATTCTGTTAAAATTGTAATGAAAACGATGGAGTTCCCACACATTCCGTCTCTTCGGCAGTTTTTGAACTTTCTACAAAGTTTCTTGTCGATAAATTTTATTGGAGTTCCCACATTTTAAGGTTTCGGAAGAATTC
This sequence comes from Leptospira ainazelensis, assembly GCF_016918785.1. Lineage (GTDB taxonomy): Bacteria > Spirochaetota > Leptospiria > Leptospirales > Leptospiraceae > Leptospira > Leptospira ainazelensis. Next base: position 79,719 of record NZ_JAFFPT010000032.1, on the reverse strand, counting down.
TTACTGATTCCCCCAATCGATAAACTGTTGTCCCTTTGCCTTCTGACAGTTCGGACAAAAAAAGGAATCGTAACCTAACACGTTCGCCCTGCGGATCGTAGTTCCGCAGACGGGGCAGGGTTCGTTTTTTCGATTTCTGACTTTGACGTGTTCCCTTACCTTTACTTCCAAGGGAGCGTTTTTTTTTCGGATAAAATCGATCGAAGTGGAAAGAACTTCTTTGATACTTTTATAGAGTAAGGATTTGTCTTCGGGAGAGAGTTGGTTACACGGAGTTTTTGGGTGAATCTTCGCGGCAAAAAGAATCTCGTCCGCATAAGCATTTCCTAATGCGCTCAGTTTGGTCTGATCCATCAAAAAGACCCTCGTTTGTTTTCGGCTTTTATCCATCAGTTTTAGAAAGAGAGATTCGGTGAATTCTTCCGAAAGAAGATCGACTCCCTGTTCTTTGTATTTCGGGATTTGCCCCAATTCTTCGGGCTTGAGAAAATAAACCTTTCCCATTCTTGTGTCGTCCATATAATTCAGGACCGGTCCGTCCGTAAAGATTCTAACACAAAGATCCTTTCGTTTGTATTTCGGATCCAAGGAAAATCTGCCCGACAACATCGGATGAATCACAATATTCATTTTTTCGAATACGAAATTGAGAAAGGGGCCGTTTCTTTCTATTTTCCGAAAAACCTCGCCCTGAAAAAAACTTTCAATCGCGCCTCCGGTAAGATCGCGGACGACGATCGGATCTATGATCTCGATGGATTTTATTTTTCGATCGATCAATTCCGGGATAAGTCTTTCTTGAATGATCACCAGATCCGGCAGTTCGGGCATATCTACGATCGGATTCTATATTTTACTTTCGTCAAGAAGATGTTAGTTCTCCGGTTTACACATCCTAAAAATGGAAAGGAGTTTTAATTGAGTTTGAAGATTCCTTTTTGTAATCCGTATTTCGCGCACAACTCGTTTGTTTTTTCTCTGAGCGCGGTTTGGTAATACGCCGGCAGTTCATATCCCTGAGAAAAGAATTTTCTATATTTGTCGATCAGACGGGGAAATTCTTTTTCGATCGTTTTGAAGAATAGGGATTTGTTATCGGAAGAATATTCTCCGCCAAAAAGAGTAAGGCTCGCGGGAAAAATATATTTGATACCCGTGTCGCGAAACGTCCGGAACATAAATTCCAAATTTTCACCGGTATCGGAAATGTGAGGGAGTAGGGGCATCAAACTCATTCCGCTGAATAATCCGTGTGTAAGAGTTTCTTTCAGTTCAATTTTACTCGGATCGGCTCTCGGTCCTTTGTAAGTTACAGTTTAGTTCTTAAAACCGGTTCGTTTTTTGAGTTCAAATCCGATGGAAACCTTTTTTTTGCGTCCCTATATCCTTGTTCCGACAAACGATTTCGTCGTAAAATGGCTAAAAAACAGGAATCAAGGCTCATATTCTTCAGCCTAAAGAATGAATTCTCCCGTAGGTTTTTGAGTTTTTCAAAAACCGGTTGACAGGATTTTACCATTGTGTGCAAATACACATGTGTGAATACATGTATGTATATGCACAGAAAAGTTTTGGAGGCTTTTATGCTTTCTACATTGGAAAAAACTGAATTATCTCCTTCCGGGCTTTATCGAATCCGTTTTCAGGATTGTGATCCTTTCGGGCACCTCAACAACGCTCGTTATATGGATTACTTCTTAGAAGCGAGGGAAGATCACCTGAGAGATTCTTACGGATTCGATTTGTTCGAACATTCGTCAAGAGAAGGGAAATCCTGGGTCGTGACTCGGACTCAAATCGCTTATATCGAACCGGCGAAACAAAACGATCTCGTTCATATCGTTACAAGATTGGTTTCGAGGAGCGACGGAGGCATTCGAAACGAAGATTTGATGTATGATCAAGCCGGAAAAAAATTAAAGGCTTTGATATGGATTGATTTTGCTTTTATCGATCTTAAAAGAGGAAGGCCGACCCGGCATGGAGAGGAGTTGACTCGGTTTTTTGATTCGGTTCTCTATACGGATTCCGGTTTACAAAGCGGAAATTTTGAAGAGCGTGTTCGTGAGATGAGGCGGACTATGGCTCCGGGATTGGAAGCCGTTCTCGTTTAAATTTATTTCGGAGAATTTTATGGTCAAGAAGGCGGAATCGACGGTTTTGAAAAAGAGTTCAAAGAAAGAATCTTTAAATCCGACCCGCGACGAACTTTTGACCGTAGGTCTGGGATGTCTCAACTTCAATTTGAAAAGGGCGTCCCGGGCCATCGCTCAATACTTTGATCACGTCTTGGATCCCGTCGGTCTGACATCGGCTCGTTTTAACATTCTTATGACTTTGGGAACAACTGAAGGTATGGAATTAGCCCCTATGGCTGAACTCCTTGTTTTGGATCGAACCACTCTTCTTCGAAATTTGGACCCCTTGGAAACGTTAGGTTACGTCAAAGACATTCCATCGGAGAATAAAAGGGCGAGAAAGGTGGCGCTTACGGAAAAAGGTTGGGAAACCCTTCGAATTGCTTATCCCGTTTGGAAAGAGGCTCACGATCACGTCGTTCAAAATCTCGGAATTCCGGAATGGAAATCCATCATCAAAGGTCTTAGAACGATTTCCAAAAAAAGAATATTCGAAAATTCTTAATTATTATTTTTCCTGTTTTCTAAGCCAGCCATTTCAGGATGACTTTTGTAAAATCCGCTTGTATCGCGGGTTTGCTTACGTAGTCGTCCATTCCAGCTTCGATACACTTTTCCCTTTCTCCGGATACGATTCCCGCAGTGAGTGCGATGATCGGAACTCTTCTTTCGATTTCCAAACCTCGAATCGCGATCGTCGCTTCGTATCCGTTCATATCCGGCATCTGGATGTCCATAAAAATCAAATCCGGTATCGACTTTAAATTTTGTTCCACTGCTTCGAGTCCGTTGCCGGCTTCGATGATCTTTGCAGCGGGGATAATTCTCGCGATGATACTTTTTGTGAGAAGCATGTTGACCGGATTGTCCTCAGCTATCAATATTTTTACGGCTTTTCGAATCGCAGGGGTAGTTTCTCCAGTTTTGATTTCGTTTTTTCGCATCCGAGGTTTTTTAAGAATTTGGTTTCTTCCGATCAAATCATAGAATTCGCGGATATAAACCGGCTTTGTGATCACTTCTTGAATTTCGACCTTTTGAGATTCTTCGATCGTGTCCGAATCGTCGGAGGCGCTACTCAGTAGGATGATCGGTTGTTCTTCGGCGGGAACTTTGAGTTTTTGACGAATGATTTTTGCGGTTTCCATTCCGTCCATCAACGGCATGTGATAATCCAGCAAGATAAAATCGTATCTGCTTCCCGAAGCGATTTTTTCGATCGCCTCCGTTCCGCTTTTTGCGAGTTCGCAGGGAATATTAGATAAATTTAACATTTCCTCCAAAATTTTAAGGTTGGTATCGTTATCGTCCACGATCAATATATTTTTTACGGTTTCGAATCGCGGCCATCTTTGCGTCTGATCCGATTCCAGATTTTCCATCTTGAGGTCGAAAAAAAATATACTTCCGGTTCCGATGTTACTTTCCAATTCCAATTTACTTTTCATCATCGCAAGAATTTGATTGGAGATGGTAAGACCCAAACCCGTTCCGCCGAACCTTCTAGTTGTGGAAGCGTCTTCCTGGGAAAATGCGTCGAAAATTTTCCTCTGATTTTCCTTTGCGATTCCGATTCCGGTATCACGGACTGAAAATCGAATCAAGGATTCGGTTTTGGATATTTCCTTGAGAACTTCGATTTTAAATTCGATTTCTCCTTCTTCGGTGAATTTGATCGCGTTACTGAAAAGATTTACGAGGATCTGTTTTAATCGAATATTGTCCGTGTTTACGAACTTCGGAACCGAAGGCGATATGTTCACGAGCAATTCTAAATTCTTTTTATGAGCCTGAAACTTGATCGTGTTTACGACTTGACTTCCCAATTCCCAAATGTCGATCATTTCAGGGGAAAGTTCCAATTTTCCCGCTTCAATTTTAGAAAAATCTAATATATCATTGATGACGTCGAGTAACGATCCCGCCGATTGATAGACTGTCATCATATATTGGTGTTGGGTCGCGTCCAAGTTTGTTCTGAGTAATAAGTCAGTAAATCCGATGATTCCGTTGAGGGGAGTTCTAATTTCGTGACTCATATTCGCTAAAAATTCGGATTTTGCGCTGCTTGCCCTTTCCGCGACCACCTTAGCTTTTTTGAGTTCTTCCCTTTGTATGCAGCTTTCGGTGATATCCTGCGTGAACATCATGATCCCGCCGATCGTTCCATCCAATTGATACCAAGGCCGGACCTCCCATCTCAGATATTGATCCTGATCCCAACCCGCCGGTCTCCATACGTCCTCATCGTTTTTGAGAACCTCTCCGGAAAGACATCTCTGATGCGTTTCTTTCCATTCTTGAGATATATTTGGAAATACCTCGTAGTGTGATAAGCCGAGGATATCTCTTCCTTGAAGATGGTATTCTGCGAGCCATCTTTCGCTCACGGCGATGTATCTGATTTCTGTGTCGAGCATCGCAACCGCCGCCGGTGCGTGTTCGACGAAAGCTAATAGTCTCGACCTTTCTTTAAAGAGTGCGATCTCGGTTTTTTTTCTTTCGTCGATATCGTATAACGCGCCGTAGATTCTCGTACAAACTTCGTTTTCAAATTCCCCGTTGGCGACGGAACGCACCCAGAGTTCGTTCCCTTTTGCGGTTACAAGTTGCATTTCAACGTCGTAAGGAATTCCTTCCGTGACGAGTTTTTGAATCGCTTCGCTGATTTTGGTTCTACTTTCACCTTCTTTTACGAATTGGAGTCCGTTCTCCATCGTAGGAATAAAATCCGGCGGTACCTCGTGCATCTCTTTTGTGACCGCCGACCAAGTGCCGATTCCCGTTTTTAAGTCTGCGTCCCAGGCTCCGATTCGAACGAGTCTGCTGGTTTGTTCTAAAAGTCCCTTTGCTTTGATCAACTCGCTTTCAAAATTCTTGCTTTCAGTGATGTCGTAAGTAAGGATCATCACCGAGTAATCCGGGAGATCTAAAGGTATTGCCGTCACCTTTGTCCAGATAACCGATTCGTCCTCGATTTGAATTCCTACGATTTCGTCTTTGATTACGTCTTTTTTAGTTCTTGCCCTATAACTCGGAAGTTCGGCCTGGGTATAACGCGATCCGTCAGCTTTGTAGTATATTCTATTTTTATAATACCCCTTTGTCAGGTTTTCGCCGCTGAGTAAAAGTATTCGTTCCAATGCCGGATTGATTTTGACCACTTCGTGATTATGATTTAATAAGGTTACGCCGATTGGAAGAGATTCTAACAAAGTATTCAGTTCGATTTCGCTTTTTTGCAAAAGTTCGGTCGTTTGTTTGATCGAAGTGATGTCGTTTACAATTACAAAAAAGCCGCAGAGTCTGCCGTCTTTTAGATCGGGAATGTAATGAGCGATCGTATCCTTAGCGGATTTACCGTCCGGCATCGGGATTTTTCTTTCAAAACTCTGGGCTTCTCCTTGGAGAACCTTTTCGATGTAAGGAAGATTTTTTTTATAAAGAGAATCCCCTAATACTTCTCTGATATGTTTTCCTGAAATCTGCTGCGGCAAAATTCCAAACCATTCAAGGTAAGCCTGATTTGCAAATCTGTTTATAAGATTGGTATCCCAGTAACCGATGAGAGCGGGGAGGGCGTCTAAAATCGATCGAAAGTAACCGTGCAGATTTTTAGAATTCTCAGAGTTTTGAATCTCTTCCGAAAGATCAATTCCACCTAATAAACGATAGGCGACTCCGCTATCGTTATATACGATCTTTAGACGGTTCTTAAATACTAAGCCTTTCTCTTTGGAGTGAAAGGAGAAATACTCTTCGTTGTCCGCGGATTTATTTTTCTCTATCGCAGACACGATTTCCGGAATTTTCCGGATAGTTTCCTCGGTTAAAATTGCGGCGGGATTTTCGATCGCTTTGTCAAAACCCAGCGTTCTTAAAAATCTTTTGTCACACCAAAAAGTTTTTCGGAATTCCAAATCTAAAATCCACAAACCGTCTAACGCTCGATTTTGAATCCAGTCAAAGAGCGCGGAATCTTTTTGAATCCATCGATGGAGTTCGTGTTCCAGAAAATTTGGCATATATGTAGATTTTGACGGATGAGAACGCCAGTATAAAGTATCGAGGATTCTATAAACGGGAGAAAAAAATCCAAGTCAAATGAAAATTAATCTTCATCTTATCCAAGACTCTTTGTTTTAATAAGTCTCGGATAGACGGGAAAGGATTTCTAAGATACGATTTCTATCCGGTTCCGTCCTGATTTTTTTGATTCCTTTTTGTTCGATTTATGTCAAAATCAAGTTGTATTACGTCCTAACCCGCGTAGAAATCTTTTTGAATCGGATAACCGAAAAATATTCCTGCCAGGATCCCGGTTTTCCCACCAATCCACCGTAACATCCGCGATAAAATGGATCCGCAAATTTAGGTAAGAATATTCAAAAAATCGAATTTACTTTCGAAAATTAAAGGATATCCTAAAAAAAATAATTTCCAATGAAATCAAGCTTTGCCTTTAAACGATTCTAGATAAAAATGGCGCCCCGAATTCCACTAAAATTATGATTCGTTTTAATATACCTTCCTTTTTAAGACGGCCGGTCTTTTCGGATGCGGAGAAAGATTTTTCCGTTCGGCTGATGTACGGAATCATGATCGCTTGTTTGGCGACGGCTCTGAGTTATCGGATTCTTCATCCCATTCTCGCGGAAAAACCGAAGTCGATTTATATCGCAGCCTATCTCATTCCACTCGCGGTTTTAGTATGTCACCTAATAGCGAAGACGGGAAGAATTTTACTCGCCGCTCATATCATGATCGGAATCGAATGGTTGGCCACTTTCGGAATTATGTTTCGGGAAGGCGCTACTCAAACGGTCGTATTTCCTTTTAGTCTTGTTTTAATTTTAATCTCCGCGCTTCTTTTAGGAACGAGGGCGGTTTATTTCTACGCAACTCTTTCGATTTCCCTGGCGGTTTTCAGCGAATATCTGATTCAGAACGGGATCATTCGTCCGGTCGAGAGTCCAAAAGGGCCTTGGTCCGTTCTTATGGGGGAAATTTCCGCGTTTATTCTCGTAGCGATATTGATGAGATATACATTGCTCGGCTTCGGCAAAGTCAAAAAGGAACTTTCGGAAATTCAACGTTATGCGAAATTGGGTGGTTGGAGTTTAAATACTCACACCTTGGAACTTACTCTCACAAAGGAGTATCAATTCCTTTTGGGGGATCAAAATGCGACCGAATCTATATACATTTCCTTTTCCTCTTTTTTAAATACTTACGTTGTGGAAGAAGATAAAACAAAACTTCTCACGATTCTCGCCGAAAGTTTAACTCATAAGGAAGATCCGAATTATACGGTGGAGTTCGTTTATCAAATCAAAAGGACCGACGATAAAAAACGTTTTCTTGCAGTGAGCGGTAGATTCTTAAATTCGTTTATTGCGTTCGGGACGGCTCAGGATATCACTGAAAAATATTTAGCCGAAGAAGCGTTACGCCCTACTCAAGAAATTTATTCCAAAGTGTTTACTTTGAGTCCGATTTCAACGACGATATCGACGGTGGAAGAGGGGCGATATATCGAAGTCAACGACAGCTTTGTGGCTCTTTTCGGTTATTCCAGAGAAGAGTCGATCGGCAGAACGAGCACCGAGTTGAACATTTGGCCGGATCCGAACGTAAGAAAGGATTATTTGGAAAGACTGAGTCGGGAAAAAATCCTTTTGGATCAGGAATTGATTCTACAAGCCAAGGATGGAAGAGTCATCCACGCAGAATGTTACAGTATGTTCGCTGAAATCAGCGGGAAACTTTGTATAATCAATCTCGTAAAGGATATCTCCGAAAAAAAAGAAGCCGAAGCTTTAAGAAGATTGAATAAGGAAATCTCCGATCAAAAAGGGCTGATCGAAAAACAGAAGCAGGACTTGGAGGAAATTCTTCAGAACTTAAAAAAAACCCAGAACCAGCTTATCGTCTCGGAAAAGATGGCCGCCTTAGGTCAGTTAGTCGCTGGGATCGCCCACGAAATCAACAATCCGATCGGGGTTATCAAAGCGGCCAACGATTCGATTCAGAATTATTTCGAAAATTCCACCGATCGTTTGTCCCGTCATTCCGACATCATTCAGAGTTTGGATATTTCGGTCTTAAAGGATCTTTTCGCTTTTTTGAACAAAGGAAAAAGAAATCAGGAAATTCTTTCTCCGAAAGAAGTCCGTTCCAGAATCAAAATACTCGAGACAAAACTCAAAGATAAAAAAATAGATAACTCACATTCGGTCGCTCAGGATTTGGTGGAATCCGGTTTGGAAAACGCGTTAGACGAATTCCCGAATCTATTCTCGGGAGAATACGTTCCGATTCTTTTAAACTTCGCGATGCAGGAGATTCAGGCCGCGAAAAGTTCCAAGTTGATCGATATGTCGGTGAACCGAACTTCGAAAGTGGTTTTCGCGCTTCGGAAATTCTCTCATTTCGGTTCGGAAGGAATCAAAACATCCGTGATTCTTCCGGAAAGTTTGGAAACGGTTCTTACGATCTATCAAAATCAATTAAAGGCGGGAGTGGAAATCCGGAAAAACTACGAGGACGTTCCGCCTATTCAGGGTTATGCGGATGATCTGATTCACGTTTGGACAAATCTTATTTATAACGCGGTTCAAGCGATGTCCTTTCGAGGTGTTCTTGAAATAACGATTCGTAGGAGCGGCGAAAACGAATTGGAAGTGGTCGTCTCCGATTCGGGGCCCGGGATTCCTCCGCAAGTTCAGGATCGAATTTTCGAACCTTTTTTTACCACAAAGGCTCAAGGAGAAGGTTCCGGTCTCGGTCTGGACATCGCGCGTAGAATTATCGAAAGCCACGGCGGTTGGATTCGTTTTGAAACCTCGTCTTCCGGAACCAAGTTTTTTGTTTCCCTTCCGATCGAGTAAACGGGGCTGGACGTTCGGATGGTCACTCGTTCGAAATTTTTGATCGAGCGGATTTTCCTCACCCTTTCTTCATCACCGATAGCAACCAAAAAAAGATTTTAGGAGTTCCTACATTCAGGGCTTTTTACTTGCAAAATTATGATTTTCTGATAAAGCAAAGTTTCCGGAATTTTTCCGCCTCCCTCCCCACCACCCGAAATTTGGGCGGGGCGCGCGATTTTTACAGAGGATTGTCGTTGTTACGACAAATTTTTCGGAAGATTCAAACAACCTTCTTCGAATTTCGTTTTAGATTCTATATTAAAAAAAAAGAATTTGTTTTCGGGAAAAATTTTGCGGATGGGAGGAAGGATCAAGAACTCAAAAACATTCTTCTTTTGTAAAAAACGGAATTCTTTCAACGGACTAAAGTTTTATCGTTCGGAAACATTCGATTCTTATCCCTTATGATTGCGAGAATGTCGTCGATCGCAAATAGATCTCTGGTTCCGCGTTTCATCTCGAAAGGCGCCTCGTAGAGAAGTCCTAAAAATTCGACGGGAGCTTGTTTTGTAAAAACGATATCGTCCTGTCTGATCTTTCTCACCACGTTGAGTTTGATTTTTTTCCATCCCTCGAAACTGAGATGCGTAATTAGTATTTTCTTAACTTCTAAAGTAGAATCTCTCAACAAAACGTAGAGCGAAGCTCCGGAACCGGAAGAATAGACGTGAAATTGGAATTCCTGAACAAAACCTCGGGTTCTCCAAGGAGATTCCCAGAGGATTTCAAAGGATTGATTTTTTTCGGCTGGCACTTCCAAAAGAAGACTTTTGGAAGAATTGCGCTCCGGACTGAGCAAAAGGGAGGACGTTCTTATGTCCGGAAAATATTCTTCGGCCAATCGTGTCTTGAGATTTTTCGTATTCCATTCTTTGGTCTCGAAATCTTCTACGACCACTTGTTTCCAAATTTCCGCAGCTGATTTTTCCTGAGCGTCCACCGGATCGGACAATTTGAAAAAAAGGAGCACCACTAAGAGAACGTAATTTTGAATCCAGGTCTTTCTTATGGAGGAGAAGGATTTTTTTTTCATAGAATCGGTTGACACGCTCCTTCCAAAGGTTTCCACTATCCGAATATCGTCAAAAAACTAATTAACCTAATTCATAGGAGTGTAAAATGAAGGGTTCTTATCTCGCAAGACTCGCAATCGCTTTTTTAATGTCCTTTTCCGTGGCTCTCGTAGCCCAGGAAGATCTGGACGAAAATTCTACCCCTCAGGCAACGACCCAAGGGCAATCAGGGGCAACCGCACCACCTGCGGCTAGCACTAAAAATGCGGGAAATACTCAAAGTGATGAAGTAAAGAATGCAGATCTTTATGTGAACTCTAAAAGTTCTTTTGAAATTTCCGCAAAAGACGATTCCAGCACAGTGGATTATATTGAATACAAGATCGGCGACGCTGATTACGCAAAGTATACTTCTCCCATTGCAATTCTGAAAGAAGGTGTAAACCGCCTTACTTACAGAGCTGTGGATAAAGCTGGAAACAAAGAACCTGCAAAGGCTCTCGTCGTAGTCGTAGACAACACCGCTCCTACCGTTAAGATCGCTCCTAGCGAAATTCTTTACAATCTCGACGGATACAATTACGGTTCTAAAAACGTAACGTACACCATCACTGCCATCGACGGTCTTTCCGGAGTGAAGGAAGTAAAGTATTCCATCAACGGCGGAGATCTGAAAACTTACGACAACCAGCCTATCAAACTTGAGAAAGCCGGCGTAAACCTGATCAAGTATTCCGCAGTGGACAATTCCGGGAATTCGACTTCGGAAGCGATTCTTGTGGTTACTCTGGACGACGTAAAACCGGAAGTTGAAATTCAAGGGAATACTCCTCTTGTGATCATCGACGGAAAAACATATTCCAGAAAAGGAAACTCTTTCACCATCAAAGCGGTGGACGGACAATCCGGAATCAAAAGAATTCTGATCAAAATGGACAATGCTACCGATTTCGTTCCTTATGCAGAATCGATCGTAATTGATTCTCAAGGTGAGCACACAATCGAAGCAAAGGCGGTTGATAATGTTGGAAACGAAAGCGAAACTAAAAAAGTGAGCTTTTCCGTGGATGTAAATCCTCCAACTACGGAAATTCGTAAAGTGGATGCGGGTTCAACCAGCAACACTCAGCCTACCGCTCAACCTGCGCCAGCGCCTGCACCGGCTCCAACAACTTCCACACCTCCCGCAAGATAAGAATTTAAAATTTTTTTCTGAAGAAGGCAAAAGCCCGGATTTTTTCCGGGCTTTTTTATTGTTTCCTCACACTTCCGAGAACCGGTTCGGTTAATGGGACTCTGGAAATTCTTAGATTTATTTCTTCCTTCTTCTTGCGAGTTTTGCGGACGTTACGATTTCTTTTCCAAAAAGATCGGGGTCTGCAAACTCTGCCATTTCGAGAACCGAAATACGGAAACGTTTGTCGGAACCGAATGTAAGATTTGCAAAGAATGGAATCTTGGAGAAGAATGTTCCTTCTGTTCTTCGAGAAATCTTTTTTTCGAAGAATTGAAGTTTCTAAAAAGTAGAACTCCGTTTTCGGCCAAGGTCGTCAACTACGTCAAGTTTCAATCGGTCTATTTGCTTTCAGTCTATCTAAGCCTTGGAATGAAAAGAGAACTCGTTTCTTGGAAAAAAATTTCCTTTTCTGGAATTATTATGATGCCATCCACGGAAACACGTTGGTATCAAAAAAAGAAAAAAAGACCTTTCGAATCCTGTGACTTTGCACTGAAAAGATTGAGAAACATTCTTCCGTTTCCTTTGATCGCGCCTGTCACAAAGATAAGCGGCGAAAAACAGGCGGGCAAAAGTTACGCAGATCGATTTATCCACGCAAGACTTGCGTTCCAAATCAAAGAGGAGTATAAAGGAAAGCTAAAGGGAAACTATCTTCTCTTGGACGACGTCTTTACGACCGGAGCTTCGGCAAACGAACTCGCGAGAATCCTTTTGGAAAACGGAGCCGACTCGGTTCGGGTGTTGACCTTGATTCGAACGGAAGGAAAAAGTGCGGTTTAAAAAATAGGTTACAAACGTTTAGTATTTTATAATTTGACCTGAGTTAAAGATGGAACCACGAAAAATCATTCATGTGGATATGGATGCCTTTTATGCTTCCGTGGAACAAAGGGATTTTCCCGAGTACAAGGGGAAACCTCTGATCGTAGGAGGTCCGCCTGGAAGCCGTTCCGTTGTGGCGGCCGCTTCTTACGAGGCGAGAAAGTTCGGCGTTCGTTCCGCGATGCCTTGTTCCAGGGCCGCTCAGTTGGCTCCGCAGGCGATTTTTGTCTTTCCGCGTTTTGAGGCCTACAAAGAAGTTTCCAGACAAATTAAGGAAATTTTCTTAGAATACACAGATCGAGTCGAGATGTTGTCCTTGGACGAAGGTTATCTGGACGTTACATTCAATAAAAAGAATATTCCTTACGCGGTTACGATCGCAAAGGAGATCCGAAGTGAAATTCTAAAACGAACCAATCTCACCGCTTCCGCCGGAGTCGGCAATTCAAAGTTTATCGCAAAGTTGGCTTCCGAAAAAAATAAACCGAACGGCCTCACGGTCGTATTGCCGGAAGACGTGATTTCGTTTATCGAACCTTTACCCGTGAGCAGTTTTCACGGAGTCGGTAAGGTGACGGCTCAAAAAATGGAAGAATTGGGAATCCGCACGGGAAAGGATCTCAGGACTAAAAGTATCGAGGAACTCGTTCAACACTTCGGTAAGATGGGAATTTATTATTATAAAATTTCGAGAGGAGAAGACGATAGAGAAGTGGAATCTTCGAGAGAACGGAAATCTCTCGGCGCCGAAATCACATTCGATCAGGATCGGATCGAAAAAGAGGATCTTTTCAACCAACTCAAATACGTCGCCGGAGAAGTGGAGCGCCGTTTGAAAAAAAGGGATTTTTCAGGCAGAACCTTAACTTTGAAAATCAAGTTTTACGATTTTACTTTAAAAACGAGATCCAAAACTCTTCCTGAAATGATTTTTTCCGCCGAGGATCTTTTCAACACATCTTCTTCTCTTTTGGAAGAATTTATGGAAACAAAGGACGGAAAACAGGTCGCAACCAAAGCGATCCGTCTTTTAGGAATCAGCCTTTCTCATCCGAATTCCGCCGAAGAAGAACCGAGCTTATTTCCATTATTCTAATATTCTTATCTACATTCTTATACCGGCGCCGAACAAAACCAAAGGTTCGGTGAACTCATACGAGTGAACGGATGCGTTCAAATAAGTTTTTCTATATTGGAAAATCAGATTAAAAAAATAGGATTGGAACTCCGCTTGTAGGCCGGTTCCGATCAAAGCGGCTCCATAGATCAATTGTCGCGAATAAATTCCGCTATTATAACTTTTGCCGACCCCTACGCCGGCCTGTGCAAACCATACGATTGAATCCGAAATCGGAATCATATATTTTAGGCTTGGTAAAAGCGAAAGTGTGGAAACGGTGAATGCCGAACCTGACGATTTACTCCCTTGATACGCGCTGGAGTTCGTATTAAAACTCTGAGACAAAGTAGATATGAAAGCCAACGTTTGATATTCGGGAGATTGATTCAAACTCGCGCTGGTCGCGATTGCTGCGAAAGGAGAAACTTCGGTATTTGGAAATAGAAAGTTGGTATGTTCTAAGGCGAGGGCAAAAGCAACGTTTGGACTGCGGCGATATTCCCCCTGCAACGCGAGGGATTGGACGTTTACCGAATATTTTTTCTCCAGATAAGGATCGATATAAAGGGCGGTCGTCACAAGATCGGTAAGAGTATAATGACGATTGAGATCCATAGGTTCGGAAACCCGGGAATTCCATTGGGACCCGATTAGAGAAAAGTAGAAATTTTTAGAATTCTTGTTATTTTGAATTTCTCCTTTTTTGATTTCGGAAACCAGAATTTTTTCAACGAGTTGTAGTTCGATTTTTTCAACGTGGCCGAATTCATCTTCGACCAATACGTGATCTTCTTTTAACGCGGTTTTTACGTTTTTTAAAACGGATCCGTTTTTTAAGATCACCGAATTCCCGAATAGCAGCTTTGGAGTGGTAACCAAGGACAAAAACAGAATCCAAGCAAGAATTCGAACGCGATATACGAAGAGAAATTTTCTCATAAAGTCTTCCGATTTAAAAAGAAATGGATTCCACGTCCTCGGCTTTGATGACTTTTTTCTTTCCTTCCATTTCCAGAACATATTCATTTTCATATTGGATCAGATTCCCTTTTAATTCGGATCCATCCTTCAGCTTGATCGTCTTATTTCCCAATCGAACGGGTTCTTCCTTTTGGGATTCTTTCTTTTTCTCGATAACGGGTGCTATTTCTTTTTTTTGGTTCGGGATCGGTTCACGAATTTTCGAATTTAAATCAGGAAGATCCGGACGGCCGAGGCTCTCCGAAACCTTCTCCAATTTTTCAAGGTCTTCCGGACTCAAACTACTCGTTTTGTTTTTTTTGAGACCGAGCGAGAGAATATTCCGAATTTGTCCGAGTTCAGTTCGGATCTTTTCTTCGGCCTCCGCCTTAGGATCGTTTTCGGAAACAAAGAAAATCTTAGAATCTTCGGAAAAAACGACAGGACTTGTTTCCAAGGAAGAATTCGAAAGTATTATCTCCTCAATGTCGTTTAATAATTCTTTGTTCTTTTCGCCGAAGTTTTGAATCCAGTTTTTGGAAGGAGTGAGTAAGAATGGGAGTAGATATCGAACGCCGGAACTAACGGAAGCGGATCCGTTCCAAACTTTGATACTTCTTCCGTTTTTCGTATCTTCGATCAGAACTTTCGTGCCGAGCAATTCGATCCGAGTTCCGTTCCAATAGAGTTTTGTTTTTCCGGAAGACGAAACGTTTTCGTTTAACAAAAGTCCCCCCTTTTCAAAAAATATGGAAAGGGATTCTTTGGAATCGTTTGATTTGGGGAGATGCAGAATTCTTACTTCCGAGTTTGGGAAAATTTTAAAATGAATCGAACCTTGAGTTCGTAAGATTTCAACGTCACAAAAGGAATTTTCATCCAATCGGATCGAGTTCGTCGTTTGGATAGATTGTGCATCACAAGCGCCCAAGGTCCGGATCGCGACTGAGTTCGGTTTTCGGAAAATCTGAGATTGAATGATCATAAAAATGGAAGCAATCAACGGAATGATAGCGGCTAAGAGTAGAATTCTATTTTTAAAAAGTTTTTCCGCAAAGGATACACGAGAAGAAGAAAGGTTTTGATGTTTCGATTCGGATTGTGAGAGCGCGGTTTTATGGAGTCTCAGACCTGCCTGCATCTTGATATAGTTTTCGTATCGTTCTTTCAAGGATCGATCTTGGTCGACGATTTGATTCAATCGTGTTGTCTGCTCCTCGGTGATTTCGCCGAAAAGGGCTAAAGACATTAGGTCTTCGAATTCTTCTAATAGATCGTTTCTTTCCATCTTTACAAAGCCACTTTTCTTCTTTCTAATTCTTCTCGGAGCAGATCCAAGGCCCTTAGTAGTTTTCGGCTAACGGTTCTCGAAGATATATTCAAAGCCTGCGAGGTTTTCTCCAACGTATAATTGTTGAATTCTTTTAATAGGATGATGCTTTTTTCAGGTTCGGGTAAGGAAGAGATAATATCCCTCAGCTCCTCTTCCAAAATTTTAGTTTCTAAGTCCTGAATGAAATCATCTTTCACTCGCAGCGCTTCCAATGATGTATTTTCTTCTAAGTTAAATTCCTTTTTACGTTTTTTAAGATAAGTAGAATACGTATTTTTTGCGATGGTCGCAGACCACGTGTAAAAACTTCCTTTCTCTTCGTTAAAATTTGGAAAGGCTCGATAGAGATTGATGAATACCTCTTGCGCTATGTCTTCCACTTCGTCCGGGTCCGTCGATAGATATCGAATCACCTTATATATCGCGTCTTTGTATTTTTGGTAAAACAGAGAAAAATCGTGGTCTTGACTTAACTTCATTTTAACCTTTCAAGAGCAAAAACACAAAAACACATAGATAATAAGATAGACGAATACAATACGAATAAAATGGCGAAGTTGGAAATCTGGTTTTTATTTTTTGAGCTTACTTGCATGTCTCTCATTCCTTCGCACTCAATGAAAGACTCTCATTTGTAAGGTCGCAGAATGGACGTTGTTTGATCGAGTCATAATTATTCTTACTCCGTACGTTTTATCATTTGAAAAAACGAAAACGATCTCTGTTTAGATTTTCTCGACGAGGAAGGCCCGCTCGGGCTTGTTTTTTGCAGAATTTAAACCGACATTCTTTTTTGCGAGGTCATTCTAAACGAACACAGAAAGGAGCGATAGGCTCCTTTCTGTGTTTACGGATCGTAAAGATTCGTTCTTTTGGGATTCAAATAGAATGGTTACTTTAGGTTTCTATCATTTGTACTCGCTCAGGATCGTAGGTAAACGGAAGATAAGATTTCTTCTTGCCGTATTCGTTAAGTTATCATTTCCATCAGTAGCATTCGGTCTATCGGCCGCGTCGAGTTGCGGTGAAAAAATGTTATCACCCGCGCTCGAATCCCAAAAAAGAACGTTATCGACGGAAATATTGAAAAGTAGATTCAATTTTCCGGGGTTCGAGTTATCCAAATCGACTACGAGTATATAAGGTGTTGTAGAGGGAATTCCGTTCATACTCGCTGGGCTTTTGAATTTCAGTTTTTGACTCGACGACGTGTAGTTTACTCCCGGGTTCGAAGGCGCGTTTAAGAATGTTCCGGGATTACCGAAGTAATTGAATCCTGGGACTGTAAGAAACGATCCGGAGGAGGAATCCACGGCGGATTCTACAAAGGTACAGGAGTTTGTAAGCGTTTCTCCGGCAGGAATCAGTTGATTGAAAATGAAACTTGCCGAATTTGTAAAGGACGCCGGACAACCGGTGCCGAAAATTTTTGTACTGACTTCTCCTCTACTCATCTGAGGAGAAGGGTTGTTCAGAAGTAAATCCACGTAACGATAGGAATTCTCAGGGACAACGTTCGGTTCGAAATAATAAGAAAATCCTCTTACGATGATTCCAATTCTATCATAATCTCCGCTTTCTTCGGAAGGAATCATTTGGATCGGTAAAGACGCCGAGTCCGTTCCCGCTTGGCCGCCTTTCAGAGCGAGCGGCATAAAAGATGTACAAGGACCTAAAGAAGGAGCGCCCGGAGGAGGAGATGTCTGTGTTACGTTCGTTTTAAATAAGATCCGTCCCGCATTTTCCAAACTCTCGGTTCCTCGAGCCGGTCCTCCCTTTACCGCTGATTTGTAAGCTAAGATTTGACAGACTTCCATCGATACAGCCGCAGGTGTTAAAAAATGGTCCGAAAAGCCGTCCCCGTCTCCATAGTTGAGAGGGTTGTCTCCTGCTAGATCTGTTAGAAATCCGGAAGAGTTCGATCCGATGAGAAAGTTGGAAGAGTTCGAAACGCGGTTCGACGCCATTGCTGTCGCTGTGGACAATTTGAATTCAGCCTTGCTTCCGACGAATCCGCTTCCAAGCAACGCCAACAACAGATTGTTTGTATCATCCTTTTTTTTTGAGCCGCAACTCATGAGAAAAACGAATACGGTCAAGAATGCGAAAAATTCTAAAAAACCCCGTTTCATTTTATTTCTATTCTGTTTCATCGTGTTAAACCTCCAATGAAATCACGAAAGAAATATAGAGAAAGTCGGCGAAGAGTGAGACAGTTTTTGAAAGAAAATAGGAAAGTTATGAGGGGAATGGAAAACTGATTTCTAAGAAAGACAAAGTCGATTTATAATTATACAAGCGTTCGCAATCATGTAAACCAAGGACGGAAACTCAGCTGCAAATAAAGCGATCCGGCTTTTAGAAATCAGCCTTTCTTATCCGAACGCCGCTAAGGAAGAATTTATCTTATTTCCATTTTTCTAATATTTTTAGAATCTCGTTTCCGAATTTTTCGACTTTGGCGGAACCCATTCCTCGGATGAGAGAAAGATCTTCCGGAGTTTCGGGCATTGCCTTCGCGATTTCCGCGATGACCGGATTTTGAAGAACCATAAACTTTTTCCACTTTCTTCGTCTTGCTTCCCGATCTCTAAAATTTTTGAGTTCTTGGATTACGTTTTTCGCCGGAATGGTTTTTCGTTCGGAGTTCGGGTCTTCTTCTTTTTTCTTTCTTGGGGTTTTTACGATCACGGTGGATGCAAGTATGAGCTTCGGATATTTGTCTCCGACGATTTTTACTTTTTTCTCGGAGATCCATTCGTCCAGGATTCTTAAGATGGCTTCTTCCGGAATGGAGCGTAACGCGCCGTACATCGGAGTCCGATCCAATTTTTTTCTAAGAATTTCGTTGGAGCGCGAACCTCGCAAAACTCCGGCGATCATTCTTTTTCCGAATTTGCCGGGAATGAGTTCGAGCAATTCTTCGACGGTTCTTAATTCTTCATTAGAAAAATCGTATTTTTCCTTTTGTTCTTTTTTCTGTTTTTTATCTTCTTCCCTTTTGAGAAACTCTTCTCTTCCCGAGGGTTCCTCTTCGGATTCTTTTTCTAAACAGATGTCGCAGGTTTTACATTCCGAAATTTCTTCTCCGAAATACGAACAGAGAATTTGTTGTCGGCATTGATTCGAGACCGCGTATTCCTTTACGTAAGAGAGGAGTGTCTCTCCTCCTTTGCGGTTGGATTCTTTTCCGATGATAAAACTTTGTGTGACAAGATCGGATGGATGGTAAAAAAGAATACAATCCGAATCCTTTCCGTCCCTTCCGGCTCTTCCCGCTTCTTGATAATAACTTTCCAGAGACGCGGGTGTTTGATAGTGAATCACCATTCTTACATCCGGGCTATCGAGGCCCATTCCGAACGCGTTGGTCGCGACGAGCACGTTTGTCTTTCCGGTAGAATAACCGTCTTGCGCTTTTTCCCGGCTCGAATCGGTTCTTCCCGCGTGATACTTTCCGACCTTGAAGCCGTTCTTCTTTAGAAAATCGTAAACCGATTCCACTTTTTGTCTGGTAGCGCAGTAGATGATGGCTCTTCCACTCGTCGATTTTTGAAAATTACCTCGGACGAGAATTTTCAAAAGCTGACTTTCTCGGAAGGTTTCGTTCTGGGGAAAAAGAATGGAGAAGTTCAGATTTTCTCTGTAAAAGCTTCCTTTGATAAGCGAAGGCTCTTTAAGACCTAAAGAATCGGAAATGTCTTTGATGACTCTTTGCGTCGCTGTGGCGGTTAACGCGATGACTGGAATTTTTTTCGGGAATTTATCCCGAAGTTCGTAGAGTTTTCTGTACTCCGGTCGGAAGTCGTGACCCCATTGGGAAACACAATGTGCTTCGTCCACGGCGATTCTTTTGAGAGGTAGTTTGGGAAGAATTTCGAGCACCTGTCTGCTCAACGCCTTTTCTGGCGATAAATAAAGGATTTGGATTTTTCCGGTGGCGGCGCGGCTCAGAATCCGCAACTGCTCGAGATCGTCCTGTGTGGAATTGCAATATTCCGCAGTGATCCCTTTTGCTTTGAGAGAATCCACCTGGTCTTTCATCAGAGCAATCAGAGGAGATATGACGAGAGTAAGCGATCCTTCCTCTAAAACTGAAGGAAGTTGATAGATGAGGGATTTTCCTCCTCCTGTGGGAAGGATGACTAACGTATCGTTTCCGTCGAGGACGGATTCGATCGCTTCTTTTTGTCCCTTTCGAAAACGGGAAAGTCCCCAGACTTCTTGCAGAGCCGATTCTAAATCTTTAAACTTTTTATTTACTTCTGAGTTCATGGAATCCGTTTTTGTAAATTTCTTTCATTGGATCTGGAACCGGGTTTATCGATTTTTATTTTTTCATCAACCAATCATCGAAGTCGTATTACTCCTTTGATTCCGCCCCGAAAAGGAAACCTTGGTCCGTAACCAGGAGAAGGTAAAAGGGTCAATCCAGAGTTCGAATCTTCCGATACAAGAATCGACTCGGGTGTAAGGATTCTAATAACGAGGATTCTACGGGAGCGGGTTCATCCAGTATCAAAGAAGCTAAAATCTCTGCACCCAAAAAAGAACTCAAAATTCCTCGAGAACCCAAAGCCCCGAAGACAAAAAGACCGGGAATCGTTTTTAAGATCGGATAACTTTTGGTTCGATTCCGAGGAAGTTCGATTCCTTTATAAACTTTTGTAAACTCTTGAGGAGAAACTACCGGGCCGAGGATCGGGAAACGATCCGGAGTCTGCGCTCGAAAACCGACCTTTTCGGATCGAACCGATTTTTCGTTCCATCCAAGACTCGGGTATTTTTTTTGAACGTATTGTAATAGTTCTTTTGTGTCCTTTGTTCTCGTTTTGGGATCGAGATCGAATTCGTCAAAGGTGGAGCCGAGGATATGTTCCCCTTCGATGGAAGGGGTGAGATAGTGTTCCGCGCAGAGAATATTCGAGAATCGGGAAGAATTTTCGGTTTCCCCTAAGACGAGCAATTGACCTCGCACTTTTTTGATCGGTAAGAATTTTTCCCCGAGAACCGGAAAAAGAAGATCCTCTATTTCATGAGAATTGCAGAATATAATAGAATCCGAATGTATCTCCTCGTTCGAATCGGATAAAACCGATTTCCAGCCCGATCCGCTTTGTTGAACCGAAACCACCTTTTGAGGAATCACCTCGATGGAAGACGAATCCACCATCCTTTTTGCGAGAGATTTCGGTTGTGTCCAAAATCCTTTGGGAAAAAGAACACCTTCTCCGATTTCTTTTCCGAGATCGTTTTTGTTTTGTGAGTTCTCCGATATTTCTTTCCAAGCTGCGATCTTTTCCGAAAGCCGGTGATTTTTTAATCCATTCCTGAATCTTTCCGAACTCATCTCTTCGGTGACTCCGTGAAAAAGACCGGAAGTTTTGAATTCTTTTTTATCGGCAAAAAACGACAAAAACTGCAAAGCATATCGAAAGGCGCGTAACGTGAAGAGGCTCGTAGGAGTCGGAAGTTTCGTGATATGAGGATGGGAAATCGCGCCCGGAATTCCGGACGCTTCGTTTGCGATTCCGGAAGGATCGACGAGGGTCACTTTTATTTCGCGTTTGGATAAGGAATACGCCAAAGCGGAACCTGCGATTCCCGCTCCGATGATCGTGGCCGTTTTTGTTTCCCGCTCCGTAAAAGAACGTCTACACCAGGGTTTTTCTTTTGGAATCGATTCTTCGGATTCGTTTTCGTTTCCGGAATAGTTTCCCACCAGCATTTCCCTTTTTTTTCCGAATCCCGGACGTTTTTCAAGAACGAATCCGCAGGAAGTCAACGAGTCTCGGACCATTCTTGCGACGGTGAAAGTGGAGAAGGTAGTTCCTTTTTTACAAACACGTCTTAGATGGATCAGGACCGATTCTTCCCACATATCCGGATTTTTGGAAGGTGCAAATCCATCCAAAAAAATCGCGTCCACTTTTCCTGAAATTTCGACTAACGCGTCTTCGACGTTCCCGAGATAAAGTGTGAGATGGACGTTTCCGTTTTGAAATCGAAAGTAATTCATTCCCGGAATCAGGTCTTCGTAAGAATTTAAAAATTCTTCCTGGGTCGTTTGAAGTTCCGGAAAAACGGAGAGGGCTTTGGAGATTTCCTCTTTGTTTAGAGGAAACTTTTCAATGGAAATGTAATGGAGTCGAAATCGATCCTCGTGTTTGGTATATTCTTTCCAAGTCGTTAAGAAGTTGAGTCCGGTTCCGAATCCCAATTCTAAAATCGAAAAGGATTTTTGCGGAATCTGCTCTTCCCATCTTTGTAAGAGTTTGTTCCCTTCGATAAAGACGTGTTTGGTTTCTTCCATTCCGTTTTCGGGAGAAAAATAAATGTCCCCAAATTCTTCGGAGACCGGAGTTTGATTTTCTTTCCAAGATAACATCAGATTCTCGGAGGCAACGGTTCGGTTTGTTTCGGCGGAGTCGATTCCCGGGGCGGATCGCTGTCTCTTCTCAAGGATTCTTCGGACAAGGGACGTGACAATTGGATTTCTTTTCGAACTCCGATTCGATATGTATCCATTGTGAGATAGAGATCGGGAACGGCGCCTCCGGTGGAAGTCGGTATCGTTTGTTTGATCGGATCTCTTTCCAGAGTCGAAAGGTTTGAAATTTCAAAGTAAAGATATGTATTATAAAAGATCGAATCTTCGAAAAACCTTCCGATATTGTATTCGTATAACAATCGTATTCCGGATACAAAACGGGCTCGATTTCTGGTGGAGGAGATTCTCAATTCTTTTTCCAAAACGTCGAAATCGTAGATGCTGAATCCGACGTTGATCCCGATTCCTAAATTCCAATTTAGAAATTCTAAAAATGCTAGATAGATCGTCGCATACGCCTGATAGTCCGCGTAGAGATATTCCGCCTTTCTTCCGAAAGGATCCGGAAGAGGATAAAGGCCGTAAATTAAATGCTCCATAACGTTAGTCGCAACACGTCCGTCGTCCGGAAAGTTCAATAAGTTTCCGCGAAAAGTTCTCGGCGCGGTCAATGTAAAACCGTAGGCCATGTAGTTTAGAACTTTCAAATATCCTTCAAAAGGTGTTCCCGGAATTCTTCTCGGAATCGATCCGATCGTATAAAACGGCACGGATTTAAACGGATCTTGGTTTACGCTACGATCGTTGTTCGCGACGTCTTTGGTTCCGACGCCGGTGCGAACTACGTTTTCCAAAGGACTGTAGTGTGTGGAAAAAGTCAAACGTGTGGAATCCACACCACCCGTGAGGACGATCGTTTCAAAAAAGGATTCTAAGGTTCTGCAGGAATAACTGAAAGAAAGAAGAATTAGGAAAAACGAGAATCGTATTCTTTTGAACGAGAATGGAAAGAGGACGGAAGATCGGGAATTCTTCTTTGAAAGAGTCGTCATTTTTTGATTCCCGCGCGATTCGCCGTCGAATGAATGACGGAGGATCCTTGACCGAAGGGTTTAGAAAAAAAAATCTGGTAAGAAGTTGTATGATCGAACTCGGAACAAAAATTCCAAAACCGTATCCGGTTTCTCTGGCCCCTATGATGGACTGGACCGATCGTCATTTCCGTTATCTTTTTAGAATGATTTCCAAACATACGTTTCTTTATACGGAGATGATTCATACGGGTGCGATTCTTCGCGGAGATAGAAAACGATTCTTATCATACAATCCGGAAGAATTACCCCTCGCGATTCAGTTGGGCGGTGATAACCCAAGTTCTCTCGCTGAATGTTCCAAGATCAGTGAAGACTACGGATATTCTGAGGTCAATCTGAATGTAGGTTGTCCGAGCGATCGAGTGAGAGAAGGAAACTTCGGCGCTTGTCTGATGGAAACACCGGAGAAAGTCGCCGAACTCGCGGCCGCCATGGACGCCGCCGTTTCCATTCCGATTACCGTTAAGTGTAGAATCGGAATTCCCGGAAAAGAAAGTTTTGAGGATCTTTATCGTTTTGTGGAAACGGTAAAGTCCGCCGGTGTAAAACGTTTTATCATTCACGCAAGGATTGCGATCTTGGGAGGTCTTTCTCCCGCGCAGAATCGGCAAATTCCTCCTTTGCGTTATGCGGACGTGGAAGAGATCAAACAAAACTTTCCCGATCTGATCGTTGAAATCAACGGAGGAATCCGGACCTACGCTGAGATCGAAGAGAGATTGAAAAAAAACGACGGAGTGATGATCGGAAGGGCCGCCTATGAAACTCCCTTTCTTTTTTCGGAACTCGATTCTTTGTTTTTTCAAGACGATACTTTGTCTTTGAGTCGAAGAGAAATTCTGATACGAATGCAGGATTATATCGATCGTTTTCTCCGAAACGATACAAACTCAAAACCTCACTTTGTTTTAAAACATCTTTTGGGTCTATTTCACGCGGAGAAAGGAGCGCGAAGTTATCGAAGAATTCTTACGGAGAAAATGTTTTCCGATTATAGCCGCGATCTTCTGATCGAAGCGACGAGGGAGATTCCGGATTCCGCGTTAGATTTCATTCCTTCTCAAAAGAAAAATCGAAACTCGGCAGAGTTGGAATCTACGGTCTTTCCTTCGTAACGTTTCTTCATTCTTTTATTTCCAATCCAAATTTAACTTTACAGACGCATACGCAGAGTTAGTTTGATCCCCTCTTTTTGTATGAAACCGATTTTATTCGGATTAATCCTATTATGTCTAATTCCCTCCGCAGTATACTCGGAACCGATCGATCCGGAAAAGGTTCAGCTATTGAGCGAAGGATGGGAATACTATAACGTAGACGGCAGAAGTTTTAAGTCGATTCTTCCCGGTGTCGGTTTAACGAGCCAAGGTCTGGAAATTCCGCTTAAGGGCTATTATACGATTTCGATAGAATATCCGAATACGGCGCCTTCCGGGTCTCAGGGAATTTTTTTAGATAGAATTCAGTCCGCAGACAGGGTTTACTTTAACGGGAAACTGATCGGAAAAACCGGCGAGATCGATCCTTATTCTCCGGCTTGGTTTCGAAGTCGTTTGTATAAAATTCCTCTCGAATGGATCGAAAAGGGAAAAAAGAATACGATTCGAATCGAGATCGAATGCCAAGAGCTCGGATTTCACTGCGGAATTTTCAGAAGTATTCCCAAGTTAGGCGATTTCGACGAACTCAAAGACGCTTTGATTCAGGAAGACGCCCTCCAACTCGTGCTGATCGTTTTATTCTTAGGGGTTTTTTTACAACAATCGATTTCGTATTCTCTCAATCGTTATTCCAGAGCCAGTATCTTTCTTGCGTTATCCGCCTTTCTTTTCGTTTTTTGGAGATTGCCGCTTCTTCATAAAATGCACTATATAGACGTTCCTTTCGGGATTTTGTCCCGTTCTTTCTTTTTGGCTCAGACGGTTTTTCCGACTTGTATATTATATTTTCTGTATGCGTTGTTCCGAAAAAAAACGGGGACGGCGGCTAAAATGATCATGAAGGCGAGTCTTGTGATCGGAACCCTTCATCTTTTGGAACTCGACGGAACTCAAAGGGTTTTGCTCGTTTATGCGTGGGAAGGAATTTTGTTTTCCATGTTCTTACTTCTGGTTCCGATCTTTTACTCCGAGTTGAGAAAAAAACTTATGGAAGCTTTGATCATGGTGGGAGGAGTGGGCCTTCTCGCGCTGTTTGCGATCATCGACGTCGTTTTGGACAACGTTTCAGGAAAGAATATGTTTTTATCCCAATACGGTTTTTTCGCGCTTTTGATCTCCGGCGCCGTGAGTATTTCGTATCAAAACGCGAGAGCCCATTCGGAACTCAAAAGATTAAACACGACTCTCGAAGCCAAGGTGGAAAAAAGAACCGAGGAGTTGAAAAAACAAAATCGGATTCTTCATGAAGAATTGGGAATGGCGGCCAATTTGCAGACGAGATTGATTCCCCAACTAGACGGGAGAATTCACCGTTTATCTGTGAACTCGGTTTATATTCCCGTGGATCAAGTCGGCGGCGATTTTTTAGATTATTATATTCTAAATGAGAAAAAGGTAATGTTTATTCTCTGCGACGTTTTGGGTCACGGAGTCGCGTCGGCTCTGGTTTCTTCGATGCTCAAGGTTTCGTTTTTGGAACTGAGCCGTAAGATGGAGGAACCTTCCCGGATTCTTTCGGAATTGAACAACCGGATGTTTCAGGTTTTGGAGAAAAATTTTATTTCCGCTTTTGTCTGTTTATACGATCTCGAAAAGGAAGAATTTCGATATTCAGTTGCGGGACATCCTCCGCCCGTTTTGATTCGAGAAGATCTCGCGGAACCCGAATTTTTAAAAGGAAGGGGAATGATTCTCGGAATGTTGAAGACGATCGAACCCGAAACTTACACGATCGCGCTCAAAACCGGGGATCGATTTTTCTTTTATACGGACGGAGTCACGGAAGCGCTCAGTCCTGAGAGGGAAATGTTCGGGGAAAGGAGACTTCTGGAAGTTTTGAAGAATAATTTCTTTCGAAATCCTAGAAATCTGAACGAAGAAATTTTGGCTACGGTGCGATCTTTTTCCTCTTCTAAGATTCCGGACGACCTGACTTACTTGACTGTGGATATAATGTAGAATAAACTTTGCTCCGAGCAAAGAGATCCGGTTTACCGGGATTCTTAAATAGAAAAAACGCCTTGCGACGTTTGTAGAGGAATTTCGATTCTGAAATCAGGAGAATCTTTATGCCGCCTTTTGAGAAAGAACCCTTTCCCGGATTGTTTACGATCGACTGCGATTATATTTCCCCCGGCGTCGCTTGCGCTTATCTTGTTGTGGAAGGGAACGAGGCGGCCTTTGTCGAAAACAATACAAATCACGCGGTTCCGATTCTTCTGGAAGAATTGGCAAAGGTCGGACTTAAACCGGAAGACGTAAAATACATCATCGTAACTCACGTTCATCTCGATCACGCGGGAGGAACCGGACTTCTTGCAAAACACTGTCCGAACGCGACCATTCTCGCACATCCAAAAGCGGCAAAACATCTTATATCACCCGAAAGACTGGTCCAGAGTTCGATCCAAGTTTACGGAGAGGAGAATTTCAAAAAACTCTACGGTGAAATCATTCCGGTTCCGGCGGATCGAGTGAAAAGTCCGGAAGACGGGGAGGAGATTCGATGGGGAAAAAGAATATTCAAATTCTATCATACACGCGGTCACGCAAATCATCATTTTTGTATCTATGATTCTTTGAGTAACGGGATTTTTACCGGAGATTCTTTCGGTCTCGGTTATAGGGAATTTGCGGTCGGCAAAAATCCGGTTTTGTATCCTTCCACAACTCCGACCGATTTTGACGCGGAGGAGGCGATGAACACGGTGGATACGATTCTCGCGACTGGAGCCGATAAGGCTTATCTGACTCATTTCGGCGTTTGGAAGGATCTACCATCCGGCGCACGCCAGATGAAACAGGGACTTCACGCGATGCAAAACATTCTTTCCTCCGGGGAAAGATCGGGTTTGGAGGGAGAACCTCTTTTGGAATTTTGTACGGGAAGAATTCGTTCTTATTTGGAAAGAGAAATTTCCACACAAGGAATTGCCGTGGGGGAAAGGGAAGAAATGCTTCTTGGGTTTGATTCTAAGATCAACGCCCAGGGGCTGGTCTTCCAGATTGAGAGGAAAAAGCGAAAGAAGACCTGAAAAAGAATTGTCTTTTAGAATGATTCTAAATAGAATCCATTTTTAGAATCATTCTAAAATAAATAGAGAGAGGAACTGGTATGAAAAAATCTACATTCGGAGTCCTGTTTTTGGCGCTCCTCGGGGTTGTTTTGGTTTCCTGTGGGCCGTCTGAAAAGACGAAAAAACTGATCGAAGATTCCAAAAAAATCTTCGGAACCATTCCGGAAAAAGTTCCGGGCGGAGAAGGGGATACGCCTGAATTGGTCCAACTCGGGGAAAAGTTATACTTTGAAAAGAGACTTTCCGCAAACGACACGCAGGCTTGTAATTCCTGTCACAACGTCGCCGGGAAAGGCGCAGGCGTTGACAATCTTCCGACTTCTCCGGGAGCCTTTGGGAAGAATGGAGACAGAAATTCTCCTACCGTTTTGAACGCGGGTTTTCACATCGCTCAGTTTTGGGATGGAAGAGCGAAGGATTTGAAAGAACAGGCGAAAGGTCCGATTCTAAATCCTGTGGAAATGGCGATGCCAAGCGCAGCCGAAGTGGAAAAGAAAATCGGCGCGATCTCCGAATACCAGGATCTTTTTGGAAAGGCCTTTCCTAAAGACGATAAAAAAATCACCTATGAAAATCTCGCGGGTGCGATCGCCGCTTTCGAGAGAACCCTTGTCACGAAAGACCGTTTTGACGATTTTCAGAATGGAGATCACAAGGCCCTTTCTTCGGAAGAACAAGAAGGTCTGGAGAAGTTTCTGGCGACCGGTTGTACGGCTTGTCACGTAGGTCCTCTTTTGGGCGGAAATTCTTTCCGGAAATTAGGTCAGGTGAATCCGTATGAAAATACCACCGACAAAGGCCGCGTTGCGGTTACGAAAAATCCTGCGGATGCTTTTGTTTTTAAAGTTCCCTCTCTCAGAAATATTGCGATCACCGGTCCTTATTTTCACGACGGGAAAGTCGCTTCTCTGGAGGATGCCGTGAAAAAAATGGCCCATCTTCAGCTCGGGAAAGATCTTTCGGATTCGGATACAAAGTCAATTGTCACTTTCTTGAAGGCGTTGACCGATAAGAAGAGGTCTAATTAACTGGACTTACAGAATTGAAACCTATTCAGCCGGCGGTTGCTAACGCGATTGGCCGGTCTTTTTTGTACAAAGTGTGAGTTCCTACTTTTTCGAACTCCACAGAAAAACTTTGGTCTTCCGAGGAATGTAGGAACTCCATCGTTTTTCTTTTCGGGATTTGCCGTGAAGGGACGTCTCCGAGAAAAGTGTGAGTTCCTACTTTTCGAACTCCACAGAAGAACTTTGGTCTTCCGAGGGATGTGGGAACTCCCAAAAATCCTCGGCTTCGCACAAACCCGCCTTCCTTCAGCGCCTCTTAAGAAAACTTCCCTTTCAGTCCCGATAAACCTTTCCCGCTAGTATCCGCGTTCGCAAGGAGTTCCCGCAAATCTTCCGGAAGAGGAAGTGATGCAAGGATCGGAACATTCGCTCCACCCGTATTTCCTACCGGAACCCGATTGAAAAGAGAACCCAATCCTCCGACGGAAACCCGCAGGAGTTGACCGAAAAATTCTCTTCCATTTCCGGTTCTAACTGCGAAAACGAGCATTCTAAAATGAATCCCCGTATGCGGGACCGGATGGTATTGACCGATCAGATGAGCTCTCTCCAGAAATTTCCAAGCTTCTCTCCAATCCTTCTCTTTGAGTTTGGAACGATACGAAGCAAGTTCCTCTTTGTATGCGGCTTTGAAATGATTTGGCATTCTAAAATTCATAGAACCTCTTGGATGAAAGATCTTTCTATGATAGAACAAAACGAACGAAACGTCTTGAAGAAAGGGGCTGTTCTGAAGAAACCTTTTTCGATCGGAAGAAGAATTTTTACGGGAGAATCGCCAACGCCCTTTGGAAAATTTTCGACCATTTCTAACAGCAGTTTTTATAAGAATGGGGATTGGGATTGTATCAAACCGAATGTCGAGTGAAAAGAAACAAATCAGAGGACGGGGGTTGGAGATTCGAACGATTTTGGATCCGTGTTGAGAATCAAAACGAAACTATACTTTGAAAGAAGTATATTACAAAAGTGGAATCATTTCTGCAAAGACCGTTTTCCAAAAACCGGGATATTGGCTTTGTTCTCGGATTTTTTCCCATTCTTCTTCCGTATAAACGAATAAGTTCCACTCGACGGGAAGTTTTAGAAGTTCCGGAAAAAGTTCCTGTCTTTTTAAAAAGGGAAGATCCGTTTTTGTAATTACGATCAGGTCCACGTCGCTATAAGCGTGCTCCGAATTTCTTGCAACACTTCCGAATAAAAACGTCTTGTTTACTTTTTCCCGAAGAGACGATTGAATTTTTTGGATCAGTTCTTCTCGAGTCATTCCGCCGAGGGGATCTCTTTTCGGGAAAACGATTACGCTCATCGGAGTTTTTCTTTTACGATGCCGATCAATTTTTCCGCAAATGCGACGGCTTCCCCCACTTGCTGACAGACAAAACACGTCTGCGCAAAAAAACCCGATTGTAAAGAAGCTTCCGCTCATTCCAAATCTCTTTCGGCTTGGGAGAGCCAGTCTTTCCATCTCGGGTTCTGCATCGTAGTTTATCTTTCGGAAAGTGGAACGTATTTTCTTCCGATCTCTCCGGTATAAATTTGTTTTGGACGAGCCTTGCTGTAGTTACCGGAAACCCTTTGTTCTCTCCAATGGGCGAGCCATCCGGGGAGTTTTCCTATCACCTGCATCGCGGTAAAAAGTTCTTTTGGAATTCCGATCGAATTGAAAATCACGGCGCTGTAGAATTCAAGATTCGGATACAGATTCTGATTGATATAATATTCATCATTTTGCATGTATTCGTCGATCTTGAGGGCGACTTCGGCGATCGGATTGAGAGGATGTTTTTTGTAGAATTCGTGAAAGAGTTTTCCGGCGATGATCGCCCTTCTACTTTTTGCGGCGTAGGCCTTGTGACCAAAACCGTTTGAAAAAAGTCTTTCCGAATCCCCTTTGAACTTCTCGAAATATTCCGCGACCGTCTTTCTGGATTTGATGATGTCTTCGATCAGACCGACCGCAGCTACTTGACGCCCGCCTTCTCTGGAACCCCAGAGAGCGTTGATCGCGGAAGAAATCGAAGCAAAAAGATTCGCCTGAGTGGAACCTATCACTTGAACCGTAGTGTTGGAAACGTTCTGTTCGTGATCCGCGTAAAGAATCCAGAGTTGATTGAGAATCCGGTCCACGTCTTCGCTCGGAACGTGATCCTTGGAAGGTATCGAAAACAACATATAAAGAAAGTTCGTACAATAAGGATGTTTGTCCAAAGGATAAACAAAAGGTTGTCCCACGATCTTTTTGTAACTAAAGGCCGCGATCGTTCTGATCTTTGCAAGAAGTCTTGCGGAATGATCGATCCCTTTGTCCAGGGATTCTTCATATTCTTCCGGATAATAACTGGAAAGGGAAGTGACCATCACGGAAAGGACCGCGAGAGGATGACCTTTTCCTGGAAAGCCGTCGAAAAGATTGATCATGTCCTCGTGAATCAAAGAGTGTTTGGAAAGTTTTAAGGAGAAGTCCTTGAGTTGTTGTTCGGTGGGAAGTTTTCCATAGATCAAAAGATAGCTCGTTTCCACAAAGGTGGAATGTTGAACGAGGTCCGCGACGTCGTAACCTCTATAATGAAGATCCCCCGAATCCGGATCTCTTCTGGAAATGCGGCTCACTGCATAGGCGGTATTAAAAAAGCCGGGATCGTAGGAAATGAGTCCGGTTTTTTGATGGAGTTCACGAATATCGATTCCTTTTTTTCCATCCGTTCCGGCGATCAATGGCAACTGGTAGGATTTCTCCCCAACTTTGATTTCAACGAATTCACTCATACCGATAGGGAACCTCGGAGAATGGTATGCGTCAATTCTTCTAATTTTGCGAACGTCGATTTTTCCCGATTCTTCTGGACAAAACTTCGGGGTCGGCTTTCCTTCTCGCATTTCCTATGCACCCGATTTCAGCTCCGGATCTACTCTGGCTTGGTCTCCAATTTTTGATTCAACTTGGTCCGGGATATTGTATCCTCCTTTTTTTTACCGAGCTCGCCAAACACAAACGTGGAGAAGAATTTACGGGGATGTTTTTTTTGGCCTTTCTTATGGCCTCCGTGGAATCTCGGATCGGTTTGGTATCGGTTCCCGGAACGGGCGGGTATCCGTTTCTTTGGATCTTCTTTTTTTCGTCCCTCTTTGCGATGGGCCCCGTACTTCTCCTTGTCTTGGGAAGAATGCTCGAATTTGCACTGGAAAAAAAGATTCCCCTCAAGAGACATTTTTTTCCGGCGTATCTGGCGATTCTTTGCGAGATGATTTTTTTTCTTTTTCCGATGGATTCGAAATCGGAACTCATTCAGGACGCGTTTGTACATCGAGGCAAAAGTCCGATTTCTCTTCTGATCGGAATCGGTTATCTCCACCTAACGTTCTATTGTTTTTATTCGGTCTATCTTTTTTGGAAATCCTTTCGAGAGATCGACTTCCATCTATCCAGGCTTGCGTCCTGGATTCTTCTGATCACGATCGTATCGGTTCAACTTTCCGGAATCGGATTCTACCTTGATTTTCCAAAACTATTCGCGTTTGCTTCTGTTTTGATGACGTTTGGGAACGGACTCGTCTTTGTGTTCACGGCGCGATATCCGAACTTCTTCAATTCTCTCAAGTTGGAATTACAACAAAAACGATACGAGAAAACGCAGTTAGGCGGACTCAACCTGGATGCGATCCGAACTCGTCTGAACGAACTTATGGAAGAGGAAAAAATTTATCGAGAGGAAGAATTGCGGATGCAGGATCTCGCCGAAAAACTTCTCATCACTCCGCATCAGCTTTCTCGGATCCTCAACGAATTGTATGAAAAGAATTTTAACGAATTCATCAACGGATTCCGAGTGAGAGAGGCCAAAAAGATTCTTCTCGAAGAACCGGAAAAGACGATTCTTTCGATCGGCTTCGAGGTCGGTTTTAATACGAAGTCCACATTCAACGCTCAATTCTTAAAAATCGCCGGAATGACTCCCGCAGAGTGGAGAAAAAAAATCTAAAAAGCGGTCGGAAATCATAAGATTGGACGATTACTCCCGTAACATACGTTACAATCTCCGAACCGAACTCGCTTCCGAGAGTTTGAGAGGAGAGGAAGAATGTCTCGAGAGTATTATACGGCCGCCGATCTAAACGATTTTAAGAATGTGCAAAAACTTGCATACGATGCCGTGGAATGGGTCCGCGGCCGCCTCGTGGCCGGAATGACTGAAAAAACCGCGGCTTCTTTGATCGATTCTTATATTTACGAAAGGGGGGGAAAGAATTTCTTTCATTACGGATTTGCGTGGTTCGGAGATCGAACCTGCTTTCGAGGATTCAGAAGACCTCTCACTTGGAAACGGATCGGAGGCGAAGGACTTCTTCCGCACTTCGGATTTCAGTTTCAACCATCCAATCGAAAGTTAAAGGAAGGAATGGCGGTGATCCTGGATGTTGCGCCTAACGTGAAAGGTGTGACCGCGGACGTGGGATATTCTTTCTCCTTCGGAAAAAATTCCGAAGTGGAACAAGGACTCAAGGATCTCAAAGAATTCAGAACTCTCATCTTAGAATTGGTCCGGGCCGAAAAAAACATGGGCGATATCTATCAAGTCTGCGACGATCTCATCCACGATCTCGGCTATTCCAATTGTCATACGATTTATCCTAACGGGGTTCTTGGTCACAAAGTCGGAAAGGTTCCGGCTTCTAATTTTCCAGCGGGCAGGCTGCTAGGTTTTCCACCGCAGACCTTTCTTTATTTGGTTCCTCAGATTTTAAAAGGAATCTTTGCTCCTTCTTCCAACGCCTCTCCACTCTGGGGAGAATTTACAAAGTCCCGAGTAGACGCGGGGCTTTGGGCAGTCGAGCCGCATATCGGAAAGATCCATTCGGGTTCCAGAGCGGAAGAAAGTTTCGGAGTAAAATGGGAAGAGATCTTAGTCGTAAGCGACACCGACGCGTTCTGGCTCGACGAGGATCTTCCACACGTTCGTTTCTGGAAAGAATCGGAAAGGATTTCAAAGACGAAAAAGGTTTCCTCGTTGTCGAAGACGAAAACGACAAAACTCAAGGTAGGAGTAGCTTAAGACGGACTGAAATGTTTCTAAAAATTGAGATATTTTGGAAAGAAGGTTCCGTAAGGAAGAATGTCTCGATCTTATTTTTTATCCCTATGAAGTATACAATAAAAGAAGAATATTCTAAAATAAGAATGCGAATGGAACAACTATGAATCAGATCCAAAAACCGGATTATCCGGTCCGAAAACCCAGATTCCAATTTTCGAGCGACGTGCCAAAACATTGGTGCGGAGGAAACGCGTCTCTTACCCACGTATTGAACGCTTGGACGATTCTCTTTCCGGAAGGGGAAAAATACTTTATCAGAACGATTCAGAGACAAATACCGAAACTCAAAGAGGGCAAGGTAAAAAGAAACGCGATCGCCTTTGTGGGTCAGGAAGCTCAACACGCGGGGGAACACAAAAAGTTCTG
Source organism: Leptospira ainazelensis (assembly GCF_016918785.1). GTDB lineage: Bacteria > Spirochaetota > Leptospiria > Leptospirales > Leptospiraceae > Leptospira > Leptospira ainazelensis. The sequence goes on along the minus strand of NZ_JAFFPT010000032.1, from coordinate 45,970 downwards.
GCAAAATCTCAAAGACCAAGGGTATCGATTCGAAGGTTTTATGAATTTTGTGGTTTGGTTCGCCTTTGGTCTTTTGGAAAAACTTTTTTCCGAAAGAATGAATCTGGCCGCCGTCGCCGGTCTGGAACATTATACTTCTCTCGTCGCGGATCTCGGTTTGAGAAGCGGACTTCTCAAGCCGGCTCATCCTGAGATGAGAAGGCTCTTTGAGTGGCACGCGGCCGAAGAGTTGGAACACAAGTCGGCGGCCTTTGACGTCTTGAAAGAGGTAACACAGAGTTATTGGATTCGTGTGATGGGAATGTGTATCGCGTCCGGAATTTTTTTCGCCTTTACGTTTGTTGCGGTTTTGCTGTTTCTCTGGCAGGATGGAATTCTTTTTCGATTTCAAACTCAGAGAGAACTCTTTCGACTTCTCTTTACAAAAGAGAAAGTTTTGCCTTTAACGATGCGGGCCGCGTTTCGATACTTTCGGGTTTCTTTTCATCCCGACGAAGAGGACAATCTCCACTTAGCCAAAGAAATTTTTTCATCCCAAGAACACCAATACAGAGAAGCGATATGAGCAAATTGAAAGAGAAAACGATCTTAATCACCGGAGCTAATGGAGGTTTCGGAAGAGAACTGACAAAACAACTTTTGGAAAAAGGAGCCGATCTGATTCTTACCGATCTAAAGGCTCCGAGTACGGACTCCGATTTTTATCTACAAAGAAAATGGCTTGAACACTACGGCAACGGATCTCAACAACAACACGTTGGAAAGATTCTCGGAAGTTTTTCGGGAGATCTGCAAACACAAGAAGGTTGTAAGGACGTATATCAGAATACTCTAAAGTTTTCTCCAAAGGGTGTGGACGTGTTGATCAACAACGCGGGACTTGCATTCAAAGGCGGGCTTTTGGATGTTCCCGATAAAAACTGGAATCTCATTCTGGATGTAAATTTGTACGCGCCGATTCATCTGAGTCGTTTGTTTGTTCCCGCGATGTTGGAAAGAAAACAAGGACAGATTGTAAACCTTTCTTCGGTTGCGGGTCATGTCGCCGCCGGAGAATTGATCTACTATTCCATTTCCAAATTCGGAATCAGGGCGATGGGAGAAGCGATGGACGCCGCTCTTCGAAAGAAAGGAGTCGCCGTTACGAATGTGTATCCGTTTTTTGCGGATACCGGAATTCTCAAATCGCAGCAATTCGGAAAACAACAGGATATTCCGATGGGAATCGTGGATAGTCCGATAACGGTCGTAAAAGCGATCGTAAAAGGAATGGAAAAAAGAAAACTTCACGTCTTCCCCGGAATCAAATCCAAGACTATCAGTTTTTTGAGTCGAATGACTCCGAATATCGTTCATAAGATTACGAGCTTGAACGATCGATTATAAAAAAAGTATATTAAGAATTAATTGTGCTACTTCCGCTCTTATCTTAAGAAGCGGCATTTTGCAGATGCCGATTGTTTTTAAACGAGAATTCGGAATCGATCTAAAAACGTGATCTGTTAGGAAAGGGAAGAGATTCTTAAAAATGGGAAAGGATATGATTGCTCTGTCATTTGAAAAACAAAAAACATTCCAAAAATCAAAAGCATCCCTCTCGTTTCAAACGACGTTTGTCCGCAACGGGAACTTGGATCTTTTTTTAAAATACAATACAACCGCCTTGGAAAGACCGGACCGGGAAACGATTCTATTTGTGCACGGATATCCGGACGAACATTCGACTTGGAATTCGCAGTTACAATTCTTATCCAAAGAATTCAACGTGGGCGCGTTGGATCTGAGGGGCGCCGGGAATTCGAGTAAACCGGAAAGACAAAAAGATTATAACGCTCGTATCGTGTTTCAAGACTTTGAGGCTGTGATTCGATTTTTAGGAAACGGAAAACCGGTTCATCTTGTAGCTCACGATTGGGGCGCCATCTTATCTTGGGCTTTTGTCGGTGATTTAGAATATTCTAAACTGATTCTTTCCTACACCGCGATGGGAGGACCACATCCGATTCTCGCGAGAAATCTGATGTTTCGTTATTTTTTCAGTTTTAGTCCGAGAAAGATTTGGATTTCGCTGAAACAATCCTTGAAGTCCTGGTATATCCTATTCTTCCAGATTCCGGGACTTCCGAACTTTTTACTCTCTAAGTTTACGATGTTTTTTTGGAAATATCTTATGTATACGGCGGAGATCCCGAAAGGAGATCCGATGCGGAATTTTACAAAAGAAGAAATTCTCAAAAGCGCTCTTTATCCGGTCAATTTATATAAAGAGCTCATTCAAGGAAAAAAATTTCCAACTCCTAAACGAATCATGATCCCGGTCCGAGTTTTGATTCCGTTACGCGACATGGCGATTTGTCCCGAAAGTTACGATTCACACGCGAACGTATGCGATTTTTTGGAAACAACTCTTGTGGATTCCAATCACTGGATTCAAAAAGAAAAACCCGACTTTGTAAGCGAAGAGATTCGAGTTTTTGTGAATCGAAATTCCGCCCGAAAAAATGGAAATCGGAGCTAAATCGGGAATCTAACTGCGTATATCTTGAGAGATGGATTTTCTCTCCGAGTTTGAGACGAAGTAAAAGAAAAAAACATAGCCGTGAGACCGACTCGCGTAATTTTAGTATTTTGATATACTAGATTAGAATTTTTCATCCTCTCAATGATATACGCACAACTTAGAAATCAAACGATTTCAATCCGGTCGATTTTCGGTGTTTTTCTTTTTTGTTTTTTAGTCCTTCCTAACGTTGCGGAAACAAAATCAAAAGATAAAGATTTACAAGACATCGTTCCCTTTGCTCAGGCAAACTTGGAGACAAAAACCGAACCCGTTCCGGCTAACGTAGATCCCAAAAAGGCCGAAGTTGAACGAAGGGTCGATCAACGCAAAGGGAACTGGAGTTTTCAGTGGGGTTACAACCGCGATTATTACACGCAGAGCGACATCACTTTTAAGGGACCAGGTTATAACTTTACGCTCAAAGACGTCGTCGCAAAAGACAAACCCGAAAAGTTCGATCCTTCGGTTTATCTAAATCCCAGTCTTTGGGAAATTCCGCAATACAACTTCCGTCTAACGTATTATTTCGCGGACCGGTTTTTTGTAGCCTTCGGTCAGGATCACATGAAGTACGTGATGAGTCGCGGTCAAGCGTCCAATATCACCGGTTACATAGACCCGCTTGCGATTCAAAGGGCGCATCTTGGGACCGCTTCCGATATGGCCGTTTATCTTTTTCTCTTTCCGGACGCATACAAACGATTGGAGGGGTATCACGGAGGAGAGACGATCAACATCACCCCCGATTTTTTGAAATTCGAACACACGGACGGTCTAAATTTTCTCTATCTGGATGTGGGAACGATTCAGCCTTTATGGGTTTCGTCTAACGGAGAAAACGCGTTGAGTTTTGTCTCTTCCGTAGGCGGAGGTCCGATCGTAGCCCGAAGCGACGTACGCCTGTTTGGCGAAGGAAAGAACAATCACTTTCACACGTCCGGTTACGGAGTATCCGGTTATGTGGCGGGAAGAGCGGATTTATATAAATATTTTTTCTTCGAATTCGGAGCTAAGGGAGGTTATATCGACCTTCCTAATATTTTTACGACCGGGCGTTCCAAAGACCGCGCGAGTCAGAATTTCGGATTTTTGGAGATCATAGTTTTCGGCGGAGTGAACTTTTAAAACGTCTAAACTAAAAATGTTTTCTTCCAAACTCGTTCTCTTTTTTACTCCGTGCATTTTCGCGCTTTGTTTTACGATCTTACACGGAGAAAAGAAGAATCCGGACGAATCCGAACTTCAGAATTACTTTCTTCTACAGCATAAAATCTCCATCGGTCCGCAAGATTCCATTCTTCTTTATAAGGAAGTTTATCGTTGGTTGGGAACCCCTTACAAAGATTATGGAACCGACGAATCGGGTATCGATTGCTCCAGCTTTACCAGTAAAATCTTATCAAAAGTCTACGGATCTAATCTGAGCGGGCCGAGTTATACGATGGTTCCTCGAACGTTTCCGATTTCAAAAGAAGAATTGAAGGAAGGAGATTTGATCTTTTTCACAATATCCGGAAATAAGGTGAGTCACGTCGGGATTTATCTCAAAGACCGGAAGTTTGTTCACGCTTCAGTAAAACGAGGTGTGACGATCAATTCCTTAGAGGAAGAATATTATAAAAAGTATTATACTTCTTCCGGGAGACTTTAGATTTAAGATTAGATCTCTGTGCGCGGTTTTTGATCCGAGTTTTCCCGGTCAGGAATAATAAATTCCGAAAACGGAATATTCAGAAAAAAGTATGTTCCCCGCCGGCGAATCAATCAGAGGGCGGGGAACCTTGGAAGACCGAGGTCATTCTCAAGTTGTTCTATTTGACTGTAACTGAACAATCACCTGAAATTTTATTATCAGTATCGATCTTGATATCGCATGCGACGTCGTAAGTAAACTTATCCTTATTATAAGTCCTGCTTACGTTTACGGAGCCGCCGCCGACTGAACCAGAAACAGAAACGGTTCCGGTTACAACATCCACATAACTTGCCTTGAACTTGAAGTTATTATTCGAAAAAGTAGGGGCTTCCGTAATCGTAGGTTTACTATTGAGTTCGATATTTACGTCTTGCGTAACGTTGACTGTTTGAGCTGAGCCGCCGTTTATTGCCAAATTAGGAGAAGTTGTAGTATTTTTTTCCACATATTTGATGGTAGCGGTCTGTGTAGCCATATCCATACTTGCAAATTCTACTTTAGAATCTCCTGTTAGAGTGATGTCTCCGCTCGAGACTGAGGTTGTCAAGCTCGGATAGTTGAACCAGTCGCTGCTTTGAGAGGCGCACTTATCCATTTTTACTTTTCCGTCCATGTTCATGGAAAAGGACATTCCACCCGCTCCCATACTGGCCGAATAAACAACTTTCATTTTGTCGAGGGTTGCGGTTCCAGAATTGTTGCCTCCGATCTTACAATCGACGGTTCCGTTTAACGTGGCAGAACAAGAAGTTGCGTTGCAGGTTCCAGACTCTTTGGAAAGAGCCGTAGGAAAGGATTGGAAACCTCGCTGTAAAACGGCTATACTCGATTTTTTTTGGACATAGGCTACCAATTTATTCTTTTCCATTTTTGGAATCGGAAAATTAAAATTCGTGGCAACGCCGCCTTGAATACTTGAGCTGATCGAATTGGATAAACCGGAAACTGCGGCTCTCACCTGAGTACTTGTTTTAGTCGCGTTTTCATTCGCGCTCGAAGCGATTCCAAGCAGAAGTAATGCGCTAATATCATCGGACTTCTCCTCTTTACACACGTAAAATTGACTGATCAATATCGTTAGGCAAATTATTTTTGTAAACTTTCTCATCGTTAACTGCACTTCCTTATAAGCAAAAAAGTGATAAAATGACGCGACCGTTTTGTCAAATAAATATTTCTGAAATAATACAACTTCGATTATAGGTCGCGCAAAAAAACTTTGATATAGCCGTAAGGAATCACCAATCCGATTTGGCTTCCTTCGGAGATGCCAATAGAAGAGCGGACGATTCCGAATACTTTTCCGTTTTCCAAAAAAACGCAGGAGCCGCTGGCGCCAGGATACGCAATCTGGTTTACTTGAATAAAAGGAATATTAGGAAAGGTAGGATCAAATTGAGTTCGTTCTACATGAGAAATATACCCGAAATAAATTCCCGGTGTTCCTCCGTAAGCCCCGGTCCATGCAAAAACCTTAAGGCCTTCTATAATTTCGGAGCGGTCGACGAATTCTAAATCATCTTTCGGAAAGATTTTCGAAGTTCCTTTGAGTTCGAGTAAAGCTAAGTCGAATTTTCTCTCTCTCTTAAGTAATGCCGCTTTGAAGAAATTCTTTCCATCATAGGAAACGAAAATTTCGTCATAAAGATCCCGAAGAATATGTTCAGTAGTCAATATCCGGTTATTTCCAAAGACACATCCGGTTCCTAACGGAGCTAAATTTTTATCTCTGTAAATCAAGACGGATCGATTTTTTTTATCTTCCCATTTTCCCGCGGATTCTTTAGGAAGTCGGCAATGAGTTATCAAAAGAAAAAGTAAAACACATAAGAAAGATATTTCTTTATATTTTTGCATGAATCGTCTCCGAGGAACTTTCGATACAACCAAAATGACCCCAAAGACCTCATCAAGAAAATTATTGTTTTGAATATCCAAAAATCAACGTTGAATCGTTCTCGATAAAAGTAGATTGTATGATAGTTGTTTTTACGCGGAATATTTCGCGACAAATTTTTGGATAAGGTCAGTCACTACTTTTGGTTGTTCTCTATGAACCCAGTGGTTCGAATCTAATTTATGAATTTCTAATTTTTCCACATAGTCCCTTGAATTCTCGTAAACTTCGGGAAGAACTATAAAGTCCTTTTCAGGAACGATCAATTGTACTGGAACTCGAATTGTGGAAGGTTCTGCAATCACGGTTTTACCGAACAATAATTCTCGGAAGAGGTGGATCGGAGCCATGGTCGCACTATAAATATCGTTTCGACTCATCTGTCGTAGGTGATCCTTTTTGGGAACACCTCCTAAGTCCATGACCAATTTGTAAATGGGTTCTCCGAAATTCTGCCAGAGAAACTCTGGTAACATAGGAATTTGATAAAACCAAATATACCAGGAACGCAAGCCTTGATCCAATACCTTTTTCCAATTTTCAAGTTTGAGACTGAAAATATCGTCGATCATCCTTTTGCCGGCGAGCCAGGGGTGCGGACCGGAGATCGCAGTAAAGGATCGCACATAACTTGAATATTCAGGATCACTAATGAGCAACCATCCTAGGGCGGCCCCCCAGTCGTGTCCCACAAGATGTATTCTTTTATCCTTGGAAAGAAATCGGATCGCTTCCAAAAGATCCGGAAGAATCATTGCATAATTGTATTCGGCTTGTTCCAAGGGTTTTGAGGATCTTCCAAAACCTCTCAGATCGATCGCTCCAAGTCTATAAGAAGTTTCCAGAGCTTCGATTTGTAAATCCCAGGTTCTATGAGTATCCGGATAACCGTGTACAAAAAGAAGCACGTCCTTGGATTCGGTTTCGGAATAAGTAAGAAACAATTTTACTTTTTGATTTTCAAGGTAAGTGTATTTCAAAAGTTCATCTCCAAGGTTACGAACCGAAGCTTCGTAAAAGGCCAGGCTATCCTCGATCTATACTGCAAATTTTCCAGTCTTTTTAAAGATTTTTAATTTTTGTTCTGGTTGGATTTTCGGGAGTAGATTCTATCTTGGTTTCATGTCAGAGAATGGATCCGAAGAAGCAAATTCGCTTAACGATTCCGGGAATCCGACGGTGATGTTTCGAAACCGTCTTTCCAGAATGTCCAAACACTGGAAGAAATGGGCTCGAAAACGGGGGCTTCAGTGTTTTCGAATTTACGACAGAGATATTCCTCAAGTTCCGGTGAGCGTCGATCTCTACGGACCCTATTGTCAAATCTCCGCCTATAAAAACAGCTATGAAATTTCGGAAGAGGAAAGAGAAAAAGAAAATCGAGAAATCGATAAAATCGTATCCGAAGTTCTAAACCTCGGTCCGGAAAATATCTTTTGGAAAAAAAGGGAACCCAAAAAAGGCGCATTACAATACGAGAAACAATCCGAACAATCGGAGTTGTTGGAAGTGGAAGAGAACGGACTTCGTTTTTATGTGAATCTTTCCGATTATCTCGACACCGGTTTATTTTTAGATCACAGAATCACCCGGGATCTTGTTCGTAAGGAAGCAAAGGATAAGAAATTCTTAAACTTGTTTTCTTATACCGGCTCCTTTACGGTTTATGCCGCGTCAGGCGGCGCTTCCAAAAGTCTCAGCATCGATCTTTCCAACACTTATCTCGCTTGGGCCGAAGAGAATCTCAGGGCTAACGGTTTATCTACGACAAAACATAGAATGTTGCGCGCCGACGTTATGGAATGGTTGAGGACCGAACGAAAGGAAAACGATCGTGAAAAATACGATTTGATCGTAGTCGACCCCCCGACTTTTTCCAATAGTAAGAAGATGATCGATATTTTCGACGTTCAAAGAGATCACGTCGAAATTCTTAATATTCTCTATCGAGACTTTGCGCTTCCGGGCGCGGTTCTTTACTTCTCCACCAACTTTAGGAAGTTTCAACTTTCCGAAAAATCGATTCTTTGGGATCAAATCGAAAACATTTCCAAAAAGACATTGCCCGATGACTTTAGAAACGAGAGAATTCATTTTTGCTGGAGAATGCAAAAACCGAACTGATTTTTTGCGAATGAGAACGAATTCGTTACAACATACAACAACACATTGAATCGTAATCAAAGAATATAATAATTTTAATATATATTAAAAATTGAATCTCTTTGTTCGATTTTCGGTTCAGGTTTTCATTGTACGGGAAAGGTTCGGGGCACAGTCAAACTTTTTGTTTTACACCGTGAGCTCGCGGGGTGTCGGCTAAAACCGGGATTTGATTTTTAGAAATTCTTAAAAACTCAGACTAAAACGTTCTTTGTTTGAAAAAGGTATCCTTGAACGAGAGGGAATCGCATCTCCGATGCCAATCGAAGGTCATCGGCCGTTTCGATTCCTTCTAAGATACAAAGTATATTCGAATCCCTGGCAAAATCAAGAAAACCCCAGAGTAAGTATTTGTAAGACTCTTTTATTCGGATGAGATTCAGCCAATGTTTATCAAATTTAACAAATTTAGAATATTCCAAAAATTCAAAACAGAAAAGGTTCTCTTTTCCGCCGACGTCGTCCAGGGCCAACGGAATATCCGCTTCGTATAACGTTTTTAAACAGAAACGTGTATCCGAAACCAGAGTAGAATCCGTATTTTCAATAATTTCGCACACAATATTTTTTTCCCCGTTAAGCAGATCGCGCCAATGTTTGGCATGGTTTTCGTTTTTACAAACGTGCGGATCCAGATTGAGAAAAAGACGTTTGTTATAAGGGCGATTCCGAATTTGGAAACGTTTTAGATTCTTTTCAAATTCGAAAAAGAGTTCTTCCTGATTGTGTAATTCTTTGAATACGAAATCCGGTGAGACATTTTGATCTTCGATCTTAAATCGAGCCAGCGCTTCGTAAGCGAATATTTCCCCATTCTCGAGAGAAATGATCGGCTGGTATTCGGTATGAAAATTTTCCTTTTCTAATATTTCCAATACGGTTTTTAGGAGGATCTCCTTTTCGACTTTGGAGGAGGGAGGATTTGAATTCGGTGACGGATTTTCGGTTAACAAATCGTTTAGAACGTCGGTCACGATTACCCGTTCCGGATTTAAGGAGAAAAGATTTTGAAATACTCTTCGATCTAAAACGGAAGCAGATTCAAACTTCAATAAATCAGTGTTAGGTGCAGATCTAAAAATTCCCATACAAAACCTCATTTTTCCAACCTATGAGGACTTGTAAAAAAGTCAAGATAAATGAGAATAAGTCTCAATATCATAAAATGTTCTTTATTCCCTGCGTTCGTCGATCTGCGTATGAATAGATTTCTCATTTCACAACTTCTAGTTTCTGTAACTTCATCGGTGAACTTTTTCCAATTTACGAGTTCGGCTAGGAAATGAATTGTCTCAAAGGATCCCTATGAAATTCAATCTTCGTACTTCGGACTTCTTTGCGCTTTCCGCGCTCGCACTTTTTATTCTATTCTATCCTTGGGCTCTTCGTTCGGAGGAGTCGGCTTCTTCGCCGATCGGAAATCAGAATGAACGAAGAGCTCAGAAACGTTTTTACATCGGCGGTTTTGGAATCAACGAACTCTCTTGGTTTCAAGCCGGCTATAATGTTGGCGAGCGTTTCTCCGTTTCCTTTCTTGCTCATCAAAGACACCGTGCGGATCATTTTGATTTGGATCGGACCGGATATCAAACGAGTGCGCTTGCTTTTTCTTTGCAAAACAAAAACTTTACTCAAAATCAATACACGATCTCGTTAGAATGGTTTCCGTTTACGATTCCTTATTACATCAGTATCGGTGTTGGTCAGGAATTTTATTTTCAAAGAGATCGTAAGAGCGAATTTACGGTTTATTCCGATGGAAGCGCGGACGGGAAAACATGGCAATATTCTATCTCCAATAAAAGGGCGTATATCGCTCCCGGCGCGGGCTTACGTTATGTGTTCTCTTCGGGGATTTTTTTGAACGGAGGTTTTAGCGTTTTGCTTTTTACGAACAGTTCCGCTCATATTCAGAGAGAAGAAATCAGTTTTTTTAATTTAAAACCGGATCCGGCTATCTTGGATAGAATCTGGAGGGACGCGAAGGAAAAAGAATTGGATCGTGCAAAGGGGATCGGAATTCAACTTTTTTTATCCGCGGGTATTTCGTTTTAATTCGATATAATTTAATCAGAAGTTGACGACGAGTCTATATCCGACTCCCGGTTCGGTTAAAAGCAATTCCGGATTGGACGGATCCGCTTCGATTTTTTTCCTGAGACTTGCAACGTGAACTCTCAACGGTCCGGATTCGTTTTTTGCCAAGGGACCCCAGATATGGCGAATGATTTGTTCCTGAGTCAATACTTTTCCCGCGTGTTGGATCAGTAAAGAAAGGAAAGAGAATTCGATCGGGGTCAAATGAATCGTTTGACCCGAAACTTGAACGATTCTTCCGGCTAAGTCCACGTATAAATTTCCGGAAATAAAAATCGGAGATCCGGGTTCTTGTGTTTTGTTGCGAAGCGCCACTCGGATTCTCGCGAGAAGTTCCCCCATACTAAACGGTTTTGTAATGTAGTCGTCGGCTCCTGTGTCTAAAAGATTGATTTTTTCGGGATCGGAAGATAACACGGATAAGACGATGACCGGAGTTTCGCTCCAGGTTCTGATTTCTCTCAGTGCATCGATTCCGTTTCCGTCGGGAAATTGAAGATCTAAAAGAATGACGTCCGGAGATTCTCCAGCGGCTTTTTGAATCGTTTCTCGAACCGAATTCGCTTCTATCACGTCGTAGTGCGAAGCCGTGAGACTGATCCGAATCATCTTTCGAATTCGATCGTCGTCGTCCGCTACGAGAATTTTAGAATTCATGGGTTCAACCCGGTTTTACAGGAATATCGATACAAAATCTGGCGCCGCCTTCTTTTCTATTTTCAGCGATCAAAGTTCCTTGGTGAGTTTCCACGATGGATTTGCTGATGGAAAGACCGAGCCCGCTGCCGACGTGGTTCCGATTCTTACTTCTATAAAACTTCTCAAAGATTTTTTCAAGATCTTCTTCGGCGATCCCAGGTCCGTTATCTTCGACGATGTATTGAATTCTTTCCTTTCCGCAAATCAATTCGATCGAAATGGGAGAACCCTCCGCAGAAATTTGAACCGCGTTGAAAACGATATTAAAAAGCGCCTGCTCCATCAAAGTAAAATCCATCCAAACCGGAATCGGATTTTCCGGAATATGAATCACACAACGGCTGTTTTTAACGGTCTGTCTGAGTCTTCTTACCACGACGTGAATCAAATCGGAAGGATCGTGCCAGTCTTGTCTGAGTTTTAGAAAACCGGATTCAAAACGGCTCATGTCCAAAAGGTTTCCCAGTAATAGATTGAGAATCATACTACTTTCATTGATTTCGTTTAACAATTCTTTGCGCGCTTCGCTGGAATCGCCGATTTCAGGTTCTAGAAGCGCTGTAACCGCGCCTCGTATCGCAGAAAGGGGGGTTTTTAATTCGTGAGAGAGGGAATTAAAAATGATCGTATAAAGTCTTTCGGATTGATTTGCAAGATATCTGGTTCTTGTCTCTTCGGATAACAATTCCCTTTCGAGAGCGAGAGCGATTTGATTTCCCATCGTAAGCAAAAAATTTTCCTGATCGAGATTGAGCCTTTCTTTTAAAATAATTCCCAATACGCCGATGATTTTACCCGGCGCTACCATGGGAAAGTAGGTGCCTATGGACATCGAAAGAGTGTCCGAATATTTTCCCGCGTTCGTTTTGTTTTTATAAACCCAGTTTGCGACTGCGGTTTCTTTTGAATCCGGAATAAAATTTCCGGTTCTCGGCGAATTTGAATCGATAGTGCCTTGGTTCTCCAAAAGTATCGTTACGTCGGTTTGGAAAACTTTTTTTAGATATTCGGCCCCGATCTCCGAGATCTGACGAATCTCTCTCGCGTGTCCCAATTCTTTAGAAAGCTCGTATAACGTTGCCAATCGTAACTCCCGATTGACGAGGGCCTTTTCTTTTTGTCTCAGTCTGGAAGTGACGTTTCCGATGATGATCGAAATAAAAAGAAACGATCCGAACATCAGAACGTCTTCCAGCTTTTCTATATAAAACGTGTATTTAGGCGGAATGAACAAGAAGTCCCAGAAAATGCCGGAAAGAAGTCCCGCGAGGATCGTGGGCCCTTTTGAAAAAAAAGAACCGATTCCCGAGACGAAAAAAAGATAGAGAAAAGAAATGCTCCAATATCCGGTGATCGGTTCCAAAAAAAGACTAAGACTCGTAGCCAAAAGAATCAACGCAACCGAAGCGAAGTATTGTTTTCCTCCGGAAGAAGTTCTTAAAAAACGGTTGAGAATCGATTCCTCACCCGAAAACAAAGTATGATCGTATGGAACCAAACACAACTCGAAGTTGGCGGTGATTCTCGCGAGTTTGGAAGCCGGAGAATTCCATTTCTTCCACCAGGACATCGGCGGTTTGCCGAGTACGACGCGTGTGATATTTTTTTGTTCGGCGATTCTAAGGATTGCATCCACCGGATCTTCATCGGCGGAGTATAATATTTCGGAGCCGAGTTCTCTCGCAAAACTCAGGTTTTTCTCGAGTTGACTGATGTTTTCTTTGGAAAGATTTTCTCTCGTTTGATTGTAGATGGAATACAATTCACCGTTTCTTTCATAGGCTAGTCGTTTCGCATAACGTAGCAATGAGTAAGAATTCGGACTTGCGCTGATCGCCACGAGGATTCTTTCCCTGAATCTTGTCGCATCCGGCGAAGTATTAACGTGTCTCGCGGTGTAGTTTAACGCGGTTTCACGTAGAAACGAAAGATTCTCCTTTTTGAAAAAATGATCACCCGCAAGATTTGCTTTTTCCGGAACGTAGACTTTTCCTTCCTGCAAACGTTTGCGAAGATCGTCCGGAGATAAATCGATCAACAGAATTTCATCCGCGATGTCCAAAACGGAATCCGGAATTGTTTCCCGAATTTTTACCGAGGTTGTCTTTTCAACCGCTTCCACCTGACTTTCCAGGTGTTGAACGTTGAGAGTCGTAAAAACGTCAATGCTGTGTTTTAAGATTTCGAGAACGTCTTGGTATCTTTTGATATGTCTGCTTCCGGGAATATTAGTGTGGGCAAACTCGTCCACTAAGACAACTTCGGGTTTTCTTTTGAGAATGGCGTCTATGTCCATCTCTTCGAACTGAATTCCCCTGTGTTCGATGATTTTGCGCGGAAGAATTTCGAGTCCTTCCAAAAGTTCTTCCGTTTCTTTTCTGCCGTGGGTTTCGATATAACCTACGACCACGTCGACTCCTTCTTTTCTAAGAGTACGAGCGGCGTTTAACATCGCGTAGGTTTTCCCGACTCCCGCGACCATCCCGAAAAAGATTTTTAATTTTCCGGAGACGGATTTTTGTTCTTCAGCTTGAATCTTTCTAAGAAGTTCGTCCGGGTCCAAACGGGATTTATCTTTCCATTCGGTCATGGATCTATTTTTCCAAATTTAGAATTCAGATTCAAGTTCAATCTTAAAACGTTGATTCGTTTCTCTCCTATAAACCCGAAGGAAGGTTTTTCGATCGATTCTTCCAAGAGTTTTTTTAATTCTACGGTTTGTTCCGAACTCAGTTTTCTTGCGGTTGCGATCCTCTGCATTTGAAAAGAGGCCGCGGCCGGGCTGATATGCGGATCTAAACCCGATCCCGATGCGAATAAAAGATCGGGAGGAACGGTCGACTGATCCGGATGTTTTTTAAGAAGAAAGTCTTTTCTTTCGTCCACCTTTGCCTTTAAGGAAGCGTTAGTCGCGCTAGAGTTGGACGCCCCTGAAGCCATCGTTGCAAAGTCGGCGGCGGAAGGTCTCGGCCAGAAATATTCGTCTTTTGTAAATTTTTGAGCGAGTAATTCCGATCCCACGATTTGTCCGTTTATTCTGATCAGACTTCCGCCGGATTGTGAAGGGAAAAGCCGTTCCGAAAAACCCGTTACTACGATCGGATAAAAGATTCCCGTCACGAAGATAAGAAAAAATAAGGTTCTGAGTGCGATGAATACCGTGTTTAACATAAAATTCTCCTCAATTGAGTCCTAAAAATACTAAGATCCAGTCGATCAACTTGATTCCGATAAACGGAGTTACGATACCGCCTAAACCGTAGATCAAAAGATTTCGTTTGAGAATGGTGTTCGCGCCTAACGGCTTGTAAGCGACTCCTTTGAGTGCGAGAGGAATCAGCGCTGGAATCACAAGGGCGTTAAAGATCACCGCGCTTAAAACTGCGCTTTTTTGAGAACTCAGTTGCATTAGATTTAGGACGGAGAGAGGACCGCCTAACGCGTCGGAGGTGGCGTAGAAGGTTCCGAACAAGGCGGGAAGAATCGCGAAATACTTTGCGACGTCGTTTGCGATGCTAAAGGTAGTAAGAGCTCCTCTTGTCATCAAAAGTTGTTTCCCGATCTCGACGATTTCGATGAGCTTACTCGGATTACTGTCGAGATCGATCATATTACCGGCTTCTCTCGCGGTCTGGGTTCCGGTGTTCATCGCAACTCCGACGTCCGATTGTGCGAGGGCAGGTGCGTCGTTGGTTCCGTCTCCGATCATCGCGACGAGATAACCTTTCGCTTGTTGTTCCCTGATTCTTTTGAGTTTGGTTTCCGGCGTGGCTTCGGCGAGAAAATCGTCCACACCGGCTTCGGCGGCGATGGCGGCTGCGGTGAGTTGGTTGTCACCGGTGATCATTACGGTGCGGATCCCCATTTTTCGAAGACTCGCAAACCTTTCTTTCAAACCGCCTTTTACGATGTCCTTAAGTTCGATCACTCCTAAAAGTTTACTGTCTTCCGTTACTAAAATCGGAGTACTTCCTTTTTGAGAAATTCTTTGAATCGTATCTTCCATATCGGAGGGGATTTTCTGACTGAAGTTGTAAAGATAGGTTTTGATCGCGTCACCCGCTCCTTTGCGAATTCTTCTCACTACCCTTCCTTCTTTTTTGAGATCGATTCCGCTCATCTTCGTGGACGCGCTAAAGGGAATAAACTCTCCTTCCATTTCCGCAAGGTTCCTTTCCCGGATTCCGAATTTCTCTTTTGCTAATACGACAATGGATCTTCCTTCCGGAGTTTCGTCCGCTAAAGAAGAAAGTTGGGCCACATCGGCGAGATATTTTTCTTCAACACCTTGTGCCGGGAAGAATGCTCTGGCTTCTCTGTTGCCTAACGTGATCGTTCCGGTTTTATCCAAAAGAAGAATGTCGATATCACCCGCCGCTTCGATCGCCTTTCCGCTTTTAGAGATCACGTTAAAACGAATAAGACGTTCCATTCCGGAGATGCCGATCGCAGAAAGTAACCCGGCGATCGTAGTCGGAATCAAACAGACAAGAAGCGAGATCAAAACAGGAATCGAAAGATCAGCCTTTTGTCCTCCTTCTCCGGCGACAAATTCCGCAAGAAAGGGAAGGCTGATCACCGCGATCAAAAATACAAAAGATAAACCGGAAAGGAGCATCGTAAGAGCGATCTCATTCGGAGTTTTCTGACGTTTAGCGCCCTCCACGAGCGCGATCATTTTATCCAAGAACGTATTTCCCTGTTCCGCCGTGATCGAGATTAGGATCTTGTCGCTTAACACTCTGGTTCCGCCGGTCACCGCGCTTCGATCTCCGCCGCTTTCTCTGACGACCGGAGCCGATTCTCCCGTGATTGCGGATTCGTCCACGCTGGCGATACCCTCGATGATTTCTCCGTCTCCGGGGATTAAATCTCCCGGTTCGCATAACACGCGATCGCCGATCTTCAAGGAAGTTCCCGGAACGGGTTGGACTTTTCCGTCTACGATCTTTTTGGCGACGATGTTAGTTCTAGTCTTTTTGAGACTATCGGTTCTTGCTTTTCCGCGACCTTCCGCGATCGCCTCGGCGAAATTCGCGAAAAGGACCGTGAACCATAACCAAAGACCGATCTGAAGATTGAAGGAGGAATAAATTCCGCCGCTCATATCCTTGAAAAAGATCCAAGTTGTGAACAACGCGCCCAAGAATACGATGAACATGACCGGATTCTTAGCTTGAGCTCGAAAGCTCAATTTCCTAAAGGTATTGATCGAAGCTTCTTTTAGAACTCCGGATTCGAAAAAAACTTTGGATTTACGACTCATCCGATTCTCCTTAGAACGTTCTGCCTTGTAACATTAGAAAATGCTCAAGTATTGGGCCGATTGTCAGCGCCGGAAAAAAAGTCAGCGCTCCTACGATGATGATAACCGATAAGAGAAGAATATAAAACGTACCTCCGTCCGTCGAAAAAGATCCTTCCGAAATCACTTCGGATCTTTTTTTAGAGGCGACACTTCCGGCGATCGCCAACGCGGGAAGAATGACTCCGAATCTTCCGATCAGCATCGCAAGTCCCAACATAGAATTGTAAAACGGAGTATCGACGGCTAACCCCGCGAAGGCGGATCCGTTATTCCCCGCGCCCGAAGAGAATGCGTAAAGAATTTCGGAAAGACCGTGAGGCCCTCGGTTTGCCAAGGAGGATAAGCCTTGCGGAAGGCTGACCGCGATCGCGGTGAAAAGAAGGATGACGGTGGAAGGTAAAAGAATTCCCAATAGGGACATTTGGATTTCCCTTTTTTCGATTTTTTTCCCCATATATTCCGGGCTTCTCCCCACCATGATTCCGCTCAAGAATACGGTAAGAAGAATAAACAGAATCATTCCATACATCCCAGCGCCGACGCCTCCGAAGATCACTTCTCCGAGTTGTATATTCAACATTCCTATTAAACCGCCGATGGGTGAAAAACTGTCGTGCATAGAATTCACCGATCCGTTAGACGCAACCGTAGTGGACACTTCCCAAATCGCGCTGTTTAAGATTCCGAAACGTGTTTCCTTTCCTTCCCAAAAACCGCTTGTTCCCGAAAGAGGATTGAACGAGGATTCGGACGTCCAAACCGTCAAAACTCCAATGAGGAAAACGGTCGACATAACGCAGAAGATGACCCAAGCGTGTTTGACGTTGCCTACGATTCTTCCGTATAAGAAAACACAAGCTCCCGGAAGTAAAAGAATCGAAAGCATTTGAAGAAAGTTGGAGATCGGAGTCGGATTTTCAAAAGGATGGGCGCTATTGACTCCGAAAAATCCGCCGCCGTTTGTTCCGAGTTGTTTGATCGCGATTTGAGAGGCGGCCGGACCCAACGGAATGATTTGTGTGTTTCCTTCCAAAGTGGCGGCGGTTAAATATTCCGAGAAGGTCTGAACCACCCCAGTGCCTACCAATATCAACGCCAAAAGAAAAGAAAGCGGAAGAAGAATATAAATCGTTCCCCGTATCAAGTCCCTCCAAAAGTTACCGAGCCCGGGGTTTGTGTTGGAAGAAAGTCCACGTGCCAGCGCCAAGAGAACACAAAGGCCCGTTGCGGCGCTGACGAAATTCTGAACGGTAAGTCCTAAGGATTGCGAAAAATAACTCAACATCGCTTCGCCGGAATATGCCTGCCAATTCGTGTTCGTCATAAAGCTGACCGCGGTATTAAAGGCCAAAAACGGGTTTAGACCGGCCAGGTTTTCAGGATTCATGGGGAGAATATTCTGAAATAATAATATTCCAAAAAGAACCGCAAATCCGAAAAGGTTGAATAATAGGAGTGAAATTGCGTATTCCTTCCACTCCATATTCTTCTTCGGGTCGATTCCGCAGATCTTATAAATGACTGTTTCGGCTTGCGGCGTTTCGGATGAGCTAAAAACTTTATAAAGCCAAGCTCCGAGTAGAGGAGATAAGATTACGATCGAAAAAAGAAAGATCGAAAGTTGGATCCATTCCGTTGCCATAAATTCTCCTTAAAATTTTTCCGGTCTAAAAATCGAATAGACGAGATACGCCAGACAAATTCCGCCCAGGGAAAGGGCCATGGTTGTTTCTAAGTTCATAATATTCTAATTCCTGAATTTGATCGATGTGAAAATTTTATCTGTTCCGAGTTCCTATTTTTTACTAAACCTAAAAAATAGGGAACTGATGAAGATTGATTCATGCTCCAAGTAGATCATGAACGGAGCTTGCGGTCAATCTCTGTGTGATTAAGGAAGAGAAAACGAAGTTAAGAAGTTGTTAAGTTTATAAAACTTCGACGGAAAGGAAGGTGATATCGTCTTGGGTTTTTTGCCCCGAAAGAAAGGCTTCTAAATCTCCGAATATGGACTTTACGAGATCCGGAACCGATTTGGAGGATTCCTTGAGTATCGAATCCAGCAGACGTTCCTCGCCGAATTCTTCTTCAAAAGCGTTGAACTCTTCTACGATTCCATCCGAAAAGAAAAACATCTTATCACCCTTTGAAATTTCCAAAAACTGAGACTGGTATTTTACTTTTTCGGAAATTCCTATGATCGGACCGCTTTTGGAAAGTCGAGTAACCGTACTTCCGCTGAGACAGAATTGATCGGGATGTCCCGCTGCGGAATAAGAAAGTGTTCCTTCTCCCGTGTCCACGTCTGCGATGAGACAACTGAAGAAGGACTTGATCGCGCTGTATTTCGTTATAATTTCTTTGTTCAGCTCCGAAATGACCTCTCCGGGAGGAAGATCCAAATACTTTAAACTTTCATATTCGGATTTGATCAACATCGTGACTAACGCGGCTTGGACGCCGTGCCCGGTCGCGTCCGCAAGGAAAATTCTTATTCTGCCCGGGGATATCTCAGCGTAATCGTAGATGTCGCCGCCGACTTCGTTCATCGGAATGTATTTAGTGAGAATGTAAATTCCGCCTAACGTCACTTCGGGTTTTGGAAGAATTCGATCCTGAATTTTTTGCGCGTAGAGCAAATCCTTTTGTATCAATTTGATAGTGTTGTTGAGTTCGGAAGTCCTTTCCACAACCTTCTCTTCCAGTTCCGCGTAGAGATTTGCGTTTTCGATCGAGATCGCCGCTTGTCCGGCTATCAATTCCAAAGTTTGAATTCTATTTTCGGTGAAAATCCCTTTGACGAGTTGGTTCTCGAGATAGAGGACTCCTTTAAGTCCGCCCGCGTGGACCAAAGGAATACAAATTACCGATTGAGGTCTTTTTTCTTTGATGTATTGATCCGTAAAATCTTTGATCGAAGAAGAATCGAATCCGTTTGTAGAAATCATTTTTCCGGTTCTAAAAACGTAGTTGAGATAAGATACAGGATACTGGGTTTCTTCGAGCTCGGGAAGATTTTCAACTACGATTCCGTCCTCTCCGCTCTGACCGGCCAAATAGACCATTAGATTTTTATTGTGTAAGTGAAAGTAGATGGCACGGGTTGCGCCCGCGGTTTCCATGGCGATTTGAATCAACTTCTTCAAAAGATTGTCCAATACGATTTCACCGGAAAGTAAATTATAAGTTTTTAATATGATTTCCTGATCCAGATCGGGGGTTTGGTTCTGCATCTTTCTTCCGATCGCTTCTGGAGAAAGGGAAAGGTCGAGTCTGTTTGAAAATAGGTTTTCGAGATCTTCGACCTTGGTCGTGGCTCCCCATCTGGAATATGAGTCGATCGCGTGTTGAATGTAATGATTTCCTAATGAAAAGTTTCCGTTTTTATAATGGAACTTGGCGGCGATTTCGCAAGTAAGGGCTTGAAAGGAAAGAAAGCCGGACTCTTGAAAGAGTTTGATCGCCCTTTCGTAGCCCGAAATCGTTTCGCCCACTTTGCCCTTGTTTCTATCCCATTCGGCTCTTAAAAGTTCCAAATGCCCCATAAAATTTTCGGGGCAATCCTTGCTCCAGTTTTCGAAAAGTGTAAAAATCTTTTTCAACTTTTTGGAGAATCGGGTTCTATCGGAAAAAGATAAATCCTTAAAGTTATCGAGAATGGTAAGTCCGTAATAAAACCAAAATTCCGCATAGGGAATCAAACCGAACGCGTTTTGGATTAGTTTTTCGCCTTCTTGCCCCGCCTCCAGTCCCTTTTGGGAATTTCCGGAAAAGTAGTATAACTTCGTCAGATCGTGATAAAAGTAGGAGAGAGCCGTGAAATTCTTATCTTCTAAAATTCTCTTTTCAAATTCCTTGCTGTGAAAGTTTTCGTCGTCGAGAGAATCGGGTGATTGTGTCTTACCAGAGAGGGCTTTTATAAATTGATGAGAACTTTTTGCTATCGTAAAGGCAAAGTTGTCTCTAGACGCCGTAAAGAATTGATCTGCGTTTACGATGTCGTTTAACAATTCTTCGATCGGAAAGGATGCGAATATCTTTTTCTGAGTTTTGGCCTGCATGCTGAACCCTGCGTAAAAAATATCCCCGTTTTGCAAAGCTCCGTTGTGTACGTCGTCGAGGAGGCTGATGTCCAGGGTGATATGCCTTTTCCAGTGACAAAGATACGCCGAATAAACGTACTGCACCTTCCATTTTACCAAATCGAAAGGTATCTTGTCGTTGAGATTCATCGCCAGTTTTGAATAACGAATCGCTTGATCTAAATCTTTGAGAGCTTGATTTACTATCATCCCGTAACCGCTATATGCGATCGGACTACTTCTGGAAACTCCCTTTGTTAAAGATGTATTAAACATTTTTAATACGATTAAGGCAAAGAGATTTTGATTGTAAGTAAACGCCGAAGGTCCGAGGTCCGCAAAAAGATCGATTAAGGCCTGATATTCCTGCTCCCCGTTTTCCCGAACGTTTACGAGTTCGATATCGGTTTTTCCTTTGGAAAGAATCATGGAAAGAAAAAGTTCCTTAAAAAGAACCAGAGTTACTCTAAACGGAGAGGAGGGGATATTGATCTTAAAACGTCTCATGGCTCGAAGACCTGCGAGCACCGCATTCTCCACTTTGTTCATTTTGGAATAAAGCCTAACTTGAATTGCGTCGGCGCGGATATGTTGCAGATCGGGGAGATTCAGATTTTCCAACGATTCTAAAAGTTGCATCGCCCGTTCGTAGTCGTTCAAAAGATATTCGGTTTCTGCGGTTTCCAGAATTACGTTGGAATACAATTCCAAATCGTTGATCATAGCGGCTTGATCCAGAGAGCCCATCGCAAAATTCAGATATTGAAGAGAACTTTCGTAGGAGCCGGAGCTCTTGGCCTGTAAGCCCGCTTTGTAATTCAGGAGAGTGAGTTTTTTTCTAAGCGTTTCCTCTTCTATGATTTCTTGAGATTGGTTTAAGTGATTCGTAATTTGAAAAAGAACCCTATTTTTAGGATCGGGTCCGTGTAAGTTCAGAAGAGCGATTCCGACCTTTTTGTGAAATTCCTTTCGTTTTGAATCTTCCAAAAGGCTGTATGCTGCTTGTTGGACTCGGTCGTGCGAAAAACCGAATGCTTGTTCGGCGGAAATATTCTCTTCAAAAAGAGAATGGTCTTGGTTGTGAGAAGGAGCTAAAAGTCCTTCTCTTACCGCTTCCCATAAGATTTGATTGAGCTTTCCTGCGTCGAAAAAATGTAATTTAGAAATGAACCCGGAAGTAAATCTTTCTCCGAGACAAGAACATACGCCTAAAAGTTCCTGAACGCCTGGAGAGAGATCTCTGATCCTTTGACACAGAAGACTGATTACGTTATCCGCAACCGGAAGCTGAAGGGCTTTTTCAGTATCCCATTTCCAGAGTTTTGTTTCAAATTGGTATGAAATCGAGTTCGTCTTTTCCGATGTTCGGAGCAGCTGAACGACCGCGAACGGGTTTCCCAGAGTTTTTTTATGAAGAACCGAAGATACGATTCGGATCTCATCCGTCGGACCTGGGGCCAAATCTTGCAAGAGGCGATAGATACTTTCTTCGTCCAAAGGATGAACCGTGACAAGACTCTTCTGGACCTTGTTACTTTCTAAAGATTCCAAGATTTTTGAAAACAGATTGGATTTTTCGGCCGCTTCGGGACGATAGGAAAGAATACATAAGAAATTCTTAATCTTTGAATAGATTAAAAAAGTTTCTATCAGTTTTAAACTCGCAGGATCAGCCCACTGGAGATCGTCCATATAAAGAACGAGAGGCCGACTCATTTCGGAAATGGCTCTGATAAAATTTCGAAGCGTAAAGTAGAATCGGTTTCTGTTTTCATCCGGAGGAAGTTCCGCCAATTCGGGTTGAGGTCCGATAATAAATTCCAGTTCGGGAATTTGATTTAATAAAATTTTTCCGTTTGCTCCCGTGTACTGCTGAATGAGTTTTTTAAACTCTTTGATATCCTTTTCCGGTTTGGATAAAAAGATCGAAACGAGATCCCGAAGAGAATGGATCAATCCCCCGAAAGGAACTGAAGTTTCATACTGATCGAATTTTCCCTGAACTACGATTCCACCCCGTTCGGAAATACTTTTTAGAAAGGATTTTGCCAAGGCCGATTTTCCGGATCCGGATTCCCCGGTGATTAAAACCAGCCCCGTTTCGCCTCGAAATACCCTATCCAGAGACGATTCTAAAATTCCCTTTTCGCGATCCCTTCCGTAAAGCGCGGAAGGATCGAACGTCAATTCCGGGATATCCCTTGTCCCGGGGATAAATACCGTTTCGTTATCCTTATCCCGGAATTCTTTGAGGGAAAGTTCCAAGTCGTATATCAATCCGTTAATGGATGCATAACGTTGTTCCGGATCTTTTTCTAAAAGTTTCGCGATGATAAGCGAAATGGAAACGGGAAGATCGTCCCGAAGAGTATGGACCGGAGCCGGTTTTCTTGCAAGATGGGCGTGCAAAATTTCGTTTCTGTCCTTCGAAACAAAAGGCAAGATTCCGGTGATCATCTGATAGAAAATGATACCCAAAGAATAAAAATCGGTTCGAAGATCCAAAACGCGAGAAAGTCTTCCGGATAATTCCGGAGGAAGATACGATAGAATTTCGACCGATAGATCCGGGGTAATGGAGGGTGACGTGTCTTTCCCGGAAAAAGTCGCGGCTGAAAAATCGGTGATTCTTGCGAATCCCGTCTCGGGTTGTATCCAGATATTTCCCGGACGTAAGGCTTGGTGCAAAATTCTTTTTTCATGAATTTCTTTGAGAGCTAAAGATATAGTCATGGCAATCTCAAAAAATTTTTCTACAGAATTAACACCATTTGGATACATTCTGGAGAGGGGAACCGATCCGTTGTCTTCGATGACGAGAACCGGAAGATCTTCATGACGGATTAATTCCAGGGAGTTTTGAATTCTTGGTCCTTTAGCAAAACTAGAAATTCTAAAATCGTGATGAATCTTTTGGATATCTTTGCGTGAAGGATTTTTCTGACGAAGAATTTTGAGAAGAACGTGTTTCCCCGATCTTTGATCCAGAGATCTGTATATCAGAAACTGATGATCAATGGAAAAGGATTCGAAGGTTTCAAAGCCGGGGAGTTCCATCCTGGAAGAACTGTGATATTCTCCCTAGGATTAAAATCAAAAAGAAAAAAATTGATTTTAGAAAATCAGAGGAAACATTTTGCCGCTTCGATTCCGCTCACAACGGTGCTTTCTACACAACCCGCGTTCAAGATCGGATTTTGTATCCAGTCTCCCGTGATGACAAGGTTCGAATATCCGTTCATTCCTGCCGGAAGCCTATATTTAGTCGATCCTTTCGCCGATAAGACATATCTTTCGGTGGGCTGAATGTTTAAACGGACAAACTGGCCTTCGATTCTCGTTTCTCCGTTTTTCCCCGGTTTATCGAGAAGAAGATTCCAGTCGAATCCGCCTCTGGCTCCCGTCGCGGTTGCCGCAGGCCAAAGCGTGCTTACGTCTTGATTTAAGAAGTTAGCGACTCTTGCTTTTAATTTTTTCATCTCTGCCTCGATGTCAGGGTTGGCAAGAGGATTGCTCGGCGCGGTTCCCGGAGGAGAAGGTCCGCAAAAGTAGGCGATATGATTCGGGGTCATCGAGTCCGGCCAAGATTCTCGATTGATGAGATGGCTCATGTCGCACCAAGTATCGAAGGGTTCCACAAAAGAACCGAGGATTGGAGGTTCGTTCTTCCAATACTTCCATCCTAGACCGGCAGTGTCCGGAAACATCCAGAGTTGAAACGCGTCCGTCAAACAGGTTTCGATCGTATCCGTCATCTGTTTCCACTGCGGATTTGTGTTTAGAATTTGAGGGCATAAGAATGGAATAGCCCCGATCGAAATTCCGAAGACGATCCGATCATAGTCTTTTCCGTATTCTAAAACTATCTCCTCTCTGTCCTTCCAGTCTGACCAATAGTTTTCGAGATCTACATTCTCTTTTTTTAATATTTCTCCTTCTACGATTTGGTCGTAGAGGGGCTCCGACGGCCAACAGCCAAGACCTTTAACGTCGATTAGGGGGGAATATTCTTCCGATTTTAACGTTACTTGTCTTCCGATTCGGATTCTCTGAATGTTCTCTTTTCCGTCTGCGGATCCGGGAACGAGTTCACGAACTCTATGAAAAAATTTGATCTTTACTCCTTTTTGTTTTAGAATTTCGTAAAGGGGAGTCATAATCGTATCTCCCATTCCCGCCTGCATCCTATACGCGACAGCGCCTTTGTATGTGAAGACCATACGAAGCGCTCCTTTGAGAGCCGTTCCCGCCGCAAAAGTATATTGGTTGACTCCTCCGAAAACAAGACCGTAGATCGCTTGGACGATCGCGGAGTTGATCGTGAGTTCGCTCGCTCCGTGATGTCTTAGCCATTCTCTATAGTCGTAGTCGTCGATACTTTCAAAACCTTTTTCGAAAACACGATCTTCGATCATACCCTTGATGTTAGTGAGGGAAAAATCGACCATGATCCAGAAACGTCTGGCTTCCGTATCGGATTCGATTTTTTTCTCGACCTTTGCCCATAAATTTTTCATAAAGAGGTCGAGAATTTTTAGAAAACGATCCTTTGGAAAATCCCCGCTGAGTTTATCCAAAAGCGTTTTTAAAATCAGGATCGTCTTTCCGATCATGTCGAGTCCTATGTCTTCTATAGTTTCTTCAACCCATTCTAAGATCTGATTCCAGATCCCGCTTTTGTTCTCGTCTTCTTTTTCCGGAAAGATCGTGTCCGCGTTTTCGTTGTAGTATTTTCGCAAGTAGTTTAGAATCAGAGACGGATACGTTGTCGGATCGGGAAGATCCAAAGTGTCGCCAGGGACTTGATCGTTCATCGGAAATTCGATGGGCCAAGGAACGTATCCTTCGTTTACCTTTTCCTCCAGGACAAAATAATTAGCGGGTTTAAACGCTTCTTCCCAAGTCGCCAAAGGTTGTGTGAGAGATCTGCCCGCTTCCTGATAACATTTGCGGATGAGTTGAAATGCGTGGTCGTAAAAGCCGAACCAGATATGAAGACCGTGTTCTTCGATACGGTTGTAGATTTGCTGGTTTCTTCCGCTGGCGCCTTTTCCTCCGAGTCTCCAACCCATGTGATACAAGGTAAGATCGTATTTTTGATCCCAACCCGGTTGGGAAGTGATTTCGTAGGCGGTTACGAGCGAACTCAAACCTCCTCCTAAAATAACAACTTTTTCTTTTTTGTCGGCCATTTTTCTACCTAACTTATATTTAACTCTAGTATATTTAATTTTAAGAATATTCTTAAAATATTATGTATTTTGGTGAATGATTTTTCCGGGAGAAAAATCGAAATCGAAATCACACCAGATTCCGAATTGAACCGGAACCGAGGTTCCTTTGAGACCGAAGTCGGCGACAAAAGGGAAATACGGATTGTCTAAAAGATCCAAAACGTAATTACCTTCCAAAAGTCCGCCTTTGCGAAAATGGGTTACGTTGCTGCTCGCTTCCACGATGGCTTGATAACAAGCCAAGGTCGGATTTGCGGCGTCCCTGAATTGTTTTAAAAAAACCATTCCCAGTTCGGGTGAGAATAAGAAGTCCAATAGGTTTACTACGAGCCCCATACCTGGGATTGCGATCTTAGAAGGATCTCCAAAAAGAATCTCCGCAAACTTACTTCCGATCTTTGAAAAATCGTCATAGGATTCTTTTTTTGTGGAACCGCCCGGAGGACAGGTCAGAGTGAACATCCTCTGGGAAATCGCTTGTCTGTCTTTCCCGCGCGGTGTGACGGCATCGACGGAGAAATATTCCGGCGGAACTTGCAAAGAGGGCATCTGAAAGTCGCCTTGAATTTTATGAAACCCGTAGATTTCTCTTCCGGTCGCCATTGCGGTGGGAATGTCCACAAAAAGATAAGGTTGATAAAAACGAATTCTGAGAGGATCCTTTGCGAAAAGCGGAATCCAAAATCCGACGTCGGTTTCTTCCACCCAGCCGCAATCGTTCCCGGGAACCAGGTATTGTTGTTTTGCAAAGACAAGAAACAATTTATCGGTAAACGCGGAATAGTGTGCGGATCCGTTCGCCGGACCGTTTAGATCACGATCGACAATCGTTTGAATCGCATTCTGATTTCCTTCTATACAAAAAGAATAAAATTCCACCTGTTTCATTTGATAGGGTGGCGGTAATTCCTGTTCTCCACCGCGTACAACGTAGTTTGCCATGAGTTCTCCTGTTTTGATCGGGGTTCATGGTTTCTTAGAAACTTAAAATATTGTAAATAAGAAAATTACGAAAAAATGATGGTTCTTTTGTCTCTGGTTCCGTAGGCGTTTCCGGAAAGGAATTTCCGAATTTTGTAAAGGAGCCGGCCCGTCCTGAAACGAAGACCTAAATTAAAAGCGAAATAAAAAGAAATAACCTTTTTCAACGTTCTTCGGCTTTCCGCATGGAACGAAAATTGTGGAGAAAAGTTTTCCAAGCACGGGTTCATTTTAAAAACGTTTAGCGTATCCGAAAGAAGCCGCATCGTATTCTCAGGAGTTTACGGTCTTCGGCTCAAGTGAAAAATTGAGACTAGGATTGGCGTATCCGGAATTGCATAAAACTGCAAGTATTTATTTCGACTGAATCATAAAGTGCAGAAGAGTCTGTTTATGATAGATTCAAAAAATGGTATATATTGTATTTAGAATACAATGTCCTATTTTTTGCGATCGTATATTTTGTTTTTATGTATTGTCTCTAAGATGATGATGTATTATAGAATGATAAAATTCAACATGTCTCTCCAAACCTATTGATCTATAAGTGGACAGAGGAAGTTGTCAAATTCGACGCTAATTTTAAAGTCTTCTTTGTTTTAAGAACGATGTCCTCAAAAAACGAATTTAGATTCGTAATCTTGGGAACCTAAGAAAATAAAACGAAGAGGTGGATGAAATGAAACATTTCTTGCTATTGCTTGCTGTTCTTTTTCCGTTTTCGCAAACGATTTTTGCGGAGAATTGGCGTGAATCGGGAAGTTTTTTGCTGCCTATTTTTCCGGGCGTGAATGAGTCTCTTGGGACTAACATCCGATTGATTACGATAAAAAATACGAATTCCGATTCTTCCGCGGTAGGAAACGTCGCGCTCGCTTATGTAGAGGCTAACAACGAACGGAATACCACTCCTCGTCCGATTCGGGTCAAAAAACTTTCTAGTTACAAGGGAGGGGGACCGTTTTCTTCTTCGCTCGATACTTGGATCGCTCTTGGAAATGCGGGTTTTACAAACCGAGGATTTTCTTTTACGGGATATGCGGATTTGGAAGAATACAACTATGAGATCGGCGGGACCAGTCTAACCAGTCCTATTTTAGGTTGTTTTGACGCACCTTGCGCCGGTTTTCAAACGTTAGGAGTTGTTTCCACCATAGTTCCCCAGATAGAACCGGCTTTCGCTTATCCGAACGAAAAGAGTAATACGGATATGATCTCCACCGAAACTCACGATTATTTTGCCTATCCCGATCAGACTCTGGGAGGTAAGGTAACGGTCGTTAGGCGAGAGCATACCGGCGGTTCTTTGTCGAGCGGAGCTTGGGAAGTCGTGGCTCAACCGGGTTTTTCAGGAGCAGGGACGATCGCCCACATTCGACTCGCATATAAGCGAGGAAATGAAATCCGCGTAGTGGTCGCTACGGATAACGGTTCTTTATCCGCGATTCAAGTATTTCGTTTATCGCGAATTCAAATCATGGGAATACCTCCGTTTTCTTTTTGGGTGCAGGAAGGAAATACGATTTCGGCCTCTCATGTAATTATGAGTGATCCTTCGCTTCCGAATTTCAAATACTATGCTCATCCGGATTTGGAAATCGATAACAATGGAATTCCACATTTGTTGTTTACCCGAATGACATCCGCTTCCGAAGGAGGAAGGATTCAGTCCACAGTTCGAATTCTGAGCGGAAATACTTGGGTCAATTTTGTGGACCCATTTATCGGAAATTTAACCGGCGAGGACAATGTGTGTACGGACATGACATTCGATACGATCACAAACAGACTATTTGTTGGATGTGTGAACGTAACACACGCGAGACCGATGGTAAAAACACTGAGCGGTTTTCTAATAACCCGTTGGACGACCTTGGGAGATATCCTTTCGGAAGCAGGAAACAAAACTGCGTGTATTCCCTTTTTTCCGTCGGCGGATACCGGGATTACGTACGACCGTGGAACTAACGCGTTGTTCTTTGCTTATTCGAGTTGCGGCGGTAATACGAGCAATGTTCCGAATGTCCGCGTTGTAGCGAAGGACTTGGATTAATCTAGGAA
Organism: Leptospira ainazelensis; assembly: GCF_016918785.1. Classification (GTDB taxonomy): domain Bacteria; phylum Spirochaetota; class Leptospiria; order Leptospirales; family Leptospiraceae; genus Leptospira; species Leptospira ainazelensis. The sequence continues at coordinate 17,189 of NZ_JAFFPT010000032.1, read as the reverse complement.
TCCTGTCACTGCGGAAAGGCTAAGGCGAAGTTTTCGACCTTAGCCTTTCTATTTTTTTCTAGTTTAGAAAATAATACTCGGTTAAAAAAAAACGGTTTAAGAATCGTCTTCACGGCAAAGGTTTTCTTCCGGTTAGTTTATGCCAGAGTTCGATCTCTTCGGTTTTCTTTTTTCGAAATCGAATGAATTTTTTTTTCGAAACCGGATTCCATATTAGAATTTCATATTTTTCGCAATAGATGCGTCGGTCCGGTTCGCCGAATTCTTCCTTTAATGTCTTTTCATTCAAACCCGGAAGGACGGCAAAGTTATATTCTTCCTTTGGAATTTTTGTATACCAGTTCCAGGAATTCTGCCAGTATTCGGGATGCAGGTCCTCCAAATAGTTATCGGCGCGCAGATCCGTTCGGGAAAAAATTCTGATTCTTCTTGAATCCCAAAAGTTGGAGAGTCCCCTCGAAAGAGAATGGATCTTCCGGTTTTTATCCAGACAAGACGTTAAAGAATCTTGATAAAGCCTCGGTCGTAAATCTCCCCAATACAATGAACAAACGCCGATCGTCAAAAAAAGAAAACCCAGTATCCGAGAGATCCGTTTTGGATAGGGAAGAGACAAACGGAAAAGCGCGACGATAACAAGGGGAATCCAGAAAAAAAGAAGAGGTAGCAGATAACGTATGGCGACCCCTTCCTTTTGAAAAATTCCGCTGACGCTTCCGGAAATCAAAATTCCGAAAGAAGAAATAAAAATACTTCCTATGAGAAAAAGAGAATGTTTTTGGAACGAGTTTTCGGAGTTTTTATTTTTCTTTGAGAATCGGAAAAGGATCCAAATCGAAAGATAAAGAGCAAGAAGAATTCCGAAAGAATACGGTGTGTTTACGATTTGGTTTTGTAACGTGATCCACAGAGGAGAAAAAAAGTTCCATGAAAATTCTCCCTTGTAATAACCTGTAGGAATAAAAATCAGATCCGATTTTGTAAGACTTCGGTAACAATAAGCTCCGATCCCAAAGTTAAAAATCAATAGTAAAAAAGAATTTCGACCATCGGGGTCTTTTGTCCTTTTCCATTCCGATCCCAAAAAAAACAGACATGGAAGAGAAAAATAAAAGAGATACAAAGGATCGGATACGATCAACAAAATCTGCATCACCCCGAATAAAAGCCAAAATAAAACTTTGTGTTTCCATTTTTCTTTGGAAAGCCAAAGACCCGAAGAGAACAAACTAAAAACGAGGGCTCCTCCGTGGGCCGCAAAACCGAAAACCGGAAAAAAATAGGAATAAAACGAAAAGGAAATCAAAAAAATAGAATATACAAAAAGTGTAATTTTTGAGACTATAATTTTGTTTTCCTCAGAGTCGGTTCCGGAGCGCAAAAAGAATAAAAGTGCGGTCAGAAGCCCCAGAGACTGTAAAAAGAAAACGAGGTAAAGGCTCAAGACCCCGTCCGTCACAAAAAGTTTGATCAGAAAAAAAAGCGCAGCATCGGGAAAAAAATACGGAGAAGGAGTGAGGCTCCAACCGAAAAAAGTGTTCCCGTCCGTGATAATATCCTGATAGAGAACCGCCGGATAAAGGATATCGGCGTTAAAGACAAGAGCCGAGATTTGAGTCTGATTGTTAAGCGAAGTCAGAAAAACAAAAAAGGAAATCGTAACGAGTACGATTTCCTTTTTGAACTTCCCGATCATTCGGTTTTATTGAGGAGCGGCAGTATTGGATGCGGGTTGTGTTTTTTGATTTGTCGAAGTGACGGGAGGAGCCGCCACTATCGGTTCCTTGTCTACGACTGTGATTCCGTTCTTTTTGTCGACGGTTCCGCCTTCCACCATCACTTGCAGGGAGCGAAGTCCCGGCTTGTTGCTCGAAAGCCATTTTTGAAAGTTGGAAATTTTCTGAACGCAATAGTGGAAACCTCTGTCCGTTGAAATTTCCGAACCGGGAGACCAAGGGAACAAATCTCTTCGGACGGAAATGGTTCTCACAACCATCGATTTATCATCTACAGGAAGATTGATAAGCGAATTCTTAAATTCCTGCGGATAGGCAAAGTATTCTTCCGCATTGCTGAAGTAGATGATTCCGACTTTATGCCCGGCTTTTTTCAACGTATTTCCGATTCCAAGAAGAGTCGTATTACCGAGTAGATTTCCCTTTACCGGAAAAATTCTATCTTCGACCGCCAACTTTCGAATATAAGAATATTGTTCATCGTCCGTCTGAAACATCTTATAGTCGTATTTTTTGGAAAGCATCAGGTTCGTTCTATGTCGTTTCCGAATAAAAGGAGAAGCTTGTTTGTAAACCTTCTTATATACTTCCGGATTGGGAAGAGATGTAGAAATCAACTCGAGCGCATCCTTCTCGCCCTCCTTTCCCCAATAGCGGATAAAATCCTCTTTTTTCTCGCCCTTTTTTAGGAAAAGAACCGTGATCTCGTTTGCATGAACCACGATTTGGGTGAAGTCCATCAGATAAATAAAATCCGATTTCGCCCAAGCCGCGATCGTAAGATTTTGTTCCGAACCGACTCCGACATAAGCGTTGCCTACGTTTTGAACGTGGGGAATGAGAAGGTCCAATCTATCTTCGTTGGAAACCGTCGTGTCGCCTACGTCCCATTTTGTCGGCACGAGGACTTCTTGCGGAGTTTCCCTGAGGGTTCCGATTTTGGAAGCGAGGTTTTCTTCGTTGAGGGAACGGTTTTCTTTTACCTTTTCCGAACCGGAACAAAACGAAAATCCGAAGGAGAGAAATGTAAGAATAAAATAAATTCCTAATTTAGAATTGTTGAACATATTATTTGTTTGCGTCCTTTGCACAACGGAATCCAAAGTGATGGTATTCCGGAAAATTTTCTGGGATATGAGCTCTTCTTTTGGAACCTCTCGCGTAACCGGCGGGCCACCACCAGGATCCGCTTTTCAAAACCTTTTTTGTAAAACCGGGACAGGATTCTTTTCCAGCACAAGGGCCTTTGGGATCCTTTCCCCTGCAAGCGTCTCCGCAGGATTTAAACGAAGACGAATACCAATCCTGAGTCCATTCCCAAGAGTTTCCGGCCATATCGTAAAGCCCGTAGACTCCGGGAGCTCTTGTTCCCACGTTTGCGGTCGGCATCAAATGCGGTTTTTCCGTTTTTTTTGCTACACATCCCTTGATATCTCCCACTTCGATGATCGCCCTTTCGCAGGTTGCCGGTTCGTTTCCCCATGGATATAAATTTCCGTTGGGGCCTCTTGCTGCTTTTTCCCATTCGGCTTCGGTGGGAAGACGTTTGCCGGCCCATTCGCAGAATTCCTTCGCCGTGTACCAGCTGATTCCTGCGGCGGGTTGTTTAGGTCCTAAATACGGTTTACCATAACGTGGTCCGATATAGTTGCACTTTCCCGTCTTAAGACATTCCTGGCACTTGCCTGCGTTTTTGCATTTGTCGAATTCTTCGTTTGTGACTTCATAGATATCCATATAGAAGTCGCTCACATAAACTTTCTCTTCGGGTTTTTCATCCGCGTCGTGTGTGTTGCTCCCGCGTAAAAATTCTCCGGAGGGAATACATTTCATTCCGGGAATTTCTAAACCACCGCAGGCGGAAGAGTCCGCGAGAAGTTTGCAGTCGCATTCCATACAAACGGCCGAAACGATAACGACCCAAAGAAGAATGTTCCGAATTTTCGATTTCATTGAAGGGTTCCTGTCCCAAAGGATTCTCTCACAAAGAATCTTTTAGGTTGAGGATAGACTGGAAAAGGAAACGGACAAATCAAGAGAAAATTCCCTTCGATTTATCGATGGGCGCTTTTGTATCGAGGAAAAAAATATCTGGATTCTGGAAGGGATAGAAGCAAAGTAGTTCCAGTCTTAGAAACGAATGAAACCGCAATTTGCTCCTGTCATCCGGGCCTTATTTACCCTCAGTCTGGGTTTGGTTCTATTAGTTTCCTGCGCGGGTTTTTTTCGAAAGAGGATTCCGAATTCTCCTTTAAACGATACAAGAAAGATGCTTCTTGTAAAAATCGAACCGGGACGTTTGGGAGAATTCAAAGAAAGAACCAAAAGAAAATATCGGATCAGTTATCAGGAATCGGACGCATATTATTCCGTGATGAGCAAAGAAGACGTTGAAAAAAGCGGGTTTCCGTCTCCGGGGATCGCGGTGATCAAACAGAATTATCCTTTCAAATATTATTCCGGGAATTATCAGGAATTGATCAACGAAACCTTTAACGGGCTCGAAGATCTCAAAAAAGGTTATAAAGATAATATATTAAATATTCATTATTTGCTCGGGATTGCCAATCATCATTCCAAACTCGCGCGTGTGGAAGTGATCGGAAAAAGCGCTCGGGGAAGGGAGATTCCGGCCTTACTTCTTACCGATTCGAACTTCCCGGACAAGGATAAGATTTCCGTACTTTTTAACTGCGCCCATCACGCCAACGAAGCGATATCGATCGAACACTGTTACGATATCGTTTATTCCATTCTTTCCAAACCGAAAGAATATGAGGAAATTCTAAAGAAGATGAAAGTCTGGGTCGTTCCCATAGTCAATCCGGACGGAGCCAGACATTTTTGGCACGTTTCCAATCTGATGGGAAGAAAAAACGGATATCCCGGAGTCGGTCCCGTAAACGACAAGGTCAATCCGGGAGTGGATATCAATCGTAATTATCCTTTTTTCTGGGGTAAAACCGGAGGCGGTTATTCGTCGTCCAATCCCGCGAATTATTTTTATCGGGGCCCGTCCGCCGGTTCCGAACCGGAAACCAAGGCTATGATGGATCTCGCATATAAGGAGAGATTTGTCGCATCCATTAGTTATCATGCATATGCAAATTGTCTTTTGATTCCGTATTCGATCGATTCTTTGAACAACCCTGAACCCGATATGGCCTCCGAGCTTGGAAGAAAGATCGCCTCCTCGGTCGTTAGTTTGAACCCCGAAAAGGAATTCGAAGCGAGAAAAAATATTTATCCCATCGACGGAGTGGATCAGGACTATTTATACTTCGTTTACGGAACCTTGGCGTATCTTTTAGAAACGACCCATCTCAATCCGGTTTATAAAGAAGTGGAGAAGGTGAATCTAAGCCTGAAAGATTCCTGGAACATTTTGTTAAACGAAGTTATAGAGGGCAGAAAGATATTTCTAAAAATCACCGACGAACAAGGGATTCCTCTCGAAGCGAGAATTGAAATCGGAAGAATGAAATACTATCAGGAAGAAACCAGATTCTCCAATCCTAAAAACGGATTTTTCTTTCAGTTGTTTCCGGACCGGAAAGAATCCAAAGTAAAAGTATCAAAAGAAGGATACGAACCCTATGAGTTTCAAATCCGCCCGAATCGAAGTTGGGAACCGTTCAAAATTCTACTTAAGAAAAATAGAATCTGATGTTGCGCTCCGGTAAATTTGTAAACGAAGCCGCTCTGGTTTTTTGTACCCTAATTTGGGGCGGAACCTTTACGATGACTATATTTGGACTCAGGGACACTTCTCCTTCGGTCTTTTTGGGTTTACGTTTTGGAATCGCAAGTCTGATTTTTTTACCCTTTGCCTGGAAAGAATTTAGAAAAGGGAAATTCTGGTATCCGGGCGCCTTTTTTCTGGGAATGTTTTTGTTTTTAGGATTCGCCTGTGAAACCGTCGGACTTAAAACCACAACTGCGACTAAATCGTCTTTTTTAATCGGAACGTTAGTCGTCATTACTCCTTTTTTGGAATCGGTCCTCAAAAGAAAAATTCCTTCCAAAGGAAATCTTTTAGGAGCTTTGGTAGTTTTCGCCGGAATCTGTCTTATATTTTTAGGCGAGTCAGGAAAGGAAGGTTCGTTGCAGATTGCGACCGGCGACTGGATCACGTTAGGCGGCGCACTTTTTTTTTCACTCTATATCATTCAGATGGATCGTGTGAGTTCGGGGACTCCGATCGGAGTTTCGGTTTTTTATCAGTCTTTTACGGCCGGTCTTTTTGCATTCGTTTCCGTGATCGTTCTGCACTTGACGGGATTGGAAGAGTTAAGATTGGATTTTAACACACGTCTGATTCCCGGAGTTCTTTACAACGCTCTTTTGGCCTCGGTGTTGACCACATTCTTACAAACCAAATTCCAAAGATTCGTTTCGCCGACACGAGTGGGAATTATCTTCTCCTTGGAACCGGTATTTTCAACCATCATCGCCTATTTTTTGTTAGGCGAAATTTCCGGTCCGATCCGGATCGCGGGCTGTTCCGTCGTCTTTGCGGGTTTGATTCTCGCAGAAATGTTGGGAAAAGACCGGGAACCGGAGTAAAAAACTTAGACTATAAATTTTTCCATCAGGGATTTCACCCTCATGGATTGAGTGTCCAGAAGTTTGGCACCGGACGCGATTTCTTGAGAGCCTGAAGAAATCAATTGTGCGCCCTTAGAAAGATCCTGGATCGAATTCTGGATCGAGTTATATGCAGATTTGTTCTCCAAAGAGGAATTTTCCAAATCCGTAATGTTTCCAGCGATCGTGTGCATCCTTGTGGAGCAGGAATTTAGACTCGCTTCTTGGTTACGCATGTCTTCCAAAAGTTGAAAGCTGAACTGCGCCATAAACGATGTGTCCGACTGAATCGTTTTGAAAAAATCGGAGAATTGGTTCATCTCCCCGTCTCCCAGTTCCACGTTGATTCGTGTCGATTCGATTAAGTCCTTGATCTCCTTCGTACTTCTCATCGTAAGATCCGCGAGTTGCGAGACTTCTTCCGCGACCACCGAAAAACCTTTTCCGTGTTCGCCGGCTCTTGCGGCTTCGATCGAAGCGTTTAACGCAAGCATGTTGGTCCGATTAGAAATTTCTCCGATCTTCTCGAGAGTTTCCTTAATTCTTCTTACGCTATTTTTCGCCTCCTCGAGGGATTTCTGAACTACGTCGACTTTTTCCCTTCCCTTGATCGCGGTTTCGGACGATTCTTTCGCTTTTATCGTAAACGAATTCAGGGATTCCGTGACGGCTTGTAAGGATATTAAGTTTTTCTGAATTTCTTTTTCTAAATTCCTAAGATGCTCTGCGGAATGTAAAATTACGGACGTGTTTTTTTCTACAAGGTGGCTGAGGCGATCGATCAGGTCGGCAACGTTTTGAGAATTGTTAGCCTGAGTTTCCGATGTCGCGATAAATTCCTTGGAAACCTTTGAAAATTCCCGGCTTGTTTTTTCCGAGCTTGAGATGGAGATTCTCGCTTCTATGATGATTTCCCGAAGAGAGGTTTCCATTCGTTTTAGGAATTTTAATAATTCCCCCATTTCGTCCGGACTTTCGTTTTGAATTTTCGTATTTAGATTTCCGTTTTCGATCGCAGAAGCCAGGTCGATCGCTTTTTTTAAGGGGGTAGTGATCGACCTGACGATGGATCTTGAAAAAAATATCCCGGCGACCGAAGAAAAGAGCGTGAGAATCGCGATTAAATACAGGGAGAATCTAAGCTGGGAATCCGCGTCGTCGCCGTTTTGTCGAGACGATTCATTTTCGGATTCCACCCATTTTTTGATCGTGTCCTGCATCGATTCGCTCAAAGGATGAATTCCCCTTACGTAAAGAATCTGCGCTTCCTGTCTTTGATTTTGTTTCCAGAGACTATGGATGGTTTCGTTGAATTGAAAGAATCGATCGAGTTGTGTTTTTAGAACGTTTAGATTCTCCGTTTCCGATTTGTTGAGAGGATAGTTTTTAAATTGATCGAGATTGTTTTTTAATTCCTCGAATAACTTCTGGGTTTTGTTGTATTCCTCCTCCGAAAGAAGGGAGTCGACTGTGGAAACCTTGGATGAGATTTTTAACTCGATTAGAATGATCTTTTCCAAGGTCAGATTGAGGAGCTGGAACTTAGGCTGTGAGTTGTCCATCATCGAACGAATCGTTTTTCTATAAGCGAGTGTGCTCGTCGCGATCACGATCGACGAAATTATAAAAACGACGATAATCGTTCCGAAACTGAGTCTGAGTCTGGATTTGATGCTGAGATTGCTGAGATTGCTGAGAGAGTTCACTTTGTTTTGAAAATTCCTAAAACCTTTATTTCGTTTTTGAAATGAAGTTGATGTATGAAATTACGTCTTTGATCTGCTCGTTTGAAAGTTCGTCCTTCCAGGGAGGCATAAACGGAGAACGATTGACTCCCATTCCTCCCTTTCGAATGATCTCTTCCTTTTGCGCGTCGTTTAACAACGTTTTGGTGAGATTTGCCGGAGGAGGGATTTTTCCTTCCGCCAGACGGCCTTTGCCGTCCGCGTTTTCGCCGTGACAAAGGACGCAATAGGTTCTGAAAACGATACTTCCTCGGATCGCGGATTTATCGTTTGCGTCCAGAGCCGAAAGATTCGAGCTCAAGGATAAAAAAAGAATCCAAATAAGAATTTCGATTTTTCTCATGGCTGCACGTCGATGGTCATCTTCATGCCCGGATGAATCGCACATTCCACGAGAATTTTTCCCGCTTTGTCAAACTTGACCTTTTTGGTTTGACCTTGAGAATAAGACCCTAAATCGAAAATCTTTTCCGATGACAAGGAATAGATGTTGTGAAAGAAGGAATCGTAGTTTGGAAAACTCACGACGTCTCCGACTTTGACCTTGAGGTTTTCTACCGTGAACTTCTTTTCTTTTTGGCCGACTTCGTGTTCTACGGCGGATAAACTTCCCGCCAAACAAACCGCAAATAGGAAGGATACTAAAATTCGACGAAACATTGGGACGCTCCTGGATTGATTTTATATTATAAGAATTCGTTTTCATTGATAAGAAAAATAAAATATTCTAAATTTCTTAAATTCTTTTCGCATGTCTTGGATTTATCTCGGAAGATCCGGAATCAGGATCGGTTCCTTTTTTCCGGTGAGGGAACGCAGAAACGCGGCTAAATCTTCCTTTTCCCGTTTTGTGAGATGAAGGGGTTTCATATTCGGATCCAGATTGGAACGATCGTCTCCTCCTCGATCATAGTGATCGATCACTTCCTCCAAGGTCGTATAACTTCCGTCGTGCATATAAGGACCGGTGAGCGCGGCGTCGCGTAACGTCGGAGTTTTGAAAGCGCCTTTCATCGATTTGACGGGAACCAATTTGAAACGACCCGGATCTTTTTCCTTGGATTTGATTCCGATATTGTGAAATCCGTCGTCCGTAAAATTATTTCCGAAATGGCAGGCGTTGCAGTTTGCCTTTCCTTGAAAAAGGGCGTGCCCTCTTTGCGCCGATTCCGAAATCGCATTGTTGTCTCCTTGGATCCATGCGTCAAAAGGAGATTGAAACGAAAGAATACTTCTTTCAAAACTTGCGATCGCCTTTGAGATCGTTTCTTTGCTGATTCCTTCGTTCGGATAAGCGCGGTCAAAACGTTCCCGATAACCTTTGATTTTTTGGAGCTCGAGTACGAGTTCGTCCGGATCCTGATTCATTTCATCGGGAGAAGAAACGGGGCCAAGGGCTTGTTGTTCCAAAGAGTCGGCTCTACCGTCCCAAAACATCTTGTTTCCGAATGCGGAGTTAACGATCGTTGGCGTGTTCTTTCCCAGTATTTTCATGTTATGACCCACGGCTGTTTTAAGACCGTCCGTCCAACCGAGGCCGGGGTTATGGCAGGTAGCACAACTGATCCAATTGGAGCCGGATACGATGGGATCGAAGAATAGAATTTTTCCCAACTCGATCCGAGCGGGAGTCGGTTCGTTGTTTTTGGGAAACGGATAAACGATTTTAAGAACCGATTTGTCTACCTTCGGAAGCTCTTCGGCTTTCGGTTTACAAACGGAAAATAAGAAACAGAGGAAGATACAAAATGCGATCGATACAAAACGTTTCATTGGCTTTACTCGTAATTCAGAATTTCTGAATGCTCTTTGAATTCGAATTTCAAACAGAGGGTTCAAAGACTTAGGGAACAAAATTCAGAAGGCTCCAGGAAATCTATCCGTTTTTCGGATTCATTCTTCTGACTTTATAATATGGCAGAGGATTACTTATAAAGTATTGCCGAAGGAGTGGATTCAAGGTATGAGGTTTCTTAAAAATCGGAATGATTGGTAATTTGGTAGAATCCGACTTTGTTTTGCGACATCCTATAGAGGAATCCGGAAAACCGCGCAAAATAGTTTCTAAAATTTGAATATCGTTTTAAAAATCGATAGTTTTCGTTGTTGATTTCATACTCCTGAATTCTCCGGATTCTGCCCGCAAAAAATACAATTCGATTTGTTGTAATCTTGTGATTCGTTTCAATTTCACTTTTGGGACGGGGATAAACAAATTATTAATTCGGGAATCTTATTTTCATGATACGCAATTTCATTTATCGAAAAGGAAAATCTGAAAAATTCTGGTCGATCGAAACTGACTTAAAAAATTTCTCCATACGTCAAGGCCAAAGATACGGAGAACCAAAATCCACTACTGAAAAGTTCGCAACAGAAGAACTCTGTCAAAAAGAAGCGGACCGGTTGATCGTCTCAAAACTCAAGGAAGGTTTTGAAGAAGTTCCGATCGCAATCAAGAACGTAAACGTCTTTGATCTAAAGTTGATAGCCGACGCAAAAAAACAAAAGAGCGAACGTTTGAGTATCAACGTTCAGGGTTCTTCCGAACTCTTTGAAGAAGTCTGCACGTTGGATTGGTTGAAACATTTGGAGTTGCAGAATGTGGCTTCCGTATCGGAGAATATTGGAAATCTTAAGAATCTCAATCATCTCGAGATCAAAGAAAGCCCGTCTCTAAAATCCATACCGGAATCCATCGGAGAATTAAAAACTCTCACTTGGTTGAGTGTCGAACGGACCGCAATCCAATCTCTTCCGGAATCGATCGGAAAACTTTCCAATCTGCAGCGTTTGAACGTTCAGCACAATCAGGATCTTAAGGAATTGCCCGAGAGTATCGGTTCCTTAAGATCTCTGGAAACTCTTTGGGTAAGTTACAATCGGGAAAACGATCATTCCGGCGGAAAGAAAAAAGGTCTTACTTCGATTGTTATTCCCGATTCCATCGGAGATCTGGAACGTCTTACCGAACTGTCTTTAAACGCAAATTTTCTTTCCGATCTTCCTATAACGTTAGGCAAACTCAAAAATTTAACGGATTTGGATTTGAATTTCAACCGGTTCACTGAAATTCCCAAATGTATTTTCGAACTGGAGAATCTGGAAACTCTTGAAATGATCTATTCTCCTTTAAAAAGGATTCCATTAGAATTCTCTCATTTAAAAAATCTTACCCGCTTCGATATAGAAGGAAACGAGATTGAAAATGTTCCGGAAGAAATCCTCGATCAAGGAATCGAAGCGATTCAAAATTTTCTAAATCCGGCTCCGATTTCTAAACAGGAAAAAGTTCCGAACGCGGATCCGCAGGAGTTTAAGGCGAGTCTGGAATTACACAAAGACAAGCTTGAAAAATTCTATCGTGCGGTTCGGGATAAGGCGTATAAGGAAGATACAAAAAAGAAACTGACGGCGCTCCAAAACTTTTTTTCCGGAGAAACAAACGAAGTCCCGAAAGCGATCAACGAGGATCAATATTACTTTCGGGATCTTCCGAGTGTTCTGGCTTCGTTTAGGGAATGGACGATCGTGGATTTTCGAATTCTTTCCTACGTTACCCAAGGAGCCTGGTCTTTTAAAAAGAACAAAGAAGGTTTTTTCGAATCCTTTTACCGATGGTTGAAAAAGGAAGTTCTCGATCATCCGGAAGACGATAAACTTTTTTCGGACGTTTTGGATACTCTAAAAGAATACGGAGTGGACGAAACAAAAACGCTCGTTGAAAGAAAATACGAGATCGGGGAAATGGCCCTGACTTCCGACGGTAAGATCACCTCTTTCGGAAAGTATCTTCTGATTCATTTCGATTCTTTGATAAACGACTTTGTAGAAGCCGGACTTCCCTCCCAGTTTGTGGAACTTTTTGTCAAAGAAGAATCGGCAAAAATAGAGAATCAGATTCCAAAGATCACGCGGATCAAAGAATACGAAGGGACCGACGGTAAAAAACACGTTCCTTACGAGACGATCGAAATTCTATGCAAAACTTCTCCGAAATCGATGGAACCGATTCTTATAAATCATATTCAAAATATTGATTGTGTTTCCTGTAGGGCGGAGCTCGCTCGAATCCGTTATCAATTTTTCGGAGAAAAATATAAAACTCAGACGATCGACTTCGCTAAAGAAGTTTTGAGTTATATATCCGATAAAAAAAATAAGAATCTGGATCGAGGATACAGTTTTGATTGGTCTACCGGAAAAGGTTATTATCGAGACGATACTCCCGACTTTATCGAGTGGTTGTTAAAAACCTTCGGAAAAGAAGTAAAGGACATGGTTTTTGAATATGTCGAAAAAACAAAAGTCCTCGATTTAAACGTTGTCGGAGTTGCCGTAAAATTTCTCGGTCAAGAGGCGATCGATATCGCCGGAGAAGCGCTCGATATGACGATCAAGGACGACGAGATCGCGGGTCATTTTCGGCAGATTTTCAACATTCTTTCCGGGCTGGATTATTCAAAATACTACGATAAAACCTGGGAAATCGCCAAGAGTGAATTCAAAAAGGTAAGCGAAACCGCGTGTTTGGCCTTGAGTAAACTTCCCGAAAAAACGGTAATTCCGAAAGCATCGGAGCTTCTGAACGAGAAACAAACGCATCTGAGAGAAACGGGAGCCTTGATTCTCAATTTAAAACGAACTAAAGATTCGATTCTGGCTCTCAAACCTTTGCTTGAAAACGAGAAGAACGACGAAGTCCGTAATCTGGCGGTGGAATTGTTTTACGAAAAGCCGGATTCCATTTCGATCGCGGAAGCGAAGAATCGAATCGGAATCGCGAAGAAGCTTGGAAAACTCGAAAAACCTTTGGCGAAGTGGTTGGACGAAACGAAACTTCCGAAAATTCTCTGGAAAGATAAGAAGGCATTGAGCCCGGAAGAGGTAAGATATATTTTTTACAGACAAAAAACACGTTCCGAAATTGTTCTCGATCTTGAGCTACGGGACGTTGTCGAACAAATCGATAAAAATTCCTGCGAGTCCTTTTCCAAAACTCTTTTTCAGACGATTCAAAAAAACGGAGGTTTTAAGGCTCCGAATCGGTTTGCGATTTCCATTCTTGGAATATTCGGAAATGAGAATGTAATTTCCGATCTGGAAACGATCGCAAAAAAAGACACCAATCTCAACGCCTGTGCTTGTCTGGGTTTGATGGATACGATGGGAGCGGCCCGCGCTCTGGATCGGATCTCACAGACGTTTCGAACAAAATATCCGAACGTTCGGGAAGCCGCAGAACAGGGGTTTGCCTCGATCGCATCCAAAATGTCCTTAACTCCGTATGAATTGCAGGATCGGATGTTGCCGGATTGGGGTTTTGAAAATCTGTGTAAAAAGGTAAAAATCAATAAAGTTGAATATACTCAGAGAATTTCAAAGGACTTGAAATTTACTTATTGGAACGATTCCGGTAAGGAGATAAAAACTCCGCCGAAAATGAGCGAAACCGAAAAGAAAAAAAACAAAGAAGACTCCGCTTTGCTCAAGGATTCCATCAAACAGTTCGGCATCAACATGGAATATTATCTTGTCGTTCAGAGGAGATGGCCTGCAGAGGATTGGAAAGAATTGTTTCTTAAAAATCCGATCGCAAACGCGTTCGCCAGAAATTTTATCTGGGTAAAAATTTCTAAAAATCAGGAGAAGGAATGTTTTTACGTTTCCGAAAACGGTTCGATTTTGAACGTCGAAGATAAACCGTCGGCGATGGAAGAAAAATACAAAATTCTTCTTTTACATCCTCTTTCCGCAAACGAAAAAGAAAGAGAACTGTGGACCTCGAAATGGAAGGATCTTAAGATAAATCCTCCCTTGTTTCAGTTTGAGAGGGAGACGTATTTGGTTCCGGAAGAGGATCGAAAAAAGAAAATCTCCTTCCAATTTGAAGACAAGTCCATGTCCGGAAATACGTTTAAATACAGGGCGGAAAAATACGGATGGAGAAGGGGATCCGTCGTAGACGCGGGCGGAGTTTCCTCTTATCGTAAATTGTTTCCGAATGAAAACGTGGAAGTGTTTCTAAAAATCGAAGGTTTGAACGTGCAGAGTTACGATTTCGGAGAACCGATGACGTTCAAAGAATTCTTCTTTGTAAATCGAGGATCCATCACCACGGGAAGTTATGTTTACGACGAACCGAGAGGAGAAGAGGATCACAGACTGCTTTCGTTCGAATCCGTAAATCCGATCGTCTATTCCGAAACTCTCTACGACCTTCACAGAATTTTACAAACCAAAAACGAAGAAGAATGAAACGGGAGTTGGATCTCGAACAACGATGTAAACTGCTCGTAGGCTCGAAGATCCAAGTCGTTCAATACTACGGTCGTTTTCGAACATTCGAAAAAGCTCATGGAGTTTCGAAGGCGATCTATTGTATCACCGGCGAAAACGAAATTTTTAGGTTCAGCTTTGAGGATGAATTCTCCTTACGCTGGGGTTTCGGAATTTCCGTCAAAAAAGTGAATCGAATTTTTCCGGACGATCGTGAGGAAGAATTTCACGACGTAACTTCTTTGTGGAAGAATCCCTGTGAGATCGTCGATGTCCGATTACACTGGAGATATATAAGCGACAGTCACCGCGTGCTTTGGCATCACTACAATCGTTCCGATTATCCCCAGGATATCGAATTGTTTCTTTCCAGCGGGGAACGTATTTATATCGGAGTCACCGAGATTCTCAACGAAAACGAATGCAAACTTTTTACGAATCACCTTACCGTATTTTTTGATCCCGACCTGCGGGAAAGGATGTATGAAAGCGCGATTCTTTGGTAATCTTTTTCTGCGTTAGGAATAGAACCGGCTCCGTAGATTTGGTAAAATTAAAAATAAGAATATTCTAAAATTTGAATCCGCTCCGTTTGATCTTATTCAAAGTGGATTTGTTTTCATTGAAGAACGTTTTGATTTCGATGATAAAAATCCGGTTTCGGTTCGTAAAGGAGGACGAAATTCTAAATTCGAAAAAAAATGAAAGTTTACGATTGAGTGAACGGTTTTTCGGAATCAAACGCATGTATCAGGGAATGAACGGGCTGAAAGAAAGACGAGGGATTTTAATCCCCTGAAAAAAGTTGCTCATGAACGGTTATTAAAAGTAATTGCACCGGTTGTGCGTCTGTGTCCGAAATCGAAAGTGATACAAGTTACGTTAAACGCGATTGACTGGATTTCGCAAAAAATAGAATCGGAAGAGTGAGTTTTATGAATTTTAAGATTAAATATTTTCTTTGTCTGTCCACGACGGTCTTTTTAGCGGCGACCGGGTGTGCCGAAAAACCGAACGAGGCCGCCGAAGCCGATATGTCCGGCTTAGCGTTGTTATTCGGAAATACGATAGCCGCTAACGTTTCTTTTTTTCCGGCGGAAATGCAATCGGTTTCTCCCGAAGACAAGGGGAAATTCAAATCCGCTTATACGGAATCGGGAATCCACTATTCCTCAAATCAGTGTCAATCCGGCGGAACCTTCACTTTGGAAAAGGTGACTCCATTGGATCGGATTCGGGTTTCGGCCGTTTTTAAAGAGGATATTTCGGAGGGAACGCTTGTGATTAAGAAATCGGGAGTTCCGATCGACGGCGTCGTCGATCGTCCGGATTTAAGAACGATCCGTTTTGTATCGAATTCTCCGGGAGATTTGTATCAAAAATATCAGGTAACAACGACCGGAGTCAAACTCGCGTTAGACGATAAACCGGTTTTAGACGCGTTTTGGTCCTTTCAATACGACTTAAACGGGGAACGCGGAACTACTCCCAGTCGAATCGGTATCACCTGTTCGGAGACAAACGGCACTAACGTGTGTAATTTCGTAGCAAAGTATCATCTGGGAAGAATGGATAAAGGAAATATTACTCCACAATCTCTCTTTGAACAAGCTGTTCCCTATTTTAGAACCGACGTAGGCGTACAGGGATTTGACGGGCAGTTTATCACGGTTTGGTCTTACGAGGTCTGCGAAACTACTTCGGCGGGAATCCCCGCAAAACCGGCCGGGACTTTTCTTTTTGCAAAGATGACCGGTCCGGTACCTTGGGAAATTCCACGAACCGTTGTGGAAGCCAATCCATTCTATGTTGGATCCATGACTCAATCGTTTCGGAACGTTCTCAATCAAACTTACTTCCATGCGATTTATCCGGAAGAATTGCCGACGGTTCAAGCCACTCAACAATAGAATTTAGATTTAGGAAAAGAATCAGGGAAGCCCTCCCTGGTTCTATGTTCTTCTTTGTTCCTTTCTTTTTTAGATTAGAATCCGTTCTGGATCATCTCTGCTTGCTCCAACGGTCGTAAATCTTTGCGATTTCTTTCAGTTTTAGGACAAACACGTATCAAAGCGGGGTTTTAAACGGATCCTATGATTTTAATCCGAATCCTTTTCTTCCTTCGTCGACGAGTTTGATAAAAGTAAATTCTAAATATAGAATATTCTAAATTTTGAATTCTATTTTTAATAGACTTATCGGTCTATTAAAAAAGCCTGTTTGCGGCGTCGGGTTGCCTCGGTTAAGGGCCGTAAACCGAAATCAGCCGAGTCGTTTTTATGAAAAAAAAGGCATTCTGCGGGAAGTTTTTCTTCCGAATTCGGAATAATTTTTACAATAATTGCTTGCCGTAGCGCTTCGTTTTCTTACATTGGTTTTTACGAAGAAATCACCGCATGGTGAACTTCTTCGAACCAAGCGCTCAACTGTCCTGCTTCTTTTTTTCGTTTGCGAGTAATCGCGGACCAGATAGAGGAATCGGGCACGGGAAACGCAATAGATCTTTTACAACATATATACTGCGATAGAGAGGTTTTCAAGAGTAGAGGTGCTCTTGGGAACACAAAATGTAAAGATTAGTAAAGACAATTTTGATTGAGTTAATCGATCCGACAGAAGAGATTCAGGATCGATCATATCTCGAACGAATCGGTAATTTCAAAAATTTTTACAGCTACACATCATTCTACATGGTTAAAAACAATGCTTCTTCTTGAAAGAGAAGATAGCCCTTGAGACTGACTTGGAAAGTGAACAACTGCGAGGTTGTTAATTTCGTAATATGGTCAAGTAAGAAAGGGCGTACGGGGGATGCCCGGGCATCAGGACGCGATGAAGGACG
>NZ_JAFFPT010000062.1 GCF_016918785.1 Leptospira ainazelensis | reverse complement strand
GCTCTATCATAAAATCAATATTTTGCAAGTAAAAAGTCTCGAATGTAGGAACTCCTACAAAAATTTTGATTGGATCGTCCTGATTCGAAATCGCTTTTTTAACTTGTGGGTAAGGTTATGACCCGATTTGTGCGGGGGCCTGAAAATATCACGGTGAGACGTCGTACTTCCGACCAGGAGAAAATCTTAGACTAAAAACTGCTTATCAATTCGTAGACGCGATGATCCGGTCCAAAAGATTACCTATCTCTAAGATAATTTTCGGAGAACCGTATTGACCGGCTGTCGTGACTACGATCATATCCAAATCCGGAATCACATAGATCAATTGTCCCCCGTTTCCAAGCGCGGCTTTCCAAGAAACGTTTCGATTTGTAAGATGAGTCTCTCCAATCCACCATTGGTAACCGTATTTCATGGAACTTCCGTCGTTTCGAAAGAGAGTCACGTTAGTATCGATCCTGGATTCCAAAGAATCTTGAATCCATTTTTTCGGAACAATCTGCCTCTTATCCCAAACGCCCTCGTTCAAGATCAATCTTCCCAACTTTAACATATCTCTCGGCCTCAAACGTAATCCGCCAAACGCGAGAGAGCGTCCGTGCCTATCCTCAACCCATTCATATTCTTTGATTCCGATCGGATCAAAGATCCATTCTCCCGCTAATTCTTTGATGGATTTGCCGGTTTTCTTTATTAGAATTTCTGCAAGAACGGACGTCCCTCCTCCATTGTAATTGAATTTTTTTCCAGGTATTTCTGATATTTTTCGATCGAAAACGAACTCTACAAGATTCTTTTTCCAAAACAAACGCGTTTCATCGCTAAAGAAAAATCCGGATCTCCATTCGTCCCAATCCAAACCGCTGCTCATGGAAAGAAGATGTTTCCAAGTTATCTTTTGTCGCGGATCGGTCTCCGAAATCCCAAGCTCAGGAAACGAAAAAAGTACGGAAGTATCGATTCCTTCTATCAAACCCTTATCGATCGCGATCCCGAAAAGAAGGGAGACGACGCTCTTACTCACGGATCTCACGTCGTGTAGCGTTTGTAAGTCGAAAGTAGATTTGCCGTCGAAAGGAAAACGAAGTCCGTATCGAAGGCTCAGAGGTTTATCGTCTCCATCGTGATAGATTTCGGTGACGAGTTTTCCGCGACGTTCGATCAAAAGAGAATGTAAGCCGCTTTTTTCCGAAGCGGATTCTTTGAGCAAGCTGCAGAGTTTTTCCGAGTCAAAGCCGGATTCTTTCGCGTTAGAAGTTTGCCAAAAAGAATCCGCCTTCGGTTGAGAACATTCGTCGGTCGAATCTCGAACCGGCGCACCTTGGCAGCCTATGTTTAAAAAAAGAAAGAGAAAGAATGGGAAAAATATCCGTTTAAGATAAGTGCGAACCTCTCCCAAAACCGGGGGAGAACTTTGAGAGTTGTTATTTCCGATAAAATAGACTAAGGTATTGAAGCAGATTTTAAACATAGAAAGAATCCGGTTTCCTTTTTTCGAAATTGAGATCCCTTTTTGGACTCTATATTTCGGCTTTTGATTCCGGAATCGTTTCCTTTTATCGGGTTTTCTCAAGTCAAATTCGAATATTTGATTCGAATCCATAAGACAACTTCACAAGTAGAATTTTTTATAAGAATCGTAAGGTATGGACTTTTCGCTTTTCATACGATTTCTTTTAAAACGATTTCAGCCGGAAACCGTGGAAAGCCCTCAATACCTTTCTGTCCGATTCGTTTTAGAAAAACCGCTTTGGTCGGAAATCGAATCTCCTTTTTCCATTCTATTTTTTCCCTTACAACTTTGTCGGAACTCCGACAAAGGCTTTCAAAATGGCTTTACAACTCGTTTTCTTTTACGGAGCCGGATAACCTCCGTAAGTCATCTTTCCCGTCAAATAAACGGGACTTTTCTTTTCTATAAGAATTCTCTGATTGAGATCCGTCTGCAAAGCCGTAAGAAAAGAATCCGTAAATTCCACGCCGTTAGCATCCACAATCAAAACGTAATGTATTGAATTTTCAACGTCTTCTCCGCTTTCCAAATCGTCCCAAGAAAGTAAAAGGGAACCCGAACCCTCCGTTCGATCCGGATCAGAAATCAAAATCGCTTCGTTGATTAGATTGGAAATCGTCGGCGTCAAACCCTTGTTATAGATTCTGGAATCCGAAACCAAAACGATACTCTGAGTCGCAAAGTGTGGAGGAATAAAAAGTTCGGTCGGCGCGTCCGAATTCCTTCCCTTCCAGATCAAAATCGCAAAACGTCTGTCTCCGAAATAGATCGTTCCATTCGGCTTGGGACGGATTCCTCCCCAAGCATAGACGTTGTTCCAAGAATCGGCGCCCAAAGTATTGTAGTAAAAACTCAAAATTCTTCCCTGAGATCTTCTCGGATAACTTCTCTGAATCGCTTTGGAATCCAGATTCCAAGTTGTTCCGTAGTTTCCGATCACTGAAAAATTTTCCTCGTTCCAAGCGTCTTTTTTTGTGATCAACTTGGAAGTATTTCCGTTCATATATTCGAAATGATTGTCATAGTAATAATCCCAGTGCCACTGAGTTCCCGAAACCAATAGAGAATAGAAATCCGCATAACGCGTTTTAGTCGTTTGTTCGACGTCGGAAATCTCCATCGCCTGATAAACGGCTGAAATCATTCTCGGAGTATCTTTTGCTCCCGTTCCGTTTAGCCACATTCCGAATTCGCTAAGAAAGACCGGAATTTTCAAAAATCTCGTTTCTTTCCGAATCTCATCCAAATATTTGAAATACGTAGCGTTGTCGATTCCCGTAAGATCCGTCCCCATTCTTCCCGCGTCATAAAAGTGAGAATTGAATACGAACCCCGAACCCGGTAAAGTAGTAAGATGTCCTCCTCCGGTGGGGGGAACGATTGCGCTTCCAACATTCGTATTCCAGAATACAATGGGTTCTGCATATACATATTTGGATTCCCATCCGTTCGCGTTCAATTCCTCTCGAACCCTTCCGTAAAAAGGCCAGAGTTTTTGATTGTCCCATTGTTTCGCGGAAAGGCCTTCGATTCCCCCGTCAACCGGTTCGTTAAACGGATCCATTCCCAAAACGTAATCAAACTCGGAAGCACTTAATCTTTCTTGAATGTATTTTGCGGTTTTTCCCAGTTGCCACAAGAATTCAGTCTGCATATTTCTAGTTCCCGCGGTGGTTGAAAAGGAAGCGTTGTTCCAAAAATTTCGAAATCCTCTTCGAATGGCCTCGTTAGTCAAGTTGTTCTGACTCCAATTGGCGCAGATGAATCCGCAGTATTCGTTCGGATACAAACCGGAAGGAGTGACCCATTTCGGAGCTCCGTTTCCGGTGTACCAGGAATTCTTATTAAATAAATTTCGAGAGAATAGATCCTGATGATAATCCACCAAGACATACATTTTCAGCGCGATCGCCTTTTTCATCTGCGCGATTACCGCGTCCAAATAGACCGTATCGATCGTATCCACTCCGGTGTGAACCCCTTCCCAAGCGATCGTAAAACGGATCATATTCGATCCGGTAGTTTTCCCCAAACGGGAAAATCCTATTTCCGCGTCGGCTTCATTTTGAAATGGTTTGAATCCGTGTTGCACAAGCTTCATATTTCCGGAGATATTAAAACCTCGAAAGTAGGCTTCTCTTCCGAGCGCGTCCAAAAAGATCGGATCCGTTTTGGTAAGATAACTCTTTTCTCCGATCAAAATCTTTCGGGACTCGGGAAGATCTCTGAAGTTTAGAGAATGATTTCCGACCTCGGTTTCGTTTAAAAGGTAAGAATTCGAAGATTTCGCGATCGATATATTCTTCTCCGAAGAAAAAAACAAAGAGAACAATATATTCTCCTTCGAATCCGAAGGTCCACATTGAAGGAGGGTAAACGAAAGAAGAAACACGGAAATTGAGTATCGATTCATGGGAAGGAATCTTAGAATCGAGTTTAAGAATTGAAATCGAATTTCAAAAAAGGATTTAAAAAAGAGTTACGTTAAACGAAATCTCTATTTCTTTTTTTTGAATCTATTCCCGAATTCTAAGCCGTTTATAAGTCGTTTATCAACTCGTATCTTTTTAGAAATCATCGAACTTCTGATTTGTACGAAACGAATCCTCCTCCTTAACAAGATTCTACCGAATTTTTTTTGTCTAAGTTGAACTTCAAGTCTCCGAGAGGACAGGGAATCGTCATCGTTTTCCAAAGGATCGCCGCGAATCTTATATTTCTCCTCGACTTCTTGGATTTGCCGAACAATCCTTGTCCGGTATGGAACTGAGCTTTCCTTCTCCCGGTAATCCTATCTTTGATTACGTCCTTCTTCCTTGTTTTATTTTTTTTTCCAGGGTCACCGACGTTTCGATCGGAACGATCCGAGTTATTCTTCTCACCCGGGAAAAAAAAGCGATCGCGGCGTCTCTGGGATTTTTGGAAGTCCTTCTATGGGTGATCGTCATCACACAAGTTATCAAAAATCTGAACAACGCGTTCTGTTATCTCGCCTATGCGGGAGGTTTCGCGACTGGAACTTATATCGGAATGATCCTCGAAGAGAAATTGGCGATCGGCTTTTCTCTTCTTCGTATCATATCTCCTAAAAACGGAAGTGCGATCGCGAACAAACTTTCGGACGCGGGTTATCGAGTCACGACGATGGACGGACAAGGAAGCAGAGGACCGGTTAAGATCGTCTTTACTGTTTTAAAAAGAAAGAAGATCCGCCAAGCGATGGCGATCGTAAAAGAAGTGGAACCCGACGTTTTCTATTCGATAGAAAACGCAAAGAGCACCAACACCGCGATCTCGGAAGATTCTCCAGGACTTCTAAGCAAAGGGGTCCTGGAAAGAATCTTAAAAGTCAGAAAGTAGAATTTTTAGTTTCGGTCGTTCTATACTGGAATTTTGACGTATAACTTTTTGATTTCTTTTTGGATGAATTTTGGAAAGTGCATCTGATATTCGTTGATCAGTAGTTTCCAGTCGTCTTTTCGGATGAATTTTCTGCAGTTTGCCGATCCGCAACCGCACTCGAAGGTCTGGTCGAAGTTTACTACGAAATTTGCGTAATCGATCGTAAGTTCTTCTCCGGCGAGAATTTCCCTCTTAGCAACGATATTGTCGTCTTCGTCATACCACATATTAGGATCACAAGAGTGATTCATGAAGTTGGAATGGTTGATGACGTATTCGCCTCCGGTTGGTCCGGTAACGATTCCGAAATCCACATCGTATCCGTATTTCATGAAGATGTCCTTTTCGGACTCTGGAAGAGACTCGGCTTCTTCCACCGTCAGAACTTTCCATCCGAACTCTTCATCCTCGATCCACTCGCTGTAACTGAACAGCAGAGTTCCTTTGGGGATGGTCTTCGTCGCGAAGGTTCCGTTCTCCCCGAATTTGTTGATTCGTTTCTCGATCATGCAGAAGATCCCTGCGTTTATTGCCTTTGGCAAAATTTTTATCTATCAAGAATGGGATAAAAAAAACTTCAATTAAAATACTAAAATCTAGTAATATTTAATGCAAGTTCCTCTCTCGGCTCCGAGTCCGATACGACTCTCTTCCAAGTAGTAAATAAATTTCTTAAGAACGATTCTCAAGCAAACCCGAAGGGATCCAGGTTTCCAGATAGGTCTCACCTTCTTCTTCAGGTAAATCCTTCCTTAAAATTTTAAAAGAGGAACCTGAAATCTCTAAAACGAGTGAAGACTTGTGAAAGAGCCAGTTTCGATTGCCCGATCTTTCCAACCGGGTCTGAGTCTTCCCGGTTTCGAAAAAACAAACCGCGGAGAATCGGCTTTCGATTTTCTCCTGAAGAAGTAGAATCTGTTCCTCGAAGTCCCTTCCTTCCCGGTCCTTAGAAAGAGAACCGAAGTCTACAAAGATCGGAAGAATTTTTTCTCCCTTAGGAATGTTATCCGAAAGAAGAAAAGATCCGGCCTTCAAAACGGATTCCGCATAAAAGAAAACGGGGCTGGAAGAAAAATTCTTTTGTTTGGATGCGATTTTTGCGAGTCGATGAAGCCTTTCCAAATTAAGAGAACCTTCCGGAAAGATAAGAACCGGGTAAACCTTCTTACGATTGAGTTTCTTTTTCCAGCGAAGCAACAAATTGGTTCTTGCTCTGGTCGGATCTAAAAGCGTTAGTAGCAGCATGGTTCTCTCTAAGTTGCAAAGACCGGATTCTTCCCGATTAAAATTTAAAAAAAGAAGAATCGAAATTTGTCCTGAATTTCAAACGAACTCCGATGAAAGAACGAAGTCCTAAAATACATATCGGACGAACTAAATATATGTATAGCATTTTATCAAATGAAATCTAAATTCATCGTCCCGCTTTTCAGACCGAAAAAAACAACCCCTCGTATTTTAAGCCTATCTGCCAATTGGAGCCATTTCGTAAAAATTTTTGATAAGGGAAGAATTCTTTAAGATGGGCGCGACAAAACGATCCGGACCCGAAGAAGCCCCCGACACACTGGCTCATCTCTATCTCAATCCAAAGAATTCTTCTTGGGCGAATTTAGGATTCTGGAAAGATACCGAAGATTATCCGACCGCTTGCAAAACGTTAGCCTTGCTTTTGGGAAAAAAGGCGGACTTAGGACCGGAACAAGAAGTTTTGGATCTCGGATTCGGCTGCGGTGATCAGCTCTTTGTTTGGAAGAAAGAATTCTCAATCCCGCTTTCTCGTCTTATCGGAATCAATCCTTCTTCCGTTCAGGTCGAATTTGCAAAAAATCTGTTCCAAGAGAGAAAGGAAATTTTGCCGAAGTTGATCTGCGCTTCTTTGGAGGAGACGATCTCTTCTTTTCCAAAGGAAAGTTTTGATCGGATTCTCTGTCTCGACAGCGCTTACTTTTTTCAGGATCGAGTTCGATTTTGCGAGGAGGCGTTTCGAGTTCTGAAACCGAAAGGGCGTTTGGTTTCCGCAGAGTTGATTTTGAAAGACGGAAGTTTTGGAATTTTGGATTCTTGGTTTCGAAGTTTTGTCTGCAGGCTCAGCGGGATTCCACCTAAGAACCGAGTGACTCCGAATTCGCTTTCTCAAATTCTCAAAAAAACCGGTTTTGAAACGGAAGACTTTGAGTTTTTGGAGGAAAATGTTTTTGGAGGATTTGCAAAATTCTTAGAGGAAAAAACAAAAACGGGTCAGACGGAGATTCCCGAAAAGATCGCGGCGAAGTATGCAAGTTTTGGAAAATTCTTAGGCGGGGAGCGGATGAAACGATATTTTCAATTCGTCCTCTATTCGGCTCAAAAGCCGCTATCATCACTCACGAATTCTTAAAAAAACTCTGTCGTAACAACGACAGTCTTCTGTGAAAGTGGCGCGCCCCGCCCTGATTTCGGGTGGCGGGGCGGGTGGTGGAAAACTCCGGGTGACTTTGCTCTATCAGAAAATTAACCTTTTTGCAAGTAGAATTCCCTCTCAAGAACCTTGTCGGAACTCCGACAAAAGTCCTCTTTCTATCTTCTTGACTACAAATCCGACCTCAACACAAGCGTCGGACACGCAAAAAACGATTTTTAAGAACGTATCGACTCGTTGACCCAGCGTCTCACGTCCAAGGAAGTGGAAACCCCCGCCTCTAAAAGAGGGATTCCGTATCTTGCATAGGATCCGCAGAACCAAACTTTTCTTCCGGATTGTTCCTGAAGACTTTTGAGTTCTTCGATGGTCTTTTGATTTTTGAGATCGATCACCGGTCTCTCAAAACGGGAACGGGAAATCAGCTTCCCCGCCTTCGGTTCCACCAATGGATTCCAAGTCTGAAAGATTTCCTCTTTTCCGATCTCCGGAAGAACCTTGTTGAGACGAATCGTCGCGGAAGGTTTGTCCGTTTCGGGTGAAAGAGTAAAACAAAGAGGCGCCCAGTGATTTTTTTTGTTCGGCATAAAGGAAGAATCCGTATGCATCAGAATTTCGGATTCTTCGTAACGAAAGGATGAAAGAAGTTCTTTTTCCCGGCTCATCTCATCGGGAAGAAGTCCGATCGCCTGATTCGCCGGCGTCGCGACCACCACCCGATCGAATTCTTCTTTCCCTTCGTCGAAGTTTACAAAAACTTTTTTCCCGTTGAGTTCGATCTTTCGCGGATTCGATTTCAAACGGACTTCTTTGGCGCCGACGGAAAGACGAGTTGTGATGTCCCTAGTTCCGTGACTCGCGGTTAAGAATCGGAGAAATTTCAATCCTTGCGCGTGATAACTGATCACGGCTTCCGCGGGATAATTCTTGGCGCTTTTGAGAGTACAGGTGTTGATGGTCGCAAACATCGGAACTAGATACTTATCTTCGAATTCTTTCGAGTAACCGAATCTTTGTAAGAATCCCGAAATCGTAAGTTGTTCTCCTTTCAGAGTCGTCCATTGCTCAGCGGATTCTCTGTAAAATCGAATTGTGTCCGAAAAAATTCTTCTGGATTCTCCCGTCTTAAAACAGACGGGGGAAACGAAAGGATAAAAATTTCCACCTAACCCGAAAGTCGCAAATTGAAAGTAAGTAGTCCCGTCTCTTTCACTCAGAGAAAAAGAATAGTCCACGGGTCTGAATTCGATTCCCGCTTCCTTATACATTTCGATCAGACAAGGATAATAGTTTTGTTTGAAGGCTCGAAAGGGAACGTCGAATCGAAAGATTCTATCCTTAAGTGCGACGTCCGTTCCGTGTGCGTCCATTCCCGGAAGTGAATGACGTTCCATAAGAACGACCTCGTGTTCCTTGCTCAGATACCAACAAGCGCTGAGTCCCGCGATTCCACTTCCTAAGATTGCGATTTTCATATCTAACTCTTAGAATTAGAATCTGGAAAAGAAAACATAGGATTTTTTTTCTCTGGAAATGAAAAACAAAAAAACAGGATTCATTTTGTTCAGTCTCTGTAACCAAAGAGTCAAAGTAACGAACTCCGTTCTTAGGGAGGGTAGAATGTACTACTCCAAAGTTTTTATCGTTTTCGTTCTTTTGATTTTTCTTTCTCCTTTGAATGCAGGTCCAAAAACCGAAAAGGCCACGTTCGCAGGCGGTTGTTTCTGGTGTATGGAAGGCCCTTTCGAATCCTTACCCGGAGTGATCTCCGTTACTTCCGGTTATGCGGGAGGAAAAGAAGTCGATCCGACCTACGAAGACGTAGGTAATGGAAGAACCGGTCACAGAGAATCCGTTCAGATCGAATACGATCCTTCCAAAATTCGTTACTTAGATCTCTTGCGAGTCTTTTGGAAACAGATCAATCCCACCGATAACGGAGGTCAGTTCGCCGATAGGGGCAATCAATATCGAACGGGAATTTTTTTTCACAACGAAGCTCAAAAAAAAGCCGCTGAAGAATCCAAAAAAGAATTGGAGAAGTCCGGAAAATTTTCGGCTCCGATCGTTGTCGAAATTCTTCAGTTTACTTCCTTTTATCCCGCCGAGGCTTATCATCAGAATTATTATAAGACCAATCCGGATCATTATAAATCGTATCGAAAAGGATCCGGAAGAGAGGCTTATCTGGAAAATCTCTGGGGCAAAAAGTAAGAATCGAATCCGCAGCCGATCTTATTTTTTTTCATGAGTCAAGGGTAAAAGAATCGTGCAAATCGTATAACGTTTGTATATCGATTGAATCGTAAAAAATCCGTTGTGTTCTTTGACGATTCCTTGACTGATCGGAATACCGAGTCCGGTTCCGCCTTGTTCTCTTTTGGTAGTAAAAAAGGGATCATAGATCTGTTTTAAAATTTCGGGAGGAATTCCCTGTCCCGCATCCTCTATCATCAGCTTGATATAAGGTGTAGTTTCTAAAAGACAGGTTTCCAATCGCATTATGATTTTCTTATTTAGATTTCTTTCCGGATACTTTATGTTCAGAGCGTCCTTCGAATTGATCAGAAGATTGATCAAAACCTGTCGAATCAATTGTTCCCTCATTTCAACGAGCGGAAGGTTTAGCTCGAACTCGGTTTCCAGAAGAATGTAGTTTTTCTCGAAGACGTTTTCCAAAAGGGAAATCGCAGATTCAACGACCGGTGTAATTTCCGATTTCCTAAAACTTTCCGATTCCTTTCTGGAAAAATCCAAAAGATTGGTAACGACCGAAGAAAGACGTTTTGCCTCATCCGTGATAATTCCCGCAAACTTCAGATGCGCCGGATCCTTCATTTCCAAAGTTAGAATTTGAGAATACCCTAAAATACACATAAGCGGATTGTTGATTTCATGAGCGACGCTTGCGATCAAAGTGCCGAGCGCTTCCAACTTCTGGGATTGTCTTAGTTTTTTTTCGTAAAAACTCCGTTCTTCTTCAGCGACGATTTTGGGAGTGATGTCGATAATTCTTCCGTCGATTTGTTTTAGATTTCCCTTGGAATCGAAGCTTCCTACTCCGAAAATTTCGACGTAAATTTTGGATCCGTCTTTTTTCTTGAATTGTACGACTTCTCCTTCGATTTTAGAATCCCGAAGAATCATATTCAAAAAGAATGATCTTTGATCCGAGTGAAAATACAGATCCTTTTCCAAATCCAGATTCAACAATTCTTCTTTGGAATACCCGGTGATTCCGCTCATAGCCGGATTTACTTGTATCAATTTTCCGTCGAAGGAACTGGAAAAAATTCCCTCGATCGAGTTTTCAAAAAGAACGCGATAGTTCTCCTCGCTCATCCTGAGTTTTTCAAAGGACTCCATCTTCTCGGTTACGTCCCTCAACAGGGAAACGTAATAAAGAATCCTGCCCTTTGTGTCTCGTAACGGGCTGATCGTCTGCTCGCAATAGAACAAAGTTCCGTCCTTTTTTCGATTGGTGATCGTGGTTCGAAACGTATCTCCCTTGGAAATGACATCCCACATTTCTTGATAGAATTCCGGACTATGAATTCCGGATTTGAGCATAGAAGGAAACCGACCGATCGCTTCTTCGGAACGATAACCGGTAACCGTTTCAAAAGCGGGGTTTACAAAAAGAATTTTCGCGTCCAGATCGGTAATCAAAACCGCGTCACCCGTTTGCGACGCTACCATCGACAGTTGTTTTAACTTTTCCTCGTTTTCTTTTTCCTTTGTGATATCCGAAATTGTTACCACGACTCCCATCATACGATCCGCCTCGGGATCGAATAGCGGAACCGTAGTCACGTGCGCCCAAAGAACTTGCAGATCCGATTTCACAAATCCCAAAACTTCCCTTCGAACCGGAAGCCCCGTGCTCAAAGTGTAGTGTATCGGAGATTCTTCCATGTGAGTGACGTTTCCGTCCGGATAAATCGTTGTCCAAATGGAGCTGTGATAGGAATGACCTACGATGGATTCCGTTTTTAATTCGAGCATCTTTTCAAGACTCTGATTGGTTCTTAAGATCGTACCCGTACTGTCCACGAAAAGAATTCCCTCTTCCACCGCCGATAAAAGCGTCGAGTATAGGATCTCACCGGATCTATAACTTTTGGAATTGGATTGCGCTTTTAGAACGTCATCCGCGATCAAAACGATGGATTCGATTTCTCCGTCCTCGTCCTTTTGTATACGAATCGTTTCTTGAACCAGTATACTCCCGTTAGGCGACGTAAGCAGAATATCTCCGGTCCATTCCCCATTTTCAAAAGCGTTGGGAATCACTTCCGAAAGGATTCTTTCGCGGTATTCTTTCGGATGGAGTTCAAAAATCGTCTTTGTTAGAGCTTCTTCCTCGGAAAGCCCTAACATACTCAATCCCGATCGATTCACGTATAGAATCTCGCCTTTTTCAGACGCAAAACAAACTAACATCGAAC
Source organism: Leptospira ainazelensis (assembly GCF_016918785.1). GTDB lineage: Bacteria > Spirochaetota > Leptospiria > Leptospirales > Leptospiraceae > Leptospira > Leptospira ainazelensis. Next base: position 120,679 of record NZ_JAFFPT010000062.1, on the reverse strand, counting down.
TATTCTCTAAAAACGAGAAGGCCGCCGACTTGAGATCCAATTTTTTCTTCACTAAAATATTACGCGTATTGAAATTGTTTATAGGTAGGGTGAAAGACAAATTCGGAAATTCGAATTCAGATCATACAATAAATTTTGAATTCCGTCCAAGCCCTAAAGTAATGAGACGTGTTAAAAAAAGAAAGGAAACGTTCTTCCAATTAATTTTAAAAGAACGTTGTATGCTAATGCGAAATGGTGTTTTGCTAAAATCTGGAATTTAACAAAGACGAATCAAAAATACGGTAAGTCTTTGCAGTTTATCTCTTCCTTGACCCGGTTCTGCCAAATCTCTCTCGATCGTCTTCCGATAGATAGCTTTTAGATGATTCTTCAAAGTGCCCGAGTGAACACCGAGCTGTTGCACCAAACTTTCTCTTGTTTGTCCCGCAACGAGGAGTTCGCAGATTTTTGCCTCTTGGTATGTAAGTCCGTATTCTTTTTGAAGTTTTGGAAAAAGAGATTCTTTCACCTTGATCGGAGATACGCCGGAATCGGAGGACGGACCCGCGATCGAAAATGAGGGCTTATCGTGAGGAAGATCTACTCTACAGAGGAAGTTGGATATATCCCCTTTTTCATCTCTGAGAGGAGTGATTCTTTCTTTCCAGGAAATGGTTTCTCCGGATCCGTTCTTATTTAAAAAACTTCCTTCGTATTCCTTACCGGATAAAATCGTTTTCCAGAAATTTTCATAAAATTCGGAATCGTGATTCCCAGATTGAAAGAATCTTGGATTCTTGCCGATCAATTCGTTTCGTTTATACCCGGATAACCTTTCAAAAACGGGATTGATAAATTCTATCTTTCCTTCTCGATCCGTGATAAACATCGCATGCGGATACTGATAAAAATAAGAAGTTAAGATAGACGACAAATCTTCGCTCTTCATTTGATTCTGATTTTCCACGATTGACATATATTCCCTCCATATCCCTTGAGCAGCAATGGGTTAGCTTTTATCAAGAGTGAGAATTTCAGTTTAAATACTACCTTAGTATGAAACTATCTTTCTTCTCCGTCAATTCTATCCGTTGGAAGAAACCGTGTGCAGGTATTGATAAAAATCAGGAACTTTAATTAGTTAGGTAATAGACAGATGACAAACACAATCGATATTCGCCAAAATCAAATCAGACAATTCTCGGTCGAACAACCCATTGCCTTAAGGGATCCGATTCTGATATTAGAAGACGCGGAAGAAATCCGGGCCTTATTACTTCAAATCTGCAAAACGTTAGGAATCGCCGCCGAAGGTTACGCCAACGGAAAACAAGCGTTAGATGCGGCCCGCAAAAATCGATACTCGGCTTTTATCGTGGATCTCGAAACTCCGTTTATTAAAGGACAGGATTTTATCAGGGAAATTAAAAATTTCCTAGAGGATCCGATCATTCTAGTTCAAACCGGAAACAACCAACCGAATACTATCATTGAAGTAATGAAACTTGGAGTTTTGGATTATTTGATCAAACCCGTTGATATTCACGTTTTCGGACATTGTATGAAACGGATCGTCGAGTATACGCAAAAAAAAGCGATGGAAAAAGTCCTTCAAGAAGAAACCGAAACGAGGCTCCGCGCTCAGCTCGATTGGATCTTATACAAACAATCCTGGATGTCCGATCTGGAAAAAACGGTCGATATCAGCAAAGTTACTTTGAATAACATCAAACAAACTTTTTTGAGCGGAGGCGGATTCGGAGCGATCGTAAGTTTGATCGAAATTCTGGAGACGTCGGCCTCTTTCGAAGGAGAGACTTGCGTTTTGCCGAAAGAAATCGCGAACCTTCTATTTCAGAACAATCAAACGGTTCACGATACTCTCAAATGTTTGGAAAAGAGTATGGACATTCTCAATCGGGACATTTCGACCAAAAAAAATACGATGAACATTTCCGATCTATTCGATTTGATCGAACTCACGGTTGAAAACGCCAACGAAAAGATGGACGGCCTATTAACCGAGAAAGAATTAAATATTTCGTTTCATAAATCCTTACAATCCAACGCGGTAAAGATCGAAGTGGATAAGGATTCGATTCAATTGATTCTGGAAGAATTGATAGTAAACGCGGTCAAGTATTCTCGTAAGAATTCGAAAATCCTAATCTACGATAAGATCCAAAACGGAATGTTAAACCTATCGGTCAAAAATGAATTCGATCCGAAATCGATTCCCGGTGTCCCGAGAGACAAGGAAATCCTAGTAAAACAACCTTTTTACCGCTTGACCGGCTTTGTTTACGAAAGTCTGCCTCTGGAAACTTTTTTTTCGGGACTCGGTTTGACGATCGTCGACTACGTGGCGCGAAAACATTCAGGAACATTCCAAATTTCTAATATTTTAGATCATTCGGTTTCCGAATTCCCGGTCGAAACGGTTTTGGCGTCCTTGTCTCTTCCTCTAAAATACTAATTTTCCGATTGCAGATGAGGCAAGAACCATAGTCCGAACCAGATCCACAAATCCGTTCCAAAGCGCTTCCGAAGTCGGCGAACAGCGCAGAGGACCGGACGGGCCGCAATTTTTTTAGGATCCATAAGTTTTAAACTTAGAATGGAAATTTTCTTACCGTTCAGAATCGATCTTTTCTAAAAGAATACTTTTGCTTTTATTTAGAATCGGTGAACAAAAGAATTTCAATTTTCAGGATTTTTCCATGGAAGAAGTTTGGTCTTATGGCAGATCTTCAACTCGTAATCGGCGATAAAAAATTCTCTTCTTGGTCCATGCGTCCTTGGATTTTATTAAGAGAAAGTAAAATTCCTTTTACGGAAATCTCGCTCGTGCTAAATACACCGGAGTTTTTTGAAAAGATCAAACTCTACTCGAATGCGGGCAAAGTTCCCGTATTCGTCGACGGAGATCTGAAAATCTGGGACACGTTAAGTATCGTTGAATACATTGCGGAAACTTTCCCTGAAAAAAACCTCTGGCCGAAAGAAAAGGCGACAAGGGCATTTGCGAGATCGATCGTCGCAGAAATGCATTCCGGATTCACGGATCTTAGAAAGAATCTTTCGATGAACCTCGCCGAAAAATTGCATGGAAGATCGTTTCCGGAAGGAGCCTGGAAGGACATTCGAAGAATCGAATCCGTCTGGAAAGAATGTCTTGATACTTACAAAGGACCGTTCCTTTTCGGAAAACAATTCGGAATCGCGGATGCGTTTTACGCACCCGTGGTCGGGCGTTTTCTCACCTACGGAATCGATCTGAATCCTACCGCAAATTCTTATATCGCAACGATCAGCAGTCTTTATTCTTATAAAGAATGGATGGACGGAGTATAAAAAATTCGAAGTCCTTCGACATCCGAAATTTCTTATCTCGAAAAAACAATTCCCAAAATAAAACCGGGACCGACATTTCGATCGATCCCAAAATATTCATTTTTTATAATCTATTTTCTTTGTAGCCTAAGAGCGTTGAGAACCACGGAGACGGAACTAAACGCCATCGCTCCGCCTGCGATCCAAGGCGCCAAAAACCCGGCGGCGGCAAAAGGAATTCCGAGCGCGTTGTAAATCAGGGCCCAAAAAAGATTCTGACGAATATTATAAACGGTTCTCCGACTCATAAGAAAAGCGTTCGCGATCGAAACAAGGTCTCCGTTCATGATGACAACGTCGGACGATTCCATCGCGACGTCGGTTCCGGTTCCCATGGCGATTCCTAAATTAGAAACTGCTAATGCAGGCGCGTCGTTAATTCCATCGCCCACCATTGCGACAACTTTTCCGGAATCCATCAACTTCTTTACTTCCTTTGCCTTCCCCTCCGGGAGAATTTCCGCAAGAACATGATCGATTCCGCAAGTGTTTGCGACAGCCTTCGCGGTTCTTTCATTGTCGCCCGTAATCATATAGACTTCCATACCCAGAGCTTTTAGACGATCAACCGAAGCGGGGGTGGATTCTTTGACCGTATCCGCAAGGGAAAGGATGGCGCTGTGAATTCCGTCCACGCCGAGATGGACCACAGTCGCGCCCTCCGCTTCTCGTTGTATCTTCAAATCCAGAAGGTTCTTATCTAAATCGATTCCCCTTTCTCGAAAGAGACGATCGGTTCCCAAAAGGATTTCTTTTGAATTCACGACCGCAAAAACTCCGCCACCGGGAACGGTTTCGAATTTTTCCGGAATCAGCAGAGTCATTCCTTTGAGTTTTGCGAAATCGACGATTGCTTTTGAAAGCGGGTGTTCCGAATTTTGTTCAGCAGAACCCGCGAGCAAAAGAAGCCGGTTTTCATCGCTCGGCTCCAGAACGTCGATTTTTTTAAGAACGGGTTTTCCGTATGTCAATGTTCCCGTCTTATCAAAAACGACAGTATTCACTTTATGAGCGATTTCTAATGCTTCTGCGGTTCGAAACAAAATTCCTTGAGTGGCGGCTTTACCGGAACCTGCAAGAATCGAAACCGGAGTCGCCAATCCGAGAGCGCAAGGACACGCGATAACGAGTACTGCGATCGCCTTTTCCAATGCCCCTGAAAAAATCCCCGGCTCCAACCAAAAATACCAAAGGGAAAAAGTAACGGCTGCGATCACGATCACGATCGGAACAAAAACTCCTGAAATACGGTCGGCGATCCTTTGAATCGGCGCTCTCGATCCTTGGGCCTCTTGAACTACCCGCACGATTCCGGACAAAAGAGTGTCCTTTCCGACCTTAGAAGCCCTGAGTTTCAAAACCCCGTTTTTGTTAAGCGAACCGCCGAACAAAAAACCGCCGATCGTTTTTTCAACCGGAATACTTTCACCGGTTAACATCGATTCGTCGATAGAAGAACTCCCTTCTTCGACGATCCCGTCCACGGGAACGGTCTCTCCAACTTTTACGAGAAGCAAATCCCCGACTCTCACCGCTGCCAATGGAATCTCCTGGATTTCTTCTTCGCGAATTATATTTGCGGTTTTCGGCTGAAGTCCGACCAAGGATTGAATCGCTTTGGAAGATTTCCCCCTTGCGAGATGTTCCAAAAATTTCCCGAATAAAATCAGAGTAATTAGAACCGCAGAAGTTTCGTAGTAGAGAAAAATCTCTCCATGATAGTGCTCTCCCAAAGATAGAAACGATTGTTTTACGCTATAAAAATACGCCGCAGAGGTTCCCAGCGCAACCAGAACGTCCATATTCGCGCCTCCGTTTCTAAGAGATCGAAACGCTCCCAGATAAAATGAAGAGCCGATCCAAAACTGCACCGGGGTCGCCAACGCAAATTGAAGCCAAGGATTCATTAGAAAATGCAAATATTCGGAAAGTTTGTTTTCTCCAAAATGTCCGATCATCGCCAAAAGCAAAGGAGCGGAAAATAATGCCGAAGCCAGAAGTTTGAACTTAAGTTTTTTAAATTCTTTTTCGTGAGCCTTTTCGGCTTCCCCGTGGACAACGATGTCCTCGTGAACGATCGCTCTGTATCCGAGAGAATCCACTTTGTCCAATAAGACTTCCTCCGAAACCGGAGTGGAAAATTCGACCTTTGCGGTTTCCATAGCGAAGTTGACTCTCGCATCCTTAACGCCGGGAACTTTTTTTAAACCTTTCTCGATACGAAGCGCACAATTGGCGCAGGTCATTCCGATCAGATCCAGGGTAATTCCGGAATCGGAAGAATCCGTTGATACGGGCGCGGTCATTTGACGGCACCCGGGGTATAACCTTCTTCTAGGATCGCGGCCCTAACCTTGGTTAATTCCTCTTCGGTACCTTCACCTTGATAAACGACTTCCTTATTTACAAAGCTCGCTTTAGATGAAAGACCTAAGTCCTTTAACGCGGATTCGATCGTATGTTGACAGTGATTGCAGGTCATTCCCTCTACGATTAATTTGATTTCTTTCATAATTTTCTCCGGATTTATTTAAGAATGCGGTCTACTGTGGTCATAAATTCGTTTAAGATCGCGGGATCGTTATCCTTGATTCTTTCCACGACACAGGTTTCAATATGACTTTTAAGAAGAATTTTAGAAACTCCATCTAACGCAGATTTAGCGGAAGAAAGCTGGTTTAGAACGTCGTCGCAGTATTCGTCTCTTTCGATCATTCCTTGGATTCCTCGGATTTGCCCCTCTATTTTTTTGAGTCTCAAAGTTAAACCTTCTTTAACCTTTGGATCCGAATGTAGTTTGTGTTTCGGTTTCATATACCATACCCCCCTATACTATAGACGATTTTTAGAAAAAATCGGTAAAAAAATCGCATTCAATGAATTTTTTTCTAAGGTTCCCTTTTGTATTCGCGATCAGATGCGCGTGAGTGAACTGGACCGTCTCAGAATCTTAAAACGTAGGAACTCCACACCAGTGTTTGATAAAAAAGAACAATTAGAAATGCGGCAACAAACCAATGAGACGTAATCTGTGGGAACTCACACCTATTCTGGATGATAAAAGAACAATTAGGAATAACCCAAAAAATCAATGAGACGTAATTTGTGGGAACTCACACGAATAGATTAGAATTTTGTAAAACCGGATTTTTTCGTCTTTCGAGCTTTTGTAACTGATTCTTAGTACTGAACTTTTAAAAATTTAAGCCTTCGGCTTTGAAAGTTAAGTGAACAGCCGAACTGAAGAATAAGATCAGATCCACCGGAATATCGATTCCATCTCGATCTCAAAGATCCCGCTTCTCTTCCGATTCGAGCAGGAGCACACGGAATTCTTATCATTTTTTAATCCTTTCAAATGACAAAAATACTTATTTTTTGTTTACTTATTTTATAATAAGCATATTCTCAAATTCGAGAATCTCCTGTGTTAGAACCAAGAAAAATCAAACGAGGTACAGAATCAAAAATTTCCGGACGATTTGAGACGATTTCCCGGGAAAGGGATCCCGAAGATCCGAACGAATTCCCCTCACCCAAAACGATTCTTTTGGAGGAACACGCAAAGACGATCGTATCCGAAAACGATTGTCCGGATCTCGGATTTACCAGATCGATCAATCCTTATCGAGGTTGCGAACACGGATGTATTTACTGTTATGCGCGACCCAATCACGCCTATGTGGATCTTTCTCCGGGAATCGATTTTGAAACCAAGATTTTTGCAAAAAGAAACGCACCCGAACTTCTGAGAAAGTATCTCGCGAAACAAAAAGGTGAAGTTCGAACAATTCAGCTCGCGGGAGTTACGGACATCTACCAACCGATGGAAAGAAAATTGGAAATCACGCGGGAACTCCTCAAAGTGTTTTTAGAATTTCGACAACCCGTTGCGATGATTACAAAGTCCTTTCTTGTCACTCGAGACTTGGATCTTCTTGAAAAATTGGCGTCTCAGAATTTGGCGAAAGTTTACATTAGCGTAACCACTTTGGATTCCGAACTCTGGAAAAAAATGGAGCCGAGAACAGCCAGTCCGGAAAGAAGACTCGAAACAATTTGTAAACTTACCGAAGCGGGAGTTCCTACCGGAGTGATGGCCGCGCCGATGATCCCCGGATTAAACGATAACGAACTCGAAACGATTCTTCAATCCGCGAAAGAATCCGGAGCCCGATCCGCAGGAATGGTTTTTTTGAGACTCCCGTTCGAAGTCGCTCCCCTCTTTTTGGAATGGTTGGAAAAAAATTATCCGCTCAAAAAGGAAAAGATAGAAAATCAAATTCGCCGTGCACGGGGAGGCAAACTCTACGATTCCGATTATTCAAGTCGGATGGTGGGAACCGGGCCCTACGCGGAAATGCTCTGGAAACGGTTTCGCATCGCAAGAAGTCGATTACAACTCGAAGATTCCATGCCCTTAAACAAAAAAATATTTCAAATACCTGAGATCTATCGACTTCGTTTAACAAAAGGGGAAAATCTTTTTCCAGGTCTTTGAGGTATATTACAAAAACTGAATTCTCTTAAACTTTGATTTGTTAGGAACTCCCCGCGGTTTCCGATAAACGAAAGTTAAGGAATCCGGCAAAAGAGAGTCGATTCTTCACTTCGCTTAACAAAATTAAGAATCAAAAAACATTCTTTTTCCAATCCATACCCGGTCTTTTACCCCGAATTCTTTCCAAGAAGAATCTCAGAAACAAAATCCGAGTTAACTAACATCGTTCTTCTTAAAATGAGGACGTCTCAACCAAAAAAGGAGAAAACAAGAAGAATGATTTTATTCTATCCGTTATTTAAAAAAGATTCTACTTGGACTTGACTAAACTTGCGTAAGTTTTGAACAATGCTGCGGACTCCTTCCTAATTTATATATCAGGAGAATAGTGAAGAGAATGAGAATAAAAAAAAAGAAGAGCATTGGGCTGATTTTTTGTGCCCTGTTTATGGCAGGATCCCTTTCTGCTCAGACCTACACCGTGTTTGTTCATGGAAAGTCTGATAAGAATCACAACGGCACCGGCACAACCGACGTAAACAACTACTGGGGAACAAGTGTGAACTCCGTTTCCGGAGCGAAGGTATTCGTCGGTTACGACGGAACTTCCGATCCGAGAAGTTACGGAGCGTCCAGAGCGCAGACCAACTTTACGACCGTAGCAAACACATATTGCAAGGGAGCCAATTCCTGCAAAATCGTTTGCCACAGCGCGGGTTGTTATGTGACCGAATACTGGCTTGCAAACTTAGGAGCAAGCGCTTCCAGCAAAGGTTACAATTTCACAAAAGTAACCGCACTTGCCGCGGCGTCCGGTGGTTCCGAATTGGCGTCTGCATTGAACGGTGCAACTTTCGGTTTTGCCGGAAATTCGATGGATAAGGCTCTTATCGTTTCGACAGCAAGAGGCGCTTACAACCACAACAACACTGCGGGAGTAACCGTGTATCAGGTTCCCGGATATAAGGGAATGGCGGGAGCGTCTTTAATTCTCCCGGGCGAAGACGACTATGCAGTCGCTTATCATTCTTCCTGTGCTTACAACAAGGCGGGCGGGGTGAGTCAGTGTCAGTCCTCTTTGACTCAGAGCGAAGGGATCTGGCCTTTTAACTCGAATGTAACTTACACTCAGTTTCAAGGACACACCAGAGCTCCTTCGGTTGCAGCTTCAGGATTGTATCTGAATCACAGCGAACTGAAAAACGAAGGTTGGAGATAATTCTTCCGTCTTAAAAAAGAAACTCCGCTCTTTATGGGGAGCGGAGTTCGCGAGGATTCATCCTAAAGATTCACTCTTCCGTAGGATCCTTTCCAAAAAAAATCAGCCTAATATCATTCTTCGCCGATTCACCCCGCCTTTCGCATCCAGCACTTTCGACTCGACGGGCAACACACATTCCAATTGCAAAAGAAAAATTCCAGATCGACCCGAACTAAAAAACGCTCCTCCCGTTTCGAACATAAGTCACATTCCATTTTTATAAATTATATTTTTGTTATCTTTCCATACTCTCCAGTTCCTTGATTCTTCTTTGTTTCTCGTTGCTGTCCCAGATTTTGGAAGTAAATTGTTTCACGTCATAAAACTTGGTCTTAAAAAAATCCTTATATGGGAGAATGAGTTCTCGATCCGGCTCCGTCGTTTTGGCCGCCTGAATTTTTTTCAGCCCGGCCTCCCCTTGACCAAACCATTCCGGGTCGACCGCAAGATTGACTCTGTGACCTCTGATATCCGTCACGACGTAAGGACCGTCTAAACCGGAATCTCGAATCAATTTACCGTAAAATAAAAACTCGGCCTCTCCGTAACCGGAAGGAAGTTTAGAATCAAAAGTCGCCCAAGCGATATACTCCCCTGTTTCTGCGTGTTTTAGATTGGCTTCCACGTGATAATTTCCTGCGGTATAAACGTTGATTCCTACTCGAACTACGAGTGAACCGTCGCTCGTAGTATCCGAAAACGCTCCGCTCAACTCCGCCGGTTTTCCGGGCGAAGAATAGAATGAAGTATTCAATTTTCCCGTTTTTTTATAACCGGGCCCGTAACGAAAATCGACTTCGAGAATCATATCACCCCAGTCTTTTTGAGTGGGTTTCCATTGAAACGTATAGAGCAAATCTTTCGCGACATCGTCCCCGTTCACTCCGTTATCTCCGACGTCCGGACTTAGGGTTCCGAACTTCTCTCCGTCAAATTCTCTCCACATCCGAGAACCTTTGATCTCGATCGGAATTCTTTTTCCTTCGGGGTTTTTACAATCAAAGACGATTCGCATCTGATCCTGAGAACCGATCACCGCCCAAGTAAGGGGTTGCAACTGACAACTGTAACCGTTCGGCTCTTTCGAATCCGCGTTATCCGCCATCGGGATCGCGGTCGTTTGAATAAAGGACGGTCGAGTCAAGTCCTCGTTGTATTTGGAAAGTGGTCTCGAACTAGGAGGATACTGCGACCATTCTTTATAATCTTCTAATATTCTTTCGATAGGTATGGAATCGTCTATGTCTTGAAGGGATCCGCCTCCATTGTCGCCGTCAAAGGAAGAACCGGATCCACCCGGCGGGGAATTTCTCGCCATTCTTTCAGCTCGTTCTTTCTTTTCGCTGTCGGACTGAAACCAAGGCGCCCCACCTTCCTCCGGCCAGAAAACGAACGCCGTTAGAATTAGGATTGTTGACACAATCACTCCATAGATCACATACTTGTTTCCGATTTTCATGAATTCCTATTCTTATCCCTCCCTAAACGAGCACATAACGTAAAATAAGGGATTATTTTTAGTGGATCAGCGTAAATTCCCTCAAAGAGAGAGCAATCACATTTGTATTTATTTATAATTAGTGTTTTTTTAAGATATTTTTTTTATTTTCCCCGTTATTTATAAATCGCGATACTTCACTTGACTTAATACTGGAAGAGTCAAACTTTTAGAGCGGGAGAAGAATTTCTTTTCCCCTAAAGAAATGGAGAATAGTGAAAAAAGATGAGTAATTTGAAAACAAAGCTGATGATGGGACTGGCTCTTTGTGTTTTTCTTTTAGCGGGAACCCTTTCCGCTCAGACTTACACCGTGTTCGTACATGGAAAGTCTGATAAGAATCACAACGGAACCGGAACTGTGGATGTGAATAATTACTGGGGAAGCAGCGTAAATTCTGTTTCCGGAGCAAAGGTGTTTGTTGGTTACGATGGAACTTCAGATCCTAGAAATTACGGATCTGCAAGAGCGCAGACTAACTTTACGACTGTGGCAAATACATATTGCAAAGGATCTAATTCTTGCAAAATCGTTTGCCATAGCGCGGGTTGTTACGTGACCGAATACTGGCTCGCAAACTTGGGTGGAAGCGCTTCCAGCAAAGGTTACAATTTCACAAAAGTAACCGCACTCGCTGCGGCGTCCGGCGGATCCGAACTCGCTTCGGCTCTCAATGGAATCACTTTCGGGTTTGGTGGAAACGCGATGGACAAGTCCCTGATCGTTTCTACTGCGAGAGGTGCGTATAACCACAACAACACTGCCGGAGTTACCGTATACCAAGTTCCTGGTTATAAGGGTATGTTCGGAGCTTCCGCGATTCTCCCTGGCGAAGACGATTACGCTGTCGCTTATCATTCTTCCTGTGCTTATAATAAGGCGGGCGGTGTAAGCAAGTGCCAATCTTCTTTGACTCAGAGTGAAGGAATCTGGCCTTTTAACTCGAATGTAACTTACACTCAGTTTCAAGGACACACCAGAGCTCCTTCTATCGGATCGTCAGGATTGTATCTCAACCACAGTGAGCTGAAAAACGAAGGTTGGAGATAATTCAACTTTAGTCAATGAGTGCAGCTCCGCTCCATCGAGCGGGGTTGCCTTGACCCGAAACGTTTCCGAAACCGCAAACTTTTTGAAAAATCCAATGCCGTTTAAAACTTACGCCACACAAATTCGGAAATACGTTTGTATGTTTTCGGTATTCTTAATTCCTTCCTGTTCGTTTTTGATCTGGAAGAATTCCTCCTTATCCCTGGAAAGAGGTTGGTCCTCATCTGGAAAAGAAATCGTTCAAACCGAAGTTTTATATGAAGAAAAAGATTCTTGGAATCCGCTTTCAGGGACGACTTTAAAAAGAAATTATCGTTCCGTAATACGAATTTTTGATCCCGCTCGATCTTCGAATCCTGTGGAAGAGATTCCGTTTTCGTCCTGGATTTTACCGGGAACGGTTTACTATCATTCCTCAACCGGAGCCTTGTATTGGATCGGGGGAACCGACGACCAATACGGAAGTTTTGTAAGAATTCCGAGCGCGTTCAATCTGAGTGAGAAAAAAGAAATTTCGATCTCGACACATTTAAAACCGGACCAGGTCGTTTTACAAATCATTCCTTCACCTGACGGAAATTCCGTCGTTATGATTACCGCGGCCACCGATGCAGACCTAGAATTTTTACAACCGGAACTGCTCTGGATTTCGAGAGGTTCGGACGGCTTGCTACAACCGACGAGCCGGATTCCTTTGCCTGAGTGGAAGGAAACTCCCTCGTATAGGTTGCGTTGGTCGGACAAATCGGATCGAATCTATATTCAAATTTCCGAATTCGTTTATACAATCCGAAAGGAAAAACCGATTCTTCAAAAGACTAACGAGTTTCCACTCTGCTTTTATCCGCCGACCTCTTTCGGTTCCGTCGGGATCAGCCCTTCCGATCAAAATCAAACCAAAATGGAACCGAATCCGTTTTTGTCCTTTTCCGACCTTCCCAAAATCCAAAACCCGAAAAAACCCCGCGACTGTAGCCGTCTCTAAATTTCTAAACCCTTATTCTCCGAAAAACTAAAGGGAATATTATAATTTTATAAAATATCTAAATCAATCAAAGATACCGCGCAAATTCCATCAGCATAATTCCGGACCCGACACAAACGGCGATGACTCGAGTGGAAAACAAAAACTTGCTTTTTAGCTTTCCCAATTCCGCGATCAATTCCGGACTCGGAGTTCCTTTCTGAAAAATTTGTCCGATCTCGGAGATTCTTTTGACCGTGGGAAGATTGATCCACAAACCGAAACAATAAGCCGTCACACCCAGCATTCCTCCGATTCCGAGCAAAATCCCGTATCGCGAAAAAATCCATTCCAACTGGAATCCGTTGGATAGATTCCAATACAACAAAAGACCGGTTAAGAGCGTCCCGAATGTTACGGTATTTAAAACGATCGGATAAGAATTCGTTTTGGCGATTTGTTGCATCATCTTACCGCCGTCCGGCCCCAACGCGTTCGCGGCCGGTAATACAAAAATTGCCATGACAGACGCAGCTCCCGCCCAAAAAATTCCGAAGGCGACGTGAACAAATTTTAGAATCAAAAACAGAGTGGTTGAAAAAATCAAAACAATATCCTCTTCATTCGTATTTTAGAATTTCTGAATGTTTTTTGCATAGGGAAGAATAATCCTTTCAGAATTCGTTCGAAAATAAAAACCTCTTCTTACGAACGAGGACTCTTATAGAAATCGAAATTCTAACTGGAATCCCAACAAAAAACGATTCAATCTAGAAATATTTTATTGATTATGGATCAAGAATCGTAAGGTCGATCTTTTTTTAATCTTAGAAAAAGCGTCTTCGAAATACTTTCACTCTTTGTTATAAAATAATTCCATAATTCTCATCAAGAGAATCGGTGGATTTTTAATCTAAACCGCGAGCATTACTCAGGAGATAGATATTTAGGAGAAAGGGAACCAACCGTCCTGGAAATGAAAAAGTTTTGAAATTTATCCGCAGGCAAAAAAGACTTTGAGTTTACTACAACCGAACAGCGGACCTTTTTACGGGCTTAGCATCGCAAACGACAGACCGTACCGGATTCTTCCCAAAGATGGACCGGGAAAGGTGATTCTCGATTTTGCTGCTTACAACCGGGTTCGATCACTTAGAAACGCCGAACTCTCTTTATATGGGCTCACTCTGGTATGATTCGAACTCATATTTTCTCAAGTTGGCTTCGAACGCAAAGAGCAATCAATAAGATTTCCTGAAAAATCAAAAATCTCACGTCGAAGCTTTTTTTATCTATGACTTGTTTTTTCCATTCTCCCAAATTGACTCCTCTGAAGCTGGATCCCGCAGTTTGGCGGCTCTCCACGGGATTTCGTTTGCAATTCGAAACCGCAACGCACGGCTCCATAAAAAATCGGAACTCTATATTCTTTTTTAAGCATATTCGGATTGTATAATTTTCTTACAGACATTATATAACAAACGTACGTTATTTAATAAAAACTTGCAAGAATCGATTTCGCTTAACATTTTTTTCTTGAACGAGGTTTCTTCTTTATTATCTTTCGTCCTGCGCTCTTTCCAAAGAGCATGAGGTTAAAAACAAATGAAAAAAGTGATGAGAATTTTAAGCGTATTGCTTGTTTTTTTTATAACAAGCGTTCTTTCTGCTTCCGGAGGCGGTTCTTCCAGCAAACCCCTTTCCGGATCCTATCCTATCGTGTTAGCTCACGGTCTATTCGGTTGGGGAAACGGTTCCACAGTTGTCGATTATTGGGGTGGAAACGCGGCGTATCTGAGAAATCAAGGTGCAACCGTACTCACGCCTTCCGTTACAGCATTGAATTCGAGTTCTAACCGAGCTTCTCAATTGAAGAATGCAATCCTAACGGCAATGGCCGCAAACAATTACACCGGTAAAGTGCATATCATCGGACATTCTCAAGGAGGATTGGATGCTCGTTATATGGTATCGAATCTTTCTATGAGTGGAAAGGTAGCGACCCTGACTACTTTGAATACGCCCCACCGAGGAAGTCCGGTTGCGAACATCGTTGCGACCGTAATTCCAAGTTGGGCGCTTCCTTATGTTTCTACGGTACTCAATACCGTGATCGGATTTGTTTACGGTGATTCCAGCCAAAACGCAACGGCGGCTTTGAAACTTCTTACGACCGACGGTTTGAAGGCTTTGAACGCTGCGGCTCCGAACGTATCAGGAGTAAAATATTATTCTTACGGATCTACGATCTCTGTTCCGGATTTGATTCAACACCCTGCGATGGGAATCATCTATCCAATCTGTGCGATCGGAGCTCCTTTCTACGGAATGAGCATCGCCAACGACGGCGTGGTTCCGGATTCTTCTCAAAGATGGGGAACGTGGAAAGGCGGACCTTCCATTCCTCTTTTGACAACGGGTGTCGATCACTTGGAAGCGACAAACGCGCTGTATCTCGGCCAATTTTGGTACGATACAAACGCTTACTTTTTAAAAATGGCGTCTAACGCAAAAAGTAATCAATAATTAGTTTCCTTCAATTCTTCCCGTAGTCTTTCGATTGCGGGAAGAATTTCGACTTTTCTCTTCCTAAAAAAACATTCCATTTTTCTAATCTTCGGAACTCTTTTCCAACCAGTAATAAAATACGGGAAGAATCACGAGAGTAAGCAACGTGGAGGAAATGATTCCCCCGATCACCACCGTCGCCAAAGGTTTTTGCACTTCCGAACCCAGACCGGAACCGAACGCCATCGGTAAAAATCCGAAAGACGCCACAAGCGCGGTCATGATCACCGGTCGTATTCTACTCGTAGCCCCTTCTAAGACCGCTTCCCTTACGGATCGATTCTTTTCTTCCCTGATTCTATGAATCGTATCCAACTTTACGAGTCCGTTCAAGACCGCGATTCCGGATAACGCGATACAACCCACAAACGCGGAAACGCTCAGATCCATTCCTCTCAAAAAAAGAAACCAAATTCCTCCGGTGAGAGCAAAAGGAACACAAAAGAATACGAGTAACGCCTGACGAACCGAACGAAGACCGAGATACAAAACTACGAAGATCATCAAAAAGGTAGAAGGTAGAATGATCGCCAATTTTTTCTTTGCATTTGCGAGGTTTTCGATCTGACCGCCCCAAAATACGGAGTAACCTTTGGGAATTCCCATCTTAGAAATTTTCTCCTTCGCTTCCGTATAAAAACCTTCCAGATCTCTTCCTCTAAGATTTACCGAAACCGCAACGAACCTTCGGGAGCGATTTCGTGATATAGTCATAACCTTTTCCTTTTTATCGATCGAAGCTAGTAATTTAATCGGAATCATTCCGCCGTCGATCGTTCCAACTCCTATGTTTGCGATTTCGGATTCCTGATTTCGAAAGTCTTCCGATAACCAAATTTTGATGGGAAATCTGACTTCTTCTTCGTAATATCCTCCGAGCTCGAATCCGCTCATGGAGGCCTCCACCACGCTGTTAAACGCCGGAAGGGAAATATTATAATATTTTAATTTATCAGGATCGGGAGTGATATCGATCACTTTGGATTTTCTCAGAGCCATGATCGGATCCAATTCGACTTCCGCCGCGCCCGGAATATTGTGAAGAGTTTCCTTGAGTTTACTCTGCAAATCCAAAAGCGTATTGAGATCTTTTCCGAGAATTCTTACGCTGATATCGGCGCGACTTCCTTCCAGAAGTTCGTTAAACCTAGCTTCCAGAGGTTGACTCAGAGTAAGCTCGGACTTAGGGAATCGTTCCTGAACTTGAACGTGAATTTTATCCAAAAACTTTTCCCAATTTTTTTCCTTAAGCAAGTCCGCTATGTTTTCTTTTTTTAGGATGATAAACGTATCCGCATTGAATGTTCCCATCGGATCGTTCGCGACGGAGCTGGTTCCGATTCTTGAAAAAACGCTCTGAACTTCGGGAAACGTCATTAGAAGTTTCTCCACTTCTTTCTGTTCTCTCAAACTTTCTTCGATGCTGATATCTCCTTCTCTCACGACGACCAGCATCAAATCTCCTTCCATCAATTTTGGAAGAAATACAGTCCCCATTCTAAAATAAATAAACAAGGTCAACAGAAAGAATACGATCGATCCGATCACGATCGGTTTCGGTTTGTCCAAAAGACGCGGCAGATAAAAAGAATAAAGTTCGACGATACGACTCTTCTTGATCTTTTTGTTTTTGTGATTTCCCGCCGGTGAAATAAAAAAGAAAAGAAGCGGAGGTAATAAAAACACGGCTAAGATCAGACTGAATCCCAACGCCAACAAAACGGTTTCCGCCATCGGTCGAAACATTCTTCCGGGAATTCCGTCCAGTGTAAGAATCGGAAGGTAAACAAGCATGATAACCACAACCCCGAAAAAAACCGGTTTTAGAACTTCGATAGAAGCCTGAGAGATCGTTTTGATTTTCTCTTCCTTGTTTCGATAGGTTTCTTTTTCAAATCGAGTGAGAACGTTCTCCGTGATTACGATCGAAGCGTCCACGATTAGTCCGAAGTCGATCGCTCCCAAGCTCATCAAGTTGGCCGATATGCCGAAAAACTTCATAAAGATCGCAGTCAGTAACATCGATCCGGGAATGATCATCGCTACTATGATCGAGGCCTTGATGTTGAATAGAATGAAGAATAACGTCAGAATTACGAGGACCGCACCTTCGATAAGATTTGTTAATACGGTCTTAATCGTAGAATGGATCAAAAACGACCGTTCTAAAAGCACCTTTACCTGAACGTCTTCCGGAAGATTCAAACGGGAAACGGCCCGGTTCAAATCCAAATTGACTTGATAACTATTTTCTCCCCGCAACATCATCGCGGTTCCCAAAACGATCTCCTTCCCCTCCGCGCTCGCTCCGCCTAATCTTTGTTTACCGTGCTCGTTCACTTGTGCGATATCGGAAACTCGAATGGGTTGACCCGTAACTGTCCGCCTAACGGTGACTTGCGATAATGAACCTAAACTTTTTTTGATTCCATACGCGCGAACGATGGCAACCCTGCCTTCGTTTTCGATAAACCCTCCGCCGAAACTTTCTCCGATCGTAGTCAACTCGTTTGTCAATTGATCGATTGTGATTCCCCAGTTTTTCATCTTATGCGGATTGAGATCGATATGAATTTCCTTTTCATAACCTCCGTTGGAATCAACTTCCACGATCCCCGATACAAGGGCTTTTAATTGCGGACGTACGGTGTAATCCTGAACGGTTCTTAAAAAAAGAAGACGATCCTTTTCCGGAAGAGCGGCTAACTTAGAACCCGGTTTCGCCTCCACGGTGTAAAAGAAAATTTCGCCGAGTCCCGTCGTATTGGGAACGATCGTGGGTGAAATTCCCTTGGGAAGTTTCTCTTTGGCGCTTGCGATTCTTTCCAGAACCATTCCTCGCGCCTGATAGATATCGGTCCCTTCTTTGAAGACTAAAGATATATTAGAAAGTCCGAATTTAGAGACCGATCGGACGTCGATTAGATTCGGCATTCCCATGAGCTCAGTTTCTAAAGGAAACGTTACCACTTTTTCGACCTGTTCCGGATCCAAAGATCCGGTTTTCACCGTAACGATCACCTGAACGTTCGTAATATCCGGAACCGCGTCGATGGGAACTTCTCGAAGCGTAAAAAAAGAATAAATAAATAAGAAAAATACGATTCCTACCGAAAGAATCGGATTATTTAAGCTGATATTCAAAAGTCTGGACAGCATGTTTAAAGGTTCCTATAATTTCTTTTTCGTTTGAAACGTAGAGCAGATTCAAAAGCATTTCCACGTGAGCGATCTGAGCGTCCAGGATTGCGTGATGGGTTTCGTGGAGTTGATTTTCGAGTTCCAAATAACTCATCATCAGAATTCTGCCCTTTCGAAACTCTACGTCCGCGTAATTCAGATCTCGTTCAATTTCGTCTAACTTGGATAGATTGAAAAGTTTAAGATTTATTTTTGCCTGTTCGTAGTCCAAGAAGGCCTGTCTAAACGAGGTTTTTACTAAATTTTCCTGATGAGTCAAAAGACTTTGTTTGGACTTAACGTTAGTCTCCGCTGCGGAAACTTTATTTTGGAATTGATCCCAAACCGGAAGTTTAAACTTTACGCCGACGTCGTAAAATCGGTTCGCAACCCCGGATCTGTCCTCGCCAACCTGACTGACAATCGAGTAGTCCGGATACTTTTCTAAATTGGCGATATTGAGTTCCGTTTTAGCCTTTTCAATTTCACTCCTGGCCGCCAGAATCGTTAGATTTCGAGAAACCGCTTTGTCTTGGAGTTCCTTAAAATCGAACTTAACACCTTCCGAAAAAAACGGAATTCTAACCGACGGCGCGGTTTCCAGCATAAGATAAAGATTCATCGCTTCGTATTGTTTGTTCGCATCCAATTCCAAATCGTTAAAGTGTTTTCTAAGCGCTAAAATTTTTCTCTGAATGATAAACAGATCCGTTTTCGCCTGAGGAGTGATAAAAGGTCTCGCTCGAATATAACTTTCGATGATCGAAAGCCTTCGAAGCCTTTCCTGAACGTGATCTTTTTTACTCGCTGAAACGAGATATCGATAAGCGAACTTAAGCGCGTTAAAACGAATCGAGTTACTCGCTTCGGCCAACTGAATCTCCTTGATGCGGGAATCATTATCGACTAAGATCTGACGTAATTCTTTACGGCCCGGGAAATAAATGGGTTGTTCGAATTGCATCGCGTATTCCGAACCTACTCCTCCTGCGGCGGTTCTCTGTCCATAATCCATCGTCACAAAAGGATTTTGAGTTTTACCTTGTTGTTTTCTTTGATAAAAAAGAGTTTCCAGGTCCGCATTGAGGGAAATGAGCAAGGGAGAATTTTTTTCCGCCAAACTCAGAATAGACGATATATCCAATTCCTTGGAAGAATTAGAATCGATCGAAAACGGCGCCGCGATTACGATCAAAAACGAAAGAATAAAGACAACGTTCCTTTGCCGTAAAATTCTCCCTGAATTAAAAAACCTTCGACTAAGATCGAATAAATGGAAACGATTTCGTTCTAATTTCATAAAGTATACCTCCTTGAAATGAAGATCGATTCTCCCGATTTTTCAGATCCATCCGATTGAACTGATAAAAAACCTCTTCTTCGGGAGAAAATAGAATACAAGGAAATCTTAAATGAGAATACGAACGATAGATAGGATCAGAAGAGCGATCGATTTTTTTTTAGAATCATTAGATAAGAATTTTTTAAAATAAAAAATCGAAACATAAGAAAAAAGTAAATCGGCGGATCTATAGTGAAGAGGAAAAAATTCTTTTAAAAGTTTAAAGGATTGCGAATCGTTTTCGGAAAGTGCGATAGAACCGGCGTCCCATTCGCAACCGGGAGCTTCTTCCGAATTTTGCTCCTGATGACAAGGCGCCGAGGATTGAATTTCTTTCGTAAGTTTGGAATCGAATTCACAAACCGGTCCGCAATCAAAGATTAAAACAAAAATGGAAAGTATCGTAAGAGCGATCCATGTTTTAAAAATTGCCGAACTCATAGAGTCCAGCTTACTTCACCTCGTCGCTTGTCAATGGAAAAAGTTGGCCTATGACTTAAGGCCTTTTAAGAGAGAATGCGGAACAAAATCACGTCGATGAGATCGTTTCGCATTCTCTTTCGCAAGGTTATTCTTTTATACCTTTGTTTCAAATTGATAACGAAAGATATCGTAGTCTCGAAAGTCCTTATCTATATCGATGTTGAGATCGAGAATCTTTCCTTCTTTGATATCATACACCCAACCGTGGAGTTGCAGATCGTTGGCCTGACTCCAGGCGTTTTGAACGATCGTCGTCATCGAAAGATTATAAACCTGCTCCCTTACGTTGAGTTCGACCAAACGCTGGTGTTTTTTATCCTCGTCCAAAATAGAACCGAGTTCCTTACGATTCATACGATATACTTGTTTTATATTTCGAAGCCACGCGTCGATCAGACCGTGATACTTGCCGTCGATCGCGGCCTTTACGCCGCCGCAACCGTAGTGACCGCATACGACGATGTGTTTGACCTTTAAAACTTCTACGGAGTATTGGAGGACCGACATCAAGTTCATATCCGTATCGATTACTAGGTTGGCTATGTTTCTGTGGACGAAAAGTTCTCCGGCGCTTGTACCGGTCATCTCGTTCACCGAAATCCTACTATCGGAACAGGAAATCAAAAGATACTGAGGAGCCTGACCGAGGGCCAAATTCTTAAAATAATCCGGATTCTGAGCCAGTTTCTCTTCGACCCAAATCCGATTGTTATCAAAAAGTTTTTGATAATCTTGCTGTGCGACGAGATCAAAAGGTCGATTTTTGATTTTTTCATAAGGAGTAATCACGTCGATGATTTCGAGTTTTATGTTCCGCGCACTTGCAGAAATCTTAAAGTCCTCTATAATCTCCAAAACGTCGGGATCGATATATTTGGATTTGGAACCGTCTATGATCAAATGCGAGTTATCCGCCACTTGATCGAGTTTATACAACATACTCGATTTGTTCAAAAAAGAGACGTCCTCCGAAAGATCGATACGAACTTCCACGCCGTAAGCTTTTTCCTTTTTATTAAACTCGTAAGGATTTAGGATATTTCTTCTCATAATAAAAAAGATCGCAAACGCACAACCGATCCCGATTCCGATCAGAATATCCGTGAAGACGATTCCGATAATCGTAACGACGAACGGAAGAAATTGATCCATCCCTTTTTTATATTGAGCTTTAAGAATCCCGTAATCCGTAAGTTTATAGCCGACCACCAAAAGAACAGCAGCCAAAGACGCGAGTGGAATCTTAGCGATCCATTCCGGAATCAGAACGAGGGAAAGAAGAAGAAAAGCTCCGTGAAGAAAAGCGGACAAGCGAGTTTTTGCGCCCGCTTGCAGGTTCGCCGAACTGCGAATGATAACCGAAGTGATCGGAAGACCGCCCAGAATTCCGGAAACTAAATTTCCAGTCCCTTGAGCTATGAGTTCCCGGTTTTTAGAAACGATTCTTCTTTGCGGATCGATCTTTTCGATCGCATCCAGGTTGAGAAGGGTTTCCAAACTCATCACGACGCAGATCTTAACCGCGATCCAATAGACGGTTTGATTCTTCCATTGGGAAAAACTAGGATAGTATTGATCTTGAAACAGGTCGAAAACGTTTCCGAGTTGGATCGGTTGAATAAGATGTTCCGAGCCGACCGTTAACATCGGAAAAAAAGGAACGATTGCCTGATTTAAAAAAACCGAAGCCAAAATTGCGATCAAAGATCCGTGAATTAAAAAACGTTTGTGAAGTTGGAACTTCTCCCAAAGTAGAATCGCAGACAAAGAAACGATAAAGAGAAAAACCGCTCCGGGAGTAAACCGAAGAAGAGCGTTCCAGATTTCGGTGAACGTATTCTCGCGGTCTTTTTGAAAAAAATTCAAATCTCCTTCGTAATCGATATCGTAACCCACGGCGTGCGGAATCTGTTTTAAGATCAACACGATTCCGATCGCCGCCAACATTCCTTTGATCACCGAAGACGGAAAAAAACTGCTCAGAATTCCCGCTCTCAAAAAACCCAAGAGAATCTGTAACACTCCCGCAAGACAAACCGCGAAAAGGAAATCATTAAAGTTTCCTAATGTTTGGATAGAATCCAAAACGATAACGGTAAGACCCGCGGCCGGTCCGCTTACGGATAACGGAGATTTGCTGATCCAGGAAACCACCAAACCGCCGACCATTCCGCCGATAAGTCCGGAAAGAATCGGAGCGCCCGAGGCGAACGCAATCCCGATACAAAGGGGCAAGGCGATTAAAAAAACCACCAAACTGGCTGAAATATCATGTCTCGCGTGATTCCACGAGACGTTACGAAAAGAATGCAATAAATTCATAAAAACTCCCACCGGAACAAAACCGGTTAATCCGAAATAGATTAAATCGAAGAAGGGGAGAGTTTTTCAGGCGGAGGATTTTCTATTTTAGAATAGAGTTGAGGGAGAATAAAATCGGAAGGGTCGTAATAGGAAACGATCTCAAAAGGAACGCCGAGAAAAAACGAATCATCGGAGGAATTCAAATCTTCCAACTTCAGTTCGGAAGTTTTTTCCTTTTCACCTTCGTTAGTTTCCGAACTTTCGCTCGCGGCGGAAATTGGTGAGGCATCTTTTCCGGAATCCATGATAGGAATCAGTAAAACCGAACAGAAAAGAATCAAAAAAACACTCAAGAGCGCGCCTATTTTTCTGTGTTTTATGGATATCAATTTACTCATCTAAAAACAAAAATCCGCCCTTTCGATATTTAGACCGGTCCGCGTGCGAATTCGCCTATTTTTTCAACAGTCAGAAAACGGACTACTCGAATCGGGCAAATTTTCTTTGAGAACGGATGTCCGTTTTCAGGCCCAAAGCCCTTCTTTAGAAAGAATTTTATAAAAAAACGCCGGCAACGATCGTCCAGAGTGTCTTTGCTTGAAATAAATTCAAAATCTACCTTTGGAAATTCCCCGAAATCGCGTTCCTAAATCTCCAAATTTTTCTTGGAAATTATTTTATGACAATTTTGAGTCATTTTCTTTCCAAAGAAAAGGAGTTCTTCCGGAAGAAATGCATATTTGTAGTTTTGAAAAAGAAGAATCCACATCTGGATACGACTATACCAAGCATTATCATTTTATAATTAGACAATATTAATTTTCGTTTACCAAAACCCTTTGAAATCAAACGCTCCTATAAAAGTAAAGACACATGAGAATGGAATACTTACAAAAAGAGAAACGAGAGATGGATATCATAACTTCCATCGAACAGAAAAATCACGTGATTACTAAATATCTTTTTGATAAAGAACTGACTTTTAAAATCGACCCGTTCGATCAAAAGGCCGTTATCAGAAAAATTCTCGAAGGCGGGGATAAGATCGTTGTCCAACTTCTGAATCCCGAAGATTCTTCCGGGGATAATTCTTTTATTCTTTTTATGATTCTTGCCAAATACATTCAATTGGAATGTGTACTCGTGCAAAAAATTGAAAAATCGCACGCCACCCTCAAAGTTGAAAAGTTAGCGATCGCAAAAAAGAACAGGGAACACCGACGTTTTATGGTTCAACCCGGCGAAGTCTATGTTACGAATGTCGTTTCCTCAAAAACGATCATCGAAACGAACATGTTCAACGTTCCGACTCTCGTAAAAGTAAACTTTGAGGATTACAAAAATCGTCTCAAACAGAAAAGCAAGGACATTATCCATATAGATACGTTCAAACCCGGTCTGGATCGTAAATTCGAAATCGTTAAAAAAAACCGGAAATATCTTCTGATAGAAAACACTCAAGATCCTGATTCTTATAAAAAATCTTCTCCGGGCGGACTCGACTATGAAAAAGATATCGACGACGATCTCGCGTCTTGTATCAAAAATTTTAAAGATCAAAAAATTATTTCCGAGCTGATAGTTCCGATCGTTTACACGAATCACGCGGATGAAAAAATTCCGATCGGTTATATTTGGGTTCAGAGCAAAGAACGGAATCTTACCGAACAATACGCAGAAGAACTCAGGATCCTATCGCAGGATATGGTGGAAAGAATCAAAGAATCCAACACGATCAAAACTGTGGAACGTTTTCAAATACTCGAGGTTTCTCGCGGCGGAATCAAAGTAAAAATCGATCAAGCTCATTTGATCGAAACTCTGCCAAAACAAGACGGTTTTGTTTTCGACATCTTCTTTCGTATGCAGGCGCCGTTTACGGTTCATGGATTGATTCGTTGGTTTAAAAAAGACAAAAACAATCATCTGATTTTGGGAATCGAACTTACCGGTAAATCGGACCTGCCCGGAGAAAGAAACCGTTACGAAAAGAACGTCGAGCTTCTGAGCAAAGACCGCTCCGAGAATTCGTAACGAATTCTTAATTCTTAAAAAAAGACGGGACGTTTTTCTCGCTTTTAATCCGCGTCGGCCTTGATATCTTCACTGTAAGGATCCAAATATTTGTGATCGACTCTCCAGGGTTTCATACCGTGGAACTCCACCCCGGCTCCGTGTTTCGAAGTCAGAATTATTTCCTTCCCTTTATGCAAAATCACACAACGAACGCTTCCGATATCGCTTTGTTCGATATATCTGGGACTCCCATCCGGATCTCGATAGTTATAAGAACCGATTTGCACCGGGTCCATTTCCCCTTCCACAAAAATCTCATAGTCGTCCAAACGAGTTCGAAAGGTAAGTTTAGGATACGATACGATCGTTTTACTCCTCAGAGAACGGAGAAACGAATGTTGATGAATCGGCTTACCGTCTCTTAGAAGGGTCACAAACGTCAGAGTCGGAGCCAAAGGTTGCGGACGAACCGTAACGATTTCCAAAGACCAATTTTCAGGATCCTTATCAAACTTGGGAACAAAGGTCCAGAATAATTCGGCGACTCGGTTTGTTCCCCAGATATGATTGAAATGTCCATTCCCTTTTTTGAATGTATATTTTTTATTCTTTAACTCAATCGTTCCCGAGACTTCCGTAAAAGGAGAACTTACGATACTTCTCGTTTTAGGAATCGGGGATCGGTCCAGCCAACGGGGAAGATGTCCCGCCGGTTCAAGTTTGTGTTTAAATTCAAAATCCCAACTGAGTGTCTCCCCTTTTCCGGTCAGAATCTTTCCCTTCATGTGATCGGGACCGACCGACGCACCCGGAAATTCGATCGAGTTTTCTTCGATCGAAATCTTCTGATAAGGGAAAGATTGAACCGCCGTTCGATGATTTTCAGGTTTTTGAATATCAAAAAAGGAAGCCCAGAGAACCGCGGACGGATAAAGACCAGATTTCCCCTTGGGGTTGAGAGTTGTATAACGGACCCAAAATGCCTGCTTATTTTCAGGAATAAGAACGACCGCAAACCAGATTTCGAATCGTGGTTTCACGACGCTCGCCGCGAATTTAGTAATAAAGCTTTCTTTTAAGTTCACTGCTTACCTACAAATCCGGGCGGGTCTTTTTGATTCGAAAAATTCTAAATTCTACCCTTTCTTCTTTCTTTTAGATACTCGATGACGGCCGGCATCACCGAGATGATGATAATTGCGAAAATAACGATTTTAAAGTTTCTTTTCACAAAATCCAAGTTTCCGAAAAAGTAACCGCCCAAGATAAAAATTGAGATCCACAAAATCGCACCGATCACATTATATGCAACAAATTTAACATAGGTCATGGTCCCTATTCCGGCGACAAAAGGTGCAAAAGTTCTAATAATCGGAATGAATCGTGCTATGATAATCGTTTTTCCGCCGTAAATCTCGTAAAAACGGTGAGCTTTCTCCAAATGTTCCTTTTTGATGAGGGGAATTTTCTCTTTTTCTAATATCCTTTCACCGGTAAAATTCCCCACCGAATAATTTACCGTATCGCCCAAAATTGCCGCGATGATCAGAAGAATAAGAGTGCTCGTGAGATCCAAAGAGCCCCTTGCGATAAAAGCTCCTACCGCAAAAAGAAGGGAATCCCCCGGTAGAAACGGAGTCACCACGAGACCGGTCTCCGCGAAGATGATTAAGAAAAGAATGATATAGGTTCCGCTCTGATACGTCTGAATGATCGTGTCCAGATGCGTTTCCAAGTTCAAAAAGAAGTCGAGAAAAAACTTAAGGGTTTCCAAGGTTCCTCCCTTGCTCTAAAGACGAGCCAGGTTCACTGTGTTTGAATATTTTAGGATAGAATTTCGGAGGAAGCAGACAAGTCAAACTCGTAAAAGGTTCAAAATAGAAGCCTTTCTTTTCCCGGGTTATAACGGAAAATTTTCGTTGGATAGTTGAGACGGATCGAATTGGAAGAGATTCCCTTTTTGTCCGGTTTGATCCTTGCGTCAAATTCGACTTCGTCTCCGGATTTCAAAACCATAGAAGAAAACTTTCGGGAAAGATAAAATAGTTGGGATTGAATGACCGGTTTTCCGGAAATAAGAAGACAAATGTCCTGCAGCAAGATCCTGGATTGTTCCGGATTTTTATGATTGAGAATCGAGACCACCGTCGCACGAAACCGGGTTCTTTTTCTCGGAAGAATATGGATCGGGCTCTCAGTCATCATTCTATTATACCTTTTCTTTGGAGAATTCTTTTGAATCGGACCAAAAATCTTTTCCGGATCCCTACGATCGATATCGGAAAAGCCGTTTCACGAATCCTCATCGAAGTCCAGAGAAAATTCTAAACTTCCCTTCCAATCAAAACCTGGAATCAATCTGTCCTAACTTTGATTTTCTTTTTTAAGAAGTACAGCCTTTTTCCGGTTGATCCGGATTTTCCGGATCCCTCATTTTTTTTTGAAAATACAATGGGCCAATCAATTCAGTCACTTATTTTACAAAACCTCTTCCATTTCCATTCAGCTTATCCGATAGAAAGAAAATATCGAAAATAAAACCGGATCCAACTCACTGCCTTCTGAATTTGAGAAACCGGACTTTTCAAGACCTGTGATCAAAAGAAAATTCAAATTAGGATTCAGAAATCTCCTAAAGTGAATTCTTTTTTTGTAAGAATCCATTCTTACGGAAAAAAGGAAACTTTCACCCGTTTTCCGATCTCCTCTCGGAACCGTAAAAAACGGAGGAGACGATGAAATCAAAAATTCAATACAGCCCGGCCCAGAAAACGGTGATTGATGAAAACGCTAGATTTGTTCAAGTCGTAGCCGCGGCAGGCTCCGGCAAAACGAGCACCATGGTCGGAATCGTGGAACGGATTTTAAGGGATAAATTATTTCCGGAAGAATCGATCTTGGTCTTAACTTTTACAAAAAAAGCCGCCGGAGAAATTTCGGAAAGAATTCGAAAAACAACAAAGTCGGATTCGATTCGAGTGCAGACGTTTCACGCGTTCTGTCTTTATGCTCTCGGTCGATGGCATCCCAGATTCAAAACGCAAAAACCTAAAATTCTTCCGCCCGAAGAGAAAAATATTTTTTACAGAGAATTTTTAAGGCAGGAAAAATTTCTCGTTGGAGGAATTCCTTACGAACTCTTCTGGGCCGAAAACATATCTTATATAAGGGATAATTTTCCGGAATTGTTAAAAGAATTAGAATTTTCTTATAAACTCCACAAAAAAGAAAACTCTCTTTTGGATTTCGAGGATTTGGTGACTCTTTTTCTGGACGGCCTAAAATCCGATGAAGAATGGACCCTCCCCGCAAAACAAAATCTAAAGAAAATTTTAGTCGATGAATTTCAAGACACGGATCTGGAACAACTTTCGTTTTTGCAGTGTTTATCGGAAAGCGCCTCGATTACTGTCGTAGGCGACGACTCACAAAGTATCTATTCGTTTCGAGGAGCGACTTCGGAACCTTTTTTAAAATTCAAAGAATTCTTTTCGGGAGCGGCGATTCATTTTTTAAACACAAACTATCGGTCCCTTCCGGAGATCATTCAAATATCGGACATACCGATCCGAAAAAATCAAAATCGAATCGAAAAGAAGATCCTCTCGTCAAGAAAGGGAAAAGGATTGGTGGGAAAGATTCCGATGGAAGAAACCGCTGATCTCGCCCCGTATCTCCTCCGAGCGATTCCTTCTTCGCATGGAAACGTAAAAATTCTATGCCGTTCCAATTTTAGAATCGGAGAATATGTGCGAGCGGGAATTCCCGAAGAATATCTGATGACGATTCACGCGAGCAAGGGTTTGGAATTTCATACAGTCTTTGTGGATCTTTCGGACGGCTGGAACGCAAGACCCGATTCTCCCTTGGAAACGATCGAAGAAGAAAGAAGAATTCTTTATGTGGGACTTTCCAGGGCTGAAGATCGTCTCTTTGTGTTAGGCGCCGCTAAAAATTCCCGAAGAGAAACGATTGAAAACGAATTCTTTCGGTATTTTAGAAAATTAAAAACGATCGAGGAGGAAGATTTACTTTGAAATTTCTTTCCAAAATATCTTTTTCTTAGATTTATTTTATGAGAAAAATCCTGCTTCAAAAACCTGTCCTAAAGCGGGGACGGGTTTTCATTAAAAGCTGACAACAATCTGTAAGCTCGTAATAAAAAGGCGGGAGTTCCTACCATCTTCTTACCCACAAGTTAAAAAAACGATTTCGAATCAGGGCGATCCCAATCAAAATTTTTGTAGGAGTTCCTACATTCGAGACTTTTTACTTGCAAAATATTGATTTTCTGATATAGGAAAATCTCCGGGAGTCTTCCGCCACCCGCCCCGCCACCCAAGAACAGGGCGGGGCGCGCGGCTTTCACGGAGGATTGTCGTTGTTACGACAAATTCTTTTAAAGATTCAGTCCACTTTGTGGGTAAGGTTATGGTTCCTACAGATTACGTCCCTTTAGCGGTTGACGAAGTTTCTAAATGGCTGATCGCCCTTAAATTCTCATTGGAGTTCCTACATTTTTTTGAGACTCAGCGGCTCGCTTTTTTGGAGGTCGACGGATCTTTGGACAAACAATTCGATCAAAAAACAAAGGCTGATTTTCGATAGGATAAAAACGGATCGAAAGTAAGTATTTTAGAATATTCTAAAATTTCAAACCTTTCGGAAAAAGGTCACCAATCGATCGGAAAATAGTCCTTTAAGAATTTTCCACACCAATGTTTTCCCGTAAGGATTCCGTCAAAGAACGGATCACAGACTCTCGCTGCTCCGTCCACGATGTCCAGAGGAGGTTGAAAGTCGTGAAGATCCTGTTTTCTTTGGGAAAGTTCGACTGGATCTTCGTCGGTAACCCAACCGGTATCGACAGCGTTCATATAAATTCCGTCTTTGGCAAAATCGCTCGCCGATGTATGAGTCAGCATATTGAGCGCCGCCTTGGCCATATTTGTATGAGGGTGACGATCTTCTTTTTTAAAACGATGAAACTTTCCTTCCATCGCGGAAACGTTTACGATATGTTTTTGACCGGTGTTGTCCCTTCGCATAACAGAAACCAGACGATTGCAGAGAACAAAGGGCGCTACCGCGTTTACAAGTTGGACTTCGAGCATTTCCGAAGTCTGAATCTCTCCCAACTTGAGCCTCCAACTGTTAGTCTTTCTCAGATCGACTTGTTGTAAATCGGCGTCCATTTGTCCTTCCGGAAACACCGTCTCCAATTCGAAAGAATTATCATGAGAATACGGAATCTGTGAAAGTTGAGCCGAAGATCGAATCCCCACTCCAGGGATTTTTCCGTTCCAACTTACGGGAAGTGCGGTTTCGTTAGCAAGGTTCGGACCGCCGAATGACGTTAGACGCTCTTTGCAATCCTGATGTAACTTCAAAAGATTGCGCGCGTCCGGAGGTAAGTCCTGAAAATCCGTCTGTTCCGCTTGTATCAGATGCGCGTAAAAACCCGGAGGTCTTCTTACGGTTTGTGCGGCGTTATTGATCAGAATATCGAGACGATCGATCGTTTCTTCTATATAACTCGCGAAAAGTTCCACACTCGGCGTATGTCTTAGATCCAATCCGAAAATCTGAAGACGATCGGACCAATCCTTGAAATCGGATTCCTTCGAAAAACGAATCGCCGCATCCACGGGGAAACGAGTGGTGGCGATCACTTTGGCTCCCGCTCTCAAAAGCATCAAACTGGAATGATAACCGATCTTCAACCGAGAACCCGTGATCAACGCAACTTGACCGTGAAGAGACGCGATCTGAAATCTCTTTTTGTAATTCAAATCTCCGCATTCCAAACACATGGAATCATAGAAGAAATGAAGTTTTGTATATTCTTTTTTGCAGACGTAGCAGTTCCGAGGAGAAGTGAGCTCGGGAGCGTCCTTACTTTTCCAAATATCGGTTTGATCCGCGATTTGTAAAGGGGCCTTAAATACCGTGGCAGTTCTCGCAACACGAATCCCGGTCAACGCTCTCGCTTTTTTTTCTTGGGTTACCGTCTCTTTTCTTCTCGAACGTTTGATGGTCTTGTTTCGAATTCTAATTTCGTTTCTATCGGGACGCGATATTTTTCCGGAGACTATCATCAAAGCGATTCGTTCCTCTTCGGGAATCGACGTAAGAAGTTCAGGTCTTTCGGCAAGAGTTTCCAATAGACGAATACAACGTTGTATCTCTTCCGGGTCCGGATTTGTATTCGAATTGTCTTTCGATTCGTTCATAAAGGATCGCTTGGATGAGGAAGGGAAAAGTTAGATTCTTCTTTATCCGTTTCAACTATACCGAAAAAAACAGTCGATTGATCAACTCAATTTCAAAAGAAAAAAGAACGCTTCTTTTTAAGAATTCTTCTTAAACATTTTGTCCTCGATCGCAGAAGATACGAATAGAAGTCGATAGACAAAGTAAATCGGATAGAGGAGAAGATAAAGATTGGGAATCCACCAAGAAGGATCGAAGTCGGTTCGAAAACTCCAAAAGGCAATTGCCTGTAATCCGGAAGAACTCGAGAGAACCAAGGAGATCAACGCCATTCTCTCCCATTCTGGACGTTTACGTTTTCTGAGATAAAGACTATAAAATCCTGTAATGGAAACGAACAGGTCCAACGGCAAAAAGACCAATTCCAATCCATAAAAATCGGATTGAATAGTCCTTAAAAAGATACGATTCAGGAATCCAGTGAAAACCGGTGACCATTCAATAGAGAATAAAGCCGATATCCGTGAAAAGAAAAAGTCCGGATAGTAAGTTGTTCATTACTATTTTGATTCGAATCCGTAAAAAATAGTTTCAATAATAAATTTCCAAGATTACATAAGCAGCCAAAAGGGGTATTCAAATGACAAAGAAAATGTTGATGATCGCTTTTCTGATTTGTCTGACGATAGGAGCCGGATTGCTTTACGCCGGAAACGTTCAATCCGGTTGTACGTTCAACGGGAAAAAACTTTACGGAAAAATTCAGATCGTTACGAGTTTTCCGGACGTAAAGGTGCAGGAAGTCACTTCCTTTCCGGATTTAAAAGTGCAAAAGGTGACTTCGTTTCCGGATTCTTGCGGAAAATGGGAAATCGTAAATTCTTTTCCCGATACAAAGGTTCAGTTTGTTACAAGTTTTCCGGACATAAAAATCCAATATGTGACTAGCTTTCCGGGCGCAAATTAAAAGCCTAAATCTTTTAGAATCCGATTTCGATTTACGGAGCGGGAATGTCTCTGTAAATCGAAATTCATATGACGTTTTCTTTCATGTTCTACATTCGATTTCAGACTCGCGACTCCGATACGCGTTCATCCTATCGTTATCTTCCTCGATGATACAAAACAAATCGATCGAAGTTGCACGTTCAAAAAACTCTTTTGAGACAATCCAAGCCGCGGACAATTTCACGTTCAATCGTATGTAATAATTTGAATATATCGCGGTGATAAAATAAAACGCGCCTTTTCTTCCTCCGTTTCGGAGTTTGCCTTTTATTTTTTACTCACTACAAGTGATCGTTCAAAATTCGCTTCCGGAACCCAATATCAGTCTGTTTCGATAAGAGGAAAGGGCTCTTGATTTTGAAATAAAGCCGACGTATTTGTTATTGTCAACGACCGGAAGATTCCAGGCTTCCGTTTCATCAAACTTTTTCATCGCAGATTCCATGGACTCATTGATAAGAATAACGGCTTCCGGTTTTTCCAATAGTTCCTTAATCTTAGTCTTGTTGTAAAGATCGGAATCGAATATAAGTTCCCGAATGTTGTCTAATTTAATAATTCCGGACAGTTGATCGAATTCATCCACGACCGGAAAAATATTTCTTTTCGACTTTGAGATTAATTTTACCAATTCTCCTAGACTTTCGTGCGATAGTACTTTATGAAAATCGGTTTCGATTAATTTTTGAATTTCCAAATTTTTTAATATGCTCTTATCCTTATCGTTCCGGCTTAATCGCCCGCTTAAGGTGATCATCTTTATGTCCATCGGGTAAGGTTCGATATATTTCGAAACGGTGAAACTAATCGCGGAAACGATCATAAGGGGAATCATCAATGTATATCCGCCAGTGATTTCCGCTATCAAAAAGATCGCCGTCAAAGGTGCATGGTATATACCGCTTAGCACTCCCGCCATTCCGACGATCGTAAAATTGCTGACGGGAAGATCGCCTTTTAAGATAAGATTCACGGATTTAGAAAAAAAGAATCCGAAGTAGGCGCCTACAAAAAGGGAAGGCGCAAAGTTTCCTCCGTTGCCTCCGCTTCCCAATGTCACCCCGGTTGCAACGACCTTGATCAAAAGAACGGCTCCGATAAAGAATAAGATAATCCATTCATTCGAACCGAATTTACTGAGAATACTTTCGTCGAATAATTTTTCCGGTTTTTGCAACGAAAGAATTTTTATACTCGAATATCCTTCACCGTAGAGACTGGGAAATAAAATTACCAAGAACGCCAAAATAAGACCGCCGATTAAGACCTTTGTATATAGATTGCCGGTAAATCGTAAGAATAAGGCTTCCACTTTTAAAAAAGTCCTCGAATAGTAGACGGATATATAGCCTAACGAAACTCCTAATAAAATATAATAAGGAACGTTGTTGTAATTAAAGGGTTGTTGAAGATGAAACGATAAAATAATTCCCTCTTTTAATATTACGTTTGAACACAACGCACCCACTGCCGCCGAAATGATCACCGGAGTAAAGGCAGTTATACTTAAATCCAATAAAAGAACTTCTAAAGCGAAGATTACTCCGGCGATCGGTGCGTTGAATGCGGCGGCGATTCCCGCAGCTACACCGCACGCTAAGAGCATCGTTCGATCTTTAAAATTAAACCGAAAGGATTGCGAATATCGCGAACCGATGGCCGCGCCTGCGCTCACGATGGGAGATTCAAGACCCGCGGATCCTCCAAAACCGACGGTTAACGCGCTCGTTATTAATTGGGAGACTGCTTGTATCCCTGGGATGAGACTGGATCGATTTTCTATTGCGTTCAGAATACTCGCCGTTCCTTTTTCAAATGAACCCTTAAAAATCTTTTGAACGAGAATGACAGTGAACAAGATTCCGACGAACGGAAAAAAAGGGACACAATATCCGATGAATGAATTCTGACCGAATGACGTAATCTGCGAAATAAAATGAACTAGGGTCTTTAATAAAATGGCTGCAAATCCCGCACAGAGACCTACCATAACGCTTGAGAAAAGAAAAAATTGTCGAATTTCGATTTTCGACTGAATTCGGCCCAAAGACAATGTTACATACGAAATTATTTTTTTAATCATGAATCTCTTTCTTTTGATACATCGGATCTCATCGTTCGTCAAGCTGCAACTTCATTTAACAACGCAATTCAATACAGTATCTTAAAACCTTCCTCCCGTATTGGCTCACGCAAGAAAGACAAGCTGCCGCTAAAAACTAACAACTCAATATGAATTCCGAAAAAATCGCAATTCTAATCTACTAGAATCTTAACCTCTCCTCCGGTTCTGACTTGAAGCCAATTTACGATTTTCTCTACGTTGAATTTTAGAGAACGTTTTTTTGTACCGATATATACTAACGTTACTTGATTTTCAAAATTCTCATTATCGATCAGATTCGTACTGGAAATCGCAAGACTTTCGATTTCCGGATAGATAGTTTTCATTTCCGCAAGAAGCTGCTCTGCTTTCGCCCTTTCCTTTAATTTCCTATCTTCCTCCGATAGATTTTTTGCGCCTAAATTCATAGACATATCTAGTCCGTTCTGAATCGTAAGAGTTGATTGTCCCAAATCATACTGAGCAAGACGCATTTTCAAACGATCGCGTTCTTCTTGGTTTAAAGTTTTTCCCAATATCATGACTTCGATGTTTTTTTTATCGTAAGATATCGAATTACTCAGAATGCGCGCTTCTGAAGTTTTAATTTCTTTCTCTATAAACGCAGTCGCGTTCTTCTCAAAGATCGTTTTTTTAACCAGGTTATATCCGAAATAAGCGCTCGGAAGTAAGGACAATGTTAATATGAGTATGATCGTCCTTCTTACGTGAGTTCTTCGCACGGGATCTAAGTAAGTGACTCGAGAATATTTTAGCGCTCTGCAAATGATTAGAGTTCCAAGAGCGATACAAATGGAATTTACGTAAAAAAGATATAAGGCTCCGGCGAAAAATGAAAAATTACCTGTCGCGATGCCGTAACCGGCGGTACAAAGAGGCGGCATAAGCGCCGTCGCAATCGCAACGCCGGGGATGACGTTTGTTTTTTCATTTCGGGTGATTCCGACAGCTCCCGCTAAACCGCCGAAAATCGCGATGAGCGCGTCCCACGCGGTAGGACTTGTTCGAGTCAGTAATTCGTTTCCTTCGATGTTTAACGGAGATAACGCGAAGTAGATACTCGAGACAAGTATCGAAGCGCCGGCGGCGATACCCAATCCTACGGAAGCTTTCCGAAGAAGTTCAAAATCATTGATAGAGACGGCAAGACCGATGGCCATGATCGGTCCCATCAGCGGCGAAATAAGCATTGCGCCGATAATCACTGCGGTGGAGTTTAAATTCAGTCCGACGGAAGCAATCAATATAGCGAGTAATAAGACCCAAAGATTCGCGGATCTTAATACGGCGCTACTTTTGATATCTTCTATAACTTTTTCTTGAGTCGCTTGTCCAAAGGATAGATCGAAAAGATGCTGAACACCGGACATTAAAATGGACTTTGTTTCTTTCAGTGAAGGCGGTTCTACGGATTTTTTTTAGTCACATTCGTATTTGCAGAAATACTCCTCGAGTTTCAAGTAAAAAACGTATCATAACTCATTTGAAACGAAATGAATCAATCGTAAAAAGAACTTTAACTTAAAAAGCGATTCGAATAAAAGAAACACACAGAGAAAAAAAAAATCTGGTCATGATAGAAGTTGTTTCTATAATTGAGCGAAAGTAAATCGTAGAATGAAACATAAATCGTTTCCGTTAAACCAACCCTCCGCACAACAGGAAATGAATTTCAAATCTAAATTTACTAAAAAATACGGCGTAAAATCCGAATGGCGAATCAAAAACTCATCATTGCTTCCAATCGACTTCCGATTCATATTTCCTTCGAAAATGAAAAGATCGTTTGTCATAGAAGTGTCGGAGGTTTAGCGACTGGGCTGTCTTCGTTTTTGGAATCTTTGATCTCTGCGTCGGACAAGTCGACGGAATACACTTGGGTAGGCTGGCCGGGAATTGTAGATCCGAATTGTGATAAAGCGAATCTTTCAGCCCTTTTATTAAAAGACTATTCAGCGTATCCCGTTTATCTTACTGAGCAAGAAGTTGATTCTTTCTATTTCGGTTTCTGTAATCGAACGATCTGGCCTTTGTTTCATTATTTTCCGAGTTTTACGAAATATCAGCAAGAAGACTGGACTAGTTACGGCCTAATCAATCAAAAATTCTGCGACGCGATTTTGGAAATTTACAATCCGGAAGATACGATCTGGATCCACGACTATCATCTATTACTTTTACCTAAATTATTAAGAGATAAAGTTCCGGACATTAAGATCGGCTTTTTTCTTCACATCCCCTTCCCTCATTTCGAAGTTTATAGATTACTTCCGATGTTATGGAGAAAGGAAATCATCCTTGGACTATTAGGAAGCGATTTGATCGGATTTCATACTTACGATTATACGCAATACTTTCTGCGGTCCGTATTACGAATTCTCGGTCTTGATAATAATTTTGGTTTGATACAGAATTTCGATCATTTCGTAAAAGTAGAAACCTTTCCAATGGGAATTCAATTTGATAAGTTCCGAAGTTACGCAGAAAGCGAAGAATGTGAACAAAAGAGACGGGAACTTTCGCTCGGATTTAAGAATATAAAGCTGATTTTATCGGTCGACAGATTGGACTATTCGAAGGGAATCGTCAAACGTCTGGAAGCATTCGAATTCTTTCTAAATCATCATCCGATCTGGAAAGAAAAAGTCGTACTCATTATGATCTTAGTTCCGTCCCGAGTGGAAGTACCGGAATATTTTAAGATGAGGGAAACTATAGAAGGGATGATCGGAAAAATCAACGGGTTGTTTGGAACCTTGGATTGGACTCCGATCGTGTATCAATATCGTTCCTACTCGTTTGAAGAATTGGTCGCGTTATACGGCATTTCAAACGTCGCAATGGTGACACCGCTAAGGGACGGTATGAATCTTGTAGCAAAGGAATATCTGGTCAGCAAACCCGACAACTCCGGCGTTTTAGTATTATCGGAAATGGCCGGCGCAGCAAAAGAATTGACGGAATCCATATTAATAAATCCTAATAATGCTGAAGATTTATCCGCAGCCATTCTGGAAGCATTGGAAATGCCTCTTGAAGAACAAATCACGCGCAACCTCCCCATGGTGGAAAGAATCAAACGTTACGACGTGAATCGATGGGCGAACGATTTTTTGGAAAAATTGGACGATACAAAGAACTCGATCGAGGATCTATCGGCTAAATTACTACAAGGCGAAACGAAAAGGGAATTACTGATCAAATATTCGGTTTCAAAAAAAAGACTTTTGTTTCTGGATTACGACGGAACCCTCGTTGCCTTTGCCAAAGATCCGAACTCGGCCGTTCCAAAATCGAATGTATTAGGATTACTTAAAATACTTTCCTCTGACTCGCGCAATATCGTTTACATTGTTAGCGGAAGAAGTCGCCTCTGGCTGGATAAAACCTTATCCGGTTTAAATCTAAGATTTATCGCCGAACACGGCGTTTGGAAAAAAGAAGACGAGGATTGGACTCTGTTCAGAGACCTTTCGGCGGCTTGGAAAACCGATATCTATTCCATCTTAGATCGTTATGTGGATCGATTGCCCGGTTCCTTCATCGAGGAAAAAGAATTCTCTCTTGTTTGGCATTTTCGCGGCGCAGAGTCGGAAGCCGGTGAAAATCTTTCGAGAGAATTACTGAATGATCTAGTCAATTTTACGGGAAATCTGGATATCCAAGTTTTAAAGGGAAACAAGGTGGTGGAAGTGAAATCCGCAGGCGTAAATAAAGGCATTTCGACGAAACTAATCGCATCGGAAATTATGCCCGACTTTATCTTAGCGATCGGAGACGATTGGACGGATGAAGACATGTTTAGGGAATTGTCCTCCGATTCATTTTCGATCAAAGTCGGAATCGGCCCGACATCGGCACGATTTTATCTAAAATCTGTCGATCAAACATTAGATTTATTGCATAAACTCGCCGACGCATCCAAAGGAGAATAAGATGCCGAAACATACGTATCCGTTTGGAATCGTCGGGAATTGTTCCTATTTAGCTCTTATCAATCAAAATACGAACGTTGAATGGTTATGCTGGCCGAGATTCGATTCTTCGTTTATTTTCGGTTCTCTCTTAGATGAAAAAAAAGGAGGAAAATTTAAAGTAGAGACAGCGGAACCTAATCCAAAGTTTAATCAGAGATACGAAGAAAATACGAATATAATCGCGACTAGAATAGAAGCGAAAGACGGAGTTTTTGAAGTTACCGACTTTGCACCTCGTTTTTCCGAGTATGAAAGACATTATAAACCTCTTATGTTCGTAAGAAAAATTCGGCCGATTTCGGGCTCTCCGAATATACGCATTCTCTGTAACCCGACTGGAAACTATGGAGAATATTCTCCAAAGACCAATATAGGCAGCAATCATCTTCTATTTACCGGTTTAGGCTCCGACGTTCGCTTAACAACGAATGTCTCTTTAAATTATATTATACAAGAGTCTTCGTTCGTTTTAAACGAAGAAAAATATTTGGTCCTTACATACGGCGAACCGTTTGAAGCTCCGTTAGAGAAAACGGTCGACGAGTTATACAATCGAACCCGCAAATACTGGAGAAATTGGGTTAAACACTGCGGAATCGGAGAATTTGAGCAGAGCTTCGTGATTCGATCCGCATTAACTCTGAAACTTCATCAATATCAGGATACGGGGGCGATCATCGCATCCAGTACCACAAGTCTTCCCGAACATCCCGGAGGCGAAAGAAATTGGGATTATAGATATTGCTGGATTCGAGACGCATACTACACGTTAACCGCATTAAACAATATCGCTCATTTTGAAGAGATGGAAATGTATTCTCATTTTTTAGAGAATATTGCGACAAAGAATTCCGGCAGAATTCAACCGTTGTTTTCGATCGGAGGTGAGGAGAAGATAGAGGAAAAAATCATCGGCCTAAACGGATATATGGGAAATCTACCGGTGAGAGTCGGGAACCAGGCGTACACGCATATTCAAAACGACGTATACGGACAAATACTCCTTTCATTGGTGCCTCTATATATCGATCGTAGATTTCACACTGAAGATAAATCGACCTCAAGAACTCTAATATTCCAACTTCTTAAACATTTAGAAAGAACTATGGACGAGCCGGACGCAGGTCTTTGGGAGTTTCGAAATACGAAACAAAAGCATTGTTACACTTTCTTATTTCACTGGGCTGGAAGTTCGGCTGCGATAAAAATCGGAGAAAGCCTTCATGATCGGGAGATATGCGACCTAGCAAAAAAGCTGAAACGGGAGGCCGAGATTCGCATCGAAAAATGTTACGATCCGATCCGCAAAGTATATACGCAGGCGGAAGGCGTTGCCAGTCTTGACGCGAGCCTTTTGCAGCTGATAAGTATGGGATATTTGGATCCAAGTTCTCAAAAAACGAAAGATCATCTTTCCGCTTTAGAAAGTGAATTAAAAACCAAAGATGGATTATTCTATCGATACAAACATTCCGACGATTTTGGAGAACCTAAAACAAGTTTCCTCGTGTGCGCTTTTTGGTACGTCGATGCGTTAGCCTGTATCGGACGAATAGAAGAAGCCAAAGTGTATTTTAAGAACCTCACTCGATTTACGAATCACCTCGGTCTTTTTTCTGAAGATGTGGATCCGGAAGACGGTTCACAGTGGGGAAATTTCCCTCAAACATACAGTCATGTGGGCCTAATGAATTCAGCCTTTAGAATATCTAGAAAATTAGATATTCCTCTCTGGAAAGAAAGCGGATTCTAACTTGCAAGGAAGGTTCGTTCGAATTCGTAAGACGAATGTACGATCCGGTCGTTTATTTTGAACCAAAACGGAAAGATAAAAGGTCTAAGACAAAAATAGAATTCGAAGAAGAAATTGGAATGAAAGAAATTATCAATTGGTTATCCGGCTCCGAATCCAGGAACTTAGAAACGAAAGAATTGTTGGAAGGACTCAATCAACGACTGATCGAATCGGGAGTTCCGGTTTCCAGATTTTTTACGAGCATCCCGACGATGCACCCGGAAGTGATGGTAAGATCCATCATCTGGACAAAAGAAGAAACACAGATGCTCTTAATTCCTCATGGAGCGCTGAGCGAACCGCAATACATCGATAGTCCGATCTACTTGATCCGAGAAGGAAAAAAAGAATTCATTCGTTGTAAATTGGTCGGACCCGATGCCGATCTTTCTTATCCGATCTGCGTCGATTTGAAAGAAAAGGGAGCCACAGATTACTGTATCTTTCCTGCGACTTTCAGCCTCAATATAGGAAGTGTTGTTTCTTGGACAACACACGCTCCGGAAGGATTTACCGAAGAACAGATCGAATCCTTTCGATCTATCTTAAGCGTATTATCATTACGTTTGGATTTAGAATCCAGAAAATTCGCTGTGAACGAACTCTTGGAAGTTTATCTCGGACCAAACGCGTCTAAAAGGGTTTTATCCGGAGAATTCAGAAGAGGAACTGGAGAATCCATCTACGCCGCGATTCTTTGCGCGGATCTGAGGGACTTCTCTTCCTTGAGTGAAAACAATCCTCCGAAAAGAATCGTCGAAATTTTGGATCACTACTTTGAACTTACCGCAGAACCGATTCAAGAAGAGAAAGGCGAGATTCTAAAATTTATTGGAGACGCGATCCTCGCCATCTTTCCCGCAAGCGAAGAAGACCCGCAAAGCGCTTGTATTTCGGCATTAAACGCGGCGGTCAAAATTAAAAATTCCGTAAAACGCTGGAACGAGGAGAATCCGGAAACTCCTATTTACTTAGGAATGGCGCTTAACGTGGGCGACGTCGTCTATGGAAACGTAGGAGCCAAGGATCGTTTGGATTTTACGGTGATCGGAAACGCAGTCAATCAAGCGTTTCGAGTCGAGTCCCTTTGCAAAGATTTTGGAAAGAGCATTTTGACGACTGAAAACTTTGCTGAAAAAATCGGTAAGGATCAATTTGAATTTTTGGGGGCAAGACATCTAAAAGGAATTACGGAAGAAAGAAATATATTTTCTCCGAAGGAATAAGGACCGTTGGAGTTCCTAAGCGAGCCATTGCGGAGTTTCCAATAAACTCGTTAGAATCCTTTGAATTTCCCTATCGTAATCGAAGTCCCAAATCCGGCCCAAAACCGTCACTTCGTTTCCATCGTCTAATATGCATAAAATATAATATGACGACTCTTATTTGGAAGATGGAGTCTCGGTTTTAAAGTCCTCATTACGGATTTTTTTCTCCGTATTGCGGGAATCGGCGAACGATAGACTGTCACGTGCCACGCATCGATCGTAAGAACACGCTATTGGTTACGATTTCTCTTTACGGAAACTCTGTTCTCTGATTTTTGTCTTCTTCGTCCGCAAATGGGTCCGGGTCTTTTTGAATACGAAATTACCCGGAGAAGGGGTAGCGAAAGACGCGAAGCGGCTGGAGCGAGGGGAAGCCCCCCCCCCCGCCAAACTAACGTTAGTTTTAAAAAATCATCCCGCTGCGTATTGGTCCATTAGAGATTTTGCAATTACCCTCAGAGCCATCACTTCCTCGGCGCCTTCAAAAATAGAGAACACACGAGCGTCCACGAAATAACGGGAAACCGCATATTCTTCCGCGTATCCCATTCCACCGTGAATCTGCATCGCTTCTCTCGTAACCCATTCCGCAACTTTAGAAGCGTAGAATTTAATCAGAGTCGCTTCCATTTGTCCTTTATGGTCGTCCAAAAGTTTCGCAACGTAATTCGAATATTGACGAGAGGCCTGAAGAATCACCGCCATTCTCGCGATCTTGTATTTGGTAAGATTGTATTCGAAAATCGGCTTTTGAAAAACGGCTCTTTCCTGCGCATAACGTAGAGCGGCTTCCAATGCGGCTTGCATCACACCGTGTGCGCGAGCTGCGGTCTGGATTCTTCCTCCCGCAAAACCTTCCATCTGGAAGTAGAAGCCTTTTCCTCTTCCCTCTTCTCCGCCTAACAGATTCTCTGCGGGAACAAAGTAGTTGTCAAAAGAAACTTCGAAGGAATGCATACCGCGATAACCGATCGTTCCGATCGCCTTTCCTTCGATCTTTCCGCCTTCCGGTTGTGTATAGGTAAATTCGTGACCTGGGAAGCTCGGTTTTTCAGCGAGAAGAATCGAAAGTCCTTTGTGTTTCAAAGAAGGATCCGCTTCGGTTCTACAAAGAATTAGAAGAAGATTTGCATAACCCGCAAACGTGCACCAAGTTTTTACGCCGTTGATCACCCAACCGCCGTTAGACGGCTTTGCGGTAACGGAAACACCGGCAACGTCGGAACCGTAGTTCGGCTCGGTCACCATGATCCCGGCCATCCTTTCACCCGTTGCTAAAAGCGGGAGCCACTTATCTTTTTGAGCCTGTGTCCCCCCTTTGAGAAGAGCCTTAGACATGATCTCCGGACGAGTGATCAAGGAACCTGCGATTCCTAAACCGCCTCTGGAAAGTTCTTCGGTGACCACAAGCATGGAAAGGTTGTCCGGTTTTTCGTTCGGCTGAATTCCACCGTAAGACTCGGGAATACAAAGACCGAAACATCCCATATCCTTGAGTCCTCCGATGATATCTTCGGGAATGATATCGTCGTGTCTGTGAACGTGTTCCGCGTGAGGCATCACCACGTCTTCGGCAAACTTCTTAAACGTTTCGCGAAACATCTCGTGATCGTCGTCAAGACCATAAGCTCCAAAGTGACCTTTGGAAACGATCTTATCCGCGATCTCATTGTAGTTCTCGATCGCCATCGCGTCTTCGAGAAATTTATTGATTTCATCGTTGTAAATTCTGGAAACCAAATCGGAGGATTTAATTCCGTATTCGGAAGGCCGGGAACTGATTTCGGAACGAACGTGGTTCACGGTCTCGGCTGCAAAAACGACCGCCATCTCTTGTTCGAGATCTCCCGTTCCCAGGGAAGAATCCCAAGCGTAATCTACGAACTTCTCTGCGATCTTTTGTTCGGCTGTCAGCCATGCGATTTGATACTGGACGAGCTGGTTTGCGTCCATCTTCTCAACGGAAACTTTTCCGTTTACGCTGCAACGTGCAGCAAGGGCTTTCGTAACGTCCTCAATCACTCCTGCGGAGATGGAAAGAGCTTTTTTCGCGGTCGCTTGATCAACGGCGGTCTTGGTTGCGCTCATGGGTTTTTAATCCTGATGTAAAAAATTCGAATCTGATCACTAGAAAATCACAACTTCTCCCCCTGTCATTTGCTTTTTGAGGAACAATCTCAACACTTTGAAAATCAAAGACGAAAATT
This sequence comes from Leptospira ainazelensis, assembly GCF_016918785.1. Taxonomy (GTDB): domain Bacteria; phylum Spirochaetota; class Leptospiria; order Leptospirales; family Leptospiraceae; genus Leptospira; species Leptospira ainazelensis. The sequence continues at coordinate 77,544 of NZ_JAFFPT010000062.1, read as the reverse complement.
CATTATGTCGGAAAGACTGCGAACAATTGTTATTTTGCTTTCCATCTTCGGAAATGACAAAAATATCGGAATGCTTCGGATGAGAGGTATTACTTGGATATCGAGAATATAAAAAAACGTTTAGATCAACTCGAAGAAGAAGTGGTTTCCCTCAAAAAAGAAATCGCGACGTATTCCGCCAAGCCGGCCGAAGTCGAGACGGCTCGGGAATTTCCGCAAAAAGAACCTCCACAGACAAAGATAGAAAAGCCGGTCGAAAAGACGAGAAGCCCAAAATGGGAACTTTTTTTGGGAGGAAATCTTTTAGGTAAAGCGGGATTGTTTTCTATCCTTCTTGCAACGATCTGGTTTATCAAATATGCGTTCGACAATCGTTGGGTCAACGAGTCCGGAAGAATCCTGATCGGTATGTCGATCGGATTCGGAATTTCCTTTACGGGACTTCGGCTCAACGTCAAAGGATATCGGATCCTACCAGAATCGGTTTTGGGAACCGGATTTTCCATAGTCTATTTGAGTTTGTTCGCTTCGTATTATTACTACGATCTCTTTTCCCTTTCGGAAACCTTTCTTTATCTTACTTTTCTCAGCGTATTTTCCTCCGGACTTGCCTATTGGATCCGAAAAGAAATACTTTATATTTTCGGATTGATCGGATCCGTATTGTCGCCGGTTTTAATCTCGCAAGGAGAGAATTCTTATCGGTTCCTCTTCGGATATTTACTTTTTTTGAATATTCTACATTTCTTAATTTTAAAAAGACTACCTTGGTTGATTTCCTCCTTAACCCTCCTAACCGCGAACTTCGTTCTTTATACGTTTTGGTCGGCGGAAAATATTCACCAAAGCGGTTTTATCGTTCCTTTTTTGTTCATCAATTTTTCCTTCTTTCTCTTTTTATACGGAATCTTTTTCTTTTTTCCTAAGTCTCTCGATCATACCGAAGATTCAGGAAGCGTTTTTCCAAAACTGAATTTCATCCTGTTCCCGCTTTTTCAGGTATTCAACGCCCTTTTCTTCGGTTACAGCGGATACAATCAATTGCGGGAATTTTATCCGAATTTAACGGCGCATTTTTTTCTCTTTGGAGCTCTCCTCTTTGCGGTAATGATCGACCGTTACGGAAAAAAAACGAACCGCTTATCGCAACAAACAGAAGACACCTTTGAAACTATCAACTTTTGTCTTCTTCTGGGATTTACATTTGCCTCTTTGACGGACTTTTCCGAAGGAAGCTGGCTGACGTTCTCGTGGATAACACTCGCGGGCGCCGTTTCGATCCTAGGGAGTAATTTTAAGAAGATATCCTTTCAGCTTATCTCGATCGCAATTTGGGCAGTAGCATTGTTCAGGCTCTACTTTCTAAATCAGATGGAAGACGTAGACAGAATTTTTCTTTTGAACGAAAGATTCGCACTCTACGTCCTCGCGTCCTTATTTCTTTTTGCAACGTATCAAATTCGAAAACACAAAACCGATTTCCGGTTTGAAAGAGGATTTATTTATATGGGAATTATCACTTTGATCTGGGGAACGATGGTCGACGTCCATTTTACGGTTCGCGACGAACACTATAGAATTTTAGGATATTCTTATGTTCTTGCATTTTACGCCTCCCTATTTCTTTTTATCGGATTTAGATATTCCTTCAAATCCTTCCGGATCGTCGGAATAGCGGTGGCTTCCGTCCTGCTCGCTAAGTTATATTTTTATGATATTTGGACGATGAGCGTCATCGTAAGAATCATCGCGGGTTTTACCCTGGGGGTCGGCTTTTTCTTAGTGAGTCTTTTTTATCAGAAGTTTAAGGATAAACTTTCAATCTCTAAAACATTCTCCGGTTTGGCGATTTTAATTTTTATGATCGGAGCGACCTCGACCTTTACGTCTTTATCCGCGGAAACGATCAACACAAAAGGTTATAAATATTACAAAGAAATCCAAATTCCTAAGATAGAAAAACAAAAAGATGAAGACGGAAATTTTTACGGAAAGATAAAGTTGGACGAAGACATCGTCAGACATTCCGGAATCAACGATAGAAGAATCGTCCGGAACGGACGAGCGATTCCATTTATCACCCGCAATTCAATCGAAGCGTCAAACGAAGGAGGAGAATCTTCCGCAAAACTTCTCTTCAAGGTAAAAAACGAAGAAGGGAACGTTTATGTCTTAAAACTTCCGAAAACACCGCCTAAAACACGTTATACGGCAATCCTTGCTCAGGGCCCTTCCGAATACGAAGTGAGGGGAACGATTTATTTAGGAAAAAATCCGGAAGATCGGGAGATTCAATCCAGTTTTAATATCTACAGCTACCTAGGCGGAGAAACATCCAATGAAATTCAATTCGAGTCCGACGAAGAGACGACGTATGTTCGAATAGAAACGGATTCGAACTCGGATTTTACTTTTTCGAAAGCGGTTTACAAACCGATTCTGGAGAGAGTGGAATTTAAAAAAGATTTGGAAAGATCGGATTTAGAATTCGGTTTCAACCCTGATACAAGATCCTCCGTATTCTATTATAAAAATCCGATGAAAGTTCCTATTCACAGAGTCGTCCTTCATCTAAAGGAGGAGAAATTCGATCGAAACGTTAAGGTCTTTTTCAAAGACAATTCGAAAGAATTCAGTCTTTTAAAGGAGAATGGAATTTTAAAAAAACCGAATACTCCTCCCGATACGAATTTTATCTTTACGGATCCGGTAGCATCGGAACTCAAATTTGAAATTTTCGACGGAGACGATCCTTCCCTAACGGTGGAACGAATGGAAGTTTATATTCTCCAGGAGGAAATCGTTTTCCCTTTGGACTTGGACGAAGAAGGAAACTTTGACTCCCAAGATCTTAGGATTTATTACGGAAACCCTTATGCACAAGGCCCCGAATTCGACTTTGCAAAAACATTCACTGAAACTTCTTTTCAAAGCGAAGTTTCGATCAAAGAAGAAAGAGAGAATGAAAATTTCGGATATTCGATCGGAGAACCTCCGGTTTCAACCTGGATTATCCGGACTCTTTTCTTTTTGGGAATCGCGGTTTTGATCTTTTTAACAAATAGAGTTTTTCGAGTAAAAACGATTCAGCCGTAAATCATCAGGTCGAATGCGGACTTTTAGTCCGCGTTCAAAAAGGATTTCGACCGAAACGTTAATCGCAAGGCGACTAACGTATATTGTCTTGCATTCTCACTTCTTCTTAAACTCCGCGCAAAAATGATCCAAGGCTCTGATCGCCTTTTCATGACCGAGATTATGAGCTTGAAAGAGATCGTAACATCCGTTCTTTTTGAATTCAGGATTTTCCACCGAGACTAAAATGATTCCTCTGTTGTAAAAAGCCCTCGCATTTTTGGGATCGAGTTTTAACACTTTATCGAAGTCTTGATAGGCATCCCCTAATTTACTCGTTTTGATATAGACGATCCCGCGTTCCACCAAGGCTTCCACCCAATTCGGATCGACTTCGATACAACGATTCAAATCCTCTATTGCCTCTTCGTAGGTTTGTAGTTCGTTTCCGATCTTTCCCCTCATGAGATAAGAACGATTAAACTCCGGGTTGAGACGAATCGATTCGTTGATGTCTACCAGCGCCTTTTTATAATCGTTTATGTAATAATACGTATAACCGCGATTAAAGATCGCTTGTGCATTCTTCGCATCCAATTGAATCGCTGCGCTAAAATCGGCGATCGCTTCTTCGTATTTGTAAAGATTCACTTTGATCCAGCCTCTGAGATCGTAGGCATTGGCGTCGTTGGGGTTCAACTCCAAGGATTTGTTACAAAACTCAAGGGCCTTTTCAAACTGTCTTTGATTGTAGAGCTCGGCGCATTGATCTTTCTTCTTGCCCGCTTCTTTGTTTGCGGGTGTTTGCGCGAAAACCGTTTCCGAAAGAATAAAAAGGAAAACGAATGCTGCGAGAATTCGAAATCTTATCATAAGGAACTTCCTTTCACAAGTGAATCCGTTTTCGATCGAGTGCGAACGAACTTAGGATTTTCAGTCCGTTAGAATTTTGGACCTTAATATTCACCTTGAGAATTCTTTGTCAAAAAGGAATTCTCAAGATAAAAAAGAATTATCGAATCACATAGTCTTGAACTTTGTAAAGAACCGTCAGTCTGGCAAGAATCAAAACCAAGTTGATAAAGAATAGAATCAAAAACGGTCGATCGACGATCTTCTCGTCTTCGGCTTTGATAAAAAGATAGAATGGAATCGCAAAGGTAAAAAGACGAATCGTGTTGATATACTCGGACCAGAAGTGATAGTGATTCGCGATCGCGATCATCAAAATCACCAAAGAAAATCCGACTTTATAAAATGTTCCCTTCTTCCAAGATCCCGTAAAAGGAATCAAAAACATCGTCAGAAACTGAAGCACAAGAGGAAATTTGGAAAAGGACCGAACGACCTGTTTGATTCCTCCTCCGCTCGTAAAACTTCCGGCCAACTCCAAAAGATATTTAAAAATTCCCTCAAAAGGAATCATAAAAACCGCAAGTCTTGTCGGAGTCCAATTCGGCAAAGTGTATTTCAAATAAACTTGCCAGAGAACCGGAACGAGCAGAGTCGAACCAACGATTAACATTTTCTTAATGTCTTTTTTAGATAATGCAGCAAGTCCCAAGGAGAAAAGATAGAATAACGCGGGTTCTTTAGTCACCAAAGCGAGACCGGAAAGAACGTAAAAAGGAATATAACTTTCTTTTTGATAAAAGTAGATCGCAAGAACGATCAAAGAAACCATAATCGTGTCGCTCACGAGTACCGAATAACTCGCTAAAGTAAACGGAGAGATCAGATACAAAATCGCCCAATGAGATTTTTCCTTGAGAAGAACGCGTAACGCTAGATAAGAAAGATAAAGCAAGGAAAGGCTGAGGATATACATTCCCGCTATGTTTCCCCACTTTCCGAAAATTCCCCAGACGGAAAGAAGAAGAGGATAACCGATTCTCGGAGCTCTGTAGGTCTCATCAAAACCGGCCGGCCATTGCAAACTCAGATTGGAAATCGACCTGGAATAATAGTAAAAGATTTGTCCGTCGTAACCGGCTCCGAGGTCTCCTTCCTTTCCTTTGAAAGCGACAACTCCGTTTGGAGATTCCGGCTCATTCTTCTTGATAAATTCTTCTCCGAAGTTGACCATCGAAGAAGGATTCCATTCGTAACGGGACCAGAGCGCGAGCGTCACAAGTCCGTAGAGAAACGTAAGAATGAGAAGTCCCTTTAAGGGAGAATCCAGTTTTTGGAGCCAGGTTTCCAGTTTCATATTCTAACCAGCCAGTCCTAATTTTCTTCTGAGAAGTTTTAATGCGAACCCGATCGCCTGTTTCAAAACCCTTCGATTGAAGGAAGAATTAGAGAAGACGTAGTGAATTCCGATCTCGGAAATCGTTCCGCGATTTTTCGCTACGATCGAAAGGGCTTCCATGTGAAAGTCGAAAGCGATCGATTCTAACTTAGATTCCGCGATCCAGGTAAAAGCTCTTTTGGAATACTTTCTATAACCGGAAGTACAATCCTTCAAACGATATCCTAAAAGATCGAAGAACCCGGGAGAAATACAATAGTTCATCACCTTTGCTGCGATAAAGGATATTAGTTTTCTGTAAAGTGGAACCCCATCCGAAGTCACGCGGCTTCCGATCACAAGATCCGCGTCCGCTTGAATGAATTCCGGAAGTTTATCCGGATCGTGAGAAAGACCCGCGTCCATCGTGACCACGGAATCGTATTTTTTTTCAACGGCGAACTTCATTCCATCCTGAATTCCACCCGGAATATGGGTATTTTTCTCGTGACGAATGGTGAACAACTTTTTAGGATTCTTCTTGATTAATTCTTTTAGAATCTGCGGAGTTTTATCTTTCGAAGCGTCGTCTACGACGAGAACATCCGAATAAACAAGAGCGCGCTCCACGACTTCTCGGATGGTTTCTTCCTCGTTGTACGCCGGAATTACGACGAGGTTTTTCATTTTTTAACTTCGAATACGGACTTATCTTCTTCGATCCAGCGAATCAACCTTTCCACACCTTCTTTCGGTTTGAACTTCGGGTTAAATCCGAATTTTTTCGCGTTTGTGATATCGCAGATAAAATAACGCATATCTCCCGGTCTTTCCACGTCGAATTGAATCTCTTGTTTTTTACCCAAGATATCTCCGATCATATGAATACATTCCAATAAGGAAATTTTATGATCCGGCCCGCCTCCGATGTTAAAAACTCCAGGAGTAGGATTTTCAAACCATCTGAGATAACTCTCGGCTCCATCGGCCGCATAAAGAATGTCGCGCGCCTGTTTTCCGGTTCCGAAAATTCTCAGAGGCCAACCGAAAACGGAACGAATCGCGAAATTTGCGACCCAACCGTGATCTTCTCCGCCAAACTGGCGTTCGCCGTAGATTCCGGTAAAACGAAAGGAAGCGGCTTTAATTTTATACATATCGACATACGTTCTCACGTAGTGTTCCGCGCTCATCTTAGAAGCGTGAAGAGGAGATATTTCCCCCACCATCACGGGTTGGTCTTCACCGATCGCCACGGGAGTTCTTTCGTAAGAAGTCGCGCCTTCCTTGAGCGAATCGTTGATCGAGTTTCCATAGACGTGGATGGAACTCGTGTTCACGACGGGAATATTTCTTTTACGAGCGACTTCGAGAACGTTAAAAGTTCCTACAACGTTAGTCGTCATATCCAACTCCGGATCTTCCCAGGAAATCGTCATGGCCGGCTGAGCCGCGGTATGAACGACAAAATCGCATCCGGTGGTTCGATCCAGAAGGTGTTCGAGATTTCGAATATCCCCTTTTACCATCGTGACTCCGAGCGCTTGTAAATAATTCCAATTGTATTCTCTCGTGGCTTCGGTGCCGTAACCGGTTCTTTTCAATTCGTATTTGGTCATACTATCGTAGCTGATCACGTCCCAACCCTGTTTACGAAACAGTTCACAAACGTGAGAACCTAAAAATCCGCATCCACCGGTTACTAAAACTTTCTTTGCCATAAATTTCCCTTTTCCATATTCTATAATTACAAAATTCTAAATTAATTGCTAAACCATTTTTTCTTTAACATGAGTCGAACGATGGAGAAGAACTCCTGCGCCATTTTCTTTTTTACCGATTCGATCGGACGATAATAGGAAATCGGAATTTCGATACAACGCATATACGATCTCACTGTTTCCATCATGAGTTCCGGGATAATTCTTTGATCCTTCATTTCCAGACGTTCTTCGATTTTAGAATAAGAATCCTTCCAGATCGCAAAATAAGAACACATCGCGTCCGTAAAACGGGGTTCCATTCCCCACCAAAACACTTCGATGAGTTTTCCAAGAATCAGATTTACGACCCGAACTCCGGGTAAAAGATTGGAGCCTTGTTCGATCATCTGACGAGTCGTTCGTGTGCCGATGACCATATCGGAATCTTTTAGATATTCCAAAAGTTTCGGATAATCCTTGGAGCGGTAAGAGCCGTCCGGAGTTACGACGATCGTGATATCTCCGGATGCGGAATGAATTCCTTTCTGAATCTGTTTTCCAAAAACGTCCGAAGCGCCTTCCGCGTCGCAGTGAAGAATTTTAGCTTTTTCTTTTTTAGAGATTTCTAATGTTTTATCCGTAGATCCAGCGTCTACGACGAGAATCTCATCCACCTTTTCTCTAAAATCCACGATGACGTCCGCGATGGAACGTTCGTTGTTTTTGGTAGGGATGATCAACGTCGTTTTAAAACGTGCGAATTCTTCGTTTCGGATTTCATAGACCGCGTGATGATAGTCCTGCATGGAATTGATGTTGAAATATTCCACGTCCAACTCGGTCGCATAAACCTTTCCGCTGTCCTTCGCCATAAAGTCGATGACGTCGGTGATTTCAATGACTCCACTTTTGGGAGAAGGTGGAGTTTTTTTAAAGTATTCAAAGAATGCGGGAGTAAAAAGATAACTTCCCAAACCGAGGAGATCGTTCGGTGGATCGGAAGGTTTTTCGACGAGTTCGAGAATCCGATCACCTTTGAGCTCCACTGAATAATTCTTACGGATGCGGGAAAGAAGAGAAGTCTGCTGAACCCCGATGGATGCGATGAGCTTAGGATGTTTTTGAAGCGTATTTAAGAATTTCTTGTGATCGGGATGAAAGTAAAATTCGTCTCCCAAGATCGTGATAAAAGGAGAACGGATCTGAGATTCTAAACTTGCGATATCGCTCGCGAGTCCCTTCGTAGTCCAAGGTGAAGGAATGATTTCGACGTTGCGGTGATTTTTCTGAATCTTTTCGATTTCGGAAACTACCATTTCTTTGAGATGTCCGACGAGGACATAAATTTTTTTGACCTTGAAAGTGGTCTGCATGAGTTCCACGTTTCTTTCTAGGATCGTCTTTCCCTGAAATTCGAATAAGGGCTTGGGAATGTAGGATGTCCTAGGATAGGCCCTTGTCCCCTTACCCGCCGCGGCGATCACTCCAACTTCAATCTTTTCCACTGGAGATAGGCTATTTTTACGGGCTTGCGGTGTCAAAAAGGATTTGGAGGAAGGATTCGGGAGAGAAGATCAAGAAACTAACAAACGTATTTTAAAAATGAATCCGTTCTTTCTTTTAAAAGAGTGTAAGAACAACGACGGTTTTTTCTGTGAAAGCCGCGATCCCACCCTGCGGCGCGATCCTTAGAGAGCGGCGCATTGAGTTCAATGCGGACCTATCGAGAGCGCTTTTCGCTGAGTTTTTTGGGTGGAGGAGGCGGGTTTGCGGGAAATTTTAGAAAATTTTCCTTAGCATAGAAAATTCTACACTGGCAAGGAAAATTATAGAACTATTTTGTAGGAACTCCTATAAAGCCTGATTACGGACAAGGGAAGCGCGGATTCGAAGAAGATTGTTTTTGATTTTTCTTTTTTGATCTTCCGTCAAAAAGATTTCCTTTCTCTCCGCCCTCTGAATGACAAGATCTGCCTTTGTAACAAACTCAATCGCGGCATCATCGACAGATTCGCGATTTTTCTGTTTTTCTCGGAATACGTTGAGAGCTCTCTGAACTTCCATCAGTTCTTGAGTGACCGTTCTGATTTCTAAATCGGGAGTTGCCATTTTGAATTCCTTACTTTTTAATTCGGTCAGAGAATTCGTTTTCTGTACAGAAGATTTTTTTTGAATCTAAGCTGAAATCTCCAAAACGGAGGAGATCCTACTTTCCTTCTTCCGACAAATCATTGCTTCCAAAAAAAGCTTGAAAACAAACTTCAAATTCGTTTGAAAAACGATGCAGAGGAAAACTCTCCTTTTTCAAATCGAAAAAGGAGTTCCTACTTTGAAACAAGGTCTGCTTTATTCTCAAAAAACCGTTCTCCAAAACTACATTACAAACCTTGAAGAACGGATTCTTAGCTTTTCAATCGTAAAGAACGTCGATGTATTTTTTCTTAGCTTCCAAATGTTCTTTCAAAGTTTTGGCGAAGTAATGATAACCGTCTCCTTTCAAAAGAAAGAAAAGATATTCGGATTCTTTTGGATAAAACGCCGCTTCAAGGGCGGGAAATCCCGGGTTCGAGATCGGGCCCGGCGGAAAACCTTTGTTCAAATAAGTATTATAAGGAGAAACGATCTTTAGATCCTTTTCAAAGATCCTGCTGTGAGGTTTGTCAAAAAGATATTGAATCGTAGCGCAGGATTCGAGAGGCATATCTCGTTTCAGACGATTGTTAAAAACCCCCGCCATCAAAGGTCTCTCCTCGTTTCTCTTCGCTTCTCTTTCGACTACCGAAGCTAATATTACGAATTTATGAAGTTCCGCAGGGGAAAGATTTTTTGCTTTTTCAATCTTCTGGATACGAACGAAGAATCTTTTGATCATCATTCTTACGATCTTATCGACCGGAAAGTTGATAGGAATGCTGTATGTTTCCGGAAATAAATATCCTTCCGCAGAGGTAGCCGGGATTTTAAATTCTCTTAAAAGTTCCGGCTCGCTCGCCGCGAGTAAAAAATCCTGCCGTTTTGAGATCAGTTTTTTGGAAGTAAGAAGATCGCCGATCTGACGATTGTTATATCCTTCCGGAATCGTAAAGTTTACGAGTTTTACTTTTCCTTCGGTAATCACCTGGAGAATCTTTCGAGAATCCATTCCATCGTTGATCTCGTAAAGACCCTGCTTGATCTTTCCAGCGCTTCTCGTAAAACGAACGAGATAGAGAAAGTATTTCGAGGACTTGATCATCCCGTGAGTGGAAAGTGTTTCCACGATCTTCCCGGGAGTATCTCCGGATTCGATCAAAAGATCCAACTTGGTTTGGCCGGAACCGACGGCTCCTCCCTTGAGTTCATCCACGACAAAAAAAGTCGTAACCGCGACCAAAAGAAGAGCTCCTACAAAAAGTCCCGAGAGAATCAGAAGTTTTTTAAAATTCATAAGTTCTTATATTTCCTTCGACCGGTTTTTAAGAGAGTTCAACGTCAGAATGCAATTTTAGCCCTTTTCTGGAAGAAAATTTCTCGGAACAGGAAGAGGATTCCATTTTCCTCCCGGCATTCTTTCCCGAAAAAAACAGCTATAGTATCCTTCGTGACAGGCGGCAACCTTCTGCTCGACTTGATAGACCAAAAAAGAACGATCCGAGGGGAAAAGAATCTGGAGAATTTTCTGAGTATGTCCAGAGGTATCCCCTTTTTTCCAGAGTTGATTTCGAGAGCGGCTAAAATAGTGCGCGAATCCGGTTTCCAAAGTCAATCTTTGGCTTTCTTCGTTCCCAAAAGCCTGCATGAGAATTTCTCCGTTCGGATCCGTCGCAACCACGGGAATCATCTCTCCATCCGGAAGATGTAGGATCTCCCTCGTTTTTTCAAATTCCAGAGGATCAAAACTGGAATGAAGAAAAAGGACCGTATCCTCGTCACAGTCCACTTCCTCCCGAGTTCCTGAAGGAAGGGTCTTTCTATAATGATCCAATTCTTCTTCTTTAAAACGAGTTAAAGAAGAAATCGCTCTTTTAGGGGCTTGCACTCGAAGGACTGTAATTTTGCGGGAACTCATATATTATTTGGGAGAATCTATTCTGAACCAGAATTTTGAGAATTCCGTTTCAGTCCAGTCTTACGGAAGTTTTTAGATTCTTCTTCCAAAAAGAACCGGAAGCCTATTCTTGCTTTTTGGAAAGTAGGAACTCCCTCTTTTCTTGGACTTCGAGAGAATCAACTTCTACATCTTTGATTGCAATTTATAGAAAGAAAAAATACTACGGAGAATCCATGTTAGAAGCCTCTCTCATTCTTCTTGCCTTATCTTCGATGAGTTCTCTCGGTTTAGAACTCACCTTGGAGCAACTGAATTCCACAAAAAAGATGTTCAAGACGGGGCTTGTGGTTTGTTTTCTCAATCTTTTTCTTCTTCCGCTTCTGGCGTTTTTTCTCTGCGATCTCTTCTCGCTTCCAGCGTCGATCAGCTTGGGAATTTTTCTCGCTGCCTGCTCGGGAGGAGGAGCTTCCGCCGGACTTTTTATCTTAAAAGCGAAGGGTTCTCCCGGAACCGGAGCGGCGATGTTGAGTCTTTTGAATTTTACCAGCCTCTTTACGGCCCCTCTTCTTATCACATTTTATTCCGGAAATTCCTTATTCGAATTCGAAAAAGCGATCTCGGCTCTTCCCAAATTATTGGCGATCGGATTTCTCTTTTTCGGACTTCCTTTAGGAATCGGATTTTGGATTCGAATCACAAAAGAAAAAATTGCATTTCAAGTTTCTCCTTATCTCGTCCGAATCAGCAACCTCGCACTTGCGTTTTCGATTCTTTATCTCGCATTCAAATACTGGGAACAAATTTTAGAATTCGGTCCTTTCGTCTGGACTACGATTCTTCTCGTCTCGGCGTTTTCTTTTACGAGCGGAATATTTTTGTTTAGAGAAAGACCCGAAAATAGGAGGAGTATCGGAGTCGTGAGCGGAATCCGAAATTTATCTCTCGCACTTCTTCTGGCGAACGAACAGACGGGAGACCCGAGAGTTTTGATTACGATTTTACTTTACGGATTTATAATGTATTTAGTCGCGTTTCCGGCTTCTTTTTTTTGGAGACGCTGGAAGAATGTTCCGATCTGATTAGGAAGGAGCTATCATTCAAATGGTTTTTATTCTTGAATATAAAAGTTTTAGCGATAAGGAAGCAAATTCCTTACCGAGACCGACAATCCAGGATCGCGGAAATCTTAATTTTGATGAAGGGATTCCAGTTCCGGATCCTCCTGAATCGATTGATTTTAGAATGAATTTTAGAAATCGGGTGGAACTCGGCGACCTGGTTCTTACGGGTTTACCCGGTTTGGTAATTTCCGGAAAATTCAAAAATTCCCTGGATTCGGCGGGGATTAAAAACATTGAATATATTCCCGCGAGAATATTTGATTCCCACCTTAAAAAGAATTTCGAAGACTACTTTGTGGCAAACATAATCGGACTCGTAGACTGCATCGATTTCCAACGAAGCAAGCTTACGATGCGCGCCGCATTTCCCGATAAAATTCGAAACATCGAAGAACTCTATATCGACGAATCGAAATTAAACGATCTTCCGATCTTTAGGTTGAAAAGAAGAATAACGCTCGTATTGATATCGGAGTCTCTGAAGCAAATTTTAGAATCTTCGAAACTACAAGGCATAGAAATCATTCCTGCAAACGGGTATTCCACCTAAAAGTCGGAAATAACAAATTAAATAAACTGAATGTATCATCTTGCCTTAGAGAGAGAATCTTCCGATTCCCTCTCTTTTCATTTTTAAGCCGCTTCTTTTTCCCTTCTTCCCGGTAAACCGTCAAAACGAACCGTATGAACGACGACCTTCATTTTGCTTCGATTGCCCCCGTCCTGCGCCTTCCAACGATCCTGCCTGAGTTCTCCGATCACGGTCGCTTTTTTCCCCTTCTTGAGATATTCGTGGCAGTTCTCGGCCTGCTTCTCCCAGGCCTCCACGTCGATATAAGAAACTTCGCTCGGATGATCCGGAGTCGATCTGTAATCGTGGTTCACGGCCAGAGTAAACGTTGCGACGCTCTTTCCACTGTTGAGAGTTTTGAGTTCCGGATCGGCGGTGAGATTTCCGTCCAAGATGATATGCGATAGGTTTTTCATTGTTTTTCTCCTCTGATCGAGGGAGCAGTTTTTCTCCCTCGTTTCTTACGGTTCCAGACCCGATCGAAGCGGAGCGAATTTTGGATTTTTTTTAGAAAGAATTCTTTTTTTTTCGATATTCTTCTCTTTCGATTTTTTTCTCCCAGAGAAATATTAGAATTTTGGAATGATTCTTACTCCAAAGTTTCACCTCGAAAACGCGTAAAACCGGATTTCGAATCGTTTGAATTCAGAGCTTCTCCCAAAATCTCAAAATGTAGGAACTCCAATCAGAATCGGACTACAAGAAGCCGATTCGAAAGCTCCTAAATCGCTTATGAGAAAAAATCTGTGGGAACTCCTGCGTTTTTAGAACAAACTTTCTGCGTCTTTTAGCCGTTCCCTTTGAGATTTTGCAACAAGGTCTAAAACGCGGCGGTAAAACTCTGATTTTTTTAAAACCGGAAAAACTTTCTCGGATTCTATTTTTTGGAAATTGCAACGGAAGAATTTTTGCGGTCTTCTTCTTTTAGGGTGTTCAATTCGATCAAAAGTCTTTCCAAATCGCCGGAACCTTTGGCGCGATAAACTCCGCGAAGAAAATTATTTCGATCGATCAGATAAACGTTTTCAGTATGAACAAAATCGTTCAGATCGTCTTTCCCTTGAATCACTTTTATATCCGCGCCGAACTGATTCCTCGCAAGATTAAAAATCGTCTTCTTAGAACCGGTCAGAAAAGTCCATCGGCTCTGGGAAATCTTATACTGAGAACGGAATTTTTTCAAAACTTCCACGGTATCGATTTCCGGATTCACCGAAATGGAAACGATCTGAACGTCCTTTTGATCCTCAATCTTGGGAAAAAAATTCAACATATTCCGAGTGATCATCGGACAAATTCCTCTACACTTCGCGTAAAAGAAGACGACTAACGTGTATTTTTGTCCGAGATTTTTGAGATTAAATTCACGATTCTCGTGCGAGACTAAAGAAAACTCCGGAACTTTTTTGAGATCGGAAGGTAGAACCCCGTTCTTTTCCGGCCAAAAAGGATCCATCGCTTCGCCTTTAAAATAGGGGAGAATTCCGTCTTTTGGAGAAGAAGAATAAGTCAGTTCCGGGTAGAATGTTTCCTTCTTTTCATCACAACCTAGCAAAAAGAAAAAAATCAGGATGGTATATAATATTTTCATCATATTATTTTTTTTAATCCGCTTTTTTGATCGGTTCGCAGATCTTACTTCCCGGTAATCCGAAAGAACTTCCGTCGATCGCCATCACCGTATTCATATAAATCTGACCGTTCCGATTCCATTTTTTAGAAACGAGGATTCTTCCATCTTTGTCGTATTTTTCGTAGAGAAAGGGTTTGTTGTTATCGTGCCATTCCCACCGATCGTTTACGTATTTTCCGTTTTTGAATTCGGAGTAAAAACGATTGTTCCCGTTCGGAAACCAAGCCCTGTGAATTCCGACCTTTTGTCCCTTTTCGAATCTTCTTTTTTCCAACACCTGACCGTTTTGATTCCGGGAAATAAACTCTCCGTCTTCCATTCCATTTTTGTAATGTTCGATCTGTGTTTCCCCCAAGGCCGGAATTTCTCTTCGAATAATTCCTTCAAAAGGTTTGTTCTTATAAAAAACCCGATCCTGGATCCGCACAAGACCCGGATCGGAGAAATCAACCGTCGGACTTTCTTGACAGCCTGAAAAAACTACCGTCAAAAGAATCCAAAGGACAAGGAATGAGTTAGTTCGAAACACTTCCTACGGTTCCGTAAAAGAAAGATCCCATCAGAGTATCAATACCCGCGGTTGCGTCCGGCGCAAAATGGTAGTGATAGGTAGGTGTCGAAAAATGAATCGTAACCGCAGTGTGACCGTGTAAAGAATCCAAGGTCGGAGTAAAATCGTCTCCGGTCGCGGAGGTTCCGGCGTCGCATTTTTTTCCGTAGAGCGCGTATCCGTCCAAGATAACCCCGATCAGATTTGCGTCGTTGTTACTCAACTTCGAGACGCTTGCATGGTGATGATATACTCCCGTGTTTTGAGGATGTCCGCCGAAGTTATCAAACGTAAGCGCTTCTACGGCTAAAGTATCCGGAGGATTGGCGGCGTTGTTAAAAATCGCGAGTCCGTTTACGGTAATTCCTATCGAAGCATAACCGCTCTGAGTTCCGACAGTTCCCGTACCCTTGGCCGGAGTCGACGGAATCGTATAGGTTAATTTTTGACTGGAAACTGAATTGTTTCCCGCCGGTGTGTTGCCGCCCGGAAGAGCTTCGAACAAAGGAGAAGTGGAACCGTAGTAGTAACTCTTAGTGTTCGGGACGTTCTGAGATTTGAAGACATAACTGTTTCCGGAAACATAAGCCGTAGAACATTTAAAATTGTCCTTGATCCAGGATGGAAGAGCCGAGTCCATACAAGTGGTTACACCCGTCACACAACCGGAAGAGGAATCGATCGTTGCGGTAGTTTTGGAAACCGTAACACCCGTAGTAGCAAGCGCTCCGTTACAAAACCCGGAGGACGCGATAACTCCCAAAGTTGCGATCGTCAAATCGTCGTTCGATTCTTCCTTTTTACAAAGTAAAAAGGAAAGGCTGAGTATAAGAATAAGAATCGTTTTTTGAATCATATTTTCTCCTTTTTTATCCAGCGCCTTGGCGCTTTGTTTTATTGGCACTTGAGTATAACGCAGTGGACGAAAATCGTCGACCGAACCAATCGGCTAAGACCCTTTTTTTTGTCTTTTTTCAGCGATAAACAGGGAAGGAGTCGTCCCGAGGATTCTCTTGAACGCCTGGTTGAACGTGGATTTGGAATTAAACCCGGCGTCAAAAGCCAAATTGAGTACTCCCGCCCTTTCTTCCGGAATCGAATCCAAAAGCCGGATAAACTCCCGAACCCGATATTCGTTTACAAAATTGTAGAAATTTGTTTCCAAAACCTCGTTTAACGCCTGTGTGATGTGTGCCCTCGGGACTTTCAATTCTTCAGCCAATTGATCTAAGGAGAATTCACTGTCAAGATACGGCTTTTTTCGATCCATAAATTCTTTTATGGAGAGCGCATATTCGTTTAATTTTCCAAATTCCAAACCGGATCGTTCATACTTTCTTTTTTTAACGGTAGGAATCGAATCGTTTTGTCCGAGAAGCCAAGCCGAATGGATCATACTCTGGCGGACTCCGAATAACGAAAATAAAACCGTAAAGATCAAAACATCGTACCCTCGAATCGGAGGCAAATTTCTCTGAGCTGAAGAATCGGAAAGTTCATTCCAAAAAAAGAATACAGTTTGATAGATCAAAATCAAAAATACGAGGGCGATCATAAATTTCAGCCATCCGAATTGTAGAGATTCGATCTCCGGATGGATCGGTTCTTTTTCAGTTTCGTAAATTCTACGATAGCTAAAGATAGAATAAAAAAACAAAGAAACAAAAACCGACCTTTTCAAAACCCAACCCGCCGGACCGAAAAAAAGATCCGACAACCAACGAGATTCTTCTTGGATTCTAAATAGAAAGAATAAAAAGACAAAAACGAGATACGGCAGAAAATGAAACCAATCTTTTCTTCCGACTCCGATCCCGACTATATCTTTCAAATAGAGAAAGAACAAAGGCCCCAAAAGGAGTTGTGGAATATGAAAAAAATCGAAATAAGATTTTTCAAAATCTCTTCTCAATAAATGAGCGAAGTGAAGACAACTGAGGGCTAACAGGAAAAAGACGAACCATCGGTCAAAGGAAAATCGATGTCTTTTGAACCAAAGGACAAAGATCGCAAAAACGGCGATCGTCAATGAAATCGCAGGAATGGGAAACCCGGGCGGAGGATGCGGCGGACCAGGAGGCATAGAATCAAAAATTTCCTTTTTGTAAAGATTGAGGTGTGAATTACGGAAAGAATAAAATTTCGATGATGTAAATCAAGTCCTAAGAAAATTATTTTTCTTTTCCGAAGTCCTTAAAAAGAGCAGAGTGGCTTCCTGTAATGATCCATAAGAATCGGAAAAAAACCGAGATCGTATTCGAGGCCAAAAAAATCGGTAAGATCTACAAGATGGGAGAAATCGAAGTTCCCGCGCTTCACGACGTAGACCTGGAACTGGTCTCCGGTGAGTTTGTGGTTCTTTTAGGACCTTCCGGTTCCGGCAAATCCACCCTTCTAAATATTTTGGGCGGACTCGACACTCCTACCTCGGGAGAAGTAAGATTCCAAGATCACGATCTTTTCTCCAACGACGACGAAAGTCTCACCCTTTATAGAAGGGACCACGTAGGATTCGTATTCCAATTTTATAATTTAATTCCGAGTCTTACTGCGCTTGAAAACGTTTCCTTAGTGACCGAGTTGAGTTCTCATCCGATGACCTCCGAGGAAGCCCTCGAACTCGTGGGACTGCTCGAAAGAAAGGATCACTTCCCCGCGCAGATGTCGGGCGGAGAACAACAAAGAGTCGCGATTGCAAGAGCGATCGCCAAACGACCCGACGTTCTTCTCTGCGACGAACCGACCGGAGCCTTGGATTTTAAAACCGGAAGAGTTGTCTTGGACGCGATCTCGAAGGTCAATCTGGAATTGGGAACTACAACCGTGGTAATCACACATAACGCTACGATCGCTCAGATGGCGGATCGAATCGTAGAGATGAGAGACGGAACCATCGTTTCCAACAAAAAAAATTCCCGTAAAAAAACTACAGGGGAATTGAACTGGTGAAAACTCTCGATCGTAAAGTTTTTCGAGAAATGAAATCGCTCAAAGCTCAGGGGATCACGATCGCATTGGTCGTCGCCGCCGGAGTGGGAGTTTTTATTGCATCGAGAAGCGCATACGATTCACTTTTTTCGGCCCGCGAAAAATTCTATTCTTCCTCCTACTTTGCACAGGGATTTGTTTCCTTAAAAAGGGCCCCCGAATCCGTTCTTCAAAATCTTGTCGAAGTTCCCGGAATCGGAACGATTCGTTCGAGAATCGTCCAAGAAGCCGTATTAGATATTCCGAATGAAACCCTTCCCACGTCCGGAAGATTCGTCTCCCTATCGGAAGGAATCAACCTTCCTCATCTTCGTTTGGGACGGCTCCCCAGAGGGGACAACGAAGTTTTGTTAAGCGAAGCCTTTGCGATCGCAAACAAACTTTCCCCCGGAAATCGGATCGTGGGAATTTTACAAGGAGAGAAAAAAATTCTTACCGTAACCGGAATCGCGTTATCTCCGGAATACGTTTATATATTCCGGGGAACCAATCCGCTTCCGGATGACAAACATTTCGGAATTCTCTGGATGGATCGAAAGGGAATGGAGGACGCCTTTGGAATGGTCGGCGCGTTCAACGACGCGGTCTTTACGTTTTCACCCGGAGCCCAAAAAACATCGGTTCTCAAAAGAATGGATCAAATTTTGGAACCCTACGGAGGATACGGAGCTTATGATCGGGACAAACTTCCTTCCCATTCCTTTCTAAGAGACGAATTCAAACAGCTCCGAACGATGGCCTACTCTTTACCGATGATCTTTCTCGGAGTCGCCGCATTTTTACTTCATATCGTTTCGACAAGAATTATCTCGAAAGAAAGGGAACAAATTGCGACCCTCAAAGCATTAGGATATTCGAATCTAGAAATCGCACTCCATTATCTGAAAATCATTTCCGTAATCAGCGGTTTTGGATCCGTCTTGGGAGTTCTAATCGGAATCTGGCTCGGGGACGCGATGAAAAATCTGTATTCCGAATATTATCGATTTCCACACCTCGTTTTTATATTCAATCCTTCCCTGGGATTTCTGGGAGTTTTTATCGGAATTCTTTCGGGCGCGTTAGGAACCACCTACTCGATCCTAAGAGTTCTCAAACTGGATCCGGCTCAGGCGATGCGCCCGCCCGTTCCGATGAGCTTTCAAAAAAACTGGATCGAGTCTTATACGAAATCGCTTTCGACACAAACTCGAATGATACTTAGAAATCTAACGAGAAGACCAGCGAGAACATTGATCGCGATTCTGGGAATTTCGACTTCCGTAATGATTATGGTTTTAGGAATGTTTTCCAGGGACGCAGTAAACGCGATGATCGAAATTCAATTCGATCTTCTTCAAAGAGAATCGGTGACGGTTTCCTTTTTAGGACCGGTTTCCAAAACCGCAGTCGACAATCTCCGAAAAGACCCCGCCGTCCTTTCGGCGGAAGGTTACAGGATGATTCCGATCCGAATCCGAACCGGTCATCTTTCCAAAGAAATGGCCCTTCAAGGAATTCCAAACGACGCGGAACTGAGGAGGCTCGTGGGGAAAAAAAGGAATGTTCTCACTCCTCCGAGTTCGGGAATTTTTTTGAATTCCGGAGTTGCGGAAAAGTTAAAAATCAAAATCGGTTCTCAAATTCAGATGGAAATATTGGAAGGAAATCGTAAGAAGATCGCGGTGAGAGTCGATGGGCTCGTCGAAGAACTTCTCGGTCAAGGCGCCTATATGGATCTAAGCTCCGTAAATCAACTGTTAGGCGAAGGTGAAAGTGTAAATCTCATCGCGCTCAGAACCGACGCAAAAGAAGAAGCCGGGCTTTTATCGAGATTGAAGGACGTACCGAAAATTTCGGGAATATCCACACGAGCCGGAAGTCTCAAAGTGTTTACGGACACGATGTCTCGGAGCACGCTCGCAACCACCGTAATTCTTTTTATTTTCGCTTCGGTCATTTCGATTGGAGTCGTTTATAACACGGCGATGATTTCCTTATCCGAAAGGGTTTTCGAATTGGGCAGTTTAAGAATCCTCGGTTTTACAAGGGACGAAGTTTTTAGAATTTTAGCGGGAGAATTGGGGTTCGAGATCATCGCCTCTCTGCCGATCGGCTGCGTTCTTGGATACGCGTTCGCATATCTTTTGATGACGACCGTGGAGACGGAAGGATTCAAAATTCCTCTGATTATCTCGTATCGAACCTACGCCGTCGCAATTCTTATGACGTTAGGAACTTCAGTGCTGAGTTATTTTATTTTGTATTCAAAAATCAAAACCATGGATCTTTTATCGATCCTAAAGATAAGGGAATAGATATGAATTGGAAAGAAGACTGGAAGGCGATCGTTTCGAATCAAAAATTCAAAGTTGCAATCGGTATAGGAATTCTCGTTTTACTTTTGTGGTTTTTATTAAAACCCAAACCGGTTATATCCGAAACGGCAAAGATCCTAAAAGGAACCTATCAACAGATCATCGAAGAAGAAGGAATCACTAGGGTTCAGGAAAAGTTTACGATCTATTCTCCCGTAAGCGGGGTTCTCAAAAGAATCCATAAAAACGCCGGGGAATCAGTAAACAAAGGAGAAACCCTCGCGATCGTAAAATGGGACATCGATCGATCCGTAAAATCGCCTATCAACGGTAAGGTGCTGAAAGTGATTCGAGAAAGCGAGGGACCGATCGAGATGGGAGCCCCTCTTCTCGAAGTCGGAAACACGGATCGACTGGAAATTTCAGTGGAAGTTCTCACGCAGGAAGCGGTTCATCTTCAGCCCGGAAATCCCGTGGAAATCGAAGGCTGGGGCGGCGGGAAACTCGAAGGTAAATTAAGAATGGTGGAGCCTGCCGCCTTTACAAAAATTTCATCCTTAGGCGTGGAAGAACAAAGAGTAAGAGCGATCGTGGATTTTGATCCGCCTTCGACGATGGGTGAAGGGTTTCAAGTTCGTTGTAAAATCATAAGCGATAAAAAAGAAAACCAAACGATCGCTCCCACTGCGGCTTTGTTTCGCGAAGGCGACGATTGGTTCGTCTTTCAAGTTTTAAAAAACAAGGCGAGAAAAACCAAAGTTAAGATGGAGGCCAGAAGCGGGGAAAACGCGTTGATCATCGACGGTCTCAAAGAAGGAGACGAGGTGATTTTATATCCGGGCGAAGGCGTTCAAGAAGGCGCAAAAATTCGATAGACGATGGAGCACCCTTTCTCAAAAGAAGGAATATTCTAAAATTACGATTTTCGAATGAATGACTCAAATTCAAACGAAATCGATCGTAAACAATTAAAAAAAGACCGCTCCGGATACTAAGGGTTGGAGTTCTTCTCCAATCATTCCTAAAAACGCAAGAATCCATCTCGCCATGGTTTTGCCGGAATCAGCTTGATTTTTTTACCGGGCTCGGAGGAAAACGTATTTGCAATCTCGATTTTATTTTTTTCGCAAACGTTCAAACAAGAATCTTCGAGAACTCGTAAGCCCGTTATTCCTTCGGATCGAAGAAGAGATTTTAGTTCGTTATTGATTCTACTCTTTCCTAAAAAATTTTCTCCCGGAATTTTCGCCGCACACTGGGAACAGACCAAGATCGATCTCTCCCATCCTCCTCCATCCACCGTTTCTATAACGTCGGAAGCTTTTTCTTAATCTAGGAATTAGCGTCGATTCAAAAAATTGAACATTGAGTTCTCCTTAAAGGAAAGACAACCCGAACCAATTCCTGAATTTTTTCAGGATTTAGAGAATTAAAAAGGGAGAATGTTTTGGGACCAGAAATATTAAAAAAGAATTGCGAATATAGCAGTCCTTGTTTTACAATGGCTAAACGGATATTTAGTATTTTTTATGAATAGGTTTTCAATAGGAGCAACTAAATGATCAGATTTAAATTTTCCGAACATAAAGCAACGGAAGCAGTTTCAGTTCTTTTGCTTCAAAAAAATTCTGTTGATCGAAATAACTATACTAAAATTTTAAAACTGCTCTATCTAATAGATAGAGAGGCATTAAGAAAATGGGGTAAGCCTGTTACAGGCGATGATTTAATTTCGATGCCTAATGGAACTTTGTTAAGCAAGACTTATAATTTAATAAAGTTTCATATTTCAGATACAGGATTTTGGTCAAAATACATTTCAAAGAAAAATGGGTATATTATTGAATTAACAGAAAACCCTAATATACGTTATTTATCCATTGCTGAACTAAAGCTTATCGAAACAGTGGTGGATCAGTATAAAAACTATAGTTATAGTGATATGATTACCTACACTCATTCACTGCCAGAATGGAGTGATCCAAGAACAAATGGTCTTCAAGTCGAGAATATTGATAATGAAGATGTATTGAAATACCTTGATTACTCTATTGAAGATATAAAAGAAATAAAATCAGAAACAGAAAACCAGAATTATGTAAAATCCGTTTTACTTGGTGAATAATTTATTTTGAAGAAAGGCTCAACATTTCTTTCATTGACTCCGGGTAGTCGAGAAAAACATCTTTATTGTATTATTACAGATCCAGATAAAAATGGAAAAGTTATAATTGTAAATTTTACAAAAAGACACTTGGAATCTGATACGTCTTGTATCGCGAAAAAAGGAGAACATAGATTCTTAAATAAATATACTGAATCTATTGTGCAATATTCAGAAGCAACAGTTGTTCTTCTATCTAATATTGAAAATGCTATTCAATCTAGCCCAGACAATTTCTTTAAGCATGATGATTTATCAACTGAACTTTTAAATAGAATAATTTCAGGTGCGGAAATTTCAGAATTTTTAAATCGCTCTTGCTGGAACTTTTTTAACCGAAAAAAATAATAAATGAATTTTAAGGTACGATAACTTTAAAAACAATTTAGATCCTTCCGGAAAAATACGAACGCCGGAAAGATCCGGCTTCGGGTAAGATATACGTGGAAAAATAAAAAAGCCTTCAATCCTCAGCGATTGAAAGCCTCTTCCAATTCTTCAAAAACTCCGATGCTCAATAAATCCTGATCCCGAGAGTCCAAAAGGGAATCCTGAAACCAAAACCCTACATATACGCTTAAACCCAAAAAAAGAACCAGAGAAGCGCCTACGATTCTTTTGTTTCTGGTTTCCCTTTTGTCTCTTCGAACCACGTTAGACGAAATCTGCTTCACCCAATCTTGATTCTGTTTTCTTTTTAAAATCTCTCCCTTCATAGGAGAGGAATTACGATTATTCATAAAATTTCTCCTTTGTCCCAACTCGTTTCATCATCTCTTTGCCTCTCGCCGCCCTGGACTTAACAGTTCCCGGTTTTACGCCCATAGTTTCGGCGATTTGTTTTTCCGTATAACCCGCCAGATAGAATTCCAAAACCCTTCTGTATTTATCGGGAATCTTAACCAAAAGTGAACGAAGTAATCCGATCACTTCCTGAGAATTAGTTTCTGCATCGCCCGATTTTCCGTTCATGTTCGAATTGCCGGTAATAAAGTCTTCCGGTTTTTTAGAACGGGCCAACTTCTCGGTACGTTCTTCTTCTCTTTTCAGCTTATCGTTCATTCTTAGGGATTCGTTTCTGGCGATCGCGTACAACCAAGTGCTCAGTTTTGATTCTTTGCGAAACTGATCTTTTTTTAAAGCTTTGTACGCGCGAAAATAGGTTTCTTGCGCAACGTCGTCGATGGCGTAAGAAAACCTCTCTGCGAGGTTTTTTTCAATCGCAGAGAGGACAATGTCCCTAGTGGAACTAACGATATCTGTAAATTCAGATTCAGTCATCATGATGATGATGTTTCTTTTGAAACTCTGTAATCAAATCCACAAATTTATTTCTTTGGTCGGGAGTGAGAATCGTATGAAACTCAACGGCTTTCTTTGTCATAAATTGTCTCATCTCCGTCATCTTACTCATCTCCAATTCAAACGACTTGTTTATCTTTTTTTCATCCAAGGTCGGTTGGCGAAACTCGGCAAGGGCTTCCGCAGGAATACGCGGTCCTTCCAGTTTTAGTTCTTTTCTCTTAGACAGAACCTCGTCTTTGATACGATTGAGTTCTTTCTTTTGAGAATCGTTCAGATCCAATTCCGAGCTGATCTTTTTTACAACGAACTCGGCTCTTTTTTCAGGAGACTTATAAAATCTACATCCCCCTGCAAACAAGGCAGCGACCACAAGAATCAGACCGGAAACTTTAAAAAATCCTTTCATTGGATTCCTCCCATTTTCTAATCCTCTGACCAAAACCTCAAACTCAGGTTCCATTTTTTTAACGACTGTGATGATCGTTTTGCACTTCATTCTCATAATCAAAAGGTAATTTCATAAGGTTTACTATACTTTTTTCTCGGGTTTCGGAGTTTCTCAAAATGTCGATTCCATACACGACCTCGGGGATTTCCTGAATCGAAAAAGTTCCGAACAATCGATCCCAAAAAGAAAATATATTTCCATAGTTGCGATCCGAATAGGGCTGTTGAAAATGATGATGTATCTTATGTACGCCCGGCGTGATCAGAACCGAGGAAAGCACACGTTCCAAACGTTTCGGAAGACGTATATCGATATGTGTGAGTTGTGCAAATAAACCGGAAAGCGTCTGATAAAAAATTAGAATCTCGATCGGAACTCCTAAAATTCCCACACCCAAAGCGGTCATAAACGCTCTCAGAAGTGTTTCGCCAGGATGATGCCGAAGCGCCGTACTCACGTCAACCGAAACATCGGAATGATGGACAACGTGAAAGCGCCATAAAAAAGGAATTTTATGCTCCAAAAAGTGAGTCAGATACACCGCGAAAAAATCCAAAAATAGAATAGAAAGAACTACTGCGCTCCATCCTTGGATCCCAAAAATTTGTAGAATTCCGTATCCCCTTGAAATCGAAAAAGATCCGATCGTTACGATCAGTCCCGCGAGAATAAGGTTTATCAGAAGAGTCGTAAGCCAGAAGATAAGATTTACGCGCGTATGATCCAACTTGTTTCTCAGACTTTTATGAAGTCCGAATATTAGCTCCAAGGACCACGCGAGAACAAAACCCGCGATCAAAAACAAACTTCTTTGTGCGGAAGTCAACTCGGCGAAAAAAAGCAAATCAGTTTCCATGTAAGCCACCTCTCTTAAATACTTTGGGGCCAAAGGAAAATCTTGCCTTCCTCCCATACGCAGGCAAAAATCGTCCGAAATGTCAACTTTTTTTTAGAGAGATAGAAGAATGCTAGAAGGTTTAGATTCGTCCTTGATCCTTTATTTGATCACCGGACTCCGAGATTCCATCCTGAACGAAATCGAAATCGAGTATAAAAAATCGCCGATTCAAAAACTTCTTCCGGCTCAGGGCGCCGTGTTATGCGCTTTGTCGAAAAAAAAACAGAGTATGCGGGATATCTCCGCAAAAATTCTCCGTAACCAATCTTCGATAACTCCGATCATACAAAGTCTTGAAAATCTAAAACTCATCGTGAGAACAACTTCGGAAAAAGATCAGCGTATCACATTAGTAAATCTAACCGAATCGGGAACCGTCGCGAGAAAGGAAATTTTACGTCTTTCCCGTAAGGTTCACCTCTGGCTTTTTTCAGGTACGACGGCAAAGGATAGATCCGAACTTTTCCGGATCCTCAATCGAATGCGGGAGAATTTGATTCAAAAGCAGACCGCAAGAACAAAGACTAAAAAGAAGTAAGCCGAAATCACGGTTCGTTTAGAATGCCGATATCTTCCTTTTTGATTTCGTATTTGATCGCGAGACGATCGACAAGAGTGGAAAGCAATTGTTCGCCATTTTTGTAATAATAGAATTCTGGATTTACCTTGATCAAAATACTCCGCAAGGTCGGAAGCTCTTTTAGAAAAAACGAGATCTCTTGAACTAACTTTTCGATACTTTTGCCGTAAGGACAACCCTTCAACTCGATCCCGACACCGTGACCGGATTTGTTCCATGGATGTATCTCGAAAGGATAGGCTTTTTTATCGATGAGAGAATCCATTCGAATCCCCAAACCGTGGCAAATTTTTTCGAGCAGGATTTGTGTATCGACCGGTTTTAAAAGATAAGCGACGAGTCTTTTGTTATGCGCAGCTTGAATGATAGTTTCCTTTTCGTTGCTTACCGTTAAAAAAATAATAGGAGTTGTACGATTGACTTCCGGGATTCTTTCCAAAAGGCTAAGCCCGCTTTGTTTCGGCATTCGGTTATCCGTAAGAATCAAATCGTAACGTCGTTTCCTCAGTTTGATTTCCGCCGCAAAGCCGTCGACGACGTGATCCACTTCGAAATTATATCTTTCCAAATGACGAATGAGAAGTTCAGCGTTGTTTTCGTCGTCTTCAGCGAGAAGGATCGAATAGTTTGGTGCGATTTTCATACGTTCCTAAATCTCCAATAAAGAGTAACGTTACACTTTCCGTTTACCGTTTTCCTCCGGCTTTCTTTCCGAGAGAATCGCGTATCATTCCAAGAATTCGTTTTAAAAATGAATCAGGAACGTCGATTCGGGTTCTATTTTCTTTCAAGCGCCAAAAGCGTAAGATCGTCCGAAAAACCTTCGTGACCGACTCCCATAAAACGATTCACCTCGGAAAAAACTTTTTTACACAGTCCTTCCAGAGTTTCGTTTTCGGAGGAATCCAAATTGGAAAGAAGACGTTCCTCGGAAAACATCTCCCGATTCAAATTGAACGATTCTATAATTCCGTCCGTATAAAGAACCAGACGATCGCCGGGATCCAAATGAAAAGGAACCGTTTCCAATTTAAGAGGAATCAAATCCGTAAGCAAGGCGCCGGTTTGATAAAAAACGAGGGGCTTTTTTCCTCTACTCAGGAGGACGGGCGGACAATGACCGGCGTTGGTCATTCTTCCTTCTCCGGTTTTGACGTTTAGAGTTCCGAGGATAGCTGTAATAAAATGACCCGCAAATTTTCCGGCGAGGGATTCGTAAATATGAGCCACACCATATTCCGGATTTTGAATAAACGATCTCCAATTCGAATAAGACATCTTCACCATCGAAGCGAGCAAAGCCGCTGAAACTCCGTGCCCCGAAACGTCGCAAATAAAAAAGCCGAGAGTGAAACTTTCCTCGTCGTAGAGAAAGTCCACGAAGTCTCCGCCGAGTTCCATCATAGGTTCGTAAAGATATTGCAGATCCAAATATTCGGACTTAGGAAGAGTGGCCGGGAGAAGAGCGCCCTGTATTTTTTTGGCCATCTTGATCTGATGTTCAAGTTCTTCCTTTTGACTCAGAATAATTCGGGTTCTCGTTTTTACCGTGTATTCCAAACGTTCATTCGCTTTTTTTAATTCTTCTTCCGCCTTCTTTCTTTCGACGGCTTGAAAGATTCTAGGAATCATATCCGAGAGAGAACCTACGAAGGTTTGTTCCTCTAACGTCCAAGAATGTCGTTTGCCTACGTGTTCGTTACAGATGATTCCGAGGAGTTTTCCATCCATAAGGATCGGAGCGTCCAACATCGAAAGGATGTTTAAAGGAACGAGATAATTCTGAGCGAACTCTTTGGTGGCTTCGTCTTGAACCGCATCGTCGGCGACGATCAACCTCTCCTCTTTGAGTACTTCGAAATAACGAGGATAGTCTTTTTGAAGAAGTTCCATCCCGGAGTTGTGGGAATTTTCGGAAAGGATAAATAGATCGAGACATTGAATCGAAGTTTTTGTCTCGCTGTAAAACCAGATGCTACAGCGTTCGCAATCCAAGGCTCTGGAAATCGACTCCGTAAGGACGTTTAAAGCGGGATTCAAATCACCTTTGTCCAAAACCGGATTTTTTGCCAAGGACATCAGCTCCTTGTTAAAGCGACGTAAGGTCTCCTCCTTGGTTTGGATTGTGTTTGGCGGCATCGATTTGATTTAAAAGCGGTTTCGCTTAGAACCTTGGAAATTCAGGTCATTAGGCTGTCACAAAAATAGGAAAATTCCATCCATTTTTGTATCTATAAATCAATTATTTACAAGATCCGTATTCTCGCAAAAAGAACCGGCCTTATCGGATTCTTAAAACTTATCGTGTAAAAAAGGAAGCCGTCTTTCCAAAAGAGAACGGATTTTTTGCGGAACGAGATTTTAAGAAGAATCGAGAACGGAGCTCTCGGAATACAAAAAGGAATTTCAACCCGAAAAAGAAGGTCTTGCCGGAGTTCCGACAAGGATGAAACCTAAAAAAATGAATCGAACAAAAACAAAAAATTCCGAAACGAGTGCGAACTTGGAGAAACGGAAATCTGAAAAAAGATAAAAAAAGGGACGAAAAAAAATCCGCCCCTGGAAAAATTTTTCAAAAGAGTTGCTCTGCGGAATTAATTACCTAAGAGCCAGCTTCCTTCCGAAGTTTGATCGGTAAGGTTGATCCAAAGATCTCCGGCTCCGGAAGAATTCTTAGCTTCCAAGAGTTTTCTGTTTTCATAAGGAGTCAAAGGCGCCGAGAACTTATACCGTCCTGCCGTTTCAGAAGAACACTGGGAATTTCCGGAAGACCAAGATCCCCCGCCCGAAGTAACATACCAGTTACCTGAAGAATCCTTACAAGAGAAACGATTCCAAGAAGCGCAATTGAGATCGTTCCACCTTCCGTTCGACCAAACAACCGCGCAGTGTTCGTTTCCAGCCCAGTTGTTAGGCTCCGAAGTGTTCCAAGACCAGATCGCTTTTTTTGCAAAATCGGAATCAAACTGATCGATACCGAAAACGTTCACTTCGCAAGCCAACATCGATTGAATAGCAGAGTCCGTAAAAGAACCGCTTTCTTTGACGCCGTCGTAAAAACCGAAGTAGTTTGTGGTATCGTTAAAAAAACGAACCATCGTAGAATTGTAAGTCGCTCTGGAATAGTTACAATTCGGATAACCTTTGAATTCTTTAGGGCTTCCCGTAGCGCCTCCGAAAAAGATTTTCTTAAAATAGCCGCTCCACTGGGAATCGTAACAACCGTTGCTCATAAGAAGAATTCTCTTATTGGAGGCTACCATGTCGCCTAACTTGGGCATATTTTCCGGAGAAGGAACATCCGAACAACTTCCCGAATAACGATACAACCAAGGATCAAGATAGTCTTTGAGAGTTTGAAGCGCTTCCGAAGAATGGCCGTCGAATTTATCTTCGATATAAAGAACTATAACTTCGTTGCGATTCGAAGAATTGGAGACCCAGTTGCGAACCTCTTCCAAACCCTTGTGGAAGGGGCGATCAAAAACGTTACAACCGACGTGATTGTCCTGTCCGTGACAAAGAAGAAGTTCTTTGCGGGCGCGGGCGCCGAGAGCCCAGTGAACGTCCAGTTCGATAAAACGAGCGCCCAGACGAAGTTGATCCCCGATTGAATATTTTTGATTCGGAAAGGCATAAGAGAAAAATGGTCCCGCGTATGACTTGCTGTTATACGAATTGTGAGTTCCGTAAAAAAGCGCTCTATGAACCGGAAGGTTCGCGTTTACTTGAGTTTTTCTTTGAATGGAAAGGACTTTGTTTTCAAAAGATCTTTCAAAAACATCGATCGGGTTTTCCACAACGGCGCCGCGACTCGCGTAAAGATTTCCCATCGTTCCCAGAAAAAGAGAGAAGATAAGAATGGATAAAATTCTCTTCATAAGTTTCACCTTTTGTATATTTGGCTTTCCTCCAGTCCGGAGGTTTTCACTAAAAGAGGATAGTAACGGAAGAGTTCGAAAACCCACTTATATTCCGCTTACAAAAAAATATTTTTTATCACATCGAAGTTAAAACTCATAAATTCCGAGAATGGATAAAAACACGATTAACTCCCTCGGCACAAAAATAAAAAAAGCTGAAAAAACCCGGTCTATTCAGGATAAAAAAAGCGCTCAGAAATATTCTAAATTTAGAATATTCTCAATCTAAAAATCCGAAAAAGATGAGCGAAAACTCGCTTATCAATCTTTAAGAATGAAACCAAATCCAACGTAAAGTATGTTTATTGAATATTACTGACAGACTTTTGACACACAGACTTTCAGTTTTTGTAAAAAGAAATAAATTTTTAATTGGAGAATCCATTGATACAGTATACTATTAGAGATGTTTTATATTAGATAGATTTGGAAAAAAACCGGGTCTCATGCGGAATTCAAAAAGATGGAATTAATTCAGGAAGCCTTAGACAATATCGGAGATAAAATAAGATTCGTAGAATTCATTCCGTGTCCGGTATTGCTTGCGCAAGTCAAAGGGGATCAGTTCCAGACCCTCTATCTCAATCGAAGTTTTAGGGAAATCATCGGTTACAGAATCCAAGAAATTCCAACGCTTGAAGAATGGTTTTCAAAGGCGTTTCCCGAAGAATCCAAAAGAAAAAACGCAAGAGAAGAATGGCTTTCGGAAGTCAATCATGGGGAAGGAAACGAAAAAAGAAATACTTCGGTAAAGGCAAAAATCCGGACAAAAACAAACGGAGAAAGATGGTTTCAGATTCGAAGCACTGCGTTCGGAGGACTGAATGCGGTGGCCTTTCAAGACATAGACGAATTAGAAAAACTCAATATAGAACTTACTCACACAAATTCAACAAAAACACAGCTCCTTTCCATATTGGCTCATGATCTGAGGACCCCTCTGATTCAGATCATATCCCTGATTTCACTTTTTAAAAACGAGGATCTTTCCGCGGAAGATCTATATCCTTATTTATCAAAGCTGAATATACAAACCTATCTAACGATAGACTTGATAGACAATACCCTAAACTGGGTAAAAGCGAATTCAAAAAGTATCATAATCAGCAAAGTCCCTTTTTCTCCGATCGAGACCATTCAGGAATTGATCGCACTCTATAACGACTATGTAAAGTTAAAATCGATAAAAGTTGAAACCGATTTAGACGAAACTCTGAGAATTGTCGCGGACAAGGATATCTTTAGGGTTATCCTGCGGAATCTATTCGTAAACGCTCTCAAGTTTTCAAAACCCGGAGGAACGATCACTCTAAGAGCCCGTAAAAAAGAAAACAATAAAAACATAATATCTATTTTGGACGAAGGACTCGGAATGTCCGGCGAAGAATTAAAAAAAGTCCTCTCCAAAGAATCGTTCACTTCACCGGGAACGCTCAACGAAGGCGGAGCCGGACTTGGAATCAAACTCTGCAGAGACTTTGCGAAACTTACGGAAGCGGAGTTTTGGCTGGAGAGCGAAAAGGGAAAAGGAACGTCCGCAAATCTGGTTTTCGGTTAGCTTGGGCCGCGCCCCTGCGCCCTAACTTATAAAGCGGCGGTATTTTTTTTTGATCATCCAAAAATTACACAAAAACGCAACCTATCAGTATTTACGCAGGGTCGGGCTCTCCGCTCCAGTCAAGTTATTGAGATTTCTTGTTTTGAGATAGGAGTTCGAAAATCAATAACTTGACTCCGCATCGATCCCTCGCGGGGTCATTATTCTAATGTGTAAATCATCGAGAAAGAAATCATCAAAGACTTTTCAGACAAACAGCATCAAAAAAATCTTAAAATGAACCACGATTCCTTCTCTTTTGAGAAAACCATATTGAGTCTCAGAAAATAATTTCTTGAAAACGAAGGGTAACGTATGAGTATTCTTCAAATGCAAAGAATACTCGTAAGTTCTCGGTCGGTTTTTTCTAAAATCGCGTTAGCGATTCTTCTCTTATTCTCTTCCAATTTCCTGATCGCGGAAGACAAACTTTCCCTTCGATACGTTCTCACTTCGGAAGGAAAACTGAACGTCAGAGAGAAACCAAAGGACGGAAAAATTCTTTTCCAACTGGATAAGGGTGAAAGCGTCTGGGTCAAAGAGGATTCGCAATTCGAAGAATGGCAAGAGATCAAAACAAAAACCGGCGCGAAAGGTTTTGCGGCGGCCGAATTTCTCAGCAAAAGAAAACCGGAAGATCTCTCGGACGCAAAGTTATTCGGCTCCATCAAATCCGGAGCGGAAGGATCTTGGTTTCGATCTTTGGCGATTCGAATTAAAAATCAGTGGTTCTCGGCAAACGACTATTCCGCAGAAACATACTTCATAGAAAAAAAGAAGATTCAAGAAAAGGAAAAAGCCGCAGCGTTTGAAAGAGCAAACATCGCCGGAGAATTCTTACCGGAGACGAAGGAAATCACGGGTTGTCAGGAAGTTAGGGTTCTCAAAGGAACCTTCAACACATTTCGAAAGATCGATACGTATCACGATTCCGTCTTCGCCATTTTCGGATCTAAGATCGGAGAAAAAGTTCGATCGGATCTTTACTCGCCTTCCGAGAAAGTTTCTAAAATTTTAGACTCTTCCGTAAATTCTATCTTTAAAAAGAAACATCCAAAGTCGGCGGAATTAAAATTCTTAAAAAAAGATGAATTTTATACGATTCATTCTCCCGGAAAAAAATATATCTTTATCCGCTATGCAATCAAAACGGAACATGAAGAAAAATCGTATTATGCGGCTA
Source organism: Leptospira ainazelensis (assembly GCF_016918785.1). Taxonomy (GTDB): domain Bacteria; phylum Spirochaetota; class Leptospiria; order Leptospirales; family Leptospiraceae; genus Leptospira; species Leptospira ainazelensis. The sequence continues at coordinate 45,248 of NZ_JAFFPT010000062.1, read as the reverse complement.
TCTTTGAATTTAACGGAGAAGAACTGGGGAAAAAAATATTCGAAAAATTTGATATTCTTATGAACGAACAGGCTGTCTACGGAGGTCAGTATCATTTTATAGACGCGATTGACCTGGATGAAAACGGGACCCCGATTTTAATTCTCCATCACAACGGCTACGACGGTTATATAAACGAATTTGCAAAAATTATAAACGGTCAACTTCAAACTTTGTTTTTAGCCGGAGGCGACGCCTGTTAAAGAATTCTTTCGGAAATCGTTCTTAAAAAGCTCAGTTTGAAAATACTACTTTTTGAAAAAGGTTTTTCCGAAATGCGATTTTTCAACGAATTCTTAAAAAGTCCCTTCCCGTTAAGTTGTAGTACCTTACCCACAAGTTTTAAAGCCATTTAGAATGAAGAAGGATCCCCGTAAGATTTTTTGTAGGAGTTCCTACAAAAGCTCCGAGAGAGAATATTCCTTGCAAAATTATAATTCTGTGATATAGGAAAATCTCCCGGAGTTTTCCGCCTCCCGCCCCTCCACCCAAAATTTCAGGGCGGGGCTTTCGTTTTACGGAGGACTGTCGTTGTTACGACAGATTTTTCTTAAGATTCGAACAACTTTGTGGATAAGGATATGCGTTATCTTGGAAGGGGTTTTGGTTTTTTATTCGAATTCTTCCACGATTTTTTTTTGTACCCAAATAAAAATTTGAATTGAGATCCTGTCCCAAAATCTTCAAAGAAATCATCCCACGCTCGGCAGTTCGAAATAAAAACGCGGAAGTTCCTACATTTTAGGTTTTTTTGAAAAACCCTATACTTTCTTTTTAGACAACATCTTCGAGGAAACAATTTGTTGAATATGATCGGCAAAGGTTTCCGAAATCGGCCGATAGGTAAGTCCTAAATCCTTTTTGCTGTAGGAATGATCCAGTTCAAAAGTAATCCCTACGTTACGCGAAATATAAGGCCAGGAAAGTCCGAAAAAAGGGCCGATCAAATACGTTAACAATTTTGGAAGAGCGTTTTTTGGAACCGGAAAACGGTTCCCGAATTTTTCCCGAATCTTTTTCGCAACGTCCAAAAATTTCAACGTCTCCGAAGAAACGATATGTCTTCCTTTTGCGGAAGGGGTAAAACCCGCTAAGACGTGAGCGCGCGCAACGTCCCTTACATCGACAAAACCTATCGTCATATCCGGAACTCCGGGAGCAAACTTACCGTTGATCATTGAAAGCATAAAGTTCACGCTCGTCCCATCCGCCCTTTCCGAAAGCGAAGGCCCCATAACAAAAGAAGGATTGATCGTTACTAAATCCCATTGCGACTGAGACTCTGCAATCTTCCACGCCTCTCTTTCAGCAAGAGTTTTAGAATACGGATACGGCTGATGAGAAAGACTACTCGTCGTGTTCCAATCCGCTTCCGAAAGACGATGATCCGGATGATGAGCCGCGTCGCTGTTATCACCCATCACTGCTGCGACGCTCGAAGTCAAAACGATCCGCTTCACCGAAGGGCTTTGATTCGCTGACAAAAGAACGTTTTTCGTTCCAAAGACCGCAGGTTCCACAAGTTCTTTCTGAGGATTTTTTACCCCGTCTATAAAAAAAGGAGAGGCCGTATGAATGATCAACTCAACTCCTCCTCTTTCCTGAATCGAGTTCAAGAAGGAACCTTCCTTAAGAAGATCCGCTTCAAAAAATTCTAATTTTCCCGGAAAACGTTCTCCGAGTTTGAGAAGATGGGAAATCTTTTTAGAATCACCCTTGTCTCTTACGGTTGCCCTCACCGAAAGTCCGTCTTCCAATAAATATTGAATCACCCAGGACGCGATATAACCCGCAGCTCCGGTTACAAGGACCGGTTTGGTACGATCGATTTCTTTCATAAAGATTCTCCAATGATTCTTCTCGACTAAAAAGTTAATTACGATTTTCTGATATACTTTGATGTCCAGGATGAACTTTGATTCCCGGAAATTTGGAAGCGATCCTATTCAAAAACTTAAGAGCCTCTCCGTTTTTCTCCTGATTTTCGGTAAAGTCTCCGGGAGGAACTTGGTTTTCCCATCCCCAACTCGTATGACAAGAGTCTCCTAAAAGAAGTTGAGGACCGGAAGAACTCTTTACAAGAAACGCAAGACTTCCGCGGGTATGGCCTTCGAGGTGAAAGATCAAAAGCGACTGATCTCCGAAGAAGTCAAGAACTCCGGGAGAATTCTCCGATTCTTCGAATACGAGTTCCGAAAGATTCGGATTTTTTCCTAAGACGTCGTCCGTCGTTCCACGAACAAACACATTGATAAAGCGTTTTCCGGTCGCTTCTTTTGGTCCGATAAAAATCGGAAGACCGGAATCAAAATCGGCCGTCCCCAAAATATGATCCAGATGCATATGAGTTAAAAAGATTCCTTCGATTTTTTTAGGATCCTTTTTGAGCCACTCGTCTGCGGTGATCTTAATCTTCAAAGCGGCCGTGTTCATTGCCGAAGCAACGATAGCCGAAACAGGCCAATCCTTTGGATCCTTCCTAAAGTTTTTGGAGATGCCCGTATCGATCACGTATCTTCCGAATTTCGGATGATCGATTACATAAAAATAAATCTGAATCGGTTCGGGCCCTTTTTTTAAACCGGTCGCCTTTGGATCGTTTAAATTGATCAGTCCGGCGCGATCCACTTCCCAATCCGCCGCGACGAATTTTTGAAATGCGATAGGTCCCTTTCCATCCTGATTCAAGTTTTGCAAAGAGAAGGGTTTGCCCAATGGAACCGATTTGGATTGGTGAGAGGTCACCGAACAGGAAAGAAAGAAAAAAAGAAACGAAATTCTAAGAATATATTTCATACTCTTAGAATTTTTATTAAACGGAAATGAGCAAGGTCAATTTGAAAACATCCTCTGAAAAATCGGAACGAAAAAAATCGAGAAACGATTTTTTTGGGAACTAAATCCGCTGATTCAAAAATATTCGAAACGAATGTAGAAAGAATCCCTTGATTCAATAATCGAAAATATGATCCAGTTGATATCCGTTCTTACCGGAGTTGATTAGAATTTCATGAAGTCTTTGAACGGGTACGATCAAAGCAACACGTTTCCAATTTGGAACTGTAAGAATTTCCCATTCGTAGAGAATCGTTTCCTCGTTTTGAAAATCAACGCCTACGGGAACGCGGAGTGTCAAAAGAATTTGACGATTCCCTGCGATTTCGACGAAGGAAACTTTTTTTTCAACAAGTTCCGGAACGGCCCGAGTAAACCCCTCATATCTCGGAATGGAAAGAATTTTACTTCCGCCGTTTTCCTTCACCCAGGCCTGGATCTGAAATGTTTCCGGCGCGTAAACGCCTTCCGTTCCCATCCCGATTAACTTTCCGTAAACGGCTTTTGCCAGGAGTTCGGTGGAAAAGAAAATTCTTCTTTCGTATCTTCGAACCCGGCTCGTATTTTCTCCGTCCTCGATCTTCCAGAATTCCTTGAACTTTGTATAGAACGGATATTCGTACCAAGGACGCAGACGGACAAAATCCGTGTATTCCCTTGCAACTTTCTGCATATAAGCTTCCACTTTCATTTCAGCGTTAGGCGCGTCGTTATCGGAAAAAAATTCAGTAATTCTTCCGATCGAATTCTCATACAATCCTTTGATCAGAAGTTCGGCGGAATAACTGACGCCGATCACGTTGATCATCAGGTGATAACCCCAGTTGAATTCGTAAGAACTCCAGGTTTTTCCGATTACACGTCCGTAAATTTTCCAGAATTGCGCGATACTGCTGAAATAAGGAAACTCACTCGGTGGAGAGTGTTTTAGAAAATCCGCATATTCATCCGAACTAAAAACGATATACCATTCCGGAAGAGTTAAAAAAGTCTGATCTTCGTTTCGGACATAATCTTTTAAAGAATCCAATTCTCGGCGGATCGTTCTGTCATCCGGGTTGTGAAAGTAGTATTTGTCCCAGAGTTTATTTCGAAATTTGTATTGAGGATCTAATTTTCTCTTGAGCGCGAAATAACGCCCCGAATCAGGATACGCTTTTTCAAACTGGGAAACCGTCGCGTGCAATTGATAAGGAAGATAATACGCGCCGCCTACGCTCACCACCGCGTCGATCAATTCCCGGGTCCATATTCCGACTTCCTTCTTTGCGCTTTCGTAAACTCTTTGTTTATAATAGATCACAAACGAAAAAACTTCCTTTCTTCCCCAGGCCAAATAAGATCCGGAGTCCTGTTTCGCGTGACGTATCGAAATGTTCATCACATTCGCGTCGTGTTTCTGAAGAATAGTCCGCATCAACGGATAGAATTCGTCGAACTTCTCAACCGGAACAAAATATTCTTGTAATACGTATGTGCTGATTCTGCGAGTGGGAGGTTCCAATTCTTGAACGTCGTAGCTGGCTTCGTAGTTTCTCCAGACGATTCTATCTTTGCGATAGTACAAAGGATCGAGAACTGCCTCTCTCAATTCTTTCCCATAAGGAAGTTCGGTTAACCAAAAATAGATCAGATTCTCCAGCCAATAACTTTCCTTGATGGGAACGATCTTATCCGGAACCGTAACCGGCTCTTCGGTTTCCTCCCATGTAACCGAGTTTACGTTTTCATAGGCGGGTGGATAAATATCTCCGTTGTGAAACTGGGCCTTCGAATTGTTTCTTATATTTTCAAAAAAGAATTTTTTGTATTCGGTGATCGGCAGCTTCTTTACAAATCGTTTTACTTTTTTATTTTCCGTAAGCTCCAGCGTGACTTCTACTATCACTCCGAGTCCGCCGTAACCTCCGATACAACCGTAAAAGATTTCGGAATTTTCTTTTGGACTTGCGGTTACGAGTTTACCGTCGCTTAACACAACTTTGATGGATCGAGTCGAAAGAATCATCGGTCCGTAACCCACATATCTTCCGTGGGCGTTTACGCTCAAAGATCCGCCGACCGTAAAGTTCGAATAGGTTTGTTTGATCTGAACCGAAAGATCAAACGGGTCGATCGTTTCCTGGAGTTTCCTCCAAGTGATTCCCGGTTCGACGGTGATCAATCTTGTCTTAGGATCAAAAGATAGAATCCGATTGAATTCTCTGGTATCGATAAAGAGCGAGTTCTCGGTGGCGATCTGACCGCCCATTGAAAATCTACCGCCTCCGATCGAAATCGGTCCTGAATGTTTTTTGACTAAGTCCTGAATCTCGCTTATGCTAGTTGGAGTGACAACTTGATTGACTACGATCGGATTGATCTGGGTCACGTCGTTGACGATCGTCGGATTCGCGTAAGAAGAACTTACGAAGATAAATAAGAGAAGAATAAACTTTTTCATCGGTGTCTCACAAAAGCCATCAGGGTATTTTTAGTCGGATCCCCTTTTTGTAAAATATATCTGCCCAAAGGTTTCAGTCCGAATCGGCTACATCGTTCTTCGATTTCGGCTACCGAAGTAAAATTTCTCACCTGAGTCGAGGTTTCTTTCCACGAGATTTCCAAACCTGCGTTATACACATCGTGGGCCAAAGCGACGATGTGTTTCATCTCTTTGGAATTTACGTCGTGATCTCTCAATACGAGTTTTCCTCCGGGTTTTAAGACACGAGCGATGGACTCGATAAATCCGTCCATACGAATGGAAGGAGAATGATGAAATCCGATAAAATTCGTAACCAAGTCGACACTTTCGTTTGCAATTGCTTTTTCGGGAATCGGATCGTAATCGCCCAAGGAAACAAATTTTCCGGCTTTCGCGATCTGTCCCCTTTCCACCAAATCTTCGGGGTTGAACTTAGGTTCTTGATCGTTTAGAATAAAAATTTCTCCGTCGATCTGAATTTTCTTTTTGAGGCCCTTTACGTATCTTCCCGTAGTTCCGATTTCAAGATAACCTTGATAACGGCTTCCTTCTCCGAGAATTTCAACGACCTCTTTCGAAATTTCTATCTTTTGTTTTTTGAGAGCCGGAAGAGCGTAAGTGATAATTCCGGCAAACGGTTTAATCTGAGGAAGTTCGGCGAGAATCGCTTCGTAGATTTCACGATCGTTTCGTTTCGATTTAGAAAGTTCGAATATAAGTTTATGAAAACGTTCTTCAGGATAGAGATGATATACGTTTTTGAGGAATAGAAAAAAATCGTCCCTCAGCTTCGGATCCAAATAGACGTTTTTAAAATTGGAATTTTCATTCCCGAAAGGAGAATTCTCATCCTTAGAAAGAAGATCCAAACTGAGACCGCTTAGAAATAAGTAGAAAAAGGATTTTAGAAACTGCTTTCGATTTAGATCTTTCATCGTCCGCCAGACTGAAAGATCTAAATCATTTACACAATTCTAATTTTGAAATCGCGAGTGATCGTTTTACTAACGTGAAATCAACCATTCTCCTTGAATCTTTGATACAAAGATAGGCACGAAGAATCCGATCTTCCTACTTTCGATCGGATTCTTTCCTGCCCACACTTTCAAAATACTCCTAAATCCTTTTTTAAGATCTTTAACCTCGTCGTCCTGAGAATAGTATCTCGCCCTTGCGAATTCCTTGGTTCGGAATTCCATCAGTTGAAGAAGTTCTTTTTCCTAAAATCACTTCGTAGGCTCGATCGGTTTGACCCCGTTTTGATCTCTTCTGTATTTCGAAATCGTTTCATAGGCGAGTTTTCTCACACGATTGATTCCGCCTAACGGACGATGTTCCGATAAACTGTGCCAAGGATTGAGGGAAAGATTTTCGCAAAATCGATCCTGTTCGACTGTGGCAAATTCTTGAATCGGGATTTCGATCTTGGCGACGGAAACAAAAGGAGAATCGGTTTCGTTCCAGTGAACCGCGGGATCTTCCACCGGCATAGAAATCGGATTTCCTTGTTTCTGAATCATAAATTCGAAACAAGCGGACTTCTCTTTTAGATGAGAAATCATCGTTTGACGAAGATAATTTTCAGCGGGAGAATCCGGCGCTTTCAGTTCTTTTATTTCACAAGGTTTCGCCGAATATTTTACCGCTACCGATTCTTTTCCCAATCGATAAGGAGTCGTACTCCAATAACGGATTTCTAATACGTCCGGAATTTTTTTTCTTCGGATCGAAATGGATTCTTTCAGAGCGGTGAGTCTCCAATTCCAAGGCAAACCTCCGAAAAAGTAAGACATAGGTTTTTTTGCAAACGCGGCTTTGAACAAGGAAAGATATTCTTCGGGCGCGCCTGAAGGAAGAACCGGATGATTGATCAAAAGAAAATCTTGAGTTCTTTTTTCGTCCTCCGCCAACTTAGGCCCGTCCACTCCCATCAATTTGATACCCATCCCGCGAATGTCTCCTTCGAAGTCAGGCTTCTTTGTGATCGAACCGTTCGAAAATCGAATCCATATCGGATACGTTTTCGGAGAATTGAATATACCAACTTTGAATTCTTCCGGTATTGTAGAGGAGATTGAAAAGGAACCTTTCACGCAGCCGTGAGCAAAAGGATGTGCGTCTCTTTTCGCTTCCGAACCTTTCGGATATTTTTCTTTCAAAGAAGAAATCAAAAGCGCTAACGTTTCTTGAGTAGTGTTTTCTTCGCCTGGAAAAACGAATTCCGCTCCGGGTTGTGTATCTTTCGGAATCGCAACCCTGGGCCCCTGCCCGACCCAAAATAACAAAACGAGTAAGAATAAAATTCCAACCGTTATAAATCCGATCTTCTTTAACATCATTCGCTCCGACGGACTAGAATCGTCCCGAGGATAAAATCATAGATTTCGAGAAATTCTTCTCTTTTATTTTGAAAGGACGTTTCTTTCGACTTCAGAAAAATTCGAATTCGATTCTTTCTAAAAAACGGGAAGTTTTCGGATTCTCCGGAGGTTTTGATTCGGATTGAGAATCCGATCAAAAAAACCGAAAAGTAAGAACAGCGACGTCGATTCTTCTTCAAGTGACATAGAAATCGGTGAAATTGTAAAAAAACGCGTCAAAAATCCCGTTCCGATTCGGTTTTTTAGTTGAAAAAGCGAAATCAAACAGCCACAGAAGTAACGGGACACCCATGGAAATAACCGTACAAGACGATATTCACATCATTAAAATTGCCGGATCGATTCTTCAATCCGATAGTGAAGAATTAGACCGAAACCTGAGTGAACACAATTTCGACCCTAGTCCAAAGATCATCATCGATCTTACGGAAGTGAGTCATATCTGCTCTACTGCGTTAGGCATCATTGTCTCCTACAAAAAGAAATTCAAAAGCGCCGAAGGCGATATCATAATCGTCGTAAACGACGAAGACCTTTTGCAACTTTTTGAAATTACGATGTTGGATAAAGTTTTCAAAGTGGTCCCGAACATTGAAGACGCTTTTGACGAATTCAAACTAAACCGTTAAATCGCTCTTTGAAGCAACTCGCTCTCGCCACAAACAACGCGCACAAAGTAAAAGAAGTAGGCTCGATCCTTAAAGAGTTAGGCGTTCAGATTCTTACACCCAAGGATCTGAACGTTTCTTTCGATGCCGAAGAAACCGGTTCCACCTTTTCCGAAAACGCTCTGATCAAAGCCAGGGAATTATTTAATCTCACCCAAATTCCATCCATCGCGGATGATTCCGGAATCTGCGTCGCAGCGCTCGACGGCGCTCCCGGGGTCTATTCCGCAAGATTTGGCGGCGAAGGACTGGATGACAAAGGAAGAGCGCTTTTACTTTTGGAAAAATTAAAGGGAAATCCAAATCGAAGGGCCTACTACTCATGTGTCATCGCGTTCGTGGACGGAAAAACGGAAAGGACGTTTGAAGGAAAGTGTGAAGGAACGATTTCGGAAGAATACGACACGATCGGAAAAAACGGCTTCGGTTATGATCCCGTTTTTATTTTTCCTAAGTTTCAAAAACCGTTTTCTCAGGTTTCCGATTCGGAAAAAAATCAGGTTTCACATAGAAAAGAAGCCCTGATCGGACTCCTTTCCTTTTTAAAAACCGCTGCGAACTGATCGAATTAGAATATCAGAATTTTACGATTATCGAAAATACTCCGATCAATCCGACGATCCCCCCAAATATCCATCTTGTCTGGGTCGCGATCATCTTGTGAATCTCCGCGATTTCCGATTTCATTTCCGAGCGATGATCGGCAAAATCCGCTCGAAGTCCCGAAAACTCGGAACGAAGACCTGACATTTCCAAACGGATTTGATTTGTTTCCTCCGTGAGACGACGCTCAAATCGATCGGTAACAATTTCGATCGTATTCGTTTGATTTTCTCCAAAGGAATGGTTTAGGAAATCCACAAATTCCACCGTACCTTCCCGACCTAAAACCTCTCCCAAACGTGTGGGCACCTTTTGAACTAACGCTGACATACGCATAGAATGCTCCAAAAAATAAATTCGGGCAAGAATTATTTTTCTCCCCGTAAAATACGGTTCCGAACCGGCGTAAGAACATTCCATTTTTTGAATTTATTTTTCGAAATTTAGAAAAAAAATCCTAGTTTCAAAAAAATAAAATTCAAAACATTTTATCAAAAATGAATTCGAAAGGGTAAATTATCAAGCAAGGAAAAAGCAAAAAGTATAAAAATTAAAACCGAGTTATAAAATAATGAGATCCGTCTACGAGATCATAACAATAAAAAATCCTGAATTGAATTTCTCAAGTCAGCTCTTCAATAGGAAATTTTTTAAAAGAAATCCCAAATCCTTATACCGCGTTGTTCCAAACGTGCCGCGCTCCTTGATCGATTGCTTGTTCGCATCTAAGAATATACAAATGGGTCGCCCTATCGTTTAAATTGATTTCCTGTACCTTTTTCATATAATCGATACAACTCTGATAATTTTGTTTCATGTATTCCAATACGGCTTTTTCAAATATTGGCTTTGTATATAATTTTAATTCCATTATAGTCGGTTCCGTACCGTCGATAATTTCATAAACACAAAGATGATCGCTCTTTCCTTTTACCGTGATCGTATCTAACAAACGATAATTGTATTTATCTGGATCAGGAAGTCTATACATCGTTTGTTCGCTGATAATGATCTTAGAACCGTAAATTTTGGTTAGACCTTCGATTCTAGAAGAAACGTTGACTGCGTCTGAAATCACCGTCCCTTCCATTCTTTCGTCGCTCCCGATCGTCCCCAACATCATCTTTCCATAATGGATTCCGATTCCGATCGTAATGGGTCTGTAGTTGGATTTAACTCGATGTTCGTTGTAAGTAATCAGATAATTCTGCATTTCTATCGCCGCGTCGACGGCATTTTCCGGACTTTCTTGAAACAAAGCCATGATTCCATCCCCAAGATACTTATCTATATAACCTGAATGAGACTGAATGATCGGGTTCATTCTTTTTAGATAAGAATTTAGAAAGTTAAAGTTTTCTTCCGGAGTCATCTTTTCCGAAAGTTCAGTAAAGGAACGTATATCAGAGAACATCACCGACATTTCCTTTTCTATCTGATCGCCTAAACTCACTTCTAAGATCGAATCTTTTCCTAAGTTATTTAAGAATTCCTTGGGAACAAAACGAGCGTAGGAAGTATAAAGTTTTGTCAACTCCTCATTCTTATTATACAATTGTTCGTTTAGAGTTTCGGTGCGGGAATGAATCTGGGAAAAACGGATCGAAAGAGAAAACGCAATGGAAAAAAGAAATAACAAAAATCCGAATTCCATAAACGAATTCTGATTTATATATCCCATATAGGAAAAAAAGCCGTGGAGCAGACTGAGAAGAAGAAGAATAAAGCCCACCAGCATAACCTTACTCTCATATAAATTCTTATTTAGATTTCGAATCGTATGATATAAACCGTAGAAAATGGAAAGGAAAATGTTAACGATAGAAAGCGGCAGCAAATTTCTCCAGAAAAAACCGATAAAAGAATATTCGTTTTCTCCGGAAAGAATTGGAATATAAGAAAGGATAAAACAAACGTAAATCACGGATGTAAAAACGATAAAAAGTTTGGAAAGAATCGAAAGACTGGATCTAAAAAAATCATGAAAGAATAGAATCATAAAAACCGAAAAAAGTATGATCCCTGTTCCGTTCAAAAATTGATTAAACCATGCGTTGTTATAAAACCAATAAGTAATCGTCCTGTATCCGAAAGTTTGTATTCCGGCGAGAAGGCAAAGGATTCCAAAATAGAGATAGTGTCTTTCGGTCTTTCTTACCGAATAAAAGAGGATATGATATAGACCGCAAAAAGCGAAGAAGCCGAATAAAATCGAAGCCCAAATCAAATGAAGATTGAATCGTTTTCGAATGTTCTGTTCCAAACCGATATAAAAATCGGTCAACGCAAATCCGCCTAAACCTCCGGCGCTTCTGATTCTTACCGAAATTACGTTTGGAACTCCGGTTTTTAAAAAAGAAGAATCGATCGTATAAACGTCGTTTCTCGTATCGGATCCAAGAAGATCGCCGCTTTCGGAGATTTCCCCTTTTTTTCCGATCAAACGGCCGTTGAGAAAAAATTCATGAGCGTTTTCGATATAAGGAATCATCACCGCTAGATTCTTACCTTCATACGCCGAAGAGAGAATAAAATTCATCCGAAACCAACCCACACCATCGTAATCATATCCTTCCAAATGCCAACTGCTCGCAACCTCAAAGAGACTCCAATGTGTATGGTAATAATTCGGTTCGGAATATGCAGCGCCGTCTATAGGTTTAAAATACCAGCGTCCGTTCATCGAATAATCTCGAGACGGGTTTTCCATCTTCAACGTTCCGAGTTTTACTTGGGCCCCCAGTTCTGAAGACCAAATCGTTAAAACGAACGAAGTTAAAAAAGAAAGTAAAAGTTCAAAAACAAGTTTCGACGAAATGGGAAAGATCCTCCCTCCGTTTGATTTCGGTTTCAAAGACAAAGAATCGCGACGTTCGGTATTTTCGTTTAAGGTCGGTAGAATCGAATTCATGATTTAATTTTTATTCCAACTTTGAGCAAATCGGATAAAAAGGAAAGGACGCCAAATTACGGGAAGTTCTTATGAAAAGACGTTTAAGAATCATCTTTTGCACTTTTTATCTTTGTCGAATTGTAAATAAATTTTCGAACAAAAGCCACTGTATTTATAAATGAGTTTGGACGGATTCCATGTCGTATTAATATTTATAAGTATACAACTGCGCGAGGCGAGAGAATATAAAAGATATGTTTTATTTAAGACTACTTTGGAGAAATAAAAAAACCTACTTCGACGTTTCGAAATAGGCTTCGTTTTTTTCTCGATTCTTAGATATTAAAAATCAAGTCGAGGAGAATTGGTTTAAAAGGATATTCAGGTTTCCGCAAGAACGGGACCGCCGGACAAACGTTTGTAAAATTCCGCACCTTCTCTTTCGAGAAAATCTTCATAACTTCCTTTAAAATCCCGAATTCCTTCCGTGGAAACTTCGATTACTCTGGTAGCAAGAGAGGAAACGAATTCGCGGTCGTGCGAAACGAAGATCACGGTCCCTTCAAAGACGGATAACGCGTAGTTCAGAGCTTCGATCGTTTCCAAATCCAAGTGGTTGGTAGGTTCGTCAAGCGCAAGAAGATTGTCTCCCGTCATAATCATTCTTCCGATGATGATCCGAGATTTTTCTCCTCCGGAAAGAACGCTTGTCGGTTTTTTAGCCATATCTCCGCTAAACAACATTCTTCCTAAAATCGCGCGAATCTCTTCCATCTCCGTTCCCGGATCTGCGTAACGATAGAGCCATTCTACGATCGTATCGGCGTCTTCCACGATTCCTTCTCTGTGATCCTGAGGAAAAATGGAAGCGGTAACGGAATCCCCGATCACAACTTTTCCGGAATCGGGTTCGAGTTGTTTCATCAGAGTTTTCAGAAGTGTAGTCTTCCCTACTCCGTTGGTTCCGATGATCGCGATCTTCTCACCCTTTGTGATGTTGGTCGTGAAGTCCTTAAAAATAGGACGGTCATAGGTTTTGGAAATATTCTCCGCGAGAATCACATCCTTGCCCAGAGGTTTTTTGATTTTAAAACGAATGTATGGAGAAACCCGAGAGGAAGGTTTTACGTCGTCGAGTTTGATTTTTTCAATCTGCTTTTGTCTCGAAGTGGCCTGTTTCGACTTACTCGCGTTCGCGCTAAAACGGGTTACGAACTCCTGAAGCTCGGCGATTTTTTCTTTCTTCCGTTTGTTCTCGTCCAAAAGTCTTTCCCGAGCCATCGTGGAAGCTTCCATGTATTCGTCGTAGTTTCCGGGATAGATTGTAAGTGATTGATAGTCCAAGTCGGCGATATGAGTTGCGATGGAATTGATAAAGTGACGGTCGTGGGAAATCACGATGACGACGCCGCGATAGTTGATTAAGAATTCTTCCAGCCAGTGAATGGTCTTGATATCCAAGTGGTTGGTAGGTTCGTCCAAAAGAAGAACTTCCGGTTTTTGAAACAAGACCTGCGCCAATAATACTCGGAGTTTAAAACCTCCGGTCAAAAAGGAAAGAGTCTGCGTGTGACTCGAGGTGGGAATTCCCAAACCTTCCAGAAGTTCTCCGGCGGTGCTTTCGGCTTCATAACCCCCGAGTTCTCCGTATTTTTCTTCGAGTTCGGAAACTCTCATTCCGTCCTCGTCGGACATCTCAGGTTTCGAATAGATCTCGTCTCTTTCCTTAGAAACTTCCCAGAGATCCTTATTTCCCATGATCACGGTATTGAGTACGGTTTCGTTTTCAAACTCGTAGTGATCCTGTTTTAAGTATCCTACTTTCACCCCGGCGTCGATGGAAACCGCGCCGTTGGCGGCTTGTTCGAGGCCCGCGAGAATTTTCATAAAGGTGGATTTACCGGAGCCGTTAGCGCCGATCAATCCATAGCGGCAGTTTTCCTTAAATTTAACCGTGACGTTCTCAAAAAGAATTTTTTTACCAAAGTTTAGGGTTAATCCGGAAGTGCTGATCATTTGAGAATACCTGCCAGGGGGAGAATCATGACCATGATTTTCAAGGTAGGGTTTTTTGCCAAGAAAAAGGAGAATTAAGAAGTTTCGAAATTCAACCGAAGGTTAGAATGTATGCGCTCAAAACTTCGATCCATTCTTCCGTTGATTCTGAGTTTTCCGTTTCTTACCGGTCTTCAGGCCGAGGATAAAATATTCACGGGAAAGATTCTCCAGTTCGGAAAGTTATTGAGTACGGAGAACTCATTTATCCCGATCGAATCGAACGAAATCACGGGCGAACTTTCCAAACTCAACGATAAGACCGTTCGGATTCTTTGCAACATGAAAGGTTCCACTTGTAATCCGATACGATACGAAATCTATCCATTCCTAAACACGAGCGAAATCAAACCTTGGACGATCAAAAAAATTCCGGACTATGTAAATCATAATATATTTGCTTTCAATCCAAACGCTTCTCCCGATGGGAAGTATCTTTTCTGGACCGCTTATATCAAACGGGGCAAGTCCGGAACTCAAAAGATCTGGTTTTCCAAACTCGACGAAAGAGGATTTTGGGAAGACGGAAAAGAAATGGGTTCTCCTCTCAACAACGAGATGCCTTCCGCGGTTATTTCAGCCTTACCCGGCGGGAACGAACTCTTCGTCTTTGGAACGTTCGGCGAAAAAGAATTGTTGGACGAACTCGGTAAAGAATTCGAATCCAAAGGTGAAGCGGCCGCCCGTTCTTCCAAAAACTCGAACGAATACAGAAAAAAAATCGAAGAACTCAGAAACGAATACGACGATAAATCAAAACAGATCACAAGAAGAGTTCCGCTCTATAAAAGTTTTAAAGAAAAGGAATCCTGGTCGAAGCCGAGTATATTAAAATTTCCTGATTTTTATAACCTCTATAGAAAAAAAAACGACTCGAGTCAGGAAGTGTTCGGCGGTTCCACTCTTTCTTCCTCGGGAAGAATTTTGATCTATTCTTCTCAACACAAAGACGCTAAGGGTAAGCTTGATCTTTACGTGAGCAGGATGTTATCCGATGGAACCTTTCCTCTCGGAATGAATTTAGGAGAAGTGATCAATTCCGAAAACGAAGAGATGGCTCCTTTCCTTGCGAGCGACGATAGAACTCTTTACTTTTCCAGCGACGGTCATAAAGGACTTTCCATCTATATGACAAAAAGAATCGGAGACGGTTGGGACCAATGGACAAAACCGACCGAGGTTTCCGAAAATCTAAAAGGTGTGAATTTTTTTTCCATTCCGGCGAACAGCGACTGGGCCTATATCAGCAAAGAAGGTCAGTTGTTTATGGCGTATCTTCCAAAGGAGATGCGTCCGGATAAGGTCGTTGTGATCAACGGGAAAGTCGTCGACACGGACGGAAATCCGCTTTCCGCGGAGATATATTACGAATCCTTAAAGTCTCACGAGAAAATTGGAAGCGCAAAAAGCGATCCCGCAACGGGTAACTTTTCAATCGTTCTTCCGTTCGGTGAAAACTACGGTTTTTACGCGCAGAAAAAAGGATATCTTCCCGTTTCTCAAAATCTAAACTTGAGTTCTAAGAAAAAAATTCCCGAAAACGTGGAAGTTGTCTTACAACTGCCTCCGATCCAAGAAAGAGGAACGATTCAAATCAATAACTTATTTTTTGAATCAAAAAGTTTTCAGATCGCTCCGGAATCCGCTCCTGAGTTGGATAGGCTCGCGGAGATCGTAAAAGAAAATCCGGAAATCGAAATTCAGATCGAAGGACATACGGATAACGTCGGTAAGAAAAAAGACAATCTCCTTCTCTCCGAGAAACGTGCGTTAGCCGTCGCCGAATATCTTTCCAAAAAACATTCGATTCCGATCGGAAGGATCCAAACTCGCGGCTTTGGAGACGGCGTTCCTTTGTATAAGAACGATTCGGAAGAAGGGCGTCGGAAAAATCGGAGAGTAAACTTTACGATTTTGAAAAAGAAGTGAGAGTGTGTGAGATCCCCCATTGATTTTGCTTTCGAAGGACCCGCACCTAAAAGAATAGTTTTATTTATGGGAGTTCCTACAAAAGTTTGGATTCCATTCTAAAGGTTCTTTTTAAGAAAACGTTCGGGACGCCGTTGTCGTTTTGTTTCTCCGAAAAAACAAAGGATGGCGGCTTCCCGTGGAGTTCCCGCATTCGTTTTCGTAGAAGAATTCGCTTTTCCGGTGTAAGGAAATGTAGGAACTCCTAATTTTAAGGAAATTTCCAAGATTTCTCTTCGGATTGTTCCCCGTTTCATCCGCTTAATTCTCGGAGTTCCGACTTTGATTCAGCTTCAGAACAAAGGCCAATGATTTTTTATAGGAGTTCCTACTTCGATTTCCAGAGATCCCACTTTCAACCCGGGGAAAAACAAGTCTTGTCGGAGTTCCGACAAAACCCCTTTTCTCAAAATTCATTTGACAAATTTCAAAATTCACCTGGGGCATCCTCGGAAACTCGTTCAAAAGAATTCTAATACTTTACAAGGATTTTGCGGTTTCTATTGTCTTTCTCTGAGATCAATAGAGATAAAGAGGAAACGATGGCATCCGGTAACGAGAAACTATTCTCCATTTTACATTCCCTAAAAAAGGGAATTCAAAATCTCTTCCTTTTTTCGAAGGCCCATTGGAAACAGATCCTAAGATACGGCGCGATCGCCGCCCTTTCAATCGGTTCCTTTTTGATAGGCGGCTCTTACGTGGTCTGGTTGACAAAAAAGGACGAAGTCGTTTCCAATCTTGATAAATTTAAAAATGAAGTCAGCAATTACTACGAAGTCAGTCAAATTCGTTCCATTCGGATTTTAGATCGAAATGGAAAAATGATCGGAGAATTTTCCAGAAGAAAGTTCAAACCGATCCGAACAGACAATCTCGCAGAACATGGAAACATCGTCTGGGCGCTTCTATCATCCGAAGACCGTGAATTCTACAACCACCACGGAATCAATTACACGGCTCTCATCAGAGCTCTGATTATCAACCTCACTACGTTTCAAAAACAGGGAGGTTCGACTCTTACACAACAGCTCGCAAAACTCACCCTA
Organism: Leptospira ainazelensis; assembly: GCF_016918785.1. Taxonomy (GTDB): domain Bacteria; phylum Spirochaetota; class Leptospiria; order Leptospirales; family Leptospiraceae; genus Leptospira; species Leptospira ainazelensis. The sequence continues at coordinate 28,290 of NZ_JAFFPT010000062.1, read as the reverse complement.
GATTTAGGAGCGAGAAACATCTTCAATAAAATTACGGAATTCTACTGTACCTTTTATCTCGAGAGTCAATTCGATAAGAACACGATTCTCGCCATGTATCTCAATCGAATTTTTCTGGGGGAAGGAAACACCGGAGTAGAAGAAGCGAGCCGCTACTATTTTAACAAGGCCGCGGCCGAGCTCACTCCGGAAGAAGCCGCTATGCTCGTAGGAATCATTCCAGCACCCTCCAATTACAACCCGGTCCGAAGTCTCAAAACGGCGTTAAAAAGACAAAAGCTGGTATTGGTTCCGATGGCGGATAACGCGCACTTAAATCCAAATCCTTCCAAAGTAGGAAAAAACTTTTCAAACCTTATAGAATCGAATCTCAAAAAGTTTAAAGCCATTTATAAAGTCGAAATCACAAAAGACGGAGAGAAAGAATTCTATTCTTCCGAAATAGCAAGATACGGTTTTGATAAGGACTTTACCGTCAACCTCGCTCCCGATTTTAACTATGGAATTCGCCAGCATATTCTGGACACGTTTTCCGAAATCGACATTGAAACGAGAGGAATGAACGTTTATACAACTCTCGATTACGAAAAACAAGACGCTGCGGAAAAATCTCTCAGAGAAGGAATCGAATCCGTCCGTAAAAAGTTAACCGAAATCAAATCGGCCTATCAAAAAAAGAACAACGCCGAAGAAGTAAGAACACAACAATCCATCATAGACAACATGAACGGTTCCCTTATTTCGATCAATCCGAGCAACGGTTATATCGAAGCGATGGTGGGTAGTTACAAAATTTCGAATATATTCCGGCTCAATCGTGCGGTCTCCGCGCTCAGACAACCGGGTTCCACGATCAAAGCTCTCGTATATGCGATCGCTTTTGAAAATCGAATCGTCACTCCTTCTTCCAAAGTTGTGGACGAGGAAATCAATATCCGGGGATATTCTCCGAAGAATTGGTATAAAGGTTATCGGGGTGAAATCACGGCAAGGGTCGCTTTCGCGCAGTCCATCAATACGGTTGCAGTAAAATTGTTAAACGAAGTCGGAGTCGGCGATTTTTTGGAAAAAATTTCCATGATCCTGGATATCGATAAGACGACCTTGGAAAAAAGATTTCAACCCAATCTTTCCCTCGCCCTCGGTTCGGGAGAATTATCTCCAATGGAACTCGCCCTTATCTACGCAACCATCGCCAACGGCGGGAAAAAAGTTACGCCGATTCAAATTTTAAGAATCACGGATTTTGAAGGAAGTGAAATGTTTTCGACTCCTCTCAAAGGTCCGGAAGAGGCGATTCAGATTTTGGATCCGGTCGCTTGCGCGGAAACGATAAATCTTTTGGAAGCGGTGTTAAGCGAACAAGGAACTATGAAACTCAGAGTAAACGCTGAAGATTCGTTTCCGATGGGTGGAAAAACGGGAACGGTCCAATCCCCGAAAGAAGCGCGTAAAAAATGGGGATCTCGCAAAGGAGTCAGAGACGCTTGGTTCGCCGGTGTAAATCCGGACTTGGTTACAACTGTCTGGATAGGGAACGACGTTGGAGCTCCCTTCGAAGGTTCCGGTTCCGCGATCAGCGGAAACATCTGGTTTCGTTACGTGAATTATATCGCGAGCAATATCGGCTTTTCGGATTCTTTGATCAAGCCGTTTAACGGTGATTTTGTGAAAGTGGACGTCTGCGGAGATACGGGTTCGCTTCTACATTCATCCGTTCCCTGCGCACACCCTCTTTATGGACAGTACTATTATATCGGAGAACAACCCGCTCCTCCGGCCGATGCGACTAACGCAGCGCAGGAAACCGCAACTCAAGAAAACGGCGCCGCGATCGGAGAAAGAAAAACCGCTTCGCCGCAAACCGAAGAAGGAGATGAGGATTCGGTCGAGCTCGAACTTCCGGAAGTTAAAGAAATTCCGCCAAATTAGAATACCGTTTTGCTCTCTCGGAAATGAGAAACGTTTCATACGGAGACCAGAGGAAAACCCAAGGATATTCTTTCAGAAGAATTTGGAGCGCCTTAGAGGTTTCCGATTCTAAATTCAAAGAATCGGATTTCCTCGTTTTGGAAAATAGAATTTCCAATTCGGAATTTTCATAATGAGCGCGATTGCCTCCGTTCCCCTTGTCTTTACCGGAAAATAAAGGATCTATAAAGTTCCAAGCGCCGGGAAGATCCGCGTACCAAAAAAGTAACGTTAGATCTCCTTTTCCCTCCGCGTTCTCTTTATAAAGAATCGCCTTTTCCAACGGACGAATTTTAATCTTCAATCCGATCTCTTTTAGAAAACCGGCCAAGGCCAATCCGTTCGCGCTATTCTCCTCGTCGCCGCGCATTCTAAAATCGATTTCTCTTTCCAAAATTTTTGGATAACAAGAGGACTTTTTGAGATATTCGATCGCGAGAATTTTCGAATGACCGGACACGGCGCCGATCTCGGAATTCTTATTTAGAATTTCCTGACGAGTCGTTTCGGAAACGGTTCCCTGGGGAACGGAGCCGAACGTCGGGTCTGCGTTTCCTTCGAGCAATTTTTGAATCACAAGATTAGGATCGATCGCCGCATTGATCGCCTTTCTAAAATTGAGATCAAAGCAGGGTTCCTTTGCTTGGATCGCAATGTATTGAACCCCGCTCCCTTTTCTAAAATACAAATTTTCTTTTTTTAGATTCGGATTTTTGAGTAGAAAATTGGGAAGACGCATCAGATCCATTCTTCCCTTGGAAAACAAAAACACGCCGGTAGAAGCGGATGCCAAAATTCTCAAACGAATTTTTTTGGGAAGGTTTCCGTGAAAGTGAGGATTTTTTTCCAAGAGGAGATAATTGTTCTTTTTCCATTCTTTCAAAACGTAACGACCCGCTTTTGGAATCGGCGAAATATTATTTTTTTCTAATGTTTCAAAGGATTCCGCATCGAGTGGATCCGATTCGTTTTGTTTACAACATACGATCGCGGACGGAGGTAAAGAAAGAGCGTCGACGGCTTGTCTGAGTCCTCCGGTGATTTTTAGTTCGATCTCCTTTTCTCCGATAACGGTAGTCCCTTTCAAAAAGGAATATTGATTCCTTCTCGGTCCCGGCGTGTTTACGAGTCGATCCAAAGATTCTTTTACGTGCCTCGCTCTTAATTCTTCTCCATTTGTAAGAAGATGGGTTTTGAGTTTGAGTCGGAGGGAACGAACTTCGCCGGAACCTTTCAACTGAAAGGACTCCACAAGTGGATCATCTTCTTTTCCGTCCGAAGTTTTTTGAAATAAAAACGGATATAAGAATTTGCCGAGAGTTCTCGAAGACAAATCCGTTGAAAACAAAGGATCCAAGCTGATCGGATCCGAAGGAATGGAAAGAATCAATTCTTCCGGATCTTCTTCCCGCGAATTACAAGCGGAAAAAAGAAGGGACAAAACAAGGATTCCTGCAAAAAAGGGTTGAGAAGTATTCAAAAGACTAAACCTGTCCAATGAACATCTATAAACGGCTCCTAAAGTATTCCTTCAAGTACAAATACAGACTGATTTCCGGGGTCGTACTTTCTTTTCTCGTTTCGGTCTTAAACGGAGCTTCTCTCACCTCTTTGATACCGATCTTCGATTCCCTGGGAACCGGAGAAAAGACGAGTTTTGAAATTTCCCTCACAAAAAAAGATAGGGCCCTCATCCAACGTTACGAAGAAAAAGATACTTTTTCGAGCGTAGAATCCATCGAACTCAAACTTGCTCAGTGGAAGATCAAACTCAATTCTTCTCTGAAAACGATGAGCCACGACGAACTCGTTTTGCTTTTTTGTTTTATCGTCTTTCCGGTTTATCTACTCAAACTGATCTTCTTGGCCGCCGCCGTATATTGTATCAACTCGGCGGGTTATCTAGCGATTCGGGATCTAAGGGCGGAGCTTTATGCTAAGGCGCAGACGCTTCCTCTCAACCATTTTGTACAGGAAAAAACCGGAATTTTGATGAGTAGAATCATCAACGACGTGGAAGTCCTCGGTAAACTGATCAGCTCCGATCTCAAAGACGCGATCATCGATTTTTTTTATATCATCACACATTTACTTCTTCTTCTCTACTTGAGCTGGAAAATGTTTTTGGCTGTTTTTATCATAGTTCCTCTCGTGATGGGACCGGTTTCGGCGTTCGCCGATAAGATACGAAGGGCGACCCGAAATCAACAAGAACGTCTGTCCTCGTTAAACGGACATCTGCAAGAAGTGATCTCCGGAATTCGTGTGATCCGCGCCTTCTCCATGGAAAAAGCCGAAGCGGATCGATTCCGGGAACTCAATCAGGATCTTTCGGACAAAACGTTCCAAGGACATTTTTATCATCAGATCGGCCCTTCTTTGACCGAATTGTTCAGTTCGATCGTCGCGGTGATTTTCCTAAGTTTCGGCGCGTATCTCATGGAAGATGGAACGTTTTCGAGAGGGATGTTTATGGCGTTCTTCCTAACGTTGATTTTTTTGATGAGACCTTTCAAACAGATGAGTATGCTCTCCAACTCGATTCAGAGCGCGATTTCCGCCGGTGAACGAGTATTCGAACTTCTTGATCAGGAAACTGACGTTAAGAATCCGGAACATCCGAAATTTTTAAAGAAGATGGTAAAAGGAATCCGATTCAAAAACGTAACCTTCAGTTATCCGGGTTCCAAAAATCCCGCGATCCAGGAAATCAATCTTGATATTCCAAAAGGAGAAACGATCGCACTTGTAGGAGCTTCCGGAGCCGGAAAATCCACGTTAGTCGATCTTGTCCCGAGACTTATCGACCCGCAGGAAGGCGAGATCTATTTGGACGATATCGATATTCGAGAACTGGATCTGAGCAATCTCAGAAAAAGAATCGGAATCGTAGCACAACAGGTTTTTCTTTTTAACGGAACGATCCGAGAAAACATCTGTTACGGAAATCAAGGCGTCACCGACGAACAACTCTATGCTGCGTGTGAACAAGCCTTCGCGATGGAATTCATCGTTTCGTTTGAAGAAGGATTTGAAACGATAGTAGGTGAAAGAGGAGTTATGCTTTCCGGCGGTCAAAGGCAAAGAATCGCGATAGCAAGGGCCCTTCTCCTAAATCCTGAAATTCTTATCCTGGACGAAGCTACTTCGGCGCTCGATACTGAATCGGAAAGACTCGTTCAACAAGCGTTGGAATCCCTTTATAAGAATCGAACCGTAATCATCATCGCTCACAGACTTTCCACCGTTCAGATCGCGAACCGGATCTTTGCGATGGAGGACGGAAGAATCGTAGAATCCGGAACTCATTCCGAACTGATCCAATTGGACGGAAAATACAAAAAACTCTACGACATCCAATTCGCCGAAACGGCGGAAAACGCTTCGATTTAGAAAATTCTAATTTACTCATGAAGTCCTTCACCGTTTTTTCACTCATCCAAGTCCTATTATTTCCGATTTTTTACGCGCTTTCGTTCGTTTATCGAGGCATCTTTCTGCTCGATCAGAAATTCACGGCTAAAAAAAAACTTCCCGGAGCCTTTGTGATCAGCGTTGGAAACCTATCTATGGGAGGAACCGGCAAAACCCCGTTCTCCATTTTTCTCGCTAAAACGATTCATAGAGAATTTCCGGATAAAAAAATCGTTCTTCTTTCCAGAGGTTACGGTTCTACAAAAACGAAAAACGGACTTAGGGTAACACAACAATCCAGTCCCAGAGAAGCGGGAGACGAACCCATACTCTTAAAAAAACATCTTCCCTTTGCGGAAGTATGGATCGGTCGCGATCGTTACGCGTCCTATCTTCGTTTTAGGGAAGAATTGGGAATTCAAGAGGAAACGATCGTCATTTTGGACGACGGTTTTCAACATCACGTATTGGAAAGAGACGTCGACATCGTTCTTTTAGATTCGAGCAAAATTTTTACAGAAAGATTTTTGATTCCCGCCGGTAATTTGAGAGAACCGTTTTCGGCCCTTTCGAGAGCCGACTGGATCGTGTTTTCAAAATACGAACCTTCGGTGGAACGTGTAGTTCAGAATTTACAGAAAAAATTCTCAAAGGGAATCTTAAGATTTTCCTTAGAACCGGACAAACTCTTGTCGCCGAATTTAAAATTGGATTCCACAAAACTTTTATACGGGAAAAAAGTTTATGCGTTTACTGCGATCGGAAATCCCGAAGTTTTCTTTTCGATGATCCGAAGTTTTCATCCGGTTGAATTGTTGACGAGATCGTTTAGAGATCATCATTCTTATACGATGGAAGATGAAAACGAACTCATGTCGATTTCGAAATCCTTTGACTTCGTGATCTGCACCGAAAAAGATTTGGTAAAAATTTCCGAACCTCCGGAAAATCTAAAAATTCTTATCTTAGAAAGTAAACTGGATAAAGAAGACAAACTCATTTCATCCCTTAAGAATCAAATCGTATAACTTCTTTCTCGGAAGATAAATTCACTCTGATTTTTCTACCTTGATCCGCATCTTTTCATTTTTTAAAAAAGAATTTCGTTCCATTTTGCAAGTTATAGATTTTTGTTTTTTATTACAAATGTGATCTCAATTTGAATCGATTCCTCAAGTTTCTAAGAAAAATTTTTTCTTTCTAATTTGATTCTTAAAACGTTAAATCGAATTGCAGGATTTAAGCTGTGTGTTAAGATTCCCGATACTGGTTTTAAAACCAGTCCATACTATGAAAAAAATTATTTCCTTACTTTTATCGGCGTTTCTTTTTGCAAATGTATCTCTCGTTGGTGAAACGATTCTTCTTAAATCCGGAGACAAGTTAGAGGGCACGATCGTAGCTCAGGACAAAGAATCGGTAACTTTCAAACTCGCCGAAGGAAATACGAAAGTTTTTCCGAAGTCAGCGATACGGAAAATTTCTTTCGGAAAGATCAAAGAACCTTCTCCCTTAAAAAAAGAACCTCAGGTTTCCGAGGAGGAAAAGAAAATCAAAGAGGAAAAAGAACTCTCTGAAAAACGGAAACAGGAAGAAGATAAACTCAAAAACAAAGAAGATAAACTTAAAAAAAGGGAAGAAGAACTTTCAAAGGCAAAACGACATTATTTGGAAGGTTCTTTTGGAGTCGGGGGTGGAGAAAGCCAAACAGAGCTCCGTCCCTTCTTTCAAACCGTTCAATACGCCGGACTTCTTTTTAGCAGCGGCGGTCAGGCGGAAATACAATCGACTCCCTTCAAAGGTAAGAATAGCAGCTCTACAACGCGGTTATTTTATGCGTGGAACCGTTTTACCTTCGAGGTCCGAGGAACGGAGGCAAAAGGGAATTTAAACGTCGGCGGATTCCAAACCCTTTCTTTTGGGGGAGGTTCTTCTTCGTCTTCAACCGCCGAAAAAACTACGAATGTCATTTTCGGAAACGGGACCACAAAGTTTCAAAAAGTTTCCACGCGCGTCGGCTTTACTCCATACCCTCATCCCCTTTTAGATCTTCAAGTGATCGGAGGAATCGAAAGGATTTGGACGAAAACTTCTCAAGAAGTCGATAGTATAGGAGCCATTACTCCCACCGGAATCAATCCGAACCGGGTGAGTTATCGTGAAACGAGCAATCCGTTCAAAGGATATAGTTTGGGAATCGGGTTTGAATGGAAATTTTTGGAAAGATTCACCATCCAAGGCCAGATTCTTCGTTTGGAGATGCAGGGCCCTTCCAGTTTCAGAAGTAATGAATTCAGATGGGAATCCGCTCCGTTCAAATACAACCAATTCGGTCTGGACTATCAGTGGAAATCCACAGGAACCGAAGTCAATCTCAAGTTTTCCGCAAAGGTAAAAGGAGATTTGAGTTTATTCGTGGAAGCGAGCAACCTGACTCTTAAAAACAAATTACAGTCCGGCTATATAACTGAAAACGACGGAGGAGGAAATTCGGATCCATCTCAAATCTTACTCAAAGTTTTCGCGCCTCAAATTTTAATACCGATCTTATTGGATTCAAAAACGGTTTTGACGTATGTTCAAGTCGGCGCGAATTATCGTTTTAATTTTTGAGATTTGACGGAATCTTTCCAGTTCCACCACTTTAACTTTTCCGAATTCGGTCTTTTTGTGTTTAGCGCGTAGTGGACACAACGAAAAACATAGAGCATACAACGATCGACGTGTGCTCCGTGATACTCGCAGATTTGAACATAGAGTTTTTCCGGATCCTGCGATTTGATTTCATCCAGACTTCTAAATCCGAGATTCCAAAAGTCCATCGCGATGGACTTGCCTACTCCGGGAAGAGTTTGAAATTCCTTTAGGATATCGGATTGCTCCATATAGTCCATAGGAGATTTAGAATATTCTTTTTTACTCATATATGAGAGCACGCCTTACAATCGGATCGTTTTAAAAGCGAAACTTTGTGGAAGTTCATGGACTTTGCCTCCAATTGAAGAATCGATCCGAAAACTCCGGGAGATTCTTCGTTTACCAATCCCAATAAGAATTTAACCGCTTCCGTCGCTTGAATACTTCCTATGATTCCCGCCATACTTCCGATCACACCCGCCTCGGAACAACTCGGGATCGCGTTCGAAGGAGGAAGAGTTTCGTAGACACAACGATAACAGGGATCGATCCCGGGACGGATTCCTAAAACCATACCGTCGAAACGAAGGATCCCTGCGATGATCAGAGGAATGTTCAACTTACAACAGAGATCGTTGATCAGGAACTTGGTTTCAAAATTATCGGAACCTTCTAAGACGAGGTCGTTGTCTTTTAAAAAATTCTCCGCATTCTCCTCGTTGATACGCAAAGGAAAAGATTCGATTTCGATAAAAGGATTCAATTCTTGAATTCTTTGTCTTGCGATTTCCGATTTGGAAAAACCGATCTCGGAATGTTTGAAAAGAATTTGTCTTTGAAGATTGGTTGTGTCGATGGAGTCGGAATCTAAAATTCGAATCTTTCCAACTCCTGCCGCGGCGAGATAATAGAGAACGGGAGAACCCAATCCCCCCGCGCCGATCACCGTGACGCGAGAAGTTTTGAGGGTTTCCTGGCCCTTCCGTTTGACTTCATCCAGAAGAATGTTCCGTGAATAACGGCTTATTTCCGGAGGAGTCAACAAGGGCTTAAGAGAAAATCAGAGTTTGAGTTTCTTTTTGATAAGATCCAGGATGTCGGAAACGTATTCGTCACCTCTGCGATTCTTATCCGCAAATTCGAAGGCCTCTTTTGTAGAATCTTCTAATTTTTCGTTTTTTGTAGTCAGGTTCAGAAGAGAAGCTAACGATGCGTAGACGATATCCCCGTTTTCGGAAGAAATAATTTTGTTTTTTAAGGCGATCGAAGTATCTCCCGGTTCGGCAATTTTACCGAGAGCGATCGCAGCGGCGGTCGCGATTTTCGGTTCGTTGTTTCGGTTGAGAAGATTGATGAGTTCCGGAATCGCGGATTTTTCTTTGCCTTTTCCAAGAGCCACTGCGGATTCGTATTTCTCGCTGTCGGAACCGGAAGAAAGAGTTTTGATATGTTCGTCGGTCGATTTTTCCGCGAGAAGGGCTCCGGAAGTGAAGGAAACAACGAAGGCAAGAATTAGAAGAGAACGAAATTTCATAAGGGACTCCTTTCCCTCGGAAGAATCGCCTCCGGAAACGGTGTCGTCAATCGAAAATTGACCTTCCTTTCGGTTCGAAAATTCAGAGAAGAATTTGGATTTTTCCAAAAATCGAGAGAATTCTTTTCAGAATCCTTCTTTCGCCGTAATTCTTTAAGGCTCTTTTGTAAAACCTCCCGACTTCCATTGAAAGGAAATTCTGAAGGATAAGAATCCCGAATTGTGAGGCTCATTTGTCGGAACTCCGACGACTTTACAGTGAAAACGCGGGCCCCGCCCAAATTTCGCATATCCTTACCCGCAAGTTAAAAAAGCGATTTCGAAGGAAGAAGGATCCCAGTATGACTTTTTGCAGGAGTTCCTACATTTGAAACTTTTTACAGGCAAAATATTGATTTAAGGATAGAGCAAAGTCGCTCGGAGTTCATGCCGGCCGGAAAACTCACGTATCTTTCGGAATTCCGACCAGAAAATTTTTCCAAAAACAAGATCGCGGATTTTAGAAAAATTCTTTTCCGCAACTTTCTTCCGAAATATTTGTCCCGTTCTCCGACTTTTCCGACTATACTATTCAAAACCAAAGTTTAAAAATTTCCGAATCAATAAGGACGATCTTTATGGATGCAATTTCTCCCACTGTTCACATTCCCTCCGAGCTTGCAGGACCGAATCAGGCACACAAACGGAATCTTTGGCTGACCGTCCTTGGACTTGTTCTTTTTGTTCTTGTCTATCTCTCTTTAAGCGGATGGTTCGCCTGGGCTTCCTATTCTTTCATCCGTCATGGTTTAATCGGAAGCGGAGCGGACCTTTTTTCTTGGATCGCGGGAATCGGCTCAGGCTTGATCTCCTTGTTTATGATCAAGGCCCTATTCTTTGTAAAAAAAGGGAGTATGGGAAACGAATATGAAATTACCGAAAAAGACCAACCGCAACTTTTTCAGTTTCTCTATCAATTAGCGGATGAGACCGGAGCCCCGAGACCACACCGAGTCTTTCTTTCTCCGCAGGTAAACGCCTGTGTCTTTTATGATCTTTCCATCCTAAATTTTTTCTTTCCTTCTAAGAAGAATTTAGAGATCGGACTCGCGCTCGTAAACGTTTTGAGCGTCAGCGAATTAAAAGCGGTCCTGGCTCACGAGTTCGGACATTTTGCGCAAAAGAGTATGGCCGTTGGGAATTGGGTTTATATCGCGCAACAGATCGCGGCTCATCTGATCGCGAGACGAGACTCACTCGATGATTTTTTGCGCTCCGTTTCCCGTTTTGATATTCGTGTCGCTTGGATCGGTTGGATCCTTCGCCTTGTGATCTGGTCTCTGCGTTCGGCTCTGGAATCTTTTTTTAATTTGGTGGTTCTCGCACAAAGGGCCCTTTCTCGAGAAATGGAATTCCAAGCCGATTTAGTGGCGGTCTCCGTTACGGGAAGCGACGCGTTGATTCACGCCTTGCATAAATTGCAAGCTGCGGATGAAGCCTGGGAAACGACACAAGGATTTATCATGGATCATATAAGGACCGGGAAAGGCGCCAAGGATATATTTCCGATCCATTCTAAGATCATCGATCATTCTCGAAAAATCTGGAATAATCCCCACTATGGAAAAGTTCCGGAGTTGCCTTCGGAGAATCCGGAGAACCACCGCGTCTTTACCTCCGAAATCGCACAACCTCCCCGTATGTGGGCGACTCATCCTTACAATCATGAAAGAGAGGAGAACGCAAAAAAAAGATACGTTCCCAGATCCTTGGACGATCGAAGCGGATGGCTGGTATTCGACGACGCGGAATCCTTACGTGAAAAATTTACGGAACGAATTCTTTCCGACCTTAAAACTGAATTCAGCCATGATCCGGAGATTCTAACATCCGTAGACGAATTCTACAAAAAGGAATATCTCAACAGCAATTATAGAGGAACCTACTTAGGAAGATCTTTTGTACGTTATGCGTCTTCTCCAAGCGAATTTTATAACTATAAAGTGGATTCTCCGAAAGAAGAAATAGACAACCTCTATCCTCCGAGTTTGTCCGAACAATTGGAAAAACTCCGTTCCTTAGAAAAGGAAAAAAATTTATTAGCCGGTTTGCAGGACGGGTTTTATACTCCGGTCGACGGAATCATTCGTTTTCGAGGAAACGAATTAAAAAAGAGGGAACTTCCTGGTGTGATCAAAAGTTTGGAAGAAGATTGTAAAGAAATCCAAAATCTCATCTTCGATCACGATAAAAAATGTCGTTCCGTTCATAGAAAAGCCGCCGAAGAAATCGGAATGGGCTGGCCCGAATATTTACAAGGATTATTGGAGATTCTCCATTACGCAGATCATTCCCGGGCCAACATCGAAGACAGCAGAGCGTTGTTGAACAACGTTTACACGGTGGTCACAGCCGATCGACACGTCAGTAACGCGGAGTTGGTTCGTCTCGTCGCCGCCGGAAATCAGGTTTATGAAGCCCTTTCCGAAGTCCACAAACATAAGGAAAATATAATATTAAGTTCGGAACTTCTAACGGATCTGGAATTGAAGGATTGGTCGTCCGCCTTTAGCAAGTTTGAATTTACGAGAGCCACCGAGGACAATATGCAGAAATGGCTCGAGGTCGTAGATTCATGGATCGACGAAGCCCTAAGCGCCCTTTTTGCACTCAAACACGCCAGCCTCGAAAGGTTATTGATCGCGGAATCGAAAGTGGCTGAAAAAATCCGAAACCGCCAATCCACGATAGAACGCGCCCCCGAACCTCCCAAAGTAGTTTCGGAATATTCGACTTTGACCCCTGGAAAGGAAAGGGAATTGCAGAAACGTCTGGATCTTTGGGATCGGTTCCAAACCGCAGACGGACTCGTTCCCGGAATTTTGCGCTTTGCCGTTGCGACGGGAATTTTGAGTGGAGCGTTATACCTCACGAGTTTTGCGGTTCTTCGTTAGAACCGCAAAACGATTCCGGAGAAATGGAGAATTCGGATTCTACCTTCGATACTTTTGCATTTTATAGGAGTTCCTACATTCGAGACTTTTTACTTGCAAAATATTAATTTTCTGATAGAGCAAAGTCGGCCGGAGTCTTCCGCCCCCCACCCCACCACCCGAAATTTGGGCGGGGCGCGCGAGTTTCACAGAAGATCGTCGTAGTTCCGACAAATTCTTTTAAAGATTCAGTCCGCACTTGTGGGCAAGGTCTTGCCGAATCTAAAAAGAATCGAGATTGCAGATCCCCTTTTGTAGAACGGAAGCCAAGAACCGAAAAACTCGCCGTTTTTTAAACCCTCTTGTGATTGTCATTTCTCAGAGTTTCGTAAGAATGGTTCGAAGTTCAGAAACTTCACAGAGATATGTCCGCACTTCCACTCAAACTTGATCCGATCAAATCCTTCTTTCAATACTGGAAGAAAGAATTCTTCCCTCTCAAAATTCTGGATAAGTATCTATTCGGAGAATTTTTTAAAATTTTTATAGGAACCGTGATTCTTCTGACCGGGATCATGTTACTCTCGCTCGTAAACGATAACATGAGAAACTTCACGACTACAAAAGCTCCTCGTTATCACGTCGCCCTTTTCCTCATTTATAATCTTCCCAAGATCATCTCCACAACCGTCGTATCGATGTCTTTGATGTTTTCGATCTGTTTCACAGTGGGACAGTTTTCGGTAAACAAAGAACTTGTCTCGATGATGGCGGCGGGAGTTTCCTTTTTTAGAATCGTAACTCCATTGATTCTTTTTGGAATTCTGATGTGGATCGTCATGCTTTTGGGAACCGAGCTCATCGTAAGGCCCGTCAACAAACTCGCAAAGATAGAACACGATACGCTTACGGAAGGAATGGGAACGTTGGCAAACAGCGTCTATCAGTTCCACGTAAAGGGAAAGGAAGGATTCTACTATTTATACTTTTACGATCCTGACAAGGACGAGATCAACGGTGGATTCAATTATATCCGACTTCGTCCGGACGGATCTCCCGAAACAGTGATCTCCTCCTTAAAGGCAAAATACAACTACGAGACCAAACTCTGGAAAATGAAAAGAGTCGAAGAATGGCATTTTGATAACGACCTCAATCTTTCTTCACAAGAATCCTTTGATGAAAAAGAGTACGAATTACCCGAAGACCCGACCTATTTCAAAGTTCCCGCAGGTTCCGTGGAAGAAATGAATTTGATTCAACTAGGAGAAGAGCAAAAAAGAAGAATTCAGAAAGGTCTTCCTTACGGAGATGTTCTTACCGAAAAACATTCGGTCTTTGCACTTCCTATGATGACGATTATCGTAACATTGATCGGAACGATCGCAGGTTATTTTACAAAAAAGACCGCAGGCGTCGCATCATTAGGAATTACGATCGGAGTCGTTTTGATCTATTACATCTTCAATTCTGCGGGAAAATCTTTGGGCGAAAACGGCGTCATTCCGGCATTCTTAGGCGTTTGGCTCACTCCGGGAATGTTTTTAGGCTTATGTTTTTGGATGTTTCGTCGAATGAATCTTTGAAATCTTAAGTCAATTTATTTTTTTTTTACAATTTTGGAAAAAAAATTCATTTATTTCCCGAGTACCGTCCGATATCTAGTATAGATTGTCTACAGAATTAAAATCTTTGATGCGACATAGAGCACTTAAGGAAAGAAGTCCCTTCTAAAGTTCACAACACAAGTTGGTGTTCTTTCCGGATTTATCATTCTGAAGGGAGGAAAGAACATGGAAGTTCCACTCACAAATCTGATCAGCTCTGCGGAAAAACTCATCCGCGACAAACGGTCTTCCGTTAGCGGAAGAACTGCGTCCGCGCAGGAAGGACAAGGAAGTCTGGACAAAACGGAATTTTCTTCGGGACTCACTTCTCGATATCTGAAAATCCAGGAAACCCTTTCCAGCTTGCAGGGAGAATTCTCCAAAGAACAGATGAAACTCGGAATCTTGAATGAGGGAAGCGCGCCAAACAGCGAACTTATCAACATTCTTTTCGGAGAAACACCTTTGTTCAGAGAATTGTCCGAAAATCCTGATATGGATCAGGCCGTTCTAAAAGAGCAGATTCAGGATAAAAAGAATAAACTAACGGATTCGATCCGCAACTTGGAAGTAGAATCGGAGAATATTTTTTCAGTGGGAATGTTGAAAGGTCAGGAGAATTTCTCCAAATCCTTGGAAGCAATCACCGGAAAAGGCGTTCAAATGAAACCGCTTTCCGAAAAAGCCATAGAACGATTGATTAAAGAATAAGAATCGGGGAATTTTCTAGAGTTAAATTCCCCCATTTTTTTACGGCTTTCATCTCGAAAATCCGAATCCACGCTTTCTCAAAGCGTGTTCCCCTCCTTCTAATTCTTTCCGGATTCTTTGCCGCAATTTAGAATTGCACCTCATCTCCTTTCCTTCAAGGCCAACTTGATGATTTCATTCCTAGTGGAAAGCCGCGTTCAAAAACTGAAAAATAGAACCGAATTGTTTATACAATGGAGTGCAAAACTATCACTCGCGATTCGACACAGACAGCACGAAAGCCGTCTCATCGATTCAAACTCAAATTAAAATTAAAATTTTAAAACGTTAGTCGTGCTCATTATTAAAAAAATTCATTAGACTCTCTCCAACTCGTAAACGTCCACCGGCTCCACCCTTCCTTTTACTTGAATAGAAGAAAGATGCCTTCCCCGATTCCGTTCTTTGATATCGTCGTAAACCGCTTGTGTAACTAAAAGTTTCGTACCGAATTGTTTATTCAACTGTTCAACCCTGGAAGCGAGATTGACCACGTCTCCAATAATCGTATATTCTTTCCTAGTTTCAGAACCTACGTTACCCGTCATCGCATTTCCGGCATGTAATCCGATTCCGATCTGTGTCTCCGGAATTTTACCTTCCTGATTGAGAAATTCGATTTTCTTAAGAATTTCCATAGAAGCATCGACTGCATTTTTTACGTCGTTCGATCCGTCCGAAAGCGGAGCGCCGAAAACCGCCATAAAACCGTCTCCAAGAAATTTATTGATCATGCCGTTACGCTGATTCACGATATCGATCAAATGGCTGAAGATGTAATTCAGATAGTCGATAACTTCTCCGGGTTCTCTTTTTTCGGAAAAACCCGTAAAATTTCGAATATCCAAAAACATAACGCAGACACTTTTGAACTCGGAAAAGTTTCCGCTTTTCTGTTCTAAAAGTTTATCTACGACATCGGGCGACACGTATTGACCGAACATGCCGACCACTTTGGTCTTTTCCTGATCCGCAGAAATAGCGGAAACCAAGGACCGTCTTAACTGAAGCCCGACCAAACCCGCGGCGACGCCGCCTAAGGTAAACAAAACCGCCTTGGAAATAAAAGGCGCAAAGGAATTAAAAAAGTGAATCGGCATAGGAATCGGATTCTTAGGAATATAATAATATGCTAAAGCAAAAAGTTCCGCACCCGCCAGAAATCCGGTGAATGCGCTCAACCAGAATTCAAGACGTAAAACCGAAAGAATTACGAATATAAAGAAAATCATCACTACCGGCGAATACAAAGGAATTAAAGGAGATGCGAAAATCTCAACGTTCAAACAGATCAAAAGACCGATCGCACTTATCTCTACGAAAACGTTTAAGTATCTAGCAAATGAAAAAACGTTTTTCCGATTTTTCAGAAAATAATTAAATACACGGTTTACGATCAGTTCGTAGATCGCAATTCCAACATTCACCCCGAGAACGGGATAAAAAGGAATTTGCCCGCCGATTTCCTTCATGATCGTTTCCCGAAAAACGGTGAATACCGTTGCGATCAATACGGAAGTGAAGGAAAAAAATATAAAAAGAATTTTGGTTCTGATAATTTCGCTTTTCAGAATTTCATGAGACAAAGAGTCCATTGTCGGCTTTTTGGATTTCTGATTCAGGTCTTGAATTGGATTCACAATTTTGGCTCCAAATAGTTTGTTATTCTTACTTTAAGCAAAAAGAATTCGATCAAAGTAGAAGGCATCTTTTGAACGCTGAATCATAAGGGAATCATAAATCTGAGCGAACCTGAAAAATAAAAACGGATCGATGAGAATCCTCAAAAAGTTTCAAATTCGAATCATCGAGTTCTAATTCCCTACTTGAAATTTGGAAAAAAATAATCCGTATCAATACGATACATACAAAAGAAAGAAACCTTCCTGAAATGAATTCCATAAAAAGCGAATGGGTGGAACAGTATCCAATCGTACAAATACATACAAAATATATAATCATTTCATATTATAAAAACAAAGACTTATGCTAATGCGAAATCAATTATATCCTTTCGAAACTTCGGTAAATATCCATTCTCATTATCGAAAGTGATAGGGTTTAATTATTTTATTATAAATTTATTATTCTTATTAAAACGAAATACATTTAAAGCGAAATCAAATCCCATAATTTTCTTTTCAACCCTCTATCGATTTTCAAAGTTGGCCGCAATTTCTAAAAATTTAAACAGAGGAAAAATGAAAAAAATTCTCACCACACTCACGTTAACTGCGTTGTATTTTACGTTCTCGTGTAAAAGCGAACCGAAAGACGACGAGACGACCAACCTATTGCTGTTGTTAACCTTAACGAATCAGACAATCACCTACGGCACCGATGTCATTGTTTTTGTAAAGAACACGACAAATTCGTTTAAACCGACAATCACCAATCCTTCCAATTCGGACATTGTAACGATTTCGCCGAGTTTAACAAATTCGATTTCCGTCGATGGCCGCCTCGGAACGCTTTCAGGATCGCCTACTCAGTCCCAGACAAGAAGAAGTTATTCTGCGAGTTTAAACTCGGGAAAGGCGACCGCTAAGTTCGATCTTATCGTTGAAAACAATGCAGAGTCCGGTCGCTGTAATACGAGCGGTGTTGCCGCAGGATGTGTTGGAGCGCAACCTTATTCTTGCGTCGACCAACCCAACACATGCTTTCGAGAATTGTCCGACTGCAAAAGAGACTCCTATTGTTATTGAGTCGGATTTGAATGAATCGGAAAACGTTTAGATAAAAGATTTGATTCGATGATAGAAAAAGAGTTCCCTTCGAACATTCTAAATCTTGCACTTTGATTTAAGATTTTTTCGAATACTGCAAAAGGTCCGTTCCGCTCGGAAATTTCTGAGAGCGTGTCCGGCTCGTTAAAAAGTATAGAAAAAGTGGTCGGTCCTGTTCGCAAACTTGTGGATCCGTAATAAAACAAGAAAAAATATAAATCCGCTTTTACCAAGGCTAAGGCTATTCTTTCTTCCTCACCAACGAAACCCCGTCGGCGATCGGAATCAAACTAAGATCCACACTGGGATCGCCGTGCACGAGCTTGTTGAATATTCGAATTCCGATCGTGGAAGGTTCTTGATGGGAATCGTCGGCGACACTTCCGTCCCAAAGAACGTTATCTGCGATCAAAAGCCCTCCGGGTTTGAGTATTTTAAGAATGAGAGGATAGTAATTGGGATAATTTTCTTTGTCAGCGTCGAGAAACACGAGATCGACAGAGGACGGACCAAAACCGAAGTCAGCCGCCCAACTCGGCGAAGTTTTAGAATCTAAAATTACTTGCAAGGTTTCTAATGCAGACCCGATCTTCAAATGGATCTTGTGTTCGAGTCCGGTTTCTTTCCAATATTTCTTTGCGACCTTTGTCCATTCTTCGCTTATATCGCAACAGAGAATTTTTCCGTCTTCCGGCAATGCGGAAGCAAAACAAAGCGAAGAATAACCGGTAAACGTTCCGATCTCTATGATTCTCTTGGCTCCGGTGATTTTGGTAAGGATGCTGAGAAACTGCCCTTCTTCCGGGCTTATCTGCATGTTCGCCTGAGTCAACTTTGCGGTTTCTTCTCTGAGTTTTTGAAATGAGAAAGGTTCGCGAACTGAAAACCGGAAGATATACTCTTCCAGTTTTTCAGTCAGTTGAATGTTCTTTCGACTCAAGGAGTACCCTCGTAGATTTTTTTCAAATCGGCAACGATGTTTTTCTGCATCGCCTCGTTTGTTCCTCCTCCGATCGAAAGAAGAATCGAATCTCTATGAAGCCTTTCCACAGGATATTCCCTGCAATATCCGTATCCCCCAAGAGCCTGGATCGCGTTCCGAGACACTCGTTCCGCCATCTGAGTCGCGACCAATTTTGCGGAAGCGGCGCCCAATGAATTTCGATTTTCAGGATGAATCTGAGAAGCTACGTTGTAAACGAGAGCGCGGGCCGCTTGAAAATCCGCATAGGATTCCGCTAAGAGTCTTTGGATCTGTCCGAACTCGGCGAGTTTTTTTCCAAATGCCTCTCTGTGACGAATCGTATAATCGGCCATGATGTCCACACAACGTTTTGCGATTCCCAAAGACTGCGCGGCGAGAGTGATTCTTTCGATCTCGAGATTTCTCATCATGTGAACGAGAGCTCCGTCTTCCTGACCGACCAAATTCTCCGCAGGAACTTCACAATCTTCGAATATAAGTTGAGTCGTCGGGGAGGAACGCATTCCCATCTTCTCTTCTTTTTTTCCTACGCTGAATCCGGGGAAAGAACTCTCTACGATAAACGAAGTCATTCTTTTGGAATTCTTATCCAACTTCGCGTAGATCAAAAATACGCTTCCCGTACTTCCGTTGGTGATGTATTGTTTGGATCCGTTTAATATATATTTGTCGCCTTTTTTGGTCGCGATCGTTCTCATTCCAAGAACGTCAGTTCCGGCTCCGGGTTCGGTCATCCCCATTCCTCCGATCCATTCTCCGGAGATTACTTTGGAAAGATACTTCGCTCTTTGCGCCGGACTCGAACTGTGATAGAAATTGTTTACGAACAATACTTCGTGAGCGAGATACGAAAGCATAAATCCGGGATCATAAGCTGACAGTTCTTCGTGTATAATTACGGCCGCTACGGCATCCATTCCCATTCCTCCGTCCTCTTCCGGAACGGTAACTCCGAATAGGCCGAGTTCGGAACCGATTCTTCGAAAGAGCGGGAGATTGAAGGTCTCGTGTTCGTCGTTCTCCTTCGCCTGAAGGTCCATATTCTCCTTCGCAAATTTGGCTACGTTTTCCCGAAGCGCTAAGTGGTTCTCGGTCGGGTTGAATAAATCATTCGGTTTTTCTAGTAATGCTCTCATGTGTTCCTCTTCTCTAATATCCTTCTTCCCTGCGACTAAATAGCTCGACAGAGAATCTTTCTTTTCCAAAAACTATCTTATGATCTACGCTCTCATTTTGACAATCCTTTGTGGACTTTTTTTCTTCCTATCTTACAAGGAAGAAGGAACTCCGAAAAGCCTTTCTTCGCTGAGGATCGGGTTTCAGAAGGCCCTCAATTCTCCGTTTCAAAAGAATTCTCTCCTCCTACTTCTGTCTCTTTGCGCTTGGATGTTACTCCCGCTTTTTTGGGGACTTGCTTTTTTCTTAAAGACGGATGCGAATGTTTTGATCGTAATCGGATTTATGGTCTGGACGTATTACTGGTTGAAATATCTCTTCTCAACCGATGAGATCGCTTAGACTTGCTTAAAAAAGTGGTTTGCACTACATAGACACAAGATTTTTGTGTTAACAGCACTAATTTTTTTTGGAGTACCCATTTAATGAAAATCATCGTATTAGTGAAACAGGTACCTGACACCGAAACCAGTATTAAAGTAGGGGATAAATCCATCAACGAAGCCGGAATCAAGTGGATTATTTCTCCCTATGATGAATTTGCTATCGAGGAAGGAATCAGACTGCGTGAAAAACACGGTGGCGAAGTAATCGCTGTTTCCCTTGGACCAGACAGAGTTGTAGAAGCTCTTAGAACCGCTTACGCTATGGGCGCCGATCGCGCGGTTCATGTTAAAGTCGACAACTACGTTCCTTTTGATACGAACAACACTGCCGAGCTGATCGCTAATTTTGCGAAGGCTGAAAACGCGGACGTAATCATCGGAGGAAGACAGTCCATCGATACTGATTCTTCTCAAGTTGTAGTTCAAGTTGCGGAACTTCTCGGAATTCCTCACGTAGCTTTCGCAGTAAGCCTTGAAATCAACGGAACTGCGGTAAAAGCAACCAAAGAAGTGGAAGGTGGAACTCAAACCATCGAAACTTCCACTCCTGTGGCTC
The DNA here is from genome assembly GCF_016918785.1 of Leptospira ainazelensis. Classification (GTDB taxonomy): domain Bacteria; phylum Spirochaetota; class Leptospiria; order Leptospirales; family Leptospiraceae; genus Leptospira; species Leptospira ainazelensis. The sequence goes on along the minus strand of NZ_JAFFPT010000062.1, from coordinate 7,633 downwards.
TTACGGCGCAAAAAGGACTCAACGAACCTCGTTATCCTTCTCTCAAAGGAATCATGACCGCTAAGAAAAAGCCCGTGGAAACAAAATCCGCAGCCGATCTTGGTAGCCCTGCAAGCAAAATCGAAGTTGTAGGATTGGAGCCTCCTCCACCGCGTATTCCCGGAAGAAAACTGGAAGCGGCAGACGCAAACGCATTTGCATCTCAACTCGTAAAAGCTCTCAGAGAAGAAGCTAAGGTTATTTAAGGAGAACACCCGTGAGCAACGTATTAATTGTTGGCGAATTGAAAGACGGAGAACTTAAAAAAATCTCCAGAGAAATCACTTCTGCAGGAAGAAAGATCGCTGATTCCATCGGCGGTAAAGTTGTAGCTCTTCTGATTGGAAGCGGAGTTGAAAAACACGCTCCCGAATTAGCGGCTGTCGGAGCTGACACCATCATCACCGTAAACTCAGGCGAATACAACGCAGAAACGTATTCCAATCTGGTTGCGGAAGTAATCAAAGCGCAAAACCCTGCGGTAGTTCTTCTTCCTCACACTTCACAAGGAAAAGATTATTCTCCTCGTGTTGCCGTAAAGGCAGGCGCTGGAATCGTAGCGGACGTCGTTGGATTCTCCGTTGACGGCGGAAAGGTTGTCGCAAAAAAACCGATCTACTCCGGAAAAGCTTACGCAAATTTTAAAGTAACAAGCCCGATTCAAATTTTTACCGTTCGTCCGAACTCTCAGGAGATCACTCAAAAAGCGGGAGCGGGAGCTGTAGAAGCGGCTTCTCCAGCGGCCGGTGATGCGAAAGTAAAAATCGTTTCTACCGATCTAAGCGGCGGTTCGAAGGTTCAGTTGACCGAGGCTTCGATCATCGTTTCCGGTGGTCGTGGAATCAAAGGACCGGAAAACTGGCCGATTCTCCAAGAACTCGCAGACACTCTCGGCGCGGCTCTCGGAGCTTCTCGCGCTGCCGTGGACGCAGGTTGGATTTCTCATTCTCACCAAGTTGGACAAACCGGAAAAACCGTTTCTCCAAACTGCTATATCGCATGCGGAATTTCAGGCGCGATTCAGCACTTAGCCGGAATGGGATCTTCTAAGTATATCGTAGCGATCAACAAAGACGGAGACGCTCCGATCTTCAAGGTTGCGACTTACGGAATCGTTGGAGATCTTTTTGAAGTTGTTCCTGCGGTTACTGCAGAGTTCAAAAAAGTACTTGGATAATCAACCTGCGAAACGACCCGTAGGGAGTTGAGCATGAGTTTTTATTCAAAAAAAAGTACTTGGATAATCAACCTTCGCGCATAGTTTGAAACTATGGCATTTTTGAAAATCAGGAGACTACTCCCAGGTGCCGCAGGACTGATCCTAGTCTGCGGCATTTCTGTTTCAGGGGATCCTGGACGCGACAGACTCAACGCACTCTTAGGAAGAATGGGAGAAATTTCCAGTCTTCGAGCCAGCGTAACCATCAATAACGAAATTTCCGGAACCCTTTCCTTTAAGAAACCGAACTATTTACACGTCAAATTCTCAGACGGCAGAGTTGTATCTTCCAATGGAAGATTTCTTTGGTTCTATTCTCCAGCAAGAGCGATCGTCGGCAAACAGGATCTCCGCGGAAGTACGGGCGGCGTTTTTGGATTGTTAGGCGGTTACGAAGAAGTTTCCCAAGTTGGCGGATCGATCCGACTCAAATCGCCGACAAAAACATACGAAGAAATTGTTGTAACAATGAATCCCGATAACACTCCTAAATCGTTAAGAATGAAACACAGAGGAACAGGCGAATACACTTCGATCAGTTTTTCCGGTGTGCAGACTAACGTAGGATTGTCGGCTTCCCTTTTTAACTTCAGCGCACCCTCCAGCGCGCAGATCGTTGAAAACCCGTTAAACGAAAAGGAATAGTCTTTTGTCTCTAAACTCAAGGACCGACGCCCACAAGATATTTGCGGATCTCTATCGTAAACAGAGAAGCCCGGAACATCAGGAGCAGATCGACGAAGTCATCCAAAAGTCGAACGATATCTTTATTCGAATCGATTTGATGAAGAAGGTCGACGAAGACTTTGAGAAAAAAAAACAGGAAGACAATAAGAAGACGGACGAAGAAGATAAGTCCAAAAGAAGTTCGGAAAAAACTTCCTCTTCCGTAAAAACAGCTTCGAAACAAAACCAACAAAGAAAAAACGACACCGCCGCTTCTGCTGCGGGAATCGGATTTCTCGCAAACCTCTTCGGAGGAAACGCGGCGATCAATAAATTCGCAAAGGATACCGGGACGATCGACGTAGGTTTTCTCGGCAGAAAGCTGCAGATCGCTCCCGGAGTTCAGAACCTTTTCAAATTCTTAAAAGAAGATCAGATCATCGCAACCATCCAAGCGCTTCGTTTTTGCGAACAACAAGGTTGGCGATATTGGAAACCCCTCGTTTACAACGTGGTATTGAACTTCAACAAACTTCTGAACAGCATCATCTCCTTGGACAGTTTATTCATAGATCAGATCTCACCCGAAATTTTTCTTAACCGTGCGACTAAATTAGAACTTTATTATGCAAGACATTTGAGCCGAGAAGATTCGAAAGATATCATCATGACCCAGGTTCCGGAACTCATTCGAAAAGACGAAAAACTCGTCCCGAGAATGCCTCAGATCATGGCCGGCCTCACCTACGGTCTTAATCTCGAAAACGGAAGACCAAGAATGACCGACGCCATCCGTGCGTTTCATATCGTCGCGACAAAAAGAATGATCTCCTGGGAGGAAATCGTTCAACAGCTCAACGTTCCTCCGATCAATGAAACCAAGTTTCAAGGATCTTCCGATATCATCAAAGAAGTGGAAACCACTCTGATTCGATTGGCGGACGATATCCAAACTCGACTCAATCGAAAAGAGGAACTTCAGAATCTTAGAGAAAGATATTTTAAAATCGACGATAAGGGAAGAATGAACTTCGACTTTCTAAATCAGATCGTCGACGATTATTTCGAAAATCACGTTCCGGAAAATATGCAATCAGCTTCGATCAAATCGGCTTTCAAGGGAACTCCTCACAAACTGATGTATCTTCTGCTTCGCGACTTTCAGGCTTCTTACGCTCCGATCCTCGAAGGAACAGTAAAGATCGGAAGTAAGAATCAAAGCCGGGACGTGATCATCATGCTCCCCGGACTTTTTAAAGGCGACATCGAACAGATCAACAACCTACTCCGCCTTTTGGATGCGTTTAACAAAAAGTATCCGAGTTTTCAGTACAGCTTTGCGACTTACAACGAACATACGACTTCCAGCACCGGAGTTGAAGATCAAATCACACAGAATCTTTTGAAGTTGCTCGGAGACGCCGCGGGTTTTATGGGAAAGTTTGCGGAAAAGCTCAACATTCTTGTGGAAAACCATCTTTTAGCGAGACAATACGAAACGGCAGGAAAGTTGAATGACAGGGTTTTAGTCTCCAAGGAAAAAGTGATCGAAGAGATTAAAATTCTACATAGATTTATTCCGTACTACGATTCTACGGTTGTTTCAGGAAATCGTCTCAACGGAAAAACTTTGGACTTCACCTTTTTGGAAATGGCAAAACTTCTCTACAATTACGCCGTAATCTACAAAGACAAACCCACGATTACAAAACTGACCTTACACAAAAAAATCGATACGGAACTCACAGCTCTGATGAAAGAATACGAAAGACTCGCCGGTAAAGAATACGAGACGACAAGAATGGAGGAAGCATGAGGATTCTCACAGGAGTCCAACCCTCCGGAAAACTTCACTTAGGAAATTTTTTCTCCGTCATTCGTAAACTCAAAGAATACCAAAACACAACTGATCTCTATTGTTTCGTTGCGGATTTACATTCCTTAACCACATTCTCATCCAAAGAAAAACAAAGAGAAAACACCTATAACGCCGTTTGTGATTTTCTCGCACTCGGAATCGATCCGGAAAGATGCGCCTTCTGGCTGCAATCTTCGGTTACGGAAGTAACCGAGCTGACTTGGTATCTGAGTCATTTTATTTCGGTAAATCAATTGGAGTTGGCGCATTCTTATAAGGATAAGGTTGCAAAAGGTTTTCATCCGAGAGGCGGACTTTTCTTTTATCCGGTCCTGATGGCAGCCGACATCCTAGGGTTTGACAGCGATCGAGTTCCCGTCGGAAAGGATCAGAAACAACATTTAGAATATGCGAGGGATATCGGATCCACCTTCAATCGGGAAGTTGGAAACGTTTTTAAGATTCCGGAACCTGAAATAGACGAGGTCACCGCGCTCGTCCCCGGGACCGACGGGCAGAAAATGTCCAAGTCTTATGGAAATACGATCAACTTTTTCGATTCCGAAAAAGAACTTAAGAAATCCATAATGTCTATTATGACAGATTCCGCGGGTGTGGACGAAGCCAAGGATCCGGATAAAAGTTATATTTATACGATCCATTCTTTATTCTTGGATGCAAAGGGAAGGGAAACACTCAGGGAGAAATTTCTCACGCCCGGAACCGGATACGGAGATCTAAAAAAACAACTTCTGCAAGACACGTTAGACTACTTTGCGCCCTATCGAAAAGAAAGGGAAAAAATCGGAGCAGACCCCGGCTTTGTCGAAAGCTCCCTCAAAAAAGGAAAAGAAAAAGCGCAAAAGACGATCACCGTGGTTTTGGATCGAGTTCGAAAAGAATTGGGAATGTATCGTTTTTAAAAAGCGGCGATTCTTATCTTTGATTTGCGAAACGAACCCGAATTTCGTTCTTCCATTCGCCTGAAAGGAGCGACGGCTTCCAATCAGGGAAAAGAATTTTCTTACACATATTCAAGAAGAGTTTTGAAATGCGAACGATCACCAAGGGAACCTTTTATAGGTGCTTCCACAACGAGAGAGAGTGACTTTTTCTTTGGAAACATAAGTTTTCTCTAATAGAGAAAAGTATCTCGAGTTTTTCCGCGACTCGGTCTCCAGTATCCGAAATCTGCCAACATTACCCAAAAGTTGAGAAATTACATAAGATCAAGATAATTCCGATGGACCTTTTTGTAGGAGTTCCTACAAAAAGAGAGGAAACTTTTTTACTTGAAAATATAAGATTTTTCTGATAGAGCAAAGTCGTCCCAACTTTTTCCCACGGACCCGCCTCCTCCGCCCAATTTCAGGGTGGGGCGCGCGACTTTCACTGTAAAAGTCGGAACTACGACAGATTCTTCTTAAGAATTCAAGTTTTTTGCGGGCGGACGACTCAGGTCCGATGTGAGAAATTTCCATTCCTAAAAAAAAATATTTTCATTAAAACCGATCCGCGTAAACGTTCTTGGGAACCGTTTCCGGTATGGGAAAACACATACACAACTGGATACCTTGCTCTTCGTTTTCAAAGTTTTCATTCGGAACCCTTTTCGGAATCTGCATCCGCCTGATTTTTCCGGAAACGTCTCTGCTCTGGATCGGAATAACCCTGGCGCTCATCTCGTGCAGTCTTTTCTTAAAAAAACGATTTCGAATTTCAGAATATATAATTTTTGGAATATTCTTTCTCATCGCGGTTACGGCGTTATACCCGGATCGTTTTCAAATAGACGCGGGGAAACAGACGTTCTCCTTCCAAAGAAAGAATCTATTTGGAAAAACGGAAACGCTCTTTCAAGACCGATTCCGGGAAAGAATTTTACGAAACCTCGAAGAAGCTGATCTTGAAAAAAATACGAATCGAATCGCCTTAGGACTTATTTTTGGAGAGGCGAAACAACTCTCTAAGGACTTTAAACAAAAAGCCAAAGAAGGAGGAATCTTACATCTTTTCGCGGCTTCGGGACTTCATTTGGGAATCCTCATGGGAGTCCAATTTCGTTTTCTCAATCTTTTTCCGATTCTCGGTTACTCGGCCCCGAGGATTTTACCCCTTCTTACGGGCTTTCTCTATTTATCGGCCTTGGGTTATCCCGTATCTTTGACGAGGGCATGGATCTTTGCCGGAATCCTTTTGGTTCAAGGGTTGTTTTTTAGAAAACTTCGGCCGGTGGATCTTCTTCTTTGTTCGGCTTGGATTCTTTGGATTTGGGATCCTCTTCGTTTTTATTCAGTTTCATTTTGTCTTTCATTCGGCGCCGTCGCGGGAATCTTTTTCTTTTCCTATCCTATGCAGGTTTTACTCCGTTTTCTTTCGAGTGAGAATCCGGTTCTTTCCTTGTTTAAGGAAAATCTCATCGTTTCCTTTTCAGCCGGTTTAGGGACGATGCCCGTTTTGCTCATCGCGTTCGGAGCCTTCAGTTTTGGATCGATCCTCCTCAACCTCGTCGTCGTTCCGTTAGCCGGAATTCTTCTTCCGATTCTTTATCTTTCCCTTCTGCTTCACGAAACAAAAATTCAATTTGTTTTAGAATCCTCTTGGTCCGTAACGGAGTTTTTAATTCAGATTCTTTTTTATCTCTCCAATAGACTTTCCAAACCGCTCGGATTTTATAAGGAAATGGGGGAAGCACTTTGGCTCGGAATCATCGGCTGGTTGATTCTTTCCGTTTCCGTCTTTTTTTTCGCGGTCTGGATCGAAAAAAAATTCTTTCTAAGGGAAGAATCCAAGGACGTTTTAAAAAACATTCAAAATAAAGAATATACTATCAAATCGAAAAAACTAACGTCTTCTAAAAAATTCCATTCCGCTTATTGTATCCTTTTTTTTCTGGGAATGATCGGATTTCACTTTTTTCTTTATAAGGCTCCGGATTATTTTCCGGAGCAAAATCGGATTGTAAACGATCGATTTTTCTTTCTTCTTAGAAACGGAGATTCGCTCTTTTTTTCAGGAAAATGCAAGTATTCAAACAAAAAGATCGCGAATGCGTTTCGAACTTCGAAACGTCTTTACTGCGGTCCTTTCCAAGGAAAAAACCTCAACAAAATCTATGTGGAAGAAGAATCCTGTCTGAGCTGGGCCTTTCTCTGTTCCCAAGAATCTCCGGCCGGCGAACTACTCTACTCCGGTCGCGACATCGATCTTTGGAATCATACAAGCCGTGTCCCTCTCAAAAAGTCGGATGCAATTCGTGAGATCGCACTTTTCGGCGATTCTAAGATTCTTTTTTTTCATACAAAAAAAGATTCTTTGTCCAGGCTCGCACAAAAGACAAGATCAGGCAAAGGTTGGATTCTTCTCGAAACTCCTTTCGGGAGCAAGGACCGCGCGGAAGTCTGGAATCGAAATCGAAAACTGCTTGGGCTTTCGGAGAGTTGGTTGTTTCTGGAGAAAGATGAACTCCAGAGAATACCCCTTTCGAAAAGTTTCTGAAATTCGGAAATTTCTGGAATCTAAATCTTCGGCTCCACTCAAAAAATGGGGCCAAAATTTTCTCATCGATCCGAACGCGATTCAAATCATTCTCTCCGGTTTAAACGAAGACCTTCTTCCGTCTATCGATCGGATTTTGGAAATCGGTCCGGGTTTGGGGGCGATCTCTCACGGGCTTTTGGACTTTCATAAACCTGTGACTCTTTTTGAAATCGATCCGGTTTATGCGGCCTGGCTTCGGGAATATCTTCCCGAGTTCGAACTCAGAGAAGGAGACGCGCTCAAGGTAAGTTCGGATGAGATATAATAGGGAAGGTTTCCGAAAAGATAAACCTTTTGATTTGAATACTCCG
>NZ_JAFFPT010000055.1 GCF_016918785.1 Leptospira ainazelensis | reverse complement strand
TTTTTAGGATACGTGAGTCCTGCGGAATTTGAAGAACGAATTGCTTAAAAAGTGTCTCCAAAAACGTAACTAGGCTAGGTTGCCTTTTGAGCGGCTACTTTCTGGACTTTTAAGCAATCCGCAATCACCGTTCTTAGACGATATTTCAAACATTCGCACATCCTCAATCGATAAGGTATTCGGTTATTTTTGGTAAACGAATAACTCATTCGTGTGGCCATCAAGAAGACGACCACTGACTTTCTTAGGACTTCTCACTTCCGTTACCTCGGCTAATTCTTTTTTGAGGCAATCTACTCCGGCCTTTACTTCGTCTTCCATTTCCGAAGTGTAATTATCGATATATCTAATTCTTGGGAAAGTTGATCTGATGACTTACTGGTCGTTTTTTTCCGTTAGGTTGCGTCTCTTTGAAATTCTTCATCGTATCGGGATTTTGGGACATGCTATCTTGTCCTTTTATTCTTAAATAATCCGTGTTCACCAAATAGGAGAGGGCCAAAATGAACTTGGTGCCTAATTATGGTTTGATGTAAAATTACCTGTTTTTTGTCTCAGCATTGGCCGGAATCGTTCGGATCTCTATTAGCATTCCTCGATAGTCTCCTTAAATGTATTCTGATAAGAATCAGAATACATTCGCTTTTTGAAACACAAGGAAGCTTGAAAAATGCCTAAGAGAATTTGAAACTTGCTTCTGATCTTTTGGATCATCCTGAATTGCCACTCGATTTGAATCTTATTTAGAATGATATTCGTTCCTTTTTAATCGGAATGAAAAAAACGGCTCTTTCTAAGTAGTTATAGAAGTACATCTGCAAGCGCTGGCCCCTATTCTTTATTTTAGAACGCCGAAGAGGTCAAAAGAAGCCGATTTTTGGACTTACTTGCGAGTTCTTTTAAGCCTTGGGAAAGAAAACCGAAGAGGGTGAGAGAAACTCTGCGGATCGACGCGGGCGTCGCTAAATTACGATGAGCGGTTCGATGCAAAAAAGAGTTTATATAGGATGCGGAATCGCAAGTCGGGATTTGGATTTGAACAAGAGCGCGGGACTTGAAATTTATAATTTTATAAAATTATAATATATTATCGCTATCGAAGGTTTTTTTCATTCACTTTTTTACCGGAAATAAATGATTAAAAGCTAAGAATCGCCCTCTTTCAGAGGGTAGAGGGAATGATCGCCTTCAAACTTTCGTCCGCAATCAGTTCCGGATGGAGCGCCCAGGATTGTGTTGGAGAAAGAGGAGTAGCTGAAGAAGTGACGATTTGTTTCCTTGTTTTTAAAATTCCGCCGATGATTTTTGGTTCGGATGATTTTTTGTCCGGAATTCCGTCTTTGTTTGTGTCGATTTCCATCCTTTCCATCGGAAAGATCCAAATATCAGGCTTTTGGTCTTTGTCTGAATCGATTTCAATTCTCGCAACAATCCCCGAAGTAATTTTCGGTTTTGCAAAACGATTGTAGTATTGTGTCGTCTCGAAATAGCCGTCTTGGTCTCGGTCGTCTTTTTCGACGAGCTTTAAATTCCCGGGGCCATACCAAACTTTCACGTCCACCTTATGTGGATCGTTGGATGCGATTTCGTTGTAAAGAGGTTGGAATGATTTTGGATCTTTGGGGTCCATCTTTAACCACAACCAATCGTCCGGAACCTCTTTTTGGTTTTCAAAGGTTTCCATAAAAATGGATACGTTTGAGTCGCGTTTTGTATAAAGCACGTTATCGATTTTTCCGTCTTTGTTTTGATCATGGGAGATCGCTTCGAAAGGGGGGCTACAGTAGAAAAGAAGACAAGAGGCGCCCAATAGAAAGAAATATTTTTTTGAAAACATAAAATCCGATAAAAAGGTAGAATGATACTAAAACAAAGGTCACCCGTTTCGGGATGACCTTTGTCTCTTCTAATTAAAAGACAAACTTTTGATTAGAATTGAGTGTTTAGGGTCGCGCAAGTCGTGTTAGTCGGAGAAGCGCTTCCGTATGTGCAAGTATTGATCAACGGAAGGGTCGTAATCGTCGCTTTTGTAGTAGCAGCGGGATCTACACCTCTTACTCCAGCGTAATCCGTTCTCGATTTATTAGTTACGGCGGTAACACAAGCTGTGTCACCCGCTAAACCCGCGGCTTGACCGAGGAATGTGATAGGAAAAATGTTCCTATAAGCATCTAAACTAACTACTTTAAGCGCCAAAATTTCCGCTTGAGAAAATCCTAATGGAGAAAGAGCGGTATTGAGAGCAACGATTCCTTCCACTCTTAGGTCAGCAATTGGGAAGTATCTAGTTCTTTCCACGTTTGTATCAAAGGTTGTCTGTGCGGTTGCAGTGGAGTTTGCGGTTGCAACGGCTTCTTTCAAAGTGGTAAGTCTTGCGCTTGTGTTAGAGTTACATCCGAGGGAGGTAGCGATCGTTTGAGCCGTATCATAGTAGGCTTGGGTGATTAACGTGTTTGCCGCAAGAGTGCTTCCTGCAAGAGTCGCTTGGTTACAGCCACCCTTTGGAATTACGGTTAACGATGCCGTATACAAAGTCGAATTCGTTCTAGATACGACCGCACAGTTTCCACTAGTCTGGTCCAGCAGAAAAAGCAGGGCCGTCGTAGTTGTGTTGTCGTCGCTATCTTTTGGTTTACAAGCCGCGAATGCAACAGTAAGTGCCACAATCGCCGCCAGTTTCATGATGTTATTTTTCATGTAGAAGGTTTCTCCTATTTATTTCCACTAACGACAACGCGTATGAGTTTTTTTTGAATTCTTATTTTAAAGCGTGTTAAATTCATATTAGATATTTATAAAATACATAAATTTTATTTCATAAATAAGAATTAACGATTTGTTTTTGAAGTTCGTTTTATAGATTGCCTCTATGTTTAGGAATCGATCTTGTGCTGTAGTTGGGAATCAAGTCGATGATTATCATTTAGTTCTATACTTATCAATTTAGGTGCCGGTCCCGCTTCTTTATCCTTGAATTTTGCTCCAAATCCTACCAAGGTAATCAGTGATTCTTTTCAATTTTGGAGTTTGGGATCTTCGTGTTTTCCAAACGGTTTGTGTTGAAACCAACCGTCTATACTGTTATAAAAAAATCGAATTCCGAATTGTAAGTTTTTGGAAATATATTTTCCGGACAATTACCAAAGGAATATTCTATTAAATTGTATCCATTGTGTTTGTTTTTTGAAAATACTTCGGATTCATTTCTACATTCCTTCTTTAAAGTTAGCCGAAATCGTATTGTTATAATTTTGCGTAGAGTCACTTGTGGAATAGAAGTCTGAGGGCATTTTTGCGAATCTCCGGGAGCTTTTCGCAGTCTGAAACTCAGGGATCAGGATCATATACGATTTCAAAACGATAGTAAGGCCTTCCCGTTTCCTCGTTTTTTGCGGAATTGGATTTGTCAGTTGGGAAACCTCGATCCGAATTCAAAAAAATCTATACTTCACGCAGATCTTTTGTCGATGATCGATGACTTATCTTGAGTCGTAAAAGGAAACACCGCCAATCTGGTTCCGGAATTCATCGACGGGAATTTCTTTCCCAATTTAAATAGTCTTGGAATTTTAATTCATCTCTGAAAGAATCTCCTTCGATGATAAATGCCCGCGATAAAGAGTCTTATTCTTCTTATTTAGAATTCGAGATCAATTCTACCTTACAAAAGGTCAGTTTTTATTCTTTCATTTTAGGAACTGCTTCCGCAATCGCTCTGATCTGGATGCAGAGACAGGGAATTGTCTTTCAAATGCAGGTTCCGATTCTATGGACCTCTATCGGAGGAATCGTTTCCTTTTTCTTCTACCTTCTTGCAAAATTCAAAATGGCAAAAGGGTCCCGGATTTATATCGTGATTTTATTTTATTCCACACTTCCCGGAATTTTGTATGTTCTCGCCGAAACCTATCTTCCGTTAGGCGCCGCAACTTATATTACCGGCCCCGCCTCTTATCTTTATTTTTTTATGGTGATCCTTTCCGGATTTGCGCTGGATGAAAGGTTGTCGATTCTTTCAGGTTTCTATTGTGGACTTCAATATTTTGTTTTCTACCTTCTTTCAATGGATGGGATTTCGGAAATTCACACCAAAGACCTTCTTCAGTGGCATGATCTCACCGATCCTCCTATTTATTTTTTCAAATCGATGATGATGGTTTTTTCAGGAATCGTGGTAGGTGTTCTTGTAAGAAACACAAAACGTCTTCTTTCGGAAGTTCTCGAAAGAGAAAAAGAAAAATCAAACATATCCCGGTTGTTCGGACAATTCGTTTCGGAAGAAGTGAAAGAGAAATTGTTAAGCGAAGGGGTCACGGATCGTACCGAAAAGAAAAAGGTTCTTGTCCTGTTTTCGGATCTGAGGTCGTTTACTTCTTTGAGCGAGAAGTCCGATCCTGATCGATTGATTCTTCAACTCAACGAATACTTTGATCGAATGGCGGATTGTATTACTAGAAACGGCGGAACCATCGACAAATTTATCGGCGACGCGATCATGGCGGTTTTCGGAGGATTGGTGGAGGTCGATTCTCCCGCGGACGCGGCTTTAAAAACATCGCAAGAGATGCAGAGTGAATTGGAAGTTCTCAACAAAGAATGGAGCCTTTCCCAATTTCCGATCTTAGAATCCGGTATCGGCCTTCATTACGGAGAAGTCGTTCAAGGCGCCATCGGCTCTAAAAATCGTTTGGATTTCACCGTTATCGGAGATAGCGTGAATACAGCTTCGAGGATCGAAGGTCTTTGTTCTTCTCTTCGGGAAAAAATCCTCTTTTCCTCCGCCGTTTACGAACTTCTTTCCGATGAAAATCGAAAACAGTGTAGATCACTCGGAAAATTCAAAGTGAAAGGAAGAGAAACTGAAATTGATTTATATAGTTTGAATATTCATTGACCGTTCGGTTTCCAAAGACAGAATATCGTTTCACAATCGAACTCCGATTTTTTTAGAACTAATATGAAACCTAAACTCTTGAGGATCTCCTTTTTTTATCGGGAAACCTTCTTTCCGATTCTAATTTTTGGATAAGAATATGAAAGTTCCGAGGATCTATTCTTGGATTTTTGTTTTTTTCCTTTTTTCCTGTTCTTGGATGGAATCGATTCCGTTTCCAAAAGCTGAAAAAGGAATTCTCGATCTTACTGGATGGAACTTCGATGAACACGGACCGGCGCTTCTCGAAGGAGAATTTCGATTCTTATGGAATCAATTCTCGCGGGAATCCTGGACCGAAAATTCTCTCTTTACTACGGTTCCAAAGTCCTGGGTAAAATTTGAGAATGTTGATGGAAATAAATTTCCCTCCGATGGTTACGCCACTTATTTTCTAAAAATAAAACTCCCCGATTCTTTGGTCGGTCAAGAGTTAGCCCTTCAATCGGATATTTCCGAGACAGCGTACGAAATTTATATCAATTCGAAAAAACTGGGATCGATCGGAACGGTGGGAGATAGTTCCGAAAGGTCAAAACCCGAATGGAACAAAAAGATTTATTCGTTTTTGAATTCCGAAAAAGAGCTCAATCTAAAAATCCTAATCTCGAATTTTCACCATGCGAGGGGCGGTTTAACCGGAAAGTTTTTTATCGGAAAAAACGCTTCGATACAATCGATCCGCGAGAAAAAACTTACTATCGAAGTTTTCGTATTCGGAAGTTTGGCGATCATGGCGCTGTATCATCTAACGTTATTCTATCTTCGTAAGGAAGAAAAGTCGGTCTTATTTTTCGGACTTCTCTGTTTAGTCTATTGTTTTCGGACTACCAGCACGGGGGAAAATCTGATTCAGATTTTAATACCGGGTTTGGACTATTCGATCCATAGCAAGATCGTATATCTTTCTTTTTATCTGACGGTTCCTATTTTTGCGGCGTTTTTCCGTTCCTTATTTCCGGCCGAACTCAACGAATATCTTTATTATGGAATTCTTTCCTTTGGAGGCCTCGCTTCCGTTATAGTTCTGATTACTTCCCCTTCTTTTTTTACGGGGACGATCGACGTTTATTACGCTTTTACGTTTATCACTTTTTTTTACGGATTTTATATTCTCGCGCTTGCGATCGTAAGAAAACGAAGCGGAGCCGTTCTTCTATTAAACGGTCTGCTTATATTCTTTCTCGTAAGCGTTCACGATACTCTTTACAATAAACGAATCATCAACACTGGCTATTTTTCTCCGATCGGTTTGTTGGCGATGCTTTTTACTCAGGCTTATTTGTTGGCTCGCAGATATTCTCAGGCTTTCGGCGCCATCGTCGATTTAACGAATACGTTAAATAAAACTAATACCTCGTACGGTTTGTTCGTTCCGAGGGAATTTTTAAAAATTCTCAACGAGAATAATTTCATAGACGTTAAGTTAGGCGACGTAGCGGAAGAGGAAATGACGATCCTCTACAACGAGATCCGTCCTTTTCAGAACGTTTCCGATCAGATTTCAGCGAAGGAAAATTTCGAGTTCATCAATTCTTATCTGGGTAAGGTCGGTCCGTTGATCCGGGATAAAAACGGGTTTATCGATAAGTATTTTGGAGACGCCTTTCTTTCCTTGTTCTCTCAAAGAACCGAGGACGCCCTTGAAAGTGCGGTCGGGATACAAGGTATATTAAGAGAAATTAATATGTCCAGAGTTGGGAACGGAAAGGAAGCGGTTCGTGTGGGGACCGGTTTGCATCGGGGGCCGATCGTGTTGGGAACGATCGGGGAATCGGAACGAATGGAAAGCGCCGTGATTTCCGCTTCGGTCACGCTTGCCACGAGAGTGGGGCAGCTTTGTCGTCTTTTCGATTCTTCCATTTTGATAACGGATCACGTTCTTTTTAGCTTGGAAAATCCGGAAAAATATCAGATGAGAGTATTGGATCGAATCCAACTCAGAGGCCATAATTCCATCGTAACCATTTTAGAAGTTTTTAATGGACAATCCGATCCTCTTCTTAACCTTTTTATGGATACAAAGGAGGAATTTGAAAGAGGAATCTCACATTTTAGACAAAGGAATTTCGAAGAAGCCTGTGTTGTGTTCAATCGGGTATTAGAAAGAAATAAATTGGATCAACCTGCGCGCTGGTATCTCGAAAAATCGATTCATTACTGTAGATTTGGATCTCCCAATAACTGGGATGGGATCACGGTATTGGACGTATGATGAAGGACCGGTAATTCAAAAGATGGATTAATTTTATTAAAAACGGAATCAATCACCCGCTAAAAAACTTTATTCAAAGAAAGTAAAGAACGTGATTCTCAATATTCTTATTGACCAAGAGCAAGAGTGCGGAAGAGAATCAAGAAAACTTCCCATGATTTTATTGAGATTTTACCAAAAGAAGGTTTTGTTTTTCATCGGTCTGATTTTTGTTTTGAATCAATGTCTGGCCGAAGTAGAACGTCCTCAAATATCCGCTTCATCGGGAGTTTTGGATTTATCGAATTGGAATTTCGAAGAATACGGTCCCGCTGCGTTGCACGGGGATTGGATCTTTCGTTGGAACGAATTCACCGATAATCAGAATGTAGAATCCGAAAAAAATCGTTTGATGCCCGTTCCGAAGGCGTGGACTCGAATTCAAACTCCGGAAGGAAACAATTATCCGGGCACAGGAATTGCAACATACTTTTTGAAAGTGATTCTTCCTCCGAGTGGAGATGCTAAAAAATTCGCCCTCCTTGCGGAAACTTCCGAAACTGCTTACGAGATTTGGATCGACGGTAAAAAAATCGGATCGCATGGAATCCCCGGAAAAACACAGGCATCCTCCGTTCCCGAATGGAACGTAAGGGTGATCCCTTTTCAAATTCAGAAAAACGAATTTCAAATTAGAATTCCTCTTTCGAATTTTTATCACGCAAGAGGCGGCCTCACCGCAAGATTGGTTTTCGGTAACGAAGACCAAGTCATTCGATTGAGAGAAAGAAGAATGACCGTGGACGTTTTTCTTTTCGGTTTTCTCGCGGCTATGGCCTTATATCATTTTACGCTTTATTTTTTGAGGAAAAAAGACGCGGCACTTTTGTATTTCGGAATCATTTGTTTTGTCTTCTGTTTTCGAGAACTCAGTACGAGTCAGAATCTCATACAAGTTATTTTTCCGGGGATCAACTATCATCTCCACATGAGAATCGTGTATCTCAGTTTTTACTTGATTCCACCGTTCGCCACCGCCTTTTTGCGCGCCTTATTTCCTGACGAGGTAAAAAAGGAAATTCATTACGCGGTCGTCTTTATCGCTTCGATTTTTTCTTTGATCGTGATTTCGCAGGATCCGGTTCTTTTTACGGGAACGATCGAATACTATTACGTGTTTACATTTTTATGTTTTGCTTACGGATTTTACGTTTTGATTTCCGCTTTGATTCGAAAAAAACCGGGATCGATTTCCATTCTGATAGGATTGTTTCTTTTCTTTTTGGCGTATAGTCAGGATATTTTTTACAATAAAAGAATCATTCCCACTTTTATTCTGGCGCCGTTCGGTTTGATCGCATTTATTTTTTCAGAAGCCTATCTTCTCGCGAAAAGATATTCCATCGCGTTCGACGCGGTGGAAGAAATGTCCGAAAGTTTGAAGAAGGTGAATTCTTCTTACGGGCTTTTTGTTCCAAGGGAACTTCTCAAAATATTAAATAAACATGATATATTTGATATCAAACTCGGAGATACGGTCGAAGAAGAGATGACTCTTCTCTACAACGAAATCCGCGCCTTTTCCGATATTTCCGAGAAGATGAACGGAAAGGAGAATTTCGAATTCATCAATTCTTTTTTAGGAAAGGTGGGCCCGATCATTAGGGAACGAGACGGGTTTATCGATAAATATTTCGGCGAGGCTTTTTTGGCGCTATTTCCTCCCGAGCCGGAGAAGGCTCTGGACAGTGCGATCGAGATTCAAAGAATTTTAAGGGAATTCAATCGTGAACGAATCGCAAATGGAAAAGATCCGGTTCGTTCCGGAACCGGAATTCACACAGGACCGATTTTACTCGGGACGATCGGAGAGGCGGAAAGAATGGAGAGCACAGCCATTTCTTCTTCCGTAAGCGTGGTCACTAAAATTGGACAACTTAGTAAAACGTATGAGTCCTCTTTGTTGATCACGGATTCCACTCTATTTCGTTTAACAAATTCTTCCAAATACCATTATCGGGTTGTGGATCGGATTCAGATTCGAGATCAAAAGACGGTGCATACCGTTTTGGAAGTATTTAACGGTCTTTCCGAGAGTTTGATCGATTCTTATATGAATACTCGGGAAGAATTTGAACGGGGAATTCTTATGTTTAGGGAAAAACATTTCGAGGAAGCCTGCGTCGTTTTTAATCGAATTCTCGAAAAAAACCGCGCGGATCAAGCCGCTAGAGTTTATCTCGAAAAATCGGTTCACCACTGCAGGTTCGGGGTTCCCGAAAACTGGCAGGGTGTAACTCTACTCGGAGAATAATCAAATTTTCTAATTTAGATTTTTATCATTAAGAATTTTTGCTTCAAAGTTTGATAAAAACTCCTCTTGTATCTTGGATTCGATCGCTCTTTCACTTCTGGATTCTCGAACCAAAGAAATCGCTTCGCCCGCGCTCATCTTTTCTTTCCAAATCGAATAGGCTGCTGCAAACGTTCCCGAACGTCCCAAACCTCCCACGCAGTGAATGAGAAGTTTTCCTTTTTTTGAAAGGGATTGCTCCATCCATTCCAGAACGGGAATCGTTTGTTCGATCAAGGGGGCAGTTTGATCTAGGACCGGACAATGATAAACGTTTAGTCCGCTGTTTTTGTATTCGTTTTTGAGATCTTTTACGCCGTATTCCGCGAATTCATTTTCAGTAAGAAGGCAGAGAACGTGGGTGATCCCTTCTTTCAGAATGGTTTCAATGTCTTCGTTTAAATTTCTTTCTCTGTCCTTTCTACCCGGAAGAATCGTGAGTCCGATACGAGAGAGATTTCCGTTTAATGAATCTGACTTGAGATAATCGATTCTAAGAATTTTGGATCTTTGGATATACTCCCTGATTCCCGTAATACAAAGTGTTCCCGAGTAAAGAGCCCATTTTTTCTGCCAATCGTTAGACTCGTCGAAAGAAAGAGTGTGCATCGCATAACGTAAGGCGCCCGTATGAAGCTGATACGGATCTCGATCCAGTTTTATAAGAAAAGGGTAATACGATCTAAGATGAGCTATGACCGAGTAGGCTTTGTTGATTTTGGAATGTTTCCAGCTTTTTTTCGGTTTTGCGGGAAGCGGGACTCCTAGATCCGGAACTTTGAGGAGAAGGTCGCTGAGCTCTATCGCTTCCTTCCATTCTTCCAAATTCTGAATTTTCGTAAAGATATAGAGGATATCGTTCTCCAGCTTGATTAGGTCTTTGAGAATATGCCCTTTGTGAGTGTGAAAGAAATCGATTAACCAGACGTTATTCTGCGCGTCTAAGATGATATTGGCGCCGTTGAGATCACCGTGGACATAGGACGTGAAGTGTGAGACCGCCGTGTATTCTTTGAGATTGACGAGATCCTCTTCGTAAAATTTGCAAACGTTCGGGACGATCACTCCGGATTCGATTTCGATGGTTTCTCCGACTGCAGGTTTTCCGGAAATCAACTCGACCCTTTTTCGAACACCCGGCGAATACTTAGACTGAAAATCATAATATTCTAATAAGTTTAGTTTTTCTTGGGTCGAAGCTTCGTAGAGTTTCGCCAATTGTTTTAGGAATACGACGTCCAAAATCGTTTTTAGTTCTTGAACGTCTTCGGTCGTATCGAACGTTTTTTGAAATGTGCGGACATTTCCTTCCAACATCGCCGCATAACGATATTTAATCGCACCTCTGTCTTCCAATTCCGCGAAATCTACGATCGAGGGGGCGTTATTTCCTAAAACCTCTTCGATCCTTTCAAAGGAGATTCTTTCCCTAGCGATGAGGTCGCGAGGGCCGATCTTGATCACGAAAGGAACCTGGCTGTGTCCGATATGATCTACCGATTTTGATTTTAATACTACATTTCCTGAAAAACCGCCGTCCAGACATTTGAACTCTACTTCCTTACAATCTCTGAACAAATAGAAGAGAAGTTTTTCATCTGTTTCGTCGACTTTGTAGTTTTCCTCATAACGAAAATGATCGGATGAGATTCTGGAATGTGTGATTCTTTTTTCCAAATTTGGAACAGTTCCGCTTAAAAAAGAGGTAAAGGCTCCGATGGAAGGAAATATTTTTACGCCTAAGATTTCTTTCATTTGATCCAACGCGATAAAGTGCATTCCAATCGAAGAAGATGCGGTTAAAGCCGGGCAAATTCCGATTTCCCATTCCGGATATCTGGTTTTGATATCGTATGCAAGAAATTGAACTTTGGCTTCCGTCCAAACTCCTGAAATTCCGACCTTTAAAGAACTACCCTTTAGAGGTTTTAGAATTTCTTCCAGATTGGTTTCGACGAAGTCGTTTAATCCGGATGCGTTTACGATTTGATGTCTTTTTCTTTGTTCTTCTTGGATCCAAGGTTCGAATACGAATTCCGCGCCCTTTGTATTTTGAATACAGTGTGGACCGAATTGCCGGAGATGATCCTTTTGGGAAGAATCCGAAGCGTCGTGCCAGTCGCGGATGTGAACGATCCAGAGATCATCCGGATTCACTGCATACGCCCATTCGATCAGGGAATGAACCGGGCCATATTCAATCATCTCGCCTAATAGCCGTTTTGCTTCTTGATAACCGACATGCAAAGCATTCGGAAGGGGATCGTATTTCTCAAGAAGCGCGGTAAAATCGTTTTGAAGACATTGAGTCAAAAGAATTGCTTTTGGAATATACATTGGCGGCAGTATTAAAATATTTTAGCCGATTCTAAAGTCGAAATCAGTCCCTCTTAGTAGAAACCGAATTTAAAGTAGAATCGTTTGGAAGAAGACCATAGGGAATGAGGCGGTAAAAGCAATTGGTTTTTGTCTTTGTTACGACTGAAAACCGAATTTTAAAAATGATCTTAAGAATTTTTCCGTTGTTTTCTTTTCTAAAACAAAAATTGAATCGAATTCATCCATCCAATAAATTGCCGGTTTTGGTTTAAGGTTTTTCCGCGCGAGCGATCGAAGCGTGGTCAAGTTATTGCAAATCGGTTTGAGCTTTGTTTGGTTTTTTTCTTTGGCAATAACTTGACCGGAGCTAAGAGCGCGGTTCTGCGGAACTTAAAGACGCATTCTTTACTTCGGAAGATCGACCGCAGAACGCGCCCGAGACATTCTTCGCAAAAACAAAAACCCCCGAAAACATTTTCAGTTTTCGGGGGTTTTTACGACTGGTCGATTTGGAAATTATTTTTTTCCGAGACCCGGTTTGTCGGCTCCTACTAAGATAGACATATTTCCAGCAGGATGTTTGTTTTCCTTCATCAACTGGTGAGAAGCTGCCGTCTCGTTCCAAGCAAAGGTTTTGGAAAGACAAGGATCGACTTTTTTATCGATGACTAAGTCGTTGAGACCTTTTGAGTTTTCATCGTTTGCAAAGTGAGAACCTTGAAGGCGTTTTTGTCTCATCCAGAGATAACGTAAGTCAACGGTTGCGTTGAAGCCTGTGGTTCCAGCGCAGATTACAACCATCCCTCCGGTTTCACAAACAAACATGGAAGTAGGGATCGTGGTTTCTCCCGGATGTTCGAAAACGATCTTAGGATTTTTTCCTTTTCCCGCGATGTCCCAGATTGCTTTTCCGAATTCGCGAGCGGACTTGGTCCATTCTGCGAATTTTTCCATCTTGTTGATTTCGGAAGTCAAAGCTCCCCAGTGGTTGAACTTCTTACGGTTGATCACTCCCGCGGCGCCTAACTTCATACAGAAGTCGAATTTATCGTCTTCGGAAACGACCGCGATCGGAATTCCACCGGCGGCTTTTACGATCTGAATCGCCATCGCACCGAGTCCTCCGGCTCCTCCCCAGATCAAAACCACGTCGTCTTTTTGTACGTCGTTCGGTTTCCAGTGATGAAGCATTCTATAAGCGGTCGCGCCGACTAACATGTAAGCGGCGGCTTCTTCCCAAGAAAGGTGTTTCGGTTTTGGAAGACACTGATGGTCTTGCACTTTGCAGAATTGTGCAAAAGAACCCCAGTTCGTTTCGTATCCCCAGATCAACTGAGAAGGCGCGAACATAGGATCTTTTCCCGCTTTGACCCAAGGATCGTTTTTATCCCAGATTCCGCAGTGAAGAACGACTTCGTCTCCGACTTTTACATTCTTAACATCCGCACCGACTTTATAAACGATTCCGGATGCGTCGGATCCGCCGATATGAAACTTCTCGGGTTCGCCTTTTTTGTTTCTTGCGCCGATTACATCTACGGGAAATCCGAGAGCGGCCCAAACGTTGTTATAATTTACACCGGCTGCCATTACCGCGACGAGCACTTCGTCCGGAGCTATTTCTGGAACATCGATGAGTTCTTCCTGAATTGCTTGGATCGGATCGCCAAAACGCTCGGGACGAACGACCTGCGCATACATTTTTTTTGGAACC
Source organism: Leptospira ainazelensis (assembly GCF_016918785.1). GTDB lineage: Bacteria > Spirochaetota > Leptospiria > Leptospirales > Leptospiraceae > Leptospira > Leptospira ainazelensis. The sequence continues at coordinate 120,074 of NZ_JAFFPT010000055.1, read as the reverse complement.
TGTCCCAAGGGTGGGAGGGTTCCGATTGGAACGGATTCAATTTGGCTCATGTGCACAGATTTCTGAACTTTGGTATTTCATCTACACCAATTTTTAGGGGAGTTCCCGCGTTTTTTGTGAGAATCAACCCTGTTTTGGAGGAGTTCCTACTTTTTCAGTCGAGGATTGTCTGCTGAGTTATTGGAAGACGCAGGAGTTCCTACTTTTTTTAGTCGAGGATTATCTGCTGAGTTTTTGAAAAACGCAGGAGTTCCTACTTTTTCAGTCGAGGATTGTCTTCCGAGTTATTGGAAAACGCAGGAGTTCCTACTTTTTCAGTCGAGGATTGTCTGCTGAATTTTTGGAAAACGCAGGAGTTCCTACTTTTTCAGTCGAGGATTGTCTGCTGAGTTTTTGGAAAACGCAGGAGTTCCTACTTTTTCAGTCGAGGAGTTCCTACAAGAAGGCCCCTCCGGAGAATTCCGAAAGGGCCTTTTTCCTAACTAAGGGACCAAACTTACTTTTTCAATTGCGTGTGATCGAACTCCCGTTTCTATTTTTTCAGAATGTTTCTGTCGATTTGTCGTTTGGAAGAATCGTTTTTTTCCAGAGTATGATTGGAATTGAATTCTTTGAGAGTCCGGCTTACAAAACTCCCCAGATTGGAATCGTTCCGATATTTTCCTAAAAACGTTTCCACCTTGGAAGTTTGCCCTTTTTGAGAAATTGCGTAACTTCGAATCGCGAATTTTCGAACGGATTCATGCTCGTTGTTTGCGGAAATTTTAGATTCTAAGAATTGGGAGTTCGTTTCGGAAGGATAGAATTGCAGCAAATTTAAGGCTCTCGTTCTGATATAAACCCTGGTTCCGGATTCTTGAATGATTGCGATCAGATATGGAGAAGGATCGGCTTCGTAGATCTCTAAATTCTTCTTAAGTTCGTTCAAATCCTCCAAATGCCTAGTTCCCGATAAAACGGAGCGGATTTCGGAGAGTTTTTGAGGATCTAAGTTTTCAGCTAACAGAGGTACGACGAATGTCGTCGAAAGGATCAATGTAAGAATTATCTTTTTCATATATTTTATTTTCCTAATTTAATTTAGTAAACGAGAGGGTTTAGTCTCAAAACCCATCCTTGTTCTCCGGTGAGTTGAGTTTGTTGAGTGACGCCGTCTCCCGCCCAAAACATAAGATTCAAAGAACCGGAATCAAAAAAGCCCGTCCCGCTACACTCGCTGATATCGACCCTTCCGTTACCGTTGGTGTTTCTCGCCGATGTGCAAAGTGGAGTTTCAATCAGAGGATCCATCGTGTAATTCGGAGTACCGGCTCCGCTCTGCCCCGCACTTTCCACCGTGTGAAAAAGTCCCAAGAAGTGCCCCGCTTCGTGTGCCATCGTATCTCCTAAGAAATTCTGATCCGCGACGCTCAGGATGGAACCGAGAGCGCCCGAAGAACGATGAGGTTCGATAAAAACCACCATACCGGATTGAGGAGTGCCTTTGAGACCGACCGTACCGGGGATTCCGCCTGAAATCCCTAGAACACCTCCCACTTCGGTTTCCTCCCTTGCGATATAAAGATTTAATGCGACATCGGATTGAACGGAAGAGGTGGAAGAGAATAACTTTCCTAAACTTCCGGTCGTGTTGTAGAAGTCGGTGGATAACGATGCAAGACTTAAGAACTCCGCAGAATCCAACTCGGTCACCGTATATTGAATGTCGATCTTAACCGAATCTTGAGAATAAATCGATTTCCAACGATTGAGCGCCGTTTGTAAACCCGCTTGTGTCGGATCCGGATAAGCGCGGGTGTTGCCGTCTTTAATAAAAATAAGATTCACGTTCAATTTTTTGCGGTTCGTCCAAATCTTACTTAAACCGTTTGTGCTCGAAGAACCGCTACTTGCTGAAAAGGATTTTTCGTCGGAATCCAGAGTTCTACAGTTTGTGATGATCGAAGCGCTTGCGTTGACCGTTGCGGGGTTGGTCGGAAAGTTAAAATCGACTGCGTTGATCTGACCCGCCGAAAGGCTATTGTTTATGAACTTGTTCACGTAATAAAATCCGTTGTATCCGTAAGGACTCATAGAGGTCACGGTGAAGACGTTCCAACCTTCTCTTCCCTGATAGTTGCTTCCGTTCGAATCGTAGAATGTAGGGAAAACCGGTCTATAGTCGGCATTCGGATTCGTAAACGGATGATCCTGTTTCGCATAAAAAACGGAAGAAGGTTTTGAGGGAGACAACGTGTAAGTTTTAGCGCTCGAATAAAAATACGGAAGACCGCTGAAAGTCCAGGCGGTCGCACTCGAGATCGTAAAGGAATTTTTTTCCATACAAGGAGCGGAGGAAGTCGTCGGTGTTGTCGTTTTGCCGCCTCCAGAGGCGGATCCGCTTGCAAGTAAAAATAAGATCGAAGTCATATCCGAACCGCCTCCGCCGCCCGGACAATTGATAAACGAAGTGATGAGGGCAAAGCTGATGAGTAATTTTCTAATATTCTTTTTCATATCGAACCTTTTTTTATTCTTATCAGAATCGAGGAGATAGTCGGACATAGATTTAACTTTTTTCTAAAAAATAAAAAATTATAATATGACATTTGAAGGAATCGAGTTTCTCCAAAGTGAAATTGCAATCGAAATGTGATACAATTCGAAGGAGAATGTAAAAATATATTTCCTTAAAAATTCGAAAATCGGAACATTCTACCATGACCTTTTCGTCTCTTTTCAATCTGCAAAAACAAATCTCGCATCGACCGTGGCCTTTACCCAAAACAAAACCGTTTATGGTCCAGTATTGGGAAGAATTGGCTTTTTTACACTGGGAGATTCCAAAAGAATTTTTAAAAGAGGTATTACCGAAGGAATTGGAAGCTGACACCTTTGAAGAAAAGGCTTATATAGGATTGGTTCCTTTTCGAATGAAAGGAGTCAGGCCGCTCTATTTACCGTCATTACCTTGGCTTTCCTATTTTCCGGAATTGAATGTTCGAACCTATGTGAAGAACTGTGAAAAACCGGGAGTCTATTTTTTTAGTTTGGACGCGGGCAATCCTCTCGTTGTGGAGATCGCAAGAAAGTTTTTTCATCTTCCTTATCTCAACGCAAAGATGTTGATTCGAAGAGAGAAAGATCAGAAAGAATTCTTATCATTGAGAAAAGATGATCGGGCGAGACCTGCGGAATTTTACGCAAAATACAAACCGATCTCCGAAATCTATCGTTCAAAACGTGGAACACTTGAGAACTGGCTAACGGAAAGATATTGTCTTTATTCTCAAGATTCAAAAGGAAGAATTTATAGGGGAGAAGTTCATCATATTCCCTGGCCGCTTCAGAAGGGGGAATGTATGATTTATAAAAACGAGATTTTTCAAAGCCACGGGATTCCCGTTGTAGAGGGAGCTCCTATTGTTCATTACTCCGAATCGATTCAGGTCTTACTCTATCCCCTGGTCCTTGTTTCTTAGAAGATGGACTTCTTATTGTCACAAATCGGTCAAACTATCTAAGAACCATTAAGACAAAAGGGTTAGTAAAAAAGAATCCGAACTGAATTTTGAGTCCTCAAAAGGAAATTTTGAACAAAAAGTTCGAAAGATTTCTCTTTCTTCGTCTATTGATGCATCTTTCTGCAAAACGAATTCGTTGATTCCAATTCCAATTTTCGGAATTGAAAACGGTTAGAAAAGACAATCATAGAAATCGGAGAAACGAAGACATGCTGGCACACTTAAGACCGGATCAGCTTTTCTGCAAAGACGACGAGAAAGAACAAAGTTTAAAAACTTTGGGAATGATGCTCGAACTCTGCGAAAAGTGTTATGTTTTTGGAAAATACTTTTTAATCGACGAGTTCAACTCGGAAAAACATCCGTTTATTTTGAGAAAAGGTTTTGAACTCTTAGGAATCGGAATGGATTCCGAAAACGTTAGAAATATTTTAAAAGGTTATATTCTCTCCGGAGGTTACGAAGGAAGAGAACTTTTAGATCGAATTATCGTTCTCGAAGGAATGGAAGCGATTCAGAAAGAATTGCATATATCAGTTTTTTTAGAAAGAAACGCCTCTTATTTTGGAGAATCCTATCAGGAAAATTTCTGGAACTACGTGATGGCTAAAAGAAAGGAAATCGATACGATTCTACTCAATGATTTTTACGCGGAGTTTTGCAACTCTAAACCTCAGATTGATTCGGATATTCTTTTAAGCCGCGCCTTTCATTCTCTTTCTCACAACGAATTAAAAGAACTCCTAAGACAAGTCAGCCTTCCGGATCTTGCGGGCGCACTCAGGAGCGTTCGCGAAAAACTTGTGATTCAAGTTTTAGATTTTATGGATCGGGAATCTTCCCGCTGGTTGATGAAAGAACTTATGAAATCCGACGATTCTTACGACGGCTCTGAAAAAGTAAAAGACGCTCAGTTGAAGATTCTCGGTTTATTTGCTTCGAAACGGGAAATGAATCGAGACTTTTAGGTTCGAAGCTTTGTTAAAAATGGATTCCTTAGTTAGGGGATAGAAAAAGACCGGGTGAAAGTCCCGGTCTTTTTTTTACCGATCCGAGACAGTCGGGCTTAATGTATAAAAGAGATTGCAACTTTTTTTTGGGAGATTTTGTAAGAGTTCCTACTTAGAGTTTGTTCCAAAACCTCAAAAGAAACCGCTGAGAACTCTTCATAAGCTTATAATAAAAACGCAGGAGTTCCAACAGATTACTCCCTTAAGCGGTTCATGAAATTTCGATGAGAGGATTGCCGTGAAATTTCGATGGAGTTCCCGCAAAAGCCTGCCCCAAAACCTCGAAAGAAGAAAGGATCTTCATTTTATAAAATTCTAATTTATCCGTGTGAGTTCCCACAGATTACGTCTTATCGATTTTTTGCGGAATTTCTACTTGTACTATTATCATCCAAAATACGTGAGAGTTCCCACATTTTAAGGTTTTGGGAAAGGTTTTCAGTATTTTCTATAAAATTTGTTTGCAGGTGATTTTGAAGCGTCCTCTCGCGGTGATTGAAATTTTCCCTTTTCGAATCCATAAAATTCGGAGTTCAATCTAAGAAACGATTTTCTCCAACTCTTTGCAGATAATTTTCGCTACCTTATAATTTCGATACCACTTCTTATCGGAGGGAATCAGATTCCATTCTTTCTCCTGATCTTTTTCATTGAAGATCGTTTCATAAGCGGAACGATAATCATCCCAACGATCTTGAGTGACTTCGTCCGAGGGATCATACTTCCATTTTTTATCCGGATTATTGATTCTTTCTTCGATTCTTTCCTTTTGAATTTCTTTCGAGATATGTAAGAAGAATTTAAGGATAAGAGTGTTGTTTTCCCTTAAAAGATGTCTCTCGAAATTACGGATCGATTCCATTCTTTCTTTGATTCTTTTTTCAGGAAGATTTTGTTGAACGATCGGCACAATCACGTCTTCATAGTGGGAACGATTGTGTATATAGATCATACCTTTGGAAGGAACGTATTTATGAATTCTCCAGAGAAAATCGTATTGAACTTCTTCCGAATTCGGTTTTGTCCAGGCCTTTACGGAACATCCTTGCGGATTTAAGCCGGCAAAAACGTGTTTGATCGTTCCGTCCTTTCCCGCCGTATCCACTCCTTGTAAAAGAATCAGAACTGAATTTTCTTTTTTTGCGTATAACTTTTCTTGAAGTTTGTAAAGATCCTTCAGATATTCTTCCGTTTTGAGAAGGACTTCTTCCTTGTTCTTGTCAGCGGAAGGAAGAGTGGCGACGTCTTTAAGATTCATTTCGAAAGCCTGCTTGTAAGGTTTTTAATTTTTAAAAAGTTCGATCATCGACAAGACCGACTTTCTTACGGATCGGAAAATAGGAAGGGAAGAAAGTTTGAGAAGTTGAAAAACCAGATCTAAACCTTTATCTATGAGCGTTTCGGTTTTTTTCTTTTTTGGGGAGGAATCGAACAGCCAAACATAGATAAATCCTAATTGTAAGAGCCAGAATAAAAAAGGCAGGTCCGCAACTAAATCTGCGGAAACCGAATCCTTAGAAGTTTCGATGGCGTCTCGAAAAAGGGAAATCGCGTCCTCTCGGATTTGTTCAGTTTCTTTGCTAAAGGGGGAAAGAGGGTGTTTGGGATCTCCGCCGCTCCTTGCAAGAACGTGTAAGAATTTTTCATATCCTTGAAATTGCCCGAGTTTGAATCGAATGATATTCTTTACTCTTACCTTTAGTTCGGACTCGGATTTGCAGAATTCAATATTTTGAATATTGGCTTCCTCCTGAGTAAGTCTATAAAATTCCAGGACGATATCTTCTTTCGTTTTGAAATGATAGTAGGTGGCCCCCACCGCGAGACCCGCCTTTTGAGCGATGGCTCTCATCGTGGTCTCATCGTATCCTTCTTTTTGAAACAATGAGATCGCTGTTTTAAAAAGGAGAGACCGGGTTTGTTGAGACTTCCCGGTTTCTCCCGTGGATTTGATTTTTTTTCGAATCATGCTCTGACTTCAGCTTCTCCAAAACTGGATGAGATTTTCTTTCTGAACTTCGCAAACAAGAACAGGTTGAAAAAATGCATCACACCTAAAATCAAAAGTACAACACCGACTTTCGTGGTTAAGACTTCGATACATTCTGCCAGATCTAAAGGTTTTTGGTTGGTAGTCAAGGAAAGGCTTATGTAACCGATATTGATCAGATAGAATCCGACGATCAGAAGGTGATTGATGGAATCCGCGAGTTTTTCTTCTCCATTGAACATTTGTACCAAAAAGATTCTCCCGTTATTAAAAAGGGTTCTGGCAACCCAGATGGTCATCAGAATACTAATGACGAGATAAGCCGTGTAAAGTCCGATCGTGAAAGGACCACCGGATTTGGGTTTGGAGGCTTTTAAACCCTTAGCCATTAAGTAAGCGGCAGCATTCGTGTTTCCATATTGTAAAGCTACATCTAACGCATTCTCACCGTTTCGATTGAGATATTCCAAGAAAGAATCGCGCTCAACCAGTAATTCTAACAACTTGCTATCGGAATATCTCGCGGCGAGATGAATCGGATATTCGCCTGCGTTATCGGCTCTATCGACCGGATTGTATCGATCTAAGATAAACTTTAGAACCTTTGGATTTGCGCTTTCGATCGCGTAAAACACCGCGTTTCTGCCTCTGCCGTCGGTGTATTCTACCAGCTCCGGTTCCCTTGCAAGAGTCTTTTCGATCTTAACCAAATCCCCTTTACGAACTTCTTCAAAAAAATCGGTTTGTGAATCGCCATAAGCGGAGGACGCGGTTCCAAAAAGGAACAAAAGAAAGATGAGATGGATTCGTTTCATATTTTTACTCCATAAATTGAACATGTTCAAATTATGGATCTTGTCAATTTTTTGTAAAGTTTTATTTTTTGAACATGTTCAAAAAATATGTTCATTTCAAAATACGATTTCTTGATTTCAGAAATTCTTCGGGGAAGTGTAAAAAGGGATTGAATACAAAAGGAATTCCTCCAATCTCCTAAACGTTTAACGGGGGAAATATGAGAATTTTTGCACTTTTAACGTTGGTTTTGATTCTTGGTCTGACCGGATTCTTATTTTATATGGGAGCTTTTGATCAGGTTCAGGTTAAGGAAGAGAATCGCGGCCCATTCTATGTTTTGTCACACGATCGAATCGGCGATTATAGAAACGTCGGCGTTTCTTTTGAAATTTTGCAGAAAGAACTTCCCGCCAAAGGAATTCAGAACTTCAAACTTTTCGGAATTTATCTCGATAATCCGAATGAAGTTTCAAAAGAAAAACTTCGCTCGGAAGTCGGTGTGATTTTGACGGAACCTTTGGCGAGAGTCCCGGAAGGTCTTTCGCTGGATTTAAAACTTCGAACGATTCCAGAAAAAAAATACGTCCTAGCCGAGTTTCCTTTAAAGAATTTTCTCTCGATTTTTTTAGGAATCTATAAGGTTTATCCTGTCGTTTTTCAGGCCTGCGAAACGAGAGGTTGTAACTTAAAAGAAAAACCTTCGATGGAAATCTATGAACCTTTGACCGAACATAAAACAACCTATTTGGTTCCGTTGGATTAAAGGAGTTTGGAAAGTAGGAATTTTTTTAAAGTGTGAGAGTTCCTACTTTTTACTTTTTCAGAAATTCAAGGAGTTTTGGGAGAATTCTTTCCGGAGATTCAAAATGGGGAACATGACCCTCGTTTTCTAAAGAAAGAAACTCGATTCCTTTTAGAGTTTTGACGGCAACTTCGCTATTTTTGAAAGGTACTACTTTGTCATCTCTTCCCCAAATCAGCAACTTAGGAATTGGATTCTCGCTCAATTTTTCATATTCTTTTTGAAAAGACTCTAAAGGCATATTTCTCAAACTGGAAAGAATCGCTTTTTTAAAACCTATGTATTTCATTTGCTCTTTATAGATTGAATTGAATTCCGGAAATTTGTCCGGAGCAAAGAAATTTGTTTTTGAACCTTTGAGAAGCGTACCGTCTCCAAAGGCTTTTGTAAGATAGTCGCCGATTCCCGGAAGCCTTGTCAATTTTCCCATTAAAGGAATTTCCATCGGGAAACCCGCAGGCGCTATCAAACCGAGCTTTTTAACTTTTTCCGGATGTTTTAACGTAAACTGGCAGACTATAATTCCTCCCATAGAAGTTCCGATTAAATTTACGGGTTTTCGAATATTCAAAGAATGGAATAAAGAAAGCAATTCCCTTTCGAAAAGTTCCGGATTGTAATCCGTATCGGGACGATCCGAAAGTCCTCTTCCAAAAAGATCCATCGTAAGAACCCGATAACCTTCTTTTTGTAGAATTTTCGATAGAGGTTCGAAAATAAAAAGCGGATTGGAAAATCCGGGAACTAAAACTACAACCTCCCCGTTTTCAGGGCCGTTGAACTCGTAGTGAACGAATCCGTCCGGAGTGTCTAAAAACGTTCCGCCGCTTTTGGAACGAATTTCGGAATCGATGATCTGCTTCTCTCCATCCGCTATAAATGGAAGCGCGATACATAAAACTAACAAAACCGGTAGGACGTAGAGTAGAATACGTTTCATGGTCCAGGAGGGTAAGGTTTTAGAAGGGAAAGTCAAGGATCTTTTGTTCACTCAAAAAAGATCCTAAAATCCCCAGAAATCGATGAGCGCGTTTCGATCATCAGTCCGTTTTCCCGGAATGATAAGCCTTTTTGTTTAAAAAATAAAAAAGATACCTAAATAATTGTTGCATAGGCAACAAAAAAGCCTATTGTAAAAATCTGAATAAAAGGAGGTTTTTATGGGACTAAAAACGGGAGATACTGCGAAAGAGTTTTCGGCAAAGGATTATCTCGGAAATACGATTCATCTCGCCGATTTGAAGGGTAAATATACTCTTTTGGCGTTTTTTAGAAACGCAGAGTGTGCGCTTTGTAATTTACGGGTTCACCAACTTCTAAAGGTTTATCCCGAACTTCAGAAAAAGGGACTCGGAATATTGGCAGTATTTGAATCCTCCGAAGAAAGTATCAAAAATAGCGTCGGTAAAAAGGAAATGCCGTTTCCTTTGATTCCGGATCCTTCCAATCGATTGTATAAGCTTTACCAGGTGAAACGATCTTGGCTCGGCGTTATCAGTACCATTCTTACGGGAAAAAAAGAAATCAAGGAAGCTGAGGAATTGGGTTTCGAAATGAAAAAAGTCCCGGGTATGAAAATGGATCGTATGCCTGCCGAGTTTTTGATCGGACCGGATCTAAGGTTACAAATCGTTAAATTTTCAAAAAAGGTTACGGATCACATTCCCTTGGAAGATTTAAAAGCCTATCTCAACTGAAACAAAGTCCGTTGGCCGAAATCGATTTTAGATTCTGAAACGAGAAAACGACTTATAGCGAGTCCCTAAACTCGATTATACTTTATCTGAAAGATCAAGCTGCAAGGTTCAGTCCCGGTTTTGGGACGGAACCTTATATTCTTCCATCCAAGACGTTGGTTTCGATCGTTTCAGAAATCCTTTTGAGAACTTGTAAATCGGAATTGCTTAATCCCTTGTAAACGGACTTTCTCTCTTTTAGCATGAGTGGAAGCGTTCTTTCCAAAAGCGCTTTTCCCTTTTTTGTAATGACAACTTGGAATTTTCTTCTATCGGCGGGATCGTCTTCTCTTTGGACTAGATCCTTTTTTTCCAGACCGTCTAAAAGGCGAGTAACGTTCGGTCTATCTTTGAAAGTTTTATCGACAAGATCCGTTTGTGAAGCGGATCCGGTTGCCGAAAGCTGATTGAGAAGAATCCATTGTTCAACCGTAATGTCTTCTTTGAAATCGGACATGAGTTTTGTAAAATGAAGCCTTAAAAGACGATCCGTTCTATGAAAATAATACGCGAAGGCGGTATCGATGAGTTGTGAGGTTTTTTGTTCTTTGGGACGAGGCATCGTTTTTATCTCAATCCAATCATTAGATTGGAAATGATTACTTCAACAATAATTGAAGGATGGAAAAATATATCAAATGGATTCGATCAGATTTCGTAAAAATTCCGCTTTGGATCCGGATTGCATCAATTTTGTATAAACTTCGGTTTTGATACCGGAAAGTATCTTTTCCTTTCCGTCTCTCATTCTAATATGAAGTTCTCCGATTTCCGGATCGTAACCTATGGATTCGATTTCAGGGGAGGAAATATAATGTGTTTCTAACATTCTTAATTCTACTTTAACATTAAGACGAAATGATGCGATGATATGATCATTCTTTCCCGTAGGTAAAATCGATGAGCGGAATATCTTTGAACGCCGCTGTCCAGGTGAAACTGATCGCAGTCTCTCTTTTTTGCTTCGGAAACGAGCCAATCAAAAAGTATCTTTCCGAAATTTCGGGATCGTTTTGTACTATCGGTGACAAGATCGTCCACGTATAAATATTTTCCGCGCGCGAGCATAGTTCCGAAACGATATCCTGCGACCGAACAGATTTCCGAATCCTCCAATGCCGCCGCTAAAAGATAACCTTCTTTCATCATGGAAGATACGAGCGTCAGATATTCTTCCTTTTTTAGATCGGGCCTCAATTGACTCATCACCGGAAATGTGGAAAGAATTTCTTCCGGACTTTCTATCGATTTGACTTGGATGGAATTCATAAACCCAGGATTTGTTTGAATTGACGTTTTAAAAGCGAAAAACGAAGCAGGCGTTCAAAGAAAATTTCGCATCCAGTTCAGCAGATTCCTGAGTTTGATTTTTTCCAACCGATCGGTTGAAAACTGAGTCGGCGTAATCCTTTCGATTCTGATTCCAGTGGGTTGGATCCCTGTTCTAAACTCGAAAACCATTCTTTTTTGATTTTCCGATCCGATATTTTCCCTTTCCGCTTCGTGGATCGATTGATTCAGAATTTCTAATATTTCTTTTTCTGAATATAACTCTTGGCAATAGTCCCTGATTCCGAGCGAAAGATCTTGAAAAAGATTCTCCCTTTTTACGTCCCTGATTCCGACGATAGGAGGGAAGGTGGGTCTCTGAGGCAGATTCCTGAGTTGATCGACGGCGTCTTTGACGTTCAACCTTTCCCAGTCTAAAAATAAAATTCCGGGTTCGTATTCTTTGTATCGATCTCTGAGAAACGAAAGTTCTTTGCACGGGTAGGTTTCCCATCCCATCGCTCTCAGATGTGCGCGGATCCTCTGATAGAGAAGCGGATCGGGCCCGACTACGAGCGCGTTCAAACCTTTCTTTTGCGGAATTTCCTCCAAAGGAATATCGATGATCTTAGAAGATTCTAAATTTAAAAAATAATTCAAACCGTGATCGAAAAGTTCTCCAAGAGATTTTGATTCCATTCTTCCGATGAGAAGAGGTTGTTTCGACCAATCTAATGCAGTCTGCAAAGAATCGGTTTCGATCGATTTCCGAATCACTATTTCTCCCGTTTTTGTTTCGGGAAATCTCCCGCCGCTCGACCATTCCACAAAGGAAATTTCTTTCCAATCCAGGAGAGAGAGCAGAAGTTTTTCCTCCTTTTTGGCGAGTCCGCTCAGGAAGAGAAAATCGAACAATAGGCTTGGCATGGGTATTTTGCTTGACCGAAGGGTTTTGCAACGGATTCTAGAATTGTGCGATGCGTAAAAGACGCAACCAATTAAAATGAAACTCCTCAAACGATACGCGAACCGAAGACTCTATGATCCTGAAACGAGTAAGACCATTACTCTTGAGGACGTTGCTGAGATGATCATCAACGGAGAAGAAATTCGCGTCATCGATAATATGTCGGGTTCGGATATCACACCCAAAATCCTCGGACAAACTTTTCTCAAAGTTTCTTTGGGACAGAGAAACGAGGAATTCTCCAATTTTATGCTTTCGGCTCTCATCCGCGAGACCGGAAAGGATATCAGCTCCCTCTTTGGCAGATTGGTGCTGGGAGGCATCGGAGCGAGTTATCTGACTCGAGATCGACTTGAAAAAATTCTTCAATCTATGATTTCACTCGGAGAACTCAAACTCGAGATGGCGACGGAATACAGGGACGATCTCCTCACTCACATGGCGACCCGCGCTTCCGAGAATAAACTCCGAATCCAAGAAGACCTCAAAAAAATCGGAAAAGAGCTGGAAGAATCCACCGAATCCGATTTACCATTGGAAGATCTCTCGGAAAAAATCCGCAAAATTGCGGAAAGTGTAAAAGAAAAGGAAGCCTGAAACTTTAACCCGAGATTCTAAAAACCGATATTACAAGAGAGGGAATTCCATGTTTAAGAATATTTCGATCTCTATCTTTTTGTTTTTTATCTGCACCGCGTCTTTATTTTCTTCCGATAAGGCAGTGGAATACGCCGATAGAGCTTACTTCGAACAAATCCGAAAGTTAGAATCCGGTTCTTACGAAGAGAAGGTGGACGCCGCCGATTATCTCAAGTTTGTCAGTAATAAACTCGCCGTACGTCCTCTTCTAAACGCTCTTAAAGGAAATCCGAAAGTTCCTAAATCTATGGAAAACCATCCGTATCTGAAATATACGGTAGCTCAAGCCCTTTCCGTAATGGATCAGGAAGTTGCGATCAAACCTACGATCGAAGAATACAAAAGGATCGAACCGACCATCACGGAAAAGGACGAGCCGTATTTTACGACTAAGGACGATTATACGATGGTGATCGCCGCCGGTGAAATCCTAAGAACGATCGGAAGTTATCCTTATGCGAAAGAATCCGAAGACGTTCTCGTAAACGCACTCAGCCATCCGAATTTTTACATCCGTGCCTCCGCCGCAGACGGATTAAAATATATGAACCGTAAGGAAACCGTAAATTTTCTCGTTTCCACTCTGGAAAAGGAAAAGGACGATTTTACACGCGCCGCGATTCTAAACTCTATAGTTCGAATTCTTAAAGTTGCGGATAAGAATTTTTACGTTCTCTGCGACATGCTTAAGAGCGAAAGTCCTATGGTTCGTTACAGAGTTTCTATGGCTTTGGGAGAAGTGGATTTGAAAGCCGCGGAATTTTATCTGCGTCAAGCGCTTCTTGTCGAAGACAAACGAAGTGTTCGCGATCAAATCCGTAAAGACTTAGGAACCGTTCTCGGTTTTAAACTTCCGTCGATCTCGGTCATTGCCGCGGAATAAAGTCGAATCGAAATTCTAAATTGAATCGTTAAATAAAAATCAAACCAAACCGGTGTATGAAAGCTCCTGACTTCAGGAGCTTTTTTGTTTTTTGGGAGCTTCGGAGAAAAAAAGATACGAGCCCGCAAGGAGAGCTACGATTCCGGAGGCGCCGAGCGCGACGGTGGAATTCCATTGTGTCCAAAGAAATCCGGTGATGGAACTCGCTAAAATCATACAAAAACTCTGAAACGCATTAAAGGTTCCTAATGCAGTTGCGGTTTCCGTTTTGGGAACTAGATTCGTAATCCAAGCCCTCGAAATTCCTTCCGTGGAAGCCGCAAAAACTCCATAGATCGCAAACGAAACCCAGAGAACCCAAGAAGAGGTCCCGAATCCCATTCCAAAATAAACGAGAGAAAAACAAACGAGCCCGAAGATAAAAAGACTCTTCAATCCGATCTTATCTCCTAAAATTCCTAACGGATACGCGGTTCCCGCATAAACGACATTATAAAAGATGTAGGCTCCGATGGACGCCGAGTCGCTCATTCCGAATTCTTTGAGTCTTAGAAGAAGAAAAACGTCCGATCCGTTAAAAAGAGAAAAGAGCAGGATTCCTTTGCAGAGATTTCTGTATGAGGCAGGAGAAGTTTTCCAATACCGAAAAAAAAGTAAGAAAGAACGGGAGTTTTCGCCTTCTTTGGGAAGAACCGGTTCTCTGTATTTTTCTCGAATTAAAAACGTAAACGCGATCGCGAGGAAACCGGGGATAAACGCGAACAAAAATAATTCTTTGTATCTTCCGGGATAAAAATATAAAAAGATAAGCGCACCAACCGGTCCCAACACCGCGCCGAAGGTATCCATCGATCGATGAAAGCCGAAGACCGTTCCTTTGTTTACGATCGTGGTCTCGTCCGAAAGAAGCGCGTCCCTAGCCGAAGTGCGGATTCCTTTTCCAAGACGATCCGTCGTTCGGATCAGAAAAACCCAAATCGGAGAAATAAAGAATGTCATCATCGGCTTGGAAAGCGCGCTCAACAGATAACCCCAGCGAACAAAGGGAAGTCGTTTCCCGGAAAGATCGGACATTCTTCCGAAGGAACCTTTGCTAAAACCCGCAGTTGCCTCCGCGACTCCTTCTAAAATTCCGATGAGAAAAATGGAGAATCCGATCTCTTTGAGATAGATGGGAAGAATCGGGTAGAGCATCTCCGAAGCGACGTCGGTCAAAAGACTCACCAAAGAGAGGACAAGAATCGTCTGTGTAATGATTTTTTTACGTGGATCGGGCATATTGAGAATTTTGAAAACGAATTCCCGATGGAGAAAACCGGGTTCGAAACGTTTTACGAAGGAAGGGTGGTGGGAGATACTGGGATCGAACCAGTGACCTCTACCATGTCAAGGTAGCGCTCTAACCAGCTGAGCTAATCCCCCTTACCTTGCGTTCCAGAATTTGCATCCCGCGTAATTCGTAAAGAAGATTCCTGGGTTCAAGGTTCGGGAGATTTTTTTTTCAATGTAGAATCCGGATTCTTCCTTTAAAAAAACTAGCCGATTTTGAAATCCATAAGCTCATTTGGAATTCAGACAGAACGAATTTAAGATATCGGGTATTCTTACTCCGCGTTGGAAACAAAAACTTTTTGAACGAAGAGGGTTGGAAATGAAAAAACCGTTTACGAAAACGATCGATGGAAACGCTCCTTCCGTCCGAAAGATGGACTTCGAAGCTCTGGAGAATGTTCCCAGATACTATTTTAACGACAACACAATCATGACCCACGCCGTGAACAGTTTTCACGTGATCTTTCCGGAAGGGGAAAGATTTTTTATTCGAAGTGTGAAGCCGTTTCAAGACCGGATCCAAAGCGAATCTTTGAAAAATCGGATCAAGGCCTTTATCGGTCAGGAAGTCCAACACGGAAAGGAACACGAACGAGTCTGGACTTCGATTCGGAATTTCGGGTTACCTCTGGATCGAATCGCGAGGTTCTATCATTTTACCTGTTACAAGATCATCTTTAATTTATTGGGTTTTCTTTTCGGACCCAAGCTCAACTTATCGATCACCGCGGCCTTGGAACACTATACGGCGACACTCGGGGAAATATCGCTCAAACACGATCTTACGAAAGACGTACAAGGAGATATGAAGAAACTTTTAGTTTGGCACGCATGTGAAGAGATCGAACACAAATCCGTAGTTTACGACGTTCTTCAGGAAGTAGCCCCGAGTTATAGTTTAAGGATCGTCGGATATATGATCGCGACCGTAATGCTCTGGTCTTATGCGATTCTATTTCAGTATTGGTTTTTACTCGCGGATAAGGAAGTTTCTTGGAAGAAGTTTAAAAGCGACCGCGCCTACGCCCGGGAACAGATGAACATTTCTGTCCCGCCGTTATATAAAGGATTTCTAAAATACTTCAAAAGGGATTTTCATCCGGATCAGATGGGCGGATACGAACTCGCTGAAGCAAGTCTCGCAACATTGTAATTTTACACTTTTTTTACTAACGTATCCATCCGAAACACTTGCTCTCGGACTTCGGAATTCTTTGGAATTCCGAAGTCTATTTTTTTGTCTTCTTCGAATTTTCATTTTTCAGAATCGGAAACGACGAATCCAAATCCTTTCCGAAAATAAATTCGATGAGGATCTTGAAATCCAAGCGGTTTCTTAGAAATTTGCAAATTTAAGAAATCCCGCCGTCGGTTGTCAGAAAACTACAATGGTTTGCGATGTGCATGGCGTGAGCTTGATCGTATTCTTCTTTGGATAAATTTCCGTAGGCAAAATGGGGTTTGAATTCTCCGCTATAAGATTGAAATTTTAGAATGGTGTTTTTTAGAACTCCAAGACTTTTTTTCCAATCCGTATTCGATTGGATTTCGTTTGCTCCCGGGATCGGCGCTTCCAAGTCGTGGGACATTTTTTTGGAAAAGGAGAATTTTAAAAAAACGAGTTTACCGATCGTGTTTTGAAATAGGGCGCTTTTGTTTTCCGGATAACCCTGGATGGAGTAATCTATCGACTGAGCGCAGTGGAGAAAAACCCTCCCCGCGTCCCAGTTTCCATAGCCGGAAATCGAATTCGACTTTTCTAATGTATCTATGTATTTTAACGTTTCGGAAAGAGAATCAAAACCGAGTCCTTTGTTTTGTGCTCCGGCGGGCGCGGAAGAACAATTGCCGACGTTAGGAAGGATCGCGCCTGCGGTTCCCAATAAAACTAACAGTTTTGCGGAAGAACTTAAAAATTCTTTTCTATTATAAAATTTTGTGCCGGATTGTATTTTCAAATTGGGGCTCCTTGAGGACGAAAATTTTAATCCGTTTTTTCACGGAGTCAAACGTTTTGTATATTACGACTTCGGTTTTGAAACGGATGAAAGGATTCGACTTCGATTTTTAAAAGAACGGGACTAAAAAGCCCCGTTCCGAATCAAAAGACGAAAGTCTTTTAATAAAATTGCTAAGACGAAGTCTTAGTAGGAAATTCCGATCTTTTTGTAGAAGTAACTCAGACACCAAGCCGGACCGATCAGAAGAAATTGAAGATCTTTGAAAAAGGAAGGTTTTTTTCCTTCGATCGTATGACCGATAAACTGAAAAATCCAGGCTACTACAAAAACTCCTACGGAAATGCTGATCAACGCGGTAACTCCGGAAAGAGCAATGTAGTAAATTCCGGATAACATTACAACGACCATGAGCATCATTCCGATAAACATAGGAATGGAAAGTCTGAGATAAAAAATCCCGGTAACGAGCGCGAAGATCGTAGCCCAGTTTAGAAAAAGACGGGCCTGGCCCAAGGATTCCGGAAGCAGACTTTGGATGGATCCGGATGGAATGGACCACAACATTCCGAGTAAGGTAAACATGATGGTAGGCACCATGATCCAATGGATTCTTTTGTTGATTTTGTTTTGATGGCTATCCGCGTACTCGCTTAGCCATTGTTCGATTGGTTTCATTTTCAACTCCCTTCATCGTAGTTAAAGCCGTTTCTCGATCGTTTCGTTAAACACGGATGAGACGGCTTATTTTAGAGTTGGATATCATCCTCGAAATCGCAGAAGATTACTTGAACGGAACTGCTATTTTTTAAAAAAAGCGAGGGTTTGAGACCGAACATTTCTCGAAAAGTCCGGCTCATATGGGCCTGGTCCGCAAAACCGGCCTCGTGAGAAGCGACCGTGAGCGAATTCCCTTGCGCGAGGGAAAAGACGCACGCCTTGATTCTTAACCATTGAATGTATTTTCTCATAGGAATTCCGACTTCGTCTTTGAAAAGATGCATCAATCTGCTTTCGGATAAACCCGTCGACTTGGTCAATTCTTCCAAAGATACGATTTCCGGAATGGAATCCGAAAGTTTTCGAATCACGTTTTCGATTCTCGAATCGCGTTCTTGCGAATCGTTTTGATCTTTTTTGAGTTCGTTTAATATTCTTTTCCAAAGAGAGATCGCCTCCTCTTCGGATTCGGGAGCCTTTAAGAATTTTAAAATTCTCTCATAAAGCATGGAATCCAGCTCCAAATATTCGGAGGAAAACTGAAAAAATGTGCCGTGAACCCGTATGTTATCGGGATCAAAGTGAAAGATGAATACGTCCTCGTTCTGCGCGTCCAGTTGTTGTTCGACGTTGGGACGGACAAAAATGGATCTGGATTCTATCCAGTCGCCGGATCCGGTTCTGAAGCGAAACGGTTTGTCTTTCGTGAGAATCAGGGAGGCGCTGTAGTGTTCGTGCAACTCGTTCAAGATCGGAACTCCCGTCAAGAGTACGTTCGAGCCGATAAGAAAAAGCTTTCCTGCCATCGCAGGAAAGCTTAGGAAGCATTCCACTCATTGCAACTCATTTTGAAATCGGAGATTCCGATTTCCGGAGGCAATCGATTCCTAAAGTTAAGCGATCGCCTTGTCCATCGCCGCGTCTAAGTCGAGTGTGATTCCGATCAGTTTATCGAGTCTTGTAAGTTCGAAAATTTTCTGAAGATGGTTCGGAACGTTAAAGATGATGATCTTTCCTTGAGCTTCTTTGAAAAGTCTCGCTTGTGTGCTGATAAAAGCCGCCAAGCCGGAAGAATCGATATGAGTCGTAGTGGAAAGATCCACTAAAAATATGTTAACTCCGTTTTCGATTCTGTCGGTCATCGCTTCTTTAAACTTTTTCGCCGAAAAGAGGCTGATCTCTCCGGTCGTTTTCAGGATCGCCATGTTCTTTTTTAGAACTCCGGCTACGTGAGAGTCGGTGATTTCTTGAACCTGTAGTTCGTCTTTAGAGGCTACTCCGCCCGAGTTTGTGTTTTGCATAAGTTTCTTGTCTCCTAAAAAGTATACGTCATTTTAAATTCGATGTTTCTTTCCTTCGTCATCGCATACGGAAGATTTCGTTCGGTCGCCGCGATCGAAAAGACGGCGGGGAACGAGATCAAAGCCGTGTTTAATAAATAATTAATTGATAAAGAAATCAAAAAAAGGTGATTCAACTGTTTGTGTCTAGAATATTCCGAGTTGCTTTGATCGAAAAGGAGAAAAGTTCCGTTTTCTTGAGGAAGCAACAAAGGTTGTTTTTCTTTGACGCTGATTCCCGCGTAGTATTCGTAAGCGGCGCCCGCAATGAAAAAACCTGTGAGTCCCATCATCGCATATCCGGACCGAGTGTAATTTTTTCTTTTTAGATAATAACCGGGAATCAGATAATCCCAGAGCACCAGACTTGTTTCCGGATTTTTAGGAGTTACGTCTTCGAGTTTGTAGACTAATTTAGAAATATTCTTATTCTCTAATATTACCGGAGATTCCGTTTCACCGCGAGTGACCATGATCGATTCGTCGTTTAGGATGGAGATTTTTGAAAGAATGTCGTCGTCGGTCTCGGAAGAAACCGTAAACTTTAAATTCGTTTTCGAAAGCTGTTGTAAAATTCTGGGGGAAGGTTCCTTAATCTGCGCGAATTTCACCCGTTCCAAAGCGACTCTGAGATATTCTCCGGCCTCGGTGACATAGAAGAGGGTTTGCGGATTTATCTTAGTCAATTTGTGATTACAAGTTCGTTTAGGATCTTCGTCCAATTCCAAACAAAGAAAGTTTCCCGCTTCCTCGAAACGCATTTCGGAGATTTCGCTTTTTTTGATCTTTCTTTCACCGTCTTCGGTCTGAATCGTAATTTCTTCCAGAGCCGGATCGTTTTCAGTCACGTTACCCGAAATCTCTTCTCCGCTTTTTAAAATGATTCTATGAGCGGAAATTTCCAGAGAGAAAATAAAAATGGTAAGAATAAGTAGGATTCTGCTCATTGAACCACCTCTATCTTGATCGCAGAATCGATTGGAACCTTTTTTTTAGAGGTCTTATCGATTACGGTGATCGTGTCTTCTTCAAAGGATGCCTTTAAGAAGGATTGTTTGTTCGTATCTTTTGTCATTATTAGTTTGGAATCCTTTGTGGCGTTTTTATCCATCGAGATGGATTCGATCGTAAACGTCGGGAGAGTGATCGGGAAGTGCGATGAGAATAGTTTAGTTTGATCTCCATTGATCACGATTCTGTTTGCATAAACCGGGTCCGCGTCGGAAACTATGATCTTGATGAGAGCTTTCGGCGGGGCTTGTGCTTCCGCCTTCTTTAAGAATTGATTCGATTTCTGGAGAACTTCCTCTAAGACGGCTTGGTTCTTTTTCGAAATTTCAACGTCCAACTTGGAGTCTTGCTTTTCTTCCGAACCTTCGAGCGATCGACTCGGTTGTTTTAATTTTTCAGAAGAGGTTTTGATTTCTTTTGCTTCCGAAGTGTCACCGAGCCTTTCCGCGTTTTTATCGGAAAGACTCGCGATCTCGGAACCCGCGTTGTAATAATAACCGAGCATCAAAAGTCTGCGATTCGCTTTGATCGCGATTTCTTTGTTCTTATCGGAGAATGCAAGGCTCGCGTATTCTTTAATCGCTTCCGGTTGATGTCCCGTTTTTTCAAGAGAATAACCTTTGATGTAATTCATTTCGGGAGAATTGATGTTAGCCCTTTCGATTTCTTCCAGAGCCTTTGCATAGTTTCCTTTTGCAAAATAAGCCCTCGCTCTTTTTTCGGGATCGTCTTCGGTCGATTCGATTTCTTTTTCACTCTGTTTCGCTTTTAGAATCAACGAGATCAGAATCTCGGCGTCGCTTGAAAGTAGAGTTCCTGGATGATTGGCTTTCACTTCATAGAGAGGTTTGAGCGCCGTGTCGAATTCTCCCTGGACCGCCAGACAAAAGCCCTGATGAAGTTGGATAAAACCTCCTTCTTCCGATTCTTTCCCGAATTGATCAAAGGATTCTTCGTAAGTTCTATAAGCTTCTTTGTAGAATTGGTTTCTTTCCAGAGCGAACGCGTGTTCCAGAAGACGAATTTTGGAAGAATTGAGATGAAGATTGATGCCCGCTTTTAGAGAAAGGGAACGAACCGAGTTGATCAGAACGGCGCCGGTTTCGTGTAAAAACGAAGGTTCCAAAGAAACCGAACTCTGTGAATTGTTGATCATCGAACTCTGAAGATGATTCAATTTCATTTCCGCTTTGATGTTTTCCTTGTTGGAGATGATACCTTCGAATTTGGAACGGAGAATTTCACTTGAAAAGGAAAAATTTAGAATTTTACGTCTTTCTAATATGATTCTCAACTCGAAAAGTTTCGTTTCTAAAACGATAAATCCGAGAGGAAGGATCAATAGAAATCCTATAATGGATATGGCGATACTCTTCTTCATAATTATTGAATTTCGATAATTCCGAACGTGACATCGTCGGGATAATGATCCGCGAAAGTATCGACTTCCTTTTTGATAACCGACGTGATTTCTTTTGCATCCAGATGTACGTTCGATTGAAAAATTTGAAGAAGGCGGTCGTCCCCGAATTGTTCTCCCGTTGGAGAGGTCGCATCGAGAATTCCGTCCGTATAAACTAAAATTTTATCGCCGGGTTCCGTTTTTATTTTCAGAACTTGGTATTCTTCCGGAATTCCGATTCCGAGAATATGGCCGGTGGAATCGAGAGTAACGATTTTATCTTTATTCTTTCTAAAATAGTAGATCGGGTTGTGGCCTGCGCTGCAGAAATACGCGTATCCTTCCTTATCGAAGAGGACAAAAATGCCCGTGGCGAAAAAAGAACCTTGTAGTGTATCGAAGAGCCTCTCGCTCAAACGTGTAAAGATAAAGGAAGGATTTACCGTTTCCTTCATGATGTTTTCTATATTGTAATGGATGATGGATGTTATCAGCGCAGCGGATACACCGTGCCCCGTTGCGTCTGCGAGAAAGAATACGGTTCTGTCTTCGTTGATTTCGATTACGTCGTAAATATCCCCGCTGACTTCCCGCATCGGTTTATAAAAAATATCCAAAGTAATCAAATTGAATTTTCTTCTTTTACCGGGTAATAAACATTCTTGTACGTTCTTTCCGATCTCCAATTCGGTTTGAATTTGATTGTTTTTATATTCTAAACTTTCCACCTGCGAAGAAATTCTTTCCACCATTCCGTTAAAGGTGGTTCCGAGAAGATCCAATTCGTCTTTGGAAGAAAAGTTCCAGAGCGCGCGTGCGCTTAAATCTCCCGTCGCCATAGTCTCGCTCACTTCCTTTAGAATGAAAAGACGGACGAAAATTTTTCTATAAAGAAAAATTCCGAAAAGGATGTGAAAGATAACTCCCCAGAGAAGCAGTAATCCCAACTGAATGTAGAGCGAGTTGAGACGATCTAAAATTTCTTTTACTCGAACTTGAGAAACTAAAAACGTTTTTTCAGTAAGATAAAAGATCAGGCTTACGATGAAGTTTTCCGAATCGAGTTCGATATCGTAAGAACTGTTGATCGCTTCTTTGGCGTTGATAATCGTCGCCAATTTGCTCTTGAGATAATCGATGGATATGGGGGCTCCATGTTCGAGATTGATTTTAAACTTTTCAACCGAACGGTCCTCGACGGAGACGATTGAAAAATTTTCAATCCCAATGCTTAGCAGTTTATTCTCTATATCCGATAATTGGTCTTTATCTTCGTAGTTTTGAGTTTCTAAACCTTCGATTTTTTTCAGAATCTTTCTGGCGATTTGATCCGACTCCAATGTAAAGTTATCAATCAATAAATCCGTCTGATTCTCAAAGATCATCACTGCGACAAAAGTGAGATTGATCACTGTCAGTAAAGAATAGATCGAAATTATCTGGAGTCTCAGTGATCGTTTCATAACTGATATAAGTATACGGTTTTTTTTGGACATTAGCATCGTTTATTATAAAACGACAATTGTCAGATATATAGAGCTATTAACTATGGTTTTACGATTTATTTTAAAAGTATTTGTTATAAAACAATTTCTTTTGCGACAAAAAAGTAAGCAAACTGGGTTTTTGAGATTTCAGATTTTCGGCTTTATGGGCGAAGGCATTTTTTGAGTCGTTTTTTTCTATGGAAATAACTTATTCTAAAATTGCTTCCGATGCTTATTTTGTACACACGCACAGAGGATTTCTGTGCGTATTATAAATCGCCTATTTTTCAAATATCTGAACTTTGTTCGAAATTGGCTTCGAACTCATGAGATAAGCGAAGATGGCTCCCAAGTCCTGGTCATTCATCCCAGCGTATTCCAGCCAAGGCATTAGGCTATTGAACTCTCCGGGCTTGATATCCGGATTGGTCTTTGCCCTTGCGACGCTTGCTTTAAATCTTGCGATGAAAGTTTCTTTGGTCCAGGTGCCGATTCCTGTTTGAACATCGGGTGTGATGTTTGCACTTCTTACTTTTCCACCTGTTACCAACACAAATTCAAAACCGCCTGCGTGTTCCATTCCTGCAACCGGTTCTCCTTTTATCTTTTGTGTATGGCAATCGTCGCATGACGCAGCAGTGAACAGATATTTTCCGTAAGCGATCGTATCCTTCGTTTCGGGCCTTTGTGAGAATTTAGGCGCTTTCGGTATGGTTCTCATGATCAAGTTCATAGGAAACTTTGCTTTCGATGTCTCCACTTGATTTTCAACGGCGGGAATCGTTCTGATATAAGCAATGATAGAATAGATATCTTCCTTATCCATTTGCGCATAATTTTCGTAAGGCATAAGCGGAAAAAGAGGGGTTCCATCTTTAGAAACTCCCGCCGTCATCGCGTAAAAAATATCAGTGTCCGTCCAGTGTTTCAAACCGGTTGAAGCAGGCGTTATATTTCTGGAGTAAAAAGTTCCGGGTAAACCTTCTTCTTCCCCAAACTTTAAATTTCCAGCTCCTATGTTTTTATCGAATGGATAATAGAGTTTTTGAGATTCTCTTGATCCCGTGTGGCAACCCATACAAGCGGCAACATTTTTTACTAAATATTCACCTCTTCTTACTTGTTCCGGAGTGTGCGCGATCTTGATTTCTTCTTTTTTTCCTATGTCCGGATATTTTAGATATAAAAAGCTCAGCCCGCCTATCACGATCAAGACGATCGCAATTGCTGTTCTTTTTAAAAGGGCTCCAAAAAATTTCATCATATTCTCCTGCTATATTTTCCCGTTAAACAACCTCGTAAATGAATTTTGTCTTAAATCGCCGATTTCAAATTCCCACCTTATAACATCTTCCATATATGATAAATTTTGAATTCTAAAATCAAAACGAGGTATTTAACGCTAGTTTACCCGGTGTTTAAACGATCTCAGGGATTTGCGGCTCTTCCGATAAAATCGAAAGGTTTTGGGAAGGATTGAAAAAGGAATAATGATGAAAGAAAAATCGGTTTTCGATTTCGGCTAACTTGAATCGTGTCCAACACGAATACCGGGGTTGCTTTTCTTTGCCGAAAAATTTGCCTTTCAATAATTTCTTTCGGAGACGTCGATGTTTTTGAAATCGATGGGAAACGAGTTTTTCCAATTGGATGGGAATGAAATCCGGAGATTTTTGAACAAAAAAGGCCAGCTTTGATAAAAATCCAAATTCTTCTCTTAAATTCCATTCAAAAAATAAGAAGAGTCATTGTTTCGAAAGGTATGATGTTCCGAATTTCCTTTTACCTTTTGGTTTTGCATTTGTTTTCCTGTTCGTCAGCGCAAACGCAAGAACCTGAAAATCACAATAAAATTGAAAAAATACAAACCGCGAAAACTCTCGTTGTCGAGTCTTTTTCCGTCGATACCGTGCGCGAGATTTGCTCCAAAACTATGGATCCTGAATTTTTGAATCCGGAAGACGAGGCTTGTGTCCGCAATCGGCAGGATGAACTCTGGAAGAAAGTTTATTTACCTTCTCCCAAGGAAAAAAATCTGACGAAAGCGTTAGAATTGGTTTTAGCCCTTAAGAAGGTATTTCCTAAAAAGAAAATGTTGATCGGAAAAGACGCCGAAATTCACGTTAGACACATTCAGCAGCGAGTGGAATACTGTGATCCTACGCAAACGACCTGTGTTCCCGTCATTCACAATCTGATTTCTTTTTCAAATTCGAACGTTCACGAGATCAATCAAACCTACACTCTCATTCCGCAGGCGAGTTATTTGGAAAAGGATGACAAAAGTCTTCCGGTAGCAAAGTGGAACGAACGTTTGGATCTAATTTCGAAAGAGAATATCGAATTTATGCTGAATGCTTGTTTCACTTTGGAGTAAACATTAGAAAAATAGAATAAAACTCTGCAAAAAAAGATTTCTGCAGAGTTTTCAATACGGCTAAAGTCAGTAACTGGTTACACAGCGAACGTATCCGTTTGTGTTTGCTTTCGGATATTCGACGGTTCCACCGATTGCAAAATCCACAATATAAGCCATCGAACGGTAGCTTGTCCCTTCCGGAATCTTATAGTGCTGATCCACGTTTTCCGCGGATGCAACATATTGTTTTGGATCTGTTTCGTTATTTCCGTTTCCGGAAAGTGTTGGGCTGTTTCCTGCAGCAAAGGAATTGGTAGAAGTCCAGTATCTTCCGGGAGGAGTGTTTGGAAACAAGGTTGCGTTGATGATCGGCATCGCGGTCACTCTGTAATCTACGATCGATATCAATTCCTTAATCGAAGGAAGTCTCCATTGTCTTCCGTCTCCCAGAGTAGTTCCTAAACCTCTACAATAGCTGAGGGCGTTCGTCCAGTTACCGGTTTCCGCTGGGCCGCTTACCGCGCCACAATCGGTGTAATTCATTCCGGCAGTTCCCCTACCTCGAATACACTTTCTCCAAAGAAGTCGATTCCCTGCGTCTTGAATTGTCCCATCGTTTAAATCGGTGTAAGCGCCGCCGATTGCAGTGATCCCATTCTCCAGGCCAAAGAGGATTGTGAGGAGTAGTATTAGTCTTATCGTTTTCATCATAATTCTCCTTTGGTTCAATCCGCGACACACATCGCAAGAGTCGCGTATTTGTTCATCCAGTAATTCCCCCAAGAATAATTCTTACCCTTGTTGTTGAGATGTGCGCCTCCTCCGAAGACGGAGATCTGCCAAGCGCCCCATGCGTTGGCTCCATTCGCAAAATCCGATCCTGTAATTCCGTTCGCTATGGATGAGCTGACTGCATTTGTGGAAGTCCAATATCTTTGATAGTTGTTTCTAATAAATCCAGGGAAGCTCGAAGCCGGAACCGTTTCGTTTCCAAGATTGGTTCCGCCGCCGTCATAGGTCAAAATACCCATTTGCTCGCTCAACGTCGGGAGTCTCCAAGTTTTTTTACCTGCAAAGCCAGCGCCTGCGTTGTCCAGATTCAATTGCAGGCAATAGGTCAGGGATTGACCCCAAGTCAAATCGATGACAGCCGCGATGCCCAAAGCAACGAGGTTAACGTTGTAAGGATCTACCCCATCTTGTACACAAGTGCCGGCGGACCAAACAAAGGCGGGCGGGCAAGTTTTCCAAAATTTTCCGTTTAGGGTGTCTTGCGTAACGTAGTCGTTCGGATATCCCGCTAAGGTCGTTGGAGTTCCCAAACCGTAAGGTGTTGCAGAATTGAACTCCGCGTCTTGTCCGGAAGAAGCACAAGGGACCGCATTGCCGGAAACATCGTAACAAACGTTTTGCAAAGTTCTCGAAATCAGAGTCGGATCTGTTTCAACGTCGGAACGGTAATTGAGTCTGATTTTATTCGAAACAACAAAACCTCCCGTAACGACATTCCCAGCTCTATCCTTAAAGTCGGAATCGTTAAAGAGCAGATAGAAATTGTGAAACTCCGGCAGTTTGCTGTTGAGTGCAACCGTATAGGTCAGTCCATCCGTCGACCAAGATCCGGTCATAGTAGGCCAAGCGATTGTCGGATTTCCACTCACACCGCTGTCGTGATGTTCCGGAAGCGGGGTTGTACTTTTGTCCATCGCTTCGCTAAAAACGATTACAAAGTTATTTTGATCCACGCTCAAACTGGTAGTGTTATTCGCAGGAGTAGCGGTGCTCACGGTAGGTGCAGTGTTGTCGATAGTCAAAGAGGATGAATTGTGACCCACATTGCTCCCGGATGTAGTAAGACAAACTCGAACGGTATTGGCTCCGACTGCTAAAGTGGAACCCGGGATTGTGGAAGTGATCTCGGTCGCCGCCGCAGCGCTTCCCGTAATGGCGGGAGTAAGAGCCGTTCCGTTAGTTCCGGCGGTACAATTGGTTCCTCCCAATCGAAGTTCGTAGTTTCCGGCGATATCGGATTGCCATTTGATCACGCTACTGTCAGCCGTCCGCAAAAAACTTTTTGACACCGAATTGATCGTAATCGTCGGATTTCCCACCGCAACTACGTACTGACTCGTGCTTACGGCGCTTTTATTTCCCGCCTTATCAATCGCGATTACCTTAACATCGGTTGTGGCATTGTTCGGGATTGCAAACGCCGCAGAATATACGGTAGAGCCGGCGGGCGCGGTTCCGTCGGTGTTGATCGTCGGGTTTGTTCCGTCGTTTCTATAAGTCATAGCAAGACATCCTGCGGATCCCGTATCGGTGCAGGTAAGAGTAATATTTGGAATGGAAGCTCCATAAGTTCCGGCCGCAGGTGAAAATGCGATGGAAGGAGCGGAGTCGTCCCGGATCACGCTGATGCTCTTCGTATCCCAATTAGAAACGCCGTCGGAGCTTTTCAAACAGAGTTTAACTGAATTGGTTCCTACGGCAAGATCACTTGCTTGGATTCGATTTGTGATCGATGTGGAAGCGGTTGCGGTTGAATTCGTATTCACGGTTCCATCGGAACAGTTACTCGCACCGAAACGGAGATCATATTGTCCGTTCATATCGGCGGACCAGGAAATATCATAATAAGCGATGGTTCCTGCGACTCCTGAGCCGCTCACGTATAAAGTAGTCGGGGAGGAATAGGTAATGACGCCTGTCGGAGCTACGGGAGGGAGCGCCGGCGCCGAATTTCCACTGGAAGAATCTCCTCCGGGAAAAGAAATGCTCGAACTTGGAAGAAAGAAAAAGTTCATTCCTTTCTTGCCTTCTCCCGGCAAACAATTTAGAAATACGAAAAATAGACTTATGCTCAAGCTAAGAATATATAAAACGCGAGTTTCTTTTTTAATTTTCGCATGTTGTTTCTTTCTTTGTTTGATCATGAGAAGATCCTCCACAACATTTACATCCGCAAAATTTGAGTGATGTGGAGTTAATTTACTTCTTTTTTTCGAGTAATGCGTCACCGCCTATAATTGAGGAATTCTCTGCTTATAAATAAGGGAAACACGTGCAGAAAGCGTATTTTGAATCGTATGAATAGGTCAAAGCTGTTGAAAAAGCTTTGAATTTTATTTTGAATCTGTGTGGAAAATGTGTTTTTCCGATTTTCCCTTTCCGATTTAAAAATCGGAAAGATTTTCACGTTAGGAGGGCATTTCGGATGATGTCGTTTTCTTTCGGAGCGAAACCGAGAGAATTACGCTCTTCTCATTTTTTTTTGCAAGTCTGTTGAGTTATTATTCAATAACTTTTCCTATAAATCAGTAAGTTTTCATTTTTCCCTCTTTTTGGACACTTTTTTGGCATTCTTTGGTTTGGGTACCGTATTGATTGGGAACAGAGGAAAACAATTTTTATTTTTTTTTGGGAAGTGACGATTTATAATTCTCAAGAATTAAAAAAAATGAGCAAAGGCTCGGAATCGCTTTGTTACCAAAATATCTGGTAAAAATACAAATAAATAACTACTTAAGGATTCGGATGTGGAAGAGGTTAAATATTACTCTTTAGCTGCGATGCTCTATTTTATCATCGCGGCCTTTGGACTGTTTAAGAGGGATCGTAACAAAAGGTTTGGTACGTCTGTGCTGTTTTTTTTGATGGCCTCTCTTTTCTGGTCGTTTACGGCTACTATTTTTATCACTGAGTATGCTCTCGCAAAAAAGTTGGCTCAGTATTTTTATGCCTTTTTCTCTGTAACGGTAATTTTCTTTTTTATGAATCTTACTATGACGGCGAAGAATGGAAATACTCAGATCAACGACGGGGATTTTTCCGCGTTGAGAAAGCTGCTCCTTCGAAGTTTTGCGGCGACTGCCGCCATTGTCGTGGTGTGGGATCTATTGGATGAATTTAAGATTCCTAACTTATCGGAAATGATTTCATTAGGAAGCTTTTTGTTCTTCGCGTATTTGCTTTTTCAGGTTTTGGTGCCGCTGCGCTCCTCGGAAAATCGCGGGACTATCTACAAAATTCTTCCTGCGATCAGCGTATTACTCGTGATAAAATTGACCGAAGTGATTCGATATTTTGAAGGCGCTAAGATCATCGAGCCCATTAACACGATCAATTATTACTTTTTGATCCTTTCCCCGATTATTTTGAGCGAATTTATTCCGATTGTCGCGGATCTTCAAAGAGCAAACGACGAATTCTCAAAAGGAAACGTCTCTTCGAGGGAACTGACTTTAGAGAAGAATTTCGAACAAAGAGATTCCAATTTAGAAAAAAGATCTCTTTTAGAAGACTTGAATATAGAAAAAGTAGAAAGTAAGCTGAACGAGTTGATGCAAAACGAAAAAATCCATCTCGATGAGGAACTCAGACTTCCTTCTTTGGCCTCTGAAATGGGACTTTCCGTACATCATTTATCAGCTTTTTTAAACGAACATATGGGAATGAATTTTAATTCGTTTATCAATCATCATCGAGTCAAGGAAGCAAAAGTAATGCTCCTGGACGAACCCGATCGATCGATTCTTTCGATTGGAATGGCGGTCGGTTTTAGTTCTTCCTCGGCTTTTCACAGAGCATTTTTGAAAGAGACAAAAAAATCTCCGAAGGCATTTCGAGAAGAACATCTTACGAATTATAAAAACAAAGAAGATGAAATGGGAGATCTTGATTCCAGATACTCTCATTCTATATAGGATGATTCGGATTCTCCTTTGATTTGATCGATCCAAGAAGAATCCGAAAATGATCGATTTCCACGATTCTCAAGTCTATTTTTTCAGAGTGGGTTTTATCTGAAATTCGCTCTGAAAAAATAGGAGAAGTGGTGAATTCTAAGCAAATTTTTCTTTCCTATAAAGAAGATGATTCTGAAAATGAAAAAGAATTCAAAAAATTATAAAGTTAAGTGTCTATCAGCGAATCAAGTTTAGATAGAAACAAACGAACCCATGAAGCGAATATCATTTTATAATTTTGCGGTATTAATGTTCCTTTCAAGCGCTTTGATTACCTGCGCTCAAGCAAATCGTTTTTCTCTAGATGGCCCAAGCGGCGCCTTAATCACATTGGTGCAAGAGGTAGCGGAGAATGCCTCTATCTCATCTTCTGCCGTTTCTTCTGTTCCCGCTTTTCAATTCAGCGGAACCTTGCAAGGTTTAAAATCCGGAACCGTTCAAATTCAGTTGAACGAAGAAATTCTTCCCGTCTCCGCGAATGGAGGATTTCAATTTGCAAACCGTGTTCCTCAAAACAAAACGTATCAGTTGAGTGTGAATTCTTCCGCTCCCAATCATTCTTGTAAAATTTATTCCGATACGACTGAGAATCCTTCCGGAAGCGTCGTCTCCGATGTTTCGAATCTTGTTGTCTATTGTTCGACGGTTTTGATCAACGGGAAAATTCCAGGCGATACGATCGAAATCAAGGAGAATGGAACCGCGCTGAATTTCGATGTTTCCCTCAGCGGTCCGACCGGACCAAACGATCCAGTCGCTCACGTCGGCCTTTCCACGACTGCGACCATCGATCATTTTAGTCCGGGTCCGGAGAATTACGATATGAACTTTGCAAATCCGGATTCGATTTCTGTGATCGCCAGCGATTTAACTCCTTCTGCCGCTTCGGATTATTTTGATAAAACCTATACTTTGAATGTTGCAGTGACTCCTTCCAATCTGGCGGTTTCTTTTACGATAAAAATTCTCAACAACGATAAAAGGATCGTATCCGTGACCAGACCGTCTGCGGGGAATATGCAATACGGCGGGGGTTCCTTCGGGATCAACGGCGGTGATTCGGCTTGTATCGGTTATTCGGGGATCAGTTCTAAGATTTTGGCGGGAGTTGCAACGCGGGTTCCGGGAAATGCCGATTGGCCCATCGCGAAGAATACAAAATACTACCGCGCCGATAACAATGCCTTTATTGCAACTTCGGATAACAACGGCTATATGGCCTACAATACGCTTTACAACAGCACCGGGGATGCTCCTGCGAATTTCTGGTCCGGCTTTAATACGGATTGGACTATCAGTCCCAATAACTGCGACGACTGGACGAATAGTGCCTCCGGTAACGGATTGGCCGGCGATGGATCCACTTTAATACCGTGTACTACGGGAAATAAACTCTCGCTTTGTATCGAACAATAAGAACCTTTTTCAAAACCGGGACAGAGCCTTGCGGCTTGATCTTTCTGATAAAGTATAAGCGAGTTTTTGGACGTACTGTAAGTTTTGAAACCTAAAGTCGGATTCGGCTTTTAGATTGGAAGAGCAAATTCTATTTTATGAATATTATAGAAATAATATGTTATTTAGAATCTCGTGGATTCGATTGAATTCCGATTTTTATCTTCATACGAAGGATTCAATTTTTTCGAAAACGATGGGGATTCCATACTTCGCCCCGAAGGATGAAGACAAATGACCCGCGGTTTTATTAGAGAACGGTTATATCCGTAAATTATCTGCTTTTTTGAAATATTGAGAACTTGTCCCAAATCCTGAGTGGAACCCGCTTACAAAACTCAAGTCCGCTCGTAATCAGAACGCTGGAGTTCCTACAGATTACGTCGCTTTTAGCGGTTTACTAACTTTCTAAGAGACTTCTTTTTGTTAAATTTTGATTGGAGTTCCTACTTTTTTGTGAAACTCGGGTGCCGCTTCTATTGGCGCTTGACAGGTTTTAGGAAAAAGTTCCGAGGCAAAGATTGAAATTCGTCTTTTGAAGAAGACGGTATTGTGAGAGGTCCTACACTCGAAGGACTGAAAGCCCGATTCAAAGTCTTTTTCGGTCGATCAGTCTGTCGGAACAAGAGGTATCGTAAGGGAATTCTTAGAACTTGGGACAATCCGGATTCTATCCTTTTTTTGTCGTTATAGAATTATAATTTCGTCTAACGTTTCCGATTTCTACCGATGATCGCATAAAGTCCTTTGGCAACGCTCTGGATCGTTCTTGTCATCACACCTTTGAGTTTGATTTTTAAAAATAATTCTAAGATCAATTCTCGAAGCGCGAGGTCGAAAGGAAGATTGTAATTTTTCCAATCGATCACAAATTGAAACGGATAACTTTGTTCCGGTTTGTCGTTCGAGTTCGGCGCAAAATGGATCAGAGTTCCTTCTACGGAAGTCTGATCTTCGTTTATATGTTTGAATTCAACGTAGATCTGAACTCGATTTTTGAGAAAGGGAAGAGGAATCACTTGCAGACCGGCGAGTTCGGACCAGGTGATGTCGCTTAACGATAGAAAACCCCTCGTTTCTCCGGCCAAAACGCCGATTCTAAGATTTCCCCTTTTTCCGAGTCTGCAAGAGCCGCTTTTTGTCCTAAAAAGAAGTTCGAGCGGAGAACCCGAATCCATATATCCGCCTTCGATCGCGATGTCTCTGAGCTGAATCGAATACGTGGGTGTAAGAGTTTTATCTACGATCGAGATCGATCCGTTTTCTATTTTCATATTTTGGAATATGATTCTTCCACGTTTCGGCATCAGTCCTATTTTTTTATGAGGACTGACGATGTTCGTATAATCCATGTGGAAGTTTCCAAAGTAAGAAGAGGGAATTCTAAGCTTGCCTTTGAATAAGGAAAAAAAATCGATCTGAAAATTCAAAGAGGAGATTCTCGTGTAAACCTGATCGGTTTTGAGAATTCCCGGAAATTCTATCGTACAGTTTTTGGATAGGACGTAAAAAACCGGCAGAAGAATTCCCGAAGAGGTCCATTTGAATTTGAAATGCCGAAAGGAAAAAAAGTTAACGAGAAGTTGAATGACCGGACCCGACATCAGGAACTGAAGCCCGGCGTAAAAGATCAAAAGATAGAATAACGTTTCCCAGACCCAGCCGATCATAACGATTCTCCGGGAAAAAAGAATAAGATCTGTAGGAAACGGTTCTGTTTCAAAAGACGGATTTACTTCTTTTTCTCAAGAATTCGATTTTCGATATTCTTCTTATCCATGGAAGATATCTCGAGTTCCTTCGATAGATCGTCTAAAAATTCTCTTTCCTTTTTTGTAAGCGCACCGTCCATCGAAACGATCACGCAGGCGTCTTCGTAAAAACCAGCAGCCATGATCGGATTTCCTTCCGAAAAATTGCGGATCGTTTTTACTGGGAGAGGATTTTCAAACACATCGGATAGTTCGCTGATGATGGAAGTTTTTTCCGCTTGATGATCGAAGAAGATACAACCTTCTTCAAAGAGAGCTTTTACCATCTGACCGACGAGACTTCCTTCTTTTTGATGAAAGATTCCGTCCGCCATGCAGGAATAAGACCAAACACTGACGAGGACCTTGGCATAATTCATCTTCAGATGAAAGATTTCTTGTTCGGGGTCTAATTCTTCTCTGAACTTTTCATAGAATTCATGCCCCGGCAGGACTTTGCTTGCAAGGGATGAAAGATTCTCCATTGGCATCGGGAGTTCCTCCAGGTTTTCAGAAAATTCTATCCTAACCATTGGATTTGCAATGAAAAACTGAAAAGAAAGACGTTGATTTTGACCTAAATTTTAGGAACCTGACTTTTGTGAACTCTTCTCTTAATAAAAACCCAAGAAAGATATTGGTTACATCGGCGCTTCCCTATGCGAACGGCCCGATCCACCTAGGGCACGTGTTGGAAGGTATTCAAACGGATATTTGGGTTCGTTTTCAAAAAGCCAACGGAAACGAATGTTATTTTTTCTGTGCGGACGATACGCACGGCACTCCGGTAATGCTTGCGGCTCGGAAAGAAGGAATTACTCCTGAAGAACTGATCGAAAGAGTTCAAAAAGAACACTTTCGGGATCTGAGCGCGTTCGGAGTTCAATACGATAATTATTATTCCACAAACTCGGATGAGAATAAAGTTATTTCGGAAAAAATTTATTTAGAACTCAAAAAAAAAGGTCATATCGCTCGAAGAGGAATAGAACAATCCTATTGCGAACACGATCAGATGTTTCTTCCCGATCGTTTTATCAAAGGTACTTGTCCCAATTGTAAATCCAAGGATCAATACGGGGACAACTGCGAAGTGTGCGGTAAAACTTATAGTCCGAAAGACTTGATCGATTCTCACTGCGCTCTCTGCGGAACGGCTCCGGTTCTTAAGAATTCGGATCATATCTTTTTTAAATTGGAAGACTTTCAAGAATTCTTAAAAGAATGGATCGAAGCCGGAAATCACGTAACCGAAGGTGTTCAAAAAAAATTGAAAGAATGGTTCGAAGCCGGTCTGCAACAGTGGGACATTTCCCGAGACGGACCTTACTTCGGTTTCGAAATCCCGGAAGAAAAGAATAAATACTTTTACGTTTGGCTGGACGCACCGATCGGCTACATGGCTTCTTCTTTAAATTTTTTCAAAGGAGATTGGAAGAAGTTCGATTCTTATTGGAAGGATGAGAACGCGGAGATCGTTCACTTTATCGGAAAAGATATATTATACTTTCATGCTTTATTTTGGCCCGCGATGTTACACGGAAGCGGTTATCAAACTCCGAAGAATGTTCACGTTCACGGATTTATCACCGTCAATGGAGAGAAGATGTCCAAGTCCCGCGGAACGTTTATCAATGCGGGCACTTACGCAAAATATCTGGATCCGGAGCACCTTCGATTTTATCTCGCAGGAAAGTTGAGCCCGGGGATGGACGACCTGGATCTTTCCTTTGACGATTACGCGGCACGGGTGAATTCCGATCTCGTCGGAAATCTGGTCAATCTTGTTTCCAGAATTTCCACGAGTATTTTGGATCAGTTGGATCGGACTTTGGGAATTCTTCCTCCTGACGGAAAAGAATTGTTAAACGAATTGCTCCGTCAACCGATCAAGGTTGGAACCGGCGAACAATCGGTTCAAGATATTATAAAAACTGCATACGAACAAAAAAATTACGCAAGGGTGATGAGGGAAATTACTCGTCTGGGAGACACGGTCAATCGTTATGTGAACGACAACGCTCCTTGGAAATTGATCAAGGAGAATCCGGAAAAGACCCGTGAAGTCGTGACTACCGTCTTAAACGCGAGTCGAATTCTCGCCGTTTATCTGTATCCGATCGTTCCGAAGGTTTCCGAAAAAATCTACGCTTTGCTCGGATTGAAAGAAACGCCGAAGTTTAAAGATTTAGAAGAATTTAACGCATTAGAAAAAACGAAAGTAAATCCGTACGAGATGATCACAAAACGTGTGGATGAAAAGGCGATCAACTCAATGTTAGAAGAAAACAAACAATCCGTAACTGAACATTCCAAAAAAGAAGAAGAAACCAAGGCGGCGAACGCGGCGCCTGCCGAGGAAAAACTTGAAATTTCGATCGAAGATCTCGCAAAGGTCGAATTGAGAGTCGGTCAAATCGTAGAAGCGGGGCCGGTCGAAGGTGCGGACAAACTTATCAACGTGAAAGTGGATCTCGGAGAACTGGGAATCAAAAACGTTTTTGCGGGAATCAAAGTCGCTTATCAACCGGAAGATCTAAAAGGTTTGAAGGTGGTAGTCGTGGCCAATCTCAAACCGAGAAAAATGAAATTCGGCATTTCGGAAGCGATGCTCCTCGCGTCCGGTGAAGGGGAGTCTTTGAGTTTGTTTGTTCCTCACAAAGACGCAAAACCCGGGGATAAGTTAAAATAAGAAAAATCAAAGAGCTTTCTAAAGAGGGTTGTGGTAAAATCAAATGTTGCTGAGGTTCGCGTAAGTTTAATTTTTCCGTAATTC
Source organism: Leptospira ainazelensis (assembly GCF_016918785.1). Classification (GTDB taxonomy): domain Bacteria; phylum Spirochaetota; class Leptospiria; order Leptospirales; family Leptospiraceae; genus Leptospira; species Leptospira ainazelensis. Next base: position 84,138 of record NZ_JAFFPT010000055.1, on the reverse strand, counting down.
TTACTCACGTCTTGAAGAATCGTATAAGGGATGAGAACGATCCAATTGCAAAGTTTTTGTGGGAATTCCCACAAAGAGGGCAAGGAGACTTTTTACTTGCAAAATTATGATTTTATGATAGAGAAAAGTCTCCCGAGTTTTCCCACCACCGCTCCCCTCCACCCAAGGTTAGGGTGGGGCGCGCGGCTTTTACGGGTTTGTCGTTGTTACGACAGATTTTTCTCCAGACTGAATTCGTTCGTAGATAAGGTTATCATTTTTCTTGGCGATAGATTTTCATTCGGTGACAAGCCATTTTTTAGCGAGAAACTTTGTCGGACCAAATTTGTCGGGGTCAAAAAAAGATTTACGGAATCGAAGCAACTCTTGAGAGGAATCGGAACTCGTAGCAGATTGAACCGGCTGAAATTGAATTTATTTTTAGGAATTTAGATGCCCTTACAATTAGATATCTCTTATAGTTTTCAAAGACTTCTGGAAAAAAGTAAGAACGTCGGCGGTCGTCTGGTTTCCCGTCAGCTCACTCACATCGTTGATTCGTTTATCCTTTCCAAGTTTGAAACTTCCGGGGTTGAATTCAAATCCGGCGATGAAATTTGTCTCATTGCAATGGGCGGTTACGGAAGAATGGAAATGGCTCCTCATTCCGATATCGATCTTTTATATCTTCACAACGGAATCAAAGAGGAAAAACTCGCAGCTTTAATCTCCAAGATCAACACTTATCTTTATGATTCCGGAAAAGAAGTAGGACATTCCTGTAGAACGATCAAGGAATGTTTTCAATATCTCGACGACATGTCTTCGTATCACGCGTTTTTAGACGCACGTTTCCTTGCGGGTTCGCGAGCGCTCTTTGAAAAATTCAAAACGGATTTTCTGGAAAAACTTCCTGAAAAAAGAACCAAAAATTATAACCAGGCGAAAGAAGAAATTCTTTCCTCTCGCTTTCTCAAAGAAGAACGTCCTATTTTATTAAGCGAACCGAATCTTAAATCCGACCTCTGCGGTCTTCGAGACATTCAATATATGTTTTGGATGGAAAAATCGGTTCGCAATCTTCCGTCTTTGGGCGGCCTTTCGATTCTTCCCGTTTTCCAAAGAGGGGAGATCCAACTTTTGCAGGAAGCTTACGATTTTCTTTTGAGAACTCGGATAGCAATGCACGTCATCACATCCCGGAAAACGGATCGACTCGATCTCAATCTTCAGCAAGAGGTCGCGGAATATTTGGGCTTCGGTAAAAAAACTGAACTTTCCTCGGTGGAAAAGTTTATGTACGTCTTATACGGACATCAGAAGAATATCTACTTCATCATTCGTACCTACTTGGACTCGATCATCGAAAAGCGAAAAAGTTCGGAAGGAGAAAGTTTTCCTTACGAGGATCTTCATTTTTTTAAAATCGGAAGAACCGTTTTTCCGCCCGTCATTGGAACTCTTTTTACGAACCCACATACGATCTACCGCGACGTTATGATCTCTTTTCGAATGATTCAAGAAAAGGATCTTCAAGTTTCGGGAACTCTCCTCAACGAATTTCGTTTCGCTTCCAATTTTTTGGACGACGACTTCAAGTATTCCCCGGAAGTGAACGATGAATTCTTAAAAATCCTAAGAACTCCTTCTCAAAGGGGAAGAATTTTAAAACTCATGCACGAGTCCGGAGTATTGGGTGCGATTCTTCCCGAGTTCGGAGCTTGTACGAATTTTCCTCTCTTCAGTTATCATCACGAGTTTACGGTCGACGAACACACACTTTTGATCTTGCACGAATTGGATCTTCTCGATAAGGGAGAATTCCAAGACGTGGAAGTGCAAAAGGCTTACAAAGAATGTTCTAAGATAGAACTTCTCGCTTTGGCGATTTTGTTACATGACGCCGGTAAAGTAAAGGAAGGGGATCATTCCCAATACGGTGCGGAGCTCGTCTCTTCCGTCGGAGACCGTCTAGGCCTTAGCGAAGAGGATCGCGATCTCTGTCGTTTTCTTGTGGAAAAACACACTCTTATGTCCGAGTTGAGTTCCAAGAGGGACATTGGAGATCCGAAGTTGGTCTTTGATTTTGCGAGGACCGTGGGTAATAGAGAAAGATTAAGAAAACTTTATATTCTTACGGTAATTGATACCAAGTCGGTGGGTTCCGGCGTCCTTACGAATTGGAAGAGTTCGATTCTGAATACTCTCTATCAAAACACGATTCCGTATCTAATCAGCGATTCCAATGGAAATTTCGGAGAGGTCGGTCCGGATCGAGACGTGGAACTCGAGAATTTAAAAAAATATCTGATGGGAAAAGAAGGTTTGGAAGAAGATATTTCCAAATCGATCGTCCAGTTTGCGAACGAAGTGACTCCTTCTTCCTACCTAAACACGGTTTCCAATCGTAAAATATTAAAAAACTTTAAATCGCTCGGGACGCTCGCACAGGATGCGGCGAGGGGTTTGATTTTTGATTCGGAGCAGGATCCCGCCTTTGTCACGATCGATGTTGTAACCGTAAATCAACCGGAAATTCTTTTGGATCTTTCGTGTGCAGTTTCCTCCGAGGGGCTTAGCCTTTTAGGAATGAAAAGTTATACTCTCGGAGAATATTGGATCACTTCGATTCAAGTCACCGATTCTGCGGGCGGGGGAAATCTTCCCTCCGAAAGAATGGATCGTATCGAAGCCAAGCTGAAAGCGATCGCATCCGGAAATCTAAAAAGAGAAAGTATCGCCTTTCAGAGAGCGGATTGGAATCCAAGAAAACCTACACCCGAAAGTATAGTAAATAGATCCGTTATGTTTTACAACTCAGACCTTCCGGATGTTACTATCATGGAAGTAAGAATGCCGGACGTGGTCGGTTTGGTTTATAGGATTCTTCAGATCATTCTTCATCTTGATTTAAAGGTCAGATACTTGAGAGTTTCGACTAGCGCGGATTATGCGTATGATTCTTTTTATCTCCAAACTTACGAGGGGGCAAAGCTGGAAGACCAGAATCTATTATCCAAGCTGAGAGATAAGATTCTTACGATACAACTTTCGGAACAAATTCTGGATGAAATAACGATTTGATATCGCTGTTATTTAAAAAAAAAGATCTATGAAATTCTAAAATCAAAACACGTTAGTTCGTTTCCGATTCCTTCCTTTTTTCGCTCGCTAGTAAACCGGGCCGGAGTTATACTTTCCTAAAATCGATATTTCAAAAAGAATAAACTTAAAAATATTTCTATTAGAATAGTATAGTGAATCGGGAGAGAATATTTTGAATAATCCATCTATCAACCCGGGGCTTGCCCCTTTCGATATTTCCAATTATAAGGGAAATCGGGGAAAGAATTTTTACGAAGAAGATAGAGTGTTACAAACTTTGGTCGAGAAGTATTCGCAAGGTTACGATTCCACTCATAAGAAAGCGATGCAGGATCATCTCCTCGGTTACGGCGCTCTTGTGGGCGGAGTTTTAGACGAGCTTACGGAGGCCTCTCACAAAGAAGGGAAATACGGAGAAGTCGTCAAATACGACAGAACCGGAAACCGTATCGACCAAATCGTTTATTCCAACGAACAGAAACAATCCAGAAAGATTTCCTATGATTATGGAATCGTAAATTTGAATTATCATTCCTCCTGGAAACATCCTTTTACGGACCTTCATCGTTATGCGTTAGCTTATCTTGCCAATCAAAACGGAGAAGGTGGAGTGACCTGTCCTCTCGCGATGACCGAAGGGATGATTAAGGTTTTGGAATCGATCGGAACTCCCGATCAAAAAGAGAAATACTTGCCGTTGGTGGCAGGCGAGGGAAGTGATTCTCATTTTATGGCGGGCCAGTATGTGACCGAAAGAGTGGGCGGTTCCAACGTGAGCGCGAACCGAACGATCGCAAGAAAACAGGAGAACGGAAAGTGGATTCTTACCGGAGAAAAATGGTTCTGCTCCAATCCCGGCGATCTTTGGGTTACTACCGCAAGAGTCGAAGACACGAATACGATCGGACTTTTTTTGGTGCCGAGAATCAAAGAAGACGGTACATTAAACGGACATCATATTCTTCGTAAAAAAGATATCATCGGATCCAGAGGAAAACTCACCGTTGAAATCATTTATGACGGAGTCGAAGCGGAATCTCTGGGCAGGCCCTCGCACGGAATCTCGAATCTGATCAAATATGTGATAGGGATTTCCAGACTTCATGTTTCTCTTGCAGCCTCCGGAATTTCTAGAAGGGCCTGGATGGAAGCTTACGAATACTCAAAGTTTCGTTCCGCATACGGGAGTAAAATTTTGGAATTCCCATCCCTTTTAAAACAACTCAGCGATCAAAGATTAAAACATACCGCGATGTTGACTTCCGTGTTTAGACACTATCATACGCCCGAAAATTTAAAATTGGCGGGAGAAGTTTTGGCCCCTCTTTTGAAATACAAATGTTCCGCGACTTCGACGGAGATCACATACAATTCAATTTTGGTTCTCGGCGGAAACGGAATCGTAGGGGATTTTTCTGCGCTTCCGAGACTTCATAACGATTCCATCATCAATGAAACTTGGGAAGGAACCCACTTATTGTTAAGCGAACACGTTCTCAGGGGATTTAAAAGAGAGAAAGTGACGAACGCGTTTTTCAAATTTGTGGAAGAGTTGACCGACAATACGACCGAGGCTTCGGAAACGATTCGAAATAAGGCCGGTCTTTTAAAAGGGCTCTTGGAAAAGTCCAGTTCGGAAGAATTGGATCTCAATCGAATTTATATTTCCGATTTGGCCTTTGAAATTTTTGCGTTGGCTTCTCTTTCCGATGTTTCCGGGAAAAATGCGCCCAGTAAACAAAAAGATCTTTCTTCCTTCCGGGACGGATACTTGGATCTTGTAATTTCTTCTCAGGGTTTTGCGAAGACGGGAAGTTTTTCCGGAAATCCTGAAAAATTGAAATCGGTGATTCATTACTGAATTTTTTGCGGGGTCGGTAGACTTTTTGTAAAAAGAGTCTACCGGTTGAGGTCGGAATTTTCCTGTAGTGGGGAGTTCCCGCAAAAATTCCCGTTCAAAACAAAAGAATCCTTCACAAAACTGCGAAACCGAACCGAAAGAATTTCTTTGTCGGACCAAAGGATCGTTCGAGTGGAAGCGGCTCCGAATTTAAACCGTAAAGATCTTCTCGTTCAAAACCAATTCTTCCGTTCTCCTTTGAAAAGTGGGGAGTTCCCGCAAAAATTCACGTTCAAAACAAAAGAATCCTTCACAAAACTGCGAAACCGAACCGAAAGAATTTCTTTGTCGGACCAAAAGATCGTTCGAGTGGAAGCGGCTCCGAATTTAAACCGTAAAGATTTTCTCGTTCAAGACCAATTCTTCCGCTTGTAGGATCTCCAACGGATAAGAATAAAAATAACCCTGCCCAAAATCGCAATTGAGCTCTTGCAGAAGATTGTGTTGTGTTTCATTTTCCACACCTTCCACGATGATCGATTTTCCCATCGCTTGAACAAGATTGACCAAGGAAGTGATGATCGTCCTTGTAGAAGTCTGGAAATAATTAAAAAGAAAAATTTTATCAAGTTTGATGTAGTCGATCGGGAGATGAATCAATCTTCCCAAGGAAGAATAACCCTTTCCGAAATCGTCGAGAGCAAATTTAAAACCGAAATCCCTCAAGGAGTTTACGACTTTTCCGATTTGAGTTTCACAAGAATCGAAAGAATTTTCGATGATTTCCAGAATGATACGATCGGGTTGAATTTTATAATAAGCGCTCGCCTCCTTAAGAAGCGGAACGATATTCTTATCCCCCAGTTGTTTCGGGGAAATGTTCAGAGACAAGGAAATATTCTTGGATTCTAATATTGAATTTTCGTAATATCGAAACGTCTCCCAGATCATCCATTCTCCGATCGTCTTGATAAAACTGGAATTCTCCGCGATCGTGATAAAACTTCCCGGAAGCAGTTTTCCCTTTTGGGGATGATTCCAGCGAACCAGGGTCTCCATCGAAAAAATCCGATTCTCTTTCATATTCACGATCGGTTGAAAGTGAATTTCCAGTTCGTTTCTGTTTAATACTTTTCGAAGATCGATCTCAATTTTCGCCTTTTCCGAAGTCGCGGAGATCGCATTTCGATCATAGTAGAAATGAGAATTCGGTCCCATCATAAAAGAACGGTGCAGAGATTCCTTTAGGATCCGAATCGCATTCATATCGCTTCCGGATTCCGGTTCAAAACGCGAATACCCTATATTGACGTTGAGATGAAATTCCCTTTCTCCGTAAGAAAAAGGAAAATTAAAAAGAAGAACGATACAATCACAGAACCACTCGGCTTTGGACTCGGAATCGATCTGTGTGCAGGAAATCAAAAAGTTATCACCTTCGATCTTAAAAACCGAATCCTTCGGATTGAGATATTTTTTTAACCTCTCCGCAACCTTAACTGAAATCGAATCAAAATAAGAATTTTCCTCTTGCGACGCGACCGCGTCCGGATTTGTGAAGGAAACTAAGAATACAAAATGTCCGTCCATATTCCGAGAATTCTGCGAAACAAGTTCTTGGAAGTGTTTTAAGAAGTATTTTTTATTCGGAAGATTTGTGACCTTATCAAAATAACTCGAATCGAATTCCTTTTTTGGAGGAATGGAAACTTCCGGTCTGAAGCGAATCATATAAGAATGTTCTAAATCGTGAATCGTCAAATGAAGTTTTAGATCGCTGTTTGAGAAGAATGGAAATTCGATGCCGTTCTCTTCTAAGATCGAAGTAATATCGAATTCTTTTTCCCAAGTTTTTTTAGCGCTTAAAATCGGGATTAACTTTTCAAACGAAATTCGAAACTCGGGTGTTGACCAGTGTTTTTGAAATTTAGAATTGGAATAAATCGTTTTCCATTCCCGATCCAAGACTACAATTGCTTCGATCGACTGATCCGAAAAATACAATAATGACTTTTGTAAGGAAGGAGAAATGTTCTCCATTGGTGTACCCATGCTTAGCATTTTATCGTTAAAACGCTATAATGAAATACGTACTATAAATCAAAATATTCGCTATTATAAGTTTACACTTTTAAAGAATTCTTTGTCTTTTGTTTGTCATCGGATTGAAACTCATTCCGAAAAGGATCTGTGAATTATTTTTCCTCTTGGAAAAAAAGATCTTTCCTTAGAGGCGAACCTAGGATTATTTCTGTAATCCGTCGAAAATCCCGCTTTCTGACCTTTGCGATCCGAAGCAGATTCTTCCACGTTCCAATTGAAAAATTCTGATACGAATTCCGAGTTCGAAATCGGTCGCGAAAACTTTTAAGGAAAACCTTAAATCTTGATTCGAATATTTCTTTGATACAAGGACGGAACAAGGATTGGACATCGAATTCTATAAAAATCAGCACGTCGAAATTCTCGATCGTTTGAGCGAAATTGAAAGTAGATTGGAATCTGAAATTTCCCAGAGTGTTGAAATCCTCTTACACGAACTCGCCGGTTTGTCGGCAAGACTGGTTCTTCATATAAATATGAAGGAAAATTTCGTCTTTCCGAAAGTGAAGGATTTGATTTTAAACAGAGAACTTTTCTTTCAGGAAGAATATCTGAAAAAAGCTACAAACTTAAAGATCGCGTTCAAGGAATACAATAGCAGATGGTCGCTTCCTTCTTCGATTCTTCAGCGTGAGTCGGAATTCCGTAAGGATACCCGAAGATTGATCGTTTCTCTGAGAAAGATCGTAAAAAGGGAAGGAGCCGAAATCGATTTTATTTTCGAAAGAAAATCCGAGATAACTTAACGTTTTCCCATCCATTCGATACAGTTCTCTAACATTCTTTGGATTTCTTTTTTTTCCCGATACAAGGGATATCCATGTCCCGGAAGAATTCTTTCAAAGGAATATTCTTTCAGCCTTTCCATCGATTTTTTTTGTTCGGACCAGGAATACCAGCAAACGTCTCGAAATGCGATCAGCCGATCTTTTTTAGGATCGTATGCGAGATGATCCCCGGTGAAAAGAAATTCTTCCCGATACAGCAGGACGGCGTGGCCTTTTGTGTGACCCGGTGTTGGAATGATCTGGATGTCTTCGGCGAATTCTAAGATTTCATTTCCTCCGAACACGATCTCAGCGGATGGAACCGCGCGCAGATCGCCTTCGTGGATGATTCTTTCACATCCGAAGGCCGTCTTAAATTTTTCGTGATCGGCTACGTCATCTTGGTGTGTTAAGAAATGATATCGGATTCCTCCGAGCCTCTCGATTTTTTCGGCGAGCGAAGGAAGAAATCGGGGGGAATCGATTAAAATATTTCCTTCCTCTCTTTGGATCAAATAGGAAAAGGCTCCGAAAGAATCTTTTGAATGATATCCGCAGTAATAAACGTTTCCTTCGATTTTACTAGGGAAACTTTCCTTGGCTTCTTTGAGATCGATCCTTTCTTCACTTCCGATAGACGTCGTAGGGCAGGCGAGAAGCGCTCTTTCGGCAGAAATTCTTTCCAAGTCCGTCTCCGGTTGTTTCCAAACAAACGAAGCCCCGTTTTTTTCCGAGAAGGTGGAAGGTGCGATGATTCTGCACGTTTCGCAATCGATACAAGAAGAATCCACATAGAAGTTGCCTTCCGGATTCTCACTTCTCCTTTTTGATGGATGGGCCATGCTTTTTAGACTTTTAGATTCTCCCAGATTCCAAAATCACTTCTTTGAATCCGCTTTGAAAGTCGGAATTCCCTCCTATTTTCCCGTTTTATCAATGTTACAAGGGTCCTGCGGTTTTAAATTCTGTAATCAAAATGAAACAAGATCCTCATCTGATTGTAACCTAATTGAAATATAAAATTCTCTGAAATTACAAAAATCACAACGGAGAACTGATTTATTACATTTCAGTATCTTAGAATGAATATTAGAGAAAAAAATCGAAGAACTAGGCTTGCATTATTACAAATCGGATTTCAGATTTTCACCCTTACTCAGACTTCCCTTTTCGCGCAGGAGAAGAATACGCCGGGCCTGGACACGACCAATGTGCTGGAAAAGCCATCAGTTCCGTTTACGGCTCCGGATTCTTCCAAACCCCAAGAAAAACCGAAAAAGGAATTTTACGAAGACAACGATAGCGGATTGATCTACACAAAACCCGGCCCGAATCGGACCAAAATCGATTCTCCGGAAAAGGATCCTTTCCCGGAGCGCAAAGAGATGCAGCTTCCGAATCACTTCAAACATAGACCGGAAAATTTGAACGAAGAAAAGTTGGTCATCGCCGCAAGGACTCAATTCCGTGCCGTGAGCGGTGATCGAGATTCTCCCTTTTCCGGGAACGAAAACTTTAATACCGTCGATGCGAACTTCAGAAGATTGCGTCTCGGTTTCTTTTACCAAGGTGCGAAGTGGTGGGGTTTTGCAACCCAGCTTCGTCTGGAAAACGCTCTCAATAGCCAGTTCTTAAAGGTGACAAAAGACAAAACCTCGGGCGACGTTCAGGACGTTACCTTGAACGACGCCCGAGGCCTCATTCATGAAGCGGTAGTCTGGGTGAACATTCCGATTCTAAGCTCCCGTTTGACCTTGGGTCAAATCAACGTTCCTTTTAACAGGGAATACATCCAGAGTTCCGCGAACTTTGTTTCTTTAGAAAGATCTCTCGTTACAAACGTCCTTCCTCAGTTTGATTTGGGCGCGATGATCGCGATCCATCCTTTGCAAGCGATCGATAAAAAATACACAAGATATTTATCTCTTCACGGTTTTATCGGCAACGGCCACGGAGGCGGCGGGGATTACGGTTACGGAAGAAGACAAGACAATTCTGCGGCGCGTCAGAACTTGCCGCAGCTTCTCGCTCCGATTTTTTACGGTAGGGCTCAATACAACGTCTTCGGCGGTCTGATCAAAAAAGACAAGGACATCGGTTGGGTGGAAGGAGACGAGATCTTTCAAAACGATCCTAAACTTTCTTTCGGCGCCGCCGTCGCACAAACGACTCAAGTCAAAACCTCTCAACCGGTTCCGATCGAATTTTTATATAAGGATCAGACGCCCACAAAATTGATTCTTCAACAAACGACCCCTACAAACGGAATTGATCCTACGGGGCTTCGTTCCGACTATCTCGCGGACGCGTCGACGACTACTCCGGGAAGACCGAATCTCGGTATCGTCGGTCATACATACGACATGACCTTTACTTGGAAGGGATTTTATCTCAATGGAGCTTGGAGTAAGTTTTCCGGTTCCGCCGCCAATCAGGTGATGGGATATCACGGAATGATCGGTTATAATTTTCATCTCTGGGATACGAAGTATATCATGCCTTTGATTAAGGTTGAATTCTTAAAAGGAGACTGGAACCAAAATAAAACGTTTGAACCGAGTGAAGCCTACTATGTTTATTGGGCGGGAATCAACCTGTTAGGCGATTCTCATCTTTTTAAGGTGCAACTTTTTTATCAGTATATACATTCAAATTCTGCGAAGAATTATTTCTTGAATACTACGGACAATCGCGATTCGAGAACGGTTTATCTTCAGTTTCAAGCGAACTTCTGGACCGGGACCACTTCTCCCGAAAACGTTTCCGGAGGCGCGATCTACAGACAGGATTATTGATCGAGTTTGGAATCCTTTACAAAAAGCGCCTGATCGAAAAGTTTAAGAATCGAGTTTATCTCCACGTCTCCGCTTTTCGTACAGAAAAACGAATAAGCCTGATTGATTGTAAAACCGTCGATCAGGTATCGAAACATCACATAAATCTCCTCCGTATCAAAGTTCGGATTTAGTAAGTTTAACTTTTGTGCGAGTTTGATACTTCTTCGATGATATCGCTGATACAAACGGTTGTAATAATCCGTTTTTTTCTGCAGTTTTTCTTTTGTAAGAATTTCGTTTGTCAGGAATTGATAACAGACTCGATTGAGTTCTTTTTTCGAATGAATATCGAGAAGGATCGGCTTTAAATACTGATCCCGTATCGCGATCGAATTTTTGCACTTTTGAAAGAGCGATTGTGTGATCTCCAAATCCTTTCTCGCCGCATAGTCGATCAGAATGTAGATGAGATCGTCCTTGCTGTCGAAGTGTTCGTAAAAAGTTCCTTTTGCAAAACCCGCCTGCGCGGTGATGTCTTCCACTCTTGCTTCATGAAAACCCTTGCTTCCAAAAACGGAAAGAGTAGCTTCTAAAAGTTTCTCTTTTGTTTCAAAGGATTTTTTAGATTCTTTTTTGGAAGGGGAAGAAGAAAACGAAAACCCGAGAAAAGTCCTTTTTCTCGGGCGGATTTTGGATTCTTCTTTAGAAGAGAGTTTCAAGGTTCTACTTCTTCTTACCGTTTTTCTTTGAGAATTTAGAACCGAGTTCGTGAAATACTGAAAGTGTCACGGGAACATAGAGAAGACTTCCTAACGTTCCAAAACCCAATCCCCAACCCAAAGCCAAAGTCATCGGAATCAAAACAGGATCGGAACCGCCGAGGCTGTATGCGGTTGGAAGAAGACCGGCAACCGTGGTAAGAGTTGTAAGAAGAATCGGTCTGAATCTTCTTTGACTCGCTTCGATTAGGATTTCGTCCATACTCGCTTTCGATCCCTTTTTAATCGAATCGATACAATCGACGAGGACAATCGACGCGTTTACAAGAACTCCCGCGAGTCCAATGATTCCGATCATCGCGAGAAAACTGATGGATTTTCCGGAAAGAGGAAACCCGATTACGATTCCGATGATTCCCAACGGAATCGTACTTAAGATTAGAATCGGCTTCCAAAAACTTCGGATCGTGAGCGCGAGAATTCCGAAAATTCCGAAGATCGCGATGATACCCGCTTTGCCGAGGGAAGCCATCGATCTCTGCGTATCTTTTTCTTCTCCGCCGAACGAGATGGAAATACCGGGATACTGTCTTTCGATCAAAGGTTTGAATTCGTCCGCGACCTTTTGATTCGCGTCGTGAGCAGTGATTTGATCTATCTTCACATCACCATTGACCGTGATGGCTCGTTCAAAGTCCTTGTGCGCGAGGAGTTCCGGAGATTCTATCAGATCCATACGGGAAATTTTCGCAAGATACGTGATGTTTCCCGCCTTGTTTCGAAGCGGGATCGATTTGATCTCGTTCGGGTTTTTACGAAAGTCACGATCGTAAACGACTCTCAGATAAATTTTTGTTCTTCCTTTACGAATCGAACCTGCCCTTTCTCCGTCGTAGGCCGCGCGAAGTCCGTTGGCCGCCGCAAGAGTGGAGACTCCGGTAAAACTCTCGAGGCCCTCGTTCAATTGGATGTACATTTGTTTACGGCCGAATCGATAATCGTCCCGAACTGAAAAAACTCCCGGAATGGATTTTAAGAATGCCTGAAGTTCGTTGGAAATCTTCTTTAGAGTTTCGTAATCTCTTCCTTGAATCGAAATCGTGATCGGAGCTCCGATAGGAGGAGCGTTTCCGAATTCCTCCAAAAAAAGATCCGTCATACCGGGAGTTTTACGAAGTTCGGGTTCGATGGATTGAAGAATTTCGGAAGCCTTCCGTTCTCTTTTTACTTCCGGAGTGAGATAGATGAGAATCACCGCTAAATTCTCTCCGAATCGAGAGAGAGGATCGTCCGGATCCGTTTGTTGAACTCCGATCTTCGTAGAATAACTTACCAATTCTTCTTTTGGAATTTTCTGGACGATCCCTTCCATGTATTTCATCTTTTCCCGCGTTTGAAAGATCCTGGAAGTAGGAGGAAATTCCGCCTTGATCATGATGATTTCAATGTCTTCTTTCGGGAAAAGGATAAAGTCCATTTGAGACATGGCTCCGCAAGATCCAAAAACAAGAAGAATAATGAAAGCAAACGATGCCTTTTTGTGTTTGATATTAAACGAAACGAGTCTCGAAAAAGAATTTTCGAGAGAAATAAAATAAGAATCCATCTTTTGCCGGAATCGGCTTTTTACTTTGAGTTGTTCCGGCGTTTTTGCGTAAACCGCGATCCTCGCCGGCAAAAAGAGGAAAGATTCGATAAGACTCGCAGTAAGAGCCACGATGACGACTAACGGAATTTCCCAGATAAATTTACCCATGATTCCCGTCATAAAGAGCATAGGGAGAAAGGCGGTAACCGTGGTTAGATAGGATCCGAAAATAGGAACTATCATTTCGACCGTTCCGCGAATGGAAGCCGTATGAGAATCGTTTTTTTGATCCAAGTAGGTGTAGATATTTTCGGAGATTACGATGGAGTTGTCCACGAGCATTCCGAGAGAAATGATCAATCCCATCATAGAGATCATGTTAAACGAAACGTCGAAAAACGGAAGGACCGAAAATGTCATCAGCATGGAAAGCGGGAGCGAGAGAGAAGTAAGAGTGGCCGTTCTAAAATCTAAGAATAAGAAAAGAATACCGAAGACTATAATAAATCCGATAAGGGCGTTGGAAGAAACCACACTCAGTCTATTTTTCGTCCTCTTGGCTTCGTCGTTTAAAACGAAAGTTTTCATCCCCGAAGGATAAGAACTCGATAGTGTCTCCAATCTTTTGTGAACCGTATCGGCTACTTCGATGGCATCGGCTCTTTCCTTTTTGATTACCGAAAGAACGAGTCCTTGTTTTCCGTTTGCGATCGCTAAAAAGCGCGGATATTCGAAAGTATCTTCGATTCTCGCGAGATCGCCTAATTTTACCGTGGAAAATATTTCATTGGTTCGAGTGGGAATTTTTCCGATTTCGGAAGGAGTTTTAAATTCTCCATCGATTCTTAGATCGAAAGAGTTTTCCGAATCCACGGATCCTGCCGGAAGATTGATGTTTCGATTTCTTACAGTATTAACTATATCAGATAAATCTAATGAATACTGTTTTAGCTTATTTGCATTTACTAAAATTTGCCATTCTCGGTCTCTTTTTCCAAAAACGTCGACTCTCGCCACTCCGGGTATTTTTTCCAATTCGAGTTCTATGAATTCCGCGGTTGTGTGAAGTTCGATTTCGTCTTTCCCGCCGGAAATCGAAAATTCAATGATCGGAAAAGATCCTGATTTTCGTTCTGTCATCTTCGGTTTTTCCGTTACTTGAGGAGGGAATTCCGACATTGCATTGTCTACGGCGCGTCGAATCTCGTTGAGAACTTTTTCCGGATCTTTTTCTTCCAGGCTGACTCGAACGTCGATGTCCGAGACTGAGTTTCTGGAAAAGGAGCGAATCTCGTCGATCCCATCGATTTCCTTGAGTCGTTGCTCGATTGGGTAGGTGACTCGGAGTTCGACGTCCTCGGGGGATGCTCCGGGGAACTTTGTAGAGATGACCATTTGTTTCATGTCTACGTTCGGGAACGCATCTCGGCGGAGGCCTAAGAGCGAAATCGTTCCGGAAAGGACGATAAAGACCATTCCCAGATACATAAAAAGTCGGTTTTTGATAAAAGATTCGATGATTGATTTCATATTTTCTGACTGACTGGTCAGTTTCCTGCACTATTCATTTTGTAGTCAAACTGGAAATTGCGGGAACTCCCCAAAAAATCACGAATTCTCACAGAATTTTTTCAGAACGAGGTCGTCCGCTGCTTGACGCTGGAAAGTTATGTCCCATTTTTTATCGAAAAAAGTCGAAAACCGGCACAGATTTCCTTTGAGAACAAAACCGCACTTCCGGGCCCACCCTCGTTGTCTCGGGGATTTGCGGGAACTCCCCAGAATTTCCCCTTTCACAGCCTAACCCAACGATTCTTATTTCATTTGACACTCTCGAAAGGGGAGAATCTGATCTCAAGAGTGGAAAGAAACCGTCTTGCTTTAGCGATTACATTTGTTCTTACGATCCTCTCCGTCCTCATCGGGCTCGTAAACATTTCCCTCTCAACGACCACTTCGAAATATTCCAAAACTTCCGGTGGAACTTTTTTTAGTACGGCCCCGATCGGGGCGGCGCTGATAAAGATTGACGGAGAGATTCATTCCGGACATTCGACGTTCGAATCTACGGGTGCCGAGAGCATTCTTCAAAAACTTAGGGATATAGAACAAAATCCGAATATTAAGGGAATCTTAATCGAAATCAATTCTCCCGGAGGAACCGTAGGAGCTTCTCAAGAAATTTATAACGAGCTCATGCGTCTTCGAAAAACGCGAAAGATCGTGGTTTCTATGAAGGACATGGCGGCGTCGGGCGGATATTATATCGCGGCTTCCGCCGACAAAATTTTCGCGCTCTCGGGAACAATTACGGGATCGATCGGAGTCATAGCGATGGCTCCTAACGTCAAAGGTCTTCTTGATCGTTACGGAGTGAAGATGAGAGTCTACAAAGAAGGGAAATACAAAGATTCTTTGTCGCTCTTTCGCGATTCAACTCCCGAAGAGGATGAGATGATCCAGAAGATGCTTTCCGATACATATAACGAATTTATCCAAGACGTCGCAAAAGGAAGAAATCAAACCGTAAAGTCCGTTCAGACTTTGGCGGAAGGAAGAATCTACTCCGGACAGGATGCATTTCGAAATAAACTCGTGGATGAAATCGGCGGAAGAAAGGAAGCGTTAGAAGAATTATCCAGGCTTTGTCAGTATGACGGTGAAATTCCTCTTTATGAAGAAGAAGAGTCTCCGTTTGACAGACTCTTTATGATGTTAGGCGCAAAGATGAATTCTTTTTCGAGTGAAAGAATTTTCTTCAAAGAATTTAAAAATTCTCCGGTTCTCATCATTCTTCCACAAGCGCTTAGGTAAGAATTCTTGAAAGATCTACTCAATTCTATCGTCGAAGTTTTAGAAGCGGTTTTATATGATCCGATTCGCCTTGAATCCGCCCTTTCCAATCTTTCGGAAAAAACGTTAAACCTTTTTTCCTGGATCATTCTGATTCCCAGCGCTCTCAGTATTTCCGTCGGAGCGACTTATCTTTCACCTCCTTATACGAGCGGATCTTTAGGAATGATCGCCTTTGCATTTTTGGCGAACCTTTCTATGATTTCAACGCTTCCTTTGATTTTGGGAGCTGTGATCGATTTTCACGCGCAAAAAAAAGAAAGAACGGGTAACGTTCGTTTTTCTCACAACCTCTGTCGTTTTGCGATGGCGGTCTTCGTGTTTTTTACTCCTCTGGCGATTCTCCTTCGTGAAACGGGGTTGACGGGTGGAATCGGATACTTCTTGATTCTTCTTTTTTTGATTGTTTACTACGTCGTAATCGTTTCCAGAGGAATTCAGTTTATTTATGATCTGAAAACTTCGGATGCGTTTCGTTTTTCTCTGACTTCTATCTTGATCTCGGGAATTTTCCCTTTTGTATTCTATTTTTATATTTCCGGATCCATTCTACATTTGATTTTATGAATATACTGATTACGAATGACGACGGAATAGCCTCGTCGGGTATTAAAGCTCTTGAGAAAATTCTTCAAAAAGAACACAACACATTCTTAATCGCTCCTCTTCGCGAAAGGTCGGCGACTTCTATGGCACTTTCGATTTACGATTCGATGAGAGTGGAGAAGATCAACGACAATCATTATATCGTAGACGGTTATCCTGCGGATTGTGTGAACATCGGTTTACACGGTGAAATTTTTCCGAAAATCGATCTCGTTTTATCCGGTATTAATCGTGGAGTGAATATGGGACACGACGTCCATTATTCCGGAACGGTTGGAGCCGCGAGACACGGTGCGATCCATAATCGTCTTTCTCTTGCGGTCAGTTCGGGAAACATCAACAGAGATTACGACTATATTAAGGAAGCTGAATTTATCTTGGAGTTTATCAAACGTTATACGACTTTTCTTAGAACGGGGACCGTCTATAATATCAACATTCCTTCGGATTTCGTTTCTTCTCTGGAAAATCTTCGGATCACGAAATTGGGAAGAAGGACGTATGAAGATACATATTCCAAAAAAAATATCATCGGCGGAATCGCGGACTTCTACTTGGGAGGTTCGGAATTGGGTCATTTCGAAGAAGAAGGAACCGACTTTTCTACATTCTTCTCCGGATTGATTTCTCTAACTCCCTTGTCTCTCGATCAAACGGATTCTTCTCTTTTAAAAGAACTTTCTGATTCCGTTAGTAAGAATGTCTGAAAAAGATAACAAAAAGAAAACGGCTTCCGCGAAAAAAAGAATTCTTCAGGAAATCAATAAGGAGAATTTTCTTTTTGCTCTGACTCTGATCGATCGCGAGATTTCCTCCGGGAACGATGATCCGGATCTATATTACAATTTTGCAATTTGCTGCGCGAGAACCGGCAACTTTAAAAAGTGTATTTCGATTTTAGAAGAACTTTTGGAGAAGTTTCCGAGATTTGGAGAAAGAGAAAATTCCATTCTTATGATGATTTACTCTTTGATTCAGAGCAAAGATTTTAAGAAAGCTCTGGAAAAATGCGATGAAAGGCTCAAACTTCAAGTCGACGATATTCGTATTCTTTCCCTGAAAGCGTTTGCACTCGAAAAGTCAGGTAAGATCGGAGAAGCAATCGAGACTCACAAAAGAATTTTGAGATTGCGTCCGGAGTATAAGAATTCTTTAAATTCTCTCGGTTTTCTTCTCCTGAATAATCGAGAAGTCAGCCCGGAAGAATGGAAATTGGCGGCCGATTGTCTGAAGTCGGTCCTCAAAGAAGAACCGGAAAATCCCGCTTATTTGGATTCGTTCGGAATTCTTCTCTTAAAAGCGGGTAAAAAAGAAGAGGCGATCAAAGCTCTGCAGAAGGCTCTTCGGAAAGCTCCGACACATCCGGAGATTCTGAGGCATATTGAAAAAGTTGAAGAGTCTTCTTGACACTGCGGGTGTTTTTAAAAACATGGAGTCGGAAACGGGATGTAGCGCAGGGGTAGCGCATCTGCCTTGGGAGCAGAGGGTCGTAGGTTCAAATCCTATCATCCCGATTTTCCAATCCTCCCAAGACTCGGTAGCTCAGTTGGATAGAGCAACTGCCTTCTAAGCAGTGGGTCGGGGGTTCGAATCCCTCTCGGGTCACCAAAGGACAAACAAGAGATGGAGAACGTAGCTCAGTTGGTAGAGCTCCAGTTTGTGGTACTGGCTGTCGCGGGTTCGATCCCCGTCGTTCTCCCCAGTTTTTGCGGGAGCTCCCGCGTTTCTGGCGAAAAATCAGTCCTCACTTAGCCAGATATCTTCTAAACATAGCGTTCTATCTTTCAATTGCTCCTTCTCGTCCTTTATCCAAGTACCAAAGACCGTCCAGATGAACATTTTTTGCGGGAACTCCTTACTTTCTTCAGGTTTGTAGTAAGGCTCGAGGGGAATCTTGAAATGCTTTGATTTGGAAAAATTCAACAGTTTTTGTCCTTTGATTTCATCCTTTGGCATTCGTAATTCTTTATCCATATCAATGGATTCCCTTATTACTAAATCTATTTTTAGAATTTCGTCGGTTTCTGGGCAGGCAATGATTTGTAGGAACTTCCAATTCGAAATTTTCGGTTTGTTTTGGCTTAAATGGTGAGTCTGTCGAAGCTCCAACTGAAAATCTTCTTCTCGAGAAGAATCGCGAACTTTCCTCCATGTTGTCTTCGGGTTTCTGTCTAAGAGATTGGCAATCCTATAATCGCTCTTTTTGAGGTAGGAATTCGTGAAATCAAATGCCAAGAAAGGCGGTTTTAATTCAAACACTTCGATTTTGCTGTTGGTCGAATTAAAAAGAAGGATATTTCCGGTTATAATAGAAATCGGAAATATTAAAGCCAAAATTAGTAGAATACTTTTTTTGTGAACCACGAATCCAAAGTTGCGGGAACTCCCTTCTTCTAGCAATCAGGATTCATGAAACAAAGAAGACATTCAAAAAAGGTTTTTTTAAGGGGAAGAGTATGATAGTTGGGATTTCCGGCGGAACTGGTTTAATCGGTAGAGATCTTGCATTTGCTTTATTAGAAAAAGGATTTCACGTTCGAATTTTCACACGTTCTGCAAATGTTCCGACTTTCTTTCTTGGAAGACCTAATTTAGAAATTATTGTGGGTTCTTTCCCGAGAGTAAAAGATCTAGAAGGTTTGGATGGAATTATTAATTTGGCGGGAGCCCCGATTGCGGGAGTCCGATGGAGCCAAAAGGTAAAGGATGAGATTCGTTATTCTCGCGTTGATTATACCGAAAAATTAGTTAAATCTGTTTCGAAAATTGCGGGAACTCCTTTAAAATTCTTCTTACAAGGATCAGCGATTGGTTATTATGGCTCGTATGAAAGTGACTCTCCTATATTTTCAGAATCATCTCCTGTCGGATTGGATTATTTAGCCAATCTTTGTAAGGAATGGGAGGATGCTTCTGATGAAATCGCAAAGACAGAAATTCGTCATGTGAAGATGAGAACGGGACTTGTTCTAAGTCTTCAAGGAGGAGCTTTAAAAAGTATGCTTCCGTCCTTTCGGTTTGGACTTGGGGGGCCAATTGGATCGGGAGAACAAGTTTTAAGTTGGATTCATCTGAAGGATTTGATAAGTTCTATCCTATATATTATTTTGGATCCAAATCTTTCAGGGGCATTTAATCTGGTTGCCCCGAATTCGGTGAGCAATCGTATTTTTTCAGAAACCCTCGCGAAGATCTTAAGCCGACCAGCATATTTTAGAGTTCCCGCACCTCTACTATATGGATTGTTCGGAGAAGGCGCGGATGTGATTCTAAAAGGTCAAGATGTGATACCGGAAAAACTCCAAAAGGCTGGGTTTTCGTTTTCGTACCCCACTATAGATATTGCCTTGCGGGAACTCCTCAGATAGGAGGTTTGAATTTCAAATTTTTCAAAAAAAATTATAATAAGAATACTTTTTTTTAAAAAATTCATCTTACGATTCGTTCCCTTAGAACCGTATCGGATATGAGGAATATAAAAATTAAAGACGAAGTGTTATCTTCCAATTTCGATAAATCGAAAATTACCTGTTCTTTTTTAGTACCGGAACGCCTTTATAACAGACTTCCCATTAAAAGCAAAAAAAGAATTGGAAGAAATTTAGAATACCTCCTAAGAAAATATAGGAATCGAATTCTTAAGATCAAGAGAATTCATAAGAAAACAGCAACTGCTCTTTATCAGGAAAAGGGAAATGTTCTGATAAAATTTAATGTAAGAATTTATCCTCTTTTTTGGGAAGAATTGACAATTCTATCGCGATCTCATGGAATCTCAAATTGCTATTTATACCATCTCCTCTTGAAGTGGGAACTCTCGGAAGAAAAAGAAAATTTAGTTGTTCCAAGACCTTTGGATTCGAGGATCAATCAAAAGTTGATTTTAATTTGGATGATCGACTTTAAAGAAGAGTATTCGCAAAGAATGGCTCAACTTGTGAATGAATTTTCGTCTCAAGCAATCCATTGAATATAGAAGTTCTATAGGAAAATCAAAAGCTCAAAAGGCTTTGGATATCATTGTACGTCTTGATTGTCCAAAGTTCAGGAATTAATTCTCTAAAACACAAGATTACTTTATAATTTCTCCTCTTTAGGAAATGTTGGATTTGAAAATCGGGAATTCATCTTGATTTTCGGTGTCTTTTTTCAATTGGAATAGGAGAGTTCCCGCGAACTTGCCTTTACAAATCAAATTCCTGCTTCATAACAGGGTGGTTTTTTAGAAGATTTAAAGCTTTTTGAATCAGTCTCTTTCCAGTTTCAGTGTGATTCCAGACGTTCAGTCCTGATGGATGCGGCAGAGGGACCCAGTCCACCCGTATTCCGTAGAGTTCCCGCGAAAACCTTCCACCGATCACGTCCTCCAACTTGTAACTACGACTCTCGAACAACTGATCGATAGCGAGTTTCCCAATAGGAATGATCAACTGAGGTTTGTGAAAGCGGACTTCGAATTCCAAAAATTCAGAGCAATTCAGGACCTCTTCCGGATTTGGTTTTCGATCTCCACTTTTGGCTTTCCCGGGAAAACATCTACAAACGGCGGACATATTCACTTTTTTTCGAAAAATTTCCTCTTCGATTCCGATTTTCTGAAACCAACCAAAAAGGGTTTTCCCTGCCGTGTAGGAAAAAGGCCTTCCGAATCTTTCTTCGTGAATGCCCGGCGCCTGACCGATGCTGATAATTTTAGTGGAAGGAACACAACCGTGAACGGGCCTCCCTTCCATTTTTGGACACTTATTGCAGCTGAGTAAGTTATTTAAATATTTAGAATATTCTGTTTTCTTTTTATTCATTCTCTAAGATAATCAATTGAGAAGGATATTCATCGCGTCCTTGAGCGTTCCGGTGACGCGAATCAGAGATTTTAATTTGGTCAATTCTAAGATTTTATTCACTTGGGAAGAAGGGGAGAACATCGCGATTCCGCCTTTCCCGATCTTTACAAGTTTTGCATGGGTGCTCATAAAAACCGCCAGACCGGAAGAATCAATATAACGAATGTTTTCCATATTCACGAAAATATAAATAAAGCCCTTGTCTATCAGATCGAAAATTTTTTCTTTGAGTGCGTGTGCGGAATAAAGATTGATTTCTCCGCTGATTTTCAGAGCAACCGCATCCTTGGGGAAATTCTCCGGGATATCTTCCTTCTGAAGATGAACGGTCAACTCGTTGATTGAAAAATCCACTTCTCCACCGTCGAGGTTCAGAGAATTATCTGTTCCCATCTCGTTTCTCCCTCAGTTCCACTGAAATTCTTTTTTTAGAATTCTTTGACGCCGTCTGAAATTCGGAAAGTATAGAGTTGGGGTTCGTTTTTAAATTCTTTCCAATAAAGCGTTTTAATTTTCTCAAACAGTATATCTCTTCTGCCTTTTTTGTCCAGTATCAAAACGCAACCTCCAAAACCGCCTCCGATCATCCTCGCCCCGAGAACTCCTTCTTTTCTTAAGTGTTCGACTATAAAATCCGATTCTTCACACGAAACTTCGTAATCTTTAGAGAGAGAATTATGGCATTCAAAAAGAATTTCACCGACGTTTTGGGCGTTTCCGCTTTTGAGATTTTGGATTACCTTTTCGGTTCTTAGTCTTTCAGTAACAACATGTTTTGCCCGTTTTTTTTCGATCGGATTCAGTCCGAAGGATTCGTTCTCTAAGTCTTCTAATTCAGCCTGATAAAGACTTTTGAGGAACGGTTTTCTTTTTTTGATCTTATCAAACGCCGATTCCACTTCCATTCTTCTTTCATTGTAAGCGCTATCCTTCAAAGAATGTTTTACTTTCGAGTCTATGAGGTAGAATTCGGAATCTTCCAAGTGCATTTTATGATATTCGTATGTAAGAGTCTCCGTATCGAGAGCGATACAAAAGCCCTCTTTACCCGTCGAGATGATGAACTGATCCATGATTCCGCAATTCACACCCACGAAAAGATTTTCAGCCCTTTGACCCAAAAGAGCGAGTTCTTCTTTTTTGATTTTCCAGGAATGAATTTCGGAAATCGCAAAAGCGGTTGCAACTTCAAACGCCGCAGAAGAGGAAAGGCCAGCACCTTGCGGAATATTTCCCCAAACAACCAGATCAAATGGATCCGATTCAAATCCGAGTTTACTAAATTCTTGAAGGACCCCGAAGACATAATTGACCCAGGAACTTTTTGAATTGTAAGTGATGATTTTCGCTTCTATCTTCTCACCGGATTCGGCGGAAAAAATTCTAAAAAAAGAGCTTCGATTCTTTCGAATTGCGATTTTTATGAAAACGTCGATGGCCGCCGGCAAAACGATTCCGCCCGCGTAATCGACGTGTTCTCCGATGAGATTGATTCTTCCGGGAGCCGAGAAGAATCGGATCGGTTCTTCTTTGGGAGACGATGAAAATTCTTCATTGAGAATTCTTGTAAGTTCTTCTTTGTCCATTGCGGGTCTTTACTTTTAAAAATCCCGGAAAGATTGAATTACACTTCCTTTCTCGTCAATCCTTCTCCGTATTTTTATCCTCTCTTTCCCTTTGCTTTTTTCTTGCCCCGCATTTTCGTTTTCCTAAACTGATCCAGCGTCCCTTTTTTTGATGGTTTTGGAAGAAGAATTCAAATCATAAGTCGCGATTTGAGATTGGGAACCGATAGAATCTTGGAATCGAACGAAACGAATCCGAGACGTAATAGAAAAAAAGAGAATTTGTAATTCACTATGATCCGATTAGAAACAAGATTCGCATCAGCGTTTATTCAATCGCAAGAATTCGAAACCTTTTTGAAAGGAGCCGAGTCCGCGAGAAAGACGTTGCATTCTTTGCAAGGAAAGGGAAGCGAGTTTTTGGGTTGGTTGAATCTTCCGAACGAAATTCAAAATTCGGAAATAGAAAGAATCGTTCAAGCCGCAGAAAGAATCCGAGCTTTTTCCGATGTCGTGATCGTGATCGGGATCGGCGGATCGTATCTTGGATCTCGAGCGGTTTTAGAGGCCAGTCTTCCCTTTTTTCGTTCTCCCAAAAAAGGAAATCCAGAAGTGATCTTTGCAGGACATCATCTGGAATCGAGATATTTTTCCGAGTTGCTCGAATATCTAAAGGACAGAGATTTTTCCATCAATGTAATCTCCAAATCCGGAACTACTACGGAACCTGCGATTGCGTTCCGGATTTTCTGGGATCTCCTCGTAAAAAAATACGGGAAAGACGCTTCTTCAAGAGTGGTTGCGACAACGGATTCCAGAAAAGGCGCTCTTAAAACTTTTGCGGAGTCGGAAGGTTTTGAAACTTTTGCGATCCCGGATTCCGTAGGAGGGCGATATTCGGTTCTTACTCCCGTCGGGTTGTTCCCGCTTGCCGTGGCGGGAATTCCGATTCGAAACTATATATTAGGATTTAAGAATGTTCTGGAAGGTTTGCATTCCGAAAACGATCCGATCAAAAACCCAGCCACTCATTATGCGGCTCTCAGAAATTATTTTTTATCGACCGGAAAATACGTCGAAGTATTAGCAAATTTTAATCCTTCTCTTCGTTATCTTTCCGAGTGGTGGAAGCAGCTATTCGGAGAAAGTGAAGGAAAGGAAAACAAAGGGATTTTTCCGGCGTCTATGGACTTTACGACAGATCTCCATTCTTTAGGCCAATATGTGCAGGAGGGAAAACGGATTTTGTTCGAAACGGTTTTGAGTCCGGCCAAGATCCTTTCCGATCTCACTCTTACGGCCACAAAGGAGAATTTGGACTCGCTGAATTTTCTTGCCGGAAATACGATCGAACACGTAAACGAACAGGCTCGATTGGGAACTCTTCTCGCTCACGCGGACGGCGGTGTTCCTTGTTTAGAATTGATTTTTCCGGAAATCTCTCCCGAATCCCTGGGAGAAATCATGTATTTCTTTGAATATTCTTGCGCGATTTCCGGATATTCTCTGGGTGTGAACCCTTTTGATCAACCGGGCGTAGAGGCTTATAAGAAGAATATGTTCGCACTTCTTCATAAAGAAGGTTTTGAAAAGGAAGGAGCAATTCTTCGAAAAAGAATTATAGAAAACTAAATCGTTTTCCCTAATCCGATCGTACTACGGATCTATCTTCGAGTCGATCGGGATCTTTTTGGTGAATTTTTATTTCCTGCTTGACGCTTTTTAAAATTTAGGACTCGATGAGGTTATGAAGAGGCAAAGAAACAAAATTAGTTTTCCTCTAACCGCTTGCGCGCTGGCGTTTTTGTTTCTAATATTTTCTGTCGCCTCCTCCAGCAATCTTCCTGGGAAGTTGCCTACCCAAAAACAGACAATAGACGGTATTGAATCCGAATATAAAGAGCTGGTGCAGCTGGAAGAGGAATCCGAAGAATTCCTCTTTAGCTTTCTATCTCTTTCACATAAAAATATTCTTTTCGTATTCAAGGGCAAAATCACTTCCCTCCAGGATAGGTTCCAATTCCACTTCTGTAACATCCAAACAATAAATCTGCTGAATTTACCTCCTCCTGTTCTCGCTTAACTAGTCGATTTTTCTAGTTTTGTCCTTACGGGGGAAAGATGTCCGACAATCCAGACTCAATTGCGTTCGCAATTTTCAACCTTTCTTTTTTTTGGAATTCTTTTAGAAAGAGATCCGGCTCTCTTCTGAATTTTTTTGTAGAAGGAAAGAAAAACTGCGCTTCAGCAGCTATGAAATCGGAATTCACCATTTTTTTTGAGGAAAGTCGGACTGAAATCTCGGGATCTTCTGGAAAAAAGTGTGGAGTTCCCGCATTTTCCTCTCTGAAATCCCGGATCGCAAAGGTCAATCCCCGTTGGAGACCAAGAGAAGTGTGGAGTTCCCGCACTCCTTTCGATTTCAAAGCTTCACTCCTTTTTAGGAGTTCCTACTTTGTTCGAGATTTCGCAAGAGCTCGGAATCAAATTCGTCCTTATTACTGTTTGCAACTTACGGATCTCCAAATTATGCCAATCCTGATCTTGGGAAACTACTCGTTCTCAAGATTGGGGTTGGCATCCTTTTTTAAGATTCTCCTGAGTTCATAAAAAAAGATCTATGTTATAAGAATAGGGGACAGGTTCTCTCCATTCCTTTTTCCCAATCCAAATCAAAAATGGGTTTTCTTTCTCTAAAAACTCGGATAGGTTTTCGGAGGAATTTTTTCCGAAAGCGAAATGGATCAAGAATTTAAAAGATGGACCCGCCTCCTCAGAGCGATCGAGGCCGGCAAAAGAATCGAACTTACCGGATATATTCTCAACGATTGTTTCCGTCAAAATCTTGAGAAGTTCCTCAAACTCTGCCTCGAAAATTATAATAAGACCGATCTTACACCGGTCGTCTATTCAGTGATTCAGGAAATGCTCCTCCGGTCTGCTACATCCAATCTCAGAGAAATATTCGCTTCGGAAAAAGGCCTAAATTCTCTGGATGAAATTGAATACGATTCAAACGAAGAAGAATTTAGAAAATTCTTAAATACTTTCGATGCGCAGACCGTCAGAAATTCTTTAAAAGAGAAAGGCCTTTTTCTAAAAGTAACGATTCATCACAACGATACCGGCATGGCCGCAGAAGTATTACACAATTCTAAAATGATTCCATTTGTGGAAGAACGTCTCCGAAAATATCTCGCGGCGGCTATGGAATTTAAGAATTTGATGGAATACTACGATCTTTATCCCGAAGATTCCGAAGGAAGGGACATCGGGTTGGCCCTTTCAATTTTGATGCTTAGAGAAACCGGATTAAAACCTGAACTCTTAAGAATCGGTTCGGGACCGGATGTGCAAACTTCTCGTTTAGAAATTCCATTCGGAGAAGAATACAGAAGTATACGAAAGAAAATTCTAAACGACGAAGAGATTTTTCCATTCCCGAAGGATTTGCACGAAGAAGCCGAATTACCCTGGAAAACGAGCCACTGTAGTTATTGTGGAAGAACCGTGGACGATCGGATTTTCTTTTCCGAAATTCCAAAAGATATTCAGCTCAAAAACCTTCCGGAACCGATTCGAGTTGGAAACGGAATCTGCGCTTGGTGCCTTTCTTCATATCTTTAATCAAGAGATTTTCCCGAAAAACTTCCAGTATGTAGGAACTCCAATGAAACCGTGGGAGAGACGTAATTTGCGGGAACTCCTGCGACTTATAACGAGTTTGCCGCGCAAGGTAGATGATTTTCTACACAAATTCTAAACAAGATTGCAGAGTTTTAAAAATTCTTTCCATCGAGAATCCATCCTTTGAGAAAAATCCAGATCCTTTAGGGAAAGATAATATTCTTTTTCTCCTAAATCCATTGCTTCTCCGGGAAATAAAACTCCGCCTAATCTTTGTTTTTCGGACAATTCTCTAAAGTTATCGGAGAGATCCGCGAAAGTTTCGGGAGTCACATTTTTTAAAACTGAACTATTCAAAATCGAAATTCCGATATAAAACAGATTCCCATGACCATAACGGATCTTCCCGTTTTCTAAACCGAGTCCCGTGTAATTCGCCGAATCCGGTTGAGGAAGTAAGTAAAGAAGGCAGTCGTCGTTTTTTAAAGTTGTCGGAAGCGAAAAACCTTGATGGGGAAAGTAAAGAAAATCCGGATTGATGATTCCGATCGTTTCTCCCATCCATCCGGCTCTTTCCAGACCGGTTCGAATTCCTCCGGCGGTTCCTAAAATTTCCTTTTTCTCTTCGGAAAAGATCAAAGGAAAAAGAGAAAATCTCTCCAGAGTTTTTAGGATCTTTTTTCCTTCATAGTGAAGATTGATCACGGCTCCTTCCGCATTTTGAATCCAGGCTTGAAAAAGCGCATAGTAGATCAACGGAATCCCGTGAACCGGAAGTAACGGTTTCGGAAGATTTTGGGTGAGTTCTTTCATCCTGGTTCCGAAACCGGCGGCTGGTATGAAAAATTTCAAAGAAGACTTCCCGTTTACTTGTTTTTAATAAAAGAATAATTCGACAAAAGTTCTTCTTTGAGAAGATGAAAAAAAACAAAAAGCTGATCCGGAAATAAACCCGCTTGAACGATTTCAGTGAGATTATCCAAACAACCGAGAATACTCTCCCTATATTTATCCATCTTCTTATCGGCCACCAGATAGAAATAAGAACCGAGAGCTTTGTAGGAACGTTGAAGACACTGAAGATAATAACACTCTTTTGAACGGGGAAAATTCTGTTCGCCTAACTTTATAAAAAGTTGATAGAGTCCCTGTCGCATCGCAAAAGGAATCGGCCTATATGCATCGTAGAGAATGCTGGCGAGATCGTAGAAAGGAGTTCCCATTCTCGCGTCCTGAAAGTCGATCATACAAATTTCGTTTTGAGAATTGATCAGGAGATTACGTCCGTGAAAGTCTCTGTGGCAGAAAACTTTTACCGGATATTCCGCCAAATACGCGGAACACTCTTCGATAAAAATTTTCACTTCGCTTCTCAATTGAGTCTGAAGTTGGAATTGTTTCTGGAATTTTAGATAATTAAAATATGTGAATTCACTTTCGAAATGAAATTTTTCGACGTCGAATTCCCTTGAACTCACGGGGGGCATAGGATCCGTTTTTTGAAGTTTTACGAGAATCTCCAACGATTTAACAAGCCAGTCCCTGTATTCAACGTCGTCAGTAATCGAGGTAAGATCTTTCTCTCCTCCGTCCGTCGTCAGAATCAAATAATGAATCAGATCCTTTTTGAGTATCTCCGGAACTGTAAAATTATGATGACTTAGGAAATCCGCGATTTCAACGAAGTCGTGTTGAAATCGAACGTCTTTGCAAAGTATCAGAGTTTGATCCGAATACTGAACTCGAAAATACTTTCTTTCCGAGGCTTCTAAGGTGATCGGCGTGATTTTTTGCGGGGTTTTTCCGGGGAGTTCTAAAAATTTAAACTCTCTATCGGTGAGCGAAACGGAAGCGTTCATGATTTTTTTATACCTTGTCCGGGAAGACCAAACGAAATTCGGTTCCTGAGTTCGGTTCCGATTCGATTTCGATTCTGATTCCGTATTGATCGGCGATTTCTTTTGCGACGAACATTCCTAAGCCGGTTCCTTTTCCGATTCCCTTGGTTGTAAAGTAAGGCTGATATATTTTTTGAATCACTTCTTCGTTCATTCCGATTCCATCATCTAGGATCGAAACAATCGGATGATGATTTCTAATATGTACTGAAATCGTAATATTGCCTCGGTTGCCGGTGGCGTCCGCGGAATTCAACATGATGTTCGACAACAAAAGAGAAAGTTGATCCTGATTCGATTCGACCAAAACGGGAGTAGATTCCGGTTTGAAATGGATCTGACAGTTTTTTAATCGAGAGGTTTTTTGAAAAACGTCGATGACGCTTTCCACCGACTCGTTGAGATTGATCGGTTCCGAATGTTTTTTTAGACTCTCGCCGGGTTTTCCAAGTTGAAGAAGATTATTCGTGAGAGTTTTTAATTTGATCAATTGCCCCCATGTGATCTGGATCGCCTTTTGGCGGGTTGAGTCCGTCGAATCGGGTAGTTTTGCAATTTCGATATGACCTTGAATCGCCGTAAGCGAATTATTGATTTCATGTCCGATACTGGAGGCGAGCGTGGAAAGGAAGGCTCTTCTTTCCGCATCAATCAGCTTTTCGGAGATCAAAAGTTTGTTGGTGATGTCCCGGGCGATTCCGGTGTAATACGTCTGGCCTTCCACGTCGTAATAACAAACCGATATGTCGTAGGTTCTGACTTCGCCGCTTTTGCTCTTTAGATCGGAATGACTGATTCTTGCGATCTGTTTTTTTCCTTTTCGTTTTAATAACAACGCGACCTTTTCCATATAAAGACTTTCTTTTCCGGGAGGAATCAGAACGCTGATATGTTTGCCGAGGATTTCCTCTTCCGTATAACCGAATGCGTTTAGCGCGGCTTGATTGAAGCCTGAAAATTTCAGATCCTGGTTTAGGGTGATGACGCAGTCGCTAGTGGCGTTAAGAATATTATAATTTTGTAAATAAAGATCTTTTGCTCTTTGCGCAAGTTTTGTATTTTCGGTTGTCGACTGGATTAGGGATTCTGTATGTTTGTCCCTGGATTCTTTTTCGATACTGGCTTTTTCCAAAACTTCCAGAATGTTAGTTCTTCGGATGGGTTTTGAGATGTAATCGAAAGCGCGGTTTCTAACCGCTTCTTCTGCGGTAGTGAGGTCCGGGTTCCCGGTCATCAAAATGACGGGAATGTTCTCGTTGATCTTTCGGATTTCTTTCGTGACTTCGATTCCGTTTTTTCCGTTCATAACGATATCCGAAATGACGACGTCTATATCGTGATTACGAATGATTTCGATAGCGGAGTCGTAGTCTTTGGCGAGAAAGACATGATATCCTTCTCTGGAGATGACTCTTTCAAGAACCGTGCGAATATCCGATTCGTCGTCTATAACGAGTACTGATGTATGCTTAGATTCCATCGGACTTAGATTCTTACCTCTAAGAAGATCCCTAATTTACCAAAAAATCATTCCTATATGGGAAGGCGAATCAAAACCCTAGTCCCGTTATCGGGAGAAGAGTCCAAGGAAATGGTCCCGTTGTGTTCGGAAATAATCCTTTGGGAAATGGCGAGTCCTAGACCCGTTCCTTGTTTGCCCCTTCTCGTAGTAAAGAGAGGTAGGAACGCTTTATCAAGAACTTCTTTACTCATTCCGGGGCCGTTATCCGAAATCATAAATAAAATTCCGTCCCGATTTAAGTGAAATTCTTTGCGGGCGGTGATCGTAATTTTAGGGTTCGGAGGTTTGGTTTCCATCTCGGAGATTGCATTGATCGCATTCACCAAACAATTGATCAGGACTTGTTCGATTTCCTGCCAAGCGACTCGAATTTTAGGAAGGTCTGGGCTCGCGATTCGTTTTAATTCGATTCCGTTCTTTTTACAGGAAACTTCGATCAACTCGCAGGCTCTCAAAAGAATATAATAAGGAGAGATCAATTCTTTTTCTCTGGCTACCGTTCTTCCCAAATCCAAAAGAGACTTGATCAGATCTCGGATTCGAATGCTCGCGGCTTCGATTCGTTTGTAGATCTTGAGTCTTTCCGCGGGATCGGATTCCTCCGTCTCGATGAGATCTTCAAGATAGAGAAGACTCGCTTGAAGAGGATTGTTTACTTCGTGAGCGATACCCGCCGCCAATTCTCCGATAGAAGCGAAGCGAGCGGTTTCATAGAGTTGTTTGTCTAAAAGTTTTGTCTGAGTTACATCGGAGAAAATGAGCATAACCGCTTCTCCGTCGTCTCTGTATTTTTTAAGAGGAAGAATTTTGATGGAGAAGAAGTTGTCTTCTCCTGCGATAAATTGAATCGGAAGATCCAAGAAGACCGCTCTCTGAGAAGAAAGGCAACTTTCGATCCCTTTTTTGAGTTCGTCTGAAACCGATTTTACAAAAAGGGAAAAGAAGTCTTCTCCCGGATTCACGTTTAGGATTTGGAAAAGTAGAAATTTAAGAATCGGCGCCACTTCGAGGATGATTCCGTCCGGAGTTAAGATTACGATTCCGTTGTTCATCGCCGAGAAAAGATTTCGAAGTTTGATTTCGGAAGAACGAATGAGTTCTTCATTCTTCTTTTGTTCCGAAATATCCAAAAGGAGAAGAATTGTACCGATCGAATTTCCGTATTCGTCCCGGATGCGAGAGGACGCAAGAAGCATCGGAGCTTCTATGTCCGGAAAAATTTTCATCTTGATTTCCGTTCTAAATTCTTCCTTGGAAAAACGATCGATGACTTCCTGACTGAGATTCAAAAATTCTCCGATGTGAAGATCTATAAAATCTTCTTTATAAACTCCTAATATCTTTTCCAAACTTCTGTTTCCGTAAGTGATAAAGCCTTCGTCGTCGGTCGAGATGAGAGGAACTTCGATCGAGTTTAAAAGCGCGCCTTGGAACTGAAGTTTTTTGGAGTTTTCGATCCGTGTCCTTTCGGTCTTGGCGTTTTGAAGCGAAGTGTGAACATCGGAGATGATTTCTT
The DNA here is from genome assembly GCF_016918785.1 of Leptospira ainazelensis. Taxonomy (GTDB): domain Bacteria; phylum Spirochaetota; class Leptospiria; order Leptospirales; family Leptospiraceae; genus Leptospira; species Leptospira ainazelensis. The sequence goes on along the minus strand of NZ_JAFFPT010000055.1, from coordinate 52,829 downwards.
CGTAGAGAAAATTTTCGCCGGAATCGAAGGCCATTCCTTCCAGAGAGAGAATTTCGATTCCTCCCAAGAGTTTTTCTTTGTCTCGGATTCCGATCGAAAGACTTCTACGAAACTTATGATCGGAAAAAATGGATTCCCATTCCGGATATTTACCGTTCCCGAATTCGTGAATGATGAAGTTATCCTTGGAGTCGATGAGGTTTCTCATCGGGAGGGGAGAATCGGATGCGATGATGGAATGAATTTTTTGCTTTAGATCCGGGTTGAGATCTTTTTGTCCGAGCACCTTCAACTCACCGTCTATGTAAAAGAAAGCCCAGACTAAAAAGTAGTGAGGGTTTTCCTTTAAGGTATCGCAGAGTTTTTGAAAGACCGAACTTTCCGATGTCAGATAACGTAGATTTTGTCTTAGGAGTCTAAGGGTTCTTAAGACACTTTGCATATAGTAGAGACGAAGTTCCGTCTGTTGGATTTCGGAGCGATCCGTAAAGTAAAATAAGAATACGTCTTTTCCCAAAAAGTTGGAGGTGTTTACCGTGAAATTGACCAACTTTCTTTCACCGTTTTTATCTCGGAGCTGCCAGTAAACCTTGAGAGGTTCGTTTCGTTTGATCGTGAGGGTTTCGCGGGGTTGTGTCGGACTCGGAAGGATGAAGTCCAAGGGTTTACCTCTGAGTTCGTCGACCGAATAGTTTAAAAGTCTTTCGAGAGAAGGATTGAGATAGAGAATGGTTTCGGTTTCCGGATCCAACGCAAGAATTCCCTCTTTCACGGGATAAAAGAAAGAATGGAGAACGGAGAGTAAAGATTCAGGCATTCTGATTCCAGTTCAATAGGTCTTATACCTTAGAGTCGGTTGACAAAAAGCTCAGACGTCTTCGCCGCTTCCGAATCTAAATTGAATTTCGGTCGATTCCGATTCTTTGCAAGAACTAATTCCGGAATCTCGGCGGTGGAAGGATTTACAACGAGGAAGAGGATGGAATTTTTGTTTTAAATGTCTTCCAAGAAATCCATTCCGATCCGAAAAGATTAAAATCATCGGATTGAAATGGAATCAAAAGACAATTCTAAAATTAAGAATCGGCTTTTATGAAATCATTGTTTAGTTTCTTTCTCACTTATTACAATTGGAAAAAAAGAAAATACATGAAAGAGGTTCTCGGTTTTCGGGAGCTCGAAGTGGAGACGGGCGGAAACTCGGTTTATTTTCTGGAGAAGAACGGAGAGAAAGAGAAGACGATTCTTTTGATCCACGGACTTTTGGATTCCGCGACCGGACTACGAAGACTTGCCCCCAAAATTCGACAGGATTACCGGATTCTTATCCCCGATATTCCGGGCTTCGGAAAGAGTAAACTTCCCGATCTGAAATATCTCTATCAAGTGGATGTGTTCGGAGATCTGATCTATGAAGCGATCCGTAAATTGGATCTCAAAAATCTTGTGTTAGGCGGACATTCGATGGGAGCTTTGATCGCGATGCACATCGCTCTCAGAGACCGGGAGAAAAGAATTTCAAAGTTGGTCTTGATCGCTCCGGGGGGAATTCCTCATCCGAAAAGGGACGAGATGAAGGAACTATTGTTTCCGAAAACGGAAGAGGATATGTTAAAACTCATAGAGGCGCTTTATTACGAAACCCCGGAATTGCCCGGAAGAATCGCGAGAAAAGCGTTGATTCAATCCTGGAACGAACTCCCGAATCAGTTTTTGACGATCAACACTTTGGAGAGAGAAGAGGAGATTTTCTTAGGAAAAAAATTAGGAGAAATCAAAATTCCCGCGTTGATCGTTTCGGGGAAAGACGATCCGATCACGGACGCGTCTATGACGAAAAAACTCCATTCTTACATAAAAAAAAGTAAACTCGTTTTTATAACCGGCGCAAAACATGCGATTCACATGGAGAGGCCGGATGAACTTTCATTGGAGATCAATCGATATCTGGATTAGATCCCGTTGAAGATTTCTTTGACCGCTTTGACGACGTCCCGGATATCCTCTTCCTTCATGCCCGGGAAGAGAGGAAGTGAAAGGGATCTGGAATACATCGCGTTCGAATTCGGGAAGTGTTCCTTCTTATATTCGAAACGTGCGTTGTAAAAAGGATGTTCAAAAAGAGGAATAAAATGAAGGCTGGAACCTATATTCCGTTTTTTTAATTCAGAAGCGAAGATGTCCCGATCGATTTTGGAGGAAGCGCGATCCACCTCCACACGGAAGAGATGCCAAGAATGTTCTCCGTCCGGAGCGGAAAGGGGGAGATGAAGAAAGGGAAGGTCGGCGAATTCTTTTTTGTATAATTCGGCGATTTCGATTCTTCTTTTCCAGAGGTCGTCTGCTTCGGAAAGTTGGACGATTCCCAGCGCCGCGGCGACGTCGGTCATGTTGTATTTAAAACCGGGGGAGACGACTTCGTAATACCAACCGGGACGATCGTAGGTTTCACGGTTGATTCCGTGAAGACGCATGAGTTTGATTCTTTCGGCGAAGTGGGAATGATTGGTGGTGACCATTCCTCCTTCTCCGGTTGTGATTCCCTTTGTCGCGTAAAAACTGAAGACCGTAAAATCTCCGAAGGTTCCGATCTTTCTTCCTTTGTGAACTGCGGGGAATGCGTGGGCAGCGTCTTCTATTACATAAAGGTGATATTCTTTTGCGATCTCCAAAATTCCTTCCATGTCGCAGATAACGCCTGCTAGATGGACGGGAAGGATCGCTCTCACGGTTTTACCGGTTTTTTTATGGAGAAGAGAACCGTTTTGATAAATACATTCTCTCTCGATCGTGGAGCGGAGAGTTTCTGGAGTCATGAGGTTGAAGATCGGGTCGACGTCGGTGAGGATCGGCTCTGCGTCGAAATAGCAGATGACTTCCGCAGTCGCGGTGAAAGTAACGGCAGGGCAGATGGCGGCGTCACCGCGACTCATACCGATGGCTTCGAGCGCGAGATGAAGCCCCGCGGTTGCGGAGTTCAGAGCAAGAGCGTAATCGGCGCCGGTAAAACGGGCAAATTCTTCCTCGAATTCTTTGACTTTAGGTCCGGAGGTAATCCAACCGGAACGAAGGACAGAGGAGACTTCTTCGATTGCCCTTTCCGAGATGGAAGGAAGCGCGAATGGAAGAAACGTTTTGCGAGCTGTGATCATATCGGACATAACCCCCGGTGCATTCTTAAACTTCGGCAGATTTTGAATTTTCCTGAGCTGGAAATTGGTTCGAAGATGGGAAAAATGCGGGAACTCCCGCGGAATTTTTCGGCCGCATCCTGCGTCTGCACCGAAAGAGAAGGATTCAACGGAAAAAAAAAGGAGTTCCTACGGTGGATTCGCAGGACCGGGCCATTCCAGGCTCGCGGAGTCCCGCTCGGTCCTTCGGACCAAGCCTTTCATGTCCCTTGCGGGTTGAAAAAGATCGAAGCAATGTTTTGGAAACGGAAGGAATGCGGGATCTCCTCCGAATTTCGAAGAAGAGGGCCCAACTCGAACAGAATGTCTCGTTGAAAAAGTAGGAACTCCTTCTTTTCTTTCAGAGGAAAGCCGTTCCTGATCGCGGGAGAATCCGTCTTGAGACAGAAAAAGTGCTGGAAAACCCCCCGCGAATTTCGAAGAAGTCGAACCAAACTCAAAGAACACGGTAAAAGTAGGAACTCCTTCTCAAAGACCAAAACCAGAGTATCGACCGCTAATTCCTCTTGGAACGAAACAAATGCGGGAACTCCCTCTTTCAATTCAGAATTGAAATCTTTTGATAGGAAATATATTTTGCCTTAGTGGCTCTAACATTTGGAGAGATCTTAGAAAGAATCCGGATCATCGATCGAGATGTAACGGAACTCAATCGTCTCAAGTCCAGACTTCCCGCAGACCGTCCTTATTCTTCTTCCCTTCAGATCTCATTTGATAAACAGATCAACGAACTCTTAAACGAGCGCGTAGGCCTCATGGAACTCGAGGTCTTGGATCCACCGTCCTGGATTTTAGGAGTTCCTACAGTCGGAATTCCCCAAGAAACACCGGTTCCGATCAAGGGACTTTTCCCATCCGGCGATCTCTCCAAAGAAAAACCGGACGACCAAGACGTAATCAATTTTCTCCGAGAACTTCCAAAGACTGAAATCCACCTTCATCTCGAAGCCTGTGTGAACAAAGACACGATGAAACAACTCATGGCGAAGAATGGAGTCAGCGTAACCGACGAAGAGTTCGAAGCGAAGTTCAACTTCAAGGATCTCAACGGATTTATCCAAGTATTCTTTTTTATCCAATCTCTCGTCAAAGAACCGGCCGACTTTTCCTACTTTGTAGGAAGCCTCGCGGAATATATGAGGGCGAACAATATCGTCTATACCGAAGTATTCTTCGCACCATCCAAATTTATCCAGAACGGACTCGACTTCGACGAGATGGTGGACTATCTCGTAAACAGAATCCGGGAAGAGAAGGAAAACGACGGAATCACCATACGCTTGTTAGTCGACGTTTCCCGATCTTTCGGACCCGAGAATGCGATGAACAATCTCAACCGTGTTCTCAAGCTCAGACATCCGGAAGTGATCGGAATCGGACTCGGAGGCGCGGAGCTAATGGGACCGGCGAGAGATTATCAGGGAGTATTTCAAAAAGCGAGAGAAGCCGGGCTTCGTGTGGTCGCTCACTCCGGAGAAGACGACGGGCCTTGGGCGATCTGGGAAGCGGTGGAACTTCTCAAGGCGGAAAGAATCGGACACGGAACTTCCGCGATCCAAGATCCGGAACTCGTACGTTATCTCAGAGAAAAACACATTCCGATCGAGATCTGTGTGACGTCTAACGTGTTTACCGGAAAATACGTTCGCAAAGAACAGAATCATCCGGTTCGTTATTACTACGATCAAGGGCTTCCACTCAGTATCAACACGGACGATCCCGAGATCTTCAACGTAAATCTTACCTACGAATACTTTAAACTCTGGAGATTTTTGGATTTCTCCTTGGACGAGATCGTCGACTTGATTCGTCAGGGAGTTTTCGCCTCCTTTCATCCGAACAAGGAATCTCTCTGGGCGGAAATGGAAAAGAAAATCAATCTCGTAAAAGCGAGATACGGCTTGAGAAAGTAAACTTCTGAGTTCCAAAATTTTCGAACATTTTCGCCGAAAGTAGCGTTGTTAATAAATTGTTTTCGGTCTTTTTTGGGTCGCCTGGTTTCAAGGATCTTATTTTTATTTCGCTGGAATATGTGTTTCTTTTTTAAAGCGGATTGTGTCTAAATAAAAACATGAATCCAGTTCTATTCTTAGGTCACGGATCGCCCATGAACCTCGTGATCCCATCGGAGTTCACTCGCAGTTTGGAAGCCTTCGGTTCGAACTTAGAAGGTGTCAAAAATATTCTCGTCGTTTCCGCGCATTGGAAGACGAGAGGAACTTACGTGACCATTTCAGACCCGCCGGAGCAAATTTACGATTTTTACGGATTTCCGGATGCTTTGTATGCGATCCAATATCATCCGAAAGGAGATTCCGCGTTGGCGGATCGAGTGAAGGAACTTGTCAAATCCGTTCCCGTACAAACCACGTCCGAGTGGGGAATCGATCACGGAAGTTGGGGAGTTCTTTATTTTCTTTTTCAAAAAGCGAATTTTCCCGTCGTACAATTGAGCATCGATGCGAGCCTCAGTCCGGAACAACAATATACGATAGGAAAAGAGTTAAGACAACTGAGAGAAGAAGGAACTTTGATCGTAGGAAGCGGAAATATCGTTCACAATCTGGGAAAAGCCGACTTTCACAATATGAACGCGACCCCCGCCGATTGGGCGATCGAGTTTGACGAGTTTGTTCGTCAAGCGCTTGAATCCAGAAACGATAAGGCGATCTTAGAATTCCGGAAGAAGGGAGATATCGCAACGTTAGCCGCTCCTTCGACGGAACATTTGGAACCGATCTTCTATGTCTTAGGAGCGATGACGCCGGAAGAAAAGGTGAAGTTCATCCATCATAGTTTTCAGAATCGATCGGTTTCGATGCGATCCTTCGTAGCCGTATAAGTTTAGTCTTCGTCGCCGGAAAGAACCCATTCCTTGTTTGCGAGCGAATTCGTAACTTTCATAAGATCTCTTTCCGGATCGATCAAAATCTGACTTTTTCTTCCGTTGAGAGAAACCATCACGTCCGCATAAACTGAAACTTCCTGACCCGTTTTCACCTTTTCATTTTCGCCGACCCAGTGAGCGAATTGAAGAATCAAGTCCGGTTGATAACTCATCATAATTCTCTGAATCTCGTTGAGATGAGATTCGGGAAGAACCACCGTCGTTTCCCCAGTCTGCTGATTGACGACACGAAAGGAAGCGATCCCGTTTTTTTGAACGAGCATGATTTGCCAGGAGAATCTAAATCCTTGTTCGGTCCAGAGATGATATCCGGGATATAAAAAATGACGGAGAGGAAAAAGAATCTGAAGAAGAATATAAAAGATCCAGAAATAACGGAAGGATCGATCCGATAAAATAAAACCGAATTTTTTTCTCAAACTCGATCCTTTTGAAAAGAGAAAATTCTCCGATTGTAAGGATTTTTTTTCCAAAAAGGTTAAGGAAGTTTCAATAAAGGCAAAAACCGATTTTCTAAAGTGAATCGGGAAACGGGTCCATAAAAAAAGAAGAATGTTTTCCCGGTTCGGAAGCATACTTCTGGATTTAAGAAAAGTAAACAGATCCACGGGCCAACTGGGCGAAAAGAACAGAGTCGCGTTTAGGATCATCACCCAGGGAAACATTCCGATCGGAAACAGCTTCCAAGTCAAAAAATGGAATATTAGAACTAAAGAATATCCGAAGGCCCTGGTTTTTCGGTTTAAGAGTAAGAATGGAACCGTAAGGTCAAAAACCAAACCTGCGTAACTGAAAAGATAACCTGTCGCCGGCATCGAAAGTGTGGAGCCGAAAACCGGAATGTCGGAATTACGGAGCAGCCAAATACGCACGGGCTGGGCGTCGAAGAGCCAGTCGGGAACTAGTTTTCCGATTCCCCCGAAAAAATAAACGACTCCGATCTGAAAACGCAAAAGGTATAAATTCCAGGCGGGAATCGGATCTATTTCCTGTATCGATCTGTTTTTGAATATTCTAAAAACATGAAATACATTGAGGGCTCTGTCTGCGGGAATCCAACTCAATAAAAAAAGAATCAGACAGATGAGATAGTAGTGGTTTAGATAAACCGCGACTTCCAAAAGATTGACATAGCTGAAGATGAGAAAAAAACAAAGGATCGAAATTCTGTAAAAAATTCCCAAAGAAATAAAAACCGCGAAAAAAAGAAGAGAAACGAAGAGGGGGTATAAGATCCAAGATGGAAGGACGCCAACCCAGGAAAGTCCGTAGAATTTAAAATGAAACGCAGGGTCCAAAAAGTATTTGGAAATCCAGCCGTTTGAAAAATAACGAAATGCTAATATAAAAAGTAAAAGACCGAAGACGATTCTGTAAAATCCGAGGGACCAAGCGGGAACGGGATCAAAGGCCCGGGAGTAAAGATTGGGAATTCGTTTTTCTCGCATAGTATCCGGATCCGATATGTTTCCACTCGCCAGAAAAACGTTTCTTTGAAAGTTCTGCAAGCATTCCCGGGATCGCCGATTGAGAATCGGGTAAAAGCTCGTTTGTATGAAAGACTTCCTCCATTCCCAAAGAGATGGTTTTCAAATCCAAAACGTCGGCTCCTTCCCGAATTAGAAGTTCTCCGCCTTGATTTCGAGTTTGGCTCGGATGAGAAAAAATAAAAATCTGCCGATCCTGTTCGAGGGCGTTGTGCGCCGAGGAGATGGCTCCCGATTTTTCCGGGGCTTCTAAGATAAAAACCGAGGAACAAATTCCCGTAATGATTCGATTTCGTTTTGGAAAAGAATATTTTAATGGGACATGACCCGGAGGATATTCGGTAAGGATCAAGGCGCGATCCGATTCTTTCATACTCTTATACAGTTTTTTATTTTCGGAAGGATATTCAATCTCTGGTCCGGTTCCCATGACTCCGATCACTGCAAGGCCTTCCTCAAGTGCGGAACTCATAACTGCTGCGTCGATTCCTTTTGCAAGACCTGAAACGATTCCGAAAAACTCATAAGTTTTGAGAAACGGAGGAAGTAACGTAGCGGCAAAGGAAGAGATCGGAGAAGGTTCTCTTGTTCCCACGACGGCGGCGAAATTCTCAAGAAGAATTTTTCGATTTCCTTTAACAAAAAGAATCAGAGGGGGATCGAAGATTTCTTTTAACAGAGGCGGATATTCCTCGTCGAAGATGGAAAGAACCGAAAATCCGAGTTCTTGAATTTCCCGAGAAACACGTTCAGAAAAAAATTCGGCGTTTTTCAAAATCGATTCCGGAAGAGAAGAATTCAGATTTGTTTGAGCTTCTTCCCAAGAATTCCATTTTTTGAATATTCTTGTCCGAATGCAGAATTGTGAAACCTTCGGATCCGCGAGAACTAAAAGATTCATTCTTCTTTTGTCGAATTCTCGGAGATTTTTTTAAGGTTTTGAAGAACGTTTTGATAAGAATCGTTTTTATCCAGGCCTTCCCGGACCAGACCGGCGTCGTTCAATTCTTCGATCGTCTTTTTGATTTTAAGATATTCTTCCTTTGCGTCTTCGGTTTTTCCGAGTCTGTATAAAAAGTTGGCCTTTGCAAAACGAGCGGGAACATTTCTAAATTCTTTTTTGATGATATCGTCCAAAATTCGGAGCGCCTTGTCCTGGTCGTGAAAGCCCGCGGAAACGCCTTCCCAAGAGGAATCGGGCATGGAAGAATCGAAATAGATCAAAGCCAATTGAAACGGAAAACGGGAATCCCTCGGATCTTGAATCGCAAGATGAGTAAAAAGATCGATTGCAATCTGTCTTCTCGTAGTTTCCCAACCTCGGTCCTTGGAGGCGTTCGCGTATGCGAGAGCGGTTTCGAATAACAGCTGTTGGTCGATCGGTTTGAGAAGAAGCGCTTTTTCAAAAAAAGGAATCGCCGGTTCGAAAAAATGGAGTTCGGCTCCGACGATTTCGACCTTTTTTCCTTCGTCGTTTTCTTTGAGTGCGCGGTTGTAGTATTTTACTCCCATATCGTAGTCGCCGATTTTCATATAACCTTGTGCGATCTTCCAGCTCAAGGCGCCGGCGGACCTGGTCTTTTGAACCATCGCGGAGATTTTTTTTTCCAGTTCGATGATCTCGGCTTCGTTGAGAGCCAGCCTTTCTTTCCAGGCTTCCAGATCTTCTACGGTCGGGGGGCGATCTCCCCGATTCTGAAATCCGAAGTTTTTGGATCTTTCGCAGGAAACAAAAAAGAGAACTGTAAAAACGATAAGAGAGCGTAGAATTTTTTGTGACATGAAACTTCCTCGTAACGGGTGAGTCTTCCTTAGTAACTATCGGCTAACGGAAAAAATCTCATCTCCCTAAATGTTACGGTTCTCGGATCGAAAAGAGGAAGTGTGTTTTTGAAAGGAAAAACTAAAAAAGCGGAGTGAAAACCCCGCTTTTTTAAAAAAAGAACTCAGTCTTTTGTGGAACCGGCGATCAAAAGGGCCGCGCCCAACAAGGAAAGGTCTTTGAGAAAGGCTACGGTGGACATTTGATTTCCGGCAGCCGCGCCCGGAAGATGAACCAAAACGATAAAAATTCCGAGAAGAACCGCAAGAAGAATTGTCGCGAGATGAGTTTTGATTCCCGTAATGATGGAAACCGAAGCCGCGATCAGAGCCAAGCCGATAAGATAAACCCAGATTACCGGAAACGGAATATAAGACGGAACCATCCCGGACATAGCCGGAGCGGAAAGGAAATGGAACAATCCGAAAATCGCAAAGGGAACCGCGTATACGATTTTACCTATTTTTTTCATACGAACTCCTTAATTCTTAAGATTCCTAAGAAGAATTCAATCTTCTTGAATATGATAAGGTCTGAATCTTAATTGAACATTGGACTCCCGCAATCAGAATTTGACGGTAAAATCAAAATGGTTTCAATCTTTTGGAAGTAAAAAAGCTCGATAAATCGGATTTGAACTGGCTCGTCTTGATTGAAAACTCCTGTTTTGGAACTCAAGCCTGGACCGAAGAGATGATTCTTTCTCACTTTGTGGAATCGGAAGGAATCGGAGTCAAGGATCAGGGTTATGTGTTTTACAAACTCATTGGAGATGAGATCGAAATTTATAAAGTTGCGGTTCATCCTTCCCACCAAAGAGAAGGTAAGGCAAAAGGAATGTTGGAATCCTTGCTCGGCTCTCAGAAGGATAAAACTTTTTTTTTAGAGGTCGGTTCTAACAATCTTCCTGCGATCGGTCTTTATATTTCTTGCGGATTTCAAAGAATTCATATAAGAAAACACTACTATACCGACGGTTCGGACGCCCTCATTTTCAAAAAACCTCCTGCGGACGATTTGGAAAATTTCAGTTTTGACGTTCCGAGTTAGACTAACACTCGTACCGACTTCGGTTTGACGTTTCTGTTAAGCGACCAAATTCGATTTTATAAAGAATAGAATACTACTCGAACGAGTGAGATTCTTTCCCTCAAACCGGGATTCAAACGAAGTCCAAAGCCCTTTCCCGGGAATAAAAGCATTTTTTTATACACTTTCCGATCTTCTTTTTGAAATTTGGATGCAAGATTCGATTTCTGAGTTACACTCTTTCTATTGGAAAATTATAATATGAGAAGATTTAGTTGCATACTCTTTTTGATTTTGGTAAGTAGTTTTTCTACAAACTGTTTTTTAAATCCTCTTTCTCAATTTGTTACCGAATCGATTTTCCCAACCAAGGAAAATTGTCCGGATTGTACAGAACAACAGTTCGTCGCTTTGGCCGCGGTGATAAAACCGAACGCCGATGGAATCCAAGGATTTGCATTCGATCTATCGGCTTCTTTTTCAGCATTCTGCGCGGCTGGAATCTGCGCCGGAGGGATTACGGAAGCGCAGCCGAATTCCACGGTGACCATCACCGTTCCCAACGGAACAAATATAACCACACTAAAACCTACCTTTCGAATTCCCGAAAATTCTTCTCTGGAAGTGGACGGAGTTAAACAATCTTCCGGAACATCGGTCCAGGATTTTACGAATCCCTTGATCTACAAATTTACCGATGAAAAAGGCGCCACTCAAAACTATACGGTTACCGTTAAACAGGCGTTATCCGGAGATCGTTTAAACGGAACGGTTCTTTTAGGAATGTTACTTTGGACGAAGTGTTCCTACGGTCAGATTTGGAGACCGGGTTTTAACGACTGTCAAGGGAAAGGAAGCACGGAGGATAATTACGGAGCAAACACCGATATCGTTTTTTGCGATACTGACGATGGCGCCTGTGATGCTTACGGGAAGGCGGCGTTTCAAAATGCTTGTTATGAGATGCAAGCGACATTATCGCCTCCTGATATACCTACGAGTGTAATGCGGCCGGGTTCCTTCGACGACTTAAACCTTCTGACTTCTTGTAGTCCTTATTCAAAGGGGCCTTATTGCGGAACGGGGACCCAATGCCCGGGAAATACGGGTTCGACGATCAACGTTGATTTATTTCCGCAAACGGTCAACGGATACTACTGGACGTTTACACCGAGCGGATGTTCGACTTCGACGATGCAAGTAATTCAATTCGGCGGCATAAGCAACACGACGACACATACTAAAAGCAGCAAAGGAAAAGCGATTCGTTGTATGTATAATCTTGCTTCCTGATATTTTTTGGCTTATCGAATTGCAAAAATTAAAGTATTATTTTTTATTCAAGGTCGTTTTTTAAATGAAAGTTACATTCTATATTCTAATCCCGCTTTACTTAGTTGTCCTTTTTGCGAACTGTAAGATCGATCAGAGATACAGCGAAGACAAAAATCATCGAACAATTTTGGCGTCCGCGGATGCGACGTGTAAAGTCGCAGCCGTAGAACCGCTTTACTCTTTTTTGTTCGGTTTGCTTCCGGTCTTTCGGAAAGCCGAACCCAACCTTCCGGCGGGTCAAACTTTGAGAATTACGGAAGTTACAAACTGGAAAGACTACGCCGTCACTCTGGTCGGAGGTTGGGCTATCACTCTTGTGAGAAGAACGAGGACAATAGAATTTTGCGAAGAGAACTTATTCGCAAACAGTTGGAATCCTGAAAAACAATCCGTGGATCAGACTCTTTATCAATTAGCCGCTTCCGGAAAGGTTTCTCTATATCTGAAATCCGGCGAGTTTTTGTCCCAAGTAAAAATTCTTGCGTTTGATGAAAGTTCAATCGATGTCGAAGCCTTGTTCCCCGATCCTAACGGAGGTTTTACGGACCGAGCGATTTTGAGAGACGGTTCCAGCATCGATGGAAGACAGCTTGGACAAGACGACAAAGAAGTTTTGATGGAGAATCTGGACGGCAAAAAGATCACCATTCAAAAATCGAATCTGCACAAGATTGATATGCGGGTTCCAAAAACGATCAGAGAAAAGAAAAATTTTTTGAAGGCCGACATTTCTAAAATCGCGTTTGAAGATTCTTTGAAAAAATAACCTTCCGTCTTCTGTGGTGAATCAAAGATACGATTTGCAAACGGAAGTCAACCGTTGATTTGACATTCATTTGGATACTATGAGTCGAAAAGGCTTTTTGGGATATTCGGTTTATTGAATGTGTTGCGAAAGGAAACGGTAATTTACTGCATTCTTCATAGAATCCGATACGAGGCGATTTGATTTTTTGCAACGGAAGCTCGCGAAAGAAAGTCGAGCTTCGAAGCGATGCCTTTGCGGAACCGAAATATCGAAGAATGTTTCCATTAGACTTTATTCTTCTTTCCGAGAAGAATCGTACAGAAAGTTCCCAGCCCCTCTTGTCGACCCAGCGCTCCCATTTTTTCGGTCGTAGTCGCTTTGACGGAAACACAATCCATAGGAAGGGATAAAAGATTACTTAAGGATTTTGTAATTCTTTCTTTGAGAGGAGCGATCTTCGGTCTTTCTCCGATCACAGTACAGTCCAAATTGACAAGTTCGAAATTTCTTTCCCTCATAAGTTCCAAACACTTGGAGAGAATGATCTTGCTATCGATGTTTTTTATCTTCGGATCGGTGTCCGGGAAATACTGTCCGATATCGCCGAGGGCCAAGGCTCCCAAGATCGCATCGGAAATCGAGTGGAGAATGATATCGGCATCCGAGTGGCCCACGAGTGCGAACTCCGATTCACATTCGATTCCTCCCAGAACGAGGGGACGCTCCCGATTGATTTCTAATTTGTGAAAATCGATTCCATTTCCGATTCGATACATTAGTATATTCCTAAATTATAATATTCTTTATCTGTGAATTAATGGCATACCTATTTTGTATCGATTCGATTCAAAAAAACGTCCACTATATTTTGTTTCCATCGCAGTTCTTTTCGGAGATAGCTCTCATTGGCGAGATTTTGATGGAGTTCGATCGATTTTTTTTTATTCCGTTTCGCTTCGTTCCGTTCCGAAAAATGAAAATTACAAATCGATAAACCGGCGTATGTTTCCCCCAAAAGAAAAGGTTCCGAAGGATTCAACTCGATTGACCGTAGGAAATATTTTTTTGCCGAAGTGTAATCTCCTTTTTGAAGATGGAGATATCCGAGATTGTTGACCGGATAAGCAAACGTAGGATTTAATTCGACCGCTTTTTGAAAATGAGAAAGCGCTTTTTCCGTCTGACCGTCGTTATAGTAACTGATCGCAAGATTATTCCAAAGATCCGGATATTCAGGATCGATTTTTAATGCGGCTTCGTAATAACGAATTGCGGATCGAAAGTTTCCGCCTGAATCATACAAATACCCTATAGATAGATAAGCGAATGAATATTCCGGATCACTTTCGATCGCTTTTTTAAAAAGGTGAATCGCTTCGGTAGGTTTTCCGAGATAAAAATGGATCCATCCTGAAGTAATGTCGGCCGTCGCGGAGGAGGAGACTAAAAACGTTTCCGGAAACTCCGCCGGATTCATCCAATTTTTTTCCAAGTTTTTTTTAGCGGTTGCATTTTGGAGTAGGATGTAATTCTTTTCCGCAATTTTGTAATTTGGATTTTCGGCTTTTGAAAAATCGAAGTAACGCAGTGCGTTTTCGTAATCTCCGAGATAAAAGTAACACGCACCGATATTGTTGAAAATCTCGTATTTATAAGGTGCGTCCCCGAGAAGATTCAAAAATTGTTCTAGGGCGTTTTTGTATTCTTTCAATTGCAAGAATGAATGTGCGCGCAGATAGTTTAAGGCTAAATTCTCGGATCGATTCAGTCGAGTCGTTCGATTTGCGAGCATCAACGCAACGCTGTAATTTTTCAGTTTGTATTGTGTTAGAACTTCGTTTAACGAAATTTCACGATCGGAGTTGTCGTCCGGAGTCGCAAATAAGATGGTTCCGAATAAAAAGAGCAGAATCAAAAGAGGATTTTGTTTTCCAAGCATATAAGACAATCCTTGAGTTTTGGGCGCTAATTTCGAAACACTACGAGTTCTTTCCGATTCTATACATCTTGAATATTCCAAAATCATAATTCTTTTTTCGTATGTCGAAATTTCCGTTTGCCTAAGCGCGGATTTTGAAACACGAAAGAATTGTTATCCGAGGATGAACGTCCGCTCTTCAAAGAAGAAATCACTTCTTAAAAGAAAGATCCAACATCCTTTGGACGGACATTCTTCCCTTTTCGATCACTTCCGGATCCAGATGAATCTCAAACTGATCATAAAGAAGCGCGTCTCTGATTTTTTCCAAAGTGATCCTTTTCATGTGAGGACAAACCTGACAAGTGGAAACGAAATGTCTGTCCGGAAACTCGGAGCGAAGATTGTCTCCCATCGAACATTCCGTAATCAGAAAGATGTCCTTCGCGCCTGATTTACGAATAAACTCGCTCATCTGAGAAGTGGAACCCGAATAATCGGAATGGTCCACAACTTCGGTTTTACATTCCGGGTGAGAGATTACGGTAACTCCCGGAAACTGTCTTCTCGTAAGCTCGATGTCTTCCGCAGAATACATCTCATGAACCATACAACTTCCCGGATGTGTGATGATCTTTTTTTTCGTCAGGTTTTGAACGTTCGCCGCCAAATATTGATCGGGTAAAAAAATGACCGTATCGCTTTCCAGAGATTCCACCACCTGAAGGGCGTTGGCGGAAGTACAGCAGATATCCGTTTCCGCTTTTACGTCCGCCGTACAGTTTACATAAGTGACCACGGGAACCCCGGGATATTTTTTCTTAAGATCGATCACGTCCTGTCTTGTAATACTTTCCGCGAGCGAACAACCGGCTTTGAGATCCGCGATGAGAACCTTTTTTTGCGGGGACATAAGTTTTGCGGTTTCCGCCATAAAGTGGACGCCGTTAAAAAGAATGACGTCCGCGGAAGTGTCGGCCGCAACCTTACTCAGATAAAGAGAATCTCCGGTAATATCGGAAACTCCATGAAAGACGTCCGGAGTCATGTAGTTGTGTCCGAGAAGAACCGCATTCTTATCTTTTTTTAATTTCTGAATTTCTTGGATCAGAGGAAGTTTTGCTTCCACTTCGTGATCCATATAAGTGTTCTTGAGGGCTTTTGTGATTTCGTCGAGGGTTTTCATAAATAGGGCCAATAGGTTGTTGTGGTGGAAATTCCTCTTAACTTTGGAAAAGCGGGATCGACCCCCGTGTTACAATTAGACTGGCATTGTCTCCAAAGATTCCCGCTATTTGAGGAACCGGAGCGTTTTGCATTTTCAAAATCTTTTTCGGTCTCAAAGGCACAAGTTGTGCTGCCGGAAACGTAGTTTAGATAGAATGTAGAATTGCACTTGCTCCAGCAGCGTAGGAGTTCCCCCAGCGTATTTCTGTTTTGCAGATTGGCCGGTTGAATTCCATTTTGAAATCGATCCAATTCCGAGCCGGAACATTTTTCACTGATGACAACGGGAGTTTTGAGACAAAGATTCCCTTGAGTATAGTAATCAACGCACGAGGGATCGGATCCGGAAGCGAGGAGCCAGCTTATAAGTTGTTGGTCTTTTGAGTCGGATTCTTTCTTCGATGCAAAACATCCGGTCGCTAAAAAGATACAAAGTAGAATAAAAATGGATCGTTTGTGCACAGCAAAATCCGTTCTCTTTCACTTTCCCTTAAGAGAAGTCTTGCTACAATCAAAAAAAATAGGATCCGAATCGGCCCGGACTCAAATTGCAAACCTGTATTCTAAAATATATTGACACGATTTATTTCGAGTTTTAAATGAGCCCTTATCCCCAAAATCAAACAGGATTGGTATTACTTTCCATGAGAAAATTATCTTCTCTAATTTCTGTGTTAGTTCTCCTTATGTTCTTAGGAAATTGCGCAGATACAGTCGATGTAGAATATCCGGTATTCCCGAAAGATAAAGAGGGCCGTGCCCTTCAGAAATTCCTCGGAACCATTCGTAACGTAGGATTAGCAGTCGAACCTCCAAAGAAAAGCCTTTGGGAAGCGATCTTCGGAGAAGGTTCTAGCTTTATCGATCAAATGCCGGCAAAAGTTTTCGAAGCATTCGACAAAGAATCTTATTACAAACTGATCGACCTCAGCAAACGTGCGGACGTTCTCAACGAAGCGACTCTTTCTCTTACTGGTATCACTAAGTCCAGAGCAAAGATCGGAAATCTTCTCGGTGCGGAAGCGATTCTTTACATCGGATATCAAAAACCTTACACTGAGTGCGGTAGCGAAAACAAAATCGATATGGTAGCTGCAGGAATGAAGGTTGCCGGTTTCGCGGCTTCTATGGCGACTGGAAAAGAAGTGAACACCGGAAACGATCCTGTTTCTAAACCGACAGGCGTTCGTTACATGTTGATTCCTCTCGACGCTACTCTGATCAAAGTGGAGACTGGAGAAGTTAAAAAAGCGGTTGTTTCTAATCCTGCGAAAATCTTCAACAGCGTTGGAAACTTAGCATGTCCTTCCATTTTGGATTCTTTTGGACAAGGTTTGGACGAAGCTGCAGCTTATATCAAGAGCAGACTTTCTCCGATCGTTAAGACTGAAAAAATCGAAATTTTCGTAAAAGACGAAGATGAAGAAGTAAAAGAACTTCTTACTGAAGGTTACGAAGAAATCCAAGGTGAAACTCCAAGTTTCAAAAAAGCAAAAGAAGCATGGGAAAAAGCCGATAAAAAAGCGAAGGGTCAGTCTTGGGGAGCGAAAGCGAACCTGGGAACTTATTACTTCTCAACCGGTGATTTCGAAAAAGCGATTAAACTCTACGAAGAAGCTATGAAGATCAACGGAGCTAAAAAAAGCTACCTGAGAGAACTTAGAAAGAGAGTAGAAGCTACTTTCGCAGTTGACGAAAGCAACGCAAAGTAATCGATTCCATTGAAATCGATTGATTGTATGAAAAGCGGGCGCAAGTCCGCTTTTCTTATTTCTATATTCTCATTTTGTTTTCTCTTTTTTGGAGATTGCAGAAAAATTCCGACCGAAGAAGAATGCGTCGAAAATCAGATGCACAACGTAAAGCTGCTCGCTCAGGCTTCCGAAACGGAAATTCCAACGGGAATGAGACAGTTGATGCTGAAGCAGATTCTCCAACCGGATATGTCGAGAGCCATTGTTTTGCGTTGTATGTCGGATAAAACTTTGAAACAGGTTCAGTGTGAACTTGGGAAGGAAAAGTTTTTGGATTTGAAGGAATGCAAACAATTCGGGAAGGGAGAAGAAGAGTAGGAACTCCTTCTTTTTACTTCGATCGACAAAGTTAAACTTTTCTAAAAAAAGTCGAGGACGGACTTAAAGACCGAATTCGTTCGAATACGGGAAAGACGATTCTCGAAAAATAAAACAAAGAATGGCCCGATCGTTTCGGGTCTTTTTTTTCTGTCCGAGTGAACGAATCATCGAAAGATTTTTGCAAAAAGTAGGAACTCCTTTCGATCTGAAATTAAGGCCGAGATCCAAATAGAAAGTGCGGGAACTCCGCACCTTTTTACTTCAAAATTCGGACTTGGGATCTACAAGGTTGTCAAGGTCCGGTATTGTTTCTTCGAAGATAGGCTGGAATATCGTAGTCTTCCGGCTTGGGCGCGTTAGACGAACGAAGTCGAAGCGAACCTGGAGTCGGTCGAAGCGATTCTCCTGGGTCTTCTTGTAGGAACTCCTTTCTTTCGCTCGGAGATTCCATACCGACCGCCTTTCTCTGAAAACCGTAGTTCTCCTGAACTCTTGTATTGAGGTCCTGGTTTTGAATCAGTTTTCCGGAAGGATTTCGTTTGCTAAAACCGGTCGCGATCACTGTGACCCGAATTTTGTTCGTGAGACTTTCGTCTTCGTGAAGACCGATGATGATGTTTGCGTTCGGATCCACTTGAGAAGTGATGATTCCCGAAACCTCGTTCCAATCGGAGATCGTAAGATCTTTTCCGCCCGAAACGTTGATAAGAAGCGACGAAGCGCCTGCGATCGAAGTGGAATCTAACAACGAATTGTTGATCGCGAATTCCACGGCCTCTTTCACCTTTCCTTCTCCGCTTCCTTCACCGACTCCCATCACGGCGTCGCCCGTATCTCTCATGATCGTTTTTACATCCGCAAAGTCCACGTTGATCAGACCGGGGTTGTTGATGATATCGCTGATCCCTCTTACGGCGTTGAGAAGAATATCGTCTATCACCTGAAAGGCGAGATCGATCGGAGTCGATTTATCCACAACTCGAAAGATAGAATCATTGTTGATCAGAAGGAGTGTGTCCACGTGTGCTCGGAGTTGTTCGATCCCTTTACGGGCGAGTTCCATTCTTCTTCTTCCTTCAAATGAAAAGGGAAGAGTAACCACTCCAACCACGAGACATTTCATTTCTTTTGCGATCTTTGCGATCACCGGAGCCGCGCCGGTTCCGGTTCCCCCGCCCATTCCTGCGGTGATAAAGACCATGTCGGCTCCTCTTACTGCGGATTGGATTCTTTCCTTATCTTCTTCCGCGGCTTTGTAGCCGAGTTCGGGATCGCCGCCGGCTCCCATTCCGCGGGTGATCTTGGTTCCTAAGATGATTTTATTTTCGACTGGAGAACGGAGTAATACCTGTTCGTCCGTGTTTAGAATCGCGAACTCGACCCCTTTGAGTGTGGAATTGGACATCCGCGTGACTGCGTTCATTCCGCCTCCGCCGACTCCGAATACTTTAATGACTGCGGGACTTGTTTTTGTCTCTTCTTCAAAACGGATCATCGTATTTTCCTCTTTAGAGGACGGGTCAAAGATTCTCTTCGATCCATCTTCTGATTTTTTTCGTCCAACCTTCCGATCGGTCCACGGATTTCTGATCCATGTCCGTCATTCTATCCGCGTATTTGATCATTCCGATTACGGTGGAAAATTCGGGTGAGGACGCTTTTTCAGCAAGTCCGCTGATCCCGCCCGGACGCGCTCTGGATGCCGTTAGACGAAATACGTCTTCGGCGAGAGTGTCGATTCCTTCGAGAAGACTTCCTCCTCCCGTGAGAATCACTCCTCCCGCAAGAAGTCCTTTTTTACCGGACTTCACGAGCTCCTTATCCACCATCTCGAAAATTTCCCTCATTCGGGGTTCTATGATTGCTACCAATTCTTCTCTGAGAACCTGTCTCGCGGGTCTTCCGCTGATCGGAGGGATTTCGATCGATTCGGTAGGATCGATCTCGGAAAGAACGGTATGTCCGTATCTTTTTTTGAGAAGTTCGGCGGTTTCCAAAGTTGTTTTCAGACCGATCGAAATATCGCTCGTGACGTTGATTCCTCCAAAAGGAATCACGGAAGAATAGGAAATTCCTCCGTCCACGTAGATGATAAGATCGCAGATTCCCGCGCCGATATCGAGGACGGCGGTGCCGAGATCTTTTTCTCCCGAGGTCAAAACGGCTTCGGAAGACGCGAGGCTGGAAAGGATCATCACCTCGCAGTGAAGTCCGGAAGATTCAATACACTTTTCTAAATTATGAATTGCTGTTATACCCGCGGTGACGATATGAACTTCCGCTTCCAAGCGAACGCCCGTCATTCCGATCGGATCTCGGATACTCGTCTGATCGTCCACCGAAAATTCTTTGGAAAGAACGTGAAGAATTTGCTGATCCGCTGGAACTCGAATCGCCTGCGCGGCTTCGATCACGCGAACTACATCGGGTTCGGCTACGGTTCGATCGCGGTTTGTGATCGCTACAACTCCTTTGGAATTGTCCGCTTTGACGGTTTTACCAGTGATGTTGACCGCGACCGACGTGATTTCTTGCCCGGACATGAGTTCCGCTTCGCTTACGGCTTCGATGATCGAACGGGTTGTGGATTCTATATTGATGATCGACCCATTCTTAACACCCGAAGAAGGATAGGCTCCGGTTCCTATGATTTCCACTTCGTATTCGGAGATGGGTCGGGCTACGACTACTTTTGTCAGAGAAGTCCCGAGGTCCAAGGCGGCGATGATTCTATCTCTTGGTTCCAACATATCAGTGGTAGACTGCGTCTTCTCCTCTGATATCTACGAGTTCGGATTGAATTTTATCTTTTTCGAAATAGGCTAAGATGGCATAGAGTTTGCGGATTTGGTCCTTGTGAAGAAGGGTTCCGATTTGAATTCTCAATTGAATCGGTTCGTCGGCGAAAAAAAAGATTTCTCCGTCCTCTTGCAGAAGAACCTCCGAGATTCTTGGCTTTAGGGCCGGATACATTCTAAAAGCCTGTTCTACGGAATTATAAAGGTCTCGAAAGCTCGCGTCTTGGATAAAGCCGTTTTTGACGGGAAAATTTCCGGAAAGAACGCAGAGATCCTTTTCTCGAACGTCGTCTTTGGAAAGAACCCTGAGTTCGGAGTCGATCTCAAAGAGATGTCCGTCCGAGTTTACAATAAAGGATGCTTTTCTCTCGTTGAGTTCGATGAGGAGTTGGTCTTCCGACTTTTTTGTGATACGGGCAGAATTCACTCTCGGATACCTGGAGAGTTTTTTTTCCAGAAGATCCAAGTCCAGAGTATCAAAGGAGGTTCCGGGTTGAATTTCAAGCATTCTGACGATTTCTTCCGTTTTGAGCTTTTCGTGCCCCGTTATGATTAACTTATTCAGTTCTCGGGGAATTCCTTGAAAACGAAATCCGAGAATCACCCCAATGCTCAAAATACAGAGAAGAAGAGCTAAGAGGAGAATGTTTCTCCTTTTCTGCACGAATTCTTTTAGAAAGTCAATCAGATTATGTCTCATCGTTACATCTTGGGGTAAATTTCTTCTCTGATTCCAATATCGGGAATTTCTTTCTAAAGTACAGCTTGTTTTTGATGGGGAGTTCCCGCATTCTTTCGAAGTACAAAGGGATCGCGATTCTTGGGAAGAGTTTGGTGTTGGAAATCGAGGAGTTCCCACATTCTTTGAGAATACAAAGAGATTGCGATCCAAGAGAAAAATCGTAAAATTCGAGCATTGTCCCGAATTCAGGAACTCTTGAGATATTGATATTTTTTCAAAAAAAGAATTCCTTCTTGGAAAGCAAAGAATTGAATACCGATCTTATAAATATCCGAGTTCATTTATGAATCTTTCAAAACCTACAGCGGTTCTTACGGGCGTTATTTTCTTTTTAGGATTCTCCTTGGGGATGTATATTGCCGTGATCGAAAAGGCCGGAAGTATAGACGATTATCCCTACACGATGAAGATCTATTACCCTCGTCTGGAAGGAATTCATCCCGGAGCGCCGGTTCGAATTCTCGGAGTGGAGAGAGGAATCGTCCGAAGTCTGGATGTTGTTCCGATCGACGAAGTGGGGGACCAGAGATTTTTGAACAAGGATCAGACAAAGGCGATCGAGATCGTGATCCGTCTCAAGGAACCGATCACTCTTTGGGACAACTATAAGATTACGTTTCAGACGAATACGATTCTTTCCGGAAGAACGATCGACATCGATCCGGGTTCTTCTGAGAAAGAAGATACCACATTCTTCCAACCCACTTATCTCGAAGAGGAACAGCGAGCTCCCGACTTTCTTCCTTCTGCGGACTATTTCGAAGATTTTTTTGCGGCTTCGACGGGAGTGATTCGCGAGAATCGTGAAGACATTCGCGCTTCTTTTACGAATCTTTATGAGATTTCGGAAAAACTCAAATCCAATCGTGGAACCATTCCAAGGATGATTCATTCTCCGGAAACTTACGATAATCTTTTGGAACTTCTTACCGACGCGAGAATTTTTGGGAACGACGCTCGGCGTTATTCGGAAGGTTATCGCAAATTGGAACGTTCCGCTCCGACGCCTTTTACTATCAATTTGTATCGGAGAACTACTCTGATCGGAAGCGTCGGGAACGACTATTATTTTGGTAAACTCTGAAGGTTTTCTTTTTTCTTGGAACGTTCTTATAATTTTTTCTCAACACGTTGAGAAGATAGAATTCTTGAATTTTCCAATGTTCCGAACTTTAAATCCGCAGCGACTGATTTCAGTAATTTATTTTATTTTGAAACGGCAAAAATTGGTTCTTAGATGGATTTTTTTTAAGAGATTCTTCCGATCTTATAGTCCTTTGGGAAACATAGGAGATCCTACTTTTTCCAAATCACGACTCAGCTTTGAACTTCGAACATAGGAGATCCTACTTTTTCCCAAATCACGAACCAGCTTTGAACTTCGAATATAGGAGATCCTACTTTTTTCCAAATCACGATCCAGCTCTGAACTTCGAACTTAGGAGATCCTACTTTTTTCCAAATCACGAACCAGCTCTGAACTTCGAACATAGGAGATCCTACTTTTTTCCAAATCACGACTCAGCTCTGAACTTCGAACATAGGAGATCCTACTTTTTTCCAAATCACGATCCAGCTCTGAACTTCGAACATAGGAGATCCTACTTTTTTCCAAACCACGATCCAGCTCTGAACTTCGAACATAGGAGATCCTACTTTTTCCAAATCACGAACCAGCTTTGAACTTCGAACATAGGAGATCCTACTTTTTTCCAAATCACGATCCAGCTCTGAATCTTAAAACTTAGGAGTTCCCACATTCTCACAACAGAGAAACCCAAAATCTGCCGATAAGACCAATATGAAAGTTGCAATCATCCATGACTGGCTCAACGGAATGCGCGGAGGAGAATTGGTCCTCGATTCTCTCTTCAAAATTTATCCTACCGCCGATCTTTTTACTCTATTCTACACACCCGGAAAGTTGAATCCTCGGATCGAACAAAGAAAAATCACGACTGCGTTTACAAACAATCTTCCCTTTAAGGATTCCAAATATCGCTGGTATCTCCCTCTTTTCCCGACCGCGATCGAATCCTTGGATTTGAAAGGTTACGATCTCGTCATTTCTTCTTCCCACTGCGTCGCCAAGGGAGTGATCACGGATCCGGACTCGCTTCATTTTAGCTATGTCCATTCTCCGATGCGTTACGTCTGGGATCTCTACTACGATTACTTTCCATCTCGTAAAGGATTGAAATTTTTCGCCTTCGAACTCATCTCCAATTATCTCAGAACCTGGGACGCGGCCTCCTCTTCGCGGGTGGATTCTTTCTGGTCCAATTCCGAGTTCGTAGCAAGAAGAATCCAAAAATTCTACCGTAGAGAATCAAAGGTCATCTTTCCACCTTGTCTTCCGGAAAAATGGAAAGTTGTCTCCGAAAAGAAGGACGATTTCTATCTCATCGTCTCAGCCTTCGCGCCTTACAAAAGAATCGATCTCGCGATCGAGGCGTTTCGTAAGAATGGAAAGAGGCTCGTCCTCATCGGAGGAGGGCAGGAGTTTAAAAAACTGACTTCTCATCTTCCGAAAAATATCGAAGTCCTTCCGCATCTCAAAAGGGAAGAAGTTATAGAATATTACAAAAAGGCAAAAGCCTTTATCTTTCCGGGAATGGAAGATTTCGGGATCGCTCCGGTCGAGGCCCAAGCCCACCAAACCCCGGTGATCGCCTTTGGAAAAGGAGGCGCGATCGAAACCGTAGTATCCGGTAAGACGGGAGTTTTTTTCCAGGAACAAACCGTGGAATCCCTCAACGAGGCGATCGAACGATCCGATCAAATACCGTGGAAAACCTCCGATTTTCAGAAGAATGTAAGCCGCTTTACAGAGGAAAAATTCATTATCGAAATCAAGAAGCAGGTCGAGACTAGAATGAGAACTCCGAGGAAAAAGGGAAAATTACTTTGATTCTACTCCATAGACTAAAAGGGGACGAATTCGTGCTCAACGCATCTCATATCGAATGCCTGGAAGCCAATCCGGATACGACGATCACCCTTTCGAACGATAGAAAGTTTGTGGTAAAGGAATCCATTCCCGAAGTCATCGAAAAAATTTTAGAATATAAGAAACGGATTCTTGTATTTCCTCTGGGTTCTTCTCCGGACCAGTTCAAAAGGGTGGAATAAAAAATTATGGATTTTGGAACAGTAGTTGGTTTAGGATCGGCGGTTGTCCTGATGATCTTCGGGATCATCTCGGCAGGTTTAAGTCCATTAGACCTTTTTGATATTCCTTCCGTACTGATTACGTTCGGCGGTGCAACCGCAGGAACCATCATGGCGGTCCCTTGGGAATCGACTCTCGCAGTCGGAAAAGTCACTCAAAAGGTTTTTAGAACCGAAAAACACGACCTTATCGAATTGATCAAAACGTTAGTCTCCTTTTCCGAAAAAGCCAGAAGAGAAGGTCTCCTCGCATTGGAGGACGACGTGAACGAACTTCCCGACGAATTCTTAAGAAAAGGAATTACTCTCGTCGTGGATGGAACGGATCCCGAACTCGTCCGTAACATTATGGAAACCGAAATGGGAAACATCGCCGCGCGCCATAACAACGGTAAGGCTTGGTGGGAAAACTGGGGAGCCTTGGCGCCGGCCTTCGGGATGATCGGAACCCTGATCGGACTCGTTCAGATGTTAAAGAACCTCGGTTCGGGCGACCCTTCCGCGATCGGAACCGGGATGGCGGCCGCCTTGATCACGACACTTTACGGATCGATGGGCGCGAACATGTTTGCGATTCCGGTAATGAAAAAGCTCATGCGCAAATCCGAAGACGAACTTACGATTAAACAGATTATGATCGAAGGAACTCTTTCCATTCAGTCCGGGGATAACCCGAGGATCGTAAAAGATAAGCTGTCTTCGTTTCTTCCACCTTCGGAAAGGGACGTTCTCAAGGACGACAGCGAGTAAACTCGGGCTTTTATTATGGCAAAAGCAAAATGTCCGGAATGTATTCAGAATATCCCCGAGTATATGCTTACATACGGGGACATGGTAACGCTTCTTCTTTGTTTCTTCATCATGCTCTACACGACGGGTAAAACAAACGCAATCGAGATGCAGATCATTCTTTCCGCATTCAAAACGACGACCGGCTTTTTCGACGGAGGTCAGACCCTTTCCAAAGGAAAGCTCGAAGAGATGGGAATGAACATTGAAAGCCTTCCTTCTCAGACAACCGGGAAGACGCTTTCGAAATCCAAAAAACTCGCGACCGAACTTTTCAAACCGGAAGTGGAAGCGGGCAAGGTAAAGATCACGGAAGACGAAAGAGGTCTGATCATCTCTTTAGTCAGCGCGGATTATTTCAATCCGGGTTCTGCGGTCCTTACCGATTCGATCAAGATCGCTTTAAAAAAAGCGAGTTCTTTGATCAAAGAACTCGATCGTTTTGTGCGGGTAGAAGGACATTCGGATGCGGACGCGGTCAATCCGGGAGTCGCACCCGGAAAAGAAGAAAGGGCCTATATCAACAACTGGGATTTGGCCGGAGCGAGAGCGATCAACGCGACGGACTATATCATCAACGTGGAGAAATTGGATCCTTCCTGGTTCCAAGCGGTGAGTTTTGGGGCCTTTAGACCCTTGGTTGTGGAATATTCCGGAACACCGGAAGCAAAGGCATACAATCGAAGAATCGATATCGTAATCATGACAGACAAGTCTACCAAGAGAAGTCCATACGAAACCAATTTCGGACTTCCAAAAACTAAAATTCCCGGTTCCGAGTCGTCCACACCAGGCAACGAGTAATCGGAAGAGCGACTAACGTTAAAATTCAGGAGGCAAACCAATGGGTGATGCGGAAATAGACGAGGAAGAAGGCGGGCTACCCGCCGCCGAAGGCGGCGGCGGAACATCGCCCATAATCAAATGGCTTCTTTACGTAGCCGGGGCAATATTTGGAATTATCATCGTAGCCATCATAGCAATGGTAGTCGCGAAACAAACCGCGACCAGCACATTCAAACAGATGAAGAACGTGGCGTTGGTAAAACCGCCTCCGCCGTTAGCGAACTATAATTTTACGGAAGAATTTCGGATCAATACTTCGGACAAAGGAGAAGCTCACTTCGTAAAAATGAAGTTGGCATTCGGGATCGCAAAAGAAGATCAAACCTTGTCCGCGGAACTTGCGGAAAGAAACGCGCAGATGCGGGATTTGATCAACCTGATCGTGGGAAGAAAATCCAAAGACGAATTGATCAATATCGAAGATCAGTTGGATCTTCGGGAAGAGATCAAGGCTCAGGTGAATCACATTCTTACGGAAGGAAAGATCCAGGAAGTTTACTTTACTGAATTTATCGTCAACTGATGAGAAAAATTCTCGGGGTTATACCGGCGCGTTATGCGAGCTCTCGGTTTCCGGGAAAGCCGCTCGCAAAGATAGGCGATAAGACCATGATTGAGTGGACGTATCGGAATGCCTCCCGGTCTTCCACTCTTTCGGAGTTGGTAGTCGCAACCGACGACGAACGGATTCACGAAGTTGTAATCGGTTTTGGGGGAAAGAGCGTTCTTACGAGTCCGGGTCATCCTTCGGGAACAGATCGAATCATCGAAGTCGCCGAACAGTTTCCTGATTTTCCGGTCATCGTAAACATTCAAGGAGACGAACCCGGGATCGAACCCGAACTCATCGACGGAGTCGCAAGTATGAAAGCCTCTCATCCGGAATGGACGATGAGCACCGCCGCAGTTCCGCTTTTGGATTCTTCTCATGGAACCGATCCCAATCGGGTCAAAGTTATTATAGATCACAACGGAAAGGCGATCTACTTTTCAAGGTCGCTTATACCGAGTCAGTTCAAAACAAAAGTCCCACTCTATCGCCATTTGGGAATTTACGGATACGATCGAGAATTCTTATTAAAATACAATTCACTCCCGAAAAGCAATTTGGAAGAATCCGAATCGTTGGAACAACTTAGGGCGATCGAAGCCGGTTACGGGATCGGAGTTTTTCTAACAAAGGAAGCGGGATTGTCTGTGGACACTCCAGAAGATCTGGAAATCGTAATCCGGGATTTTAAAAAGAAAGGTTGGGTTACTTAAGAGCTTCTTGAAGAGTGTTGTGGATTAAGACGAAATCGGTTAAACCGACGATGTCCATCACCTTTCGAAAGTGTTCGTTGAGACCCGCAAATTCGATTTTCCCTTTTGTCTCGGAAGCTCTCGTAATCAAGCTGATCAAAGTCGCGATTCCCGCCGAATTGATATACGAAGTTCCTTGAAAGTTCAAGATCACTCTGCTTCTTTTGTCTGCGGGAATGGATTCATACTTCCCTACGATTTCCTCGTCGGCTTCGGAAGTAATCTCTCCTTCAATGTGAATGATGGGAACGGATACGGTGAGATCTACGAAAATTTTGAAATCGTCGGACATAAGGAATCTTTCCACTAAAAACAGCTAAATTCTATTAAAGTCAATCGAATTACGCATAATTTCCGAGTTCGATCGCGGACAATTGGTCGAATTGTCTTCCGCATTTTTTACAAAAGAATTTTACTTCCTTCGGTTTGGACGAGATTCCAAAAAGAATCAAAAAAATTCCGAGTTTGGTATAAGTCTTTTTTTCTTGAGCGTTCGGAGAAGTTCTGCTGATTCCGCAATTTTCGCCGCAAGGAGGCAGCTGGTTGTTTGAGTTCACAAAAGTAGGTTCCTTTCGGGCTGTAAAAAATACCAGTCGAAAAACCGGAAGATGGGTCGGAAAATAGTCGCTTCCGACCCGAAAAGAAAATTTTAGTTTTGAGTCAGATAAACTACATATTTTGCAAGTAGTTTAATATTCTCATCCCCTAAGAATTTGTAAGCGACCATCGGACCGCCGGGAATTCCGTTGTTCAGAGTTTTCAAAACTCCCGCTTCGGTGTTTCCGTTTTTCCACTGTCCGGCGGGAGCCTTATAGTTGCGAGGTTTCGGATTCAGACTCGCCGCAGCAGCTCCGTCTCCGGCGCCTTTTTCACCATGACAGGAAGCGCAGTTTTGCAGAAAGATTTCCTGTCCTTTTTGAAGTTCCGGGCTGAGTGTGGAAGCTGTAGTTGCGGCAGGCGCAGGCGTTTCAGCGGGTTTCTCGGACTTATCTCCGCAGTTCAAAAAAAGAACCAGAGAGGTAAGAGCGACAACGATGGAAATGATCATATTTTTGGAGTTCATCGAAAATCACCTCTATTTGTGCAACCAGCTTATCTTGGGAGGAATTTTCACGATAGAATTTTTTTGTCAGGTTATTGTCACGGGACTTGATTTTTCTCAAGTCCCGATAACGGCTTAAGCCGGCGTGAAGATAAAACCGGTTCCGGATTCTTCTTTTAGGAATTGTACGGGAAGATCGATTTGAACGGATTCCGTCACGGGAACACCGGAAACTTCCCCTTCCAAAAGACCCATCGTCTTGATTCCTTCTTCCAACTCAACGACTGCCAAAACATAAGGCGCTCTTTTTGCGAGATGACCAAAACCTACGTGCACAACTGTGTAAGTATAAATCTTACCCTTTCCTGAAAATTGAATTTCGGAAGTCTCCGAACTTCCGCAATTCGTGCAGGCGACCGAAGGTTCCGTCATCCGAAAACCGCAGGAGTTGCATTTTTTCCCTTTCAAAATTTCTAATATAGTTTCCGACATTGTTAAACCCTCTGAAGAATATGAATACAACTGACCGCACCCGGACCGCCCAAAACGTGAGTCATCGCGGTTCTTGCGTTTGTTACCTGACGTTTATCGGCTTGGTCTCTGAGCTGAAAAGTCATCTCGACGATCTGACCGACTCCTGTGGCTCCAACCGGATGTCCTTTTGCCTTGAGTCCTCCGGAAGTGTTTACGGGAAGTTTGCCTCCGAGACGAGTATGTCCGTCCATCGTAAAGGCTCCGCCTTTTCCCTTCTCCACAAAACCAAGATCTTCGATGTTGATGATTTCGGTAATCGTAAAACAATCGTGACATTCCAAAACGTCGATGTCTTCTCTTTTTACCCCGGACATTTTGAAAGCTTCCGCGGCCGCTTGGATACTCGCGGGAAAACTGACTGAATCTTTTTTCAAAGCAACGTTGAAATAATCTCCTCCGATTCCGGAACCTTTGATCGCGATCGGATTTTTGCGGATCGATTTGGCTTTGTCTAAGGTTGTGATCACGATAGCCGCGCTTGCGTCCGTTACCAAGGAAACGTCGTGAAAACCGAAAGGAGTGGTGACCATTCTGGCTCTCATAATATTGTTAAACGAAATCTCTTTTTGTTTGTGAGCGAACGGATTGAGACTTCCGTGATAATAATTTTTTTCGGCGACTTTGGCGAGCATTTCCTTCGTCGTTCCGAATTCGTGCATGTGACGGGTCGCGTTGAGTGCAAAACCGGAAGGACCGGAGATACAATAACCCCCTTCTACGTCCGCGTCTTGTCCTCTCGCCACAATTTCCATCGTGGTTTCCGGATCGAGACCGTTCATCTTTTCCACGCCTAAAATCAAAACCGTATCATAGATTCCCGCGGCGACGGATAAGAATCCCTGACGGACGGCGATTCCTCCGGAAGCACAGGCTCCTTCCGTTCGGATCGCGGGTTTGTCGCCTAACCCAAGTAAGTTGGCTGCATAAGAACCCATCGTGTTTTGATGATTGAATTCGTTGCCGGCGTAATTGCCGACAAAAACGGCTTGGATTTCCTTTCGATCGATTCCCGAATCTAAGATCGCTCCGTTTCCGGCTTCGGTGACAAGATCTCTTAGGGTTCTATCCTTGTGGTTCCCGTGTTCCGTTTCATAAGCTCCGATGATCGCAACTTCCCTCATTGAAGATTCTCCCTGAATTGAATTTGAAGGTTTTAAGAATGTAGTGAACAAAAGTTCATTAAAATCCATCGATCCCTTCCAAGTTTTGGAAGAAGAATCCGGAAGTTTACGGAGAATGCACTTCTTTTTTTAGGCTAAAAGCCGTGAATCCAAAGTGATTTTTTTCGTAATACTCCTCTTATACTTTTTTATCTGTGATCCGTAGACTGGATTTTATACTTGATCGAAGACTCTTTTAAAAGAAAAGGGATTGTTGTCTCCGATGGATCGTGAATCCATTTGAATTCGATAGGGAAGGAAAATGTCCGATTTGGCAAATTTTATCTTGGTATTGAAAGCGATCACGGTCGCACAACTGGGTTTTCTGATTCTAAACTTCTTAATAAGAATCAAGATCACGTATCGGACCGCGCTCGGTAGTTTATTTTGTACAAGCCTGATCGCGTATTTTTTGTGTCCCGCGTTCGGTCATACCGAAGTAAATCCGTTCCTCTTCGTAGTCATACATATCGGATGTTACTCCGTATCGCTATTTTTTTATCTTTTTGTTTCCAGCCTGTTTGCGGACGGATTTCGATTCAGGGTTTGGCACGGAGTTTTATTTTTTACAATCAATCTTTTTAGTTTTTTTATATTCAATTTTTCGAATGTACGAAACGAAACTTCAGTAATAGCTAAAATTCTCTTTAGTATGCCCCAATTGGTTTATTTAGGGCTCATTCTGTTTGCGTTAGGCGGCGTTTTAAAGGATAAGAATGTGGATCTTTTGGAATCGAGACGGGAATTTCGAGTGATCTTTGCGGCCATAACCGGAATTTACGCCATTTCGGTAGTAATGGTGGAAGTGATCATAAAAAATTCGGAATATTCCATAGAATTGGATTTGGTGAATTCGGTTTTAATCACGTCGCTTGTTTTCTTTTTCTCCTTTAAACTTTTTGAGTTTAGAGAGAACACCTTTTTGGTTTCGGAACCGAAACAACAATCGGATGAAGAACCTTTGGATGAGAATCTACTCAAAACTCTGAATTCCCTTTTGGACATACAACGCATCTTTTTAAAAGAAAATCTCACGATCTTAAGTCTTGCCCGGCAGATGAACGTTCCCGAAAAGAAAATAAGAAAACTGATCAATCAAGGTTTGGGTTATCGCAACTTTAACGAGTTCTTAAATCACTATCGGATCCGGGAAGCAAAGACGATTTTGTCGGATCCTTCCAAAAACGAATTGCAGGTTTTGCGGATCGCGATGGATCTCGGTTACGGATCCTTGGCTCCGTTCAATCGAGCATTTAAGGAAATCGTAGGAATCACTCCTTCCGATTTCCGAAAACAAAATCTTTTGCAAAAAATTAACTAAATAAAACCATCAATTCCGTTTTTGTATCTGAAAAAGAAAGAAATTTTGAGTCGGTAAAAAATCGAAATTACCGATTTTTTCAAAGCCCGCTTCTTTCATTTCCTTTTCCAGGATTTCTCTTGGAGACCAATGATCCTTTGTTACAAAAATGCGAAGAACTCCGGTTAGATCGTCCTTATGATCGACGATTGCGATTCTTCCGCCGGGTTTTAGAAACTTTTTTAACTCTGAGAAATACGCGGAGCGATTCTCAACGTGATGATAGGTATTGCAGGAAAATATCAGATCCACTTTTTCCGGCAGATTTGCATTCTCAGAACTTCCAAGAACGATCCGAACATTCTCAGGTTTGTGATCGGAAAATTTTGTTTTAAGCTGTGAAACCAAATCCGGTTCCACTTCGATCGCAAATACGTTTCCAGTTTCGCCAACGGCCTTGGAAAGATATTTAGTAAAATATCCATTCCCCGCGCCTAAGTCAGCGACGGACTGCCCGGGTTTGATTTCCAGCGTCTCCACTACTTGTTCCGGCAGTTGCCATCCCGCTCTTGAGTAAATCTTAGAATACTGAAGTTTATTCATTCCGGCACAGGATATAGTGACCAAAGAAATTGTGATCGTAATAAAAACCCGTCCCAATACCGGGACAGAACCCCGTAATCTGATATTTGCCGTAACATAAGCTAAACTTTCTGTAAGATTTGTAAGTCTCATATTCATTCCTCAATTGGATTTTTAATCAATATATTGTAATTATTTAATATTCTTAAATAATTGTGTGTTGTTTATTTCTCTGCCGCAAGCAAGGCAAGTGCGGCGGTTTTTATGTCGATCTCCGGATCCTGAAAGTAGTGATCGAGTCCGATCTCCGTGATTACGATCCCATCGGGAATAATCGAATCGATCGTCAGTGTCAGACCGTCGTTTGGACCATAAGGTTTTAAAATCTTATAACGAGAGCGGATTTTATCACTCACCTGCGATTCCAACAAAACCCCTTGAAAATGAATCACTCGGATCGTTTTTGGAAAAGAATATTTCGCGGACTCTAACGGATCTTGTTTTCTTTGAAGATCGTTTACGAGCGCGGTCGATCTTCCGCGAAATCCCAAAAGAATTTTTGCAAACAAGATTTTCGGAAATTTCGCGAACTCATCCGCGAGCAAGGTTCCCCGATTGATTCCTCCGA
Source organism: Leptospira ainazelensis (assembly GCF_016918785.1). Classification (GTDB taxonomy): domain Bacteria; phylum Spirochaetota; class Leptospiria; order Leptospirales; family Leptospiraceae; genus Leptospira; species Leptospira ainazelensis. Next base: position 20,195 of record NZ_JAFFPT010000055.1, on the reverse strand, counting down.
TATTGACCCAGGCGTGAATCCGGGCGGTTTCTTCCGAAGATGCTATTTCATTGAGATACGCGAGAACGTCCTGGCTTCCTTTCGATGCACTGACTAAAATTATTTTGCGTTTATCGGGATGAGTCGCCAAATATTTTCGAATGCTAAGCGCATTGTTTTTAGCGAGACCGAGTTCATCGGTTTCAATGAGAACGGATTCAATCCCTTGTTTATCAAACCACCGGCGTTGTCTGGCAAAATCAGCTCCCGTAGAAGTATCGAGACGATAAGCTAGCCCCGGAACAAAAAGAAATCGGAATTCACCGAGCCGGACGAGATCTCGTTTCGAGAGATCGGACGTTTTTAATCGTTCGGCGAAACTCCAATACAGTTTTTGCGATCTCTCCTGAAACGTGTTCGAGTAGATGGCCCTTAAAAGAAAAATCGTAGCGTAATCGGAAGAATATCGTTTTACCAAAGCGGAAAGTTCTTTGAGTGATGGAATTCTCAATCCCGCTTCCGATGACTGAAGTAGGTTTGCCGCCGCTTCGCTGTCTAACGCCAATTCTCTCTCCTTTCCGACGAGTATTCCTTGTGCGCGGTAGAATTTTTGAGTCCGCTGACAAAAGAGACTGAACAAAATCAGTATTCCGATGATCGCTACGTTGTGCATTTCGTTTAACAAAATTTTAATCGGCTAACGTTCTTGCTTCTTGAGAAAGATCGGCCGGTTCTCGTTCTGTTATATTCTTATATGTTTGTTCGTATTCCGGATGAACGGTTCCGAATATTTCATCCCAAATCGTAGAATAAAGTCCGAAGTTATATCGAAAGTATTGGTGGTGCATATCGTGATTCGTATTCGTATTGATATACTTTAGAATTCGATTGGATAGGATCCAACTCGGGAACATTTCATAACCGCTATGACCCAATACGTTTCTGACGATCTGGATTGTCATAAAGATCACGAGGGCAAACGTATGAACCGGGAATAAGGAGACTACGATCGGCATGATCATCGCATGTACGAGAGCTTCCCAGGGGCTAAACGAATACGCGGTCCAAGGAGAGGGAGTCGTAGAGTCGTGGTGAATCTTATGAAAGGTTTTGAAAAAAAGACGCGTATGCATCAGACGGTGAGTCCAGTAGAAGTAAAAGTCCTGGATCAAAAGAATGAGAAATACGCTCAAGAGAAGATAACCCCAACCGTAGTCTTCGATTCTATCGTAGAACTTAAAAAATCCGTATTCTTTAAGAATCAAGACGATCAAGGTAACGGTTGTATATACTACGACGGAAGAGACGGAGTATAAAAACTCTTTTCTAAACTGGGAAGGTTTTGCGGTTTTTGTTTGAATCTTCCTGTGTTGAAAAGGATGTTTCCAGATATAGAGCGTCGTAAAGGCGAGTCCGGCGAATACGAAGTATCTGAGAAAATCGATCAAAAAGATTTTCGGCGTGTGAGGGAGCAGCGCCGATACGGTTTGGAGAAAGTGGCATTGTTCGTTCATGGTTCATCCTTTAAGTCCGCGTTGAGTTGAGTCCGGACTTATGAACCTATTAGAACCTATTTTCCGATTCCGCTCTTATCGAATTCGGCAAAAGACTGATCAAAGCCGGATTCGATCGGTCTTTTTTAGTTCGTTTTATTTTTTTGCGAGGAAGCCGTAGTGATACGGCGGAAGATCGATCGGTTGAGCCGTTTCCATTTGGAACTTTGCTTCTTTGGCTCGGTTATAAATCTCTTCCGGTTTTGGACGAATTTCCATTTTGGGACCGCGGGGAGTTTTTGGATCGTAGTTCCAATGAACGAGCCCTGCATAACTTCCCGGTTTTAAAATTCTGTGAGCTTCTTTAAGGATCGCAATCGGATCTTCGTGGTGTAAAAGATTGAAGATCATTACGTAATCCACGGAATCGGGTGCGAGCGAGGTTCCTTCCGCAATGATGTCTTTTTCGATCGGAATGATATGGTCCAGACCGTCCCGTTTCGCTTTTTCCCGAAGATCTTTTACGAGATCACTTTCGATCTCGAAGGCGATGATTCGATTTTTATGATTTTTCGCCAAAGGGATCGTGAACGTTCCGTAACCGGACCCGAATTCCACAATCGTTCCGATATCGTTTAGCAAATTCATTCTTTCAAGAATCAAAGATACGTTAAAAAGGGTATCCCAATACTCGGCTTCCGGCATTCCGCTGTCTCTTACTTTCATGATTCTTATTTAAAAATTAGGATTGACAAAGTCAATCAAATATTCAAACATATATTTGAATATTTGAGGAATTATGGAAAACCAAAAATCCGGTCGCGAATTTAAGAGTTTTGTCTATTCCGTATTGGCGAAATACGGGAAGGCGATTTCCGATCCAAAACGAATCGAATTACTGGATCTTCTGCTTCAAGCGGAGAAAAACGTCGATCTTTTATCCAGAGAAATCGGAATGAGCGTGGCCGCGACTTCACACCACCTTCAAATCTTAAAAGAAGCGCGCCTCGTAACGGATCGCAAAGAGGGAAGAAACATTTTTTATCGTATCGAATCGGCGGGAATTTCGATTTTTGACAGCGTTGCTTCGACGGGAGAGGAATTTAGCGCTGAAATCAGGGTCGCGATGGATTCTTTTTTTGATTCCGAGGAAGAATTAAGCGAACTCGAATATAAGGAATTTCTGAAACGGGTTTTTTTGAAAGATATCATACTCCTCGACGTACGTCCCGAAAACGAATACAATTCCGGTCACGTTCCCGGTTCGATTTCCATTCCATTGAGCGAACTCAAATCAAAAATGGATACACTTCCCAAACGCAAAAAGATCGTGGCCTACTGTCGAGGCAAGTATTGTGTTCTTTCCAAAGAGGCGGTTGAAATTCTAAGGGCGAAGGGTTTGCATGCGTATCGAATTCCACAAGGTCCGCTTGAGTTCAAAAATAACGGTATCGAATTGATAAAAGAAGGTGAGAATTAAGATGAAACGAATCGTAATCATAGGCGCAGGAATCGGTGGAATTGTCGTCGCGAGGGAATTGAGAAGGAAGAATCGAAATGTCGAAATCATAATGATCGATCGTTCGGAAATTCATACGTTTTCCCCGTCTCTTCTTTGGGCATTGGTGGGCAAAAGAAAACCGAACCAATTTCAAAAAAAAATACGTTCGAAAGGAGTTAACCTCATCGTCGATTCCGTTTTGAGCATAGATTGGAATCAAAAAATCGTAAATACGATTTCGAACGAACTGTCTTACGATTATCTCGTTCTATCTCCCGGTGCGGATCTGAATCCTGAAAAAGTTCCGGGATTTCAGCAGAGTGCATTCAATTTGTATTCACTCGACGGAGTGATGAAGGCTAAGGAAAAACTTTTTTCCTCCTCGTCCGGAAACGTTACGATCCTAGTCTCTTCAATTCCTTTTAAATGTCCTGCGGCTCCTTATGAAGCGGCATTGCTGATCGACTCATTTTTCAAAGAGAGAAAAATAAATTCAAACGTTACGATCGTAACGCCGGAAGAAATGCCGATGTCGGCGGGCGGTCCCGAAGCTGGGCGTCAGGTCGTTGAGCTTTTAAAACAAAGGGGAATATCCTTTCATAATAAAAGTGCGGTTACGAAGATCGATACGGCCCGCAAAGAGTTGATTTTTTCCGATCAAGAGGCGGAGTCTTTTGATCTCTTGATTGGAATTCCGGCTCATTCTCCTCCGATGTTCTTAAAGAATTCGCCCATTGTTGCGGAGAGTGGTTGGGTAAAAGTAGATCCGGTTACTCTTCAAACTTCTCTTCCAAATGTGTATGCCATCGGCGACATTACTACGATCGCTCTACCCTCAGGAAAACCTCTTCCGAAGGCCGGAGTTTTTGCCCACGCCCAGGCGGAAATCGTTGCATCCAGAATTACGGATGAATTATCGATGCGAACTCCTAAGGATGAATTTTTAGGGGAAGGCGGTTGTTTCTTAGAAGTCGGCGATGGGAAGGCCGGGTTTGCAAACGGAAAGTTTTATTCTCAAGAAGGTCCGGGCGTTTCGATTCGTCCTCCTTCCCGATTTTGGCATTTAGCCAAAGTTCTTTTTGAAAAGTGGTGGCTTTGGCATTGGGTATAAGTCGTCCGCAAGTTTCAATTTTGAGAAAGGAGCATTGGAGATGAAATTGGGTATTCTTATCGATTCTGCAAAACCGGAAACCGTTTACAACGCTTTTCGGATCGGAAACTTTGCTTTGAAAAAAGGAGATTCCGTAAAAGTTTTTCTTTTGGGTGAAGGTGTAGAATCGATACGACTCGATTCTTCAGAATTTAAAATCAAAGATCAGATTTCGCTCTTTCAGGACGGGAGCGGTGAAATTCTTGCGTGTGGAACTTGTTTGGATCTGAGGAATACGAAAGAGGCCGGCTCCTGCAAATATTCTAACCTTACCGATCTTTATGAAATTATCTCCGAAAGCGATCGACTCTTGAGTTTCTAAAAGTTAATTCCGTTTTTTTCATTTTTCCTGCTAACAATCGAGAGTCGGACCCGAAACCCCGCTTTTCCAGGTCGCCGAGACGTAATCAGAACGCTGGAGTTCCCGCAAATTCCTTCTCTAAAAGTTCAGCGGCTTTCCAAAAGATGCGTAACCGTTGGATCCTTATGGGAGTTCCTACATTCTGAGGTTTAAAAGATCGTATCGAATTTTTTTGAAATTCGAATTCGCTCTTTTTGTTTCTAAAGAAGAATAGAGAACTACTTGGAACTGGACTTAAATCCGTCCTTATGAACTTTTCAGGAAGTTATCCTCTTTGGTTTATGAAATGAAAAGAAAGAGAAATGGCTTGTAGAAAAAAGGCAAATTACATGCAGAATTTTGAATTCTGCAGAAGCCATTCTTAAAAAGCTCCTGCAAAATTCAAAAAAGACAAATTACATTCCGATCGCGGCGCCGCCGTCCACTCTCAAGTAAGTGCCTGTGATGTAATTGGATTGATCGCTTAAGAAGAATTTCACTGCGTTTGCGATCTCTTGTTGTGTTCCGGGTCTTCTCAGAGGAATGAACATAGGGTCGGTCAGTTTTTTCTGAACTTCTTCCGGAAGGGAAGCGGTCATGTCTGTCTGAACATATCCGGGACAAACCGCGTTTACAAGAACGTTTCTTCCTGAAAATTCTCTCGCGGAAACTTTTGTAAGAGCGATCACACCCGCCTTTGAAGCCGAGTAGTTTGCTTGTCCCGGTTGTCCGGTAAGACCTGAAACCGAAGAGATGTTTACGATTCTTCCGGACTCGGCTTTGAGAAGAAGTTTGGACGCGGACTTTGTCATAAGAAAAACACCTTTTAGGTTTACGTCCATCACGAAGTCGAATTCTTGCTCGCTCATTCTCATAAGAAGATTGTCTTTGAGAACTCCCGCGTTGTTTACTAGAAAGTCCAGTTTACCGAATTTTTCTTTGATTCCCGCGATGACGGCGTCGCAGTCTTCGGGCTTTGTTACGTTACACGGAATTCCTAAGGTTTTTACGCCGAATTCTTTGGCGATCTCGGCCGCCGCTTGTTCGATATGTTCTTTGTTTAAGTCGCATACTACTATGTCCCCTCCCTCTTTAGCGATAGTATTTGCGATCGCTCTTCCGAGCCCGCGTGGAGACGCCGCTCCGGTAACGAGTGCTATTTTTCCTTCGAATTGTTTAGACATGATTCCCCTCGTGTCGAGTTACTGATTGGCTTTCCATTTCCGTGAGAGAAATAGAATTGCCAAGTAAAAACTTTCTCTTGAATTTCCTTTGCCTTTCTAAAACGAAAATATATCATCGTTAGATGAACATTCTTTCATTTTGAATTTGGAGAATCAAAACATGCAATCTTCATACAACCGTCCTTTAGAATCGATCGGTCCGATCGAAGCCGTTTATCTTCCGGGAAACCCGGAAGCTTATACCGTGATTCTTTTTCACGGATACGGAGCGAACGCATACGACCTTTCTCCTCTCAGCGCATACTTGGATCTCCCGGAAGGAACCAATTGGCTTTTCCCAAACGGAATTTTAGAAATTCCCGTGATGCCAGGCTACAACGGAAGGGCTTGGTTTCCGATCGATATGGAAGCGCTGCAGAAGGCGATGATGACCGGAGGATACAGAGATTTTTCGGATCGTTATCCCGCAGGACTTGAAAGCGCACGCGAGAAAGCGGTGGAGATGATTTCCAGTCTAGGTCTTAGCATGGACAAAGTGATCTTGGGAGGTTTTAGTCAAGGTGCGATGCTCGCCACAGATATCGCGCTTCATTCTGAAATGAATCCCGCGGGACTTCTTATTTTATCGGGAACTCTGATCAGCGAAACCGACTGGAGACGTTTGGCGGAAAAGAAGAAGGATTACAAATTCTTTCAGAGTCATGGAAGAATGGATCCCGTTCTGGGTTATCCGGCGGCGAAAAAGTTGGAACAACTTTTAATCGGAGCCGGATGGAAAGGAGAAATGATAGCGTTTCCGGGTGGACACGAAATTCCTGAGATCGTACTTAGGGGAATGAACCTGTATCTCAGGAACATCACCGGATGACGTCAACACTTGTAGAAAAATACATAGCTCTAAAAAACAAGTATCGCAATTACGATACGAAGGAAGCTCTCAAAAGAATGCAGGCTTTTCGGATCGCCCTTAAGGAATTGCAGGAGAAAGGTTTTCATACGGGAGTTGAAATTTTAGGTTCGATCAATTTCGGAATTGTGGAAACGGCTTCCGATATCGATTGTATTCTTCTTCACTTTTGCGACCTTCACAAAGACGTGGAATGTCCCGAATTCTGTCCAAACTTTCTTTACGAGACCGAGGAGATTAAAACCTCGCTTCGAAAACGTCTGAACGACGAAAATCTGAAAGTTGAATTCTTAGATTGTATCAATCTGAGAATGGTCGAAAAAGCCATAGAGAAAAAGGAAAATCTGAAAGACAGCGATCTCATCAAAAGGCTTATGTTTTACAGAACCATCGGAAGACCGGTCAATCGTCCTCTTTTTATTCCTTATTGTGAAAAGCTGGAGGAGAACGAAGAATTTATAAACGATATTTTAGACTGGGGCTCCGAAGCATTGGAAGATTACATTCGGACCTCGAGACATCGTTTTTCGTTTAACAAATACAATGAAAGAATCGAAGGCGCAGGTTTAGCGTTGCCTCCCGGTCTTAAAGAGGAATTAAAAAGTTATCTGGATGATGTTCCGGAAGTTTAAACTTTCTATTTTCTAAAATTAGATCCATGACTTTTTTCGATTCGCTTTGTGTGTAAAAAACAAATATCTTCTTCTTTCCGGATAAGAATGGAATCTCCAAAAAAATCAAAAATCCTCCTGGAAAAAGAGTCGATGGAGAAATTTCTCTAACGGTTTAGAATCCATAAACTTTCGATTAGGTTTAGAATAAAATGGGCCGAGAAGACGACCCATAACGATTTCGTATAACGTTTGACTATCGCAAATGGAATTCCGACCACGATCGCCGTCAGAAGAATATACCAAAAACCGCCTAACCAGTGTAAAATGCCGAAAAGTAAGCTGGATCCGAGAATCGACGCCGTAATCCCGAATCTTTCCTCCAAAGCGCGCATTGTCATTCCTCTATAAACCGATTCCTCGATCCAAGGAGCCAATAGAGAATTTGCAGCGATAAAAATCCAAACCGGTTTTTGAAACGAAGACAACATTTCTCCCGGAGGGACCCAGTCTCCGAGTCGAGTCTGTAGAAAAAAAAGGAAATCGGCGAGAATAAAGATGTAACTTAAGGCGAGTCCCGTTCCAAAAAAAAATCCGAGTCCGATCTTCTGAAACGTTTCCGAAAAGGAGAGAATCTTCCATTCTTCCCGAATCTGGTAGTGTTCGTTCCGATTGAGGAGAATGAAAAAAAGAAGGAGAATTTGGATTTGAGAAAATAAAAGGATCAGTGGGACGTTGGATTGAACTTCTTTTGAAATTTGATCCGGTTCTTGAAGCCCGGAGAGAACAAAAAAGATGGAGAATCCCAGAATCGAAATCAAAAAACTCAACGGTGGAAAAAGAACGAGAAACCAAAGGGAAGAACCGGAAGAAATCGATTTTGCGGAACTCATAAAGTTGTTTACCTTTTCTAAAAAGCGAATCTAATATTACTTCGTAAAGAAATACGGGATCCATGAAAAAACGAAGCCGATACGTTCTCTATTCTTTCTTTTCTAAAGGATCATTTTGAATGAAAACATCGTTAGATACGATTAAACCCGTCGATCAAAAAAAAGTCCCAAAAACGTTTTTTAGACTTTGGAAAGAAATTTCCAAATCTGAAATTTTAAAGATTCGTTCTACAATCCTATTTCTGAGAAGATTTATATTTGCCTTTCTCTCAATTTTTCTTTTGACGATGTTTGTTGCGTCGATGGCGGATTTTAAATCATTGGACGCTTCCAGAAAATCCTCCCCGGAAACGACTTTGGACGGAAAATTCAAATACTACAACGTAGGAATCCAGGATCAATTCGCTTATCTTGAAATCTTCGGACAGATCGAGAATCGATCCGGTCAAGATTACGCAGAGGCTTTTTTTACCGTAAAACTATACGATAAGGACGATTCCCTTTTGGAATCTTGTCAAATCGCGATTCAAGGTCTTCTCGCGGGTCATAAAAGAGATTTTTACGGAAGCGCGAGACATGTGGATCCTAAATTGATCGTACGTTTTACGATAGAATTCGACGGAAGTAACTAAATTAAAAATCAGGAATATAAGAGTTTATTTATGAATCAGAAAAAACTTTTTTTCATTCTTTTAGCCATTCTCACCCTTAATTGCGGCGCTACGGTGCGTCCGGGCGAAATCGGATTGTTTTGGAAACCGTTCGGTCTTTCGGATGTCGGACTCAGTAAAGATCCTGTTTTTAACGGGTTTTACTGGTTACTTCCTTGGAACGATATTTATACTTATTCCACACAATGGAATTCGTATAAGGAAAAGGTGGACGTTCTTTCAAACGACGACTTAAAGATCGACGTTCAAGCGGTTATCATCATGCGACCGATAAGGGAAGAAGTGTATCAGCTTCATATCGAGGTGGGTCCGGAATATTACAGAAGTATTGTGCAGCCGGAGTTTAGGGCTTCGATTAGAAACGTAGTTTCCCATCATCAGATGATTCAAATTTCTAAAAACAGCGCCGTCCTCGCGAGAGATATCAAAACCGCAGTGATCGAAAGAACCAAAGGAAAACACATCGAAGTTTTCGACGTAATCTTGGACGACATAGAATATTCTCCAAATATGTTGCACGCAATCGAAGCGAAACTTACGAAACAACAGGAACTTGAACAACAAAAATACGAACTCGAAATAGCGGAGAAAAGTATAGAGATTGCGAAGAAGAAGGCGAGGGCCGATGCGGAAGCGCAGATGATTCGTGCAGACGGGCAAGCAAGGTCGCAAGCGATTATCAACGATAAGTTGACGACGAGATATCTTCAATACAAAGCTTTTGATAATCCGAACTCAAAGTTGATTTTTGTTCCTTTGGATAAGAACAATCTTCCGATCGTAGTAAGTCCGAAAGAATGAGAAATTCTCCTAAAAATCGGTAAAAAGCGGGTCGGGATCGAATTCTATCCTTCGAATGATCTTCTTTTCGACCCGATCGAGGTGCCAGATATAGCTGTAAGAGTTGTGGAGCGGTGGACATCCCACGTTCAAAACTTTATCGATAGAGTCCCCGACTTCGGAGGCCTCCAACCAAAGGAGATAGTTCAACATAAAACAGCGAGATACTCCGTGCGCCGCCGAAAGAACTCCGAGCAACAACCAAGCTTCGGATTCGATTCTAAGATTCACACGAATCAGTTTTCCCCGATCTCCTTGGTAAAGCGTTTTCCCGGCTCTTGGATTGATTCTTCTTTTTGATAAGATGAACTTTTGATATCTCTTCAGAAGAGGAAAAACACATCTCGGAAGTTTTTTCCTTTCTTCGTCGGATAAAGAATTCAGAAATGTTTCCGGAAAAAGGATCGTTTCCACTTCCTTCTTGGAATCGGAAAAGGAGGATTGAATTTTTCTCTTTGTGTCAAGATGGATTGTTCCCATACACAAGACGGTTCTCGAACAAGATCAGGCCGTCGATTTTTGGAGAAAAAAAAAGACGCTGAAGAATTTTTTCAAAAAAACATTCTCTTCGGCGCTCGATGGGGATGAAACATCACCGCCGGTCTTTAGAACGGATTCTTAAAATTGTATTCGTTGTTACAAAGAAGGCCAGGGAAAAAGCAAGGGTAATGATAGAATAAAGCTGAATTAGAATACCGGCATAGAACAAAGAGTAGGGCGGATCCAAACCAAACAAACTTTCCAGACGTTTTCCGAGAAAAAAACCTAGGATCGATATTACAAAAACCGAAAATAATCTCATTCAAAACGCCGTTTTGCTAAGGGGAGAATCCGATTTTTAGAATTCAAAATTCCTATCCTTTTGGTCAAGGACCGACTAACGCATGAAACTCGGGATCCTCTCGAAAATTGTCAAAGTCTCGATCTTTAAAATCGCTTTTCGGTTTTCCAAGGGCCAACGCGATCTGAGTATAACGAAGCATATCGGTTCTTTTCTTTTCTAAAGAATTCAAACAGGCAAGATTAAAAGCGAGACGACTATCCTTGATCTCGGTCGGGAGTAATTCTTCCACTAAGGCGAGAAATTTCCCTCCGCCGTATTTGGCGATAAAGACGATGATATCTCCCGCAAAGTATTCGGAAGTATTGTACATCTTACCTGACTCGTTTCCCTTCACTACGGAGTTTCTGTTGATTCCTAACTTCTCATAAATTTCGTGATAACAATTCAGAACCCAACCCGCAACGTCGGGTTTGTTCGCTTTTAGAAACCGATTCAAAGCGATGGAACTGATCTGCATTCCCAAGTCGCTAAACTTTTCTTTTTCCTCTTTCGAGGAAACTTTCTCTTTGTATTCTAAAATTCGATCGAATTCTTTTTTATACCTTTCCTGATTTTCGTGAAAGTTTTGATCCAGACGTTCAATGGATTGTTCCATCGTGGTTTTCCAGACGCCGGCGTAGTCATCCATAACGTCGCCGATAATATCGTCCAAAAGTTCCCGATCTTCTTCCGGGATTTCCTTTTTCTTTTTAGTTTTTTTTTCCTTTGGAAAATACTCCTCGAAAAATTTTTCCTCGATTCCTTTCTGAGAATGATAAGCGACACTCGCCTCCTCGTCGTGAAAATGAGAATACGCGAAATAAACACCTTCCTCTTCTTTCGGAACTTTTTTGAATTCTTTACCGTTCGCGATGGAAATAAAATTCTCAATGGATAAAAACGCGAGAATGTCTCGAACCGAATTGTAATCTTCTCCGAGAATTTCCACGATCTCCCCTCCGGAGATTTCGGAAGAATCAGAATTTTCTAATATATAGTTGTAGAAGGACGTGAAATTCAGAAAATAATCTATAAAGTTTGCACCTTCCGAAATTGCGTCTTCATAGTCCTTTCCTGCGTGCCAATCAAAACCGAGAAAAACGATTTCCCCCGCGTCGTCCCAATAAGAATCAAAAACGAGAATTTTTTCTTGGATCGCACCTTCTTTTCCGAGCCCTTGGATCCATTTCGAAATCGTTCTGTGAATTTTAAACGCGAGAGAATGCCAGTCGAATTCTAAAATTCTCTTTGCGACGTCGGAATCGTTTTCGGAAATCTCCACCGCTTTGTGAGCCATAAATTCCTGAAACCGTCTCGAAACGATCGGAGTTCCGTCGAAACTCAAATCCTTATCCGAATCCACCTCGATATCTCGTACCCAGCGGCCAATTTCTCGGAGCAAAAAACCGCCCATTCCATAACGGACCGCAGGAGGTTCTAAGTCGCAGCTTCCGTGATCGACACAAGAGATAGCCGCTTCTCCGTGTTTGTTTTTGATAAACGGATGATAGACGAGCAATGCGCCTAACGACTGTATGTCGGAAAAATCCTTTCCTACGATTTCCAGAGGAGCGATCCACCAGCTTTCGCCATCTTCCAAGATTTCTTCTTCCCATCCGTAGTCGTCTTCTACTACGGCGGGTTGATCCGGAGAATTTGAATCCGCCCCGATTCCTCGGATCGCAAACGTTGGATAATCGTCTTTGTCGTGTTTGATTTTGATTCCGTTAAAGATGCAGGCAAATTCTGCCATCGAGTTGGGAACGGAAGTATGAATTTTCCCGAGAAATGGTTTTTGCCAACAAAGATGAACCGGAGTTTCGTTATCGTAAGACCAAGGTAAAGTAAGAATCAATTGTTCTTCTTCGATTTTTACGTCGGTGATCTGGGAAAAAATTTGCTCCAGAAGAGTTTTGCACTCTTCCGTTTCCGTCAAAAAATGAAAATGATTTCGAAGGGCTTCTTTTTGATCGGAAGATTCTAAGATTCGATTCCAGCTCTCCAAATAGTTCGGATCGCCGGAAAGAATTTTATAAGAAGGAATCCGATCGGATTCTTGAAAACCTTGTTTTGTTTTTTCCTCTACGAGCCTTTCGAATTCTTTGCTGCACTCGTCCCTCTTTTCAAAATTGAGAATTCTTCTTTTTCCGAGAGAACCCGTTTTTCCAAAAGAAACAAGGAGAGAATAACCGGAGATCTCGATCTGCCAAAACCTTTCTAGGCCGTTCCGAGTTTGAGTGAAGTGTTTTCTCATGATAAAACCTAATTCTTAGATTGTAAAGATTACGCGTTAACAGTATAACTCATCGCGGAGAAAACTACCTATCACGTTATATTCTGAGATAACAGAATTTATACATCCAGAGATACTAATTGGAGTTAGGTGTGAAAGGAGTCTCAGCTTGTTTTTGCAATCGCTTGAACCGGATCCGAAACGTGTCGAATGTCCATTCCCGTATTCAAACGAACCAATTCTTCCGCGATGTTGACCGCATAGTCTCCCGTTCTTTCTAAACAGAGGATGAGACGATACACATCCGCGAATTGATTTTTATCCAATCTTGGATCCATTACGAATTTTAAGAATGCGGATTGACAGAGATTGTTGATCTCTTCCTCGACAGAATGAACGCTTCCGTAAAAACGATTTTTTTCTTCGACCAAGGATTCCACCGCCATTCCGACGATGGTGATGACTCTGGATAAAAGTTTGTTTAGAATCTCTTCGTCGCAGAAAAAACGTTTCGGGATCAGGCCTCTTCGAAAACACTTCGCGCAGTTTACGATCTGATCTCCCATTCTTTCCAAGTTTCTTGTGATCCGGATCGCAGAAAGTGCGAAACGAAGAGGGTCTCTTTTTAAGATGACTTCTCCGTCGACCTGATCCATTCCCATAGAATTCCGATTGGCGACCGCTTCCAAGATCGCGTTCTGGGAAAGGTTGTCGTTTTGTTTTTCGAGGTTATCGATCAGATCGTCTCGGTCGATTAGCTTTTTTGCAAGTTCGGAATCGTCGGTTTCCAGAGCGTCGTCGAGAATGAGTACTTGTTCGAGACAAAGCTCCGCCATACTGTAGAGATTTTTGCGGAGAAAGTCAAACTTGGAAGTCATAGGATTTCTTAAGACCTGTAGATTTGATAACAAGGTTCCGAATCAAATTTATCGCGGAAAGTGGACAAAAGTTCAGGTACTCAGAATCCTCCTTAAAAACCCGTTTTGGTCAAGAAGATTTTCTTTTGAGCAAAATCTTGTCCCCGATTTCCTGGATCTTAGCGGCGGGGATTTTAGTTCTTTCTTTGGAAAGCGGATTGAGGGACGTTTTTACGAGAATGGATTCCAACTTTCCGTTTTTGGAAATCACTTCATCAACGATTCCGGCTTCGGAGCCGTCGCTGCTCAAAACCTTGAGCCCTTTGTATTTTTCAAATGGAATCGTATTGAGAAAAATCGCATCCACTCCTAAAGTACGAACAAAGTCGATTCCCACAAAAAGATCGGGTTTCATAAAACCTTGGTCGATCGTGATACCTATGATTCTTTTTTCAGTACGATCGATATGAAGTTTGACCACGACCCCGAGAATTTGGCCTTCCGGATCGAGAGCTTCCTTTCCTAGAATATCATCGGAAGTGATTATGTTACTTTCGTTTGGCATAATCTTTTTTTAATAAGACATTCTTAATGGATGTTTCGATGTCTTCGGGATAAAACTCGATCTTTGGAGAGAATGGAAACTTCCTTACCCAAAAACGGATCAACTTGGAAGAACCCGGCGAAACTTGAATCGAAACGACCGATCCGAGAAGTCTTGCGTTTTTATCGTAGACTCTTTTGCCGAGAAGGTTGCTAGGAGGATCGATCTTTAAGAGGATTCTTTCTTTGGAATCGGATTTGAGATATTCTTTCGAAAAGTAGATTTTTCGAAATCCTTTGAGGACTACGATACCCGAGAGATTTCCGGAAAGAATTCGGACGTCGATCAATCTTCCGGAGTTCTCTCCGGATTTGGAGAGAACGTTTTTTCCGAGGGAGGTCCAAAAACTTTTCGAGTTTTTGAATTCTTTTTCTTTGTCCGCAAATAGAATCATCGGATTCCAGAATCCAGGAGAATTCTAAAGAATCCAATTCTTTTTGTTTTTCAGATCGTTCCCGACTTGCGGAGAATTTGCCAGAACAAATAGAGAAAACTTCCGTATTGAACGACAAAGCCGGTAAAACGTATGTTTACCGCCATCTCGGAACCGGAACTCAGATGCGCCAAGGATTGAATCAATCTCGCTCCCAAGACGATTTGACTTACGAATGCGAATGTCGAATCCAAAACTCCAATAAAGGCCCCGATCAAAACCAAGGTCGCAAAGATCGGAAGATTTTCGATACAGTTGTTGTGAGCTCTGTTCAGTCTCCAATAGAAATTACTTCCGTGTTGAACTCCGGAAGGAAACTCGTTCGATTTTTTTTCTCCCTTCAGAACCTTAAACGTGCGGATGCTGATCACTCCGATTCCGAGAAGGATGGTCCAAATCGTAAAACCAATTAACGCGATGATTGCAGGATTCATTGTTTCTCCACTCTTTGTTTTTCGGAGAATGGAATCAATCTTGCTAAGAATGGCAAGTCGGATTTTCAAATTCGAAACTTCTTCCTCGGAAAATTCTTCGAAGTCGTTGTTGAATTTTAAAAAACGGAACACAACTTAGAAGGGGCGATCGAGTGAAAACGGGGAGAAATGCGGACTAACGCAGATCACGATCGGCAATAGAAAGCGGATTCTTATTCTGTGCGTTTGAGAAGAATCGAGTCTTTTCTCTATCGATTGCGGATAAGATCCAAAATTTCTTCCTTACGGCCTATCGATTCTATACTTCCGACCGTGTTCCACTCAAACGTTTCGAACCGGGAAGAGCGCCGTAAGAATATGATAAAATCTTGATTCTCCTCGTTCACTTCCTGAGGAGGATTGTAGGAAAGATAGATGGGGGAAATTGAAAGTCCGGTCCCATAATAAAGAATATGGAGTTCGAGTGAATTGACGAAATTCGCAGGAAGAACCGAGATCGTTTTTTGATCCCAGCTTCCCTTTAAAACTTCTTGAACCTCGTAATGAGCGATTCTTCTTTCGAAATCGGGAACCTTTTTTTTGAGTTTTTCCTGAATCCCAAGTTCCTTTAAAAGTTTGGAATGAATTTTTATCTTTGTCACGGAAAAAGAAGGATCGGCCGCGCGGACCAAAAAGATATAGGGAGAACTTCGAACCAATTCCTCCAGAGTGATTTGTTGGTAGTGAATTTGGCTCATGCAGAGAAAAGGACTCCAAAGTAGAATCCAATAGAACGTTATTTTTTTGGAAAGGTTCATATCGGAATTTCAGTCGTAAATTCGAATTTAGAAAAGAAAAGCGGTTCTGGAAAGAAATTTACGAATTTAAAACTTGGAAAAAGGCGATTTTTTTGATTCGAAGGTTACGGTTTTCCCGCGGTGTTCCGTTTGATTTTTCCTTTCCGGATTCTTAAATAAAGAGGAACCACAATTCGTTTGTTCCCCTTTATTCTTTTTTGTCGAAAATTAGAATTTAGAATATTCTAAAATTCTAATCTCCGTCCGAGTTCGACGGAAGTGCGTTCGCGCCCAAAATGCCGATCACTTCGGTCGCAAAGGTAGTTCTCAAATCCTTAAAATTGGCGTGAATCTGGGTGTTTACAAAAGTCAGATTTCCGGTGAGATCCGTTTTTAAAGTGATGGATGCGTTGATTCTGCTCTGAAGATTGTTTTTGAGAGTTGCGATCTTATTTTTCACCCTAGTGTCCAACTCGCTGTTTTGCAATTTTACCAAATAACTCAGGGATCGGGAATCCGCGTCTCCGGCATTTCCGGCGTATACTAGTTCCAGTCCTTCCACCGAAGAAAGAAGGTCTTGGTAGGAAGTGTCGCTGTAAATCGATTCTAATTTTGCAGGATACTGAGTAGTTCCCGCGACCGTTAACCCTGCGGGAACTCCGATACGAACGACTTGATTCGTGTATTCCAATTGTACGATTCCGTTGATAAACGAATCGACCGCGTCTTTGATTCCCGCAAAGGAACCGGAACCCGTCGCCAACTCGTTTGCAAAAGAAGAATTCCAAGAGTTGTAGAGTCTTTGTGAATCGAGTTCGATCACACTCGCAAGTGAGGCGATGTAAGTTCTTCTTCCCACGCTCAAGCCGTTTGCATTATCGATGGCGGCTAACGTATGAACATTGGCTCCGTTGTCGAAGATGAAATACTCTAAAGCCGCGAATCCTTTTCGAGTGAGAGGAAATCCGTCTACGGCGTTCGAGGATGGGGAGGTAGCCGCCGCCGTGTCCAAATCGGCCGTAGTGGGACGGCTGCTTTCTCCCAAAACATAACCGTCCAATCTGTGAACGTATGTGGAAGGAAGATACGAACGGTTGATATAAAAGATCTCGGCTTGTTTGAAAAGTTTTCTGGCTGCTAACCATTTGTTTTGGAGGTCGGCCAAATCAGCCGGCCCAGTTCCGGTTCCTGCGGTCGTAAAATAGTTTGCGGCGCTCGTTTTCAATTGATTGGAAGCGATCAGAAGTCGATTGAATTGAGGGACTGCGACCTGGTTGGCCGTGTAATTTAGAAATTCTCCCGTGCTAGCGTTTGCAAACAAGGCGATGATGAGCGTTTCCGCTCCCGATATTTTTCCGATTTCTTCACAACGGATTCCGGGAAAAATAACCAAAAAAGTAAAAAGTAGAATTTTGACTTTTCCGGCAATGAGGGCTCTTTTCTTAATCATATTAGAAAATTCTAAAATTCTCATAAAGACTCCAGAAAAAGGATCAGTTTATCCCGATCCGCTTTCGAAAGGGCGATAAATTTGTTTTTGGAATTGAGGGCTTCTCCTCCGTGCCAAAGGATCGCTTCTTTGTGTCCCCTTGCTCTTCCGTCGTGAAGGAGATGGTTATGCCCGTTTACCTTTTGAACAAGTCCGGTTCCCCAAAGAGGAGGGGTTCTCCATTCGGTTCCGGTAGCTTCAAAATCTTCTCGATTGTCCGCGAGATCGGCTCCCATATCGTGAAGAAGAAGATCCGTATAAGGTTTTATGTGTTGAAAGGATACTTCGGGAAATCCTTCAAGATAACCCGTGAAAATATAAGGTTTGTGACAGGAGTTGCATCCGATTTCGGAAAAGATCTCTTTTCCGCGAATCACGTTCGTATTCGTCCAGTTTCTTCTTCCGGGTACACCCACGAGTTTTGTATAGAGAGTTACGAGATCGGCGGTTTTTGTCGAAACTTCGGTTCCTTCCGAGGTTCCGTTGTTTCCGGGTGTGGACGCGAGACAGTTGGCTTGTGCGGCAGTGCAATTCTGGGTCGGAAAAAGAGGGCTTGTGATTCCGATATCGCCTAAAAAAGCGCCTTGATTCTGCTGGTTTAAGTTTGGTTCGTTTGCCTTCCATCCGAATCGACCGAGAACTTTTTTCTGAAGTCTGGCATCCCAAACTGTATTCGGTTTTCCTGATATACCGTCTCCATCCGTGTCATCCGGATCCGCAAAAGAACGAATCGTAGATTCCGGTATCGCTTCCAAAAGTCCAAGCCCCGGAATCATAGGAGAAGTACGGGGAGATTGATTGACGACGGGAGGAACTCCAAAGGCCCAAGCTGAAATCGTAAACGTAGGTCTTCGGAGAGAATAGGCTTCTCCGTCCGGAAAGGTTCCGGGTTCTTCCACAAATGTCACCGTTGTGGTAGCTTCTCCGGGAACTAAGGGAGGACCGGCCACTCCACGATCGTTGATCTGTAATCCGTAGTTGTCCAAACCGACGGGACCGCCCGTGATCGGATCTTTTCCATTCTTACTGACTCGAACCAACATCGTCGAGAAGGTGCTGCTTCCGCTGACGGGAGGAGTTCCTCTTCCGTCTTTTACGTGACAGCCGTTGCAGGAATTGCTGTTGAATACGGGACCCAATCCGTCGGACGCGGAATTTCCGCCTTGGACCCAGAGTCTGTTAAAGAATGAGTTTCCGCCCTGAAAGTCGATGTTTCCGCCGTCTCGAAGATTCGAAGCGACTAAGTCGAATGCGTTTACCGTTGTGTCGAACGTGGTCGTCAATCCGCCCGAGTATTGTTCTCCCGGATCTATGTTTTGGAGAATTAGAAGAATGGCGGCTAATTCTAGATCGTTATTGTTCTTCTTTTTCGAATCTAAAATTCCGCCGCATTGGGAGAATAAAACAAAAAGGATTCCGAGGAGGAATCCTATTCGTATATTAGAATATGCTGAAACCATGAAGGAATGAAATTTTTCCTTCATTTTTATACTTTTGTTTTTCATAACGGTTCATCTTTTTATATTTTATTTTTTTATTAAATCGAGAAATCGGTGATGGAAACCCCGACGCCCTTTGCCGCGTCCGTGATGGTTTTTTTCAGAGTGTCTCCGATCAATTTTTGCGTATCAAAAAGAATTTTATATTCGGAATCCGTATTCTTGATGATTTGATCGTAACGTCCCGTGAGGGTTCCGGAAGAACAAGTCGAAGTGTAGTTCGGATCCGAGGTCTGTTCCGGGAGATTGATGCAGAAAGCGTCTCTGGATGCGATCAACTGAGCCGCGATCGGAGGGGCCGTAAAAGTTCCGAAAAGGCTGCTGAGTCCGGGGCCGGTCGAGATCGCGACGTTCTTTTTGATCTGATAAGATCCCGTCCAGAGATTGAGAACACCTTGTGCGTCGTAGTAAAAATCGGCTTTTGTCGTATCGCTAAAACAAGAATGTTCCTCTTCTTGTTGTCCGTCGAATGTTCCGGTTAGCCTTTCTCCACCCCATTCTCCCGCGATGAACTTTCCGAGTCCTTGGAAGATATTTGTGATTCCCGCGTTTGGACTGGATTTCATGGTGTTGGAATAGACGGTTCCGTCGGAGAATTGATCCCGAACCAATTTGAGTTGGAGTACGAGTGCGTCGGTTATCGCTTTTAAATAGGCCTTTCTGCGGGCCGGGACGCCGGCCGCTCCGTTAAAATCACCCACGGGACGTTGTCCCGATATTTGGTTTGTGCCACCTCCGGAAAGATCCTGTCCCCAGAGGAGAAATTCGATCGCGTGCCAACCGACGGTGATCGCCTTATCATCGTTACCTTCTGCTGCGCCAGTCGCTGCTGAATCGCCGTTTGCCGCTAAGATCGCGGCGTAAGTTGTCGGGTCTCCGCCGCCGATATAGTTTTCGATTGCGCTTTCGTCTAACGGCCATGCGTTGAGAACTCCTTCACATTCTAATCCTCCCGATCCGTCAGCTCCGGCTCCGCAAGCTACTACATCGGAATTGTCGATCGGTCCGGATGAAAAACGGAATGCTTCGGTGATGAGATAAGAAGCACGCGCGATGATGAAGAGATTTTTCAAATTCGTATGATCGGCCGCCGTAGGAGTATTGGTCGCCGCAAATGTTGTTACTGCCGATTGTAATGCGACGGCATCCTTATAACTCTGATCGTAGGACTCGTAACCTAACTGAAGGTAACGGTCTATGACCTGCGCCTTTGTAGCCGTTGGAACCGATCCTAATACGGCGATTCCTGCGAGGATCGTCGAATCGTTGTTATTCTTATCTGCTTTGCAATCTGCAAAAAGGAAAAGCCCGATTAGAAAGAATAGGAGAATGAGAGGTGATTTTTTTAGGTCCATGTATTTTTTCCTGAATGTCTTTGAAAAAAGGTCCCGGGAGAAGGCTTTCGCCCACCAAAAAGAATTTCGATTGACCAAAATTATGATTTTGAGAATTAGTATCAATATCATAACAACCAGTTC
>NZ_JAFFPT010000004.1 GCF_016918785.1 Leptospira ainazelensis | reverse complement strand
TGGAAAGAAATCCGGGAATTTTTCGACTTGCGCCGAGAAGAGTTTTTGCGAATTCGTGTGCGGTCTCCGGATCTAAGGAAAGAAAAAGAGGTTTTAGAAAAGCCTTATAAACGCCGTGTCTCAGTGAAGAAGAAATCATCTCTGAAACTATTTTCCCCGCTTAGATCCGGAGACCGCACACGAATTCGCAAAAACTCTTCTCGGCGCAAGTCGAAAAATTCCCGGATTTCTTTCCATTGTGGAATCGACGACCTCGTATCGAAGCGATCGATTGAGAACAACTGTAGCAGGGTTAGAATTTGATAATCCGCTGGGAATGGGCGCGGGTTTCGATAAAACGGGCGAGTTATATCCTTTTTTGAGTAGAATGGGTTTTGGTCACGTCGAAGTTGGAACGATTACCGGACAAGCCCAACCGGGAAATCCGAAACCCAGAATCTTTCGATATCCGGAAGACCAGGCTCTCATCAATCGTATGGGTTTTAATAACCCGGGTGCGGATCTTGCGTTCAAAATTCTTTCCAAACAGACAAAAGGAAAAATTCGCGGTATCAACGCCGGAAAAACTAAAATCGTTCCGGAAGACAAGGCCGTCGAAGATTATATTTATACTTTGAAACGTTTGGCGCCTTACGCAGATTATACGGTGATCAATATCAGTTCTCCCAATACCCCCGGACTCAGAAATTTTCAGAAACAGGAGAATTTTGTTTCCTTGATCGAAGGGATTCGTTCCGGACTTGGAAAGGATTTTAGAATTCCCATCTTTGTGAAGTTTGCTCCCGATATGGAACAGAAGGATCTGGAAGCCTTATTAGAAACTTCTTTGAGTTTAAAACTAAACGGAGTGATTCTTACGAACACAACGATCGATAAATCGGTTCTTTCCAAATATCCGAATGTTGAAAAAGAAGGTGGACTTTCGGGGAAGCCATTGAGAAAAAAAGCGACCGAATTTATCCGCGTTGCGTATAATCTATTGAAGGGAAGAATTCCGATCATCGGAGTCGGCGGTATCGATTCCGGAGAAACGGCGTTGGAAAAAATTCTAGCGGGAGCTGACCTAGTTCAAATTTATACCGGTTATATCTATCAGGGTCCGTTTTTACCTTTGCGTATTCTTGAATTCTTAGATCGATTTTTGAAAAAGAATCAACTCGATTCCATTTCTCAGATAGTGGGAAAGGAAAAAGAACTCGGTTGGGTCCCAAAAAATTGACGATGGTTCCCTGAAAGAGAAAAATTTTTCCCGGAACTTGGAATTAAAAAAAGAAATTCATCTTATTAAATTGTAATAGGTTCGCTCTCTAAAAGAAGCATTAGGAAATTAGTGATATGTTGAGAAAAACTTTCGTCCCAGTTTTGATTCTATGTTGGTTCTTTTGGGGTTGTCCAATTCAAAAAGACAAAGATAAAACATCTGAAAATCTAAATCTTTTGCTCGGTATATACATGTATAACGAATCTCTCTATCGTTGCGAGCCCGCAGAAAATGAAAGGACTTCCGGAGCTGCTCCGAATTTCAGCGTTTCCACTTCCACACTGAGTCAAGTTTTATTAACTGAAAGTAACGCGTATGCGGACGGCGGAACCGCATATCTTACGGGAACGGTAAATTTTCCAGGTTTAGGTAAAAGTAATCCTGTTGGAATCGTGTATACCGAACAAAACCATACATTTGCATCCAACGCCAATCGATTTATCTATCCTCTTTGGGAAAACGCCGCAGGCAATTTGATTCAGGATAATGGTAAAAGTGAAGCCGCCGGGTCTCGCTCGGTAACTACGGCTTTTCCGATCGGAGCGACTTCGAGCTACTATGCGCCGAGTGCGGGTTATAATAATTTCGTAAGTAACATTTTGGGCGTGGACTTTATTCTGCCGAGTGTGCCAAGCCCATCCATTCCGACTCGAAGAGTTACAAACAACACTCCCCATACCTGCGAAGAATATAAATTTCGCGCAGAGCCGAACGGAATTTTCGGAAGTTCGGCTTCCGGTTTGGCAAAGGTTTGGCAGTCGCGAAAGAAGTTGCATATCAATTTGATTTTTGTTCCGAACGCGGTAACAACGCCGACAACGGTTGGAATGGCGACGATGATACAAACTTTAAAAGAGATCTACGCTCAGGACACAGTAAAGATAGACGTTACAGTCACCGCCTCTGTTGCAGCGGGTGCGGAAGCAAATTTTCTTACCGTTGCGAATTTATCCGACGATTTCGGAGATGTCGCGGGTTCTTTGGGAACATTGTACAAAACAAATCCTGCCGGAGTTCAGGATCCAAATTCTTTGAATATTTATATAACAAGGGGTTACACGGTTTCGAGCAGCGCACCTGCGGGAATTTTAGGAATCTCTTCCGGAATTCCGGGAATTCCGATCGCTGGAACTCCTAAATCCGGTATGATCGTTTTTATCGAGAATCATAGAACGGCGACCGGATGCGGAGGGATCGGCTCTGACCTCACTTGTTCTGCGGATCAGATTTTTTTGGCAAAAACAATCGCACATGAGGGCGCCCATTTCTTAGGGCTTTATCATCCGGTAGAAAAAGACGTAATCAGAGGACGTTATTCTCTGGATCCTTTGCCGGAAACACCGGAATGTCAGGATCAAAACGGTAACAATCTCGTCGGTTTGGGCGAATGTTTAGGGACCGGTTTTTATAATAGCGGGGGACTCAACCTCATGTTTTATGCGGGGAATCCAACCATCAATCAAACACAATTGACCGGAGAACAAGGTTGGGTGCTACGATCGCATCCATTGGTTTACTAATATGAAGACAAAAAAGAATCAAATGAAGTTTAGAATGGGGCGAGTTTTTACAACCGGCCTGATCGTTTTATTTTGGGTTTCTTCCGCGATCCAAGCCGAACCTTTGAACGGAGATCAATACGAAAAGATAAAATCCGTAGCTCTTCAAACCGGTCATATCGATCGAGAATCGCTGGTCAAAGAAATTTATTCGATCAACCCGAATCCGCAAGAATACTTGATTGCGATCTCTAAAGAACCGGGAATGAGGGTTTATGCGCTTTCACAAATCAACGATTTGATCGCCGACTTCGGCGGAAATTCCGCGAAGAGTTATTTAGAGTCGACCATCGCGAATGAAAATTCACATCCAACGGTTCGGAACGCTGCGGTATTTGCTTACGGAAAATCATATTATTCTTTAGATAAAACGAGCACCGAAAGTTTTCTTAAACAATATGAAAATCATAGCGGAATCGGAAGTTCGATTCAGAATACTTTGAAAGATCTGAGGGCGGGAAAAATTAGTTCGATTCGATTTTCCGATCGATTGAAAAAATCAAATTTTGAAAGTCTCAAAGATAAAAATCTTCGTAAGCCGGATTCAAACAACAAGAACAATCGATAAGAATAAGAATTCTCTTTGAGCGTGATGATATCGGAATATTTTACGCTCAGGGAGAATCGTTGGAAGTCGCGGTCGTCTGTCTACAAATTCCCTTTTCTTTCCAATCCAACTTCCATTCGCTGGCGGAATCGTCTTTGAAAAGACGAACTATAAGATTTGTACACGAATAACGAAGGTTATTATCGGCCAATACTTCGTAGTCTCCCGAATAACGAAACCAATGAACTTCTAAATCACTGCCGGATATCGGTTCCCCAATTTTTAAATTCTCTATCGTTTTTCCCTTCCAACGTTCCAGCAAAAGACCTTCCTCGATTAACTTGAGAGCGGTTTCTTTATCGGGTGACTCTTTTCCTGGATCGGATAAAACTATATTCTTACCGAATCCTAGTTCTGAAAAGAGCCAACCCTTTGTACGGACAAAAATATAATTCGCACCCACTTCCGTTCGTGTAATACTTCCGTCTTTGCGTTTTGCAGTAACTAAAAATGGAAATTTGTAAAGTATATCGGCGTTGGATTTGGGTTCTTCTTTTTCTATTAGAACGGGTTCGCCATTACTTTCGATCGATTGGATTTTATCGCCAACGTGTTTTTTAGACCATTGAATTTGAACGTCTTTTTTCGCTCTTTCTTCGTCCGGAGGACCTGCTAATTGTGCGCCTAACAAAGTAGGCATAAGAATGAGCAAAGCAGTTCCTGCTAACGCGAAGACCTTTTTCATAGCACCATAATTAAAGAGATCTTTTAACTCTTGTCAATGAATTTAAAGTTGACCGGAGAAGCGCAAAACGAGAGACAAAGTTTGTTGAAACAAATTCATTTAATCAGACACGCGAAATCAGATTGGGAATCCGAATTTAAGTCGGATCGAGAAAGGCCCTTGTCGGACAGAGGAAAGAAAAACGCTCGATCTCTTCGAAAGTATTTGGAGAGAATTGAATTCAAAACGGATTTATTTTTAATTTCCGATTCTAAAAGGACATTGGATACTTATAAAATTCTTACTAAAAATAAGGAAGTCTCTTCCGAGACCAAAGTAACGGAAAAATTGTACGAATCCGATAGTGAAGATATTTTAGTAACGCTTAGAGAATCGAATTCTAAGTTTGAGAGTGTGGCATTGTTGGGTCATAATCCAGGAATCGAAGAAATTGCAAATCGTTTGATCCGAGGAAGTGAAGACCTATCTCTTTCGGAATCGATTCTTTTTAAGTTTCCGACTTCCGGATTTTTGAGTATACAAGCCGAGATAAATACTTGGCAAGACCTCGGCAAAATTCCCGGAAAAATAATTCGATTCTGGATTCCGGGATGAACAAAAAAAATTCAGACATTCTCCATCCGCGGTTTTCTCAAGAAGAAATTTTAAAAAAGGTCGACTCGTTAGCTTCCGAAATCGCAAAAGATTATAAAAAACTGAATCCTGTTTTTATCTGCGTTTTGAAAGGTGGGGTTTATTTTTTCTCGGATCTCACGCGGGCGATTCCATTTTCAGTTGAGATCGACTTCGTTCAAGCAAGGTCGTATTCGGGAACCGTTTCCACCGGTAAGATCGATTTATTAAAAGACATCAATACCGATCTTTCCGATCGTCATATCATTCTCGTGGAAGATATTTTGGATACTGGGTTTACGTTGCAGTATCTTGTGAGGCATATCTTTACGCGCAACCCGGCGAGTCTTGAGATCGTTACGCTCCTTTTAAAGGAAAGAAAAAACATCCTTGAATTTCCGGTGAAATACGTCGGCTGGAGAATTCCGGATGAATTTGTTGTGGGTTATGGTCTTGATTTTGATGGGAAATATCGAAATCTTCCCGACATCCACGTTTTGGAACCTGGGGATTTTTCAGTTTAAAACGATCTAGAGTTGCTATCAATTTCAAAGAACTGATTTATTTTTTTGCGAAAGTCCTCCTTTGAGAGCACAAAATTCTTAAAACTATGATGCTGAACAAAAGTTTCTTCCCGTTTTCAAGTTTTTACTAGATCCGCAAAAAAAATGTTTTTTACTAAAGGATTCTTCTTTAGTTTAGTAAGTAGAAGCTTTTTATAAGATTCTGCCGTTCGCTTATAAGAAACCAGAGAAAGAATGTTCGTGAGCTCTCACTCTGTTTGGAACTTGTGTTTCGGGTTTCCTTAGAAAAAGAAATTAGATTTTAGGACGAACTGTAAATATGGAGCATCATTCCCTTTCTCTTTTAAACGATATCGCGTTGAGCATCATCTTCGCTACTTTTTTTTCCCATATTGCTCGAGTTACAAAACAACCGTTGATTCTCGGTTATGTGGCAGGCGGACTTTTACTGGGACCGAATTTGGGTTTTGGTCTTGTCGTAAATGAAGAGAGCATCGAATTGATATCCGAGATCGGTTTGATACTTTTGTTATTTATCATCGGTCTTGAAATCGATTTAAAAGAATTGGCGCGGATGGGAAAATCCATGTTCATTCTCGGGATCAGCCAGTTCGTTTTTTGCGTTCTTTTCGGTTTAATTTTCTTTAAAGGGATTCTCGCCGGATCTCCCGGAAAATTCGATCTTCTTTATTTTGCAATCGCGTTGGCGATCAGTTCGACGATGATCGTCGTCAAACTGCTCCATGATAAATTCGAAGTAAGTACGATCGCCGGTCGGCTTACGATCGGAGTGCTCGTTCTCCAAGATATTTGGGCCATCATTTTTATGGGAGTTCAGCCAAATCTTCAAGATCCTCAGATTCTTAAAATCGCAAGTTCGCTTGGGATCGGTTTAGTTCTCATTGGCGTCGCTTTTTTGATCAGTAGATTTTTTCTTTCCAGGTTATTCGAAGCTGCGGCTTCCAAACCCGAACTCATTTTGATTACTTCCATTGCTTGGTGTTTTTTACTCTGCGGCTTTGCGGAAAAAGCGGGCCTTTCGAAAGAGATGGGCGCCTTGATTGCCGGCGTGAGTATCGCGGCGTTCCCTTACGGTGCGGACGTGATCGCAAAACTTTCCGGGATTAGAGATTTTTTTATCACTCTTTTCTTCGTTGCTCTTGGGATGAAAATTCCGATTCCTTCGATCCAGATCATCAGCGTCTCTTTGATAGCGGTGGCTTTTGTGATCGTGAGCAGAGTGATCACTGTTGCGACTCCGGTCTATTTTTCAGGAAAAGGTCTGCGAGCGGGCGTAGTCACCGGTTTGAATCTGGCTCAGATCAGCGAATTCTCGCTCGTGATTCTTTCCTTGGGAATGGGTTACGGACATATCAGCAAAGAATTGGAGTCCACCGTTCTTACTTCGATGATTCTTGCTTCCGTAGTTTCGACTTATATCATTCTTTTTAACGATCCGATTTCTAGATTCATCTTAAGTCTGTTAGCCGGAATCGGTCTGAAAGAAAAAGACGAGGATCGCACCGAATCCGATCTAACGGGTCAGCCAAAACGGGACATCGTCATTTTGGGTTATTTTAGAATCGCTCAAGGACTTCTTGAAGGAATTGAAAGAGAAAAACCGGAGTGGTTGAACCGAATTCTGATCGTGGATTTTAATCCCGTTTTTAGACAGGCCTTGGAAGCAAAAGGAATTCGTTGGGCGTATGGGGATCTTGCAAATCCGGAAACGCTTCATCATTTAGGAATCGAAGACGCGAGATACGTGATCTGCACGATTTCAGATATGATTCTCAAAGGTACTACCAACAGAAGACTTTTGGAATCGCTCAAAACGATTTGTCATCACAGACAACCTTCCATTATCCTTACTACGGACGACGCTAAAGAAGCGGACGTCCTTGTTGAAAGCGGCGCGGCGCACGTTATCGTTCCCGGAAGAATCAGCGGGATGTCGCTTTTTAAAGAAATGAAAACGATAGTCGATCATTCTAAAAATGGTCATGAAACGGTAAATCTTTCGTCAAAGAAAAAACCTGCGAAAAAGAAAGCTACGACGAAGTCTAAAGTTCGAGGCAAATGAGTGGTCCGTTCTCCGTGTAATAAAATCTGCACTATGGATTTTGAAACGGGATTTTGCGAAGGTTGTTTTCGAACTATCGAAGAAATCGGCAACTGGTCCCGTTATTCCGACTTGGAAAGGGAAAATCTTTTTTTAACAATCCAGACCCGGAAGGAAGAAATCTTTTCCAAAAAAAAACATAGCAAAAGGGAAATTGAGTTTTAGAATTCCTCTTTGTATTTACTGCGAGGATTGTTTTTTCGATAAACGTAGATTCACCATGAAGAATTTTTGAAAACTGATTTCGAGTCCGTCTCAAAATAAAATACCGTGAAATCCGCTTAGGAAAGTATTTTATAAATTTCTAATGTTTTTTCCGCAGAACCTTTCCAGGAAAATCTTGCAGAATTCTTTTTTCCTTTTGGAATCAATGCTTTTGTGCTTTTAGGATTTTTAAGAAATCCATCCAAAAGAACTCGAAGTTCTTCCGGATGGTTCGGCGAGAAATATAAAACGCTCTCGTTCAGAATTTCAGGCATTACCGTCGCGTTGGAGGAAAACACGGGACAACCGCAGGCTTGGGCTTCCAAAGGAGGAAATCCGAATCCTTCGTATTTAGAAGGAAAAATCAAAACTCCTGCGGAAGAATAAAGGCATCGAAGTTCTTCTAACGAAAGCCGTTTCATAGGAAGAATTTGATTCTCATAACCTCGAACTTCCGGTTCCAGATAATCCGGAATTTTTCCGGAAGCCCCGCCGAGAACCCAGTTCGTTTTTAGAAGTTTTGAATCCCAGAAAGATTTCAGGACGTTTAGAACAAAGTCTAAATTCTTATGACCTTTTCCGATTCCTACGCTGAGCAGATATCCTTCTTTGAGTTCGTATTTTTTTAAGAATTTTTTTTTCTCTTCCGAGGAAGCAGGATAAAAAACGGATTCGTCGATTCCGTTCGGGATCACCTGAATCGTATCTTTTGAAAAATGGAAAACGGATTCTAAATCTGTCGCCGAATATCGGGAAACTGAAACTACTTTTTTTGAAAATGTTCGAATCAATCGAAAGACGACTTGTAAATAAATTCTTTTTGCGAAGCTCGAATGAAATTCTTTCATTCGAAAAGGAATGATGTCGTGAATCGTAACGATCGATTTTGAGAGATAACGAAGAGGTGCGTTGAAGTGAGGAATGTCGAGCAGATCCATTTTTTGCATCAACGGATGTCCGAAAAATTCCCGAAAAGAATAGATTGTGACTTCGTAAGAAATTACGGGATAAGAATAGGGACCGATTTTTTTTCCGCGAAAAGCCGGAAGTTTTGAGCGTTCCCGTTCTTCTTCAAAACCGGTAAATTCGTGGCAGGAAATTCCTTCCTTTCGGATCGTTTCCCGATTTCCAAAAAGATAGATCTGAAAATTCTCTTTCTCGGCCAAAGGACCGATGTGTTTTAGAATCCCTCGAATTCTCATCCCGATGCCGGAATGTGCGATCATACGGGCGTCTAACCCGATCTTTACGGGCCGTTTTCGTTTTGTCTGAAAATTCTCAACGCGCATGAAAGGACAAAATCGCTCGCGCTGGGAAATCCGCAAGAAAATGAAAATCCGATGGAAGATTCTATAGCCACTTTTGAGAATGGGAATGTATCTCTTTGGATTCTAAAAAAAATCACCGAATTCGTCAGAATGGAATCTAACAAGAGGCCCCTTATCCAATCTTGGGAAATATAACTGAAGAGAGTTTAAATTGGAAGAAGAAGTTGTAAAAATTCTAAAATCGATAGGCGAAGATCCGAGTAGGGAAGGACTTCGCGACACCCCGAAAAGAGTTTCAAAGGCCTATGATTTTTTGACCTCGGGTTACCGCGCCGATATCACGACCATCGTCAACGGAGCCATCTTCGAAGAACCGACCGAAGGGATGGTTCTTGTGAGAGACATCGAAATGTATTCTCTCTGCGAACATCATCTTTTACCTTTTTACGGAAGAGCGCACGTCGCCTATCTTCCGAATAAAAAGATCATCGGGATCAGTAAAATTCCTAGAATTGTGGATGTTTTTGCAAGAAGACTTCAGGTACAGGAACGACTTACGGAACAAATTGCCTATGCGATCCAAGACGTTTTGGAACCGCAAGGTGTCGCCGTTGTCATCAAAGCGAAACATCTTTGTATGATGATGCGAGGCGTTGAAAAACAAAACTCGGAACTTTTCACTTCTTGTATGTTGGGCGCGTTCAAAGACAATATGGTGACTCGTTCCGAATTCTTAGATTTGATTCGAACCGGCTCCACCTAAGTAACGAAGACCTCCTTAAGAATTTTTGAGAGGAGGTTTCTCAGTCGGTTTTCCGCAATTTGGTGGACAGGGAAAAAAAAAGAACCATTCTTTACCGAATCTGGAGGAAGTCATGGCAAAAGAACGGATCGTTCCCCCGTCAGAAGATTTCAAAAAAAAAGCAAACCTCAGTCTCAAGGAATATAAATCGCTTTATAAAGAATCCATAGAAAACCCGAACAAGTTTTGGGGAAGAGAAGCGAACCGACTTACTTGGTTTAAGAAGTGGACCAAGGTTCTCAGTCATGATTTTAAAAACGCAAAGGTAGAATGGTTCAAGGGTGGGAAACTCAACGTTTCTTACAATTGTTTGGATCGTTTTATTGAAACTCCTCTTAAAAACAAAGCCGCTTTGATCTGGGAAGGAGACAGTCCTTCGGAATCCAGAGTTCTTACTTATTATGATCTCTATCGAGAAGTGAATCGTTTCGCAAACGTTCTAAAAAAATACGGGGTAAAAAAGGGCGATCGTGTTCTGGTTTATCTTCCTATGATTCCCGAATTGGCCATTACAATTCTTGCATGTTCCCGTATCGGTGCGATTCATTCCGTTGTGTTCGGAGGTTTTTCACCGGAGGCCCTTCAGAGTAGAATCGACGATTGTAAACCGAAATTGATCGTTACCGCCGACGGAGGGTATCGCGGAGGAAAGCCTGTCGAACTCAAAAAAAACGTGGACATTGCGATCAGTTCGGCTTCTGAAAAAGTTAAGAATGTGATCGTAGTTAGAAGAACCGGAAACGAATCGGGACTTGTTTGGAAAGACGGACAAGATCACTGGTATCATTTTTTGATAAACGATCCGGATCTGCCTGAGTACTGCAAGCCCGAACCGATGGACGCAGAAGATCCTCTTTTTATTCTTTATACATCCGGTTCTACCGGAAAGCCGAAGGGTGTATTACATACCACGGGCGGTTATCTTCTCGGAGCGAATTTAACGTTTCATTATGTATTCGATATTAAACCGGAAGATACGTATTGGTGTACCGCAGACATAGGCTGGGTGACGGGACATTCTTATCTCGTTTACGGGCCTCTTTCCAACGGGGCTTCTTCCGTGATGTTTGAAGGAGTTCCTTCCTATCCGGACGCAGGAAGATTCTGGGACGTGATCGACAAATACGGAGTTAATATTTTTTATACGGCGCCTACCGCGATTCGAGCCCTTATGAGAGAAGGTCTTGATCCTATCAAAAAAAGAAATCTCAGTTCTCTTCGTCTATTAGGTTCCGTTGGAGAACCGATCAACCCGGAAGCATGGGAATGGTATTTTAAGAATATCGGAAAGAGCAAGTGTCCGATCGTGGATACTTGGTGGCAAACGGAAACGGGATCGATTATGATCACTGCGTTACCGGGAGCGATTCCTCAGAAACCGGGATCGGCGACATTGCCGTTTTTTGGGGTCCAGCCGATTCTTGTGGATAACGATGGAAAAGAACTCAACGAAAAAGGAGAAGTTTCCGGAAATCTTTGTATCAAAGCTCCTTGGCCTTCGATGATGAGAGGTGTTTACGGAGATTCCAAAAGATTCTTCGATACTTATTTTTCTCAGTTCAAAGGTTATTATTTTACCGGAGACGGAGCGAAAAGAGACAAGGACGGCTACTATTGGATCACGGGAAGAGTGGACGACGTAATCAATGTTTCCGGTCATAGAATCGGAAGCGCCGAAGTGGAAAGCGCGCTCGTTGAAAATAGAGCCGTCGCAGAAGCCGCGGTTGTCGGCTTTCCTCACGATATCAAAGGCCAGGGTATTTATGCGTATGTCACCGTAAAAGAAGGTGTTGTTACGAACGATGAACTCAAAAAGGAACTCATTGCCACAGTTGAAAAAGTGATCGGAAAGATTGCGAGACCGGATGTGATTCATTGGGCGCCAGGTTTACCGAAGACTCGTTCCGGAAAGATCATGAGAAGAATTTTGAGAAAGATCGCTTCTGCGGAATTCGAAGGACTCGGAGATACGTCTACGCTCGCCGATCCTTCCGTTGTACAGAAGTTAATCGACGATAAGAAAGAATTTCATAGCTGAGGAGAAAAGTCTGGTCGGTCCGAAAAGAATCATCTGTCTCACCGAGGAAACGACCGAGCTACTTTATCTTTTGGGGGAAGAGGATCGTATCGTCGGAATCTCGGCGTATACGGTTCGCCCTCTCAAAGCAAAGGCGGAAAAACCAAAGGTCTCTGCGTTTATCAATGGAAACGTAAAGAAGATCAAAGATTTAAAACCTGACCTTGTGATCGGATTCTCCGATATCCAAGCAAATCTTGCGAAAGACTTGATCGCGGAAGGATTGAACGTTCTCGTCACAAATCAAAGAACGATTTCGGAAATTTTGGATACGATACTTTTGTTCGGTTCTATGGTGGGGAAAACTAAGGAGACCGAAGTTCTAATCGAAGGATGGAAAACAAAGTTAGAAAGAATTCAAAAAGAGAACCGATCGGAAAAACCGCCGCGCGTATTCTTTCAAGAATGGGACGAACCGATCATTACCGGAATTTCTTGGGTCGGAGAATTGATTGAAATCGCCGGTGGAAAAGATTGTTTTGATGATCTGCGAAATAAATCGATGGCGAAGGAAAGAATCATCTCTTCCAAGGACGTCGCAGAAAAAAATCCGGATATTTATCTCGGCTCTTGGTGTGGAAAACCGGTAAACTTTGATTGGGTCCAAACTCATCCGGATTGGCAAAATATAAACGCGGTCAGAAATAAAAAAATTTTCGAATTGGATCCTTCGATCATCCTCCAACCGGGGCCGGCGCTTTTTGAAGAAGGGATCGATCAATTGGTAAAATTCATTCACGCTTAATCGGAGAATTTTGTTTTTCTCTTAAAATCGAAACGTTCTTAAATAACTTCGTTCCTATGTCGGATTTCTGATCTTCTTTTTCCAAGAGAAAGCCGTTGAGGCGGAGAAGGAAAATCTAAAAAAGGGCGGACTTTTTCTCCAATGATTCCGAAGCGGACTTAGAGTCAGTTTCAAGAAATTTTTGGACCCTATAAAGTTTGTCGGAACAAATTATCGCCTTATTTTTTGATCGCAAAAAAATTGAAATAAACTCCGGAAAACCCTTTTTAAAAAATAAAAACAGCAAGGATCGGGTTTTAAAAAAAGGACTTTGATATATTCTTTTTGATATGGATCACTACAGAAAAATCGCAACAGCCATTCAATTCATTCAGGAGAATTCCACTTCGCAACCCGAATTGGAAGAAATAGCAAAATCCGTAAACTTAAGCCCGTTTCATTTTCAAAGGCTTTTTACGGAATGGGCCGGAGTTAGCCCGAAACAATTCTTACAATATCTTACTCTTCAAAATGCAAAATCGATTCTTTCCAAACCGCAATCGACCTTATTCGACGCTGCCTATGAGACCGGTCTTTCCGGTACGAGCAGGCTTCACGATTTATTCGTCAGGATCGAAGGAATGACTCCGGGAGAATACAAAAACGGAGGAGAAAAACTCGTCATTCGTTATAGCTTTCAAAAGGGAATTTTCGGAGAATACCTGGTCGCATCGACGGAAAAGGGAATTTGTAATTTATTCTTTTATGATATTCCCAAAGAAGAAATTCTTTCGGAACTTCGGGAACAATGGAGCCAAGCTAAGTTGATACAAAAAACCGACGAGAACCAAGAGAGAGTCGTTCGTTTTTTTGATAATACGCTGAATCAAAAAGAGAAAATCAAACTCCATTTGAAAGGAACTGATTTTCAAATCAAGGTTTGGGAATCTTTACTAAAAATTCCGGAGGGAAAATTGTCCTCTTATTCAAGCGTCGCAGGTTCTATCGACCAGGAAAACGCCTCGAGAGCGGTGGGCTCCGCAATCGGTAAGAATCCGATCGGGTATTTGATTCCTTGCCATCGAGTAATCAAAAGTACCGGCGGAATCGGTGAATACAGATGGGGCTCCGAGAGGAAAATGGCTATGATCGGCTGGGAAGTCAGTAAATCGAATTCGCTTTCCGCTTAAACTTCGGTTTTAATTCTAAGAATTGAACTTGAGTCCGTTTCTAAAATTCGTTTTCAATTTAAAAAGAATCTTAGAATCTGTTTTTTCATAAGGAAAAGATTTTCGGAGAGTTTATGAAACGTTTGATAGGAATTTTTGTTATCTTCGGGCTTCTTTTTTGTAAACAGAATTCAAAGAGTTTTCAAGAGGAAACTCTGGAACCTCTTTTTGAAACAATCTTGATTGTAAGTTATCCGTATTTGATCAATACCTGTGCGATCACCCCAGTCGGGTATTACGGTCCGATTGCACCGATTTCTCAAGGATACGGTTCTCGCGGTGCGAGCGCCGTTTCTGTAGGGGTTTTGCCAAACCCAAGCGCTCCTCGTAACGTCTGCGTATATTATCCAACGGGTCAAACTACAAAGGCTCCCGTTCTGTTCTTTATGCACGGTTTTAGTTCTCCATCGGCGGAAGCTTATTTTCCACTGATCGATTTTTATGTTTCCAAAGGATATGTGGTAGTTTTTCCCATTTATATTTCCGATCGAAGGGATCCGACTGAAAATTATAAATTTATGTTGGACGGAATTAATTTCGCCGTCGAGCAGTATGCGAGTATCATCGATACGACTCGAGTCGGTTATATGGGGCATTCTTATGGAGGGGGCGCGACTCCGTATCTCGCTCATCAAGGAATCATTCAGAAAGGTTGGGGAAGTAACGGATCCTTTATTTTTCTTTTAGCGCCTTGGTATTCTTTTTCAATCAGCAACACCCAACTCGCACAGTTTACGAATTCCACAAAAATGATCGCTCAGATTTACGATAACGACGACGAGGTGGATAATCGAATGGCGATCGATATCTTTACTCGAATCGGTACAACCGCTTCCGAGAAGGATTTTCAAGTCGTTTATTCCGATATCCATAACGGATATAGCCTCAATGCGGATCATTATACTCCCATTAAGAATACCGTGATCGGACTTGGTTCCTTGGATACGTTAGACTTCTTTGGAATCTGGAAACAATTAGACGCGTTAGCCGATTATAGCTTTTATAATTCTGCAACCGCAAAGGATATTGCTTTGGGGAACGGATCAAATAATCAGAAGATGATGGGTCTGTATCCGGATGGACAATCAGTCAAAGTGATGTCTGTTTCCGACGCACCAACACCTCTCCACCCGGAAAGTTTTTTCATTCACCCATTCTCCAATTCGTTGAATCCAAGATTTTAAGCGAATTGCTTATGATCCGAACGAATAACCGATCTTATGGAATGAAAACATGTCTTCTTATAATAAGGTTATCTATTTCGGCTTTTGCCAAGTACTTTTCATTTACTTAATTGAATTTCTATAGACGATTGGTCTATGTCCAAGCAGTCCATTGAATCGATCCGCAAGAAGGGAGAAACCCTTACCTATTATTCGAGAATAGCCATTATGGTCATGATGCTTTTCTCTCTTGCATCGAGTATTAAAACTTTGCATCCTCAGATTTTGCTCAACCATAGCTTCGCCGCAGGTTTTATGTGCGTTTATACGTTATTCGGTTTTGCTTTGTATAAGAAATACAACGTAAGTCCGTGGGTACATAAAGTTTTTGTCATATTCGATACGCTTCTTTTGAGCGGAACGATTTTGGTTGATGGAATGGTTTCCGCCGAAATCATAGCTCCAGTTCTAAAAAATGCGATTCTTTATTCCGTTTATTATTTTATCATCGCTTATTCAGGGTTACTTGGAAGTCCGCGATTTGTTTTGATAACGGGTTTGTTTTGTGCGGTCGGGTATTCGATCGGTTTGATCAACGCGACCCTTCACGGTCTACAATTTTCGGAAAACAATATTATCAACACGGCGCCCGGATTTATGAAATTGAGTTCCGAAATCACGAAGATTATTTTTATGTTTGCTGTCAGTTTTATTCTCTATCGATTGATGGACTTGTTTGATAATCTTTACCGCGAAGCGGCCTCTTATTTCAAAGAGAATAAGGACTTTCTTTCCCGTTTGGAAAACAATCGAAAGGTCATTCATTCTTCCGCTGAAACTTTGGAAATTTCAGTCTCTAATTTTTCGGAGTTTACGAGTTTAACAAGTTCTAAGATGGAATCGCAGGCGGCTTCCTTGGAAGAAGTCAATGCTGTCATCACTTCTCTTTCTAAATCATCGGAAAACAATGTGGATTCGATCCGAACTCAGAACGAAAACCTGATCGAACTGAATCAGAAGTCGCAAACTCTTCTTGAGATCATAACTAAAATTTCGCAACTTTCTAAAAATTTGGAAATGAATGCAAACGAAAGTAAAATCGAGATGCAGACCGTTAAGAATTCGGTGGAAAAAACTGATACATTTCTAAAGAACATTTCGAATTCCTTTCAAAGGGTCGATGAGATCAATCGTATTTTGGGCGAAATCGCCGATAAAACAAATCTTCTTTCCCTAAACGCTTCCATTGAAGCCGCGCGGGCAGGCGCAGCGGGAAGGGGATTTTCGGTCGTCGCGCAAGAGGTAAGTAAGCTCGCGGAATTCACCGCTTCCAATGCAAAGATGATTTCTAAGGTTGTTCATGATTCACTTCAATATATCGAAGAAGCCAATCGTTCCTCGAGAGATACAGGCTATTTGACCGAGGGCCAAAGTCTTAAGATCAACGGAACGGTCTCTAGTATCGAAGAAATGACTCGCCTGTACGAAAAGGGTACCGGAATCGTCCAGGACTTTGCCAGAAACTTGAGCAAAGTAAAAACTCTTTCCGACGAGTTATTCCATTCTACTCACGAGCAGATGGTCGGACAAAAAGAAATGATGAAAGCGATGTTTGCTCTCGAAAAAGAGATCAACGAGATTACTCGAGAATCGGGCAAGATCCAAGACGGCGTCTTGAGTATCAAGTCCCAATCAAAGGATCTAAAAGCGCTGAGTGTCGTTTGAGCCGTTTGTTAGTTAAGAAGGGAAATATTCGTTTTCACTTTGTGTCTTCTTGAAACATATTTGAAATCTTAAAAACTCTTTTCTCTATGGGAATCTGTTTGAAATGCAAAATTTCATTCTTCTCATAGGGATATGAGCCAAAGTTCCCTCGATCTCATTCAAAAGAATGGTGCCGTCCTCATCAATCGAATCCGCCTCGGCCTCGTTATACTATTTACGCTCTCGATTTTAGGGGCGATGAAAGTTTTTAATCCTACCCAGCTGATCATTCATTCCAGCGGAACTTTGGCGATGTGGATCTACTGTATCGGGATTTTTATCTGGAATCGGTTTGGCGATGTACCAAAATGGGTTCATAAGATTTCAGTAATACTCGACTCGATTATCCTCAGTTGTACTCTGATTTTCGACGCGATGATTTCGCCGACCGTCGCATCCGGCGTCATGAAGAACGTAATTCTTTTCTTTATTTACTTTTATATCAACATCTACGCCGGGCTTTTAGGAGAAAAAAGATTCGTAATTCTGATCGGATTTTTAGGCGCATTGGGATCGACTATCGCGCTCACCGTTGCGGTTATTTTCGGAGTAGAATTGTCCGAGGATCCGAATCTTTCGGGCAAACCCGGAATGTTGACAACCAGCGTTGAAATTATCAAGATAGTTTTTGTTTTTGTCGCCGGGATCATTCTCTCACAACTAATGAATCTTTTTATGAAACTCGCCGATCAAGCGGTGAAACTTTCCGAAGAAAGCCGTGGATTTCTCGCAAGATTGGAATCGAATCAAAAAGCGATTCACGTTTCCGCCGAAAGTCTGGAAACTTCGATTCAGAATTTTGCCGAGTTTATCAATACAACCGGAGAAAAAATGGAATCTCAGGCGGCTTCTTTGGAGGAAGTAAACGCGGTCATCGAAGAATTATCCGCCGCTTCTCAAAGCACGTCGGGTTCCATAGAAACGCAAAATCGAAGTTTGGTGGATCTCAATCTAAAATCCAAAAATCTCGGGGATATCATCGAAAGTATCGCTCAGTTTTCGAAAGATCTCGGTTCTTACGCAAATGAAAACAAAGTCGATATGGATAACGTTTCCGAAGCGGCCGGAAAGACCACACACTTCCTGAAAAACATATCAAATTCTTTTAATAGAGTGGATGAGATCAACCAGATCATGGGCGAAATCGCCGATAAGACCAATTTGCTCGCGCTTAATGCCTCTATCGAAGCGGCTAGGGCCGGAGCCGCCGGTCGTGGGTTTGCCGTGGTTGCAAACGAAGTAAGTAAGCTCGCAGAATTTACTTCGGAGAACGCAAAGAACATTTCAGTAATCGTAAAACAATCTCGTGAATTTATCGGGGAAGCAAACAAGGCTTCGAATGATACGGGTGATTTGACCAATCGTCAAAAACTAAAAATCTCGGAGACCGTCAATCGGATCGAAGAGATGGGGAAACTTTACCAAGAGCAGCGAAGAATTATTCAAGACTTTGTGTCGGAAGTGGAACGAGTTAAACAACTCTCGGGAGAAATTTTCGAATCCACAAAAGAGCAGATGGTCGGACAGGAAGAAATGGTAAAAACTATGGTGAATCTGGAAAAGGAAATCAACCAGATCAATCAAGAATCCGGCAAACTGCAAAACGAAGTAGAGAAAATTCGAAACCAGTCTTTGGAATTAAAAAATCTGAGCACGACGTAAATCTCCGAAGAGTAAAAAGCACTTCCGATTTACAATTTAGATCCATCTTCCAAAACTGACCCTAAAGAATGTGAGAACTTTCGTTTAGGAGTATGGATTCATGTCTCATCATGTAAAAGCGGCAATCATCGGAGGAACGGGACTTTATAGTCTCGACGGAATGGAATTGATCGAAGAGATCTATCCGGATACTCCTTGGGGAAAACCTTCCGATAAAATCAAAATCGGTAACTACAAAGGAAAGCTCATCGCATTCTTGCCAAGACATGGAGTCGGACATTTTTTATTGCCTCCCGAAGTTCCGAACCACGCAAACATCTGCGCCTTAAAACAGTTAGGCGTGGAAGAAATCATTGCTTTCAGTTCGGTCGGAAGTTTAAGAGAAGAAATAAAACCTCTCGATTTCGTTTTACCTTCCCAGGTGATCGATCGAACTCGACTTAGAAACGCGACTTACTTCGGGAACGGTGTCGTAGCGCACGCTCCTTTTGCGGAACCATTTTCATCGAATCTGAGCAAACGAATCGAAACGACCGCGAAAAAAATCGGCTTGGGAATTCATACGAACAAGACGTTGGTTTGTATGGAAGGGCCTTTGTTTTCCACGAAAGCGGAATCACATCTCTATCGTTCCTGGGGTGCGGATATTATCAATATGACGGTACTTCCGGAAGCAAAACTCGCCAGAGAAGCGGAGATAGCTTACCAAATGATCTGTATGTCTACCGATTACGACTGTTGGAGAGAAGGGGAAGAATCGGTAACGTTGGAGATGGTAATCGCCAATCTTACGAAGAACGCTGAAACCGCAAAAAAATTACTCGCCGAACTTATAGACGTGATCGGGAACGGAGACGATTTGAGTTTGAAAAACAGCACAAAGTATTCCATTATCACGGCTCCGGAAAAAAGAAATCCGGAAACCGTGAAAAAACTCAAAGTTCTTTTCCCGGAATATTTCTAACACGGATCATCGGATTTCATCCAGGCTTTTTTTTAAAGCCTGGTGATATTCGGGAAAGACCGTTAGATCATTGTGAGTCCCGTCTTGGATCGTATATAATATTACGTCCTTTTTTTCCAATTTCAATTTTCCTAATATAACTTCAGAGTTTCGATAAGGAATGATTTCGTCTTCGGTTCCGTGAAAAATTCTAATCTTTGAATCTATCGTTTCTAATTTTTTTAAATTCTCGAATTGAAAACGTAACATCCAGGGTCGTAAGAATGGATAATAATCTTTCGCCAAGGAAGGCAGATCCGTAAACGGGGTTTCTAAAAATAGATTGAGATCCGGATTTTTGGAAACCAAGTCGATCGCAACGCCCGTTCCGATCGATCGTCCGTAGACTACGATTCGATTTTTTGGAACATTCAAATTTTTGATCGTATAATCAAGCCAGAACGCCCCGTCTTCATACATTGCACTTTCGGAAAGATTTCCGGTATTCTTCCCATAACCTCTATAATCGGAAATTAAAACGTTCCAGCCTAAGGGAATAAAATCTTCGAAAATTCCTCCCCAGGTTCGCAGACTTCCCGCATTCCCATGAAAATAAAGAACAGTTTTATTTTGGTCGTTATTATTGGCTTTGAAATAGAGTGCATATGTTTTTTCTCCGTCCGGCGTCGAAAGTTCAATCTCTTGGAATTGAATGGGAAACTGAAACGTATAATCTTTTGGTAATTTTTCGGGAAAAAAAATCAGTTTGTCCTGATTCCACCAAACGAGCAGGAGAATAAAAAATAAGATAAAAAGAAAAGTGCTTAAAAAAATCGTCATAGTTCGTTTCATAATAATATTAAGGATTTGGAATGATTTCTTTTTTCCAAAGTTCTTTTCCTTTCACATCGAATATCTGAAGAAGCAATTTCCGCTCTCCTTTATTTCCAGTAACGGAGATAAGACCGAAGTTTCTTTGTTCCACAAGGGTATCTTCGATTCTCAAAGAATTTTTTTCCGTTACCGAATATGTTCCGGAAGTCAATGGTGAAACCGTAAAGTCATAGATAGGCTCCACTCCGTCTTCTTTGAGAAGGTTCAATTCAGTATGATGTCTATCGCCGGTTAGGAAGATGACGTTTTTTATTTTCAGATCTCTGATTGCGGAAAGAATCTTGTTCTTTTCTTCCGGATAGGTTGAATAATTTTCATAAACCGGATTCGGATTGAGAAATTGTCCGCCGATCGCGACGAATTTAAAAGTGGCTTTTGAAAATGCCAATGAATTGGCAAACCACTGAAATTGTTTTTCTCCGAGAATTTGCCTCGGTCCAACCGCCTTATTATTGTTAGCTGTTCGAAAGGTTCGATCGTCCAGAAGAAAAAATTGCGAGTCTCCCCACGTAAAAGATCCGTATATCCCTTCTTTCGCGAAATTCGGATTTCCCCAGTGAAGTTTGAACATTTCCTCGGCCGTCTCTTTCATCCAAAAGGAAGAATCCCCGTCGTTCGGACCGAAATCGTGATCGTCCCAAATCGCATAGTGGTGAAGAGAAGCGAATAAAGGTCCTAATTCCGGAATTCCCCTTTGATGTTTGTATCGATGTAAGAACCCAGTCTTTGAATCCCAATCCGTTTCTCGAAGATAGATATTGTCTCCGAGCCAGAGCATAAAATCAGGCTTTTTGGAAAGAATCGAATCGTAGATAAAATAATCTCCGCCGTACGGTTTTCCAGGGACGTCGTATTCGGCCTCGTTTACATAGGCGCAACTACCCAAAGCAAACGTAAAGTCCGGGGGATTTTGACCTGCGGTAAAAAAGGATTGGGCTTGGAATCTCTGAGGATGTTTTGCTTCGATCTTTTTTCCGTCTACGATCAAATTGTAGATATAATGTTTACCGGGTTTTACTCGATTGGCGATCAGCTTTGCGATATACCCGGTTTTAGAAACCGTTTGAATTTCTTCCGAAAGAAATTTTTGTTTCAAGTTTCCAATTTCAGAATATTCTAATATAACCGACGCTTTTTTTTCGGTCTGAACCCAGACCAAAACTTCTTTGAGAGTGGAGTAGCCTACGATCGGACCGGAAGCGATTCCGGAAGAATCCGCTTTGAGGGGAGATTGAGAAAAAACGAAAACGAAAAAAAGAAGTTTTTGAATCGATGTGATTTTGGATTTCATAAAAAAATGCCTTGAATCCAAACCCTTTCAGGACCGTTTAAAAAATTCAAGAGAAACTTTTGATCTTTACCGTTTGTTCTAGAACGTTTTTATTCCGTCGTTATGAGAATTTATTTTATTTGAAATCCTTCTTCGATAAAAAGTACCAGTTCGTCCAAAGCTCTTTTCGCTTCCGGAATCACTCCCGCAAAATTAAAATATCCATGCACTAAACTCTCATGCAAACTGTATGTAACTGGAATTTTCGTCTTTTTCAAAGACTCGATCAACTCCAATCCTTCGTCTTGGAGCGGATCAAAACCGGCTAATTGAATATATGTTTTTGGAAATTCTGCCTTTTCCTTCTGGAGAATCGGAGACGCGGCAATTTCTTTAGCATCGAGCGGATCGTTTAAATAGTGAAAGTTAAAGTAATCCAATAACTTGTTTGTAAGGGCGTAACCGCGACCGAATTCGTTTCGGCTCGCACTCATTCGAAGGAGATCCAAGTAAGGATAGATTAACAATTGGAAAAATGGAAGTTGGAGTTTTTTCTTTTTGGATAAAATCGAAATATTGACCGCGAGATTGCCGCCCGCGCTATCTCCAGCTACCGCAATTTTTTTGGGAAGAATTCCCAATTCTTTCGCATTTTTAAGAATCCATTGATAAGCGACAAAAGCATCTTCTACTGCAGTCGGATATTTATGCTCGGGTCCGAGCCTATAATCCACCGAAAGAATCAACACTCCGGTTTTTTTCGAAAGATATCGCAGAGGAGGATCGTGGGAATCGAGATCGCCTATGACAAATCCGCCGCCGTGAAAATAAACGAGCGCCGGTTGAGGTATTAAAGTCTGCTTTGGTCTATAAAGTCTGATTCCGATTCTTCCCTTAGAAACGGGAATCGTAAAATTCTCGACTTGGAAAAGTTCTTCCGGTTCCAGATCAAATAGAAGCATCGAAGTTTTGAAAAATTCCCTCGCTTCTTTCGGGGCGAGAGATTCAACTCTCGGTTTTGTTCTAGCAAGATACAAGGCCATCTGGAGTTTTGTGTCCAAAATCCGTCCTCGTTTTCTTACGGT
Source organism: Leptospira ainazelensis (assembly GCF_016918785.1). GTDB lineage: Bacteria > Spirochaetota > Leptospiria > Leptospirales > Leptospiraceae > Leptospira > Leptospira ainazelensis. The sequence continues at coordinate 115,286 of NZ_JAFFPT010000004.1, read as the reverse complement.
ACCGCCGGAAATTCTTCTAAGAATTCCTTCCGGCAGTCTTAATATCCATCGAAGAAGAAATCGTTCAAACTTTTGCAAGGACACGCGTTTTCTTTTTCACACCGTGTTTGTTTGAGCCGACTCCGTTTTTAGAAACTTGTTTGTGTTCGGCGATTGCATCCACGTTAACTTTGTTTCCATTCTTCTTGGCTCTCTGAGTTCCTTTTTTGAGTTCGCTTTTCATATCGTAGAGAAAATCCTCAAAGTCGACTTGCATCGTATGTCTTGTCGATGCCACATAACGTTTTTTCCTTTGTGACTCGTATTTTTCGATCGTTTGATTCATTTCTTCGGCGGTCGGAAGTTGATAATTTCCCGTCAGATATTCGGAAATCCACTTACCTTGAAATTCCGCCAAAGGCATAATGGCTCCCAAAGGTTGGTATAAACCGACAAAAAACAGATTCTTAAACTCAGGTTTGATCATACGATGAAATAAAGGCAAATGATTGTCTTTAGCGGCGATTAGGTGCTCATCGAAAAACGGAAACTTAACGTTGTATCCGGTGCAGTAGATAACCGCGTCGACTTCTTCTTCACTTCCATCCACAAAGCGAACTTTGTTCCCATTGTAAGATTCTATGTTCGGTTTTGGAGTTACGTCTCCTCTTCCTAATCTTACTAGAATATCCTGTGAAATCGTAGGATGCGCCGCACCCGGTTTGTGATCCGGTTTTTGTAAACCGAAGTCTTCTACCTTTCCAACTCCAAAACGTAGAACCAATCCCATTATAAAACTCTTAAGCCAGAACGGAGTGTGAACCGGAATCATCTCCGTTGATTTATCCAACGGTTTTCCAAAAAGATAATTTGGAATGATGTAGGCTCCTCTTCTTGCAGCGAGAAAAACTTTAGAGGCCACACCCGGTCTGCAAAGTTCGACGGTGATATCCATCGCGCTATTGCCCATTCCTAAAACTACTACTCTTTTCCCCGTGAGTTTAATCGGATTATCAGGATCTACATAAGAATGGGAATGGATAATCTTTCCCGTAAACTTGCCCGGAAATGGAGGATCGGGCCATCTCTGCGACCAGTGATGTCCGTTAGAAACTACTAATGCATCGTAGAATTTCTGTTTTCCATCTCCCGTCGTGATCAACCAAGTTCCGTCGTCTTGATAATCCGCGTTCACGACCGGGTTTTTAAAATGAATGTTTTTTCGAAGTCCGAAATGATTTACATAATCGATAAAATATTCTAAGATTTTTTGATGTCCCGGATAATCGGCGTAACTCTTGGGCATAGGATAGTCTCTATATTCCATTCTATCTCTATGAGTATTGATATGAAGAGACTTATAGATATTGCTCATCTTGTTGTCGTTGTTGAATCTCCAGTTCCCTCCGACTTCGCTTCCCGCCTCATAACAATCAAAAGGAATTCCTTTATCTTTGAGAGCTTTACAAACCGTGATTCCACTGGAACCAGCTCCTATCACACAAACACGAGGCAATGAAGACATATCCTTCTCCTATTTATTTAGACAATACGTTAGGAATTATGATACGGCTTTAAAATATGAGACAGTCAATTAAAAAAAGTTTTGAATTTATAAATCATCCGATTATTACTGAATACTTATGGAACAAAAAAAGAGAACAAATGTTCACTATGATTACGACTACGTCATAGTAGGTAGCGGCTTCGGCGGAAGTGTGTCGGCAATGAGGTTGAGCCAGAAAGGATATTCCGTCGCCGTCTTGGAATCCGGCAAAAGATGGAGATCCGAAGACTTTCCAAAATCAAATTGGTCGCTTAACAAGTATCTCTGGATGCCGAGAATCGGGTTTTATGGAATTCAAAGATTGAATCTTTTAAAAGATTTTTTTCTCGTGAGCGGCGCGGGTGTTGGCGGCGGAAGTCTTGTATATGCAAATACTCTTTATGTTCCGGGGGAAAAAGTTCTCAATTCTCCCACCTTTAAGAAGTTAGGTGGTAAGGATAAGATTCTTCCATTTTATTCGGTCGCGTCAAAAATGCTCGGTGTAACTCAGAACCCGCAATTGTATGAGTCGGATTTTATTCTTAAGGAAATTGCGGAAGAGATGGGAAGAGGAGAAACCTTTCGTCCAACGCCGGTTGGAGTTTATTTCGGAGAAAAACCCGGTAAGCCTGCGAAGGATCCTTACTTTTTAGGAGAAGGTCCGGATCGGGTTTCCTGCAATCACTGCGGCGGTTGTATGGTCGGTTGCAGATTCAATTCTAAGAATACATTGGATAAGAATTATCTTTTTTTCGCCGAGAAGATGGGGACGAAAATTTTTCCGGAGACGAAAGTTGTATCTCTAATTCCTATCAATGAACAAGGAAAAGCCGATTCTTTAGCGACCGGCGAATTCGGTTATCAAATTCAAACACGATCTACGACCGGTTTCTTCGGATTTCCAAAAAGAACATTCTATGCAAAAAACGTAATTCTTTCCGCGGCCGTAATGGGTACGGTCGGACTTCTTTTGAGAATGCAACAAAAAGGAAAGATGACGAGGCTTTCTCCGGCTCTTGGAGATAACGTTCGTACGAACAGTGAAACCGTTTTGGCGATCACAAACTTTACGAAAGAAGTCGATTATTCCCGTGGAGTAGCGATTACATCTTCCATTCATCCTGATGAACACACTCACATGGAACCGGTTCGTTATCCGAAAGGCTCCGATTTTTTTGGAACTATCGCTTCGGTTCTTACGGACGGCGGCGGTAAATTTCCGAGGCCTCTCAAATACTTTTTTACTTTATTCACAAATCCTATATATTTTTTCAAAGCCTCTTGGCCTTTTGGATTCGCTCAAAAATCCTTGATTCTTCTGGTGATGCAAACCTTGGACAATAAGATTCGTTTGGTTCGCACCAGAAGATTTGTTTGGCCTTTTGAAAAGAGTATGAGTTCCACGCTTACGGAAGGGGAAAGAACTCCGGCCTATATTCCCATCGCAAACGAAACAGCAAGAAGGATCGCGAAAAAAACCGGCGGCGTTCCGAGAAGTTCCATCAACGACGTTCTATTAAACGCGCCGATTACGGGTCATATTATGGGCGGTTGTATCATGGGAGATTCTCCCAAAGAAGGAGTGATCGACTTTGAAAATCGCGTCTTCGGTTATCAAAATCTGAGGGTTTGTGATAGTTCGATGATAACTGTGAATCTTGGAGTGAACCCGAGTCTTTCGATCACGGCGCTTACGGAAAGAGCGATGTCTCTGATTCCTTCTAAGAAGGGATTTAAACCGATACAATTTCGCTTTGAGAATAAGTTCGGAATCACACCTTTATTGAACGTCGAAGCCGTAGTTCAAAATTCTACATTGAAAAAAAAATCTAATGTGAAACCGGCTTTCACGAAAAAATCAAAGGTTCGTAAATAACGGCGGCCTGTAAGAAATTCTAAAACTCGAATTTGTTTTTCAAAAAGGATTTTATTCGGAACTCCTCTTAGGATTCGATTGAATAAAAATGGGTAAGGAAAGAGATTCTTCTTTCCTTTCTTTCTTTTGGAATCATAAAAGGGAACGAGGTTTTCCATTGAGTTTAGAACTTCTTCAAAGAAAGGAATTATTCAAACAAGAAGCGTTTTGGGGCGGCGCCTGGAAGAAAGGAAATTCCGATCTCAAAATCGAAGTCGTCAATCCGGCGACTTTAGAAGTTCTCGGCGACGTTCCTTCTTTAGGCAAAAGCGAAACGTTAGAGGCGATTCAAACTTCTCTGGACGCCTTTCAAGACTGGTCCAGAAGAACCGCAAAAGAACGTTCGAATTTAATCCGAACTTGGGCCGATCTGATGAAAAAGAATCGGGAGGACCTCGCGATTCTTATGACCTTAGAACAAGGAAAACCTCTGGTCGAATCGAGAGGAGAAATCGATTACGCGGCTTCTTTTTTGGAATGGTTTGCGGAGGAAGGTAAAAGAGTTTACGGAGATATCATCCCGAGTCATAGAAAGGATACTAAAATCGAAGTGATCAAACAACCCGTGGGAGTTTGCGGAATTTTAACTCCTTGGAATTTTCCTTCTTCCATGATCACCCGTAAAGCGGGAGCCGCGTTAGCCGCCGGTTGCACCGTTATCAGCAAACCTTCCGAACTCACTCCATTCTCAGCGTTAGCGTTAGCCGTTCTTGCGCAAGAGGCCGGAATTCCGGAAGGGGTCTTTCAGGTTCTAACGGGATATCCGGAAGAAATCGCCAATACTCTTATGGATCACTCCGAAGTAAGGAAGATCAGTTTTACAGGTTCTACTCGAGTCGGTAAGTTGATTATGGAGAGAAGCTCGAAAACCTTGAAGAAACTTTCCCTCGAACTCGGAGGAAACGCGCCGTTTTTGGTTTTCGACGACGCCGATCTGGAAGCCGCGGTCAAAGGCGCGATTCTTTCTAAATTTCGAAACGCCGGACAAACCTGCGTTTGTGCGAATCGGTTTTTAGTTCAGAAAGGAATTTATAATGATTTTGTAAGTTTATTTTCGGAATCGGCGCTAAAATTGAAAATCGGCGACGGTTTGGAAAACGATACGACCATAGGTCCGTTGATAAACGAAGCTGCGGTTCGGAAAGTGGAAGGTCACGTCCAGGACGCTCTGAATAAAGGAGGCAAACTCCAATTAGGCGGAAAAAGATTGGAATCGGGAAAATTATTTTTTTCTCCGACTATAATTTCGGAGACGCCGAAAAATTCCCTTTCGATGCAGGAGGAAGTTTTCGGCCCCGTCGCTCCCGTTTATCGATTCGATTTTATGGAAGAAGCGATAGAAGTTGCGAATTCTACACCTTCCGGTTTAGCATCATATGCGTTTACGGAAGATTATCGTAAAATGAGGTTTCTTGCCGATAATATAAGTGCGGGGATGTTGGGAATCAACGAGGGGTTGATATCGACGGAACAAGTCCCTTTTGGCGGTATCAAAGAATCCGGATTCGGAAGGGAAGGATCTAAATACGGGATTCAGGAATATCTTAACGTCAAATATGTCTGCATTGGTGGTTTTTAAGTAGCAAACAATCACGGTTAGGTTACGGCAATCCCCGGAAGACGGGCAACATTCGATTTTTATGAAACCCTTTTGTTTTTTTCGGAAATCGAATCTTGTTTCAAACTAAATAATAACAAGCGATACGAGTCGTCGAAATTCCTTTTTGCTTGACGATATAAATTTTAAGAAGTTATTAGAGTGCCTGCCATGGATCTTATCTATTTAAATTATTTCTCTTTGGCTTCGTTAATCGGAGTCCTTTTTATCGGGTTTACCGTATTCTTTTTCTTTTCGATTCAGGAAAAAGCGTCCGGCACGATTTATCTCTGTATCGGATTGTTCAGCCTCGGGATCTTTCACCTTGGTTATATGGTCGGATTTCCGTTTTACGGACCTTGGTCCGTCTTTCACAGATGGATCGTCATTCCGTCTCCGTTTTTAGGATTTCTTTTTCTCATCATGTTCTTTCTTCACTATCCGGAACCGGTCTCGAAAAAAATAGTTTGGCCGATTTTTTTCAGTGCGCTCGCGGGTGTGATCGTTATCTTCACTTGGTATTTTTACGAGTCCTTAACCGCAAAAAGAGTTTTTTATTTTTCAGGTCATTACTGGGATTTTCAGATCAACCTCTTTTATAAAATCTATTCGGTCATAGTCATTCTTTATACGGTCATTTTTATGGGGATCGGAATATGGAGAATGTTCAAACTCAAAGGAAAAGAAAGAATTATCACCGGGATCATATTGATTCCTTTAACGCTGATTACTCTTGTTCCCGGAATCCTGAACGCGATGAGTCGGGACGGAGCGGTTTCAAGAGAATTGTATCAGACCGTTTTGGATATAGCTCTCGTCATCGGATTGTTCGTAATCCTTGTAGGTTATATCAATTATACAAGCGAGAAAACCTCGATTCTATCTAGGATTTCCGGAATCACACTCGCGACTTTTTTTCTCGTATTGCAGATCGTAAGTTTATTTATCTTCAATGAATACGAAGATTCTTATGATCTGATTAAAAGAAAAGAAGTTAGACTTTCGGTTTCGGGTTTAGACGTATCGAGGGACGCGGAATACGTTTTTGAATACGACCCTGAATCGGATTCAGCGCGTCCTTACGCTTCGCACAGTTCTCTGCAACCCAATGAAACGGTCCTCAGGGAATTTAGATTTTTTAAAATTTCGCATAGTTTGTTCGAACTTCCGGAACTTCCGAACAAGGACTTCGGCGAAAGAGTAGAATCGATTTTGAAAAATTCTCCTGCGGGTTTCGAAGCGTATCGAGCCGGCATCAGAGAATATTTCGCTTCTCCCAAAGAAGCTAAATATTCCGGAAAAGACGTTGAATTCTTCTTTGATAATTTGGAAAAGAAGTTAGTCGTTCTTAGAAACAAGTATTTTCATTTACCTCCAAAGGAAAAAAACGATCCTGTCGCGCTGGAAAAACTCTTTCAATCCGATAAACCCGGAATTTCCGCTTTTTTAAAGGAATTAAGAAAGACCGTTTTGGCTGAGAACCTAACCGATCCTGTTAAAAGAGAAAAGACGATTCATAACCTTCTCACTCAAGTTCGTAAACAAGATGAAAGGACTTATAAAGGAGAAAGAATTTACGAACTCGGCGGGCCGGTTCCAAAACATTACATCGCATATTTTTACGTATCTCCTTCCAACGGAAAAATTTACGACGTAGGCTTTCGATACGAGTCTCTAAGAGAATATCTGCATCCGACGGGGCAGATCCTTTACATCTCAGCCATTTGTATCATTTTACTCGTACTTTTAGGATTCAGATTTTTCTTTCAAGGAGCTCTGCTCAATCCTCTGGAAGAAGTTGTGATCGGTTTGAGGGAGGCCAATTCCGGAAACTTAGATTATAGACTTCAAGTAAAAGTCGAAGACGAAATCGGATTTATAGCTCGTTCGTTTAATAGAATGGCGCGTTCCATCCAGGCTGCAAGAAAACGTCTTCAACAGTATGCGGAAGAATTGGAAGAAAAAGTGCAGGAGCGTACGAAAGAACTCCAACAGACTTTGGAAGAAGTACAGGAACTGAAACAACAACAGGACGGGGATTATTTCCTAACCTCCCTTTTAATCAAGCCGCTCGGATCCAATAAGGCGCGTCAGGAAAACGTCAAAGTCGATTTTCTAATCGAACAGAAAAAGAAATTCTCCTTCCGAAGATTTAACGACGAGATCGGAGGCGATATCAATATTTCCAATTTTATCGATCTGCAAGATCGTTATTATACCGTGTTTTTAAACGCTGACGCGATGGGAAAATCGATGCAAGGAGCCGGTGGAGCGTTGGTTTTAGGAGCGGTTTTCGAATCGATTATCGAAAGAACAAGAATGGCTACGACGATGAAGGAACAATCTCCGGAACGTTGGTTGAAAAACGCATTCTTGGAATTGCATAAAGTATTTGAAAGTTTCGACGGTTCCATGCTCGTTTCACTTGTGTTAGGCGTTGTAGACGACGAAGCCGGTCTTTTGTACTTTATCAATGCCGAACATCCTTGGACCGTTTTATACAGGGACGGAATCGCGAGTTTTATCGAAGACGATTTGATGTTCCGTAAACTGGGAACTACCGGAATGGAAGGAACCGTATTTATCAAGACATTCCAAATGGAGCCGGGAGATATTATCATCGCGGGTTCCGACGGAAGAGACGATATCTTGCTCGGAATGGATCGCGAGGGCGGAAGAATCATCAACGACGATGAAAAACAGTTTTTAAGAAAAGTAGAAGAAGCGCGCGGAGAATTGCAGGGAATCTACGAAGGGATTCATAATCACGGAGCTCTAACCGACGACCTTTCTTTGGTCCGAGTTTCGTTTAAAGAAAATCTGAGCGAGTCCAAGATCGCGCTCGCTCACGAGAAAGAGCAGATTCGCGAACTCTTAAAAAAAGCAAAAGAAGGCGCAAGCAATAAGGAAATTGAAGAAGCGATTTCTTTTCTAGAACAAGCGGAAACTCTGAACAATCAAATTCCCGAAGTTAAAAAATTGTTCGTAAGTCTTTTTCTCAAAAAGAAAGACTATCGAAACGCCGCGCTTTACGCTGAAGACTATCTGAATCTAAAACCGGTGGATAAAGAAATTCTCTATATTGCTTCCACTGCCGCGCGGAAATCCGGAAGTTTTCAAAAAGCGTTGGACTTCGGGGAAAGACTCAAACTTCGCGAACCGACCCACATTAAAAATTTGGTCAACCTTGCCCAAATCTATATAGCTTTGAAAAACTATAAACGCGCCATGGAAATGGTGGACATCGCTTTGACCGTGGATCCGCATCACGAGGTTATATTGAAGATTCAAGAGATCTTGAGAAAGTATTCGCACAACCTTGCGGAAAGCGAGACTTAAAAACTCCTCTCCGTTAAGAATGGATTGTTACTTCGCTTTTTACGGAATTGGAAACAAAACAATTCCTATGGGCTTTTTCATGAAGTTCGGCTAAAACTTCCTGATCCGGAATTTTCTCTCCTTCGAATGTTACCTTAGGGTGGAGGTCGATCTTTGTGACCACCATCTTACCCTCGGCGTTTTTTTCAAGAATGGCGATCGCCTTATCTTCGTAAGAGGAAACGATATAGCGACTTTTCGCGGCCACAGCAAGAAAAGTGAGAAAATGGCAACTACAAACCGCGGAGGCCAGCAACTCTTCCGGATTTGCGTGTTCCGACTTTCCGAAGGTTTCCGTTGTGGAAGAGCCGTTTAACTTTTGTCCCCCCGCATACTGAATGGTGTGAGTTCGATCGTAAGAATCATATTTGAATTCTTCCGGACCCTTTTTCCAATATAAGCCAATTGTGTGTTCAGACATGTTTAAACCTTCTTATTTATAAAAAAAAGACCAAATCTAACCTGAATTCAAGAAAAAATTTTCCCGAAGAATTTGATTCCATTCTTTGGATTCCTTATCTGCAATAGGAATAAGAATACGTTCGACCGCTTTTCACTAATCGCAGAAATTGAAATATTAGCAAAGTTAAGAATACAAAGTGAGTATTGTTTAAAATACGATTCCCTCGATTCGAAGAATATTGAACTTCGTCGTTTATAAATTATAAATAGCAGTTTTTAGAAAAACCATTGATTTTCAAAGTAAATTCTCGTCATTAGTAACATGTCCTCGAAGCAAGTACCGAAAAGAAAAACAGACGAAGAAATCATTGCCTCCGGTCCGGCTTATATCAATTGGATTCGTCTTGGTTTAATTTTACTTTATTATTCCTCGATTGCGATTGGTTGGAAGAGAACCAATGCGGTTCAGAATACGTTGTATTTGGTCGGAACAACGGCGATGCTTTTCTACTTTCTATACAGTTTTATTAAAATTAGGACAACCGGAAGTATATCCCATACCTTGAGTAAGGTTTTCGTAGTTGCGGACGTCTCGGTTTTGTTTCTCGTAATGGTTGGGGCGGCGATGGACCTTCCGGAATACACTTCCGGAATGGTGAAAAGTCCGGTGTTGTACGGGATCAGTTATCTTTATATCATCTCATCCGGTCTTCTTCTCGCACCGAATTTTATTCTATTGATCGGCGGCCTTTCGGTATTCTCCAATATATTTGTCGTTTCAACGGCGACAAGATACGGACTCATTCTGACCGAAGATACTAAACTCGCAAATTCCTTGGGATATGTTTCAGTTTCGGAACAGGTAACAAAAATTCTCTTTATCATGGCCTGCGCTTTGATCGTAAGAACCCTCGTAAAACTTTTTATGAGTTTAAGAGAGAATTCCGAATACAGACAAAAGGAACTGGAAGAATCTCACAAAATGATCGCGGAAAGAAGCAATAAGATGAGAGAATCCGCGATGTATCTCAAGGATTCCTCAAAAAATCTAAAAGAATTTATGTCCGATTTTTCTCTTCTTGTTTCCACTCACGCTTCTTCTTTTGAAGAGATCAGTTCAACGATGGAAGAATTCCAATCGCAAACGGAGAGTTCCGCGGATAACGTAAAAAATCAATTTAGCAATATTGAAACCTTGATCGATCACAGCTCTAATTTGAAATCAATCATAGAAAGAATTTCCTTATTCAACCAGACCTTGGATCAAAGTTTGGAAAAGGTTCGAAAGTCCGGCTCGATGGTGACCGGATTTGTGGAAGAACTTTCCAAGTCGCTTTCTTCCTTAGGAGATTCTTTTAGAAGCGTGGGAGAAGTGAACCGGATCATGTCCGAAGTCGCGGATCGGACCAATTTACTTTCTCTCAACGCTTCAATCGAAGCGGCAAGAGCGGGCGAGGCGGGAAAAGGTTTTGCGGTGGTGGCGCAAGAGGTTTCGAAACTTGCCGAGAGCAGCGCCGGAAATGCTGACTTGATTTCTAAGATTATTAAAGATTCCTCGAACCACGTCGTAACCGGTCAAAAATCGGCGGAAACGACCGCGGGTCACGTCAAAGAACAGGACACATTGTTTCAGGATTTATTCGCTCGATTCGATGAGTTTACAAAAATGTTCGAAGAGCAGAAAAGGATCAATTCCCAGTTTTTCTCGACCTTGGATCATCTTCGATCCTTATCTTCGGAAATCGAACTTTCCTCTTCGGAACAAAAACTAGGACTTCATGGAATTGTGGAGGCGATTTCTTCGCTTCAAACTTCGATGGAATCCTTGATGGAAAAGAGCGAGAATCTTTCCGAGATCGTAAAAGAACTCGAAGTTCAAGCCGATACACTTGCTAAATCGGAAACGCTTTGACCTTAGTCGGTCGATTCAAATTTTAAGAAGAATCCTTTGTTTGAAAACGAGTGAATTCTTCTTAAATGTCTTTGATTTTTAGCTTTCACGAAATCAATCCTGGTCGGCGAAATTCTTCTCCGCACATTCTTAAATTCTTATGATACATAATTTAAAAAATCGATTTTGAGATTTTGAAGTGAAAACGGCTTTCTTCCGTAAAATCGGAAGCGAGTACATTCCGTTTTGATTTTGTTTCCCGAAGGAAATTTATCTTTCTAAAAGAGGAAATTCGATTCTTACAAACTCTCTCTTTTGAAGAGAATACGTCTCTTTATTTCAGTTGTCATTCTACCCTTTTTCAAATGTTTAGTAAAAAGGAACACTCGAGGAAAGGGAAAATGGCAAATATTTATTACGACGCCGATTGTGATTTAAGTTCACTCAAAGGTAAAACCATTGCAGTGATCGGCTACGGAAGCCAGGGACACGCCCAGGCTCAAAACATGAAGGATTCCGGACTCAAAGTTATCATCGGTCTGAAAGAAGGATCCAAATCGGTACAAGACGCGAAAAACGCCGGTTTCGAAGTATATAGCGTCGCAGAAGCTTCCGAAAAAGCAGACATCATTCAAATTTTAGCGCCGGATACGATTCAGGCGGATCTTTACAAAAAAGATATCGAACCGAATCTGAAAAAAGGCGATGCGCTTGTTTTCTCTCACGGGTTTAACATTCATTACGATTTTATTCAACCTCCAAAAGACGTTGACGTTTATATGGTCGCTCCGAAAGGCCCGGGTCATCTTGTAAGAAGAGTTTACACCGAAGGCGGCGGGGTTCCTTGTCTGATCGCAATTTATCAAGATTCCACCGGTGAAGCTAAAAAAAGAGCGCTCGCTCATGCTGCAGGAGTCGGCGGAGGACGTGCGGGAATTTTGGAAACTTCTTTCCGTGAAGAAACGGAAACGGATCTTTTCGGAGAACAAGTAGTTCTTTGCGGCGGTCTTTCCAACCTGATCATGGCGGGTTTTGAAACTTTAACCGAGGCCGGTTACGATCCTGAGATCGCATACTTTGAATGTCTTCACGAAGTAAAACTGATCACCGATTTGATCTACGAAGGCGGCCTTGCGAGAATGAGATTCTCCATCTCCGATACTGCCGAATACGGCGACTATGTAAGCGGTCCGCGTGTAATCGACGCCGGCGTTAAACAAAGAATGAAAGAAGTTCTCAACGACATTCAAAAAGACAAAGGCGCAAAATTTGCTAACAACTGGATGGCGGAAACAAAAGCAGGTTATCCAAACTTTAAGAATATGAGAGAAAAAAATGCGGCTCATCCGATCGAATCGGTCGGTAAAAAACTGAGAAGTATGATGAAATGGTTATCTAAGTAACCGTTTCTCCTTTTACGTTTTCGCAAAAGACCCGGTAAGAGAAATCTTTCCGGGTCTTTTATTTTTATAAGAATCAAGACAGAATTCTCTGGAACAAACTGACTTGTCTTTCAAATCTGGCTACAAGATCGATCAGATAGATATTCAGAATTTCTTTTCTTTCCCGGATCAGGTCTAAGTAAGTTCTTATAAATCTTAGAATTCTCTCTGAACTCGAATCCTTTTTGAATCATCCGCTGACTTTTTAGCTTCAAAAAATACAGATCATTTATGCGTTTATGGCTTCGTTTCGTCGTTAGATGGAAAATATTTTCAGTTAAGGCAAAGTTAAAATCACAATTGTTTTAGATTATTAGCATATAATGATTATTTAATTTATTGTAAAAACTTAACAAAACGTCACCGAAAACTAATTTGTTTAAAACGTGTTTGACTTCGCTTATTAAATTAATAAGCAAAATCCGTAGTAAAATGGATTCTGTATAATATTTTTTTTGATAAAGCAATCGAGTAGGAGTATCTGAATGTTTCAAAATTTTATAAAAACCGGGATCGTATTTACTGCGATCTTCTTAACACAGAGCATAAGTGCAAAGTCATACGCCTTTGGTAGCTTTGGAATGCAGTTTGACTTGGGCCAGTTAACTGGAACGATCGAAAAGGACGGTTTAGACGCTACGAATTATTATCCCGTATCTGCGACTGAGGTACAACGGGTGTTGCGACTCGAAGAGTGGTAATCCCAGAAAATCGTCTTCAAACTCTGAAAAATACGACGGCCGGGATGATCAATGTAAAGCACTACGGAGCGATGTCCGGTCTTGTGTTTTCAGCCGGATACGGGTGTGATCTTGGAAAAGATTTCTTTATAAGAATCGCTGCAAACTATATGAGAAAAGTAATGGGTGGAGATACGGAAGCGAAGGCTCTCGGATTCAGATTCTATGATATCTTTTGGGATTACAATGCTGTTCAGATCCCCATAAATTTTGGAATCAAAGCTTCGGTTTGGAAGATACATCCGTTTATATCGGCGGCGGTTTTCATTGCTTCAAAGGTGGATGGCGTTTATCAGGTTCAAACAATTCCGGAACACTACACGATGGATTGGTGATGCTGGGAGTGCTCAAACGAGAATAACTGATAAAGGTATCGTTTTTATGGAAGCGGAAACTTTTTATTCTGAAAAACTGGGAACGGGATACACAATCCGCGGGAGGAATCGTAAGTTTTGGCCCCATCTCCTTCTTATCTGATTGTGTTAGGTGGAACTCAATATCGCGTCGGATACAAACACGAACTCTAAATCGCTTTCCTTTAATAAATCGGCCTTTTCGGGAAGGCCTTTCTTTTTTAAGAACTAATTATAGAAATGGAAATTAATAAGGAACCCTAAAAATCTTGAATGAATAATGAGAATCCTTTTTCTTCCATTTTGTCGAATTTTCTTCTTAAAATTTCCTGTTACGTCTTAGCTGTTCTAATTTCCGATGAACAAAAGTTTATTAGATTGCATTTTCGGTAATAAGATTCCACTGCCTTCGACTTTCGTTAGTCATTTTATAATCCTATAAAAACCCGTTTTTCATTGGAATGAATCCTTCCGGTTTACGTGAGATTTAATGCGTTCACATTATACCATGCTTAGCGTACGCATATAAATATAATAAAATATGATTCGAATTCGATCGGGAGAGTGTGCCGTGTAAGGTTATGATTACTCTGGATTCTACTGGACCCTATTATTCCGTTCGAAAGTAAAAAAGTAAGTTGAATTTAGCTAAGGAGAATCGAAATGTTTCGACATTTTTCAAAAATAGGAATCATGCTCAGCATGATTCTAATCGTTCAAAATTTAAGCGCGAAGTCGTATGCATTCGGAAGTTTGGGGATGCAGTTTGATTTAGGGCAGTTGGGCGGAACGATCACGAAGGACGGTTTAGAAGCGGCGAACTATTATCCCGTAACTGCAACGGATGGTACAACGGGTGTTGCGACGCGAAGGGCGGTGATCCCTGAAAATCGTCTGCAAACTTTGGAAAATACGACGGCAGGATTAATCAACGTAAAACAAAATGGGGCGATGTCCGGTCTTGTTTTTTCAGCGGGTTATGAACGCGATTTAGGGAAGAATTTATTCATTCGGGTTGCAGCAAATTATACTCGAAAGGTGATGGGAGGGGACACCGAAGCGAAAGCTCTTGGATTCAAATTTTATGATATTGTTTGGGACTACAATGCTGTTCAGATCCCGGTAAACTTTGGAATCAAAGCTTCGGTTTCGGAAGATACATCCGTTTATATCGGCGGAGGCTTTCACTACTTCAAAGGCGGATGGAGTTTATCAGGTTCTAATAATTCAGGAACATTACACGATGGTTTGGTACTTTTGGGCGCGTCTCCAACAATAACGAATTTAGTTTCCGATGGAACCTCTCCAGCAGCAATATGGGAGGATGTAAGATTCAGCGTTTCGGGATTGGCCCCAAACTGGTTGGTCGGTGCTCAAACCAGAGTAACGGATAAAGGTTTCATTTTTATGGAAGCGGAAACTCTTTATTCTGCAAAATTAGGATCGGGACATACGCAATCTTTAGGTGGTATGGCAAGCATTGCTCCCTCTCCGTCCTATCCGATCGTTTTAGGTGGAACCCAATATCGTATTGGATACAAACACGAACTCTAAAATTCACGATTTGATTTTTTGGAAAGGGTTTTTTAGAAAGGAGAACCCTTTCCTTTTTTTGATAGAGAAATCATGTAAATTCTGGATACTTCAGATCTATATGTTCTCTTTTCAAGATGATAGCGAGAAGCTACCTTCTGCGATAAAAAAGCTTTCCTAAAAGTATTCTTTTTCTTATAGAAACAGACAGAAAATTCTTCACATCTTAGAATTCTTTTCCGGTTTCTAAGAATTTAGCCTTCTTTTTTATACGGAAAATTCTTTCCTAAATTCTTTAGAACGAATTCTTTCCTTAAAAAAATAATGACAAAAGGAATTCTTTTGTTACCCTGATTCCATTCTCAATCATCCCAGGAGGCCAGGTTTGAAATCCAAGCTATCGGCAATCAGCGTCTGTTTGATTTTATTTTTTGCAACGGATGCATTTGCACAAAAAAGATACGGGCTCATTTTCGGTTCGAACTATACCGGTAATAAAGCAGGAATTCCGGAACTCAATCTTTGCGAAGCGGACGCAAAGTATTTGAATGATGAAATACGAAGAGTCGGAAATTTCGACGAAGTAAAAATTATCCTAGGAAAAGACGTTACAAAGGATAATATTGAAAAAGAGATCAAAGCCTTAGGAAAAAAAGCGGGTGATGAAGACACTGTTCTTCTTTATTTCTCCGGTCATGGCGCGTTTCAAAGAGACGCATCGGCAAAAAACGGAATGAGGAATTTGATCATCTGCTACGATCGACCGCACCTCCAAGACGACGAGTTAAACAAATACTTAGAAAAAGTAAAATCCCCTAAAACGGTGTTTATCTTCGACTGTTGTTTTTCCGGAGGAATCGCTAAGAAAGGAAAAGCAACCAGAGGTTCTGCGGACGTTCCGATTCCCGATGGAAGCGACGGGACCGTAAAACAAGATTCCGAAGACTTTTTCTTTCAAGATAAAACGATCATCTCTTCGGCAGACGATAACCAGACTGCGATCGAAGTGGGTGGAAGTATCAATCACGGAATTTTTACTTACAACTTCGGTAGAGCTCTGAGCACCGCCGACTTAAACAAAGACAACGTTGTCACAGCCTTAGAAGCTTTTTTCAAATCGAAAGACGAAACCGTTCAGATGGCGAAGAAGTTTCAGCACGAACAGGTTCCGCAAATTTCCGGAAACGCATCCGGGATTTTTCTTTCCGGTAAGAAGAATCCGGAACCTCCGAAACCGATCGATCCTCCAAAACCTCCGCCTCCATCCGTAGAACCGGATACGGATCCGGTGAAACCCGATCCAGTGCAACCAGTCGTGACTCCGGAAGAACCTCCCGTGGTTCCTACGAATGAAAGAGGGGATTTGGTTTTAAAAACAACGATCATTCAGGATCGCGCATACGGACTTTCCGATCTTCCGCCGGACGTTTTGATCTTTGCTAAAAAGAAAAGAAAGGGCAATCGGAACGTAAAAGTTTTTATCGACGATCAGGAATTTACATCTTCGGTTTCAGCGTCTCCTTCTAAATTCTGGGGAGCGGTTAAGAGACAAGGACAATTGATTCCGGGAAATATTTATACGATTTCTTTGAGCAAAGTTCCTGCCGGAGTTCACAAGATTACGATCAAGGCCGACGATTATCCTGAGATCCAAGAAACTTTTGCCGTTCTTCCGAATAAGAAGAATGAACTCGCGGTCAATGCCTCTATGAGCGGTTTTGGGGCGATTCAGGGAAAAGTTTTTTACAAGACCTTGGACAATCCTGTGATCAACCAGCCGATTTTTATGCCGACGATTTCCAGCGTTACCGGGATTCAGAAATTGAATACTGACAACGAAGGAAATTTTTGGTTCACAAATCTCAAACCGGGAGATTACGAAATCAAAGCTTCTTTTGCGGAAGATCTCAATCTTAACAATTCGATGATCAACGTAAGAGAGGGCGATGTCACAAAGGTAGATGTAATCCTCAATGTGAAGATGCCTTCTACCAAAACGAAATACTAAACAAGGATTTCGTGTCAAAAAAAGCCTGCTAATTTAGCAGGCTTTTTTGTTTTAAAATCTTTTCTAAAAAACTTCAGATTGGATCGCTAAAACCTGGATTCAAATTCGGAAATAGAATCCGATTTTAAGAATTCTTCGAAAACGGGCTTTTGTGAAAAGTTTGAAAACGGACTCAAAGTTCGAATCGGAACCGATTTCAAGGAAAGTCATGTTTCGAATCTTTCCTCAAAATCGAATTTTTTTCCCGATCTTGTTTGTCTCGGTGCTCGATATTTGGAATCGTTTCGAGCTCAAAAATCAGTCTTTTAAAAAATTCTTCCATTCGCTGGATTGAAACCTGCGTTTACGGATTTCTTTTAACTTTTCCATTTGAGCGGAATTCAGCAGGTTTCCGGCCTTTAATCCGGATTGAGGGAGAATTGTGTTGTTTACGAGATTTGCGGTGGTTTTGCTGATCGAAAGAAAGGAACTTTTCAGTTCGGGATCCATTTCCGGGTAGAACATTTTTGCGCCTCCATGCGACTTTCTGGTTTGGTTCGAGTTTTCTATATTAGGAGTTTCCTGATTCTCATCCTTGAGAAAGCAATTGACTCCCTAAACAACATATCGCTGAAAATGGAAAATACTTGAGTATTTTTTTTCTTGTACGATTTTTCGCAAAACGGTAAAATTGCAAAAAAATGCAGATTCGGCTGATCAACAACACTGGTAAAAGAACAGGAAGATTCGTCGCCTACGAATACGGCACGGATTTGTTCGGATACGTCTATGTGGATAAGATCAAAGGCAAGGACCGGGGAAAACTCGTTTCCCGCTGGGTAATGCCCGACCTCGGATCATTGGTTCGTTTGTTGGATTTTGAGATTTATAAACGCGAAAACGAACACTATGAAAATATCAATTCTCTTACAGGATGACTTCTTCCTCTAAGATCGCATTGCTCGAACGTAGAAGCGGAAAATTAAAACGACTTCACGATCGAGTTTCCAAACTTCTCGCAAAACTTTCCCTATTTCGTCTAATATTTTTCTCCACTTTTGTTCTCTGGATTTCAGTCTTTTATTATCTCAGATCGGAATCGGTTTTTTATCTTCCCTCCTTACTTCTTCTTTTTGTCTTTTTCTTTTTCGTAAGAAGATACAAGAAAACACTTTCTTCCAAAGAACGGATTCGTCTCTGGCAATCCGTTTTAGAAAGAGAAGTTGGAAGAATCAAAATCAAAGGTTTTGGAAAAAAACACGGCACTCGTGTTTCATTGGAAAATATTTCCCCTTTAGCGAGAGATTTGGATCTTTTCCGAGAAACGGGTTTGTTTCCTTGGTTGGATACTACGTTTACTACGAACGCGGAGCAAAAATTAATTTCCTTATTGGATCCGAACGAATCTGCTTCCGATTTTCAAAGGGAGAACGTTCTACAAAGACAATCGATCGTAAAATCGATATCCGAAAAAACATTAGCGATTCCTAAAATACTTAGATTGGCTTCTTATCTGAGGGAGAATCGGGATTCTTCCGAGTCGCTTCGGAAAACGAGCCCGAAGCTCATTCAATCGGATTTATCCTCGAATCTTTGGAATCGATATCCTTGGCTTTCTAAAATTTATAAGCCGGTTACGATTCTTGTTTTGGCGTTGATTCCGGCAAATATTCTCTTAGGAGTTCCTTTTCCTGCATCGGTTCTATTCCTAAATCTCATTTTGTTTGGGCTTTATCGTTCTCTTTCGTTAGAGGTATTTCAAGAATACTACTCGCTTTCGGGAAGTATCAACGGACTTCAAAAGATTCTAATTTATCTAAAGGGTTTGAGAATTCAGGATAAGAACGGAAAATTCCTTTTACAAGAAACTTCAAAAGAAGAATTAAGATCAGCTTATGAAGATCTTGATCGAATTCTAAAACGAGTCGCGTTGACGGAGGCCCCTCTTCTTCATCTGATTCTTAATAACCTACTTTTATACGATCTTTGGATCTTACAGAGAATTTTGAAGTGGAGAAAAAAACACTCGATTCTTTTGGAGAAGTCCATGGAAGATTTGATCCTTTTCGATTCCCTTGTTTCATTCGCGAATCTAAAATGGATGTTTCCCGATTATTGCTTTCCGACTATACTTCCTGATAATTCTACGACTTCGATTCAAGGACAAAATATTCACCATCCTCTGATCCCTTTCGATTTTAAAGTAGCTAACGTTCTTGACTCAGTAAAAGAAAAGGATGTAGTCTTGATCACCGGTTCCAATATGTCCGGAAAAACTACTTATCTTCGTACGATCGGTGTTGCTTCGATCCTTGCTCTTGCGGGAGGCCCGACTCCCGCTTCCGAATTCTCTCTTCCCGTTTTGAAAATTCACACGAGTATGAGGAATGAAGATAATTTAGAAGAGGGCATTTCTTTCTTTTATGCGGAAGTAAGAAGACTTTCCGAAATCGTCCGTAAAATTAAAGATCCTGCCATACCCCATCTTGTTCTGCTCGATGAAATTCTAAAAGGAACGAATACCAGAGAGCGTTCCCTTGCTTGCAAAGGAATTCTGAAAGAACTTAAGAAGAATCGAGTGATGGGTTTAGTTACAAGTCACGACTTGGAACTCGCGAGAGTGGAAGGTGTGATCTTAAAACACTTTCAGGAAGAAATTGTGAACGGAGCAATGCACTTCGATTATAAAATTCGAGACGGACTTGTGGAAACAAGCAATGCCCTGAGAATTTTGATTCAGGAAGGAATGGATCTCGATTTCACTTAGGCTTCTCTCTAAGCGTAAATGTCTTGATCTGCTTTTTAACATTCTTTTTTCAAAAGGATGATCTTCCTCAAATCTTACCTAAACGGCTCGAAGTCCGTTTTTCTTTTTCGAAAAGCTGCTTATTGGCATTGAGGTCGGAAATATTGAAGGAACGGATTCTGCAAGGATTCTTCGTCCTTGTCACTAAAAAGATATTTTTCGAAGACGAGGCTTATTCTTTTGGAAAAAGGAAAACGCTTTTCCCATTCTCCCGATTTCTGATCGAAAAAACAAAAACGATCGGTCAATCGTAAGATTCTTTTCTTAAGAGAAAGATGCAGGCTAAAATGCATAAGGCTCCTAAACAGGAGACAATAGTGGGGGCCGGAAAAAAATAAATAAAACCCGTGATCGAAAAGCAAAATACGCAGAAAAAAACCGGAATCAAAAGTTTAAAAACCACCTTTGGATTCGTACTAACAAGATTGGATAAAAACCAAAGCAAAACCGCTAAACAAAATAGAGTGATGCTCAGGTTTAAACTCATACCGGAATAGAATTGATCGTATGTTTTATCCACACCTTCCATCGGAATTTTAGTCATTTGCATCGAGGTGATCGTATGGACCGCTCGAATATCCGCCGTATTGTATCGAGTAAAATGACCGAAAGAATGACCTAAGGTAAAGATTAACATCAGGATGGAAGCGATTCGAATCAAAATTTTAGGTATCATTAGATTTCCTTAATTTATTTGTTTTTCTTTTCTTCTTTCGAAGAAAAGAGTCCTTTAAATCCTTCCCATGCGTCTCTTACGTATTCCGAAACGACGGAGCCGGCGATTCCTCCTCCATACGGACCTCCAAGAGGCGTGAAAAACGGGGCGAGGATCGTACTTCCCGCAAATACCGAACCCAACCAAATCGGATCTACATAAGGAATCGATTGTTTAAATACACCTTTATAGATAATCGGAATTTTTAATGCCCTTCCGACGATGTTCCCACCCAATCGTAAATTGATTAATACGTCCACGTTCTTTTCAAAGCTGACATTTCCCTTTCCATCGGCTTCGAGACCGGCGCCCTGTAATTTCAGATTCTGAAAATAGAATCGATTGTTCTCGATTTTAAAGTCCGATTTTAAAGAAGAGAATTCTACCTTACGTCCGTCGATCCCGCTGAAGGACATGATCTTTCCGAGCGTATTTAGAACCGGAACCATGAAGTTTGCATACCCCAAAAGTTCTCCGTTGAGAACCTGAAAATTTCCGGACCCTTCCATATTTCGAAAAAAATCCGCCGAGAAATCGGAGGTATAAGGTCCGACCTCGGTTACAAAATTAAATTTGCTGAATAAATTTCCGTTGATGATTCTTTCGCTTACGTACGGCATTAAAATCCTATCCAAAAGTACGCGGTAGGCCTCTCCTTGTATCTCAAACTTGGATTGAAACGGATTTACTTTAGCTTTTCCTAATATTTCTCCGTTGTATATATATGCGTGAAAGCTGGAAACGACGACCCAAGGATAGTTATATTTTACGTCAGCTTTCAAAGCGGGAAATCTATGTTTTAACGCGTAGACGTTCCTGAGATCGGCCGTAAAATAAAAGACTCCATCCGGTCTTTTAGGATCGTTAAACGCGGTCGTAAGTTCGAAAAGTTTTGCTAAACGGAATACACTTTGATAATCGAGGTAGTTGGTCGTGATCTGAAAAGAGGCGTTTGTTTTTTGATTCCATAGGACTGAACCTTTGGCCGTCCCTTCCGCGACTCCGGGCCAGGTCATTGATATATAAGGAAATTCTAATTTCTTATTCGGAATGTCTAATTTTAAACCGAGGTTTACTTTAATATCGCCGAACGGATTTCCTCCTTTGTAAGCGAAGTTTTTTGCCTGTGCGGTGATGTTAAAATTGATAGTTTCATAGACGGATTTTTTGATCTGGACGGTTCCATTAAAAACGGTTTTTGAAAAATCAGCTTTCGGAAAAATAAAAAATAAATCCCGAAAAATGGACAGGGAACAATTATCAAAGATGATCGTAGTCTGGAATTGTAGTTTTTCCAAAGTGGTCGGAAATTCATCCAAGTCGGCGCTTCCGTAAATTTGAAAACTTTGCCCGTCTAGTTTTCCAACCAGGCTTAGATCGAAGGTATTTCCGTAAAAAGAAACTTCGAAAGAAGACTTCCAAAGATAAATCCCGTAATTTCGGGTATGAGTATCGTTTTGGTAGTTGATATAGAAATTTTCGATGTGAACATTTTTAAGTCCGATCTTGAGTATTTCTTTCGGATTGATGGGCGCGGAATTTCCAGTCGACATCGGATCGAAGATCCGAATCGAATTTACTTTCTGGGAATCATCCGTTTCTTTTTTTCCATTCTGCAAATACTCGATCAGGTCAATCGAGCCTTCTTTCGATTTATGGAGGTTAATACTTCCTCCGGAGATATAGATATCTCGAATTTCAACTTTTTGTCCTAATAAACCGAACCAGGAGATATCAATTTTAATCTGGTCGCTGATACCTACTATCACATCGCCCTTTCTGACGAGAACCGAATTCAATTCGATACCGGGGAATGGAAACAGAGTTAGGTCCGATTGATCGACTTGGATTTCTAAACCCGTTGATTTTTCAATTTCAGTAAGAATAAAATCCTTATAAAAATCCTGACGGGAAAGAATCGGAAGAATCGTAAAAAGCGCGAGAAGCAGAATTTGAAAAAGAAGAATCGCGAGAAACTTGATTCGATTATTATAAAGGAAATGTTTAAGGCGCTGAAAGAATTTCATTTTCCCCGGTCCAAAGGAAAGTGGCACAGCACCTTTTGATCTGTTTCTTTATTTTTCCAACTCGGGAATTCGGATTTACAGATTTCTTGGGCGATCGGGCAACGAGTGTGAAAATGACAACCGGGAGGTTTGTTTACAGTACTCGGGATTTCTCCTTTGAGAGGTGTTCTTACTTTTTTACGGTCATATACGTCGAAAGTGGACTGGAAGAGCGCTTTTGTATATGGATGCGCCGGAGATAAGATGATATCCTTGGTTTTGCCGATCTCTACGATTTTTCCCAGATACATAACAGCGATCCGATCCGAAATAGATTTTACCACACCCAGATCGTGAGAGATAAACAAATATGATAATCCGAACTCGTTTTTTAATTCGACAAGGAGTTTTAGAACTTGAGTTCCCGTGGAAACATCCAGCGCGGAAACGGATTCGTCGCAGATGAGAAATTTCGGTTTTAGAATCAGCGCCCTTGCGATCGCGATTCTTTGCCTTTGTCCTCCGGAGAATTCATGAGGAAAACGAGTGAGGATGTCCGAAGACAAATTGACTCGTTCTAAGATTTCTTTGATTTTATTCTCCTCTTCTTCCTCCGTAAGTTTTTCGTGGATCTCCAATCCTTCTTTCAAAATTTCCGAAATCGTCATTCTAGGATTTAGGGAAGAATACGGATCTTGAAAGATGATCTGAATATTTTTTCTAAAAGGAAAAAATTCCGATGAGGAGAGCGAGGTGATTTCCTCATCCTCAAAATAGATTTTTCCGGATTCGGGTTGTAAGAGTTTAACGAGACCTCTTCCTAAGGTGGATTTTCCACAACCGGATTCTCCCACAAGACCTAAGATCTCATTTTTTTCGATCTCTAAGTTGATTGCGTCGACGGCCGCGATTCGATTCTTCTTAAAACCGAATCCCGACTTGGAGTAAAAGCTGATTGTTAGATCTTGGATACGAATCATAGGATGTTCTTAATTTGAATCCTGCTTTTTGGAAAGAAAACAAGCGGATTGATGCGATTCTCCCTTCGCTATTGAAAACAATTCAGGTTTGTTTTCTTTGCATAGATGAAATACCGATCCGCATCGCGTGGAATAATGACAACCGTGAGGGTATTGATCCGGCGATGGAACGATTCCTTGGATCGGAAGAAGATCATGGACCGATTTTGCGAGAGACGGTATAGACCGAAGTAAGTCGATCGTATAAGGATGATTTGGCGAATCGATCACCGAATCCGTATCTCCGACTTCCGCGATTCTTCCCGCATACATGACGGCGATTCTGTGAGCTATGGTTCCGACAAGTCCAAAGTCGTGAGAAATAAAGAGAATGGACATTTGATTCTGCTTTTGTAAATTCAAAAGTAATTCTACTAATTGCGCTTGGATGGTTACGTCGATCGCACTCGTGGGTTCGTCCGCGACGAGAAGGGAGGGATCGCACATGAGAGCCATCGCGATGCTGATCCTCTGCAAAATTCCACCGCTCATCTGATTCGGATAAGAATAAAGTCTTTGTTTGATATCGGTGATCCCCACCGAGGAAAGAAGATGTTCAGCTTTTTCGATGGCCTCTTTTCGATTGGATGAAATGTGCATTAGATAAGCTTCGATCATCTGATCTTCGATCTTCATCAACGGATTCAATGCCGCGAACGGTTCTTGAAAGACGTAAGAAATTTCCTTTCCTCGGACCTTTCTCAATTCTTCCGATGAAAGTTTTAGAAGGTCTTTTCCCTGGTATAAAATTTCTCCGGACTTCACTCTGGAAATATTGGAGGGAATGAGTCTTGTAAGCGCAAGTGCGGTCAGAGATTTCCCACAACCCGATTCTCCGATCAAGGAAAGAATTTCTCCCTGTTTTACATCGAATGTCAAATTTTGAAGAACCGGGAGCCATCGATTTTCGGAGAAAAGATCGAGCGAAAAATTCTTCACTTGTAAGAGAACCGAAGAGCTCATTCGTAGACCGCCCTTTCCCTTGAATCAAAGGAATCGCGCAAACCCTCTCCGATAAAGGAAGTCAGAAGAATCGTCAGAAAAAGAGCCGTCGATGGAAACGTGATCAACCACCAGGCGCTCAATCGTTCTCTTCCTTGTCCGATCATTTCTCCCCAGGAAGGATTTGGCGCCGGAATTCCATAACCCAAAAAGTCGAGAGCGCTCAGGATAGAAATGGATCCGATCAAAGTGAACGGTAAAAAGGTGACTAACGGGGTGATCGCGTTCGGAAGAATATGTCTTACCATGATTCGAAACGAACTCACGCCGAGAGCTTTCGCGGAATCCACATAAGTCAATTGTTTGAGTTTGTAAAATTCGCCGCGCATATAATAGGAAATTCCGATCCAACTCAAAGCGCCGTACGTGATGAGAAGGACGGTGAATCCTCTCCCGAAAAAAGCTCCTACGATGAGAATCAAATATAAGAACGGAATCGCCGAAAGGATTTCAATGATTCTTTGCATTAGAATATCCAGCTTTCCGCCGAAGTATCCTTGCATTCCACCGATCAAGGTTCCCATCGCCAGTTCTAAAAATACGAGAATGAGTCCGAAACTAAGAGCGTTGCGGTATGCGTAGAAAACTCTTGTGAAAACGTCTCTTCCCCGATCGTCGGTACCGAGCCAATGTCTTGCATTCGGCGAGGATGGCGGTGTCTCTCCTTCCTCCAAACTTTCCAAATTATCCTCGTTGTATCCGTATGGAACGGGAGCAAAAAGAATCCAGTTTGGTCCGGAATGAAAGTCCTCTCTGAGCGCGAGTTTTTTGTAGTTCGGAGGAGTTAGATTTTCCCCTCCGAACTGAGATTCGGGATAAAAAGAAAAAACGGGATAACTCCATTTTCCCTGATAACTTACGATCAGGGGCTGATTGGTTGCGATCAAAGGAGCAAACAAGGAAATCGCATAAGAAATCAATAATGTATTTAAGGCGTACCAGGCTCTTCGGTTTGCTCTAAACTTCGAAAATCTTTTTTTTAGAATCGGACTTAGGATCATTCGAATTGAATCCTCGGATCGATCAGGACATAGCAAAAATCGGAAAGAATGTTTCCGATCAGAGAAAGAAAACTCTGCACCAATAAAAGGCCCATCATCAGTTCCGTATCTCTTTCCGTAACGGCTTGAAAACTCATCAGTCCCATTCCGTCGATATTGAATACGAGTTCGATGATGATGGAACCCGCGAGTACAAGACTGAGATTGTTCCCGAAACCGGTTGCGATCGGGATCAAAGAATTTCGGAACGCGTGTTTAAAAATTGCGTCCTTAAAACTGAATCCTTTGGAAAGCGCAGTTCGAACGTATTCTTTTGAAATCTGATCCAGAAGGGAATTTTTCATCAAAAGAGTCAGCACGGCGAAAGAGCCGGAAACGTAACAGATCACCGGAAGAAACATGTGTTGGATTCTATCCTGGATCTTTTCCCAAGTTGAAAAAGATTCGTATTCGTCGGAGACTTCGTGTCCGAGCGGAAAAAGGGAAAGAAGTTCTCCCGAGGCGAACGTATAAAGAAGAAGAACTGCAAACGCAAAAGCCGGAATGGAATAGATGATTAAGATGATACCGCTCGTGGTTACATCGAACTTTTCTCCGTTCCGAAGCGCTTTAGAAATTCCCAAAGGAATACAAATCAGATACGAAAGTAAAAATCCGGAAAGACCGAACGTGAGCGATACCGGTAATTTTTCTAAAATCAGATCGGTGACTTGACGACTGTGAAGTCTCGATTCTCCCAAATTGAAAGTAAGAATTTCTTTGAGCCAATAGAGATAGGCGATTCCGACCGGTTTATCCAGATGAAGCCTTTTTTTTATGATGTCGATTTCTTCCTCTGAAATCGTTTTTGCGCTTCCGCCTTGGGCGTTTGCATAACCTCGAATTTTTGCAATCTCCGTTTCAAGCGGTCCGCCGGGCGCGAAATGAGAGATTAAAAAAACGATAAAGGTCATTCCCAATAACGTTGGAATGACGAGAAGAAATCGTTTTAGGAAATATTTTTTCATTTCATTTCCGTGTCCCGGATAAACAGTTTCGAGGAAACAGATCCCAAGACAAAGTCTTTTTCAAAAAAAGAAATTCAATTGTTGGTAATGGAAATCTTTGAATTTCCGTTTTTGTACTAATTTTGATTTCCTTTGAGTTCGAGATACCCGGTTCCTTTGACTTTTTTTCCGTTTCGAGTTCCTAAAATTTTCACCGCACCTTCCCAATAACTAAAACCGGTCGTCGGTCTTGAATCGAATTCCTGGTCCTCAAAAACGGGTTCGATTTTTAGATCGAGTAAGGCTTCTTTCTCGGAGGAACGAGTCGTCAAATTCCAAAAAAGCGGATACTCCTTTTGTGTTCCTGGACTTTTCCATTTTGAAGAATGGGGAGAAAAAGAAACTTCTCCTTCTTGATTCAAGCCGACTTTTTTTCCGGAGTTTAGTTTGACCGTCGCAAAGGATTCCGATTTTGAATTCGGCGATTCTCTAAAATTGAAAGCCATAATTTTTGTTCCGTCTTCGAGTTGAATGCAGATCCAATCCCAGGAATTGGATGGATCCGAAAGTTTTGAGTTTGGGGGAGAATCGAACGGACTACTCCATTCGTGATCCATCCAAGAATCTCCGCTTACGATTCGGATTTTTTTTTCTCCGATCGTAAGTTCTCCCGTCGTAAAAAGTCCGGGGATACTGTAATAATAAGAATAGAAATTCGGATTTTTTCGGCTTTTGATCGATTTGCCGTTGTCTCCGTGTAAAAGAA
The DNA here is from genome assembly GCF_016918785.1 of Leptospira ainazelensis. Classification (GTDB taxonomy): domain Bacteria; phylum Spirochaetota; class Leptospiria; order Leptospirales; family Leptospiraceae; genus Leptospira; species Leptospira ainazelensis. Next base: position 88,222 of record NZ_JAFFPT010000004.1, on the reverse strand, counting down.
GATCGGAAATTTTCGAGTTCAATTTTAAATCCAGAGAAATGGAAGAATTTCCTCTGTCTTTTGCAATCAAACGGAAATCAGTTTTTCCGAGAATCCGCATCGTGTAATCCCCGCTAAAAATTTGCCCAACGTCGTAACCGGCCATTCCGCCTAACTTACGTTCTATGGTCTGCGTGATATGGTGTTTTTGATTTTCGAAATCGGAGATAGCGAAATGAACGGGAAAAACCTCTTGATTCTTCCCGAATATTCCTTTGAAAAAACTCAGCTCGTATCCGTATTCTTTTCCTTCAGCGGATTTTAAAACTCCGACGAAATAACACCATTCTACTTTGTATCGGGAATGAAAGGAATGATCTTTGGGAAACACAAAGGGACGATCGTCGGCGAGGAGTGGGGAAAAAAAGAAGAATAAAAGAAAGATTCCGATTCGACTTTTGACCGAGAGTGGGAAGAAGTTGTATGGATTCCTTTTCATCATGATGCGATTCTCCGAGATTCTTCGATTTCCAAAACTTCTAACCATTGGATTTTTTCTTCCACAGTGCGTCATTTTAGGAATCTATTTCCGGAAACTCTATTTTAAATTTCTTACCTTTTGTCCCAATCAAAACTTTTTGACCTGGGATCCGGATGCAAGGTTGGTCACTTCCATACGATTTGCCGAGGCCTTTCGCTCCTTCGATCTTTGGACCGTACTGAGATTGACTTTTGATTCTCCGACTTGGCCGGTGTTTCGAAATTTTCCGGAAGCCGCGCTTGTTTTCTTTTTCGGTCCCGGAGGAACTCCGGTTTCTTTGTTTACGTTTGCGGAATTGATTTTGATGTTTTTTATCGTTCCTTGGATTCTCTTTCGATTTGCTGAAAAACGATCTTGGATCGCGACTGCGTTTTTGTTTCCGTTTGTTTGGGGCGGTTTGTTGCAGAATCCCGGATGGATGCATTACACGTTTTCGGGAATGCTCGAGATCCAAGGAGGGTTGTTTTATCTTCCCGCGATCCTTGCCCTCTGGGAATTAGAAACATATTTTTCTTCGGAAGAAAACTCGAATGACAAAAAGGATCCGGAAACGAATCGAGAGAAAGCGCATAACGCGGATTCGTATTCTCCGTGGTTTTTATTTTTCAGCGCGAACGTTTTGTTTCATACAAAGTATCCTTACGGTTATATCTTTGTCTTTTTCGGGGTTTTGTATTTATCCTTTTTTAGATTTGCCGAAACAAAAGATCTTATTTTTCAAATTTTGAATTCGTATCGAAAAAATTTAAAAAATGCGATTCCAATCTTGATCGGTTTTCTTTTGATCCTTGTTTCCGTTCTTCTTTCCAAAGAAATTCTTCCCGGAAAAACGAAGGGACTTTTGCGTTATACGGGAGTTCTCATCCTTTGGATCAGCGTGAGTCATTCTCTTTGGAAAGAATTCTATCCTTCTTTCAAAAGGAAAAAAGGAGAATCGTCGCTTTTTAAAGAGTTTTCGCCGGTATGGAAATACTTTTGGACCTATTGTATTTTTCCGATTGGATGCTGGGTTTTACTCCATCCGGATCGATTTTCGAGTTCGAGCAGCACGATCGGTCACGTGCAAGGCGCCGGTTTATTGCCGGGACAAAGCGACGGTTCCGTTTTTTCCCTTACGTATTTTCAAGAGATCTTGGAGAATTCGTTTTACGCTCCTTACGGCGGTGCGCTTCTTTTATTCGGTTTGTTTTTGGGACTTTGTTTCGGAATTTTTAATTACAAAAAAGAAAAACGGATCGGCGCTTCTTTTTTTCTCATTCTTTCGATTTTGGTTTCGATTCTCGGTTTAACTTTGATGACTCCGAATCATCAACCCCGACATATCTATCACTTGTATCCCGCGATGTTCGTCTCGATCGGAATGTTCTGTTATGAAATGTTTTTTTCCGAAAAATTAAAATTCTTTTCAACCTTGATATATTCTGTTTTTTTAATGTTTACGACTGGTTATTCGATCTACAATCATTTCAACGTATGGGAAAGAACCAATCTTTGTTTTTCCGGAGTGGATCCGAGTCTGTTTTATACGGCGGCCGATGCGGAAGAGGTTTTTAAGAAGAATCTAAACAGGCCTTCCGTTTTTTGGAACCGACTTCCTCTGGAACACCACAATCGTCCGGATCTGACCCTTTCTTTTTATCGTGCGGGTTTTATCCATCGTCAAGATGTGAGAGAAAAACGCAAAAAGGAAGAATTCGACTGGGAGAAAAATCTTTTGGAAAAGCCGGATTGGTTTATCGCCGCGAAGTCCTGCGAAGAGATCGAAGGAAATCTTCGGCCTTCCGGCAGTGAACTCAAGTTTTCAAAAGAGGTGGAACAATTTCCGATTCGCGGGGCTTGTATCGTAAAAGTGAATGGAATCCGATGACTTTTAAGAATCTTATCAGGACATTTGAAAGTTGGCGCTTGTCCCAAAACCCTGAAAGAAATCGTTTACAAAAACTCGATAAGTTGTAGTAAAAATGCGGGAGTTCTCACGGATTATTCCCCGAACCGCTTATGAACTTTCTAAAGGATTTACCGAAGTTCAATTTTGATTGGAGTTCCTACAGTTTTAGTTTTTGAACGAATTCTTGGATGTTACTTGAATCAATACCGATTCGAAACGAATGAACAGTTTTTTTCTTTAGAACCGACTTCCTTTTTTCTCAAAATGGATAGGAATCTGTTTTAGAAAAATTTCGATATAAAGTCGAGTCTATCTTTTTTACGAGTTTCGCTCGCGACAGGGATCGAAATGGAAATCCTGCAATGCGCTATCGTTTATCGTAAGTTCTAATTTTTCGAAATCGTTTGGATGGCGCTTTGCAGATTGGAATGAAGAGCCCGGTCCTGCGCCAAATCGTTGTTCCGCTTCTTCTTTATAAATGAATCGCGCAGGAGTCGCCCGAAAATTTAAAGAAGTTTTTCCCAAACATAAATGCCGGTAAAAAATTCCATTCCCGCGGCAAGTGCGATGTGCGCGTAAAGTCCGCCCCGAATCGAATGGGTTCGAATGCTCAAAGCTCCCATCAACAATCCTCCGAAAAAGGAACTCAAAATTTCACCGTTCGGTTTTTGAAAGTGCACCAGACCGTAAATGAGCGCACTCATCCCGACCGCGTGATATCTTCCCGCTCCGGAAAGATATCGTATGAGAAATTTCCTAAAAAAGAATTCCGTAAAGAAAAAAGTCGCAAGATAGACGATTTCAAAAATGAAAGTCGTGATCCAAGTCGCGTGATAGAAGAATTGTTCCGAACTCAAAGGGGCTCTCGGATAAAATTCCTTAAATCCGGGTATAAAAGATCCGATCGCTGAAAGCGCAATTCCAAGAAGCAAGATCGGATAATAGGAAACGTTTTTCTTTTTTTCAAAGGGAATCGGATTCGTTCCGTTTCTATAAAAATCATAAAACAAGGGTAGTAAAAGCAGAGGAAACAATTGAACCATTTGTTTGAGAACCTTCCAAGACCAAAACATATATTCTCTCGGTAAATGGATGAGAATCTTTTCAAACGGAAGATTCAAAAGTTCGAGACCGATCAGACAGATCCAAAAGGTAAGAAGAAAACCGACGGCTCCTTTTTTTTGTAAAAGGCTTCTTCTTTTTTGCGAAAGATTCCAATAGAAAAAGAAGATTAGAATTCCGTAAACTACCACTGCGCTGATCGCCTTTGTAGGAAAGTGTTTTGAGGTGAGAAGGGGAAATCCGAATTCTTCATTCAGAAAGAGGATGAGAAAGGCCGAGCCGTAAAGTCCAAAAAGAAGAAGGTAGATCTTCGGTTTTTTTCGAAAAAAACCTCTTAGGATCGAAATTATTTCCATTTGGAACTGATTGGAGTTTGTCGAATCAAATTTTCCAATACTTTCTTTAGGAGTTCCTACAAATGGGCAGATGTCTTTTTCGTTGCAAAGGAACCTCACTTTGTGATAGGGAGAAATTTCGGAATTTTTCCCACGAGCCACCACCTCCAAACCCAATCCGCATAACCTAACCCAAAAGTGGATTGAATCTCAAGAAGAATCTGTCGGAACTCCGACGTTCCTCCGTGAAAGTCGCGCGCCCCGCCCTATTTTTGCATATCCTTACCCACAAAGTGGACTGAATCTTAAGAAAAAACTGTCGTAACAACGACAGTCCTCCGTAAAACAAAAGCCCCGCCCTGTTTTTGGGTGGCGGGGCGGGTGGTGGAAAACTCGGACGACTTTGCTCTATCAGAAAATCATTATTTTGCAAGGAATATTCTCTCTCAGAGCTTTTGTAGGAACTCCTACAAAAAATTTTGATTGGGATCGCCTGATTCAAAATCGCTTTTCCAACTTGTGGGTAAGGATATGAACCCAATCAGAGTGGCGCGCGCTATTTGACGGGAGAAATCGGAGTTCCGACAAAATTCCTATTTTTGTTTCCGAAATTTCCAGTAAGACTGAGAAAATGTCTCTTTCAAAGACTCGATATCAAATATAGTTTACAAAAAATCCAATATATAGGACTTTGGTAAATAAATAGCTCCACTTTCTCTTAAATCTGGACTATTTCTTGGATAAATAATAAAATCAAGCTGGATGCCTAAGCCTCCAATTCGAGACTTTGATTATCACGAACATGAAACCGCAAGAGTTGGAACAAAAACTTGCGCCTTTGAATCTGGAAGACGCATTAGAATGGATCAGCAATGAGTACGGTGATTCCGCAGCCTTCTCTACGAGTTTAGGCCTTGAGGATCAGGTAATTACTCACGTAATCTTTTCCCGAAACTTAAAAATCCGAGTTTTTACTTTGGACACGGGACGCCTTTTTAACGAAACCTACGATCTTCACAAACTTACAAACGCGAGTTACGGCAAAAAGATCGAAACCTTTTTTCCCGATACGGCGGCCGTTCAAAATCTGATCAATACAAAAGGCCCGGATAGCTTTTACGACTCCGTTGAAAACAGAAAAGAATGTTGTTATATTCGGAAAGTCGAACCGCTCAATCGCGCTCTGAAAGAAACAAAACTCTGGATCACCGGAATTCGTTCCGAACAATCGGACTCCAGAGGATCTCTCACAAAAGTGGAATTGGATTCTTCCCGTAATATTCTAAAATATCACCCGATCCTCGATTGGAGTTTGGAAAAAACTCAAGACTTTATCGCGACTTATCGTATTCCCGTAAACGTTCTCCATAGCAAAGGTTTTCCTTCGATCGGCTGCGCGCCTTGTACACGCGCGGTTGCGCCCGGAGAAGATATTCGCTCCGGAAGATGGTGGTGGGAAGAAGACAATCAAGAATGCGGACTTCACGTTGTGGACGGTAAGTTAGTCCGTCAGAAATCCGGTCCTAAAAGAGCAATATGAATTCAACTATGAACAGATCCAGACTTACACATCTCGAACAACTCGAAGCGGAATCGATTTATATTCTTCGAGAGACCGCTTCCCAATTTGAAAGACCCGCTCTTTTGTTTTCCGGCGGAAAAGATTCCATCACGTTAGTCCACCTTGCCCTCAAGGCCTTTCGTCCGGGAAAATTTCCCTTCCCCTTGGTGCATATCGATACCGGCCATAATTTTCAAGAAGCCCTCGACTTCAGGGACGAACTCGCAAACAAGATCGGCGAGAAGCTGATCGTTCGTTATGTTCAAGACTCCATCGATCAAGGAAAAGCCGTAGAAGAAAAGGGTAAATTCCCAAGCCGCAACGGAATTCAAACGGTTACACTTCTCGACACGATCGCGGAATTCAAATTCGACGCTTGTATCGGCGGCGCTCGGAGAGACGAGGAAAAAGCCAGAGCCAAAGAACGAGTTTTTTCAGTTCGAGACGAGTTCGGTCAGTGGGATCCGAAACTCCAAAGACCCGAACTCTGGAATATCTACAACGGCAAAATCAGTCCCGGTGAAAACGTTCGTGTTTTTCCCATTTCCAATTGGACCGAGCTGGACGTTTGGGAATACATTCGTAAGGAAAAAATCGATCTTCCTTCTTTATACTTTTCTCATACTCGTCAGATCATTTATCGCGAGAATCTTCTCTTCCCCGTTTCCAAGTTTATCACGATCGACTCGAACGATCGCGTGGAAGACAAAGTCGTTCGTTTTCGCACGGTAGGCGATATGACTTGCACTGCCGCGGTGGATTCTCAAGCGGATAATATCGACGATATCATCCTCGAGATTCAGGCGACTCGAACCACGGAACGCGGTTCCAGACTGGACGACAAACGTTCCGAGGCCGCCATGGAAGACAGAAAAAGAGGAGGATACTTCTGATGGATTTATTACGTTTTATTACCGCAGGAAGCGTGGACGACGGTAAGTCCACTTTGATAGGAAGACTTCTTTACGACAGCAAGTCCATCTTTGAGGACCAACTCGAAGCGATCGAGAAGACGGGAAGAGGAAACAACGGTCAGATCAACCTGGCTCTCCTTACGGACGGACTCAAAGCCGAAAGAGAACAGGGTATTACGATCGACGTCGCTTATAAATATTTTTCCACTCCGAAGAGAAAGTTCATCATCGCAGACGCGCCCGGTCACGTTCAATATACGAGAAATATGGTCACGGGCGCTTCCAATTCTAATCTTGCGATCATTTTGATCGACGCGAGAAAGGGCGTGATCGAACAGACCTATCGCCATTCTTATATCGCTTCTATGTTGAGAATTCCCCATCTCGTCGTTTGTATCAACAAGATGGATCTTGTGGAATTTTCTCAGGCAAGATACGAAGAAATCAAAGCTGAATATCTCGATTTCGCGGCTCGTTTAGATATTAAAGATATTGAATTTATTCCGATCAGCGCGCTCAACGGAGACAACGTTGTCGATAAGTCCGAAAATCTTTCCTGGTATGAAGGTAGAACCCTTCTTTCTCATCTCGAAGAAGTTTATATAGAGAGCGATGAGAATTTCGAAGACGCGCGTTTTCCAGTGCAATACGTCATTCGTCCTCTTTCCGACGAACACCACGATTACAGAGGTTACGCGGGACAAGTACGCAGCGGAATCTTTAAAAAAGGCGATGCGATCACCGTTCTACCGAGCGGTTTTACAAGCACGATCGAAGCCATCGATACTTACGCTGGAGAAGTCGACGAAGCGTTTCCTCCGATGTCAGTTACGATTCGTCTCAAAGACGAGATCGACATTTCTCGAGGCGATATGATCGTAAAATCGGACAATCTTCCTGTCGTTTCTCAAGACATCGAAGCCAATATCTGTTGGATGGATTCTAAATCACTTTTGGCTGGGAATAAATACCTTCTTCGCCAAACGACGAACGCGGTAAAGGCGATCGTGAAAGAAATCGAGTTCAAAGTTGCTCCGGATACTCACGAAAAACAGGACGCCGATAAAGGTCTCACGTTAAACGAAATAGGTAAGATTAAAATTAGAACCGCGAAGCCGATGAGTTTTGACGAATACAGAATCAATCGTACGACGGGAAGTTTTATTCTTGTGGATGAAGGGACCAATTCCACTGTCGGCGCGGGTATGATCACCGGGGTCGGAGCATAAGTTCATGACGACCTCCGATTCCAATTCCGATCTGCAAAAGCCGGGAAAGGTTTTTCTCGTGGGAGGCGGTCCCGGAAATCCGGAAGACCTCACTCTTCGAGCGTATCGGATTCTTACAAAGGCCGAAGTCATTTTGTATGACGCGCTTCTGGATCCTTCTTTTCTCGAAATTTTTCCGAAGGATGCGCTTGTTCACTACGTTGGAAAACGTTCGGGCGCTCATTCGGCCACTCAAGAAGAGATCAATCAGCTTCTTCTTTCTTACGCACTTTCCGGAAAAAATGTGGTTCGTCTCAAAGGCGGAGATCCATTCGTTTTCGGCAGAGGCGGCGAAGAATTAATTACATTAATTAATCATAATATAGAATACGAAATCGTCCCCGGCGTGAGTTCTCTCAACGCGGGTTCTTCATTCGCCGGATTTCCGTTAACACATAGAGGGCTCTCTCGTCAGGTTTTGATCATGGACGGACATACCGTTCTCAATGAAGAAACGGATTGGGAATGGTTTGCAAAATTTAAGGGAACGATCGCTCTTTTTATGGGAACAACTTCGCTTCCTAAAATTGCAAAGTTACTCTTGGATCACGGAAGTTCCGAAGAACTCCCCGTCGCGCTCGTGGAAAACGCGTCTTTGCAAAATTGTAAGATTCAAACTTGTACTCTCGGTGAAGCGGCCGATTCTTATTTGGAAAAAAGGACAAAGGGGCCCGGCATCGTTTACATCGGAAAGGTGGTTCAGTTTTTACAAAAAAAAGAATCCGCGGCATTCTTTTCGCAAATTTCGGAGGAAAAGAATGAGTCGTAAATATCCCGCGTTTCTTAATTTAGAAAATAAGAATATACTTTTGGTCGGCGGCGGCAAGGTCGCCCTTGAAAAACTTCCTCATCTCATCGATTGTAGAGCGAAGATCACCGTAATCACTCTCGAAGCCTGTAGAGAAGTCGTTGCGATCTTGGATCAACATCCCGAGATCAAGATCGAATATAGATCCGTGGATTTTTCCGATCTCCAAGGCCGTGCGCTTGTTTTCTCCGCAACGAACGATTCAGAGCTGAATCGTAGACTTTGCGAATACGCGCATTCTTGGAAGATTTGGATCAACTGTGCGGACGATCCTTCCAATTGCGATTTTTACTCCGCAGCGGTTTTGGATCGCGGGCCCTTGAGAATTGCGATTTCCACAGAAGGAAATTTTGCCGGTTTGTCGGGCGTGGTCAAGTCCGCTTTGGACGAACTCATCCCGAACGATCACGAGGAAGATTTTCAAGAGTTGATCGAATTTAGAAAGGAACTTAAATCGATCCTGCCCGACGTGGATCGAAGAAAAAGAGTTTTAAAGAATCTTTTACAAACTCTCAAAGAAGAATATTTCAGCTCTTCCGCGAATCAAAAATAATAGAACGAAATCATAAACCCGAAAAAGGAAAAATCTAAATCATGTCAGAAACAAAAGAACTATCCCCGGTTGAAGAAATTAAACTGAACTCGAATAATCTGAGAGGAAAAATCGCCGAGGGTATCGATCAGAACATCGATTCTTATGAAGAAGATGAAAAACAATTACTGAAGTTTCACGGACTCTATCAACAAAAAGACAGAGATCGTAAAAAAGACGAAAACGGAAACGATATCGAAGTTCCTACAAGCTTTATGATTCGCGGAAGAATTCCCGGCGGAAGATTGACGGCGGAACAGTATTTGGTCTGGGACGCGCTTGGAGACAAATTCGGCGGAGGAGCGATTCGTCTAACGACGAGACAATCGGTTCAACTTCATACTCTGAGAATTTTTCATCTCCGCGACGTGATGCAAGAGATCAACAAGATCAATCTTTCCAGTATGGGAGCTTGCGGGGACGTCGTCAGAAACGTAACTCAGGCGGTTAACCCGCACGGAAAAAAAAGTCTTCAACTTTTGGACGGAGTCGCTCAGCTTTTATCCGATCATTTTAAATTTAAGACAAACGCTTACGCAGAAGTATGGTTAGGCGATAAACAGATCAATAAAGACGAAGAAGATCCGATCTACGGAAAGACCTACCTTCCTCGAAAATTCAAAATCGCGGTTACGCTCGCGGGAAACAACACCGTCGATATTTACGCGAACGACATGGGATTCGCGGCGACTTTGAACGCCGACGGAAGTAAGATCGAAGGTTATTTTGTTTTTGCCGGCGGCGGTTTCGGAATGACTCATAACAAACCGGAAACTTTCGCTCGTGCTGCGAGCCTTTTGGGATGGATTCCTGAAAACGCGTTAGTCGCCGTTGCTGAGGCGATCGTCACTGCACATAGAGATTTCGGAGATCGAACCAATCGTAAACACGCCCGTTTAAAATACGTTCTCGCGGACAAAGGTGTGGAATGGTTTAGAGGTGAAGTCGAATCCCGTTCTAAAATTCAGTTTGATCAAAACAAAACACTTCCTGCATGGGAAACTCCTTCCTATTTGGGATGGACGGAAAGAGAAGACGGAACTCTTTCTCTCGGTTTTCATACGCTCGCAGGAAGAATCAAAGACTTTCCCGGGAAACCTCTGAAATCCGCTCTGAAAGAAATTATCGGAAACTATAAACTCGGCGTTCAAATTACCGCGGATCAAGACTTGATTTTGATCGGAGTTCAAAAAGCAGATCAAACGAAGATCGAAAAAAGATTAGAAGAATTAAATGTAAGTCCGAAAAGTCCGCATCCTCTTTTCGATCGAGCTCTTGCTTGTCCTGCGCTTCCGACTTGCAGTCTTGCGCTTACGGAATCGGAGAGAACCTTTCCAGAGCTGTTAAACGGAATTCAAAAAGTTTTGGAAAAACACGGACTGAGCGATCGTGCTCCCGTCGTCAGAATGACCGGATGTCCGAACGGCTGTGCCAGACCTTATTCCGCTGAAGTCGGAATCGTTGGTCAACAAGCCGGTGGAAAGTATTCCTTATTTTTCGGAGCCGACTCTGAAGGAACCAAAGTGGGAGAATACGTCGCAAAGAAGGTGCCTTTTTCCGATATCCCGGCTCAACTCGAAAAGGCTTTTATTCTTTGGAAAGAGGAAGGAACTCCCGGCGAAAAATTCGGCGATTTCGTAAACCGCTTCCCTCTTGAAAGATTTAGAGAAGTTTTAGGATCGATGTAAGAATATTAGAAAAAACGAATTTCTTCGACGACGGGTTTCATCTTTGCGATTTTTCCCTGAGTCGAAGAAACCAAATAAATATTTCCTGCGTGATTTAGAACCGCAGTGATTCCGTGAATCGAAGTTCCGGAAAAATCCTGATAGTTTGCGGTAATGTCTCCGAATTCATTCATCGCGATCACAAACCCCCTCGGCGAATTTCTCGCATAAAAAATTCTCGGAAGTCCCGCCAAAAGATTTTTGATCTCGGGGTATTCTTGCGTTTTATCTAAAATTTCATTTCGATAATACGGAACCCCGATCCAAAACGATCCGGCGTTACTCGATATCAGACCGGGAATTCCCGGCATGTTTGTAAGGAAGAATTTTTCGATTCCCCGCTTGGGTCCGAAAAGCGGAACCGATGAGACCCTGTGACGAAAAGGTTCGGTAACTAAGAGAAAACTCTCATTCGCGGACAAGGCGATTCCGGTCGGGTAGTACAATTCTTCATTCAATATTTCTAATGAGATTAGATTCTTATCCGCCGTAAGAATCATCCCGTTCGGAAGCGAGGCCAATTCCTCCAAAAAAGAGTCTTTGAAAGAATGGGCTTTGCTGGAAACGGTGAAGTAGATTCTCCCGTCTCGGGCAACTTCGATCGCATGAGGAAAACGTAAAGGACTTCCATCCGGGAGTTTTGAGATAAGAATTTTTTGGGATCCGTCCTTAGAAATGGAAACGATTCCCACTTCTTCCACGCAGAGTAAAAGATTTCCTTGGCGATCGAAACTCATTCCTAAAGGTCTTCCATCTAACGTCGCAAAAACTTCCACCTTTTCGTTTGTCCGAATTCGGATTATTTTTTTGTCTTTAGTGCCGGTATAAATAAAACCCGAACTATCCACTGCGATTCCGTAAGGCTGTTCTAAAACGTCCTTATGAATCCACTCCGCTTCCAGAAGATGGTTGTTCTTTTCCGTATCAAAAGGAGAATCGGGAAGATAACTTTCCGTGGAGATCTTTCCGGGGCGAAAGAATAAAATGCCTAGGAAAGTAAGGGAGGTTAGAATTAAGACGAATAGGAATAGAGTGATTTTTTTAAGCATGATCTCTGAAAACGGGTCTTTGTCTTTGGTTGAATCTTCTCACTTCAAAGTGCAGATGATTTCCGGTAGCTCTTCCCGTTTGACCTACTTCCCCGATCTTTTGACCCTTTCGGACTTTTTCTCCCGGACGTACTGTGATGGAACTCAAATGACCGTATAACGTTTCATAGCCGAGTCGATGATTCAAAACGATTAAATTGCCGTAACCGCCTTTTTTATCGGAGAATGAAACTTCTCCGTCCGCCGAAGCGAAAACGGGAGTGCCTTCGTCCGCGGCGATGTCCATTCCTCCGTGAAAGGTTTCCTTTCTTGTAAACGGGTCTTTTCTTTTTCCAAATCTGGAAGATATAATTCCCTCGTCTCCGAGCGGGCGGAAAAAAGCCATTCCGTAAAAAAAAGACCTCTCTTCTTTCGGAAGTCCTTTTCCGGGAATAAACCACATTCCTTTACTTTCATCGTAATTCACAAACTTCTCGGCGAGGTTGTATTTTTTTGAAAGTTTTCTCTGAACCGACGCGGAGTTTTCCTTTTCATCCAAATCGTAGATTCCTCGCATATTCGGAATCGTCAGTTCCATGCCGGGATAAATGTCATACGGTGAAGAAAGGCTATTTACCGAAGAAAGCGTGTCTATATCCATTCCTGTTCGCGCCATGATCTTGAAGAAATTATCTTCTTTCTTCACGACATATCGATAGAATTCAAGAGACGTCAGTTCCGATCTTTCTAAATTGGAAACCGAGATTCTAAGATTGTTCTTCACGTCCTCTCGAAGGCGTTTGATGGACTGGTTATTATAGTCAAGATTTCGAAGAAGCTCCGATTTTTGACGGGAGTGAATCGGATTCTCGAAAAAAATAACCGCGAGGATCACGGTTATCATTCCGATTGGATACTTGAGAGATCGTATCATGGTCTTATACTTGTAGAATCGGCTGATTCTAAAAAAACAATGACGCAAAAAAAGAGACAGAAATGCTTGTAACCGAGACTCCCGATCCAATGGAATCCTTAGAAACTACCGGTAACCCGAAAAATAAACCGTTTGAACCGGTATTTATCGCATTTCAGCAGCTTCTTGTTTTAATCCTCGGGACTTACGTGCTCCTTCCGTTGATCGCCACTTCGATCGTACTCACGGTGTTGATTTCCAAAGAATTACCAAGTGATTTCCCTTATTTGGACGCGGAGACGCGGGCAGAGATTTATAAGGAAACCACTGAGAAATTTCAAAAGGAAATTCAGACTGATACTAAACAGATCTATCAACGTTATATCGAAGTGATGGTAAAGGAAAAACCTTGGCTTCTGATTGTGGACAGATTGATCTGGGCCTTATGTTTTATACTTCCTGCATATTTTATTTTAGTTCGTTTTTTCAAAGCGGAATACTCCAACCTGGGCGATCCGTTTACTCTAAAGACGATGTTTACAGGCGCCGGACTCGGAGCTTTAGTTTTTCTTTTTGTCATAGTATTCGGATTCTTTCTTACCAAAATTTTTGGGAAACAAACACCGAATGAATTTCAAGAAGTTCTTTTCCGAGAGATGAAAGGGAACCGGTCCTTGTTGCTCTGGTCCTTATACAGCGTGGGATTGATTACGGGAATTGTGGAGGAAATTTTCTTTAGAGGATTTTGCCTCAAACAATTTCAGGCGAAAGGTTTGGAGATGCCTGGTTTATTATTTACCTCCGTCGTATTCGGGCTGGTCCATTATAGCGGGCAATCTTCGATTAGCGTTCCTATCTTACTGAGTTTCGTCGGAATGTTCTTCGGACTTTTTTATCTAAGAACCGGAAATATCTGGTACTCGATCTCCGCACACGTTAGTTATAATTCCATCATGTTATTGATCGCCTTTATCAAAGGGGGAGATATTCAGTGAATCGTTTTTATTTTCTTTCTATCTTATTCTTTTTTGCCGCGATTCCTACGTTCGCTTCCGAAGTCATCGAGATCGAAGGAAAGATCGAGGACAATAATATGAGAGTTTTTACGGCTTTGAGTAAATTTGCGGAAGGTTCCGTTAAACTCAGTAAAAAGACAAAAGGTTTTAAATACCATTATACAAATCCATGGTATTCAAGATATGCGTTTAACGTTTATTTGGGAGAATTTGCGAAGCGCGATAACGTAAGTATCATGCGAATCGAAGCGCCTAAGGCCGGAATGGAAAAAGCGTTTCGAAATTATTTTCAGGAAGAATTACAAAGAAAGGATGCCAACGGAATCGGCTCTGTAACGGGAGCGTCTCCAGCGGGTGAAGAGCGTTTCGAAAAATTGGAAAAAAAATCTCATCTCATCTCCCAGGGATTAAATTTGGTTTCACCCGCATTTTCAGTAATGTATAACGCTCGTAAGTCGCCCGTTTATACTTCGGGGGACGCGTTTTCCAGGTCTTCCTTTTATCTACTTACCGATCTACTGATAGGCGGACTCGCTTACTATTTCGTAATGAGCAATAACGATAAAAAGAGCGCTGTCGACAATCTTCTCAACAAACCCGGCCCGAGCGGAAATATCTTCGATGCAAAATACAGCGGAATTTTTATCGCCGCAGTTGCCATTCCTCGATTGTATCGTGCGACGGGTGCGATGGAAGATACCACGACTCACAATCGTCTGTTCGAATTGTCTTATTCTTTTAAATATTGAAGTTAGAGAATTTCTTTTTCAAAGGGTCGGTCTTCGTATTAACGGGGCCGATCGTATTCGGCAACGAAAATGAAAAAAGCAAAACAACCCTTATTTAGAATCAGTGGAAGAAGATCTTTATACTTTTATTGTATCCTTACCGGAATTGTATCCGGATTGGGGGCATATCTTTTTTCAAGAATTCTCGCCGTATCCGAATATTTATTCTTGGACCGCGCGGCCGGTTTAGCTCTCCCACACGCCTCCGGAGAATTTCTTATCGAACCGAAAGACACAGTGAACTGGGGAATTCCTTTTTCAGATGAATACCGTCCATGGTTAGTTTTTTTGTTACCCATCTTCGGCGGACTATTGACCGGTTGGATTGTGAATCGTTTTTCACCGGAATCCGGCGGAACCGGGTCGGATGCAATGATCGATTCCTTTCACAATCAAGAAGGAAAGATGAATCCGGTCGTGTCGCTTATCAAATCTGTGGCCACGGTTTTTACCCTTGCAAGCGGTGGAAGTGGAGGAAAGGAAGGTCCCATCTCTCAAATCGGAGCTGGATTTGGATCCTTACTTGCAACACTTTTGAAAGCGGGGGCGAGAGCAAGGCGTACGTTACTCCTAGCGGGAACTGCCGGCGGTTTAGGCGCTATCTTTCACGCTCCCTTAGGAGGAGCTCTGACATCGGTGGAGATGATTTACAGAGAGGATATTGAAAGTGATTCTTTGATTCCTTGTATCATTTCTTCCGTCTCTGCGTATTTGGTTTACTCGAGCCTCAACGGTTTTAGAACCGTCTATCGAGTCGCCGATAACGAATTCTTTCGTTATACCGATCTTATTTTTTATTTAGGATTGGGCGTTCTTTGTTTTTTATGCGGCGATATCTTTATAAGAATTTTTAGAAAGGTTCAAACGTTTTCCGGCGCTCTCAAAATTTCCCCTATCATCAAACCGGCATTAGGCGGTCTTTTTGTGGGAACCGTTGGATTATTTTTACCGGAAACTATCGGAACCGGTGCGGGGATTCTACAAGTAGCCTTGGACGGAAAGGACCCGATCGGAACTCAAGGCTTGTTTTCTTCCGTTTATCAAGGAACCGGTCTTTGGCTCGTCGTCTTGTTTTTTATATTAGCGGGAATGAAAATTCTTACAACTTCGTTTACGATAGGCACCGGAGGTTCGGCCGGAATGTTCGGACCTTCCCTTTTTATCGGCGGTATGTTAGGAGGAGGAGTGGGAACGCTTGCGAAAGTTCTAATGTATCCCGATCTTTCCGTGACTTCTTTTATTTTGGTTGGAATGGGCGCTTTCTACGCGGGAGTCGCAAGCGCGCCGATCGCGGGTATGATCATGATCTGCGAGATGATAGGAAGTTATACCCTTCTCCCTCCATTGATGGTCGTATCGATTTTGACTTTTGTATTAAGTCATAAATTGAGTTTATACAAGGCACAAAAGGAAACTCGATTTCAATCGCCCGCACATTTTTGGGATATGAACCGAGACTTCCTGGAAGAGATTCAGGTAAAAACGTGGAAGAATCGTCTGAGGACTCTGGCAGTGACAAGAGATCATTTTCTGCTTTCCGAGTTGGAAGAGGAAGCTCTAAAAATCCAAGCGAGCGATTACGTTGTTTTAGATAAAGAAGATCGATATTTAGGAATTCTTTCCCTTCGAAAAGTAAGGCACACTCTGGAATCGAGGAATGTCGCGGGAAATCTTATTACCGTCGGAGATGTAACGGATTCATCGGCCCCCTTTGGAAACCCCGAAGATTCTCTGGCAAGTCTTCTGAGGCTTTTGATAGATCAGGATTTGGATAAAATTGCGATTATAGATCAGGAGCATTTTATAGGATATTTACGTTTTGCGGATCTTATGAAGATATATTTCGAAAATACATTCCCTAAAAGCTCAAAATCAGTGAAATCCTCTTCTGAAAAAGGAACATAAACTGGTTCTTGTAGCGTACGCTCTAATTTTTTAGATATTTTTCTCGACTTTTTCGCCCTTCCTTTATAAAATAATCCGAACTTTTTAAAAATAACTGATATTTAATAATAATATCAGTAGCTCGTAGAAGTTAGAGAGTATCTTTCCTTCATCGATTCGGTTGGAAAGAGGGTAGGCGAAATTGAAAATTTTTAAGTTAAAAAGAACGATAGGGATAACTTTATTGATAGGCCTCGGCTTTCGAGAGAGTCTTTACGCGGGAAGTTACGGCGATATTTACGGTGCGCACCCCGCGGCGGCAGGGATGGGGAGCGCGGTTACTTCGATTGTGAACAATTCGTCCGCAGTCTTTTACAATCCCGCCGGTTTAGGAAGACTTTCGGAAGGCGATTTAATTCTTGCTGCGATCGAAAAAGAAGCTAGGACCAATAATCCGGAAAATCCCAATCCGGAAAAAAAAGACACCCCTCCTGCAATTCCGCCTAACGTAGATCCGAATGATCCGGCAAATCAGCAACCGGCGCCGGCAGTAGTCGGTCCTTGGTACAAAAGATACTGGGCCGATACGAAAGAAGGTTTTACAAAAGACGTTTTTAAATATAAACCCGCAAACCGTCCTGAAAGAAGTATACACGAAGTTTCCTTTCAATATATGTATGCGAATCCGACTTCACATACAACCGCGCCTCGAAATCAAAATTTAGACAAGATCCGCGATAGTTTTGTAGGTTTGGGTCTAACCCTAAACTTGAACGATATGTTCGATATGAGCAGAGGTTTTCGTTTTGGAATCAATGCAATCGTTCCGGGAAGCGGAAATCTTCTTACGCTCAACGATCAAAACCCTACGGTCCCACGTTATCTGCAACAGGGTGTCAGCAATGAAAGACCTACCATCATGGGCGGTCTCGGACTTGAGATTTGGAAGGATCGTCTATTTGCAGGAGTCGGTTTTACGGCGCTTGCGGGCGGAACCGGAAGCATTTTAATGAAGGACGTTCCAATTTCTCCCGATCCGGTCACTGCGAATTCACAGGTAATTCTTACCGTTAAACCTCTTATCAATCCGACCTATGGCCTGCAATTTTCCTACGGCAAATTCAGTTTAGGCGCCTCTTACAAAAGGGAAACCATGATGCAGGTGGATCCGGTTCCGGCGAGAGCGCAAACAACTCTTTTGGGAATTCAGTTGGACTTTGATCTTGCGATTTTGGACGGATTTAATCCGAGAGTATTCTCTTACGGTCTAGGATTTCGACCTAACAGCCGTTTGGTGTTAAGTTTCGATGTGAATCGGGAAATTTGGAGCCAATTCAAGCTGTCTAGAATCAAAGAAAAATATTCGGAACCATTATATCTTCACGATACAACGAACTTTCGGATCGGTGCGGAATACGCTCTTTTTAAATTCCTAAAAGCGCGACTTGGATTCGCGACAAAACCGACGCCTCTTCCTTCTATGCCGGGAACAAATAATTGGATGGATTCGGATCGTAATATTTATAGTTTAGGGTTTTCTTATGTATTCAGTCCAACTACTTTTAAATTTATGAATCGCCTAAGAAAACCTCTTATCTTTGATATCGTGATCGAAAATCACCAGTTAAAAGCAAATGAAGTAAACAAATACACTCCAACGGAACGAAATCCGAATTATTCCTACGGAGGATACATTTGGACGGTCGGCGTTTCGATGACGATTTTCTTTTAAACAATACTTAGGTGGTCAAAAGTTCTAAAATCTGAGACCTATTTAGAACGGATGTTATTTTAATTGAGCGCTCTATATTTCCTTTGATTCCCTTTTTTGTTGACAGAGCGTTCGTTACAAAGTCAATTTTGAAAGAAGGTCTGTTTTACAATCGCCTCATATCGATTAAGCGGATCCTTTTATAAGAAGAGAATAGGAAGCGAACCGACAATGGAAAAAAATCTTATCGAATTGATTACACCCGTTTTTTTCGTTCTACTCGTCGTTGAACTGATTACAGGATATGCGATCAAAAAGCCGGTCTATCGATTTAAGGATTCCGTAAGCAATCTTACCGCCGGGATCTATATGCAGGTTTTTACGGTTTTTGTTACCGTAGCCTTACTTTCTTTTTACGCCTGGGTGTATAAGAATTTTGGAATTTTTAGAATCTCAGAAACATCCGTCTTAGGTTGGATCGTATGCTATGTGTTAGCTGATTTTTGCTATTACTGGTATCATCGACTCGGACACGAAATCAATATTTTCTGGGCTTCGCACGTCGCTCATCACCAAAGCGAGGATTATAATTATACGGTTGCTTTGAGACAAGGGATGTTTCAAAACCTTTTTTCCCTGCCGTTCTATCTTCCTCTCGCGATCATAGGATTTTCACCGTTGATGTTTGTGATCTGTATTCAAGTGAATTTCGCTTATCAATTTTGGATCCACACTCGATTGATCGGAAAGCTTGGAATTTTCGAATATATTTTTAATACACCTTCTCAGCACCGAGTTCACCACGCCAGAAACCCGAAATATATCGATAAAAACTATGCGGGGACCTTTTGTATTTGGGATAGAATGTTCGGAACATATATAGAAGAAGAAGACGAGCCGATTTATGGAATCGTAAAACCTCTTCAAACGTGGAGCCCGATTCATGCTCAAATTCACCATTTCGAAGACTTGGCGAAAATTTCATGGAAGACAAAAAGTTGGAAAGATAAGATTCTAATTTGGTTTAAACCTCCCGGTTGGATGCCTGCGGACATAGGTAAATTTATTTCGCCGCCTGAAATCGACAAAAAAACTTACAAAAAGTTTAATACTGAAATTCCAGCGACTCTGATGACCTATTCCGCGGTTCAGTTTGCGTTTGGAATCGGAGCTTCGATGATCTATATAGAATTTAAAAAGGAACTTCCTCTTTTTGAGATGTTGGTTCTGGGATTTTATGTTCTTTGGACGTTTTGGAATATCAGCGCGATTTTTGAAACCAAAACCAGCGGTATGATCTCCGAGATCGTAAGAATGGGTTCGATCGTCGCAATTTCTTTCCTATTTCCGATGGATTTTACAGGCGTTGAAAAACTCGGGATGGTCCTGAGTCATGAATGGATCTTGGCTTTGCCGAGAATTCTTCAGATTGGATCGATCGTTTCTTTGGCGGTATTGGGTAGTTTTTTAATCAGTCAGAAACGATTCTTCAGCGTGGAAGGTCAAAAATCTCACCCACAAAGCACATTCTGAAACTCGAGATCCGAAACCAAAGGGAAAACGGTTGACCCAAGCTGATGATCGGAGTTTCTTTTCGTGGAGAAGAAACTCTGGTTTCCTGGAGAAAACCGTATGCAAAAATCCCTTCCGCAGTTACGGACTAACAATAAATTATTTCTTAATTTACTCCTTATTTTTCTTATCCTGACGACCTCGACGCAGGGACAGGATGAGAACGGCGAAGAATCGGAACGGCCTTCCGGTGAGCGGCTTGCCGTATCCTCCGAAAAGCCGGATCCTTCCCGGATTCAATCCGTAGTCTTGTATTCGAGTTTCGGCTACGTTACGAGAAATCTTCGTGCAAAGATTAAGGCGGGTAGTTCGGAGATTTATCTCGGAGAAATTCCGTATCAGGTTTCTGAAAGAACGATTTCGGTTCGTTTTCCGGATTCTTCACGTAAAGTAAAGATACGCGGAATTCGAGGGAAGATCAAAGTTGAAAGAAGAGCTCGGACAAAAGAGATCGCCTCTCTTCTCAAAAGGCAGGAAACGATCAATGATCAGATCGAATTGTTAAGTTCGGAAATTCAAGAATTAATCGACGAAGAAAAAACTATAGTAAGAATTTCTCCGGTTTTAAGAGGAGATCACGCTCTCCAAGAGGAAGTTGCAGATCCTGAATTCTTAGCTGCGTTTCAAAAACAATATCAAGAACATCTCAATCAACTTTCCTCGCTCAGACAAAAAAAATTAGAATCCCTGGATCAAGTTCGGGAAGAAGGACTTGTTGTAGACGCTCGTCTCGATCACTTAGGAAGACTCGAAGCAAAACAGAGAAAAGAACTCTATCTCGAAACGGAAACGGCTGAAGACACGGAAGCTTTGATCGAATATAAATATCTGATTCCGGGCGCGAGTTGGTTTCCGAGATATTCTTTGCAGCTGACCGACGAATCGAGAAGCGGAGATCTCAGTTGGTTTGCCTTGGTTAGAAATGACACCGGAGAAGATTGGGATAAGGTAAAATTATTTTTTACGGCTTCGAATCCTGATCTCGACATCGATCTTCCGGTCGTCCGCGAATGGAGAATCCAAACTCAATCGACAACGGAAGAGATCAAACAACAAGACGAAGAAGCGATTTACCCAAATCAGGATTCTCCTCCTATGAGCGGAGGGATTGTAAAAGAGAAAAAAGAAGAATCCAAAAAAAGAAACAAACGTATGCCTTCGAATTCCAAAGCGGACGGTTATGCTCAGGAAAAAAGTTCTGGAAAACCGGTTCCTGCTCCGATGGAACAATCTCGTCAGATCATCGAACAAAATTATTCCAATCGAGCGAACTCTCTGAGAACCGAAGACAATCTCAATCAGTTAAAGACCGATTTAGCGAATCAGCAATACAACTTTAAGAACGGTCAGTATGATCAAGCGAATTATTACGGACAAGAAGCTCTAAAGAAATTCTCCAAGTTATCCGATTTTTCGCGAAAGGAATTGAATTCGATCGAAACTTACACAGAGGATTTACTTCGTAAAGGAAGTCTGATTCTTTCATCGCAAAAGATTCCCGGTGGATTGATCCCACCTTCGCCGTTAGAAGGTTTTGATTATCAATACTCTTCGGGAATTCAGGAGACGATTCCTTCCGATCGATCTCTGAATAAGGTATTTTTAAAAAAGAAATCTCTTTCGCTTGTACCGGGTTATGCGACTTCTCCT
Source organism: Leptospira ainazelensis (assembly GCF_016918785.1). Classification (GTDB taxonomy): domain Bacteria; phylum Spirochaetota; class Leptospiria; order Leptospirales; family Leptospiraceae; genus Leptospira; species Leptospira ainazelensis. Next base: position 66,985 of record NZ_JAFFPT010000004.1, on the reverse strand, counting down.
ATCGCCGGTCCGGGAGCGTATCTGACCGTAGAAGCCTCGAATTCGGAAGGAGAGCCTTTGCTCGCTGGACCAATGGAGGTCTTTTCGGGAAACACACTTCTTGGCAACACGATCCTGAGCGTCAGTAAACCGGGAGAAGCGATTCGAATGGAACTCGGCCAGGATCGGGATATTCTTGTAAATCGAAGAGAAACTTCTTTCGAACAAAAAGAAGGTGTGATCTCTTCAAGAACAAAAATCAAATACAAGGTTAGTATCGAAGTTAAAAATCGCAAAAAAAGAACGAGTATGATTACGTTGATCGATCGAATTCCGTATACGGTCGACGATAGCGTCGACATCAAGTTCGAACCCGGAAAAGATATTCCTGAAAAAAATGTGGAGGGAATTTTAACTTACAAGATCGAGTTGCCGGCCGGCGGAAAAAAGATTATAGAATTTGAATATTCCGTAAGCCACCCCGCCGAAAATCGTCTGATCAGAACCCCTGGATTGGGAGGATATTGAAATGAAACGTTTACAATTAAGAATGTTGTCCTCTTTAAAACAAAATAGATTCTATTTTACTATTTCGCGATTTTGGGCTGTTCTTTTATTCGGAATCATTCTACGGAGTTTTTCCTTAGAAGCGAGAGAAATCGAACTGAAAGTTCAAGACGTAACCTTGTATGAATCCTCGGCAGGGGTTTTACGGAGCGGAAAAATCCAATTGGAACCCGGAGTGAACGAACTTCTCATTCGAAATCTTCCAGTTCAAATTCAAGACGAATCTCTTGTAGCTTCCGTCGATGCATCGGGCGCTTCGGTCGTCGGTTCGAGTACTTGGATTGAAACCGGAGCAATCATTCACAACGAAGAGGCTTTGGATCTGCAAAAACGAATTCGCGCTCTGGAAAAAGAAATCGAAGCCTATGAAGGAAAAGATTCAAACTTAAAAAATCTGAAAAAGATTCTTACCGATACAAGATTAAAAATCGCCGAATTGGTTTCCAAAAATCTGTTTTACAAAAAGAACGAGGCGGAATCTAAAAAATGGTTTTTGTCGCTTAACAATAATCGGCAGGCGATTCAAATTGCGCTGAATTCAAACCAGGAAGTAAATCGTTCGATCAAGGATCTTCGCAAAAAACTTTCCGATTTGAGGGATAAGCTGAGTATAATTCTTTCCCTTTCCGAAAAGGCGGCCCGAATCACAAAAGTTCTAGTGAGTTATAACGGCGCCGAAAAAAAAGAAGCTACGTTAAACCTCACCTATCAATCCGGAGGAGTTTCGTGGAAGCCGTTTTATTCGGTTCGTATGGAAGGGAGAGAAAAAATCGAACTCGAATATCTCGCTGAAATCGTTCAAGAGAGCGGAGAAGATTGGAACAATATCAATCTTTTATTGTCTACTTCCAGTCCCGACGTGAGCGGAAGAAGACCTCGGCTTTCCAGTCAGAAATTATACGATCAGAAACGCCAAACAAATAAGGACAACCTGATTACATTTCAAAGTCAAAGTACCGCGGGGGAAGCGGGTGCGGCTCCCGAGGTCGAAACCCCGGAAGCAAATACCGAACCGACGACTGGAAGCAGCGAAGAATCCGGAAGCGGATTTCTATTTCGTTACTCAAAACCGGTCACCCTTCTTTCTCGAAAGGAATCAAAAAAATTATCGCTGGCTTCCTTTACGACGGAGGCGGCTTTTAGCGCGCTTTATGTCCCGAGTCTGAAACGTTATCCGCTCATTCGCGGAAGTTTTAAAAATTTATCGGGTTTTCCGATTCTTCCCGGAGGAGCTGCGGTTTTCCGTCAAGCGGGGATGGTTGGGACTTCCAGTTTCGGTTATATCAGCCCGGGCGAAAAAGCTGAAATTTCTTTCGGCTCGGAAAACGAGGTTCGAGCCATTTATCGTAAAGAATCCAATCAGACCAAAGAGGGACTTTTATCCGGAACCAAGGTTATTGAAAAATTGATTCGAGTGGAACTTGAAAATTTCGGAAAGGAATCCAGAACCATTTCGTTCCAAGAATCGATTCCGGTTTCGGGTGTGGAGAGTGTTCAGGTCACGATCGATTCTTCCACAACCCCGAACTATTCCGAGCTAAGAAAAGATTCAGGGATTTTAGAATGGAAGGTCGATATCAAACCGAACCAGAAACAAGAGATCAAACTGAAATACAAAGTAAGTTTTCCTTCCGAGTTCGATCTGAGCCTGTGACGTCTAACGGAGTTCCTCTTCTTTTGAAACGGCAAGAGGAGAAGGAACTTCGGTCATATCCCAGAGTTCCAAGGCGGCGTATAAAGAATTTTGTTTTGGAATTTCGATCGTAAATTTTCCCTGACCGGCGCTGAGATCAAAACATTCGCTCTTACTTAAGATCAAACTTTCAGGCGAAGAAATTCTTTTCGAACCTAAACTTGGATTCGAACGGATAGGAGCTTGTTTCAAATTAAAGACTACGCAGTTTTTAGGATTTTTTAACGTTTTGAAACCGAAGTCGATCGTATAAACGGTCTTTGAGTCCGATTCTTGATTTCGATGAATTTTTTCAAACCAAACCATCGTATCCGTTTGAGGTTTGGGTGTCGGGACGGAGACAGCGGAAGAAGGACGATTCTTGAGAGAATCCAAAGCGATGTGAAACGAAGAATCGTCTTCGACGCCGAAGTAAATACCGTCCCCCTCTTCGGTAAGAATTTTCATTTGTTGTTCTTCGTTGGGCTTTAAACCCAAACCGAGAACGTGAAATTTAAACGGAATTCCTTTTTGTTTTAATATCTGGAGTTCCTTCTTCGGATCTCCGTAACAACTTTCCACGCCGTCAGTGACTAAGATGATTTCTGTTTCCTTTTTTCTCTGAGCGATTACGTTTCCCGCGATCCGAATCGATTCCGCTAAAGGAGTGGCCCCCGCCGGAGTCAGACCGAACAAACGATTCTTAAACGTATCCGGATTTCCGGCTTCCAAAGGATGATAAAGTCTGGAGGAAGAACAACCCGGAACTCTGTTTCCATACGCTAAAAAACCTATATCCGTTTCAGGCGGAAGCGCCGATACATAGTGACTAACGTGCTTTTTTGCAAGGTGCATCTTTTGATAGATTCCAAGATATTCGTTCATCGAACCGGATGCGTCTATTATGAATAATTTTGACCGTTCTGGAATTTCGGATGCGCCCTGATCTTTGTTCAAAAGGAGCAAGAGACAAAGAATCCAGGTTGTTTTAAGATTGGAGCGCATACTAAACAATCTATCGGCCATTTCCAAAAAATCTATCGAGGGTAGAATCCGGATTTGTAAAAAAAAGAAACTTCTTTAGTAAAAAATGAATTCTAAAATCGAAACTCTATTTATTCGAAAAATTCTATTAACGATTCCAATAGACAACTTTGGAAAAAAATTCTGTCCCATTTTTCTCGATGGAAATCTTGCTGACGGAGCCGTAATCCAAGTCGAACCGAAATCCGCTTTCTAATGGAATAGAAGCTAGTTTGCATAAAAACGATCGAATCGCCCCCGCGTGTGTTACGATTCCGATTTTTGAGTTCAAAGGAGAGGTAGCAAGTATCGCTTCTAAAAAAACTGAAATTCGTTTTGAAAGATCGAGATAACTTTCTCCGTTCGGAGTCCTTTGGTTTACGAAGTCGTTCATCCAATATTCGGATTCGGTTTGCGGAATTTCCGTCCAGAGTTTTCCTTCCCAGGACCCGAAGTTCAGTTCCAAAAGCAGATCGGAAAATTCTAAGATTCCATTCGAATCCTTGGATAAAAACTCGGCTAATTCTTTGCAACGTCTGCTCGGACTCGAATAGAGTCGGTTCAACGGGTCTTTTAATTTGGAAAATATTTTTTCAAATTCTGTTTGGAAATCGGAAACGAGAGGGAGATCGGTTCTTCCGTAACACGTTCCCTTTGCAACGTTCGGAGTTGAATGTCGTATTAAAAAGAGTTCCAAGAAGTTAATATTCCAAGATAAAAAAGTAACTCGGTTACTTGTTGAGTAAATCCGAGACAATCTCCGGTAAAACCTTCGATCCATTTTTTAAAATAGTATCTTAGATAAGTTATCATAAGAAACACAAATCCAAAACCGAGAAGAATATGCAGGATTTGATCCGGATATTTCCGAGCGAAAAAGAACGCCGGAAAACATCCGAAAAAAGTGGAAATTATAAAGTCCGAAACGAATAATTTTTTAACGATCGGCTTTGACTTGGAAAGATCGTTATCCCTTGCATACGGGATCAACATCATCAAAACTAATGCGGACCATCTGCTCGCCGCGTGCGCGAACCAGGAGGTAAATAGAAAAATTAAAGATGAAAGTTTGAATAATTGAACGAGGAGAAAAAACTTTAATCCTAAGGATAGAATCAAACCGATCGAACCGAAGGTTCCGATTCGACTGTCTTTCATAATGTCTAAAATTTTTTCTTTGCTCCATCCTCCGCCAAACGCGTCGCAGACGTCCGCGAGACCGTCTTCGTGAAAACCTCCGGTGATCAAAACGCTTACGATCATTCCTAAAAGAATCGCGATTTCGATAGGGAGAATTTGCGCCAAACCATAACTCGCAAAAGACGCTCCTGCGGAAACGATCCAGCCCATAAAAGGAAAGTATCTGGACGAGCGCGATAGGGAGTCTTCCGAATAGACGTAGAAGGGAGGAACGGGAAGCCTCGTGTTAAACATCCACGAGGCGCAAAAACGATTCCATTCTTCCCTTAAAAAAGAAAAGATCAATTTTTTTGGTTTACCTTGGCCGATTCAAAGGAAGCCATCTCTTTCAAAAAAGTGATCGAGGAAAGTAGAATCGGATACGCGATCGCACAACCGGTTCCTTCTCCGAGCCTGAGCCCCAAATCCAGAAGGGGTTTTGCATTCCATTCTTCTAATATATAAACGTGGCCGGGTTCTACCGATTTGTGACAGAAGACCGCATTTTTGATTATGGAAGGTTCCATTCTTTGTGCGATTAAAAAAGCCGCACTCGCAATAAATCCGTCGATCAGAATGATCCTTCCCTTTTTTACGGAGTCGATCATAGCGCCTACGATCATTGCGATTTCAAATCCGCCGAAAATTCGAAGGATATCGGAAGGAGTTTTTAGGTCCGCCTTATATTTGCAAAGACATTCCTCTAAAATAACGATTTTCTTTTGATAACCTTGATCGTTTAAGCCGGTTCCTCGTCCTGTAACTTCTTTGAGATCCTTTTCTAAAACGGCGGCCGTGATCAAACTCGCCGAAGAAGTGTTTCCGATTCCCATTTCACCGAATCCGATTACATTACAATTTTTGGATACAGACTCGGTAGACACCCAAGCTCCTCTTTCAATCGCTTGTTTGCACTCTTCTTCGGTCATCGCCGGTTCCATCAAAATGTTTTTAGTTCCAAAACCGACTTTGGCACTGATAAAATCCGAATTTTTAGAGACCGAATCGTGAGGAAAAGAAAAGTCAACGCCGGCATCGATCACTTTCAGGCGAATCGAATTCTGTTTGCAGAAGGCGTTGATCGCGGCGCCTCCATTCAGAAAATTGAATACCATTTGATAGGTAACTTCTTTTGGATACGCGCTTACCCCGGAATTCGCAAGGCCGTGGTCTCCGGCAAAAACCAAAAGATGCGGCTCTTTTAGTTCCGGAGAATCGGTATTTTGAATCAACCCGATCTGAAGCGCAAGTGATTCTAAGATTCCCAAGGAACCGGGAGGTTTTGTTTTTAGATCGATTTTACTTTGTATTCTGGAGTGTAGCTCGTTTAAATTCAAACAGAGAGTTCCTTTTTTGTTAGGTTTTCAGGAATCGAAATTCTTCCCTTTATCTTTAATTCCACCCGGTCTAAAATACCGAACAATACGGAAGTGTAAAGCAAATCACCTAACAATGTGCCTGCGAAATAAGGAATTGCAGCTAAATAACAAGTCAATAATCCGTCCCAGGTTTTCGCGTAAAAAGAAGAAAAGGCCCAGACGGAAAAATTAGAAATAATAAAAAATTGTATGCTCGCGAGGAGCGCTATCCCGGAAACGAATATTAGTTTTGTTTGATTCTTTAGAAAGAATTTTCCGAGAAAAACGTTTATCATCAAAGAAAAATAAACGAGAAAAAATCCTTCGTAAAACATTTCGAAACCGTGGATCCGAGAAAGAATATAATCCGTGGTAAGGAGAATAAAGAGCGGAAATAAAAATGATTTCCAACCTTGGACCCGAGCGCCGGAATACACCGTCATGGCGCCGATCGAGGTAAAGTTGGAAGGATGCGGAAGGAAACGGGAAATTCCGGCAAGAATCACCGCTAAAGTCGAGACTCCTTCGTTCTGGTTAAAAGCGGTTTTCCATTTTTGAAGGACAAGATTGATTTTTTCCATTAGATTCTCCTAATTAAGGGCTGAGTTGTTTTCCGATTACGCCGTCTATGTCCGGATTCTCATTCGCGCCCGGGATCGGCAGGGTCGTCAAAATCGCTTTTGCGGAAGTAAGTTTGACGTAAAGAAATCCGTTGGTTTGCAGATTTACCGTTAAGGCTCCGTTGCAGCCGTTGCCTGAAGCTCCAAAGTTTGCATCGAGAAGATCAAACCCGTCGCCGCCGCCGGATGTAAAAAGTGTCGCTGAATCCATCGAATTCTTTTCTTGATTGAAATCCACATAACGAAGTCCGGCAAATCGAAGCCAGTTTGCGGGATTTGTGGAGAATGCACCGCCGCCGGTGTAATTCGGATTCCATCCGCACCAGTTAGTGAGGTCGTTTCCTACTTCTACGATTACAGGTTCTAAGAAAACATTTGTCGCATTGTTATTCTGTTGAAACGGATTTTCAAAAACGATAAAGTCGTTGCCCGTCGTATTTTGGACTTTTTTTCCATTCCATCCAAGCACTAGAGACGCACCCGCTCCGTTCGTATCCAAAGTAAAGACGTCCAGGGAGCCGTTAAAATTCCCAAGTCCTAAGATTCCGTCGGAAGCACAGGAAGAATCCTGAAACCCGGTTCCGGTATCGGCAGGAGCGCTTACAATTTGTTTGGCGTTATAAATTCCAACCTGATCGATTGCCGATCGGCTTCGACAAGGATTTTGGTAGGTGTTATTTGCGTTAGTCTGTGCAAGGAAAAGAAGAGCCGCAATGGAATCCGAATCTTCTTTTTCAGTTTCCTTACATCCGAAAAACAAAAAGAGAGGAATAAAAAAAAGAACAAGGATCCTTTTTCCGTTTAATTGTTTGTTTATCATAAGTTTAACCGAGATAAGTGGATTAAAAAATCAGCCCACTTATCTCATTCTTCAATTTACTTTGCTTCGAAACGATTCCAAACAAATCCGGTTCCAGGTGTGAACGTGTTATTCGTATAACAACCTGTGTTCATATTCGTTTTGTCGTTTACTTGAGTGCTTGCTTTGATAGCGTCTAACGTAGTTTTATTGCCGGTCAAATCGCCGCAGAGATAGAATTTATTGTCGGTGAAATAATTCCAATAGTATGCGGAAAATTTTCCGGCGGCGCCGAATGGATGTGCGGTAAATTGGACATACATAACCTGTTTGGTATTATCATACTCGAGGATCGTTCCTTCATAAGTGGAAGTGCCGCTTACTTGTTTGAAGGAAAAATTCGTCAAAGTATATTCTCCGGTCTTAACGGTTCCGGCGCTACTGAACGCATCGCCTGCATAAGACGCGGTTCCGTTGTATGCGCTCCAAGTCCCTGCGATTTGCAAATTCGTGACGTTAACAATGGTTAAGAGGGTTGCGATCTGATCGTTGTTGCTCTCTTCCTGCTTCGTCTCAAAACAGTTTACGGTTCCAAAAAGAAGAACGGCCGTTACTAAAAGGTTCCAAATTACGTTTCGTTTCATGGTTGTTTCCTACAAAAGTTGTCTTTTGTCGGGGTAGACAAGATTCTAAGTTTAGAATCGTATGAATTCAAATTAGAATCCGATCTAAACGAATGGATTGTAAAAGTTAGATTTTCCACTCGGGTCCCCCGACGTTCTCGTCTTTCGGGACCCCATCGCGGAAGCATGAAAATGCGTAGGCGAGTTTCGAACTGTCCCTACCTCGAGGACGGTGTTCGCGGGGAAGATCTGGCTTATCGATTCACTTTCGAAAATCGAAATCACAGTTGCGGGTCAGCGTGGGAATTACACCCAACTTCCTCCCTGAAAGCTTAGGGACAGAGGAAAATTCCGACTCTTTTCTTGCAAGGTATTTTCCGGACCGGAAATTCTCGCGGAATTCCGACCGTTTAGTCAAAATCTTTCCTTGGGAAGAAGTTCAATTGCCGAAAATTAGGAGTGGGAACAAATTCCCGAATTCAATTCGGACTTAACAATGGAAATTAGTAGATCAGAGTTTATCAAACTTGGAATTTTGACCGCTGCGGGCATTTCCGGCCTTCCTGGGATGAATTTACTTGCACAGGGAACTACCGGGACTCAAAAGACGGTGATCGTCCTTGGAGGCGGAATTTCCGGGCTTTACGCGGCTTATCTATTGGGAAAAACCGGAATTAAGGTAAAATTGATCGAAGCGACGGATCGTTTGGGAGGAAGAATCCGGACTGTCCCTGATTCGAGCGGAAATTTTTTGGACCTCGGAGCCGAATGGATCCAGGCCGAACATAAGACCGCAAGAAGTTTGGCTCGAGAATTGGGATTGAAAACCGCGGATTTTGAAGTCCAGTCGGATCTTTTTTTCGGTTCCTATCAGAAAGCGGGCACTTGGGAAATTTCTCCAAAGTCTCAGGAAATTCTAAATAAACTCGTTCAGATGAATTCAAAGATCAATTCCGTGCAGCAACAGGAACTGGATCGGATCAGCTTTTATAATTTTTCGATCTATCAGGGAATGACTCCGGACGATCTCGCGATTTTGAATTTTAAATATTCTTTATATTATGGGGATTCGCTTCGTTCGCTTTCCGCACAGAAAGTTTTGTCCGATTTGATCAACTTCCCGAAATACAACACAAGAATCGAAGGTGGAATGGAAGCTCTCGCAAAGGCTCTCGTTTTTTCTTTGGAAAACACGGAAACAATTTTTGCGGATCCGGTCGTATCCGTTTCTCAGGGAGAAGGAAAAGTTTCAGTGACTACCTCTTCCGGAAAAAAAATCGAAGGAAGCGCTTGTATTTCGACGATTCCGGCAAACCAACTAACTTCGATTCAATGGGATCCGGAATTGGACAAGGAGAAAAAACTTTCAGCGCTGAGAATCCGTTATTCTAGAATCTATAAGACTTTTCTAATGCTTAGAGAGGCGCCGTGGACAAGGGAAAACTTTTCGGCGTATTCGGATTCGGCCGCGGGTTTTCTTTACGATGCGGGAACAAAATCGAATTCGGAAGATAAGGTTTTGGGAATGATCTCAACGGGAGATCGTTACGACGTGATGGCAACAGCGACGGACGCGTTGAAGGTGGAATACATCCGTTTGGCATTGGAGCGTTTGAGTCAGAAAAAAGATCTGCAAGTCCTTCGGATACAAAGCAGCGAGTCCTCTCATTCTAAATACGTTCCTTCCGGAATCGCTACTTTCCCGCCGGGAAGTTACGGATCGATCATATCCCTACTCAAGCCGATGGACCGAATCTTCTTTGCCGGAGAACATACCGCAGAATTGAACGGGACGGTGGAAGGCGCCCTTGCCTCCGCGATTCGTGCGGTCAATCAAGTCTAAAAAAGATCTAAGAACGGGATTTTACAAAGTCGAATCTCTTCCACTTTCAAAGGGAGTAAGAAAAATATCTTAAGAATTTTCTACTCCCTTTTTGAATTCGGAACGACTTTTCAAAAAAGAGTTTCCGATCAGACGGCGCTTCGTTCCGATCTCCGAGAGTTTTCCTTTCGATAGAGTTCAGGAAGAAAACGTTCAAATTGTCCCACTTCTTCGATGTTGTGTTTGATCCAAGCCGATCCTCTTTCTTTGTTAAAGACGAACTTTAAGAAGAGCGGACGAACGATTCTCCAAGTCCAGCCTTTCCATCCTATAATCAAACAGTTTTCGTAGACCGTATCGTTTCCCGAAGGCGCAAAGGTATATTCCATTCTTGCAACTTTATATTTTCCTTCCAATTTCGGATTGTGAATGTAGCCTGTTTCGTTTAACTTCTCGATATCCGTCACGATGTTCACGATATATTTTTTGTTTCTTCCAAGATATTCCACCAAACGAATGGAAGCGCCGGGGCCGATCGAACCGTCGGGAAGTCTTTTTTCATAACTCGCGTGAACGTGGTCTTCCGGATGCCAGACACGATATTTTTCAAATTCTCCTCCTTCGTATGCCATCTTTCCCTCCAGATGAGAAAACCACCAAACGAGCATCTTCGGCGTAACCCCTTTTACTGGAGAATGTCGTATCCAGAATTGAACTCTTCCGTCCGGAAGAGTTCTCACGCCTGAAGAGGCGGTCTCGATTCCTTTTTTGAGCCAAGATACGGGAAGAATTTCGGGAATCGTCAAATCTACGTTTTTCATAAAACCTCAAGTATAGTGATCACTATACTTATTAAAAATAAAATATAGCATTTACTATACAATCTTTTTTTAGGGAAATTGAAAAAAAAAGTACACCCTGATTCGGAATTCTACTTTCATTCCATGTTCGATTTTAAGAATCGAGCGTAGGGTACTACTTGAAACTGAATCGAAAAAAATTACTAAACGAATACGGGAAATACGTCAATCCGGCAAGCGCGAAGGAAAAAGACATTCTCCAGGCGGGAGAAAAACTTTTTGGAGAAAGGGGATTCGAGGGAACCACAACTTCGGAGATTGCGAAAGAAGCTAAGGTAACTGAAAGAACCTTGTTTAAATACTTTCCAACGAAAAAGGATCTTTATTTTAGAATCCTGTCTTCCATCGTCTATGAAACCGCATTTGCCGAACAAATACCCGAACTTAGGAAATTCTTAGAAGAAAGAAATATTTCCTTTGGACAGTGGTATCTTTCGATCATGAGGAATCGTATACAAGCTGCAAAGGGGAATCACCACAAAGTGCGGATTCTTGCTTCCGCGATTCTTCATGATTCGAGTTTCGCGGAATACTTCGGTTCCGTTTGGAAGGAGAATCTTTTCGCACCCGCCTTGGAAGCGATTCGTTATTTTCAAGAGAAAGGCGAGATTCGAAAAGAGATAGATCCGGAGACACTCGTAAAAACTTCCTATAGCATCAATATTTCTTATTTAATCTATCGATTTGTTCTAAGTAAGGATGAGAAGTTTGACGACGAAGCGGAACTCAGGAAAATTTTAGAAATTTTCGGTCGTGGGGTTTTGCATGGATCTAAAACGAATCAATATTAGTAATGTTTTTTGAATATTCTAAAAATCGTATTTTCTGTAAAAATAAAAATCTCTTTGTTTTTCAGATGGTTTTAAAACGGATTCGACCTTCTAAAAGAATCGAATTTTTGCAGCAAAGCGATTTTGCAAGTAGAATTTCAGAACGGAACCGTTTGTCGTAACAACCGGAAAAATTTCAAAAATACAGACGAGCCGCGTTTCACACAGCGAAGGATTTGGATGGATGTTTTTTTCTGATCAATTTAGAGCTTGTCTTTAAATCTCAAAACGCGTTTATAAACATCAGGTAGGCTCGTAATAAAAAAGCAGGAGTTCCTACAGATTACGTCCCTTTTGCGATCTTTGAACTTTCTAACTGCCTTATTTTTCTTAAATTCTGATTGGAGTTCCTACATTTTTGTAAAAATAGGTTTCTCTCTTCTGTTGAAGCTCGAAAGGTTTTGGGATAATTTCTAAATCAGGTAACGGAAGAATTTCGAAATTCTTCCGTTATAAAAAACGAATGATTGAAATGAGATTCGAGAGGAATCGGAATTTCCAAACGACTATTTTGGTCGAGCCGTTTGGAAATTGGAATGAAAGAAAAAATTAATCTTCGATCACGCTCATCGCGTATTCGGAAATCGCGTCTCTTCTTTGTTCTGCGAAGTCTTTGTGGAACCAAAGGTTCTGGATCTTAGAAGCTTCTTTTTTATTTCCGATGGTGATCTTAGTCATACACTCATCCACCGCAAATTTCATGGCTTCTTTTCCGGTTTCTCCGAGACCTTTGTTCCTTTTTTTACGGGTGATTTCTCCGCCGCTTTTTTCAACACGTTTGATCAGATCGTCGTAGTCTTTGTCGTCGATGCAGAAGATCGTTTCCTTTTTTTTATCTCCGAACTTTACATCCACTTCGTAGAGCGGAGCGCTCGAGATATGAATAAAACCCAACTCAAAAAGTTCAGGCCAGTATTCATAAAAGAAAGACAACATCAAGGAACGAATCGCGTATCCGTCGAAGTCCGCATCGGTGATGATACTTATCTTTTCGTAGTTCAATTCTTCTATCGATTTTACTTTCTGATCTAACGGCAATCCGACGATCGCAACGATATTTTTTAATTCTTCATTTGCAATTGCCTTGGCAATGCTCATTCCTTTGCAGTTGAGGGGCTTTCCTCGAAGAGGAAATAGTCCATGTAATTTCGGGTTTCTCGCGGGACGCAAACCTGCGATTGCAGAATCCCCTTCAGCTACAAACAAAACTCTCCCCGGATCGCCCGGCTTTCCGGTCGGAGGCATAAGTTTTGGAATGTTCATTCGGCTCGCTTTTTTAAGACCTTTTTGTGCGTCTTCAAAAGCCTTGAGCTGAGTACGTTTTTCCATCTGCAGCTTGATCTCTTCCAAAAGCCCGGTTTTTTTGATAAACTTTTCAAGATGTTTATCGACCGCGTTTCGAATCTCTTCGTTTAGATCGTTGATCAAATAGGATTTATCCTGGGATTTAAAACGAGGATTGAGGAGCCTTGCGTTCACATACATGTGAAAACAGTTTCTTACGTCGTTTCTTGTGGAACTCGTTTTGAGTTTTTTCTCTAATGCAACGATCTGACTTTTTTTCCGGACTTCGTCGCAGATTCTATTTTCAAGATATTCGATCGCGGATCCGCCTTGTGGAGCGAAAATGGAATTCACCCAGGCAAGGTTTTTGTTTTGTCCGATTACTAGATAAGTTTCTAAGTGAAGTTGCGACGCGGATCCCGGAGCGTTGAAATCCATTTTGTAGTAAACGAGATCGGAATGAGAAAAGATTTCATCGAGTCCTTTTTTGAACTTGAATTTTTCCTTTTTCCCTTTGAATACAAACTGAACTTCCAAACCGGGATTGGTCATCGCGATATCTTGCAGATATTGTTTCATCAAATCCACGTTAAACGAAATATCCAGATTGTTGAAATACTTAGGATTGAGTTCGAATTCCACGGAAGTTCCATGATCTTCTTTCGAAGCTTTTTCGATCAATTCCTGCATGTTAGTTTTTTTGAGGAGCGGGGTTAATTTTTCGATTTGATCCTTTGTGAGCAGAGGACAATCGGTGAACTTTCCGTGTTCGTCGAAATAAAGAAAGATACGATCGGTTTCGTCTTTCGAAAGTTTGTAGGAACGGATTTGTTTTTTTACGTCGTCGTGAACGGTAAAAAGTTTTTTAAACGAGGTTCCGCCGTTTACCGTTTTTACTTTGAAGTAGCTGGACACCATTCTTACGAGGGAGATACCGACTCCGTTTTGTCCGGCGACGTGATCCTGTTTTACGTGATCGTCGAAATTCTCTCCGTACATCAAGTGGAGATAAACTCCTTCCGCGTTCGCGGCGGGAATTCCCCTTCCGTTATCCGCAATCGTTACGCTCTTTCTGTCCGACGAAAGTTGAATGATCAGCTTGGACATTTTATCCTTTTCAGGAATGGTTTTGTCTTTCTGATTCTTACGGTATTCGTCGACCGCGTTCATACAAGCTTCGTCGAGACATTTTAATTTTGCGGGAACGTCTTCGAGTTCTTCGTGAACGATTTCATATTTTCCTTCGTTGTTCTTGCGGAAAAAATGTTGCTCGAACGTGGAAGAGGAGTTTTGCCCCAGCCACATTCCGGTTCTCATCCGAACGTGTTCCACGTTGGAGAGTTTTTTAAAATTTCTTTCTTGGGATGATTTATCTTTTACTTTTGTTTTATCGGCGCTCATACTTTATCCCATTTTGTCTGGAGTTCGTCCAATTCGGTGATCATGAAGTCGGTCAGCTTTTTGTCCTCTTTTACCAAACCTTGATAACGTGAGAGAGCTGTTTTTGCCTCTACGATCGCTTCTTCACACTTTCTTACCTCGTCGATAGTCATTCTATAGACGGGAATTGTGGACAACCATTCGAAATATTTAAATTTAGAGGCTTTGAGTTTTTCTTCAAAGTCCTTTTTGGATTTGATTCCGATCACTTTTTCGTTCCATTTCTCTTTGATAAAACGGATCAATTCGGAGTTCCTTTCGATTTTCTCCTCTTCCAATCCCGAGAGACGTTTGAATCTTCGGATCAAATGAGTTTTTCTAAAATCGCAGAATCGTTTTATGATTTCTTCCGGTTTGAAGTTTTTCAACTTTCCGTCATAAGTAATCACGTTCATCGCAAGAGTCTGAACGTCCTCCTTATTGAAGAGGGCCATAATTTCTTTTTGAGTCGGTTTTTCGCCCTTTTTATATTGAAGTTCGATTCTAAACGTCTGGCTGGAGTAGTCGACGTAGTCCTTTAACCAGGAATCCTTTCTCTCGATAATATCATCGATCAGAGAAACCACTTTTTCACGGTTCCAGTTCATCGGAGAATCGGTAAGATAAAGAGTGTCTCCTTCCCATTTGAAAGCGAAAGAAGTCGCCATCGTAATATTTCCGGCTTCCGTTTCGGCCATTCTGACTTCGCCGCCGAAATCCCTATACCAAGGTTTTAACGGAAGAGGCTTTTTGGTTTTTAGATAATTGACTTGAGACTTGACGATGTCCGCGAGTCTGTGCGCCGGAATGAAACAACGAAAACCGGTTGCAATTCCTTGAATATTATTGAGTAAAACGATCGGAACCTTTCCCACAAAGTGAATCGGCTCGTCTTCGGTTTCGTCGTAATTCTTAACATAATCGATATCCGGTAAACTTTCAAAGAATCCCAAATCTTTTGCAAAGTCGGAAAGTTTTACTTCCGTGTAACGAGGAGAAGCGATCGCACTCGGATCTAAAACGTCCCCGAAGGTTCCTTCGCCGGAAACGAGAGGAATGTTGTTGGCAAAAGTAAAATCCTGAGCCATTTGAGAAAGTGCATCTTGAATGGATCTATCCCCGTGAGGGTGATATCCCATCGCGAGACCCGCAACTTTTACCGTCTTTGTATAACGGTTTCTCGCGTCGGAATTCCACATAGCCCAGAGAATTCTTCTCTGAACGGGCTTCAGGCCGTCGATTTCATGGGGAATCGCCCTGGAATCGCAAACGTAACGCGAATATTTTCTCTGGTCGTCATTGACCTGGTCTTCAAAGGGTCGTTTTGGAAACGCGTCCTTCGGCTTTGGTGGATTGGAATTCTTCATACAGTTTTGGCCAACGAAATTCTAGAAGACTATCCTGTCAACTGTAAAAAGTTGACTGGATTTAATAAGGGTGTTTTTCCAGTGAAAGAAGGTGCAATTCACTTTTGGACATTTGCATATCTGACCCCCCGTTTTTGTAAAGAAAGTTTAATTTTTGGGTTTTTCCTTGCCGGTTTTTGCGAAAAGCACGATCTACAAGTAGATGAAAAAAGTTTTCAGGCTCTTTTTGCCGGTTTCAAATCGTTTTCCATTTTCGTTCCTTGTCTTCATTTTGTTCGGAATTTCTCTCTTCTTTTTTCATTGTAAAAGTTTTCCGATGAATTGGTTTGAAAGTCCAAAAAGTCTTTCGGAACAGTATTCCTCTCAGATTTATTTTGTTTCGAGACCGTTTGTTTCTCCGTATTACGAGAACTCGAGTTTTCAAGCTCGTTATATCTTCCTAAGAAATCGAGCGGGGAAAGACGAAATGGTCCAAGGAATTCTAAAATATATGGAATTGTCCGGAAAGACCGAACAAACGGAAAGAATTGTTTTGGATGTTTCCGAATGGAAGGGAAACTTTCAGAGAAATCCAAACGACAAAAACAGACTTGAATTTGCGCCGAAATTTATTTCCAAAAGAATCGAAAAATCGAATTCGAAAACCTTACCGGAGATTTTCAACCCCCAGTCGAAGATCGAACCGCTGGAGAATGTAAAAAAGGAATTTCTGATCGGAGACGAAGGAGGAATTCGGGAAATCGAAGAGACAAGAGTGGTCCCGGGAATCGGAACTCTAAAATGGAAACACAGTCTACGAGGAATTTTGGTAAGAATTATGCAGACGGAATTCATCTCCGCGAACGGAACTCTCACTTCTTCCAGGGACTACGACTATGAATCTTTGGAATACCCGCCTGCGATCGGACTTACGGGAACGATTCCGATTCTTCCATTAAAAAAAGGAGAGTTTTATGTCGACTATTACTGTTTGGATTTTCCATCCGATGTGGATCTTCCTGCGCTGAGAAAGAACGAACAAAAAAAATCGGTTTCATTTTACGATCTCTCTACAAATAAACCATTTACCACAACGGCTAATTTCAAAAATTATCCTATCATAAGAATTTCCAACGAGAAAAGCCAATCCCCATGAATCAAACCAGAGAAGTCCGAACCAGATTTGCGCCTTCGCCTACCGGGTTTTTACACGTAGGAGGAGCGAGAACCGCACTCTTCAATTATTTATACGCAAAGTCCCAAGGCGGAAAGTTTATTTTAAGAATCGAGGACACGGATCAAAACCGTTCCACCGAGGATTCTTTTAAAATTATATTAGAATCTTTGCAATGGTTGGGAATCCACTGGGACGAGGGTCCGGGCGCCGGCGGAGAATTCGGTCCTTACATCCAAAGCGAAAGAATTTCCATCTATAAAGAATATACTGATAAACTTCTCAAAGAAAAAAAAGCCTATCGTTGTTTCTGTACTCAGGAAGAATTAGAAGCCAAGAAAAAACAAGCCGAAGCGATGGGAGTTCCTTACGTCTATGACGGTCTTCATGCAAACATGTCCGACGAAGAAGTGGAAGAAAAAATCAAACAAGGAATTCCATATTCGATTCGATTTAAAACTCCGTCAAAAACTCTGATCGTCAACGATATCATTCAAGGAAAGGTAAAGTTCGAAACAAAATTGATCGGCGATTTTATCATCGTAAAGTCGGACGGATTTCCTTCCTACAATTACGCGGTCGTTGTGGACGACGCTCTTATGAAGATCAGTCACGTGATCCGCGGAGTCGGACATCTCTCCAACACACCAAGACAGATTTTGTTATACGAAGCCCTGGGTTATGAAACTCCGGAATTCGCCCACGCATCCGAGATCGTCGGGATGGACGGCAAAAAACTTTCGAAAAGAGCGGGGGCAACTTCCATTCTTGCGTTTCGTGATTTAGGATATTTACCGGAAACGTTTCGGAATTACATGGCTCTTCTCGGTTGGACTTCTCCCGATGGGAGGGAATTTCTTCCAAGCGACGAGTTGGAGAAAATCTTCGATGTACATCGTTGTTCGAAATCGCCTTCCACCTTCGACGTCTTTAAAAAACCGAAAGGCGGAGACGAAGAAGTGGTCACAAACTTCTCCGATCTTTCTCAAATTGCCGAAGCGATGAATCCAAAATCTAAACTCAATTGGTTATCAAATCGAACGATTCGAGATTTAGATATATCGAAAGTATTAGAAAATCTCCTTCCGTTTCTCAAAGATAGAAAAGATATTCCGGAAGAAGTAAAAAATATAAGTAACCCTGTACTTACTTCCATCGTCGAATCTGTTAGAGTGTATCTGGACAACCTGACTCAGGCTCCGGATTACATCGCGGAATTTTTCGTTACGGACCTGAAGATTCAGTCCGAAGAAGCGGCTGGTTACCTAAAAGAAGGCGATGGTTCCAAAGTAGTGAAAGAATTCTATACAATGCTGAAGAATTCAGAGCCGAAAACCGATGAGGACTATAAGAACTCAATGTCCAAGATCGGCGAAATAACCGGTCAGAAAGGAAAAACTCTCTATATGCCGATCCGGGCCGCAACCACCGGAAAGTCAGCTGGTTTGGAGTTGCCGATTCTTTTTCCGCTTTTGGGGAAGGAAAAACTCCTCCAGAGAATTGAAAAAACCGCCGGAGAAGCAGGAATTTCGTTGTCGTCCTGAAAAAAACCGGCATATTTTGTTCAAATCGCCTGCTTTGGGCTGTTAATCTGGAAAGTGGGTACCGGGAACGGAAATGAGAGATTCTGACGAATCATTGCTGGTTAAACATCACGGGGGTTCTTACGTTATGTTCCTCCCAACGGATCTAACCAGCATCCGAGAGCTTCGCAGCGCCCTGAGAGATTCTCTTTCAGAGAATTCTTTTGCCAAAAAAGATATTACTCAGATCGAGTTGGCCGCCGACGAAGCGCTTACAAACTCGATTTCGGCTAACGTAAAAGTTAGCTCGGATGAAACGATCATCTGTAGATGGGTGATTCAAGATTGTAAATTCACTTTGTGGATTATGGACTACGGCTCCGGTCTCAAAGCAGAAAAATTAGAATCCCTTACGACTCCGTCCGAACCTTCGAACCTCAAAGACTACATCAGTTGTGTTCAAAAACACCAGGAAAAGAAATGTGAAATTCTTCCGTGGAAAGGATCGCAAGTTCCTCATAGAAATATCGGAAGAGGATTGCAGATCATTCAGTCGTTGATGGATACGTTTAAAATCATGTATCACTGCGGAGAAGGAAAAATTTCCCTCAATCCGGACGAGAAGAACATTCAAGGTTCTATCATCGAACTCGGATTCGACGCTTCCAAACACCCCGCTTAAAAATGACTCTGAACGAATTCGCAAAGCAGGTGCTCTATGGCGCCGGCCTCGAAGACAAATTATTCTCCCCCGCAATTCCGCCGGAAGACAATCAAACATTCGAAATTTCCGATTTACCGAATCTTCCGATCCGCGAAAAAAAAATCCAGATCAGCGATCACAAAAGCAAAATTCCGAGATTGGAACAATTGTTTCTGGATGAAAATCGATACGTGACCCTTCATCATTTCGCCAATCACGAGTTGATGGCGATAGAACTCTTTGCATACGCGATTCTTAAATTTCAAGATGCTCCGTCGAGAGTTCGATGGAGTTTGTATCGAACGCTTTTGGAGGAACAGAACCATCTTCGCCTTTATCTTTCCGAAATGAAAAACGGAGGGATGGAGCTCGGGGATCGGCCTCTCAATTATATCTTTTGGAAACAAATTCCGCGAATGCAAACGTTGGAGAAGTTCTACGCCGTAATGGCAATTTCTTTCGAAGGCGCGAATCTAGACTTTTCAAAAATTTATACGATGGCTTTCGAAAGATTCGGCGATATACAAAAGGCCGAGATCATGAAGAAAGTATACCAAGACGAAATCAAACACGTACGTAGAGGATATCAATACATTCGAAAACAAATGCCGGATTCTAAGAATGAATGGGAACACTATCTTTCTCTCATCGAATATCCTTTTACACCTCGAAGAGCGAAAGGATATCATTACTTTCCCGAAACTAGGATCGAGGCCGGTTTTTCTCAGGAATTTGTAACGGAATTGGAAAGATACGAAGACGAGTTTACGGGAAGAGTGAATTCTCGAATTTTGAAAGAGGTTCTGGATATAAGAACCTTTCCCTAAGAGAACTTAACGCCTCGCTTTCTATGGGCGCTCGGGTGGGGACGGAACCTTGCAGCTTGATCTTTTCGATAGAGTAAAGTTGGATTTTGGAACGCGCTCTAAATTAGAGGCCTCGGAAAATCATAGACAGGCTTTTTTCCCTCCCGGATTCTGTTATCGAACCATGAATCCAGTCGTATTTCGTTTTCAAAAAATTCTCCAAACGTTGATTTTGATTTTTATCGCAGTGAGTTGTTCCTCAAAAACTCCTTCGGATTCTCGAATCGTAGAATTGTTGTTATCTCCTTCCGAACAAAAGAATCCCGATGTCGTCTTAAAAAAGGTGGGAAACCTCGACGAAGATCAGGATTTGGAATCCTTTGCTTTGGTTCGAAATGGAACCGAAGAAGTTCTCGGGGTTTTTAAGAAGAAAAGCGGCGAATGGTCTTTGATCGGGAAATTCTCGTTCTCCCTTTTGAACATAGGTCCGCTTCACTATGACGCGTCGAAGTTTTCTTGGCTTCCGGGCGACGGAGAGAATCCTCAGACAAAAGAAGCAGGTTTTGTAGTTAAGAGAATTCTAATGGAAGAACTTCCGGGCGACGGATTCAACTCTCTCTTTTTGGAAGTGTTAAGCGAAGAACCTCCTCTCGGACTTTTTTCGGTTCCCTACGGTATTCGAAAAGGTCAAAAGATTTTGGACGGTCTATTATCTTTGAAAGATCACGAATTCTTAATTAAAACAAAACGAATCGATTTTGATTACAACAAAGCAGAAAAGAACATAACGATCTTTCCATCCAATCGAAGTTATGCTCAAAATTTTATTTTCAACGGCTGGGAAATGGTCCCAGATATACCGCGAGTTGCGGTTCCGTCTCTCCTTTCTTTAGAAGCTCCCGTGGAATGGAAAAAAGGAGTTTCCGGAGAAGCAGTTCTTTGGTTTAAGAATCGGGGCTCTTATGCTGGAACTACGTATCTTTCACTTTCATTTCCGGATGGAGGAAAGATAAACATCGATACTACGAAAGAAGGGCAACGAATCTATTCTCCCGGTTCGAGCGTTTTTTCATCTGCGGGAAAGTATATCAATGCAACGGTTCCTCTCGTTGAGATTACAAAAGACGGATGGGGAAGAAATCATAAATATGGAATTCGTTTTTCCATCACGCCCGATAAGGACGGAATTCCGAGCGTACTTTTTCGATCTTCCACTCGTATGGGAAGAGACGTTGTCAATCTTCCGAACCAATTCGGCTCGGTTCAAAAACAAACCGATCAACAGGGTTTTTCCGCTTATAGACTGGAGTTGATTCCAAAAAAAGAATGAGCGATCTGGCAGGTAAAAAATTAAAAGCGGCGAGAGCCGAAGTCGTTCGCGCTCAAGTGGAACGATTCCGAGTCTTTTACGCCAACTACTTTCATCTTGAAGAAACGATTCCTATGGTGGAATATTTTTTCGAGAAAATCTACAACTTGGATGGAAGAGATGTCTGGTTGCAACTCGCGATGGACACATATCAAAAGGTAAAAGGTATGATGAAGGAAAGTTCGAGAGAGAATATCGAATATCTCATCGAACTAAACAATCTTACCGAAGAAATGGATACCATTCTTGCAAAACATCTGGTGGAGGCAGGTTGGGACGGAAAACGTCTTACGAGAGAAGAATACGATCTTCATTACGGTCAGATGGGTCATTATAAGGAAAGAATCAGACAGCTTGAAATCGTTCTTCGCAACTTGAAAGTTTTTTACGAATTAGCGCACAAACCGATCAGCGCGTATTTGATTCGCCCCGCCCGATTTATGGCGGGAATGCTCGGAGTTTCCGCACTTTTCCAAAGCGTCGAAGAAGCGTATAACGCGACATTGCCGGTTTCAGCGAACATCTTTAATTCTTTTTACGAAGAAGTGGAAAAGAGAGAAACCGAATACATAGAATCTTTGCTCGGGAATCGTCGGAAAGAAGCATGAGTCGTCTTCGAAGACAACTTCTCGAAAGAGGTCGTCGTAAGGACGAGTCTCACGAAAACCGGGAACGTTGGCTATTGACCTACGCCGACATGATCACCTTGCTCTTAGGTTTGTTTATCATTATGTATTCCATTTCCCAGGTCGATCAGGTAAAACTCAAACAGGTCGCCGATGTGATTCGAGGCGGTTTCGGTTTGGGAGAATCTTTTTTTCAAGGGAGTGCGGTTTCGATCGAAGAAGATCCTTTGCTGCAACCTCGAACTCAGCTCTATCGTTTTTGGGAACGAGTCAGTTATGCTTTGAAAAAGCTAAAAGAAAAAGCAAAACTGAATATAGGAATTCAAGAAACCGAAGAGATCAAGATAGTCCTTTTCGGATCCTCTTTAGGCGAAGGTCAGTTTCAGCCGGACGAGGATATGACTTTTGCTTTTCAAAAAATCTCGGAACTATCGAGTGCAATGGACGTCGATATCACATTAAAGGTGCAAATCCCGTACGGCAACGAGGCTGCACAAAAAGGTTTTCGAAACGTTTGGGAATACAACTCATACAGAGCTGAGTTGATCGCAGATTCCCTATCAAAGAATTATAAAATTCCCAAAGATAGAATTTCGATCGAAGCGTCCAGCGCCTACAAGGCTATCGAGAATTCTTCGTCCACTCCGGAAGGAAAGGCTTCGGGGGAAAGAGTTGAAATATTTATTCGTAAAAAATCCGAACACTGATCGAGAAACTATGAAACAAAAATACGGAAGTTTTTTATTTAGCCTTTTTGGGATTTTCTTTCTTGTTAACTTTGCTTTATGTAAAAAGAATTCCTTACCGAACGGGATCGTGGACGAGAAATGGAGAGAAGAATCTTCGGAATTACTTTCTTCTTATTGTCAAAAACTTGCGAATTGCTCGGAAGTTGTCTCTAAGGATTTAAAGGATTCTACTAAAAGTTTGATTCAAGAAAGGCTAAATCCTGCGAACTGCGCCGAAAAATTTCGTAAATCCAACGCATATCTCCTTGCGAATGAAGATCCCGAGAAGATCAAAAAGTCGGTTCGAGGTTGTTTTCAAATTGTCGCGCATGAATCTTGTGAAAAGATTCAAGGCGGTGTGTTGAAACTTTCGACGGATTGTAACGAACTACAGGCGATTCAATCTAAACGATAAATCTATGTTAGGCGGATATAAAAGACTCAATCGATACGATAAGAAACTTCTCAAAATTTTAAAGTTGGGCGGCAAACTCGCTAATTTGAGTCAGATCGGATTTTCGAGAAAAACGGAAGAGGGTTTTAGATTTCCGATTCATGCGCTTCGGCTAGGCACGGAAAAAGGACTCAGAGAACATCCTGTTGGAATCGTAGCCGGCGTTCACGGCTTGGAAACCATCGGGATTCTTATCTTACTCGATTTTTTAGAGTATATCTTACATCCCGATTCGACCGGTTATCTTCCTGAATTAAAAAAAGGAAAATTAGGAATCGTAATTTTGCCGATCGTAAATCCGGGTGGTGTCGTTTTAAAACAAAGATCAAATCCGGCAGGTGTAGATCTTATGAGAAACTCCGGAATAGACGCAGTAAAAGCTCTGCCTTTTTTCGGAGGTCAAAAAATTTCCAAACGACTTCCTTATTTCCGCGGACAAGGATTGGAACCGGAATCGAGAGCTTTATTCCGATTGGTTCAAGAATCTTTTTTTGACATAAAAGATGCAATGATTCCGGTACTCGATTTACATTCCGGTTTTGGAACGATCGATAACGTTTGGTGGCCTTATGCTTATACAAAGAGTCCTTGTCCCGATACACCTTTGTATCGGAAGATCGGAGATCATCTTAAAAATCACTGCGGTCATATCCATTTTCAGTACGGCCCTCAGAGTGAAACTTATACCACTCACGGAGATCTTTGGGATAAATTCTACGACCATTATCTCGAATATCATAAAGACAAATCTCCTTGGAATTCGAAATTTTTACCTCTCACCCTCGAAGTAGGTACTTGGTCGGATATCAAAGAGGATCCTTCCAAATTGTTTCGAAAAAGAGGGATCTTCAATCCTGCTTCGTTTAACAAAATTGAGACAGTGGGAAGATACAGAGGATTTTTAAGGGACTTCGTTAAACTCGGAATCACGAAACCGAAAGACTGGAGTCTCGAATAGATTTTCGAATTTTTTGATAGGAAAAAATCGCTCGAAGAATTCTTCCTTACCGAATTACCTTTTACTCTTGAAGTTAGGCTTCTTTCACAAAATCTAAAATTCTTCCGATACCGGATTCAAAGGATTCGGTTTCCGCTAAAAGGCTTAAGACGATTCTGCCTGTGTCTTCCGAGTTCGGAAAACCGAACATTTCGCCCGGATGAACATACACCTTTTTTTCTTTTAATAAACGAAGTGAGAATTTTTCCTCCGGAAAAAAATCCTTACTTTCTAAAGTACAATACCAGCCTGCTTTTGGAGGATCGTAGACGATTTTTCGCGATATGTCGGTTTCGGAAAAAATTTGCATGAATGCGGTTCGATTTCTTTGAATTCGTTTTAAAATCTGAGTCTGGATCATCGTCCTCCATTGCATCAGATCCGAAAGTACGTTTTGAACCGGAGTATTCACGGAAAGATAAGTATCCGAAATCAATTCCAGAAATTCCTTTGTTTTCTTTTTCCAGTCGTTTGGGCCGCTGAGTAGAATCCAAGAAAGTTTCATCCCAGGCATTCCGAGGATTTTAGACAAACCGTTTACGGTGATTACGGGCGTATCAAAATCGATTAATGTGGAATGAGTCTGTCCGGCATAAACGAAGTCTGAAAAAACTTCGTCGATGATCAAAGGAATATTATATTCTATTAATATATCTTTGATCGATTCAAAATCGGAACGACTGAATACGGATCCGGTTGGGTTGTTCGGACTTACGATCAAAAGTAATTTGCTTTTGGCGAGGTCTTTCCGGTCCAAATCCGTAGATTTCAAGTTCCAAAAGTTTTCCTTTTTTGTACAATAGGAAATTGTCCGGAGTCCTTCCATTACTGAAAGAAATTCAAATAAAGGATATCCGGGAGCGGGAATTAAAATCGAATCGCCCGCGTCGCAAAAAAGCTTGAATAAATAAGAGTAGGCCTCGGAAGAAGAGGAAACCAAAAAAAGGTCATTTACGTCGATTTCCAATCCTTTGGATCCGTAATAGTCGCAAATGATTTTACGGGCCTTTTCACTTCCTTGAGGATCGGGATTGTATGTGATTAAGTCACTCGTCTGAAAACTATGGCGAATCGCTTCGGAAGGGTATTGAAATCCGGCTTTTGTGGGATTGGATGTGGTTAAGTCGATATAGGCGATGTTCTTTTTTTTGTATTCGGAAAGAATTTCAGCAAATTCGTTTTCACCGTCTTGAAAAGAAAACCGCGAGCTAAAACGAAATTCTTTTCTCATGGCGAACCGTTTCTGAACTTTTGTATCAAAAAAAGGACGATAGAAATCAAGACGCTGATTAAAATCGAAGTAGTGAGCGGGAAATAGAATTTGAAGTTTTCTTTTTCGATTCGAATGTCGCCGGGAAGTTTTCCCAGTTCGTTTAAAAAAGGAAATTTATTCCCATAGAGAAAAAAGATTCCGAGCAATAAAAATAAGGCTCCGAGAATTAAAAAGGGTTTTCCGAAAGATTCCATCTGCGTTCTCGATCTTATTTTGATTATAAATTCAGTCAAGGAGCATTCGGATTCTACCGAGTAACCTTTTGTGTATTCGGATTTTATGATATTATTTTCGGATTGGAACCGCTTCTATCGTCTCCAATCGAATATGAATATCTTTTTCAGGGCTCAAAAGCGGAATATGCGTTTTTACGAACACGTCTCCTGATCTTACGATCGCAACTTTATCCTGAGTCAGCTCCATGTTGATTTTAAAATATAAGTCTTTAACTCCGAATTTCCATTTGGAAGTGGTCCCCTCAATATAATAAGGGTGTAAAGAATTCTTATCATAGTAGATTTTTCCTTTGAAGTGCCTTGGCGAAAGTTGAAGAGGTGTCACCTCGACAACGTAACTTTCCCGATTCTTAAAAAGAACGGGGCCTTTGATCTGAACCGAATAATGATTTTCGGATTCATCGTCAAATATCGGATAGGTGGGCGATGATTTTTCGGGTTCGTAATCCTTGGGCGAAAGTTTTTCTCCATTCTTAACGTAATCGAGGACTACGATGACCGGTCGTTCATAGTAATATTCCACCCTTCGTATCGTTGCCTTCGAGATCGAGATTTGTTTTCCGGTCTTTGAGTCCGTCTCGGTAATTTTCAATTCTCGCTTATAATCGATTCCCTTAAACGTAGCGATGGCATTTCTAGAACTTTGTCTGATCTTTTCGATGATACGGCTCAGGTCCTGTTGCCTGATAGGCGTGGAGGAAAGCTCGTGGGATTTTCCCGTTATAATATAAAAAGATAGAAGTAGGAGCGTGCTCCCTTTTCTGAAGTAAAATTTTTTCATGATTTTTTGCGAACGACGGAGCAAGATGCTAAGTCTTCCGTTTTCAAATGCAAGAAATTATTCTTTTCCATATTCTAAATCGAGATTGATCTTACTTTGAAGTAAGGACTCTAGAATTCTTACTTTAAAGGATAGGATAAAGAAATTTCTTTATGTCAATTTGCGGATACGAAAGAATCTTCTAGGATGAATTTGGCCGCTTGTTTGCTGAATGCCATAATCGTATAACTTGGATCCACTGAAACTCCGGTTGGAAATACGCTTGAATCGGAGACGTAAAGATTCTTTAGCCCGTGAACTCGGTGTTTCCAGTCGACAACGGAGCGGGAAGGATCCTGTCCCATTCTACAACCGCCCGCGGGATGAGGCGCCGCCATCATCATAGAAGCCGGACTCAACTCGATTTGATCCACTTTGTCGATTTCTTTCTCCGATTCTATTTTTGTCCTTTTGAGGTCCGGAAGAAGGATCCATTTTGCGCCGGCTTTAAAGTTCAGTTGCACTTGTTTTCGTATACAATCTCTGAGAAACGCTTTTGTCAGCTTACCGTAGTTATACGTTACGGTTCTTTTTCCGGAAGAACTTACGGAAATATTTCCTAACTCGGACGGAACGTCGTCGATCCATCCAATGGTTCCTCCGAGTTGAGGAAGAATTTTCATGATCTCCCTATGTTCGATTCCGAACCCTGGAATCAGAGCGGCGAGACTTCCGGGTTGAAGCTGATTCGCCATGATCAAAAAACCACCTTCGACATATTTCCCATCTTTAAAACGAGCCAGACGAAATTCTTCCACACCGAACGCTGAGGGAATGTTTCTCCACTGTATGATCGGTTCGTCGTAGATTGCGTGAACGAAAGGGGAGGGATTGATTGCAAGGTGTTCGCCGAGCGCGGGTAATTTATTTTTCCATCCGTTTCGAAGTAAGAACGTGGAACTTCCGAAGCCGCCTGCGGCGATCGCAAAAACGGGAGCTTCGAATTTTAGGGTGATTCCCGATTCTTTTCCGGAAGGCCGGTCGATCATCACCGCTTCTAAAAATTCCACCTTATCTCCTTTGAGTTCCAAGCGAACGGCTTTGCAGTCCGCGTAGATATCCGCGCCAAAGGACATCGCTTTTGGAATGTGGGTGACTAACTGACTTTGTTTCGCACCGAACATACAACCTTGCATACAGTGACCGGACTTCTGGCAATTTTTTCTTGCCTGTGGAACCGGGTTACCTTCCCAACCTAGGGACTTGCAGGCTTTGCGAACGAGTTGATTCATTTTATTATGATATTCTTCTTTTGCAGGATGTACATTCAGAGTTTCGTCGAGTTCTTTCCAATAAGGATCGAGGTCTTCGGAGGAATGCCCGTGAACTCCGTATTCTTCTTTCCAAAGATTTAAACGATCGTTCGGAGTTCTGTAACTGTCCGCCCAATAATGAACCGAGGCGCCACCCACGTTTTTTCCATATACGAGATTGATGGTTCCGGAACCGTCGGTGGCCATATTTCTTTCTGCGGAAACCTTTCCCGCCATGTTGAGTTCATGATTGTCAAAAGTCCCGGTATGGTAGTAACCGCCTTCTTCGATAAGGACGACTTTTTTTCCGTTCTTGGAAAGTTCGTAGGCCAGAGTCGCGCCGCCACAACCGGTTCCAACGATCACAACATCGGCTTTAACGGTTCTTGAATCGCCTAGATTCTTCCATTCGTAAACGCGACCGCTCATGCTTCCCCCGAAATTTTTCTATAGTAGATTCTGGATTCGCTTAGTTTTTCAGGAGGATCGGCAAAAGGTCCGTCATACGAAATCGATTTGAATGTGGACTCGTGTCCATAGTACATCAAGAAGATCGGCATTTTAAGATTTGCTAATGCTGCTCGAATAGTATCGGAATTCGTCGTTTCCTGAGAACGTAAAAATTCCGATCTGTCTTCTTCGCCTAATCTGGAAAAACGACTCCAATATCCGCTAACGAGAGGGAGGTATTCTAGGATAAGAATCAGAGATTTGAAATCATCGGTGATGCCGGAGTCCACGAAAAAGAATTCTTCATCCAGGCGCTTAACAACTTCCGCCTTTTCTATATCGGGAAATCCTTTTTCAGGAGGTAAAAGGGTCTGAGCATACGCGTGTAAAAACTGAGCTTCGGATTCGGAAAAGAATATGGTCTTCGGAACATTGCCGGAATACGATCTTTGGCAAAGTAGCGATCCGATGCCGACGCTTAATAAACCTCCGAAACCAAATCCGAAGAGTTTGCGTCTTGAGATTTTTTCTGAAAACACGTTCATCGTTCCGTGAGTATTCTTACATTAGAATCGGTGTCAATTCTGAAAACAGGGTTGACGAAACAATCGTTCGATTAACCTTGTTAAGCATGGCTGACAAAAACGACAAAGTCAAACAAAACGCAACCGGCAAATATTATATCGATAACAGCTGTGTTCCTTGCAACGATTGTGTGGAAGAAGCTCCTATGCTTCTGAAATATACTGATGACGAATCTAAAGTTTACTTTCATAGACAACCGGCGACTCCGGAAGAGGAAGTGGCGGCCAAAAAAGCTATGGAGATTTGTCCTGTCGAAGCTCTTGGAGACGACGGGGAATAAGATTCTCAATGGGCCGGACTTGTTCTCTTTAAAGTCCGGCAAAAACACCATTCTCAGACTTCTCATTGGATTGATTTCAATTCTTCTCTTTTTTAGAATTTAGCCTTCCGTTTTATCTACTACGAATCTTAAAATCACGATCCCGGAACTTTATCGATTCGTTTAATGATTGCAAATCGTTTCTTTTGATTTCGGATAATAGTCGTTTGTAATCGGTTTTTATCTTCTTTTCGGAACGAAGTTTGATTCTTCTTTTTAATGTAAATTCTCGAAAGATTTCGTCCTATTTTTCCTACTTTAACCTTTTACAAAAAATAAAATTCGAATTCGTAATGAATTGTTTTTTTAGAAGAAGGATTATTCTAAGATAACTCACGGCGGCTAATTTTGGATGATTTGAATATTCAATCTACAGAATTTTATAAAGTATTGGTTCAAAGAAGTCCCGATCTGATTTGCTATCATAATCCAGACGGTTCTTACGTTTATGTGAGCCCCGTTGTAACTTCGATGTTGGGTTATCAACCGGAGGAATTGATCGGAAGAAGTCCATACGATTTCTTTAATCCCTTGGACAAAGAACGTATCTATAAAAACTCTCACGAACCCGTTCAACGAGGATCTAATTTCGAACAAATAGAATATCAGTTTCTTCGAAAGGACGGAAAATATATTTGGCTTCAGACGATTTCACAATCCGTTCAAAATGAAAAAGGAGAAGTGATCGGAATTCTTACCAGCTCGAGAGAATATTTGGGGTTAACTACAATCTTAGATGAGACCGAAAAAAAGCAGGCCTTAGAAGAGGTTCGTTTATCCGAAGAAAAATTCTTCAACGCTTTTTACTATTCGGGTGTGGGAATGGCTTTGGTTTCCTTGGAGGGAAAATGGTTGGAAGTGAATCCGCATCTTTTGGATATTCTCGGATATTCCAGGGAAGAACTTTTAAAACTAACTTTTCAAGATATTACCCATCCCGACGATTTGATGGAAGACCTGGCCCTCGTTCAAGAACTTCTCGACGGCAAGAGAGACAGCTATCGATTGGAAAAAAGATATTTTCATAAAAATGGAAGTACGATCTGGATTCTTTTAGTTGTTTCTATCGTAACAGATCCCAAAAAGAAACCTCTGTTTTTTATTTCTCAGATTCAGGACATTACGGATCGAAAGAATATGCTTTCGGCGTTGATCGAAAAAAACGAAACTTTACAGGCTTTGAGCAATCGCCTAACAGAAAGAAACGCACAACTGGAAGAATTCAACCAGATCGTATCTCATAATCTTAGAGCTCCCATCGGAAATATTTTCACCTTAGTTCAAATGCTCTTGGAAAAAGACGCAACGGATAAAGAGGATTTGCTTGGATCGCTTGAAATCAGCGCAAACGACCTTATGACCACTTTGAAAGACATTATTGAAGTAATAAAGATTAGAAGAAATCTGAATATCGATAAACAGACGGTTTCTTTTCAGGAAGCTTTTTTGAAAGTGCAAAATTTACTTTCCGCGCAGATCAAGGAGGTCGGAGCGGAAATAAAATGTGATTTTACTGGGGCGCCGGAAATTCTTTATCCAAAAGTTTATTTGGAGAGTATTCTTCTGAATTTATTGAGCAATTCTTTGAAATATTCCGAACCCAGTCGTAAACTGGAAATTTCCTTCGTCTCATTCAAAGAGGGTAATAGAACTTTCTTAGTGGTTAGAGACAACGGACTTGGGATCGATCTTAAAAAATACGGACATCAAATTTTTAAAATGAATAAGACGTTTCATAGGGACAAAGAAGGACAAGGCATCGGCTTATTTATGACTAAGAATCAGATAGAATCTTTAGGCGGCGAAATTACGGTTGAAAGTTCCCCTGGACGCGGAACCGCCTTTGTCATCAATTTTAACAAGTATAATGATTTTGAACAACGATAACATGAATTTCTGGTTAATCGACGACGACACCATTTATATCATGATTGCAAAAAGATTCTTAGCAAAAGACGGAAGGACAAAAAAGTTAAGAGATTTTCAAGACGGGGAGGTTGCGATCAAACAACTTCAGACTCTGAGCTCAAATTCGGAAGAACTTCCTGACGCTATTCTTTTAGATATCAATATGCCGTTTATGGACGGCTGGCAGTTTTTAGACGAGTTCAAGAAAATCCAAGGCGATCTTGCCAAAAAGATTACGATTTTTATGGTAAGCTCTTCCGTCGATGAAAGGGATATCGTAAAAGCGAATTCCTTTCCGGAGGTCAAGGGTTATATTTCCAAACCGCTAACTCAAGATCACATTCAAAAGCTTTATAACGATTTAGAGTAAGTCTTGATCCAAGAGTGCGTTATCTGCAACGCACTTTTCGTTTTAGACCCTCTACTCTCCCTGACCTAAAGAGAAGGCTCGCTTTCCGTCGAAGTAATATAGATTTTCCGTCTTTACAGCATCAAACCCGGCATCATCCAATTTCAAAAGTAATTCTCCGATTTGTTTGTGAGAGATCGGATAATAGGTAGGATTTTCAGGATGTAAAAGGGCTTCTTTACTGACGAACCTGCATCTCCAATGATCGATCAAAAAGGTTTCCGGTTGTCCGTCAGGATATACTTTTACTCCGCGATTCGTGATGATCTTTAACTTTAGATCGC
The DNA here is from genome assembly GCF_016918785.1 of Leptospira ainazelensis. Lineage (GTDB taxonomy): Bacteria > Spirochaetota > Leptospiria > Leptospirales > Leptospiraceae > Leptospira > Leptospira ainazelensis. The sequence continues at coordinate 35,687 of NZ_JAFFPT010000004.1, read as the reverse complement.
TTGCGATCGATTCCAATTTTTTTCCAAGTTCGTTCGGATCCTTTCCGACCCAATCCAAAAAAACGTCGGTTCCGACCAATTCCTTTTTCTGAAGAATTCTAGTATATTCAGGAATTGTAATTTTCTTTGCTTTTCCGAAAGAGACAGGTTTGAACTTTTCCGGCAGATGTCCCAAATTTCCGATCACGGCTTCTGCGAATTCTTTAGTTCCGACCTTGATTCTACTCACGCCCGGCTTAAAAATATCTCCGGTATGAATACCTTCTTCGATCGTCAACAACCAGGCATTATTGATCTTAGCGGCTATGTCGGGTTGTCCGATGTGAACCAACATCATTACGGCCGCATTGAGAAGTCCGGATGGATTTGCGATATTCTTTCCGGAAATATCCGGCGCGGATCCGTGGATCGCTTCGAACATAGAAACGATTTCACCGATATTGGAAGATCCCGCCATACCAACGGAACCGGCGATCTGCGCTACGATATCCGAAATGATATCTCCGTAGAGATTCAAAGTTACTACTACGTCGAAATTTTGCGGTCTGTCCGCGAGGTTGGCAGCCCCGATATCGATGATTTGAGAATTGGATTCGAGCTCGGGATATTCTTTCGCAATATCTTTAAAAATATCATGGAACAATCCGTCCGTCTGTTTCATGATATTGTCTTTAACCATCGCGGTCACTTTTTTGCGGCCGTAAGCTCTCGCATATTCGAACGCATAACGAATGATTTTTTCGGAACCGGGGCGGGAAATCAGTTTTAAACATTGGACCGTATCGTTTGTCTGTTGGTGTTCGATTCCAGTATAAAGGTCTTCTTCGTTTTCGCGGATGATTACGATATCTAAGATCGGATGTTTGGTTTCGACATAAGGATACAGAGAAAAACAAGGTCTTACGTTTGCAAAGAGACCTAACGTGGTTCGAACCGTAACGTTTAAACTTTTATAACCGCCTCCTTGAGGAGTTGTGATCGGCGCTTTCAAAAAAACTTTTGTTTGTCTTAAAACGTCCCAAGCTTCCGGTTTGATTCCCGAGGAATGTCCTTCTTTATAAACTTTTTCACCGATCTGAATTTCGATCGGTTCGATCTTGGCGCCGGCCGCGTTGAGAATTTTGAGAGTCGCCTCCATAATTTCGGGACCGATTCCATCACCGTGAGCGATTGCGATTTTAGTTTTTTCGGACATTCTCGTCTCCTAATACTTCAAATAGAAAGAGAATGGAGAAACAGGTCAATTCCCTTCCTGCGACGCTCGTATTGAAAGTGAAGAAAATGTGAATGAAAGGGATTCATCCCTTTTGGAATCGAAATTCTAAGATAAGAATTGGAGAATTTTGTAATCTAAGAAAAAGAAACTTTGAATCGTAAAATCGATCTTATTCGATTTCGAAGTCTGATTCGGAATCTACAAGAAATTCTTCTCTGGAATAGATCAACTCCATTACGTCGTCCATCCAATCCGGCGTTCCATGATTGGGATCTCCGAACGGATCGTTTGCTCTATACTGTCTCATGATTTCGCTGTGCTTCTGAATCTGATCTTTTGTGCTTGCGTTCATACTAGAATTGTCGGTTTAAAGAACCGTTTCCTGACAGATTTAGGAAAGAATTAATAATTTCTTTCCTAATGTACAACCAAAAAAAGATTTATTTTTGCAATACTTTTAACCGAAATAGCGTCGATAGAATCGACGTTTTTAAGAGGAGAAAGAATGGAGGAGCCTAACGATCGTCAGGCCCCGGAAGAACTTTTAGAACAGTTCGTTTCCTTTGAAGAAAAAGGAGATTTCAAGAGCCGCGTTGTCGTCGGAATCGGAACCGTGAACCGCGTTTGCTTCTTTACTTTCGGCAAATAATGCGCGAATGGTTCCCGCCGCCGCTTCTTTCGGATCGGTGGCTCCGATCACATCTCTCCAATGAAGAACTGCGTTGTCTCTTTCAAGAGCGGCAGCTACGATCGGACCGGAGGACATGTAGGAGCAGAGGTCGTTGTAAAACGGGCGAGCCGAGTGAACTTTATAGAATTGTTTTGCATCTTCGAGGGACAATTTGAGGTATTTTAAACCCAGGATCTTGAATCCTTCTTTTTCAATTCTTGAGAGAATATCTCCAACGTGTTTGTTTTTAACACCGTCGGGTTTGATCATGATAAACGTTCTGGACATTTTTTTTCCTTATTGAGAGAGTTTTTTAAGTAATGCTTTGCTTACGATTCCGGGGACCTGATTGCTCACGTCTCTTCCGTGTCTTGCTACCTCTTTTACGATCGTGGATGAAATAAAAGAATATTCGTTCGAAGACATTAAAAAAACGGTTTCCACATCCGGAGCGAGCTTTTTGTTCATTAAAGAAATTGCATATTCATAGTCGAAGTCGGTAACGGCTCTTAAACCCCGAATGATGCTGGTGGCTCCGACCTTTGCACAATAGTCCACGGTAAGACCTTGGAACGTATCGATCTCCAGACCTTTCATTCCTTTCGTAACCTCGCTGATAAATCCGAGTCTTTCTTCGATCGAAAACAAAGTCGTTTTGTTGGAATTCACAGCGATCGCAATGATCACCTTGTCAAACAACGCCAGAGATCGGTGGAGAATATCCAAATGACCGTTTGTCAACGGATCGAAGGAGCCGGGATAAATCGCAATTCGATTCATTTTTTACGAAGCCTTGCCGTTTCTTGCGCTGGGAGTCCGTAGATATTGATAAAACCTTCCGCGTCTTTTTGATTGTACAATTCTTCTTTTTCAAAAGTCGCCATTTCCGGGTTGTAAAGAGAAACTGAGGACTTTCTTCCCACAACGGAACAAGTTCCTTTGTACATCTTTACTTTTACGGTTCCGGTCACGTATCTCTGGGTTTCGGAAACAAAAGCGCGTACAGCCTTCATGCGGGATGAGAACCAATGCCCGTTGTAGATGAGTTCCGCCAATTCTATAGACAACTTGTCTTTGTGATGCTGCGTATCTCTGTCGATCGTAATGGATTCTAAATCTCTATGAGCGATAAATAAAACGGTTCCGCCGGGAGTTTCATAAACTCCCCTCGATTTGATTCCAACAAGTCTGTTTTCAACGATGTCCACTCGACCGACGCCGTGTTTGCCAGCGATCGTATTTAGAGTTTCCATCACTTCCAGAGGATTCAATTTTTTGCCGTTGACCGCGACGCAGTTTCCTTCTTGAAAATCGAGTTCCACGTATTCGGGCGAGTCGGGAGCTTTTTCCGGAGAAGTTGTCAAAAGAAACATCTTTTCGTCCGGTTCTCTATAAGGATCTTCTAATATACCACCCTCATAGGAAATGTGCATCAGATTTCTATCCATCGAGTAAGGTTTTTCCGCGGTGACGGGAACCGGGATACCTTTTGATTTTGCGTATTGAATGAGATCGGCTCTTCCGCCGAATTCCCAGATTCTCCAGGGAGCGATGATCGTTTTTTCGGGGGCCAATGATTTAACGCCGAGTTCGAAACGAACTTGATCGTTTCCTTTTCCGGTCGCTCCGTGCGCGAAAGCATCGGCGCCTTCTTTTTCGGCTACTTCCACCATCGCTTTTGCGATAAGAGGTCTTGCTAAAGAGGTTCCTAAAAGATAACGCATCTCGTAGAGCGCGTTTCCTTGAATGGCTGGAAAAATAAAGTCCCTCGCGAATTCCAAACGAAGGTCTTGGATGTAGACTTTGGAAGCGCCGGTCTTAATTCCTTTTTCTTCCAATCCTGAAAGTTCTTCTTTTTGACCTACGTCTGCGGTAAAAGCGATTACTTCGCAACCGTAGGTTTCTTTTAGCCAGGTTAGAATTACGGATGTATCCAACCCGCCTGAGTAAGCTAGGACGATTTTCTTAACTGGTTTGCTTTGCGCCATTCTGAGAACACTGAAATTCAATCCAGGTCTGTGGACAACCGGATTTTATGGCTTTCCATAAAGGTAATTTGAAATCTGGGAAGATTCCTTCCATTTGACTTCCTCGGTCTTCGATACTCTAATCACATTACAGCCGATTTTAAAAAGAAGCTCGAAAGCAATTAAACCGGTAAATAAATTCAATTGGTTTCTTGTTCTTCCGTGTTATGAATTTCTATAACGAGGGGAATCCATTTCTTAGGTTGGCCGCTTACTTCGCACTTTTCTATTTTGCCTTTTTTGTAATTTTCATGCCAGTAATTGTATAAATCCTTCTTGCCTCTTTGCTCATTTGGTGGGTCGGGAACTTCGGAGAAAAGAGGTAACGAGATTAGAATGAAAACGATAAAAAGAATATTATTAAGATTCATAAAAGTCAGAATCCAAGAAAGAATTTAAGAATTTCCATCCGCCCAGTCTCGCGCCTTCTGATTCGAGTTCGGTTGATTGGTTTCGATTTCATAACGGATGTGTTCAAAGCCGTGTAAACCTTTCACAAAAAGAATTTCTCGGGTTCGCGCTTCTTTACGAGTAACGGATTGATCGTGTTTATCTTTTTTATACTGGTAAATTCTAAAAATGATCGCAAAGGGTTTGCCGTTTTTAAAACGCCATTCGAGCATTCTTTCCTTATCTAAAAAGGTCAGATCTTGTTCTGCTACCGGGATCGCGACGTCTTTTCCGTTAAAAATTCCGATTCTTACGGATTTCTCCCCGGAATGAATTTCCAGTTTATAAGTTCCGTATCCTTTGCAGATAACCGGAATGTCCTGTCCTTCCATAGCGAAGGACGGATCTTCCTTACAGTCTTTCGACAGATTGGTATATTTGCTCGTGTAATTCGATTCGTCTTCGCCGAAGATCGGAATACAAAAAACGGCGAAGACGATAAAAGTGAGAATGTATTTTTTGGAATCCATAACTTTTTAACAAGCGATTCCAAATCCTTCTTTCGCTTTTTTACGATCGCAGCTTAAACCGGAAATCGAATGTCAATCTTGTCAGTAACAACCCCTTCCAAGAGAAGTGATGTCCACCGTCCAATCGGCGCTTGCATTTTGTTTTTGAATCGTAAAATCCGAATCGTTGCAGGCGCTCGAGGAACCGTCCGCAGCTTTTCGTTTCATATCCCCTTGATAACGATACCAGAATCTTTCACCGGAACTCCCGAATTCTCCATCATCGATTTTGAGATCGGAAAAAGTATATTCTCCCGAATATTTATCGTTGAGCGTTTTGAGAATGATCTCTTTGACTTTCGGTTTTGCCGGAGCCGACTGATCCACGCCGGCCATTTTTTCAACATTGCCGATTCCGACTTCGGAAAAATTCCACTGGTTGGATTTAGTGAGAACGTAATTAGCCCCCGCTTCGAATCGAGTCTTAGCGTTTCCCTTTTTAGAAACGACTATAAAAGGAATTTTGTATTTAGTTTCTACGACCTTTCCCTTCGAATCCGTCTTTTCTAAAACAACCGGTTCCCCTCCGCTTTCGATGGATCCTATCGTTTCTCCTTTGTATTTTTTGGCCCAATGCGAACGTAGATCGGCCTTTGCCGTTTCCTCACTCGGCGGAGTCGGCGCTTCCGAAAAAACTGCGGTTGTGAATAAGGCGATCGTCAAACAAAACGCTAAGTATCTCTTCATGGTTTCTCCAAAGAAAAAATTCGGAATCGAATTCCGTAACGAGAAAGAATAGACGAATTATTTTAGATTTCAATCTGGAATCTCAAAGAAATAAAATATTTATCCGTTCGCGGGCGGACCATAATAAGAGCACAACTCTTGCATTTTTGCCCCCTCTATTTTTATTCCAAAGTGAGGACCGCCCTATCCGATCGTCTGCTGAAAAGTGGAGATTTTCGAATAAATTTCAATCGGATGAAAAATCGAATTCCGACTCATTCGACAAAAAGGTTTTTTTCATCCGATTTTAGATTCAGGGACCAAGTCGGTTTAAAATCCACCCAAGAGTTTTGATAATAAGTAAGAAAGAATTTAAATTCTCCGGAGCGCGGAAGAAGAATCAGATGATTCGGTTTTAAAAAATCCTCTCTTTGATTCATCGTAGAAATCATGTCCGAGCAATTTCGATTGAAAACCAACATCGAAGATTTTTTAAAAAGGTTTTCATCGATTCCGTCGTACCCTTCTGGATCCAAGAGCTCTTTGGAAAGAGAATTTTTTGGAATTTTTGAATTCGGAATCCAAGTCGCGGTTACGGATCGTTCCCAGGATTCTCCGGGAACTAAGAGGCTAAGATTTTTTTCATAATAATTTCGTGTAGGTGGTTGAGCGGGCGGGCCGTAGTAAGAACGTAATTCTTGCATTTTTGCGTCTTGTATTACGATTCCAAAATGAGGACCGCCCCATCCGATTGTTTGCGGAAATGGAGCGATTTTCGGATATATTCCGAACGGATTTCGTGCGCGATTTTCAAAACGAATCTTAAATTCAAAATCGATGATTCGAGAAGATGGAAGAATGGTATCGGAAGTTTCTACTTTTAATAAAAGAGATTTCATTTTTTACCTTTTAAGAATGGAAAGAATATTCAGTAAATTCAGATTCCATTATAGAGATCGTGAATTGTCAGAATATCGGTCGCGCTAAACCCGGTAGGATATGGAATCGTTTTTTCATCCTTTGTAATGATAAGAGGGGCTAAAATAGTAAGATTGAGAGTAGAGTATGAAGAGTAGTGCATAATAGAACACAAATCGTAGTTCTGCGCCGTGATTTCGATTCCAACGGGTTTTTCAAATCGGGCAAAAGCGCCGGAAGCAGATGGAGAGATATTTAACCAAACAATACTAATAAAAGAATCACGATCAGGTCGTTGATGTTCATGCAATAATCCTAAAGAATGACCCATCTCGTGAACGACGGCTGAGACCCCGCATTCGTTTCCAATATTGATATCTTGTCTTCCTCCAATTTTTCCGATATTAGAATTACAACCCGACTGATTATCTTGAAAATTCACGTAATCAACTTCGATCGTACGCGGTATAAAGCGAATTTCGGTATGAGTAGTATAATAATCGATTGCACGCGTTATGCGTGTTGTTTCTTTGAGTGATGGATGAAGTGTGTAAGGAACGGTTTTATTTGTCCACAATCCTGCGAAAGGGGAAGAGACGGCAAAGGTTCTGGGGACTCCTCTATCGGAGGATGGATCGATTTTATTCTTAAAAACCATATCTCCTCCCACTATAAATTCTCCTGAATTCAGTTGAGAATATTCTGTGTTAATAGTTCCTGTTGGAGTTTGGAAAGATCCATATTTTGAAATTGAGTTCGAATCCGCTAAAGGAAATTGCTCTCGTTTCAAATTTGTTTGATTTGAGAGAATCGATTCGTTTCCTCGAACCGGAAGAAAACCGATAGGTCGGCACGTCACCTGATTTTTGGAAAGGGCGAGAAGAGTTCCCGCAATCAATTCGGTCGTCTCTTTTTCAGTGATATTGGAGGATACGGAATTTGTACAAGAAGTTTGAACAATTAATAGAATAGGAAAAATAATTAATTTATATTTTAGTTCCATGAGGGAATCTATTTTTTTAAAAAATGTACTGATCAATAAATTTTTTCCATTTTGAGTTCTTTATGAACCAGTTAACTGCGGCTTTTCGTTGCGATGTTATAAAACGTAAGTAATTTTATAAAATGGTAATATATGAAATGAAAACACATCTGCTCTACTTTTTAGAAAAAATAATTTGAATGCTATTGCTTTTTTTTAAAATGATTTTTTCTATAAGTTAAGCAAATTCAAAAAAGTATTTGGGTAAAATTTACTTTTCAGAGATTGATTCGATCGAATTTGAAAACAGGATATTAAATAATGGAAGAAAATAGCCGATCTTGCTATGGCTTTCGTAACCGATCGAATTGAATTAGAAAATATCGAAAAAAAGGATCAATGAGTTCATAAAAAATTCTTTGACACGTCCAAGTTCAGACGACTTCGACCCATTCTTGAATTTTACGAAGAATGAGGACCATCGCATATGTATCCAACTTGCAGTATTGAATCAGATTTTTTTCGATTTCTTGTTTTTCAGAATCTGAAAGGGATTCCGTTTTGACTCTTAAGAATTCGGAGTTCGCCATTTGGCCGGATTTGATTCCAAGATCCTTATACGACTGACCGGTGATTACCGGAAGAATCGTTTTTAAGGAGGTGCTTCCTTTTTGATCGGGATGATAGTAATCGTATTCCCAAAACGGTTTTGCTAAATCGACAAAGTCGTCTTGGATCGATTTGAGCCAAGGTTTGTATTCCGGAAAAGCGGTCGCCGATTCTTCCAAACATCTTCTTTCAAACTTATCGTTGAAACAAAGAACGGTCCCGCCTGGCAACATCCACTGTTCGAGCTTTTCTAAAATTCCTTTTCTCGGATCGGTGATTCCGTCGTCGATATAATAAAAACTTTCAGGTTCTTGAGAAAGATCCTCCCGAACGATATGCAATGAAAATAAGAATGGAACGTGTTGGAACGGATAAGAATTCGGATAGACCGGAATCGGAGGATTGATCGATTCGAAATCCAAAAAATAAATCGGATATCGGATCTTACTCAAAAATTCGGTAAAAACTTTTTGATTGGTAAAGGTTTTGCCCGTTTGTATCGCCTGGATCTGCGTTTTTTGACGGTGTGTAAGACTTTCAGTTTCTTGAATATCTTTTAGGTTTAAGATTCCTTTTTCGTAAAATCTTCCGGATTCTTCCTTTCCTTCACGAAGCGTAAAAATGTCGCCGGGAACCTTAGGCGTCAGACAAACTTCAGGATAAGAACAGTTTCTGGGATGAGAACACATGCGGCTCATATAACGTGCGGGACGGTTTTTTCTCGATAAAAGTTCATACAAAGAATAAGCTAGTTCTTTTGTTTCTTTGTCTTTTAACGCGGTTTCCGCGGTGACGTCCTTTTGAACAAAAAATTCTTCCGGTTTAATCTTTCCTTCGTAAAAGAATTTGGAATTTACGAATATCAGAGTGCATTTTGAAATCGGAAACCCGGCTTCCTGTGCGACGAATTTTTGAAATGCAAATTCTTGAATATGTTGTTTTTTGAATGAACTGGAGGCTTTTAATACTACGATTTCGTAGGTTCCCGGCTGTTCGGTGTTCGGAAGAACGTATTCCGTTTTCATAGAGAATTTGTCGGTTTCCAAACAAGCGGATCGAACTCCTTTTCCGGAACTCAAAATTCTTCTGGTTTCGCTCTCCGAATAACGGACGTTTTTAGAATTCGGATAAAGAAGATGGGAAAGTTCTCTCAGAGCGGATTTTTGTTTGGGAGAAATGTATTGGTGTTCGTAAGGATTGAAGTCGGGGCGAGGTTCGTATGTATTTAACCAGAGATGATACTCGCAATAAAGACCCGTCGTAAAATGGGCTTTGGTGAGTTTTGGAATTTCCCCTTCCGGTCTTTTTAGGGACAGAAGGATCGAAACCCATTCCGGAAGAAATTTCCGAAACGGGTATATCAATTTTAAAATCGAAAATCCCCGGCTGTTCAGGCCAGAAGAACCTTGATATCCTTAGGACTGGAAACCGCGTAGATTTTATTCTCGGAAGTTCCCATGTTTGCCTGAGTCAGTTTTTGACTCACGACACTCGGTCCAAAGTCGATACCGGTAACGTTAGGCGTGTTTACAAAGGCTTTTACCGCTTTGTCCCAATAGAGAGTTTTGATCAACATTTCTCTAAAGAGAGGAAGGCCGATTCCATCGTCCGACTGCATATTTCTTCCGTCGAAGATCGAGAAGACGGGAGTTTTCAGATCGGAACCTTTGAAATCAAAGCCGATTCTTTCCATATCCAAAGGAACGGTTTTGTTGGTTTCTTCCATGTGTGGAGAATGGAAAGGAGCCGTAGTTTTCAAATAAACGAACTTCACTTTTTTCTCGTCCATTTCCGCTTTGAACTTTTTGCGCAATTCTAAAAGGGATTCGGGGCTTCCGGAAACGATATTGGAATCTGGAGTGTTGAAAAGACTTACGTAAATGGCCTTGCTTCCGCTCAGACCCAGAGCTTCGTTTGTTTGTTTGACTCTGTCTTCTAGTTCTTTTTGAAGATAACCGATTACCGCAACCATTGGAGAAGGTTGTTTGTCTCCGACTTCTTCGTTTGCTTTGATAAGCGCTTCGGAAGGATTGTATGGACCGACGAGTTCTTGCGCTCTGTAGCCGATATATAAAACGAATTTTAAGAATTTTGCATATGCAGAATAGAAATCGGCGCCTTCTTTTCCGAGCGCGATCAGAGCGGAAGAGATAACTCCCTGGCTATGACCGGTGACTCCGATCGAATTGGCGATCAATTCGGAAACCGGAAATCCTTTATTGGTGAAAGCTACGTAATTTGCGATTTGAGTCAGAAAGATACCGACGATGGAAACGGGAGCGCTGCAGAGATAGTTTTCGTCGGGAGCGGAATCCGGGTTTTTTACCCAGCTTTCAAAATCGTAACCGCCGTAGATGATCTTTTTATCTAAGCTTGGAACTTCTTCCGCGATGGTTTTAAAAGAAATGTCGAAGAATTCTTTGAGAGACGGCTCGGATTCATAAAGTTTGGAGAGTTCTTTCAAGAACGGAGATCCTTGTCCTCCAAATTGCAGAAAGAGTTTTCCTCCTCCTGTCTTGACTTGAGTCAGAAAGTTTGCGATTGCCATGAACTTTTTTTCCTTAGGTGTTTAAGGATGGATCCCGTTTCATAGGTGGTTCCGCAATTCTTTTTTGATGCTAAGGGTTCTGAAAGGCGTGAATTGACATAACTCCTTTCGTTTTTAATGAGAAATTAGAATAATTTAGAAGAATTCGGCCTTTTTTAAAGGGACATCGTCTCTTTGAGAAAGTTGAACCCGGACCGATCCTCACAGCAAAAATAAAATTGGCAGATTGGAAACGGACGTTAGTTTTGCGAATCAGTGAAACCCATGTGGATTGAATTGTATGGATATGCGAGTTCTCTTTGCGCCTTTCTCATCGGAGTGATGTTGGGTGTAAGTCGAAGAAGTTCGATCTCATTAAAGATAGGATCCTTTCTTTTTATCGCGATTTCAATTTGGCTGGGACAACTTCATCTTTTTATTTCGGGCGCTCTGATTCGTTTTCCGGAACTGATATTCATGCAGATTCCATTTGCAATCTCTACGGGACCGCTTTTTTATTTGTTCATTCAATCCGTTTTTAAGGAAGAATTTCTGTGGAGGCGGACGCAATGGGCGCATATCGTCTTTGTTATGATTCTGAGTCTTTTTTTTCTTCCCATCGCCCTGATACCGAAAGAGGATAAGATCGAACTCGTTCGGAAAAATTTTTCCGTGATATCGCAGAACTTGAAATATTATATTCTTTTTTTCTTAAACATCAGCTATTTAGTTCCCGGAGTTTATATCGCGTTTTCATTTCGTTTTTTGTTAAACACGAGAATTCTTTTTTCCGCAGGAAAGGAGAAGGCCCTTTTTGCTTTTTATCTGGTGCTCGGAATTTTCGCTGTTTCCATGTCGTTTACGTTTTCCGGATTTAGAATGGAATTCTCTTTTTTGAAAGCGATAGGCGCTGTCGGTTTTTCGACCGGAATCTTTTTGATATTCATTCTTCTTTCCCGTTATCCTGATTTTTTGGATCTTGTAAGCAGAGACATTCGGGAAATCCAGAGAAAACAAAATAGAATTCATTCCGATCTTTCGGAATCCGCTTTGGAAAAAATCAAATATTTGTTCGAAGTTCGAAAAATTTATCTCAACGACGATCTTTCTCTCAAGTCGCTCGGAAATCAGCTTTCGCTTAGGCCGGATCAACTTTCACAGGTTGTAAACGATTCTTACGGAATGAACTTCAACCGGTTTCTGAACTATCATAGAATTCAGGAAGCGATTCGAATTTTGAAAGAGGATCCGGAAGCTAAGATCATTCACGTTGCGATGCGTTGCGGATTTAACAGTAAGAGTTCGTTTAACGAATCCTTTCGAAGAGAAACCGGAACTACGCCGACGGAATATTTCAAAAAAAAGAGTATGGAATCATGAATCCCGTCGACCCGATTCGGAATTTGAGTTATTTTCTTTTGTATGTCCAATGCAAACTTTCAGAAATATAAAAATCTCGCACAACTGTTTCGAGATTCGGTTCAAACATATAAAAATGAAAAATCTTTTCTAACTAAAAATTCAAAGGGAATCTTCGAAGGGCCGACCTACGGAGAACTTTACGAAGATGCTTTGTCCTTAGCTTCCTATTTGATTGAAAAATGCGGTCTCAAACCTCAAGAGAACGTCGCCATCATCGCCGACAATCGATTGGAATGGATCAAAACCGATCTTGCCGTTTTGTTTTCGGGAGCTGCAGACGTTCCGAGAGGAAGCGACGCCACGATTCAGGATATGGAATACATTCTTTCCCATGCGGATTGTAGAATCGCATTTATCGAAAACCAGAACGTATTCAAAAAATTGAATTTAATTAAAGATAAACTCCCAAAACTTGAATTTATCGTTTTGATGGAAGGAACTCCTGAAATTTTCCGGGAAGGAAACGTTCTTTCATTTCGAAAAATTCTATTGGAAGGGGCTCAACTTTCCAAAAAGGAAGTTTTATCCAGAATCGATAAAATCGAACCGGACGACCTTCTTACCCTGATCTACACTTCCGGAACGACGGGAAATCCGAAAGGTGTGATGTTGACTCACTCAAATATTTTGTCTCAGATTCGGAATATTCCTTTGGGATTGGAAAAAGAGGATAAGATTCTTTCCATTCTTCCCGTCTGGCATATCTTTGAAAGGATTTTCGAAATCGTTTCGATAACCTTCGGCTGTAAAACATACTACACCAATATCCGTTCTTTGAAAGAAGACTTGCAGATCGTTAAACCGACGTTTATGGCCTCGGCTCCAAGACTTTGGGAAAGTATCTTTCAAGGAATTCAATCCAAACTTCAGGGAATGCAAGGGATCGGAAAATTTCTGTTTATTTCCGCGCTCAGGACCAATCGAACTCGATATAAACATCGTTCAACTCTGAAAAACTTAAAATTGAAAATGGTTCCGGAATCTTTTCCGATTTCTCTACTGAAAAAACTTTATTCTTTTCTAATATTCTCCTTTGTATCGATTCCGGCGAAACTTTTGGATAGAATCGTTTTAAAAAAGGTAAGACAGGCGACGGGCGGGAATTTGAAGGCGAGCGTTTCCGGAGGGGGAGCTCTGCCTCAGCACGTGGACGAACTTTTTAACGCGATCGGAATCCCGGTTTTGGAGGGTTACGGTTTAACCGAGACAAGTCCGATTCTTGCGATGAGAACTCCCGAAGAACTGATCGTCGGTACGGTCGGAAGGATATTTCCGCAGACCGAAATTCGAATCGTGGACATTACGACTGGAAAGAACATCTATCCCGGGCCGAACCCGTTTGGAAAAAAGGGAGAACTGATCGTAAGAGGTCCGCAAGTTATGAAAGGTTATTATAGGAATCTCGAAGCTACCGAAAAAGTATTACAAGACGGTTGGTTCAAAACCGGGGATCTCGCCGTGCTTACCGCGAATTCCTGTCTGAAGATCGTGGGAAGAATCAAGGAGACGATCGTTCTTTCCAACGGAGAAAATTTAGAACCGGTTCCGATCGAAGCAAAACTGCAGGAATCTCCACTGATCGAATCTTGTATGGTGGTCGGACAAGACAAAAAATTTCCGGGATTGTTGGTCGTGCCTAATTTGGAAAATCTAAAAGAATACGGCCCCGATCTCGGCGCGATTTGCAAACATCCCGAGGTAAAAACGTTAATACGAACTGAAATTTCAAAGATGATCAGCGATCAGAACGGGTTCAAATCGTTTGAAAGAATCGGAGGTTTTAGTCTACTCGATCGTTCCTGGGAGAAAGGCGAAGAACTTACCGCGAAACTTTCTTTGAAAAGATTTCTGATCACGGAAAAATATTCAAAACAGATCGATCAGATTTACGAAAACGGAAAGTGATTATTAGAAAGAGAATCCGCCAATATTCGATAACGCTCTTTTGCAGGGGGCGTTATTTTTTTTCAAAAACGAAAAATAGCAAAAACGATCCATTTTGAAATCCTCTTTTGTGATATCAAAGAGTTATCACTATAAAAGAGGAAAACATGAATTTCAAAAGTATCCAAAAGGGAATCGTCACTTCTCTACTTCAAGAATCTAAGAATTTTTACACGCAGACGCTCGGGTTTCAGATCAAATTCGAAAACGACTGGTTTTTGCTTTTAACACTTTCAGACAATCCTGAATTCGAAATCGCTTTTATGCTTCCGAATCAAGAACAGGTAAGAAAAGACTACTTCCGTAAAGAATATTCCGGATCCGGAGTTTGGATCATCCTAGAATCCAAGGACGTCCAAAAGGATTATGAAACTATGAAATCGAATCTTGCGCCGATCGATCTTTTTTTGACGGAAGAAGAATGGGGGGATGTTCATTTTACGCTCGTCGATCCAAACGGGATCGGAATCGACATAGTTCAAGCAAAGGAAGTTGAGGAGTTTCAAGTCTAGCATGAGCCGAAAAATTCCGAACCTAATTCTTTGGAAGGGGCGATCCTCGGAAAGTTTTGGGGAGAAATTGGAGAAGACAGAAAACGGGAACTGAGACAAAAAGTCACGAAGTCTCGTGAGCAAAAAAGAATCCAACAGGCTTTACCCGGTTTGGGATCATATACAAAAAAAAATCGGAGAACCGATCGGACTTAACCAACTCGCCTTTCTGTCCAACCTTTCCCCTTGGCATTTCCATAGAATTTTTTCCAAACTCCAGGGAGAATCGGTGCAAGAATACATACGTCGATTGCGTCTTGAAAAGGCCGCTTATGAGCTAAAGATTTCAAGTTATCCGATTTTGGAAATCGCTTTGGAAGCGGGTTATGAATCGAACGAAGCCTTTACCAAAGCGTTTCGAAAAGTTTTCGCACAAACGCCGAGGCAGTATCGAAATCAAAGTCTAAAAAGAAAGTTTTCAGATTGGAAGGGAAACGAAATTCCGGAAGGAATCGATCTGAGAGAAATTTATAAAAAGGAAATCGCTCCGATCAAAATCGCATACATACGTCGTCACGGTTCCTACGAAGAATATCCTGGACCGAAGCCGGATTCTTCCGAAGTCAAAACGCTTTTGGATTTTTTGCACTCCAACGATTCATCCGAAAACAATCACCAATGGATCGGCGTTTCTCAAGACGATCCGGAAATAACCGCTCCCGAAAAAATCAGATTCGATCTTGGAGTAACGATCGGTAACGAAGAATTTTTAAAGACTAAAAACATAGGGAAACAGACTATTTCCGGCGGAAAATACTGTGTGATTCGTCATAGAGGGGATTACGAAGGACTTCCGAAAGTATATTCGTTTTTTTTAAATCACTGGGTCCCCGGTCAAAAAATGGTTTTAAGAAATTCTCCTCCTTTCGAGGTTTATTTGGATCCGTTCCGGAAAAAATTCAAAAATCAAATCACCGATATTTATATCCCGATTCAAAAATAGACGCGCCGTTTCTATCGAATCGTATCAATCGACGTTTTGTTTTTTACTCGGAGACGTTCTCTATATCTTTCAAAGAACGTTCCGAGTAACGGATTAGAATGCAAATCACAAAATAAAAGCAAATTTGTTTTCACTTTTTTAGCTTCTCATTTTCCTTTCCAAACCCAAGAACAAAGAAGAATAAAATTCTTTCCTACCGAATGCGAGATAACTTCCGGAAACGATCAGAAAAAAGCTCATTACAAAAGGAGGAAAGCCGATTCCCGACTGCAAAAACAGAAGATAAGAAACGATGTTAACGACGATCGGCGCTAAGATCAAAAGACCAAGCGCGGTCCATCTTCCCGAAAGAATCAAAATTCCTCCGAGGGTTTCCATTACACCAAGGATTTGCCAGAGATAACCGGTTTCCATCAATGAGCCGATAAAACGGGCGGCCTGGGGGAGCATCGGCGGCGATGGAATAAACGGAAAGAATTTATTGATTCCAAAGGCAAGAAACACCCCTCCGAGCGTGAATCGGAAAAAAAGATCTAAAATTTTCATAAGAATCTCCATTACTTGTTTGAACAAGTAATTTTAAGCAAAAACTCAATCCCGGAATTTTGCAAGTCATTTTTATTTGCTCAAACAACTAAAATTAAAAATCCATTCTGAACCGCCGCTTTCGCGAAGAGGTTTTTTAAGCGGTGATCGGATGATTCGATCCGAAAGATAAGAAAGATAAGAAAGGGGAAAAGACGAAATTTTCAAGAACTGAAAGAAGATTCGAGGTTCGTTCCCTCAAGGCAATTCAGGCTGATGGTCCCCTTCAATCGTGAAAGAAAATTATTTCCGTCCGGGGAACGGGTTTAAGTTTTTAAACGGTCAAAGAAAGTTCTCTGTCGATTCGTTTTGAGCGAAAGACAGCTTATACTTCTTAATAGAGAAAAGGGTTGACCCTATCCACAAAGTTTTTTCTATTCTTTCCTTGGAACCTCGTCGAAAGATTCTTTCTTAAGAGTTTCCAAAACCGCATTCGTACAATGAGATGTTTCGGTCGAAATTTGAATTGTATTAGAACCTGTCCATGTGAGCAGTTTAAACAAAGATGATCAAAGTCAAAAACCTATCTAAATTCTATGGCAAAAAACTCGCTATAGACCGTCTGAATTTTGAATTGGGAGAAGGGGAGATCGTCGGTCTTCTCGGCTTGAACGGCGCGGGAAAAACGACGACGATCCGGATTCTTACCGGATATTTGATCGCATCCGACGGAATCTGCGAGATCGACGGAACCAACACGTTTGAAAATCCTCTCGAAGTAAAAAAGAAAATCGGATATCTTCCCGAAACACCTCCTCTTTATCCGGAGTTGTCGGTCGAAGACTATCTCAAATTTGCGGCGAGAATCAAACAGGTTCCTGTTGAAACGATCGACTCCGAAATTGCGAGAGTTTGTGAAAGAACCTTCTTAAAAGACGTTCGAAAAAATGATATCGAAACCCTTTCTCTCGGCTTTCGTAAAAGAGTCGGAATCGCACAGGCGCTTTTGGGAAATCCTCGGATCATCATCTTGGACGAGCCGGTTTCGGGACTCGATCCGAAACAGATCGTCGAAATCAGAAATTTAATTCATTCTTTGAGAGAAGGACATACGATTCTTCTTTCGAGTCATATTCTTCCGGAAGTTTATAAAACCTGCACACGTTTTCTTTTTCTTCATAAGGGAAGAATGGTGTATCAAAGAGATCGAAAACAACTCGAAGAGGAAATGGAAAAACTTTCCGGTTTGGAAGTGACTCTTTCCGGAACGGATCCGGAATCGGGCAAAAAATATCTTTCCTCTCTTCCGGGTGTGATTGCGGATAAAACCCAAGCGATTGGAGAGGATTCAAGAGGAAATACGTTTCTTGTTTCTACTTCAACGGAAAAAGAATTTAAAGAAAAACTCTTCGCTTCCGCGTCGTCCGCTCCTCGTCTGGAATACATTCGCAAACAGGAAGTTACGTTAGAACAGATTTTTATGAATCAGGTTTAAGGAAACTATGTTCCAAAATATCAAATGGATTTTTTTCAAAGAAGTGAAAGTGTTCTTCGGAACGTTTATGGCTCCGCTGGTTTTCGGCGGAACAGCTTTCTTGAATTCTCTTTTTGTGCTCATCTTAAATTTTAACGCGGGCACCAACTACGTCGATACGACCGTGATTACGTTTCTTTCTTTTATGTCCACGATCATCATCGCGATGTTGATCTTGGCGATGGGAAGTATCACGGAGGAAAGAAACAGAGGCACACTCGAATTTCTTTTTACGGCTCCGATCACGGATCTCGAAATCGTCGCGGGCAAATTTACCTTCGGCGCCTTGATCTGTCTTTTGATCGCGGTTTTTGTAAACGGATTGTTTCCGATTTTCTTATATTCCTTTTGGAAAGCTCCTCTTTACATCGTGGTTTCGGGAACGATCGGGGTTTTTCTTTTAGGAATTTTTTCTTTCGCAGTGGGACTTTTCGGAAGTAGTCTTGGCAAGAATCAGATGACTTCCCTTTTGATTTCCATCGTGATCATTTTGACACTTTGGGTTTCGGGTTATTTCTCCTATCTCTTCGATTCGGTGACTCGAAAAATTCTATATCACCTTCATATTTTCTCCCATTTTATCGGGTTTTGTAAAGGAGTTCTCCCTTTGAACGGAATCGTTTTTTTTGTCAGCGGCACGTTATTCTTTCTTTATCTCACCGTAAAAGTTTTGGAATCTAGGAGGTGGAGAGGATGAAAGAATCCGTTTTATTCAGAATTTTTCCTTGGATTTCACTCGCTTCTCTTTTCTTATACTTTCCTGTAAGAGATAGCATTCAAACTCCGGGCACACGCTGGCTCTGGCTCGGCTTCGTATTAACCGTTTTGATTCTCGAGCCCGTTTTTCGATTCATTCGAAAAAAGAACATAAAGGAAGAATGGAATTCTTATCTTTCCGCAGGTTTGGGTTTGCTCGCTTTCGGAATCTATCATGTCCGGGTTTTTCTGGAAGACCTCGCTTTGAAAACGAGCGGTTCTCATTCCGGGAACGATCGTCTTCGGGAAATTCTTCTAGTGCTGCTTGTTCTTTCTGCGATCGGTTTTTTGATTCTTACCTTATTGAAAGAATTAGGAAAAGATTCCGCCGGGGCGCAGAGCGTTCTCAAAACTTCCAAACAAGCCCTGGTTCGCTATTTCATCCTGAATCTTGCGATCGTCTTTGTAGTTTTGGTGATCATCAATTACGTTTCCGTAATACGAAATCATAACTTCGATTTGAGTTCGAAAGGACAATATTCTTTTAGTCCGACCGCGGCCAAAATTTTAAAAAGTGTGAACCGCGAAGTCGAGGTTGTCGCGTTTTATCCAAGACCTCTGGAGAATTCGTCTGCGAGCGATAAGGCGAATTCTTTTTCACTCCGTAGAATCCGTCCGGATTTGGAAATCTATCTCGACCAGTTACAGTCTTTGAGTCCGCAGTTTAAGGTTCGTTTTATCAACGCGGACGTCGAGTTGGATGACTTGGGAGAATTCGGCCAGGTTTCGAACGGTTTGATTCTCGTGAGAACCAAAAAGCCCTTGTCCGGCGACGGAAAACAATACGCGGAACAAAAACTTTCCATCAAAGAGAAAAACGATCTCGAAGACTTGGAAAGAAAACTTGTTCAAGCGGTAGTAAACATCACAACCGAAGAAAAGAACGTCTATTTTACCCAATCCAACGGAGAACGATTTTCTCCGATTTTCCAAAATCTTCCGAACGAGAAAGTCGGAATTCTAACCAACTCTTTGAGCTTTCTCAATTTTAAAGTGAAAGGATTGGGGATCGCGGAAGGTTGGCCGGGAAGAATTCCTCAGGACGCCGATGTTCTCGTGATCGCGGGGCCGACGGTAACTTACTCGAAAGAGGCGCGAGAGGCGGTCATAGATTTTATCGAAAAAAGAAAGGGAAAGGTTCTAATTACGATTGAACCGAAAGGAACCGAGAACTTTGATTGGCTTCTTGAGAAGTCCGGTTACGAATTCGTAAAAGGCCCTCTTTCTCAGATTCCAAGTCAACCCGGGATCATCGTCGCAAAATCTTTCCGCAAACATCCGATCGAAGAAACTCTGACCCGCAAAGATATGGGCGCTATGTTTCCGTTCGGCGGCTTCTTTCTTCCGAAAGCGGTTTCCAATCCGGGAAGCCAATCTCTGGAGTCGTTTCCTATTATGGAATCCGGAGGCGAATCGATCCTTGATAAAAACAACAACGGTAAAATGGATCCGGGAGAGGATAAGAGAAACGTAATACTCGGTTTGATTCTTAAAAGCGCCGCGATCCAAAAGGAAGGAGCGCCAAACGTTACAAAGACGGAAACCAATCCGACCTCGGCGCTCGTTCCGGGACTTACACCCGAAGCGGAAACTCCGGCTCCGGCCGTAGAAACGGAATCGAAAGGAGAAGGACGTGCTGTGATCTTTTCGGGAACCTCCTGGATCACGGATCAGTTTATTTCCTACGGAACAAACTACGAACTCGCGACTTCCTCGATCACTTGGATGTATCAGGATCTTTCTTTGTCTTCGATCCAACCGAAAAAAGAGGAAATCAATACGGTTTCCCTTACGGACACTCAAAAAAGAATCGTCTGGATCTTAGGAATGTTTATTTTTCCCGGTCTGATCGCACTCGTTTCTTCCATTGTTTTGATTCGTAAAAGAAAAAACGAAGGAGAAGAATTTTGAAAAGAGGACTTCTTTTCGTTTTAGCGTTGTTTCTTTTGATCGCGAGTTTCTTTTTATTGGAAGAAAAAAAAGAAGATCAAACCGAGATTTCTTTTTGGGACATTGATATCGACGAGATCGAATACCAACCTCCGAAATCTTCCTGGAATGCCGACGACGCGATGAGTTTTTATCCGTCGCCGATCGTTCTCAAAAAGGAAAAAACGTTAAGCGAAACAGGGGAGTTTCTCTCAGTAAAGTCTATCGACTTGGAAACCGGCGGTTCATTGGTTTTTGAGGGCGGTTACAACGCGGACAATCTTTTTAGAGAGTTGTCGGTTCTCAAGGTAAAAGGATTGGAGAACGTCGGCGACGAAAAAGATTCTTCAACTTTGAAAATCAACGAAGGATCGCCTGAGATTTTTCTGAAGTCTTCCGGAAGACTGATCAAAAAGATTTTGATCGGTAAAAAGAAATCCTCCGATTCGACACGAATTCTAAAAGAGGGCAATCATATTCTCATCACCCAAAGTCATACTCTGGATCGTTTCGCAAGGGGAATCGGAGAATTCAGACAAAGACAACTCGTCAATCTCAAAGACGAATTCATCGCGGAAACGATTTGGGAAGAAGAAGGCAAAACTCTTCGTTTGGACAATCACCCCTTCAAAGAGGAGAATGTGAAGAAGAATTTCTGGAGAAGGTTGTCCGGTAAGATCGTTGCGATCGAACCTTATTTGGGGGATAGTTGGAACAATCAGATCATCGCTCAAAGGGTGGATCTTTATCCGGACGATCCAAACGGGGCCGGCTTTGCGGTGGCAAAAAATTTGACCTCCGTGCCTGCGGAATCATCACTCAAGTTGCGTCTTTCGAACGGTGATTGGATTACCATTCGTTACTATCCAAAGACAAACATCAACTCGGTGGACTACCGACCCGCGGTCCGAATTCTAAACGATAAATTTTCCGAACCTCCTTTTTACATCCGTGAAGATAGTTTCTTGCGGATAAAAGAAAATGCCGGGAATTTGGATAAAGCGGAGCAGAAAAAGCCTATAGAAATTCAGAATCCGGTTCCCAAAGATCCGACCTCCGCTTTTCCCAAATAATGATCGTAGATAAAGAACAAGACTTTTCAGACGTAAGATCCGGCATTCTTCAAAGAATTTTTCAATCCCCTGAAAATGCGTATGAAATCTTTCAAAAGACTGAAGGTTTCGGTTATTCCGAAATTTTAAGAACTCATTTTCTTCTTTGGATTTTAGCGCCGGTTGGAAAATTTATTTCCAACCTCGTATTTTCAGTTCTTTCCTTTGTACGTTTTGACGACGGAGAATGGACCGTGTTCTCGGGGGTTTTGTTTTCGTTTTTAGTTTATCCGATCGTTTTGTTTTTGGTAGTTCAGTTCGACGTCTTTCGAGTCTTTCAAAAAAAGGCGGATCGAACTAAGGGAGAAACGTTACCGCCCGCGAATATTTTTTTGTTATCCTTTTTACCGTTCAGCGCATCTTCCATCTTCTGGATTTTACCCTCTCCGTTCCAAGCGGTTTTTGTTACGATTTCCTTCGTTCTTTCCTGTGTCTTATCGGTCAGAAGTTTGAAAAAGATTTTAAACTGGAATGATAAAGAAATTCTAATATTCTTTTTATCCGGAACCGCATATCTGCTGACCGGAGTTTTATTTTTGACCGTGATTTATAATTTAATTAGGACCATTCTCAATTGAAAATTTTTCTGATCGGAATCGGCGGAATTGCGATGGGCAATCTCGCACATATGCTGAAAAAAAGCGGGCACGAAGTTTCCGGTTCGGATACGGGTGTTTATCCTCCTATGTCCGATAAGTTGAAAGAATGGGGAATTCCTTATTTTGAAGGTTTTAAGGCCGAAAACATCCATGGTCAAGATTTGATCATTGTAGGAAACGCGATCTCGCGAGGAAATCCGGAAGTGGAGGAGATGCTCAATTCCGGAGTGGATTATCTTTCCATGCCCGCCGCGATCAGCGAATTTTTTCTGAAAGGAAAAAAGGTGATCGTAGTCGCGGGAACTCACGGAAAAACAACGACTACATTCTTAATTCATCATATTCTTAAAGAGAATGGGGTTTCACCCGGTTTGTTCGTGGGGGGGATTCGTAAAGACGGCTTTCCCGGATTCGAACTTGGAAACGGTTCCTATTTTGTCATCGAAGGCGACGAGTACGATACCGCTTTTTTCGACAAGTCCTCCAAATTCTTACATTATCGTCCCACCTATGCCGTGTTAAACGCACTGGATTACGATCACGCCGATATCTTTCCGAACATTGAAGCGATTGAAACGATGTTCAAACGTCTGATCAACTTGGTTCCAGGAAACGGAAAGATCTTCTATTGGAGCGGATCGGGTTCTCTAAAAAAACTGGTTCAACAAGTCAAGTTCACAAAGACCGAAGGTTTTGAGTGGAATCGAAAAGATTCTTCACTTTCCTGGAAAAAACACGAACTTTTTTGGGACGATCGAAAACTCGATCCAGTCGTTTTCGGGGATCACAACTATCGAAATCTGGAAGTTGCGATCCGGGTTTGTTCCGAAATTCTAAAAGAACAAAACCCGAGCGCTTACAAAGAAGGAATCGCAAAGGCGATCGATTCGTTTCCCGGCGTAAAAAGAAGACAGGACATTCTTTTTGAATCTCCGAAGGCGATCGTGATGGAGGACTTTGCTCATCACCCCGTCGCGGTCCATGAGACGATTCACGCGATCAAAAAAAGATTTCATGGTTATAAGATCGTGGCGCTCTTTGAGCCGAGAAGCGCTACCTCTCACAGAAACGTTTTTCAGAAAGAATATTCGTATTCTTTCCTGGGCGCGGATCTCACCATTCTTACCGAAATTCATAACCTAAAAAAAGTCTCAAAAGACATACGCCTGGACGTGAAAAAGCTGGTTCAAAAGCTTTTGAAAAATTCGAAAACCATTCCCGTTTATGCAAAGGATCCTCAGGAGTTACTTGCGAAACTTGAGAAAATGATTCCCCAATTTACGGGAGAAAAAATTCTTATCTTAGCCATGTCCAACGGTTCCTTTGGCGGAATTTATCCGGGACTCGTGGAACTGGCTCGGAAACACACATGAATTTATCTCAAGAACTCGATTCTATCTTTGAAGAGGCGATCCAAAAAATCGGTTCCTCCGTCTCCGAAGAGGATTTAGATAAGAATAAGAACGACTTTATCGGTAAAAAAGGAAAACTCACCGCCGTTCTCAAAAACGTAGCTTCTCTTTCCATCGAGGAAAAAAAAACCGTAGGCCAGAAGGCGAACGAACTTTCTAAAAAGCTCGAGGCATTTGTTTCCGATACCAAAACTTCTCTTAAGAAAAAACTTTTTGAATCGCAAGCCGCTTCCGAATTTTTTGATACTCTAAGACCGCTTTCCAAACCGGAGAACGGAAGTTTGCATCCGATCACTCAGATTCAATACGAGATTGAGGATATTTTTGCTTCGATGGGTTTTAGCGTCATGGACGGACCCGAGATCGAAACCGATACTAACAATTTCGGCGCTTTGAATTTTACCGAAGATCACCCTGCGAGAGAAATGCAGGATACATTTTATCTGGAGAATGGAAATCTTCTGAGAACTCATACGTCCGCGATTCAAGTGAGAACGTTGAGACATCTCAAACCTCCTTTTAGAATCATCGCTCCGGGAAGAGTATTTCGTTACGAAGAAGTCGACGCGTCACACGAACATACTTTTTATCAGATCGAAGGTATGGTTGTTGGAAAAAATATTTCCGCGGCGAACCTGATCGATACGATGCAGGTTTTACTTTCCAGAATTTTTGAAAAGGAAATCAAAACCAGACTCAGACCTGGATACTTTCCGTTTGTGGAGCCCGGTTTTGAACTTGATATCAACTGTCTTGTTTGTGAAGGAAAAGGTTGTCCGGTTTGTAAACAATCGGGTTGGTTGGAACTTCTTCCCTGCGGTTTGATTCATCCAAACGTCCTTTCACACGCGGGTTTGGATCCGAAGGAATGGACTGGCTTTGCGTTCGGTCTCGGATTGGACCGCCTTGTGATGATGCGTTACGGAATTCACGACATACGTTATTTTCAATCCGGCAATTTAAGATTCTTAAAACAATTCTAATATGATTTCCACTCCGGTTCAGACTCGTTGGATGGACATGGATCCTTTTGCCCATGTGAGTAATTCGGTTTTTGTTTCCTATTTGGAAATCGGAAGAGTGGATTACTGCAAACGTCGTTTTGACGTGAAGGACGTTTTCGACGTTCCTTTTATTCTCGCGAGAATCGAAATCGATCTCAAAAAATCGATCGAGATAAATCATATTGTCGAGGTGCAGACCTCCGTAATTCGGATCGGTAACAGCTCTTGGGATTTCCAATCCGTTATTTTAGAATCCAATACAAAGGAAGTTTTTGCCGTTGCAAGGACGGTGCAAGTGACCTTTGATCACAAAAAAAAGATTTCGGTTCCGATTCCGCCGAGGATTAGAAAAATCTTAGAAGAAGACCTGAAAGATTTTCAGAGACAAAGTAAAGAAGGTTAAGACCCGGTCGACTTGCGGATGTAGGAACTCACACTTGGGGAGGCGCATCGTTAGAAACGATCAAGACTTTATGAGACGTAATTTGTAGGATCTCCCGCAGATTTTCTAAAATTTTAGAATGGTTGTTCTTTCAGGGTTATCTCCCTTCCGCCCAGGATTCTTTTCTGGGATCGGCTCCTCCGTAGAGTTTTCCCGTTTTCGGATCTTTCATGGAAATACAAGGCGCGGCGAAATCGTATTCCCAAACATCTCTTCCGATTACGTCGTAACCCAATTCTTTCAATGCCTTTCCGTGTTTAGAATCGATTTCTTTTTCCAATTCCAAACGACCCGGATAATAGGCGTGAGGCGAAAAAGCGTCCGGCCAATTTAAGGAACGAAAACGCGGGGCATTTACGGCGGTTTGAGGATTCATCCCGAATACGATCATATTCAAAAAAACTTGTATAGTCGCTTGAGTCTGCATATCGCCTCCGGGGGTTCCGAAACTCATAAAAAATTTCCCATCTTTAAAAACCATAGATGCGTTCGGAGTGATGGTTGGTCGTTTTCCGGGAAGCAAGGCTGACGGATGATTTGGATCCAAGCGAAACTGAGTCATTCGAATTCCCAAAGTGATATCACCTTCGATCATTGGCGATTGAGGAAAATCGCTCGGAGTGAGCGAAAGAGAATTCCCTTTCGGATCGATGATGCTGAGATACGTCGTATCGCGTCCTACTTTTCCGGTCTTTTCCCAAAAGGTGAGTTCTTCTTGGTCTACGGAAGAATGGAATGCGAGAGACGATTGAAAAGAATTCAGTCCTTCAGAAATTCGATCTAATAACGGTGTGTTAAAATTCCAATCGAAGGAAACCTCGGTTGAAAGTCGAATTTGATCGGCAGAAGAATTAAATTGACTCGGTAGAGAATTTTTCCTTGTTTTATGAAATTCGAGCGAGTTGGAAATATTTTTCTTTTGATAAACGACTGGATCGCCGGGAGGCGGAGTTTTTCCGAAAGCCAACGGTTGCAGAAGTTTTCTTCTTTCGTTTGCGTAATCTTTACTCAGAAGCCCTTCCGAAGGAACGTTTACGAATGCGGGATCTCCGAAGTATTTTTCTCGATCCGCCATTGCGAGTTCTATCGCCTGTGCGACGGTATGGATGTATTGTGGAGAATTGTGACCCATCGATTTTAAATCGATTCCCTCGAGGATTTGGAGAGCGAGAGGAACCACCGCTCCTTGGTTCCAAGTCTGATTGGAAAAGATCGTGTAAGGCCCGTAATTTCCTTGGAGCGGCTTTTCCCAACCGCCGGAATAGGTCGCGAGATCCGCTTTGGTCATGGTTCCGTCGTTTTCATCGTGAGCTTTTGCGATCTTATCCGCGATCGGACCTTCGTAAAAATACTTTCGAACCGAGTCTAATGCTTCATTTCGATCGGAGCCTGCTTTGAATGCTTCGGATTCCACATCAGCAATGTCGCGTAACGTTTTGCCTAAGGCTGGGCGGGCAAATTTTTCTTTGTGATAAAGAGGTTTCCACCACTTCTTATCCAGATATACTTCAGCATTGTAAGGAAGAAGAATCGAAAATCCGAATCTTTTGAAAAGATTGATGTTTAGATTCCGCATGAGAATTCTATGAACTGGAAATCCTTCTTCAGCAATTTGGATTGCCGGTGCGCTAACCTGAGTAAAACTCATGGTTCCGTATTTTTTTAAGAGCGCTACAATTACGTCGGGAGAAGCCGGAATCAACTGAGAGCTGTATTTTAAAGTCGGAATGTATTTGTGTCCTCTGGATTGAAAGTATTCTATCGTTGCTTTGGACGGGGCTTTTCCGGCTCCGATGTAACTGTTCACTTGCCGATTTTTTGCGTCGTAATAGAGAAGCGGTGCGACTCCGGGGAAAGAGGCTTCTTCACCTTGTGTAACGTTTAACACGAGTAATGCGGCCACTCCGGCATCCGCGGCGTTACCTCCCTTTTCTAAAATTTCCAACGCCGTTTTCGTTGCGAGTGGGTGCCCGGATGCCACCATCATTTTTGATCCTTCCGCGAGAGGACGTTCTTGATGATACGGATCGTTGAATTCTAAAATTTGATTCGGTCTTGAGAAGGTGAAATAAAAAGCGTAGAGTAGTGCGGCTCCTAAGCCGAAGGCAAGGGCTAAATATTTTAGAATTTTATTCATCCGGTTTCTCCTTTTGAATTTTCCGCTGTAGTCATCGAGTTTCGATGAAAGCAAACATTTTTCGGTCACAAAATAATTCTTCCTACAAACGAATCCAGTGAAAAAATTGCTTCCGAATGAATGACGAGTAATCGTATGAAATGTGAGAGTTCCTACTTTTTTCGGTCTTGGTTTATCTTGTTGAGGAAGAAATTCAATGCCTTGGCTCTCGAAACTCAAAACGTTGCTGCCTGCTGTCGCAACGTTAGGTCGCCGCGGAGGAAACTCAATGCCACGGCTCTTTATGGGTCGCCGCGGCAGGGATCGAGGCAACTCAACACATCGTTCCCTAAGGGTCGCAATGTGAGGTCAAGTTATTGGTTTTTAGAAATATGGTATCTAATTTTGATTCGAGATTTCAATAACTTGACCGGAGCGGAGAGCCCGGTCCCGCCCAATTTCATTTGGGCTTACTTTTGTAAAATGTTGGCGGGAGCCGCCAAACTTTATTAGATCAAAGTCGCGTTCTTCTCGAATGAATAGATTGAAAACTCGACTTAGAATCCTTCTTCTAAAGAATTCTACAGATCTTCTTCTGCCGAATAGGTAAGGATGAGCGAAGAAATGAGTGTAAGAAGAAATTGGGAAAATACCCAGAGCCAAACGATCGTGCTCGGAAGAACGTTCACGAAGTTTAAAATAGAAATCGCAGGTCCTACGTAAGCGGCTAAAGAAAAACAAACCGCCACGATCAGCCCGCCCACGATTCCGGTCGGTAAGGAATCTTTCGCGAGACGAATGATAATTCCTAAAAAGAAAACTTGTATCAGGTCCGCAACGATCGGCCCTACCCATAAAATCATTCCAACGGATTGAAAGAAGGATTTATAGGCAGGGTCGTAGTAAAAGCGCGAGAATAAAAGACTACGAAGAGGTACGGAGATCACTTCCCAAAAACCAAAGGCGATAAACAGCCTTAAAAGAAATTGATTCCAGTCTTTTGCAGTCTTTAAGCTCATTCTTACTTTCCTACGATGAAAACCACGTTCGTTGTCGCGGATCCGCCGATATTCAGCATCAATCCGTTTTTAGCGCCTTCCACTTGATAGTTTCCGGCGGTTCCTGTGACTTGTTTGTAAAGGTCGAGCATCATCCGAACTCCGGAAGCGCCTACTGGATGTCCTACTCCGATTAAACCACCGGATGGATTGATTGGCTTCTTGCCTTTCAGGTCAATCACACCGTCTTCGATCGCTTCGTGCTCTTTTCCAGGTTGTGTGATTCCGAAAGCGGAGATCGCGGCATACTCGGAAGAAGTGAAACAGTCGTGAGTTTCAAAAACGTCAATGTCTTTGACTCCTAATTCTGCTCTATCGTAAGCGTCTTTTACGGTTTGTCTGGTCCAAGGGAGAATGTATTTGTCTCCTTTGGATTCGGCAACCTTCGCGTCAAAAGTGATCGGTGCAACTCTGTGTCCCCAACCTTTCAGTCTTGGAATCGTGTTGATCTTCTTTCCTCTTTTTTTAGCGTATTCTTCGGTATAAGATTTATTAGCGAGAACTACCATCGCCGCGCCGTCGGTAACTTGAGAACAATCGGTGATACAAAGCCTTCCACCCACTGCCATGTTGTATTCTCCGCCGCGTGCGTTTGCGTGTTCTTTGTTCATAAACCAAGAACGGGTTTGCGCTTTCGGATTTCTCTTCGCGTTGTCGTAGTTGATTCTGGAGATTTCGGCTAACGCTCCCATGAATCTTTGTTCCGGAAGTTTGTATCTTTCCAGAATAACGTCCGCGAGTTTTCCGAAAAGTTTTGGGAAAGGAAATTGAACTCCTTTCGCTTCTTTTTCGTAGTAAGCCGCAGTTCCTAAAAAGTCCCCGCCTATGGAAGAGCTCACGGTTTTCATGATCTCGATTCCGAGAACGATGGCAACGTCGTAGTCTTTCGCGCGGATTTTTGTGGCCGCCGCGTCGAGTGCAATCGAACCGGAAGCGCAAGCCGCTTCAAAACGTCCGCCTGGAATTCCATAGAATGCAGGATCGACTTCGGTTAAGAAGGCGCCCAAGTGACCTTGAGTTGCGTATTGTTCGGCATCGAAGTTTCCTACGAAAATTCCGATTCTATTTTGTTTATTGAGTTTTTTGAGTTCGTCGGGTGTAATTCCGACAGCCGCGAGTCCGTCTTGAACGGCTTCGCGCATTAAGGACATAAAGGTCTTTCCTTCTTTGGTCCAGTTTCTTTGAAAATCGGTTTGTTCCCCGCCGAGGACGTAAATTTTATCGCTCATGTGACCCCCCTAAATTATCCTTTGAAAAGTGATCGAGCGTCAAGTTTTTCCTTCAGCTCGTAAAACGGTTTCCCCGGTTTCGCCTTTGCCAATACCTCAGGAACCGGAAGTTTTGCTTTTTCGATCAATTGAATCGTATCCTTAGGCCCGCCTAAGAAATCGACGAAAGCAGATGCGGGAGCCCAGTTGAAACCAGTTCCCATTGCGAGGTCCGCCATTTCCTTCGTGTCTACGACTTCTCCTACGATAGAAAGAGAATAACTTACGTATCTTGCGATGAAGTATCTCGCGAGGTCCGCTTCAAAACCTTTCGCTTCTTTCACGATGTTCATAGCGCCGGTATAATCCGCTTCGGAAATTCTTCTATTCGCCTGACGAATGAATTCGATATCGAATTTTGGAAGTGGTTCGTAAAGATCGGCGCCTATATTATAGACTAACTTTTCTTTCTTACCGTCCGGAGTTTTGGACATCTTATAGAGTCCGCCGCCGGCCTTTCTTCCTAAATCACCTTTATCGATTAACTTTTGGAAGTAACCGGGCATTTTAAAAGTAGAATGAGCGGCGTCTTTTGTCATTTCATAGAGATTGTCCACGATTGCTTTGTGAACATCCAGACCAACGAAATCCGCCGTATCAAGAGGAGCCATCGCTCTTCCGGTATAACCGCTCATGATTGCGTCCATAAGGGCGATCCCGCCTTTGTCGGAATACTTTTCAGCGATCTGAGCGACTTCGTTGATGAGCTGAAATCCGATTCTGTTACCGGCGAACGCAGGAGTATCGTTTGTGTAAACGACCGCGCGACCTAAAACTTGATCGAGATATTCTCCGAGTTGTTTGAGAACTTTTTTATCCGATCCTTTGTGTGAAACGAGTTCACAGAGGATCATCTTGTAAGGTGGGTTAAAAAAGTGAGTTCCAAAATAATGCTTTTGTCCGTCTTCATCGAATGCTTTGGAAAGTCTTTCAATGGAAAGTCCGGAAGAAACGGTGGAAACGATGGTTCCAGGTCTTCTGGAGCTTGCGATTCTTTTGTTGATCGGTTCTTTTACTTCATAACTTTCCGCAACGAGTTCGAAGACCCAGTCGGATTCCGCTACTGCCTTTTCAAGATCTGCATCGTAAGAACCGGGAATGAGTCTTGGTCGGATTGTATCCGTCTTCACGGAACCGATCGCTTTCTCAATACCTTCTTTCGCTTTGCTTATGTCCCTTGCAAGCATGTGGACTTTTGCCTTCCCAAAGGAGGCAACGATTGCGGCTGATCCGGCACCCATAGTACCGTTAGCGCCTAATACTGTTACTGTTTTTATCTCTCTCATGAAACTATACCAATTCTTGGATTTTCAATGGAATAGAACCTGTTTAAAACAGCTACGCGAGGAGGAAAGGTTTTTTTCAATTAAAACGGGTATAGAATTGTTCTAAACAGAACGAATGTTCTGCTTAAACTTATACGAAAGATCAAAGGAATAGGCTATAAACGACCGAAAAAGGTTCGACTCTTTGAAGATCCAATTCGGGGCGTGCCTCTGCGGAATCTTGCGTTAAGTATCAAAGCGAAAAGTTTCAGCGCAGAGTCGCGCTCTCAGCTTCAGTCAAGTTATTGGAATGGGAAAGTAAGTTCAAAATCCGGATTACAAAAACCAATAACTTGACTCCGCTTCGATCGCTCACGCGTGATTGAAATTAAAAATCTCCGAATCTTCGGTTAAGAGGACAATTTTGAAAGGAATCTTTCATAGAGTTCAAAGTTATCGGAGTCAAAACACACGAAGAATACGGTTTGAATTTGAGAGTCTTTTTTGAGAAACCCCTGAACGTTTTCAATTGCGATTTTTGCCGCCCTTTCCTTTGGGAAATTATAAATTCCAGTGCTGATATTGGGAAAAGCGATCGTAAGAATCGAATTTTTTTTCGCTAACCGAAGGCTACTTGTATAAGCATTTGCTAATAATCGATCTTCGTCCTTTTTCCCTCCGTACCAAATCGGACCCACAGTGTGTATCACGAATTTTGCCGGAAGTTTTCCCGCAGTCGTAATCACGGCTTCTCCGGTTTTACACCCTCCTTCTTTGTCTCTAATCTTCCGACATTCTTCCAATATCGCCGGACCTCCGGCGCTATGGATCGCGCCGTCTACGCCACCTCCGCCTAACAAGGAGCTGTTGGCTGCGTTTACGATCGCATCAACCTTAAGTTTCGTGATATCGCCTTGAATGAGTTGAATTCTATGTTTCATTACGGTTTTCTTAAACATAGACTTCATTTGATCGGATGTTCTGCAAAATTTTCAAATCGGTAGTCGATAAAAAATTTGTAATTTTAAGTTTTTTTTCATCAAAAGTGCTTCCTGCCGACGAATTAGGGAAATGTCTTTGGTATGGGAATTCTACTTTTAAACTCTGATCATGAACTCCGTTCCATTCTTCAGGAAAATCGAACCGAAGTTGTCACTCTGCTGATTCCGAAACTTACTTTGCTTCAATTTAGCGAAAAAGAGAGAAAGAATCTTCCTAAGTGGATTCCGATTCTTTTGAAAAGGTATGCGAAATATCTTACTTCTATCAAACGTTTAGGGACAAAGGCCGAGAAAGTCTTATATCAACCGAGTCCGGGAAAAGAACAAATGCAGAGAATCAATGTTCGAGTGAGTAGAGGAAGTTGGGCCCTTTTGGGCCTCTTGGCTCAGGTTCACGGCGTTTCCCGTTGTTTTCTTTTTAATTTTCTTTTGCGGCTCGATGAGGCAGGCGTGGGGGATTCTATCGTGAATACTATGAATGAGGGAGGTCCCACGTTTCATAGGAATTACAAATATATCCTCCATCTCGATCTCTTAAACAATCGGATCATACGATCCTTAGAATGCGAACCCGTGGATTATTTTTACGTTTTGGACTATCGAGATTGGTTCGATTCCTAAAAAACAAGCGCATTCCTGAAAATATTCCGATCGATTTGCGATGAGTATCAATTTCTCCGAACCGAAATTTGCTCGGAGAGATCCTTCATTCTCATAAATGGAAATTCAAATCGATCCCAATATTTTACGATCATTGAAGAATGATCTGATCGACTTTGTTTTTTCGATACTTCACAAAAGCGCTTCCGTTTTGAGTATAACCCAAATAAGGACCGTTTTTTTGAAATTGTTTTCCGAAAACTTTTTCAGCAGTTCCACGATCCGAACCGATCGGAACTCCCTTATCAATTCCGGGGCTATTGTCTCCGTATGCGTTGACTTGGAGGACGGAGCCGATGCTAAGAAGGAAAGAAGTTTCTTTCTTATTGTAAATATAAAACTCGCTTCCCGAACTTTTGTCCACTTGAATCCTATCCGGTTTTCCCCAGAGTTTTAATAGGTCTTCTAATTTATCTCCGGGGCCGACCCCACCGACTTTAAAGGCATTCTGTTTTGGATTTTGAGAAGGATCGGGAAGAGTGATTCCATGGAACTCCGCAAGATGTTTCGCCCATCCGGAAGAAGAATCATAATTCTCTAGATAATACATCGCGAGCTGTTTTGTTTGAGGCGTTTTTGCTTTATACGATTCTAAAAGAACGTAATTTAGAATTGGAGTAAAATTTTCATAAACGTAATCGGGATCGAGTTGAGTTTTTTGACGGATCGAGTTTCCGATTCCCTGAAGATAAGCTTGAATCTCAGGATTCGTTTTTGCCTTTTCTCCGAAAGATTGAACTCTCTTGTCCACCATCGATGCCACTGATTTGAAAACTTCCAAAGATTTCGCCTGATCGTCAGTCCAATAAAAAACGATTCCAAGATTATTTGCCAAAGGAATGGAATTTTCAGCCCTTACGCTATTTCCCGCCAAAGATCTAGCCACGTTCATATCGTTTTCTTCGGTGGAATAAGATAAAAGAACCGCGTAATTTGAGATGAAGTACGGATCGTCTGTTTTGAGAATCACCTTTTTGTAGGCTTCCATCGCTTTTTCATAAGCCGCTTGATTGCCCGGAATGGTTCGCATAACAGCTCTTTTACGAAGACCTCCGGGAAAAACCATTGAATCCCTAAAGGAAGGCATATCGATAACCGGCTTTAATTTAAGATCGTCGTTGCTTGCGCTTGCCATCCAGATTTTGTGAAGACAAACTGCATAAGATTTTTCTAAATGAGTATTCCCTGGAAATTTAGAAAGCGCTTTCTCGAGATTCGATTTTGCCTGATCTAAATTCTTTCCAAATTGAATATCGTCGTATGTTTTTTCCAAGGTTGCGAGTAAAGAATAGAGTTCCTGTTTGTCTCCGTTAAAACGGGAGAGGCGATCGTTGGGAGAAGGATGACTTGTGAAATATAAAGAAGTCATCGATTCCGGACTTACTTTATCCAGTTTTTTGCTTACGATATATTCTTTATATTGATTATCGATGTCGCTCATCAATTCCAGCGTTCGGATCATATATTCTCCGCCGTATCCGGCCTTGTTTAAAAGTTGAAAACCGGTCTGGTCCGCATCCACTTCCTGCTCTTGGGAGAATTTCAAGTTGTCCAAAACGGCTTCGCCGGTAGGATTTTCCTTAAGCTGGTAGAATTTTTTCACCGAGTTGAAAGTATGTTTATTATAATAGTGTGATAACTCGTGCGAGAGAACTCCTGCAATGTATCTTTCTCTATAAAAGGTCATCTTTTCTTTTGCATCCGATTCCGAACTGGTAATCACCTGATCAAGAATGTCGAGTGTTCCGGAGTTGATACAAAACTGCCCGCCGGCCATCGCAAAGGCGTTGAAGGAATTGTCCTGAATGACGTTATACACGATTGGAAAGGACGGATTCCCGGAAGAATCGGCGAGTTTTCGAAAAGCTGCGTCTATCGGTTTTTTCCAATGGTTATGATCCTTCAAAACTTTTCTGGATTTTAGAATCGCACTGTATTGATAACCGCTTTGGCGGACGATTTGAGCGTAGAGTTCCGAATCGAAGTTGATGTTGTTGTTTTTCTGGGCGCTGAGGGAAAAACAACCGAAGACGGATAAGAAAAAAAGAATGTTTTTAAGAGTTCTAAACATATTCTCACAACCTTAGAAAATATTTAAGAAGGAACGGATCACTAAGATCGTTAAAAAATCTGAAATGTCAAGCCTGAATTGGACAACAATTTCTTTACAACGATTTCGGTTTAGGTATAGCTAACGCCTGTATGGTTATATATCCTTTTTTAAAAAGAACTCGGACTCTAATACGAATTTTCTGAGCTCTTCGGGGGGAAAAAAAATTAATCCGAATAGGAATCGATATGGATCCTCTCTAATTCCTAAAAGTTTACAAAAGGCTTCTTCCGTTTTCCAACCTTCTTTTTTTAGAGTTCTAATTCCTTCCTTAAATCGAGATCCGGCAATAAATAGAATTTCACTTTCTATCATGAAATGAACGTAACCCATTTGCTGAATTACCGGAAGTTTCTGAGCGAAAATCTCGTATTTGAATTTTTCGGTCTGAAATCGAATGAGAACGGACGGAAGGTCTTGCAATACTTTTCGCAAAATCTGTAAACCTTTGAAATTTTTAAACGTGAATTCTGCGAAGGAAACGAATTCTTCTTCGTTTGAAAATTTGCAAAGAATATCGACGTCGCTCTGCTCGTAGTCTATGTCCAAGGGAA
This sequence comes from Leptospira ainazelensis, assembly GCF_016918785.1. Taxonomy (GTDB): domain Bacteria; phylum Spirochaetota; class Leptospiria; order Leptospirales; family Leptospiraceae; genus Leptospira; species Leptospira ainazelensis. The sequence continues at coordinate 908 of NZ_JAFFPT010000004.1, read as the reverse complement.
TGGTGCCCGCAAGATTCGGGTCGTAATTCTGAAGTTTTTCAAGAATCGAATATTCTTTCAAATCTTCCCAGAGAAGTTTTTGTTTTTGATTTCCGGTTTTGAGAGAATCTACTATAAAACGAGAGTTTCTAAAATTCATAATGCGGGAGTAATGCGACTTTTTGAAAAGAAACTTTTTTAGTCTTCTTCCGGGAGTAGAGGGGAAATAAAATAGGCGATGAATTCGAGTTTCCCGGTTGTTCCGGATTTCTGATAAATCGAAAATGTTTGGTTCTCGATCGTCTTCAGACTTTTTCCGCGGATGGCAGCGATCTGATGATTAGACATTCCTCTCAGAAGGAGGACGGCAATTTCTTTTTCCTTATCCGAAAGGTCCCATTCTTCTAATTGCCTCTGTAGAGATTCCCAGAAGGATTGATTGGTGTGTATGAGTAACTGGTTTTTACTCTTTAATCCTTCGATTGCAATTTTAGCCGATTCGATATCAGTTTGTGTAAGCCTTATCTCTTGAATGAGAAAGAAAACTCCAACAATGGAAAGAAGGCCGACTATAGTTTCGATCGTTGTAAAATATGCTTGCGATCTTTCGATCCAATGAATATCGAAAGCGAACGTTAAGACTTCCTCAATGATCCAAAGTAAAATTAGAAAAACATAAATCGAAAAAAAGTAAAACCGCTTTTCTTGAGGAAACCAGAGTTTCATTCTTACCTTCTAAGAAGATTCGCATCGAATACTTTCCTTTTTATTTTCGGATTCAAGTCGATTTGTAAAACCTGATTCCGATCAATAAGTTTTGGAGCAAATTTCGACTGCAATGGAAAGTAAGTATTTTTTCGATTCAAGAGTCAAGCGGGATATAAAGTTTCAAAATTCCTTGGGTAAAAACCACTAATACACAATCGATT
>NZ_JAFFPT010000014.1 GCF_016918785.1 Leptospira ainazelensis | reverse complement strand
TAGGAACTCCTACAAAAATTTTGATTGGATCGCCCTGATTCGAAATCGCTTTTTTAACTTGTGGGTAAGGTTATGCTAGAGAGCGGTGCATTGAGTGCAAGCTGTCTATCGGAAGCTACTAACTGAATTTTTTTGGGGGATGGAAGATCCCAGGTGACTTTGCTTTATCAGAAAATCATAATTTTGCAGGGACAAAGTCTTAACTGTAGGAGCTTCTACAAAATGTCTACTGGGATCTTGTCGAATGCACATAGTTTTCCAACTTGTAGGTAAGAATTCAAACGATCGGCGTTATTGACAAACGTTCTTTCCCTCGAACGTCCTCCCGTTTTGTTCGAATTAATTTAAGTAAACAATTGTCCGTACAAAGAAAAACCCGAGTTTTTACACCCGGGTTTTTTCCACCTGATTTCAGGTTCAGTCTCTGTTATCAGAATTTAGCTTTCGTTTGGAAGTCGTAAATCACTTCTTGAACATCCGCTTGATTGATCTTCTTAATACCTTGTTCGGTATGAACGATCATAGTGGATCCTTGTTGATCAACGATCGCGCCGATCAAAGAAGAACCGTCAGTCATGATGATCTTTTCGATTCTTTCGTAGTAGTTTACGATGTCTTTGCTGGACTTCAGTTCTTTAGGAGTAGAAATCAGCACTTGTTTGAATTTCTTTGCTTCATCTTCTTGACGAGACGCTACTTCACTTTCGAGTTTCTTTCTTTCAGACTCAAGAGCCGCCGCTTTTTGTTCGTCCACTTTTCCGGAAGATTCTTCATTGATACGAACCATCTTTTCCGAAGTTTCTTTGTCTACGGTTACGATTGTTCTCAATTCTTCTTCGTCTTTTTTGGAGATTCCGGAATTATCCATTTTCTTAACAACGCCTGAGATGTTTTTCTCTACGTTAGATCCGATTTTGGAAGTATCTTTGATATCCAGAGATTTATCATCCGCTTTCATTACGGAAGCTTGATTTTTCTCGAGAACGATTTCAGAAGAAGCAAGAGACTGCTGAATCTTTTTCAGATCTTCGTTTTTAGAAATCTCTTCGTCGCTCATTCCTTCCAGAGCTGCAACGCGAGGAGCTACTGCAACCGATCCGTCTAACACCTTTACAGTCGCTTTGTCGGATTTAGATCTCTCTACGATAAAGGAAGTTCCGCGCACACCAGCGATCGCGGTTGGAGTAACCACGGAAAACTGATCTTCTTTGGAAGCTTTGTTCACTTTCGCGAAAACTTTTCCGGAAACAAGAGCGAGTCTTGTGTCGGAGTTTCCTTTCGAGTTGATCGAAAGCGCATCAAAGTCGATTACGGAATTCTCAGAGATACGAATCGCGGATCCGTCTGCAAATTGAATATCAACTTTAGATTTTTCTTTTGTAGTTACCTTGTCGCCGGTTTTTAAACTCGCGCCCAAAGTCGCTTTTTCTTCCGTTAAATCAGTGTGAAGAATTTTTGCTTCTCCAACGCTGAAAACAACTACAGCCGAGGGACTGTTTTCTTTACCAGTAGTGGCTGCCTGGGAATTTTCGGTAGGTTTCTTGCATGCGCTGAACACCAGAATTCCGGCGGTCAAAACGATGGAGGAAACGATTAATAGCTTCTTCATACCCATTTTCCTTAAGATTGGATTGATAACAGGACTGCGGTGGTGGCAGCCTCTATCTATGTTACTCAACAGGCAACATAATCGGTTTTTCCATTTCTTTCAATTTTTTTTTACTAAACGCAAGATATTTCCTGAACCAAAATCGGCAAAATAGACTTCCCCGTTTCCGTCCTGTCCAAATGTGCTAATTTGGACGGGGGTTCGAAATAAAAGCTCATTGGATATTTTTTTCCCGTTTTTCTGCCTTAAAATCCAGATTCTTCCCGTAACAAAGTCGCCATAGACGTAAGAACCTAACAATTTTGGGAGTTCTTTTCCTCTGTACACATATCCTCCAGTGATAGAATGCCCGTCGTCTCGGGGGTATTCGTGGATCGGGTCGGAGATTCCGGGTAACGAACAATCCGGATTCGATTTAAAACAGTGAAAGCCCTCTTTGAGATTCCATCCAAAGTTTCCCCCTTTTTGAATCAGATCGATTTCTTCAAAAGAATTTTGTCCGACGTCGGCCAGATAAAGTTCTCCCGTAACGGAATCAAAGGAGAATCTCCAAGGATTTCGCAGACCATACGCCCAGATTTCGGGTAAGAATCCGGGTTTGTTTAGGAAAGGATTGTCTTCCGGGACCTTATAAGGAGCGCCGGAAGTTTTCGAATTGGGTGTGATTCGAAGGAGTTTTCCGAGAAAGGTAGCCGGATTTTGTCCGTTTTTATAAGGATCATTAGCCCCGCCCCCATCCCCAAAACCGATATAGAGTTTTTTATCAGGTCCAAATGCGATCTGACCTCCGTTGTGATTGGAATACGGTTGTTCCACTTTCAAAACGGTTCGTTTTGCGTTTTCAATTCTGAGAATGGAATCCTGTTTCCATTCAAATTCTAAAATCTTAGAATGATCTTTCCCGTTTTCCTTTACGACCACGTGCACATAAAATCTGGAATCATTTGCAAATTCGGGAGAAAACGCAAGTCCGAGAAGTCCTTCTTCTGAAAGTGTTTCGATCTGACCCGTAAAATCCGCTCGGATCGTTTTTTGTTTTTTTGTTAGGTCAAATTCTACCATCTTACCGCGTTTTTCTAAAACAATCATACGGTTGGAATCGCCTGGAAAGAATTGAATGTCCGTCGGCTCTTGAAATCCGCCTGCAACCTGGGAATACCAAGGAACCGCGGGAAGTTTGGATTCTTTGGGAGAATTTTTGGAAGGAGGGATTTTGGTTTTTGAAATGAGTGAAACGCCGGAAAGGAAAACGTAGAATAAAATGGGGAAAAGGAAAACTTTCATTCCGAAATTCTTAAAAAACATACTTCTTTCCTATGTTTTACATCCTGGTCGGTCAACAGGATTTCGTAAATCGAATGAGGTCTTTTCGGATCGAATCCTCTCTTTCTAAAAAGAAGGAAGCTCAAATCGAAGCAAAACCTACGTTTCTTTCTCAAAAAACTGCGTGTAATTTCGGTTCCTCCGGGAAGATTGTCTAATTAGAGATGGAAGCTACAGATTCAATCCGCCAAAGTTCTACCATTCCCCTCCTAGAAGAAATGGAGAGGAAATACAAATCGATTCCGATGGAAGCGATCGTAAAACAAGACATTCTGAGACAAGGAATTCACTTTCTCAAAGAAGCCTTCGAAGTTACGGGCGAATACAAAACAAAGGATTACTTTATATTCTCTTTTGATCATATTCCACTTTCTGAATTGAGTGAAGGCGCCGATGTAAAAGCTCCCGAGGAAATCAAAATTTCGGGAGGTCATTTCAATCTTCTTCCAACGATCATCTCTACGAGAAACAATCCGAATTCTCCATACAAAGTCAAAAAATCGCAGGATGGAAAACCGGCCCTTTATCTTGGGGAAACGTTTTTAGGAAACGTGGAATTCCCTCCTCTTCCCGCTTGGTATCGACACAAAACTCAAAACGGAAAACTTCCCGGTGAAATCGCTCCCGTGATCGAATGGGGATATCTCATCTATCTTACCGTTTTTAGAAACTGCCAGTATTTCGGTAAGGAAGAAGAATGCGCTTATTGCGATATCAATCATAACTATCGTCAACAGAAGAACGCAGGAAGACCATACACGGGTGTAAAAGACATAGAAGATATCTTAGAAGTTTTATCCTGGATCGACTCGGAAGACCAGACCGCAAAAGTTTATACGATCACGGGCGGAAGTGTGATCACCTCTTTGAAAAAAAAGAACGAAATCGATTTCTATTTGGATTACGCCCAGGCGATCGAATCCAGATTTCCCGGAAGGTGGATGGGAAAGATCGTTTCTCAGGCTTGGGAAATCGAAGATTGTAAGAAGTTTAAGGACGCGGGAATCCAAGTCTATCATCCCAACTACGAAGTCTGGGATAAAAATCTTTTTCAAAAAATTTGCCCGGGAAAAGAAGCTTATATCGGAAGAGACAACTGGATTCGAAGAGTTGTGGATTCTGCGGAAGTTTTCGGTCCTTCTTACGTGATCCCAAACTTTGTGGGCGGTGTAGAACTTTCCAAACCTTACGGTTTTGCCACAGTAGCGGAAGCGATCGCTTCTACCGGTGAAGGTCTCGACTTCTTTATGTCCAAAGGTATTATGCCTCGGTTTACGGCCTGGTGCCCCGAACCGTACACGACCTTAGGAACGCAAGCCGGTCCTCCTCTCGAATATTTCTGCGAACTTTTGACTGTCTGGAAAGCTACATTCGAAAAGTATAATCTACCGGTTCCTCCCGGTTACGGAGAACCCGGTCCCGGAAAGGCGGTTTTTTCGGTTTCGGCTTTTATGGATGTGATCGGTTATCAAGGAAGAAACTGAGATTTTTCAGAGTTTGCGCTTCGAGAGAAAATTCGGACTTGTCGATATTCTTAAAAAGATAAGTTCAATGGTTCCCTTTTTGCCCTCCGCAGACAGTAAGAGCCTGTCCCAAAGCCTCGAAAAAGAAAGAATCCGGTTTTATAAAATTCGAATCTTCCTGTGTGAGTTCCTACAAATTACGTCTCATCAATTTTTGTTGCAGTTCTATTGTTCTTTTTATCCAAAATCGGTGAGAGTTCCCACAGTTTAGGATTTTGGGATCGGTTCTGAGTTCATTTGGTAGTATTTTTCGGCGAAGCTACGCCTAACGGATCTACGACGAAAATTAACTCTCTTTTCTAATTCAAAATTCTTCAAAAATTAACAAACATAGGAACTCTACGAAAGATGCTACGCGAAACCAAACCCCTTCCTCTAAAGTTTCCAACGACTCGGACGACCAAGATTGTGAAATCTCCCCGAAGGAATGTGCATTGGGTTGTGATGATAACCCCCTCCGTTTCCAGTTCCGAACGTATTGTAGGAAGGATTTCGATAATAGTTCGGATAGTAGCCGCGATTTTGATATCCATAAGGAGAAGAATAACTCCTATAACCGTCGCAATTTCCCGAATAGTTTGATCCGCAGTCGTTGTAGCTTCTATAAAGATACGGCTGACAACTCATCCCCAAAAAAATGAGAAAACTAAAAATCCCTACCACTGGACCCATGGACCTTGCGTTCGCTTTCATAGGAAAGCCTCCCTTGTCATTCGTCTCGAAGACTGGGTTCAGTTTACTCCAAAAAAAGATTCCGTCTATAGGGGATCTCCGTATTGCGGCAATTACCTAAACCTGACAACGACCGATCCATATCCATTTTTCGCAATCGGCTCCGTTTATTTCTTTTCTGTAGGAGGTTCTACATGATTTACCAACTGTTTTGCCCCCGACGCTCCATCAAGATGTATGGAAATCGTATTCGGTAGAATGGAAAAAATATCTTGAACCAATTTTTTCCTTTCGGACAAGAAAATCGCGGGAAAAAGGGTCGAAATAATAACGTTCGTATTCTCTCACGGATTTACTTCAATTCACTTGTGCGACGATGCTTTGAAAATCGGATCGGAATTCTTTTACGTTTGCAATCCGAAAAAAGTTTTCCATTTCCGCGATAAGATCTTTGTTGGAACCTTACTCAAAATTGGTGATAATGTTTTGTGAATAGTAACCCATTTTGATTCCTTTCGAATGATAACGCTGAAAAATTAAAAAAATTGAATTCGATTTTTTTATAGAACTATACGGAGGAAAGAATCCAGACGATCCTCCACTCTTATCGATTCCGATTTTTCGAGAACGCTTGTTTCGTCGCTTGTATTTTTTGCATAAAGAATTGTGTTTGATTCCGTCATAAGGAATTTTTAGAAAACACATTGAAATTCCAAAGAGAAAAAAGATTCTAAGCTTATATATCCGTTCTACGGGTAAGGAGCTTTTTTAATGAATTTGAGAAAAATTTCTTTAACGTTTCTTTTGATTCTAATCTCCCTAACGGGACTTCAAGCGGGGAATTTTAAACTGGACCCGTCGCATACTTCCGTCGGTTTTAAAATCAGGCATCTTGGCTTAAACAATGTTCCCGGTTCTTTCAAGGAATTCCAAGGGAATTTCAGCTTTGACGAAAAAACCGGAGCGCTTACGGGTCTGGATGTTACGATTCAGACAGCTTCCATCTTTACAAACGATGAAAAACGAGACGGACATCTAAAATCAAAAGACTTCTTCGACGCGGAAACAACTCCTACAATCACGTTTAAGTCCGCAAAGGCTACTGTCAAAAAAGGATCGGTTTCCAAAGTCACGGGCGATCTTACGATCAAAGGTGTTACTAAGTCGGTAGTTTTGAACGTAACTTTTAACGGTTCCGCAAAAGATCCCTGGGGAACCGTTCACTTTGCTTTCGAAGCGGAAACAAAGATCAACCGCAAGGATTTCGGTCTGACTTGGAACAAGGCTTTGGAAACGGGCGGAGTTCTGGTTGGAGAAGAAGTATCGATAAAAATCGAAGGCGAAGCAGTCGCGGAATAAAAGAAAAATCTATTTTTGAATCGTTCAAAAATAGATTCAAAAAACTTGATTTTCTAAATTTGTTTCGGAATCCACCTCCCTTTTCCATGAACCGAACAAGGGAGGTTGATTTCAAAAAGAATTAACTGGAAGAAGAGGATTTTTCCACCCTTCTCCACTGGTTCGCCCAACCGGCAAATGCGTTTTGATTTCTTGATTGGATATAAAGTTTACCGGTCCCGGAAAACACCGCGACCAAACCTTCCCCGCTCAAAAACAAAGACTTTAGACCTCCGACCTTTTGGATCGTATAGTTTAACGTCCCTTCAAAACCTACGATATGACCGGTGTCCACGGTGTATTGACCGTTGACTTCGATCGTATGAATCGCGCCAAAGCTCGAAAAGAAAAGATCTCCGGCTCCGCTCACCTTTAAAAAGAAAAGACCTTCTCCGGAAAAGAAACCTTTGAATCCGCCCCATTTGCTGTCGATGACCAAGGACTCGGAACCGGCGACGTAAGCGCCTCGGCTGAGGATCAATTCTTCTCCTTTCATCTTACGGTATTCGATATCGCCTTGGGTCTGACTTGTCAGAAAAAGAGTTCCGGTTCCGCCTTCCGACTTAAACGTGTTTTGGAAAAAGGATTCTCCGCTGAGTAACGCGCGTTTGGCGGAAGCCCAGATTCCACCTTCGGCTTTTGTAGCCATCTTTACGGTAGGACTCATAGCGACCATCGCCCCGGATTCGGCGCGGATCGTTTCTCCGTTTTCTAATTCCACTTGAATGATTGGAAAATCAGGTTTTAGTAATATTTCGTGTTTCACGATTCATTCTCCTTATCTTTTGATCGGAGGCAGTTGATTTCTAAACCAACTTCCTAAAGAAGGAACGTTTCTGGATTGAATCCAAACTCTTCCCCTTCCCTTAAACCGGGCTACAAATCCTTCTCCGCCTAAAAAGAAAGACTTCCAACCTCCGAACTTGGTCATCTCGTAGTTCAAACCTTCGTCGAACGCGACGATATGACCCGTATCCACTATCATTTCACCGTCGACTTGGAGAACGTCGATTCCGCCGTAACTGGAAATGAGAAGAGGTCCGTTGCCCGAAAGTTTTAAGAAGAATAAGGATTCTCCGCTGATAAATCCTTTTAGACCCTGGAACTTCGTATCCATCTCGATGTTAGGAGAAGAAGCAAGAAAGGAACTCGATTGAACAAAAACCGTTCCGGCAAGCTCGATCTTATCCACGTCTCCGGGAAGAGTTGGCGCGAGTAAAACTTCTCCGTTTCCGGAAGAAGCGGTAAACGTGTTCATCCAAAAGGATTCTCCTCCAAGGAAGGCGGCCTTTAAACTTTTTAAGAATCCGCCTTGTTGAGCCTTGTGAGTTTGAATCGTGATCCCTGTGCTCATAGACATCATGGAACCCGATTCGGCTTTGATCGATTCTCCGCCGTTTAGAGTTACCTTTGCAAAACTATACGATGGTTTGCTAAGAATTTCAATATTCATAATATTACCTTTTCCTTATTGAGGAAGGAGTCCCGTCAGCCAGGATAAAAATCCCGATGGAACCCGAGTCTGAATCAAAATTTTTCCGTGACCGGTAAACTCCATCACCAAACCTTCTCCGCCGAAGAGAGTGGATTTCCAACTTCCTCCAGCCTTTGCGATTTTATACTGAAGGGTTTTGTCGAAAGCTACTATGTGACCTGTATCGATCGTGTAAGCTCCTTGTACTTCGATCGGAAGAATGGCCCCGTAAGAATTCAAAAAGAGTTTTCCGTTTCCGGTAACATCCAAAAGAAACACACCTTCTCCTCCGAGAAAAGAACGTAAACCGCCGAATCTGGGTTTCATCGTGATCGTTTCATCCGAGGCGAGATACGCTCCTGCCTCGACGAGAAGACCGTTGTCGGTAAGGTCGATTCCGACTACGTCTCCCGGCAATTCGGGTGCAAAACCGATCTCTGCGCCCGCAGTTGGAGCCTTAAAGACATTAAAGAAAAAAGATTCTCCGCCGAAAAATCGCCTGGAGAGCGCTGAAAAAAAACCGCTTCCCATTTTGGTTTCAACGTCTATCCCGGGGGTCATATAGACCATCGCGCCTGCTTCGGCTTTGATGGTTTCACCGGGTGACAATTTTACTTTTAGAAAAGAATACGAAGGTTTGTGGATGATCTCGTAATTCATAGAAGCAGCAATGTAAATAAATTGACTCAAACGTCAATCGAAAAGTGTTTTCAGGAGGAATCCCGAAAATTACATTGGAGTCACACTATGACACAAAGAAACGTATTCATCACTGGAACAAATCGAGGGATTGGATTGGAACTTACAAAACACTTTCTCTCAAAGGGAGATCAAGTGTTTGCGCTCTGCAGAAAGAGTTCCGCCGAACTCGTTCGTCTAAAACCGGCTCGTATTATCGAAGGAATCGACGTTCTCAATTCAAATTCGATCCAAGGTTTGACTTCGAAAATCCTGGATACAAAGATCGATATTTTGATCAACAACGCCGGGATTTTGATTCCGGACAATTTGCAAACCCTCGACGAAGACAATATCGTCACTCAATTTTTAGTCAATGCACTCGGACCGTTAAAAATCGTACGATCACTTCTTCCTTCTCTCAAAACGAATTCCAAACTTGTGTTTCTAACAAGTAGAATGGGATCCATCGCGGACAATACATCCGGCTCTTACTATGGATACCGCGCCTCCAAGGCGGCCTTGAATGCGATCGCGGTCAGTCTTGCGCGTGATCTTTCCCCTAAAGGAATCTCCGTGGGTATCTTTCATCCGGGAATGGTGGCCACGGAAATGACCGGAAGACAAGGAATTTCTCCGGAAGAAAGTGTAGTCGGTTTGGCGGAACGGATTGAAACTCTCAATCTTTCCAATTCCGGCAAATTCTTTCATCAGAATGGAGAAGAATTGCTTTGGTGATCGATGGGACAATAACCTGTGTCCGAGTAGATACACTGTTGCAGAAAAGAGACGGTTTGTCAGAAATTTATTTCAAATTATGTCGCATCCGGTCGTAAACCCGCTCTGGTTAGCCTGAAAAAACAGCTTTTAATACACCCTTTGGCATAGACCTTGCTTATATAGGGATAAAAGGAGTTCCAACAAAACCGAAAACTTCGGTAGAATTGGGTTCTTTGGAATACGAAAAGCGAACTTCGACGCTCCGCCGGATGTCTTTTGAGTAAGGATCCAGTTGGAAAATCGAAAATGCACAACTATGAAAGAAACTATATATAGAAGATCCATACAGGATACAGTTAGAATCAAGGGCATCGGGCTTCATTCCGGAAAGGAAGTAAACTTAGTCGCCCACCCCGCCTCGTCCGGCACGGGAATCGTTTTTGAATACCGTAAAGGGCAGGAAAAAGCCTCGATCCCGGCCGAACTGAGCAATGTTGTCGACACGAGCAACGCGACCACGCTCGGAGACGGACTTTATAAAATTCAGACCGTAGAACACCTCCTGGCTGCGGTCTATGCTTTAGGACTGACCGATCTGATCCTGGAAATCGACGCCGTAGAAGTGCCGATCATGGACGGCTCCTCCCTCCCATTCTTACAAGCCCTCGAATCCGCCGGAATCGTTGAATATCCGGAAACCGTAGAACCGATTTATGTGCAAAACCCGCTTTGGGTCGTGGACGGAGACAAGTATCTTGTGCTTCTTCCGAGCAACGAACTCAAGGTAACTTACACAATCGATTTCAATCACCCTCTTCTCAAAGGACAAAGTATAACGATCGCACTCGACAGAGAAAAGATCAAACAAGAGATTCTCCCGGCAAGAACCTTTGGATTCTTAAAAGATGTGGAAGCGCTACAAGCCAGAGGATTGGCGATGGGTGGATCCTTGGACAACGCAATCGTGCTCACACAGGACGGTTACTTGAACCAGCAGCTCCGTTTTGAAAACGAATGTGTGCGTCATAAAATCTTGGATCTTTTCGGAGACATTTCGATCGCGGGACGTCCGATTATCGGCCACTATCTGGCTTCCAAGGCGGGACACGCTTTGGATATCTCCATGGCAAAACTTGTCATGAGCAGCGTGACCGGAGACGAGATCAGCAAATACAAAAGCCGAAGAACTCCACTTTTCAAAAGAAAAGCCGCGATCGTCTAAAAATCTCCCATCTTTGCCATACAAGCCTCTTTTGAAAGAGGCTGAGGTGATCCAAGCTTTCCCCATTTCAGAAAAGAATTGTCAGATTCTTCTTTTCGAGAATTCTGTAGTCGAGTTTCTACTCGGAAATCAACTTTATAAATGATCCCCTCCAAACGGACAGTTTTTACCGGAATCACCGCTTTCCCGGGTAAACTATACGGTAAGGTTCTCAAAACCGGAAAAAAAAGGAATACGATCCTAACCGGGACCTATGTCCACGAATCCGCAAAAGAAGAAGAAATCGAAAAGTTTAAAACGGCTTTGGAAGAAAGCCTAGAAAGCCTTCGCATCCTTATCACATCTGTCGAATCCTCAGGCCCCGACCACAAAGAAGTGCAGGAAATTTTAGAAACGCAGGCGATGATCTGTTCCGATCCGAGTCTTTCCACTTCGGTTCAAAAAAGAATTTTGGATCTGGGAGAAAACGCGATCCTCGCGGTTCAAAACGTAACCCATGAAATCACCGAAAAGTTCCGCGCGATGGAGAATGAATTCTTCCGAGAAAGAGTGGATCATTTTCACGACGTCTCGAATCGATTGATCGAATTTATCGCGGGAAAAAAAGAGGAAGATTCTTTTTTATCCGGTTTGAAAGAGGATCTTATCTTGGTCGCAAGAGAACTCACTCCTTCCCAGATGATTCTTATGGATAAAACGAGGATTCGAGGAATCGCAACCGACCTCGGTGGAAAGACGGGCCACATGGCGATTCTTGCCAGAAACTACGGAATTCCGACGGTAGTGGGTTTGAAAGATTTTTCCTCCCATGTACGCGACAACGAGTTCATCTTTTTGGATGCGGAAGTCGGAAACGTTATAAGATTTCCGACTTTGGAAGAGGTAAAATACTACGGCTTTTCCTCCACCTATCCGGTGGAAGAAAGTGGGACCAAAAAAACCAGAGCCGTAAGCAAGGACGGAATCCGGGTCAAGATCAAATGTAATTTAGAATCCGAACTCGACTGCGAACAAGCGATTCGTTCCGGCGCCGAAGGGGTCGGTCTTTTTAGAAGCGAATCCCTATTCTTAAAATACCAAGACAGTAACGTTTCCGGAGAAGAACAATTCCGAGCTTACAAAGCGATTGCCGAAGGAATGGAAGACAAACCGGTCACGATCCGCACCTTCGATATCGGAGCCGACAAATTTTCGACCGGAGAAGAAGAGGAAAATCCGTTTTTAGGAAACAGAGGGATCCGGTATTCTCTCTCCAATCCGGAATGGTTCGGAGAACAACTAACGGCGATTTTACGAGCTTCCGCTTTTGGAAACGTAAGTATTCTTCTCCCGATGATCACCGGTCCCGCCGAGATCGTCAAAACCAGGGAACTTTTGGAAGAATGTAAACGTAAACTCAGCGTTCAAAAAGAGAAGTTTAACAAGAAGATCAAAGTAGGCGTGATGATCGAAACCCCAGCCGCGGTTTCCGCACTGGATTTGATCGCGAGAGAAGCCGATTTTTTTTCGGTGGGAACAAACGACCTTCTGCAATATATCATGGCGGTGGATCGAAATAATATCCACGTATCGTCTCTTTACAATCCCTATCATATCGCTTTTTTACGAGCGCTGATTCGGATCGTGGAAGTTTCAAGGGATTACGACAAACCTTTGGGAATCTGCGGAGAACTCGCGTCCGACACGAACTTTACGATTTTTTTGATCGGTATCGGAATTCGGGATCTTTCTGTTTCGATCCCATTCTTAAATCCGATTCGAAAGATCATCCGTTCCATATCCTTGCACCAAGCGGGAACCCTGGTCAAAAAGATCATCGAACTTTCGGAAGAAGAAAACTACGAAAACATCGAAGCCTTCCTCTTTAGCAAACATTTGAGTTAAGAAATTTCCCGTTCCAAAATCAGAAAGACGAAAGAATCCCAAACCTTTTCCTTCTCTTGAAAGAAAACCGGACCCAATGTGTCCTTATCCTTTTTCAAACAAAGATAAGAATGTTTATCCGTCCGAAGATAGAACTTTCCGCAGGTTCCGGAAAGACTTTGGATCAGATCCTTTAAAAGTTTAGGAAGATTTTTTTCGTCTTCGGGAAGAGAAACTCCGGTCATCAGAATTTCCTGATTCTCCCAAGTCCCAAAAATGGAAACCGCTTTTGGATTCCATTCTTCAAACAATTCCTTTTCGTACGAAGCCAGCGCAGGATTGAGTATAGGATGAATTTCAGAATTCATCGAAAGGGGAAATTCTTTTCCTACAACTCTCGGGACAAAACCTTCAGTCTTAAACTGTTTCCAGTTTTCAAACCCGCCGATTTTCGAAAGGCCTCTTACAAAACCGGGGGTGAGACCACCGACGGTGATCGGGTTTTTCGAAAGATTTGCGGTCAGAATCGAACGTATACAAAGAAAACCCAGATTGTATGGCGAGAATTGTAATACCTGGGAAAAGTTCCAGACCTCGTTTTCTCTCATCGGAGAAAGATAAAGATTGTCCAGTGCGTATAAATCTCCGTGCCCCGAGGGGGAAAATACGGAGGATTTCCGGAGTTGTTTCTGAGTGCCGGCCATATATTCTTTTATATCGGTACCCGGCCGGATTCTCCGAAGAAATAAAAAAGCCAGCTTTTGAGGGCTGGCCTTTGAAATTCGAAAGATCGGAAAATTTTAGTCTTGGTTTGTAGAATAGATTTTTTTGATCCTGTCGATGTATTTTTCAGTGATCACGTGACGTTTCATTTTCATCATATTGTTCAACTCTTCACCCACTTCAAAAGGTTTGGAGATGATGATAAAAGGAGTCACCTGTTCAAAGGATTTGAATCCGTTTTTGGTATTGTTGAGAGCTTTGATCTCTTTTCTAAAGAGGTCGTAAACTTTCGGATTTTCGATCAGCTTTTCGTTGCTCGATTCGTTGATTCCGTTTTCTTTCGCCCATTCTTGAAGCTTTTCGAAATCCGGAACGATGATCGCGCCTAAATTTTTCTGATCCTGACCAATTACCATACACTGGCTGATATAAGCGGATTCCTGAAGTTTGTTCTCGATCGGAACCGGCTCCACGTTTTCTCCACCCAAAAGAACGACGGTATCTTTCGCACGCCCCGTTAGAGTGAGGGTTTTTTTGAAGTTGATCATCCCCATATCGCCGGTGTTCATCCAGCCGTCTTGGATCGCCTTGGAAGTCGCCTCTTCGTTTTTGAAATACCCTTTCATCACTTGAGGCCCTTTGACAAAGACTACCCCTTTCTGACCGAGTTTTCCTTGGGAAATTTTGCCTTCTTCGTCGATCTCGGTGAGAACAACGTTGTTATCGTTTCGAATCTGGAGTCTCGTTTTTGGAACCACAACCCCTACAGATCCGATGATGAGTTTTTCGAAAGTTCTCACTGAAATTACGGGAGAAGTTTCAGTCATTCCGTATCCTTCTAAAACGTTGATTCCGATGTTTCCAAAAAATTCGTCAACGTGTCTAGGAAGAGCGCCCCCACCGGAGATAGAAGCTTTGAGTTGTCCACCCGTAGCCGCTCTGATCTTTGCCAGAACGATTCTATCCAGAGTAAAGCTGTTCAAAAGAACTGCAAGACCCGCAACCGTATACAGCGGAGAACTCAGAAAATACAAATCCGTTCCCGCAAAATATGCGCCTAACGCGCCTGCGACGACGGTCAGAGTAAAAGGTCCGGTCAACAGAAATTGAATGAACATCAACGTTCCGTAAAAGAACGACTTGATCGGATTTCTTCCACGATAGTCTACTTGAACTCCTTTCAAAAAGCGAACCGCTTGATTCTTCTTGCTTGAAAAAAAGTATGCAAGTTTGAAAAGCCCTCTTCGAATCGCGGGAGTCTGAGCCGGGTCGTTGATTCTTGTATAAATTCCGTTGTAGATATTTTCCCAAAGTCTTGGCGCAGAACCCATAAACGTAGGTTTTACCGTCGCCAAATCCTGACGAAGATCTCTAACGTTAGTATAGTATGTCGCCGCTCCAAGTCCGAGACAAACGTATTCGACTACTCTTTCGAAAACGTGCCAAATCGGAAGAATGGAAAGAAGACGAGCGCTCGGCTGGATATTCAGCATCGGGCTTACATAATTTACCTGGTGCATCATGTTGGAATGTTTCAACATAACACCTTTTGGAAGTCCTGTAGTTCCGGAAGTGTAGATCAAAGTAAAAAGATCTTCGGCTTGAATCGCTGAAATTCTTTCTTCCGCTTTTTTGGATCCGCCATCTCTCAGTTTTTTCCCTTTGTCTATGAGGTCCTGCATTTTTAAAACGCCGGGAGCCGTGCTCGTAGGATCCATCATGATGATGGTTTTAACGTTGTTGAGCTGAGATTTGTTTCTGTTAAACTTCTCGAGCATCTTATCGTTTTCGATAAAAACGACTTCCACTTCCGAGTGATTGAGAATATAAACAATTTCAGAATCTGTAATATCGGTTCCACGAGGAACGTCTGCGGCTCCCGAAAGGATCACACCATAATCCGCGATGATCCATTCGATACGATTGTCCGCGATCAAACCGACTCTTTGTCTTTGTTGAACGCCTAATTCGACCAAGGCTTCCGCAAGATTGATACCTTGTTCGTACAACTGACCATACGTAGTTGGAGAATATTCCTTCTTGGAATCTTTCGAGAAAAAGGCCGGTAGGTCCCGGAATTTTTCCGCAGATTCACGAAATAGCTGGGCTAAGTTTTCCGCCATGAAACTCATTCACTCCTGATATCTTTAGTTTAATACAACTTAGGGATTCCGGCAAGATCCTGCCGGCAAGGATTCAAAATTAAATAGGGAACCTAAGAAATAAACCCTTTTTTTTGGATCGTTTTCGAGAAGGTCTTATTTATTTACCGTGTTATACAATATTATGGTGCAGTGAACCAATTTGAAAAATTGGCTCGGAGTTTTGGGTAGTCTCTCTCTTGAATTCCATACTGAATTTTCAAAAGTTTTCCGGAGACGCTAAATACGAGGAGCGCCGGTTGACCTTCTACCTTAAATTCGTTTATCAATTCAAAATCTCGGTCCACAAAGGATGGATAGGTAATCCCGAATTCCCGAGCCGCTTGGACGTGTTCGTCTTTGCTGAGGTCCGGCTCGGTGTTGATCCCCAAAAGAATCCCATTCTTACCTTGCAGATCTTTGGAAAGTTTTTCTAAGACCGGAACCGCATCCTTACAAGGTTCACACCAAGAAGCCCAAACGTCTAAGAGTAAAACCCTTCCCTTGTATTCCTGAAGACTTGTCAATCGACCGTCGAAGTCGGTCAGTTTGAGTTTATAAAGAACCGATTCTTCTTTCGAAGAATGACAGGCGGAGATCCAAAATAAGAGAAGAAGAAAAAAACAACGTGTGAGAAACATCTCTTAAGCATTCTCCCAAAATCGAAAAGAATGTAAATGGAAAAAATCTTTCCAGCTTACGACGTTCTTTCAAACTGGGACCACGCCAGTGAATCCAGTCTTTTACAATTACTTTTCAGGTCCGGAAGAATTCTCAACGTATCTAAAAACGGATCGTTTCGGAGGTTCCGGAATGATCTCGACCCCCGCTTCTAAAGAACCTTATTTTTCCGAAACCATTCGGAAAGCGAAACTGGAACTCCAAGAAAATCGGATCCGGATCCTTTTGAAAGGAAAAGAAACCGCTAAAGAGCTTACAATTCCTTTGAATGGAAATTCTAAAAAGAATACTCTCGAGTTTTTACCGGATTATTTGAGTTTTAAGAATGGAGAAGAAGAATTTACGGTTCGACTCCAACCCTTGGATCGAAAAAGAATTCATCTTCAAATCGATTCTAAGATCGGTTTGGAATTTTCAGGAACGCTTTCCAGACTTAGCGGCTGGAGGAAATGGTTTTAGATTTTAGAACTTCACGAATTTGATCCGCGATCGTCTTTGCGGCGGCGCTCCGGTAGAATTTTCGAAGATCCACCTTTTTACCCGGATGGGGTTTTTTAGAAAAATCAAGAAGCGCTTTCACCCAAAGATCCTGTTCCAATTTTAAATACTGAATCCGATTTCCTCCGATTTCCCGAAAAACGGAAAGATCGGTAACGATCGCCGGTTTTTGTAAACTGAGAGCTTCTAAAAGAGGAATTCCAAATCCTTCGTATAATGAAGAAAATAAGAACAAAGAACACTTTTTGTACATGTGCGCGAGTTCCACGTCGGTCGGACTTTCAATCCAGTGGATTCCGATTTTTTTGCTCTGATCGCTTCGGAGCGTCTCGATAAATTCCGGATCTTCCCAACCGGCCTTTCCTCCGATCACCCAGGAAAACTTTTGACTCGGCTTTACGGATTTTGAATATTCCAAATAAGCCTTATACAAGAACGAATAATTTTTACGGGGTTCGACCGTGGATACTGAAAGAAAGTATTTTTTGGGAAGCGAATCGACGCGAGTTCCGGGTTTTTTCTTAAGAAAACCCTGGAATTCGGAAAGTTCTATCCCCGGATAAACCACTTGCATCTTTTCGAATGGAATGTGAAAAAATTCAGCAACCTCGTTTTTTGTGGATTCCGAAATCGGAAGGAGTTTGTCCGCGCGGCGAATGGAACGGGAAAGATAAAATTTTTGCTGGAGCCTCGCGAGGGTTCTCATAGTTTCCGGAAAACGATACGCTACCAGATCGTTATAAGTCAGAACGGTAGCGGTGTTTTTGGAAAGAAACGGAGGAAAAACCTGTTGAGTTCCCCAAAAAAGATCGAGTTGGATCTTTCGAAGTTGGAGAGGAAGAGCAATCGCAAAATAGATTCCTCCTTTTTTGGAAAGAAATCCTTCACCTTTGATAAATCGAATCCCCGGAAGTTTTAAAAGATCGGAATAACTGGGATGAAGATCCCTGTGAGAGAAAAGATAAAATTCAAAACTAGGATCCTTTCCCAGATCCAAAAGCGCGCTGTGAATCATCTTTCCCACTCCCGAAACAGGAGTGGAAAACGGTCTTGCGTCTACGCCGATTTTGATCTTCTGAATCGGAGCATTCGAATATTCTTTTTTTCTCATAGAATTTTTGGCGAATCAATTCCAGTCCGTCAGGCTGGACTGAAAGTAAGTTTTCGAATTTTTCCAGAGTTGATCCAAGGATTCGGAGTGACCGGCGATCAAACCTTCTCCTCTCCCGGAAACGCTTTGAAACCGAAACGGCTCGGCGGATTGAATTTCGAGATCGGATCCTCCCGATGCTCTTACAAGCGCGATTCCGGCGCAAACGTCCCATTCGTTTTTCGGTTTGAGGGAAACCGAAATCGAAGCGATACCCGCAGCCACGAGCCCAAGTTTGTAAGCGATCGAACCCATCGCTGAAAATTTCCAATCGGAAGGAAGCATATCCTGGTTAAAAAGTCCGTCCCTTTCTTCGGTCCTCGAAATGAGAACGGTTTTTACGGGCGTGTGAGAAAGTAATTTTTTTGAAAATCGTTTCGAATCGATTTTGTAAGAATCCGGGATCGTCGCAAATTTCAGATAATCCACTCCCACACTTTCGTCTCCAAAAATCAATTCTCCCGTAACCGGATTTAAGATCACGCCAAGGACGGCTCGTCCTTGAACCGACAAACCGAGACTGATCGCAAATTCCGGATTCTTATGAACAAATTCTCGGGTTCCGTCGATGGGATCCAAAATCCAAGCGGAAGGAAGCGAGGATATATCCTTTCTTTCCTGATCCTCTTCCGAAAGAACGGGGATATTTGTAAACTGAAGAATTTCGGCGATTAAAGCGCCCGCCTTGAGATCGGCTTCGGTCACGGGGTCGTTTCCGCCCTTATCCGTGACCTTAAAATCCGAATTATAGATTTCTAATACGATTTTGCCCGCTTCCAGAACGGAATTTACGGCGGGCTGGAGATATTGAATCGAATCCAAAAAGAAAATACTCAGTAAAAAAGAATCACTTACCGGGTTTAACTTCGGGAGTGGCGGCGCTTTCTTTGTGGGGATCGTCCAAGTTTTCCGGGCGGATATAAAAGACTTCGTTTTCAGGAGTTTGAAGATAGATTTCAGGATCCATTTTGTAACTATAGAAAAAAAGGAATTTCTTATATTTCACATAGACGGTGTAAGTTCCCTTTTGAGGTTCATACAACATCGTTTCCACATTGAGATCCTTTGTGATTTCCTTGTATTCAAGATATCTATGATGGAGGGTGTATTTTACGGCGGAGAGGAGATTTTTTTCGAGGGTCGCTTTTTTGAATGCGTCCGAAATTTTGATGTTTTTGTTAAATTCTTCTACTTTGTTAAACTCTTCCACAACACCTTGGGACTTTCCGGCGTAAATACCGGAAGAGGCAGTGAGAAGCAATAGGGATATCACGAATATTTTCTTCATCTGGGTTTCCTGTCTGCTACTAGTATCGGATTTCGGGAAAGTAAACTTACCCCTTCCTTATAATTTCTCGAGCGGGGTATAGGCAACAAAAAAGTTCTTCTCCACGTTTCCGAATCGAATCGCCACCTTCGTATTTTTTTCTTTTCCTGAAACCGTTAAAATCGTGCCGATCCCGAATTGTTTGTGTTTTACCCGATCTCCCGCCTTGAGTCGAAGATTGTCCGGAGACGGAGGTTCTGAAAAACCGGAATCGAATTCTTCCTCTACATCGCGAACCTTGGAAGCAAGGGGCGGCCCCTGCGGCCTTCTCGCGGTCCTTTCCCGAGCGCCAAACTGCTGTTCTCCAAAACATTCTTTTGGAACCTCCGCTAAAAATCGGGAAGGAATCCGATCCTCGATCTTTCCGAATTTGCGCGAAGTTCGGCAAAAACTCAAAAACAAATCTTTCCGAGCGCGGGTAAGAGCGACGTAAAAGAGGCGTCTTTCCTCTTCGTCTCCAAAATGGGAATCTTCCAAACTCATGCTATGAGGAAAAGTCCCCTCTTCCAGACCGGATAAAAAGACGATCTGAAACTCAAGACCTTTCGCGTTATGCACCGTCATCAGATTTACGTAGTCGGTCAGTTCCTTTGTGTCCTCTTCGCTTGTGAGAAGACTGATCTGATTGAGATATTCTTCCAAGGAAGGAGAATCCGAATTTTTCTCGTATTCTTCGATCGAGTTTACGAGTTCCTGAAGGTTTTCCAGACGAGCGATGGATTCTTCAGTTCCTTCCTCTTTGAGATAGGACATGAGACCGGAACGATTCAAAAGTTCTAATGCGATTTCGGAAGGAGAAGAACCCTTCTCCGTTTTTTCTATAAGGTCGCTAAAGAGATGAAAGAGTTCTTTTCCCTTCGCCTTTGCGGCTTTTTTGAGCGGGATCTCTTCTCTTCCCAAGGTTTCCAAAAGTGAAATTCCTTTTTCCAGCGAAAATTCCCGGATTTTGTCGATCCCGGAATCACCGATTCCGCGCGGAGGATAGTTTACGATTCGTAAAAGAGAAACCGAATCCACCGGGTTCGATACTACGTTTAGATACGCGATAAAATCCTTAATCTCAGCACGGTCGAAAAACCGGAAACCTCCGAAAATTTTATAGGGAATCCCTATGTTTCGAAGGGCCTCTTCGAAGTATCTAGACTGAGAATTGGTTCTGTAGAATATTGCAATATTCTTATATTCGGTTCCGGAAGAATACGCCGAACGGATTCGCGTAATCACTCCGTGTGCCTCTTCGGATTCGTTCTGAAACTCGGTCAGAATCACGGGAGAACCTTTCGGATTGTTAGTGAAAATTTCCTTTTGTTTACGTTGTGTGTTGTTCGAAATGACGCGTGACGCGGCGAGGATGATATTGGAGGAGGAACGATAATTCTCTTCGAGTTTGATGACTACGGATTCCGGAAAATCCTTTTCGAAGTTGAGAATGTTCGCGATATCGGCGCCTCTCCAGGAATAGATCGATTGATCGTCGTCGCCCACGACGCAGAGATTTTTCTTTTCTCCTGCAAGAAGAATTACGAGTTCGTATTGGACCTTGTTTGTATCCTGATACTCGTCTACCATGACGTATTCCCATTTGTGACGATACTTAGAAAGCGCGTCCGGAGATTTTTGCAGAAGTTGAACCGTCTTCCAGATGAGATCTCCAAAATCGAAAGCCTTACTCGCGTCCTTTCTTTTTTCGTATTCCTTGTAGATAGCGGAAACGTTTTTTGAAAAATCGGTTCTTCCTTCTTTCTCGAGATAGGCTTCCGGAGATAACATCTTATCTTTCAAACCGCTGATATAATTTCCGAGCATCGAAGGTTTGTAGAATTTCGGATCGAGAGAAAGATCCTTCACAACCTGTTTGAGAAGCGATTCTTGAAGCGTAGTATCGTAAACGGTGAAACCTCCCGTATATCCGAAAAAGGAAGCTTCTCTTCTTAAGATGTAAAGACAAAGAGAATGAAACGTTTTGATCTGAAGATTGGCCGGTAAGAATGGAACGAGGTGTCTGACTCTTTCCTGCATTTCGGCGGCGGCTTTGTTCGTAAAAGTTACCGCGCAGATTCTATCGATCCCGTGATTGATGAGAAGGTTTGCGATTCGATGAGTGATAACCCGCGTTTTACCCGAGCCGGCTCCGGCTAAGATCAGAACAGGACCGGAAACTTGGAGAACGGCTTTTTTTTGTTCTTCGTTTAAACCTTCGAGAAGAGGGTCCACGGTCAAAACCTGTAGTCTCCGATCCCGAAGACAAACTGAAACGCGTTGTCCGAATCGAATTTTGTAAAAGGATGATCCGGGACACCCGTATATTTCAACTTTTGCGCAAAGTAGATTCGAAGGGGAAGAACCGGAATTTGAATCCGTAACCCCACCCCCCAAGAGAATCGAAATTTATCCAAGGCAACATTGTTTCCGGAAAGAACAAGATTAGCAGGATTGTTCAATTCTTCATAGGTATAATCCGCTTTTCGAAGAGCCGTAAGGTTGTAAGAATTCGTAAGTGCGTATCCTACGGGATCTCTTTGTTGGGCTTCCAATACTCTTTGGTCATACGTCGTAAAAAGATCTCTTCGAACACCTTGAGCGCGGTTGACTTCTTCGTAGAGGGCTCCCGCGTCAAAAAAAGTGACGAGCCAGAGCAGGCTCGGTTCGATCGGGAAACGAAGTTCCGTCCCAAAGATCATTCGACTCGCGGCCCCGTCCCTCCATTCCGTCGGATATTTTGCGTCGTTATAAAACCAACCGCGAAGGGATTCGTAACCGCCTAAAAATTGTAAGTCCTGCAACTGGATGTATGGATTCTGAATCGGATCCTGTTTTCCGTAAGCCGGAACTCTTTGAAACGTAAAAAGGGAAGAACTTCTAAATTCCTGAACGACTCTCCATCGACGAAGCGCGTTGTTTCGAAAAAGTCCAAAAAAACTATAATCAAACCAAGTGTGATAGTATTCGGCTAAAATACGATACTGGTCAAAATGAGACTGACCGCCTAACAACTGCCCAACGTTATCCACTTGAAAAAGAAGGTCGTATCCTTGAGTCGGATTAAAAACGTTGTCTCGAATATCATAGGCAAGGCCGTTTGAAACTTGGGAACGGAATTGCCAGCCTCGGCGAACCTCGGCGAGAACCTGATCGGAAACGAGAGAAGAAGGATTTGTAGAAGCGTAAATACTCGGCGAATATCGGTGGAAGTGGGTCCAGTTGATAAAGATCCGATGCCCGATCCCGACCGTAAACCCCACGCCGTCCCGAGAATAGATCGCTTGTTCTTTGATCGACTGCTGGTTGTTGTTCTCCGTAATCGAAACCGCACCGACGTTGTAAATTCTAGAAGAATAAAAAAGAGAAAGAGACAAAGACCAAGGTTTGTTGTAGAGCCAAGGTTCGGTCCATGTCACCTGGAACAATCTTCGGTAAGGACCAAACTCGATTCTTCCCGAAATTTTTTGCCCGGTTCCGTTTAGGTTATTTTCTCCGACTTCGGTAAAGATCGAAAATCCGGTGATCGTTCCGTAACCACCCCCCATCGAAACGGTTCCGGTCGGTTGTTCGAGAACCTCGATGATTAAATTCATCTTGGTTTGATCCGAACCCGGTCTCATGTTGAAGTTGACTTCTTTAAAATAACCTAGGTTGTAGATTCTTTCCCGAGAACGGTTTACGAGAGAAGAATTAAAAAGGTCACCCTGTTTGAAGAGCAACTCTCTTCGGATCACACGATCTTGAGTTTTTTTATTCCCTTTGATGACTACGTTTTCTACATAAGCCAAATTGTTTTCACGGATATTAAAATCAACGTGAACGAATTTTTTACCGTGTAACTCGGGTTTGGTGTTATAGAGTTGTCTGAGACGTTTGATATGAAGTTGCGCGTATTCGGTCTCGCAGATTTTTCTTTCTTCGTCCGTTTTACGGGTATAACAGTTTTCGTAGTATTCTATATTTTCCCGATCCAGGGAGATGACCTTTCTACGAGGAATCACCTGGGCGAAAAGATATCCCCTCGAACTGTAGAGTTCGTTCATCGTCCCCCGATCCCGCATAAAACGAGTTTCGTCGAACAAAACTCCAACGTCCGCGTCGCTATAGTCTAAATTTTTCTCCAGTTCTTTGACGGGAAGAAGAGGTTTTAATTCTTCTTTGGGGGTTTCGGGAGGATTGTTTTCTTTGTTTAAGAAAAGAGGTCTTCCGTCTGCGTCCAAGGTTTTATCGTGATTGAGGGTATAGCCGTTGAAAAAATAAACCTGGCCTTCCGCAACTTTGATATTTACGATGATGACCCTTCGATCTTTTTTTTCAGGGTTTTCCCAGTGGATTTCCCAGTTGGTTCCTTCCCGCATGAGTTCCGCGTCGAGATATCCTTTGCTCTTGAGATAGGCTACGATCGTATCCTTATCTTTTTCGAAAGAGGACTCTTTGAAATTTCCACCCTCAAAAACCCCTTCCTCTTTCATTTCCATTACGGAAAGAAGTTCGGAGGTTTCTACGGATTCGTTTCCATAGACGTTGATTTTGGAAACCGGAATTTCTTCCCCTTCGTCGATGATAAAACGAACTCGAACGAGATTTGTTTTCGGATCCGGTTTTCCTAACTCCACTTTTACGTAAGCGAGAAAAAAACCTTCGTCCCTGTATTTTTGTAAGATAAGATCTCTAGACTTCGTAATTTTTTGAGGAGTGATGACCTCGTTGTCTTTGAGAGGAAGTTTATCCCTCAAGTCCGCGGGAAAAACTTCGTCGGCTCCGACGAATTCCACTTCCTTTACGCGCGGTCTTTCTTTGAGTTCGATTACGATACGAACCCCGTCGCCCATTTCTTCGGCTTGGATATCCACAAAGTAGAAAAATCCGGAATTAAAAAGAGTTTTTAAATCCTTGTCTAGAATTTTCTTCGTGAGTTGTTTTCCAACCCGCAAATCGATCATCGATTCCAGGTCGCTATCAGGAGTGTTTTTGTTCCCTTTGAATTTTACTTCTTTGATCACCTTTCCCAGATAATCGCTTCGTTTCGAAAGAAGTTGAGTCAGCTCGCCTGAATAGAATAAAAGTCCGAATAGGATGGCTAGGATGGATCCTTTCAGAATGAGGGAAAATGTTCGTTTCAAGTTAAAGACTGAGCCACCAGATATTTGCTTACAGAATCAAACCGCGAAAGGCCGGTATTTATTTTTCTCCGGCTCCCGACTGTCTAACCATCGCGAGGTTAAACTTACTCACTCCTGCCTCGTTTACCTTATCGATTACTTTGATTACGGTTTGATAACTCGCAGTACCGTCTCCACGAATGATCACTCTGTTTTTACCCGGTTCTCTTTTATCCAAAGGACCTAAAAATACGTTGATTTTATCGGTAAGTTTTTCCAGAGGAACGGGATCCGTATCTTTGTCCAAAAATATCTTTCCATCTTTGTTGATGGTAATCACAAGTTCGTCCTTTTTCTTTTCCTGGGCCGTTGAAGAAGATCGAGGCAATTCTATCTTCATTACGGTGGATTTTTCTAAGGTCGCGTTCATCAAAAAATAAATTACGATAAAACTAATAACGTCGATCAAAGGGGCCAATTCGATTTGACCGGCCCTACCTGATGAAGATCGGAACTTTCTAAATTTCATATTACTTCAGATATTTGATCGCTTGACCGGAAAGATTTTCCATCTCGGCGATTGTATCTTCTTTTTTCTTTTGAAAGTAATTGTAGGCGACGTAAGCCGGAATCGCAATCGCTAAACCCATCGCGGTAGTTATCAACGCCTCGCTGATCCCTACTTCTGCCCCGCGAGTTCCCGAACCTTCTTCAAAGGAACGAATGATTCCTAAAACCGTTCCTAAAACTCCCAAAAGAGGAGAGATGGTCGCGATCGTTCCCAGACCGGAAAGAAATCTTTCCATCTTGAGGATTTGAGCAAAACCTGCGGATAACATTTCTTCTTCCGCTGCGTCTAGGTTTTTACGAGAGGATTCGATTCCCGCTTGGAGAACTTGGGAAGCCGGCCCGTTACTTAGGTTTTTAAGAAAGTCAGTCGCCGTGTCCCAATTCTTTTGGCGGAACAAGTCTTTGAGAGCTCTCCAATCCGTCGGAGTGATCGGCTTCCACTTTGAAAAATAGAGCATCCTTTCGATGATGATGGTGAAACCAACGATAGAAACTAAAACGATAACGATAGGAACCGATTCTGGGGGGATCGCAGAAATTAGAGAATCAGATTTGGCTAAAAACATTTGAGTAAAATTCTCCCATAAGTAGAGTTTAAAACTCTCTTGTTACTGCCAAACAGTTTTCTAATCTGCGCCCACCCTTTTTCCAGGGATTCTCAATGGAAAAGATCCACAGTTAGACCGCCTGTTTTTTCAGCAGTTCCTTTGCATGCTCAAGAGCGCCTTTCGAAACCCTTTGACCCGAAATCATTCTTGCAAGTTCCAAGGTCCGTTCTTCTAAACTCAAGAATTCTGCTCGGGAAAAAGTTCTTCCTCCTTCGACAAATTTACTGATTTTGAGATGATCATTCGCGGCCGAGGCGATTTGCTGAAGATGCGTAATCAGGATGAGTTGATGATTGGATGCTAAATTCCGAAGTTTACGAGCAACGTCCATCGCAATCTCCCCGCCCAAACCGGAGTCTATCTCATCAAAGATCAGAACTCGAAGATGGGATTGCCCTCCCAAAATCGAACGAATCGCAAGCATCACTCTGGACACTTCCCCGCCCGAGGCAATTTTTCGAAGTGGTCTTGGTTTTTCCCCAGGATTCGGACTAAAATAGAATTCCAGTTGATCGAGTCCGGTTTCGTTTACGATATAACTCTTACCGGAAGCTGAAATTTCCCCTTCAGGACTCGGTTCCCAACGGAGAACCACTTGAACTGCGGCGCCCGACATTCCGAGATGTTCCAATTCTGACTTGAGGGAGGATTCAAATCGAACCAAAGATTCCCTTCTCGCTTTGGAAAGTTGGATCGAAAGAGAACCAAGTCTTGTTGTGACATTCTCCACTTCCGCTTCCATAGATTCCTTGTTCTTGGAATTTTTTTCCATCGCTTCCAGCTCTTGTTCCGCCTTTCTTTTACAATCTAAAATTTCGGAAAGATCCGAACCGTATTTCTTTTTGAGTTTGGAAATGAGGTCCAATCGAGACTGAACAAACTGCAAACGATCCGGCGAAAAGAAAATCTCTTCCTTTTCATCCAAAACCGAAGAATTGATCTCTTTGAGTTGGATATAAATTTCCTGAAGGGAATCCAGTGTTTTGGCAAAGTCCGGTTGAATGGATTTGATCTTCTCCGCAGCGTTCAGAAGTCTGGGAAAAGAAGGAAGAATCGCGGATTCCGAATCAGCGAGATAGGAGGAAAGAATTTCAAAATTCTCCGCAAGAAGTTCTCCATGGGCCAAAAGCCGTTCTTCTTTGTTTAAACTCTCTTCTTCTCCGTCTTTTAAGTCGGCTTCTTTGATTTCTCGAATTTGAAAGGAAAGAAATTCGATTCGTTTGGACTTTTCCTCTTCGTTCTTACGCAATTCTTCCAGACGTTTTTTCAAACTCTTATAAGTTAAAAAACATTCTTTCACCTGGTTTCGGAGCGGAATCAAACCTGCGTGCAGATCGATGATATCCAACTGCTCGCTCCGATCCAAAAGAAGAATCTGATCGTTTTGATTGTGCACCTCCGCGAGCAATTCCCCAAGCCCTCTCAACGTGGTCGACGAGGCTAAGGACTGATTGATCAGAATTCGGGATTTTCCGTCCCGACTGCATTCCCGATGAAGCGTAAGCTCCTTGGAATCGGAGGGAAAACCTTTCTCCTTAAGCCAATCCTGGGCGATTGGGTTTCGGGAAAGATCAAAAACCCCTTCCAGAACGTATTTTGGTGCGCCGGTTCGAATTTCCATCGGGCTGCTCTTTCCTCCCAAAAGTGAAGAAATTGCGTCCAGAATCAGGGATTTCCCGGCCCCAGTCTCTCCGGTGATTACGGTCATTCCTTTTTGAAAATCAATACAGGCTTCTTCGATCAGAGCAAAATCTCTTATATTCAGGGTTTTGAGCATATTTACCTCGGGATACTAAACAAATTATACCCTTCATATAACTGCTATACATTTGATTGCAAGTTATTTTTTTTACCGAAAAACTTTTTCCATAAAAAAGGAATCGATTCTTTTTCGATCCGGATTCTCGCCAAACACGCGGTAAACGAAGAGGACTTATCAATTTATAAAGTATGGGAGAAGAATTTTTAACTTTTTTGTAAAACCGTCGCTGAACGTAAAGAATCATAACCTTACCCCACAGGTTGAAAAGCTATTTAGAATCACCAAGGATCGAAATCAAAATTTTTGTAGAAGTTCCTACATTTGAGACTTTTACTTGCAAAGATAAGGTTTTTCTGATAGAGGAAAGTCAGCCGAGGTTTTCCCGCCACCGCTCCCCACCACCCGAAATCAGGGCGGGGATTTCGTTTCACGGAAGGATTGTCGTTGTTACGACAAATTTTTTGAAAGAATCAGTTCACTTAGTGGGTAGGTTATGCGAAACGCGAAAAGAAAATATTCTAAATTTTGAATCCTCTTGTTTTCTTTCAAAAATCAAACAAATCAAAATGAAAGAGTTCGTGAGAAGAATTCCCACTTTATGATATTTTTATGGAGTTCTCGTGCCTATTTTTCTTATAAATAAAACAAAACTTCCTTTCTTATAGAAAATGAACTCATAGTCCGCACTAAAGTATCGTTTTCTCCCATCCGAAATAACAAGCCCGCAAAAATCGGCTCGGGTTTAGGGCGGAATTTTATGAATCCATCCAATTCGGATTTCGTGGAGAAGTCCTTAGTTTCTCTTTTCCGATCTCTGAGAAAAATCGATTGATGGAAGGTTAATATAGGAGTCCCTTGATTGCAAAAAAAAATCAGGAACTCCGAATTCAAACCGTTTAAAAGAATGAGTTTGGGTTTTTACGGTTTTATCCGATTTTTAGAATATCGTAATTCTGGAATTTGATTGATTCAATCTCTTTGTCATTGAAACTGACAGTGAAAATTGGTAGCATCCGGAATTAACGGGGATAGAAAGAAATATGGCAAAAAGTTTTCAAGACTTAGATCAAAAACTAAGCGAACTCATCCAATCGCGTTCCCGCATCACGGTTCAATCCTCTCGGATGAACTCCAAACTTGAAAAATATGTCCTTCGAATCATAACTGAGATTCTATCCAAAGTAGGACAGACTCGTTATGTGGAGATGTTATATACCATCACCAAGGAAATGTCCATCAACGGAGTAAAGGCCAACCAAAAGAGAGTTTTCTTTGAAGACGAAGGTTTGGATATTCGAAATCCGGAAGAATATGAAAAGGGAGTCGCCGCATTCAAAGCAAAGTTCTCGGAAAGAATGGCGGACGAATATGGCAAACGGTGTCTTGCACGTGGAATTTCTGTTAAACTAAACATTACTTATACTGCGGAAGGTATTGTCGTCGAAGTGACGAACAATACTCCGGTAATCGCCGAAGAACAGGAAAGGATGCGCGAGAAAATGAGAAAGGCGATGGGTTATAACGATATCGCCGAATTCTACATGGATAACATGGACAATACGGAAGGCGCAGGACTCGGTATCGCTTTGATTATGATTCTATTAAAAAGTGAGAATATAGATCCTCACCTCTTTCGTATCATGACTCACGAACACGAAACCGTAGCAAGAGTTGAGATTCCGTTTTCGGAAAATTATATCAGCATTCGAAGTAAGGAACTAAAGGAAAATAATCTTGGAAATCAAAGGTAAAACCGTATTAGTCACCGGCTCCGCCGGTGGATTGGGAAAAGCGATGGCGGAACATTTCGCCAAAAGAGGGGCAAAAATCGTCCTTTCAGACATATCTGAAGAAAAATTAAAAGAAGCTGAAAATGATATCAAGTCTTTGGGCGCCGAAGTGTTTTCTTTTAAAGCGGACGTATCAAAGGAAGAAGATGCAGAAAAGCTTATGAAGGCCGCGGTAAATCAGTTCGGCAGTTTGGACGTAGCGGTTTTAAACGCGGGAATCTTAAGAGACGGCCTTCTCGTTAAAACTGATAAGGAAACCGGGAAAGTGGTTTCAAAAATGTCGTTAGCAAATTGGCAATCGGTCATCGACGTAAATCTCACCGGCGTATTTCTTACGGGTAGAGAAGCTGCGATTCAGATGATTGAAAGCAAGAGCAAAGGTGTGATCATTCCGATCGCTTCGGTTGCGATGCACGGTAATCCGGGTCAGACAAATTATTCCGCGGCGAAAGCCGGAGTTGCCGCAATGACAAAACTATGGGCAAAAGAGTTAAGTAGATACGGCATTCGTGTGGCAGGAATAGCGCCGGGATTTATAAAAACAGAGATGGTAATGAAAGATATGAATCCCGAAGCGTTAAAAAAATGGGAGTCTCTGATACCGATTGGTAGATTAGGAGAACCTTATGAAATCGCAATGACCGCAGAGTTCATCGCTAACAACGATTTAGTATCCGGAGTTGTATTAGAAATTTCAGGTGGAGTAAAAATTTAATCGGAAATCGATTTTTTCAGAAAAGAACTTTACACTAAGAGAAAATTATAATATAATTGACTGTAATTTATTGAATTAAGTCTTTATGGTTTACTAAAACTGAATAAACTTAATTCGATAATCCAGTCTAAAAAGAAAAGCATCTTCTTCTTTTAGAAATCTAAAAAAGAGTAAAACAATGTCTAAAGAAAAATCAGTATTAAAGAAAACCCAGTTAGAATCAGCAATTCGCGGAATCAAGGGGATCGCACACCCGGACCGTTTGCAGATTCTTTTTTTCCTCTCTCAAAAAGAACACAGCGTCGGCGAACTTGTAGATTTACTCGGTATCAGCCAATCTGCGGCTTCTCAACACTTAAGTAAAATGAAGATCAACGGAATTCTTTCCAGCAGAAAGGAATCCAACCAAGTATTCTATTACTTAAAAGACGGCAAATACAAGGATCTGATTCGTACGATCGTAAAAATCTACGGTTGATTCTCGAAAGCGTATTCAAAATCCATTATGTACCCTCTTCTTGACCGAGGAGGGTTACATACTCTCTCACCGCATCCTTTAACAGCGTAAATCCATCACTATAGCCCGTTTTGAGCAGTTTTGTCGTATCCGCGCAGGTATAATACTGATACTTCACTTTGAGAGTTTCAGGCATTTCGGTGTATTCAATGTTTTGCGGTAATCCGAGTGTGTCAAAAATCGCAGACACCAAATCGTTCCAAGTTTCGGCGACCCCTCTTCCCAAATTATAAAGTCCGCCGTAACCGCCAAACGCGAGATAGGCGGTAATTTTAGCCGCGTCCTTTGCGTATAAAAAGTCCCGTTTTTGTTCTCCGTCCTTGTATTCCGGTTTATAGGATTTGAAAAGTTTGATCTTTCCTTCTTTTTTGATCTGCTCATAACCCTTAAGAACGACGCTCCTCATATCTTCCTTATGCCCTTCTCCATAACCGAATACGTTGAAATATTTGATTCCGGTGATCCGATCCAGAAAGGAATGTTTTTTAGCGTAGAGGTCGAACATGTGTTTGGAATAACCGTACATATTCAGGGGTTTGAGAAAACCGATGTCGCCTTTGTCGTCGTAACCGTTGGCGCCGTCTCCGTATGTCGCGGCGGAGGACGCGTAGACAAAACGAGTGCCACTTTTGAGGGATTCTTTTGCGAGAAGTTTTGTATACTCGAAATTATTGTTAATCAGATAAGAAGCGTCGGTCTCGGTAGTGGAGGAACAAGCCCCCAAGTGAAAAAGAATATCATAATCTTTGAATAAACTCGATCGAATCGCAAGATCTAAAAAGTGTTCTTTTTCCAGATAATCGGAATATTTTTTTCCCACTAAATTCTTCCATTTGGAGGAATTTCCCAGATGATCTACGACCAAAATGTCGTCGATTCCCTGGCGGTTGAGTTCTTCAATGAGATTGGATCCGATAAGGCCGGCTCCGCCGGTGACAATACATCTTTTTTTCGTCATAAAATTCTAATTTCCTAAAGAGAGTCTAAGAGTCTACCAAATCTATCGTCCACCCTTTTCACGGTCTGACCGTCGGCTTCCGTCAAAGGAGGATACCAATCCTTGAGTCTGCAGTCGATCACGACGGGCGGATAGAGACCCGGATGATTTCGGATTAATTTCGTGTCTGCATAGATATCTCCCGCAGGTTCGAAACGTGTAAAGATGGACCAGATAAAATCGTGATCAGAACGGGTTGCATCCTTGGAATCGTCTACGATAAACACGAGTAAAAAATCCTGAATACATTTCTCCTTTAAAAGTTTCGCCGGAAGTCCGTCGTTCTTCTTGTATTTTTTGCCCGAGACGACCAATACTCCGGGATAGACGACGATCGGATCGTAAAAAGAAGAGTTTACGAACTTCCCTTTGAATCCGGTTTTTAAGGAATTTTTCTTTTTACCGGATCCGAGAAAAATCGCCTTACTTCCTTTGTTCACTTCCGGTCCCGTATAGTCCAAAGTGTCCTGGGAAATATTGGAGAAAATGTGAAGATCCGTAATCGGATTCATTCTTTCTAATACGCTAATAAACGTATTTCTAAAGTTTTTGAGATCCACGTTCTGATCGGTGACTAGTAATACTTTCGTCAAAGAAAGTTGTCCTTCTCCCAGGATTCGAAGGGCGCCGGTAAACGCCTCTCCTTGGTATCGTTCCTTAACGACCGCGGCCGCGAGGGAATGAACTCCGGATTCTTCATAAGCCCAAACACCTTTCACGGCTGGCATTACTACCGGAAACATCGGCGACAATAAATCCTGAAGATATTCCGCGATCCAGTGATCTTCCTGAGGAGGACGTCCTACAACCGTCGCGGGCCAGATCGCGTCTTTTCTATGAAATATATTTTTTACCCGCACGACCGGATAGTCGTGTTTGAGAGCGTAGTAACCGTAGTGATCCCCGAACGGACCTTCCGGCTTACGAATCTTAGGCGGAATGATTCCCGAAATTAAAAAGTCCGCGTCTGCTACGATCGGAAGCTGACTTACGCTTCCGTTTTTGTAAATTTTTAATTTTTCACCTAACAATAACGATGCGAGAATGAGTTCGCTGATTTCTTCAGGAAGAGGAGCTACGGCCGCGATCGTAAGACCGGGAGGTCCTCCGGCATAGATATGAACCGGTAATCCGTTTCCTTCCCTCTCGGCTTCGAAATAATGATTCCCACCGCCTCTATGGATCTGAATGTGCATCCCGGTTTCCAAAGGTCCGTGGATCTGGATCCTATACATTCCTAAATTTCCCTTTCCCGTTTTAGGACTTTCAGTATAAACCAGAGGCAAGGTTACGAATTTACCTCCGTCCATCGGCCAGGATTTTATGGCGGGAAGTTCATGCAAAGATTCTAATGTATTATCGAGAACGGGTGCGGAACCGACTTTTTTTAATCCGACTTTCAGAGCCTGAAAAGCGAGATGACGCAAGGCCCAAACCTTGGAAGAGGAAGGCGGAAGAAAGTGTTGAATGGTATATGCAATTTTTTGCACAAACTTTACGGGATCCTCGCCGAAAGCGATTCTCATCCTTTTTTCGGAACCGTATAGATTAGTAGCCACGGAAAACTTGGATCCTTTTACGTTTCTGAATAAAACGGCGGGACCACGTTTGGCGACGACTCGTCTTTGGATTTCAGCCAATTCTAAAATCGGATCCACTTCCTCTTCGATCACTAAAAGTTCTTTTTGTTTCTGTAATTCTTTTACAAAGTCGCTCGTGGATCTGATTTTCATATTTTTCCCACCGGAAGATCCGGTTGTTTTATCGTTTTATTTTTGAGTTGGATCAGCTTTCCGGAAATGGAAGAAGGAAATTCTTCTTTGAGATCCTCTTCACTCACCCATTTAAAAAGCAGATTTTCTTTTTTACTCAGGATCCTTTCGATTCGAATTCGATCCTCCGAACTTTCGCTGAACATCAGCCGAATTCTATGGTTGGTTATGGAATGTTTAGCGGTTTTTGAATGTGTTTTCATAAGGGAGCCGTCAAACAACTGTTCGGCGATGGAATCCTTTTCATAGGGATGATTCCCTTCGATCCTAAACGGAAGCGAATAGATCGTTTTGAAAAATCTTCTTCCGGGATATTTTAAAAGAAGAATTTGTCCTTCCGATTTTAAGAATAAAAAGTGTAGATCCAAATCCACCCAATTGTCGACGGACTTTGATACCGGAATTTCCCTTTCTTTTCCGACCGCTCTCGCTTCACAGCCGTCGATAAAAGGACAAGATTCACAAATCGGAACGGGAACACAAACAAGGGCTCCTAATTCCATCATCGCTTCGTTGTGATCTCCCGCAAAATCCGGAGTTAATAATTCTTGGGCGAGACCGCCCAAAAGTTGATTTGTAGAACCGAGAAGCGGATCTTGTTCGATCAAAAAAAGTCTAGACAAGACTCGCTTAACGTTTCCGTCTAAAACGGCGTGATGTTTTCCATAAGCGATCGATAATACTGCGGACGCGGTATAACTTCCCACACCCGGTATCGACAGCGCGTCCTCGTAGTCCTTCGGAAATTCTCCCGAAAATTTTTCGACCAAAAGTGCTGCGCCTTTTTTTAAATTCCGCGCTCGAGAATAATAACCGAGACCTTTCCAGTATTTCATGACCTCGTCTTCCGAGGCTTCCTTCAATGCAATTGGATCCGGGAATCTTTTTAAGAATGTTTCGTAGATCGGCAACATCGCCGCGACGCGGGTTTGTTGGAGCATAATTTCGCTCACCCAAATCCGATACGCGTTTTTATTGATTCTAAAAGGGAGTTCTCTTTTGTTTTTTTGAAACCAGGAAAGTAAGGACTTTCTTAGTTTTAAAAGAAGCTCGGAGGAAATGGGTTCGTTTTTGGATTTCACTGTCGTAAAGAAGGTCGATTTCTTTACATGGAACGGTACGCCAGACGAAGGTAAATCCTGTTTTAAGTTGAATTCTTAAATTTCATTCGATTTTGTTTCGGATCAAACGAAATCCTTAGTCTCTGGTTAAGACATTTTTTTTCTCGGGGCGACTCGGATTTGAAATATGGTATTTTCCGTCCAGGAGCATGATGTGTTTTCCGCTTTCCAGGGCACGATAGAGTTTTTGAAAATTCGGACCCGGTGTATGAACGGAGTTCGGACTGGACAATTTCTTTTTGATGGAATCGATCGTGTAGATGTCGTGCTGACCGACTCCTTTCAATTCTTTCATTCCGATATAAGAACAATCGAAATAATCGCGGACGTCGTTGTAAACGGATTTAGAAACCGTGATCTTTCCCGGTTCGCCGATATTCTCGATCCGAGAAGCGAGGTTAACGGTATGTCCCCAGATATCGAAGGCGATCTTTGTATGTCCGACCACCCCGGCGATCAAGGTTCCAGAATGAATCGCGATCCGAAGCCCCCAGGCCTCCTCTCCGTTTTTCATTCTTTCCTTTTTGCGATTCTCCGTATATTCCATCATCTTCAAAGAGGCCAAAAGGGAATCCAATTTTGCCGTTCTTTTATATCCGCCCAAACCTCCGACCGCAAGAAATGCGTCCCCGATCGTTTTTACTTTTTCGATTCTGTGTTGAGTGCATATTTTTTCGAACTCGTCGAAATAGATCGAAAGTTCCTTTAAGAGTTCGTTCGGACTCATATAACGGCTGATATCCGAAAATCCCACAAAGTCGGTAAGAATTACTACGGCGTTCTCGTGCTGAATGGGTCGAACTTTTCCTTTCAGCTTCAATTCTTCGATCATATATTCCGGAAGAATGTTTTGTAAAAGTACGTCCGCTTTTTTTTTCTCCTCGAGAATCCGATTACGATCGCTGTTGACGATGTGATTCATCATCTCACGGGTAAGAGCTTCCTTGTTTCGATATCGAACGATCCGGCTGAGAGCTCGGAAATAATCCTCCTCTCTTTGAATGATGTCTTCGGGAGTTCCGAGCGCGATGTTCTTGGCGAATTCGGCTAACTCGTTCAACGCAGTTCACCCTTTCTCGCCTTTTGAATCCAATCGTCCTTGATCAAATCGAGTCCGCAGGGAAGGTTCCAAAGTTCGTCGATGATGTCGGGGAGTTGTTCCTTACGAATGATTTGTCCGTGTTGCGGCGCGATCACCTCGGCGTCAAAGCTCATGATCTTCAAAAGAGCATAACGTAGAGCGAGATTGGAAGGAATATAAGCCTGCATAAATGTCTTCATGTTGTCCAAAGCTTTTTTGTCGTGATACAAGGACCATTCCCTTCCCAACCCGCCCAAAATATCGCTCGTAAAAAGGACACGCGACTTTAGATCGAAAGTAATCATAGCCCCTGGGGAATGTGCAAACGGTGTGCTGATAAACTGAAGTTCCCTTCCGCTAGGCGTGGAAAAATACGTCAATTCATCGCCGATACGAATGATACTTCCTTTAACACCGTAGTGTTTGATCAGATAGACGGTTCTTGTTTCCGCGACGATCTGCACGGGACTATCGCCGCTTAAGTCTTCAAAGATCGGAACGTTCGCGCAGAGGTCCGGATCCTGGTGTTGTAAGATGATGGTTTCGATGGAGTTCGGAGCTACGAGGGAGAAAACCTTTCTGGCCACAACGGGGAAGTCTGGAATGGAGCCGGGGTCGATCAGAATGGTGCTATCACCGTTTTTGATCATATAGGGATTACAGTGAAGGGACTCTCTTTGATCGTAGAATCCGATCCAGTAGATATCTTCCGCGATTTCTACCGCATAATTGGTATCGATTTCGAGAGTCAATTCTCTCGGAATATTCTTCTGCGTTTCCGCTTGAGCTATATCGTTCTCAGACAAGGGACCGACTCCTTTCGGTCTTGACGACCTTAGTTATAAATACATACGTCGGATTACAAATATTCTATTTTTCATATGTAAGCAGAAGCTCCCTTATCCTTTCAACGTTCACAGGTTTGATAAAAATTTCGGTTGCTCCCGCTTTACGAGCTTCGTCGATAATCTCAGGTTCTGAGAAGGCGGTCATCGCGGCAATCGGAATATTCAAATTGTATTCCCTAATTTTTTTTGTAAGTTCGATTCCGTCTAACAACGGCATCTTGAGATCGGTAATAACAACGTCGGGTTGATACTCAAGGAACACATCCCAAGCGACTTTACCGTTTTCTGCGGAACGAACCGAAGTCAAAAAACGTTCTAAAAAACGAACCATCGTTACCCGGATTAATTCTTCGTCTTCTACATACAAAAGTTTTAATGCGATCCGATTCATGGAAGTTCGATCACCATCACGGCTCCCTGATCGGAATTATAAGCGTAAATTTTCCCGTCCATATTGTTTTCGATGATTGACTTGGACATATAAAGACCGATTCCGGTTCCCTTTCCTTGATCCTTTGTCGTAAAATAAGGCTGAAAAAGTTTTTCTAATATCGAGGAGTCGATCCCTCCTCCGTTGTCCCGAATGGTCACCATTTTTTTTTCTCCTTCTTTGCGAATATCCACGTGAATCGAAGGTTCGTCCGGATGAGATTCCATAAGTGCATCCCTTGAATTTGCGATTATATTCAAAATCACCTGGGAGAATTCATTAGGAAAACCGAATACTTGATAATCTTCATTAGGATTAAAGTAAATACTAATATTTTGATTTTTTAAACTTTCGGAAACCAATGAGAACGATTTTTGTATCAAGGTTTTTAACGAAAATTTTTCCTTCGTTTTATTCGGACGAAAATAATTCCGAAAATCGTCTATGGTTGCCGACATCTGTTCCACAAGATTCATGATCTTGTTTGTGGAATCTTCGATATATTCTTCGTCGAGTTTCCCTTCCGAATACGCATACGAAAAATCCTGTACACAGAGGGAGATCGCGTTCAGAGGTTGTCTCCACTGATGGGCGATATTACCGATCATTTCGCCCATATCCGCCAATCTAGACCGGACTATCATCGCCTTTTCCTGTTCTCTCCGTTTTTGGATCTCCGATTCCACACGAGCTTCGAGCCCCCGGTTCAATTCTTCCAGAGCGCTCGTCTTTTCCCTTAGATCGTTCTCAGATTTTTTTCGCAGCGTGGAATCTCGAATGACCCCGACAAAGTATTGATTCTGGTTTTGGGAGAATTCGGAAACGGCGAGTTCCACGGGAAATTTTGTACCGTCTTTTTTGAGAGCTACAACTTCTCTTCCGATTCCGATGATCTTTTTTTCCCGTGTTTCAACGTATCGTTTCAGATATTCGTCGTGTTCGGAGTGATAGGGCTCGGGCATCAGAAATTTTATATTCTTACCTACAACCTCGGTAAAACCGTAACCGAACATTTTTTCCGCCGCGGTGTTGAACATCATGATGGTTCCTTTTGGCGTGATCATGATGATCGCATCCACAACGGTTTCAAAGATAGCCTGAAATCTTTCGTCGCTTTCGCGTAACGCGTTTACCGCTAAAAATCTTTGTTCGCTTTCCCTTATATTTTTTAGACCAAGAGCCAAATCCTTTGTGATTTCGGAATAGATTCCTGCCTCGTCTTCCAAAAAATAGTGTTTCTCTTTGGAAAAGATACAAAGGACGGAGACCAATTCTTTTAACAAAAAAATAGGAAAGATGCCCATCGATTGATAACCGAATTGAACACAGGTTTCTTTCCAATTGCCGAACTCGTCCGCGTTGTGAATGTCGTCGATGATAAGAGGCTTCCCGGTAACGATCGCTCTGAGACCCGGTCCCAAATCCATTCCTTCGGTTTCGGTCTTAAAGATAAACTGGCTTTCACCTGCAAAAGCAACTTGGAATATTATGTTTTTCCTAGATTCTACCGTTCCAAAACAGACAAAACCTAAATTCTCTTCGGCTTTGAGAATTTTACAAACGCCGGTATAGAGTTCCTGAACCGATTTGGATCTAAGAATCCACTGAGTAATTTCGTTTCGAATGAGATAAGTACGATTGACGGCGATAGTTCTTTTCCCTCTGGCTTTTTTAGTTCTGGTTATCTCGGGAAGAATGACTCCTTCGATTTCAAGAACTTCCTCATCCTTGAAAATTTTTCTAAAAAAAACGGATCTTCTTTTGGTAAAACCCGCTTCGGTTTTAAATTCGATGAGAAGAATGAGTTTGTCTTCAAACGCATTCCTCGCAAATTCGGCGATGATCTCCGACGCGGAATTAGAGATCACGTTCGATCGTTCTCCGATCGACTCCAATTCCAAAAACGTCCGGAACTCCGGATTCGAGGAAAGATAAACTCCAAATTTATCGGAGTGAAAGATCGGAGATTTTATTTCGTGAGATCCTAATCGAGAATTCATGAAATGCTTTCGCCTCCTCGCAATACTCAAGGAATACAAAATTCAATCAAAGATTTGGATTTTTTAAATCTTTTTTCCGGCAATTCTATGTTATTTTTGCCGACGTGGAAATAAATTATTCTATATAACTGCAACAAACCGCATCTTCAAAAAGAAAGATCTATCCTCGTTAAAACCGTTTTGGCGAGAATTTTGAGAAAAAACTTCGACTCCAATCCTTATCCAGAACTCTTACAAACGGGTTTGAGCATCCGATGGAATTTTATTTTAGAACAACGCTCGATTTTTTCTTTACTAAAAACGTGGATCAATAATTGTACTGACCGATCGGTACAATTATGAATTCAACAAAACTCTCCAGAAAAAAATTTATCCTCACCTCGATTTTGAGCGTGTTTCTTCTTGGAACCGTCGGTTTCGTTCTGAGATCGACTCGAAAACTGACACGATTGTTTTTCAGTCGCTCCACGGAAGAAACACTCTCTTCGTTTGCAAAAGCGGTTCTGCCGGAGGACGAAGGTTTTCCGGATATAGAAGAGTCGGAAGTAATCTCGCGTTTGGACGAAGAACTCTTCTTTGTCGATTCTTCCATCAGTGGAGATTTTGATACCGCGATGTGGATCTTGGAATTTCTTCCGATCCGATTCGGGTATTGGAGTCGTTTTTCAAAATTAAAAAAAGAAGAAGCCAGAGAATTCCTAAACGGCGCTTTACAATCGGAATCCGAACTCGTCCGCAACATCGTCTCCAGCGTTCGTATGGTCGTGATGCTCGTTTACTATGGTCACAAAAGCACCTGGAAGGAAATCGGTTATGACGGACCTTTTGGGAACTTTCCCGAAAAACTCAGCGAATCCAGAATTTACTATAAAACACAAGTTCGTAAGAACTAGGAGAAATCATGTCCGGAAAAATTTACGAATGGAAACACCTCGATCAAAATCGAACCGTAAAAGCCGATGTTTGTATCATCGGTACGGGATGCGGCGGTTCTACACTTGCGCTCAAACTCGCGGAAGGCGGAAAGAAGGTAGTTATGCTCGAACAAGGAGGATACTATCACACGGGAACCTTTGACAATCACGAACTCAACATGGCGGCTAAAGTTTCCGCAGAAAGAAATCTTGCTACGACGAAAGACGGAACGATAAACATAGTCTACGGAAACAACGTGGGCGGCGCCTCCGTTCACTACTGGGCTGACAGTTACAGAACTCCCGATGAGAAGCTGCAACTCTGGTCTCAAAAATACGGAGTAGAAGGTCATACAAAAGAAGACCTTGCCCCGTTATGGCCGATCTTGGAAAAAAGGCTTCACGTTCACCCGGCAAAGGACGAATTTTTCAATCGAATGAATGAACTCGTAAGAAGCGCTTCTCAATCTTTGGGATGGGAAGGAAGACGAATTCCCCAAGCAAGAAACAACTGTCAAAAATCGGGACATTGTATGCAGGGTTGCGCTTTCGGAGCAAAACAAAGTCAACTCGTAACTCATATTCCCATGGCGCTTTCCGCGGGGGCCGATATCTACGCGGATTGTAGAGCAACGGAGCTTAACGTAGAGGGAGATAGAATCGTTTCCATAGACGCAAACGTGATCGATCGAAGAACTCTCAAAGAAAACGGGATCCGGATACGAGTCGAAGCTCAAGTTTTTGTAGTTGCGGCGGGAGGATTCGGCAGTTCCACATTCTTACTTAGAAACGGATGGAAGAAAAAACTTCCCGCGCTCGGAGAATTTGTTTCCATCAATCCGACTCTTTTTGTTCACGCGCTCTACGACGAGGATATCATTCAGTGGAGAAATATTCCCGCAGCATACGGAGTGGAAGAATTTAGATTGGCTCGTTACGATGAGAATGGAAACTATCTCGAAGGCGGCTATATGTTGATGCCGAACCAGATTCAACCCGGAGCGATCGCGGCGACGATCTCCGGTTTTGGAGAACAACATACACGTTATATGAAAAATTTACCGAAACTCGGCGGTACGATCGCGTGGCTCGATGATATTGAAACGGAATTAGGAAACATCACAGTCAACGGAAATCGGAGAAACGTAAATTATTCCTTTGGACCGATCACAAAAAAAGCTATGAGAGACACTTACAAAAAACAGGTCCTTCTCAATTTGGAGGCCGGAGCTAAGGAAGTGTTGATCCCGAATTCCACTTCGATGATTCTTCGTTCGAAATCGGAACTTCATAAGATCGACGGACTTCCACTCGAACC
The DNA here is from genome assembly GCF_016918785.1 of Leptospira ainazelensis. Taxonomy (GTDB): domain Bacteria; phylum Spirochaetota; class Leptospiria; order Leptospirales; family Leptospiraceae; genus Leptospira; species Leptospira ainazelensis. The sequence goes on along the minus strand of NZ_JAFFPT010000014.1, from coordinate 98,318 downwards.
GGTCACCTCTTTGATGGCGGCCCCTCATCCGGGAGGCGGTTGTAGAATGGGTTCCGATCCCAAAACTTCGGTCGTGAATAGTTCGCACCGGGTTCACGGAACTAAAAATCTTTACGTTAGCGATTCTTCCGTATTTCCCACTTCTTCTTCCGTGGATCCGAGTTTTACGATCATGGCCTTTAGTATGATCGCGGGTCAAAAAATATTAGAATCTTGGAATCAACATGGCTAATAACGGAAGCACTTCGAGAGGCAAGATCACAAAAGAAAAACTTCTCTCCGACTTCAGACATCTTGTTACCGTTCATGGAATTATGAATACGAGTTTGGATCGACTTTCGGAATATTCGGGAACCGCAAAGAGCAGCATCCTCTGGCATTTCGGATCGAGAGAAGGGCTTGTGATCGAACTCGTGGATTTACTCTTTCTCGAAGTGGAAGTATCCGTAAAGGAGGGTCTTGCAAAAGGAGCGGATCCTCTTCTTTGTCTTTTCGAAAAGTTTACCGAATTTTTTTTGGAAACTCCGGAGGCAAACGGAGTTTTTTTTACCCTTATTTTAAACGAGCCGGCGGATTCCAAAGTCCGAAAAAGAGTTTTTGAGATGTATCGAACCTTTCGAAAAAAATTGTCCGAAAATTTAAATTTAGGAAAACCGAATTCAAAATCTTCGATTTTAAAAGCCTCTCTTCTCATCGCGCTTTTCGACGGCTTGTATCTCCAGTGGCATCTGGACCCGCAGGAAGTTCCTTTAAAAGAATCCCTTTTTCTCGCGCAGAATATGCTTTATGAATTCTATGGAATCGACCGTTCTTCAAAATTAAAGACGGCCAAATTGAAACAAGGAAAAACAAGACAAAATTGATCATTTTAGAATATTCTTAAATATTAAATTACTCAGAAGATCATTTTAGATACCTCCCGCTAAAACATAGGGCTTTTCTATCTTTTGTAGTCATTCGCGTCCTTTAAAAGTTGAAATCGCCGGGTTTCCAGATTCCCTCCTTTCAAACGGAACCAAAAGACCCAGCAAAATTAGATTCCATCTTATACTTTCCCAGAAGTTGGAAAGCGATTTGGAATCAGGGCGATCCCGATCAAAAATTTTTGTAGGAGCTCCTACAACCGCGAGAGAGAATATTTCTTGCAAAATTAGGATTCCGTGATATAGGAAAATCTCCCGGAGTTTTCCGCCACCCGCCCCTCCACCCAAAAAACTCAGCGCCCCGCTCTCTAAGGATCGCGCCGCAGGGCGGGCTTTCGTTTCACGGAGGATTGTCGTTGTTCCGACAAAAGTCAGTTCACTTTTTGCTTACATAACAACCAATCGTGAGCTTTCGCTGAGTTTTTCAGGTGAGGAATCGCGCAAATACGACGACGCTCTTCCCGGATCGCATCACGGGAAAAAAGCTCCAGAGATTTTTCTCCATTGAAAATTTTGTTTTACCGGTCAACCTCCCTTTTGTGGGAACTCCCCAAAATCTCCATCAGGATCCTTGTTGATCCTCTTCTAACTTGGCAGGCAAAGATAAGGTTTTTACAACGGATGCTTTGTCGGAACAATTAAATCATCTTCAAAAAATCGGTTGCAAGATTCGGAATGTATCTCTCGTCAGAGATTTTCCTTTTTCCGCGTCGAGTCCTTTACGAGTTCGACGTTTCTTCGAAACATCTCGAAATTCATCCTCGAGATCGCGGAGTCCCCGAATTTTTTTTCAAAACCTTTCGCATCCACCGATAAAATCGAGTTCGGATCTTCTTTAAAAATGGAACGCGCTTTAAATTCTTCCCTTTTTGTTTGAATTCCTTTTTTACGCGCCTTTACTTGGTTCCAAGGACAGACGTCCTGACAGATATCGCAACCGGCAATCCAACCGAAGGTATTCGGAATTTCGGCGGAGCGATCCTCCAACGTATGATGCGAGATACACTTCCCGGCGTCGATTTGATACGGAGCGAGTGCACCCGTTGGACACGAGTCGATACACGCGGTGCAGGTTCCGCAACGATCCTTAACCGGAATACTGGCAACTGAAATCGGAAGATCGGTAAGAATCACCGTGATGAAAAAAAAAGATCCGAATTCGGGATGGATGAGATTCGTATTCTTACCCTGCCATCCAAGTCCCGCTTCTCTCGCCAAAATTTTTTCAGGAACCGGAAGAGAATCCACACCTTGCCGAAACCTATGATTCGGAAATCGTTTCGCCAATTCGTTCAACAACGGACCGGCAAGTTTCCTGAGAACACGATGATAATCTTCTCCGATCGCATATCTTGAAAATCGAAATGACATCGTTTTGCAAATCTTATCATATTCGAGATCATTGTAGAGTGTACCGAGCGCTATGACGGACTTGGGTTCAAAACCTAAATTTTTAAAAAGCAACCGAAGATCCATATTCTTCGGATACCATTCCATCTTTCCGTGTTTCCCTGCCTCCACCCAAGCAAGAATACTCCTTTGATCCTCTTCGGGAATCACCGCCTCGCAGATTCCAAAAAGATCAAACCCGCATTCTTCGATCAAAGGAGTCAGTTCGGAAATTATTTCTTTACTTTCGATCATAAATTTGATATAGCAAGAGTATGCAAAAAGAATTATCCGAAAAAATCAAATTTCCAAAAACCGAACTCGAATTACTTCCGAAAAATTCCATTGCACTTGCTTATTCGGATGTGATGAAGGCGGTTCGCCTGATTCCCCTTCCTGAAGAAAAACTTGCAAAACAAATCGTCTTTGCTTCGGTTGTAGGAGCTCTGAGAGGATTTCAAGAACGAGATCTAAAACCGTTTCATATCAATCATAAATATATCTTTGGAGAATTGAGTTCCGAAATTCTAAATATGATGAAGGGCGTCGGTACCATCGATCAGATCTCAAACGAAGAAAGAATCAAAATCCTAAAAGATTCTTTTGAATTCGGAATCCGGAAAGTCTACCACTTAGAATGGAAACTCTACACTTCCAGAGAAATTTTTTGATTCTTAAACCGCATAAAAAAGAATTCCGGCAAAGCTGACCAATACAACGGCCTCGAGTAGTCCCACTCCCACATTCTGATCTCTACTGATCTCTTCCTTAAGAGTGCTACCGGGAAGAATCACGGCATCCGTAAGAAGTCTCACCGCCGGGATCACAATCAGTCCCAAAATAAAATCCAAACAGATATGGATGAGCGTGTGTTCCATCGAAACTAAATCCTTATGCAAGGCCCGAGCGATGATGATTCCGAGCGCGATCAAGGCACCGCTGTAAGAAACGCCGGCCGCAAGATTTTCACGATCTTTCAATTCAAGATCGAGAGAATAAGGAATCATCTTGCGATACGCAAAAGTAAATAGAATCAAGGCAACCTGGCCGAGTAAAAAAAACAAAACTCCGAGAACGGTTCCGTCCAAGAGTTTCTGAATCGGTTCCAAAAGCCCGAGGTCTTTCCAGACCGAAAAGGAAAGCGCTGCGCTGTCTCCACTGAGAGACGCGGCGATGATCACAGAAGAGGCGATACTACTTCCAAACACAATGGCGCCGACTGCGGAATTTCTTCCGGAATAAACCAATTCCGTAAAATCAAAACTACGAAAGATAATCTTGTCGTTGATAAAATAGGAAAGATTTAAGAGTAAAATGCCGAGAAGCCCATAAAATAGAACTTGAAAACAATCGGAAACAAAATCGGTTCCGGGAGAAGAAAGTATGACAAGAAGAATCAAGGTCAGCCCGAGATAATAACCTGCCAATCCCGATGAAACCGCAGTGTTATTGTTTACGATAATTTCGTGATCGAGATCGCCGGGTTCGATCCAATCTTTGATTTTTTTACCGATATAAAAAAGTACAAAACTAATTAAGAAGAATACCGCGTCTTTACCTAAGCTGTTCAGATAACCAAGTACTGTTTCCATGGACACCAGATTAATCCGATACGGTTAAAATTTCATAGCCTTTTTCGGTGACAAGAATCGTGTGTTCGAACTGAGCGGACCATTTGTTGTCCTTCGTCGTCACGGTCCAATGATCTTCTTTGGAAAAATTCACTTGCCAGGTTCCAAGATTCACCATCGGCTCGATGGTAAAGATCATACCCGGTTCTAGCTTTGCGAGTTTTCGATTTTGACGAAAGTGTGGGATTTGCGGGTCTTCATGAAAACCTCTTCCGATTCCGTGACCCATCAGATCCCGAACGATGCCGTATCCTTTTGGAGTGAGGAAATCATCGATCGCATTCGCGATATCGTGAACTCGGTTTCCGGGTTTTACCTGTTCGATTCCGACATACATCGCCCTTTCCGTATCTGCAACCAAGGTCGCAACTTCCGGACTCGTCTTTCCGCCGACGATAAAGGTTCGGGAAGAATCCCCATGATATCCATCCAATAAAGGAGTGACATCGATATTGATGATATCTCCTTCCTTTAAAATCTCCGTCGCCTTGGGAATCCCATGACAGACAACTTGATTTACGGAAGTACAGACCGACTTTGGAAATCCCTTATAACCGAGAGGAGCCGACTTCGCCCCGTGCTTCTTCGTAAATTCTTCGCAAAGATCGTTCAACTGAAGAGTCGAAACCCCCGATTGAACGTAAGAAGAAATATAATCCAAAAGCTTAGCGGCCAGTTTCCCAGCCGCTCTCATTTTTTCGATTTCGCTCTTATTCTTAATGAAGATCAAATCGAATTAGAAATCAGTCGGGCGAACCGTACTTCTCTTGTTGGATTCAGTACGTTTCACTGCATCGTCGATGAGTTGATGAATCTTTTCATTCAAACCGTCAATTGCATCCCCGGAAGTCATAAATCCTTTCGACTTGATATAAGCCTTTACTTTGCTCGTTACGATCAGGGTTTCCTTTTCGACATTCTTTCCAGCCATTGAGTTCTTCCTCTCTGTCTTAGTTTTCTTCTTTTGTGCCATCTTCAATATTGCGCCGGTTCACGGTCGTCCAGTCGTTCAACATTCCGCTAACGGTTCCTGTTTGCATTCTTTTCAGAAACCCGGAAAAAGAACAACCTTTTAGAACTTTCCCCTTTGCGACCTTACCTTTGTTTTAAAAAAAAATGATACCAGACCCGCAGGGAACGCTCCAAAACTTGAAATCGTTCCGATTTCCGTTTCTAACAAAACAGAATGAGACATAGAAGACATGCGAAGTGACGTCAAGAAATATTTCATTTCTTCTTTGCCGACTCGCTCTGTAGAATCGTGTTCACAAGCCCCGTCTCTAAATTCAATTTTTCGGCGATGGTTTCCGCAGGCCACTGAAAGTTATGATAAAGATTGAGCACCGTCGCCTTCTTTCTTTGGATCAAATGATCCTTGGAAGAGTCTTTTGACTTACCGGAAGAAACATTTCCTTCGGTAACGGCGCCTACCGCGTCCAAAAAGCCTGAAAGTTTTTCAAACTTGTCGTCAGCTTCGCTTAACAATCCTTCCAAGTCTTCTTTGACTACTACCGCGCCGGCCTTTAAGTCTTCCATACGGTGTTGCAAGGTCGAAATCTGTTTGTGTCTTTCGGATAAGTCGACCATCAAGTCTTCTATCTTTTCAAACTTGGCTTCCACCGAACGGATTTCTTCCTTCTTGCGGAACAAGGATTCGATTCGGTCGTCAGTCTTGCGGACGGTTTCAGCGATTTCTTTTTCTCTCGCTTCCAAAATTTCGACGTCGTTTTGAAGAGAATAGAGTTTATTGGTAAGACCTTTTGCCGCCTCTTTGTGAGCGTCGGTTTCGTCAAAAAGACCTTTGACTTCTTCTCGAACGGATTCGAGAGTTTCCAGTCTGGAAGTGAGATCGCCGAAGGTTTCTTCCATCTCGAGGGCTTTTTCGCCGGCTTCGAGAAGTCTTGTAAACGTATCTTCCCAATCGGAAGAACGACTTTGTAATTCCTCGAATTCTTTCCGAAGAGAATCCGAAGATTCCTTGATGGAAGTAAGTGAATCCAGTCTGACCTTGAGGTCTTCGGTTTCCGATACGAGGGAATGTTTCAGACTTTGCAACTCTTCCAATTTTTCTTCGAGTTCGTTTAACAATGGAGTTCTTTCGTCGGCTCTGGAAAGAAGTTCTTCCATCGTTTGGATATAAGAATCGGTTCTGTCCACGACTTCGCTCGCCTTTTGAAAGAGTTCGGCTTTTTCGGTAAGTTCTTCCATCTTATCGGTGATCTCTTCGACGCGGGAACGTAAGTTTTCGGCTTCCTCGCGGATTTCGTTGATAAGACCCGTTTTTGCGTTTGTGATTTCTTCCAGGTCGCGTTTGAGATCCAATTGAAGAGTTTTGTATTCTTCTTTGGATTCTTTGAATTCTTCTTTTCCGGAACGTAAAAATTCTTCGGAAGCGGATTCCATTTCTCGCAACTGATTTTGCAGCTCTTTTTGGAATCCTTTCATCTGCTCGTCGCTGTTTTTACGGGATTCTTTGAGAGATTCTTCCAGATTCTTTTTTACGTCGAGGATGTATTTGCTGATTCTTTCCTCGAGTTGACCGAGTTGCAACTGGCCCTTGTCCATCAGAGAAGTGAGTTGTTTTGAAATTTTTGCGTCTATCGTTCCGTTTAAGCGGCTGATCTTCTCTTCCTGTTTTTCAAAAAAGTCTTCCGCAGAATCTTTTAGTTTATCCAGAACACGCTCCGCATCTCTTCCGGCGTTTTCCAGATTGGATTCCACGTTGTTACGGACTTTTTCCGCGTGGATTTCGAGAACCTTTTCGTTTTTCTTAACGATCTGTTCCATCTTATCGATGGTTCCCGAAAATTCTTCCCGGAGATTTTGAAGAATATGAGTTCCCTCTTCTTTGATATTACGCAGAGATTCTCCGAGTCGATCGGAGACGGAATCCCCTTCTTTTTGAAAGTTGGTTTTATAACGGGAAACAAATTCTTCGATTCTATCTTTTTGAAGATTGTATTCGTTTTTGAATTCTTCCAGGAGTTGTCTTCCGTCGACGTGAATACTTCCCAGTTTTTCCTGGAGATGAGAAACTGAATCTTGAGTGTTTAGACGAATCGTTCCCAATTCTTCTTCCCAATAACGGCCGAGGTTCTCGAATCTTTGATCGATTTTGCGGACCTCTTCGTCCACGGTTCCGGAAAGAAGATCGATCTTTCCTTCGACTTGTGATAAAAGATCTCCCGCGCTCGATTCCATCGCGGACTGAAGATCTCCTAAGTAAGAATCCACGTCCTTGATCCGGGTAGAAATCTGTTTGTCGAGAGTGAATATGGATTGTCTGACCGCTTCCAGATCCTGTTGAATGAGAGCCGTTCTCTCCGCGTGAACTTTTGCGAGTTCGATATCGAAATTTTCTTTGAGAGAAGAAATCCCTGAGATCGTTTTTTCCTTCGCTTCGTCTCTTGCAGAATCCAGGGCGGAATGAAATTCCTTCAAACCCATGGAAATATCTTTTTTCAGGCTGTCGGATTCGCTTCTAAGATTGCTGCTGATCCGGTTGAATTCTTCTTCAAAGTTATCGATCTGGCGAAGAAGTTCGGACTTTCTTGCGTCCGCTTGTCTGAGGAGTTTGTTCTCAGCTTCCAGATATTTTTCCTGGAAGAATTGGATGGATTCGTTGATCGATTCCGCCTGACGTCTCGTCTCATTGAGAATTTCATCTCTTCGAGTCATCGTTTCCAAACTCATACCTTCGATTTCTCTTCGGATCGAATCGACTTCGAGTTTGACCCCGTTGATAAAGGCTTCTTTCGAATGAGTTACTTGTTCGAGAATTCGATCCAGTTTGTCTTGAACCGATTTTTCGGAAAGACGTGCCATGTCCTCGAGTTTACGATCGGCGGCTTCGGCTTTTTCTTCCACGCGAGAATCGAGTCTTTCGAGTTTATCGCTTACGGTTAAAAATACGGTCTGCAGTTTTTCGGATCTTAGATCCAGATCTTCTTCTTTGTTTGTGATCGTTTCAAAAAGAGAAGTGATTTCGGAACGCAGTTGTTCCACTCTTCCCACCGATTCACGGAGCAAGGAAGTAGTATGAGAATCCAGACTTTCTCTGTAATTGGATGCGATCGCGTTTAGACCTTGATCGATCTTATCGTTTTTGATTTCTAATAATTCTTCCAATTCAACGATTTTGGAAGCGAGGGATTGTAAAAGTTCGTCGGAACGAAGATTGACCTTATCGGAAAAAACTTCCAGGATCGCTTCCGCTTCGGAACGCAGATCGAGGATTTTCTGATCCAAAAGTTGAATTTCTTTTTTACCGGATTCCATACGAAGCAATCCCTGTTGGATCGCGTTCGATTCTTCTCGAATATCCGAAGAAAGTTGAACTACTTCTTTTAAGTCTCTCGCTACGCTGTCCAGAAAATCACGGTTTGTTTTAATGGACTCCAAAAGTTGTCTGGATTCTTCGTTTAATGCGTGTACGTCGTTTGCGAGTTTACGGGTTTGTTTGAGGCTGATTTCTAAATCGATTCCTGCGTCTTTTACGGATTGAATCTTTTCAAGGGCGATATCGTTCAATTCGTCCTGAATTTTTCCCGTAAAACGTTTGATCTGACTGAGTTTATAGTTGGATTTATCCAACCTTCTGAGAAGGATTGTAATTCCTACACTGGCTATAAACGGCAGGAGTAATTCTATTCCCATTGAATTTTGTTTACCATAGACATAAGAATGCGAGCTTTGGCGGGAACTTTCCAACGTTTCAGACAACTTCCTAAAAGGAAGGATCGAATTCTGAAATGAGCTGAAATTTTCCTTGAAACATTATGTCTCATCAAATTACGATTGACTATTGGAAAGATCGTAAAAAGAGCAAGAAAAAATTAAATTATGCTTAAAAAAAAGCCTTATTCCGGCTTTTCGACCGTTTATGATGCAGTTATGAAAGATGTCCAGTATGATCTTTGGGCGGAATTCATACTCAACTCGTACGCACATCACACTGAAAATTACCTACCGGATACGGTCTTGGATTTGGGTTGTGGAACCTGTAAACTCTGGGAAAAATTTCCGAGTTCGGTTCGATTTACCGGAGTGGACTCGAGTTCAGAAATGCTCGAAATGGCTCGAAATAAGCCAATTGGCGGAGAATTCTTTCACTCCGATCTTCTCAATTTTGACCTAAAAGACAAAACCTTCGACCTCATTCTTTCCACACACGATACTCTCAACTATCTCAAAAATGAATCCGAACTCAAATCCGCGTTCCAAAAAGTCCGAAAACATCTTTCACCGCAGGGACTGTTCTTTTTTGATCTGAGTAGTTTATACAATTTTAAAACCCATTTTGACGGACAGACGTTTCACGAAAGAGTCGGAGACTACAAAATTCGATGGAAGAATCGTTTTGTGGAAAACTCCAATCGTTTGGAATCGACGCTTACATTCTTTCACAAACCTTCCAAAGAAGAATTTTCCGAAGTTCACGAACATACCTATTTTTCAAGGGATACGATCCTTTTACTTCTTAAGCAGTGCGGACTTCAACTTTTAAAGGAAGGTTCGGACTATAAAGACTGGACTCTGGAGGACGATGCTTCTTTGGTAAATTATATCTGTCGAAGTACAGAAATTAATTTACGGAATTTGTGACATATATCAACTTCCTAAGATTGTTACTTTTTACGTCTACTTGTGTAGAAAAAAAGGAGTGTTGTCCCTGCCCTGAAGTTTTTCTTCGGAGAGACAAAACAATAACTTTAAAACAAGTCTTGAATATGAAAAAGATAAAGGGAACTAAGGAAAAATCCGTATGTCAAAATTCAATATAGAAGGGAAGTCCGGAAAAGTACTGATCGATACCGCGGTGATCGACGGCTATGATAAAATTTTTGACGAAGTTTCAAAAAAAGCCTCCGGAGGAACGATCTCGGACGTGGAATTTCAAGTGGAAAGCGTAAAAAAAATCACTTCCAGCGGAATTGCAAAACTACTTACTCTAAAAAATCTGATGGATAATTTCGGAGTAAAGATGAAGATCAAAAATCTCAATCCTGAACTTTTGGAAGTTTTAAAAAAATTCAAAGTGGATGGAAAATTAGATCTTTAGAATTTTTGAAAAACGATTGCCGCTCTCTATCGGTTCCGCAGTTTTTGTGATTAACCCCCAATGGGAACTATTTCCGTCAGTCAACTCACTCGCTCCTATCACGGAAAAATCGCAGTTTCCGATCTCAGCTTTGAAATTCCAAAAGGAAGAATCACGGGGCTTTTAGGCCCGAACGGCGCCGGTAAAACCACGACACTTCGTCTTTTGACGGGTTATCTCGCCCCTTCTTCCGGTTGGATCCGTTTTGACGGACTTGATTTTTTAGAAAACAAAATCGAAATCCAAAAAAAAATCGGATATCTTCCGGAATCCTCTCCGATCTATTTCGATCTTACCGTATTCGAATATCTTTCCTTTTTAGCGACGGCCAAAGGAATCCATAAGAATTTTCTAAAGGACAAAATTGAAACCGCCGTCGAACTTTTGGATCTCAAAAAAGTTGTTTATCGGCCGATTTCGCTTTTGTCGAAGGGATTTAAACAAAGGGTCTCTCTGGCCGGATCGATCATTCAAGATCCTGAATATATCATTTTGGACGAACCAAGCGGCGGTCTTGATCCTTTACAAATCGGAGAACTCAAAACTTTGATCCGTATATTAGGAAAGAATAAAACGATTCTTTTTTCTTCCCACGTTCTGCAGGAAGTCGAAGAAATCTGCGATCATATCCTCGTTTTATCGGACGGAAAACTCATCGCCGACGCCTCGGTTTCTTCGATTTCCAAGGGAGAAGGTTGTCTCGTTTTAGCCGAAACCACGATCGAAGAGATGACAAAGTTATTTGCGAGCGATTTTTACGAGATTTTGAATACGGGCAAAAAAGAGGAAAACTTCCAAGAGTTCAAAATTTTTTCCGAAAAGTTTCAGGCGGAAGACGTGTTTGGAATCCTAAAAAACTCCCCTTTTCGAATCCGTTCTCTGGTTCCTGAAAAAAATTCCTTAGGATCTGTATTCAAAACTCTCACAGGAAAACCGAAGGAATGAACCTTTTCGGCTTTTTTAAAGAATCCGTCCGAAACACAAAAACCGTCTTTTGGAAAGAATTTTCAGTTTATTTGAACTCTCCGATCGGAACGATTTTTGCAGGGTTCTTTTTGTTTTTGACTTCGTTTCTTTTTTTCTTCGGATTTGGAGACAGTTCTTTTTGGGATCTCAAATCGGCGAGTATGGAAGCCTATTTTCTCTGGGTTCCGATTTTGTATGTAGTTTTTATTCCGGCGCTTTCGATGCGTCTTTGGTCCGAAGAAGAACGTTCCGGAACCCTGGAAATTCTTTTCACACTTCCCTTTCGAGAATTCGAATTGGTCCTCGGAAAGTTTTTAGGAGTCTGGTGTTTTTTAGGTTTTGTCCTTTTGTTTACGCTTCCGATTCCGACTACGATTCTCTATTTAGGAGATTTGGATGTAGGAACTACCTTTGTCGGTTATCTCGGAATTTTTCTTCTGGGTGGAGCCAATCTCGCCTTGGGGAGTTTTGTCTCTTCCTTGACAAAGGACCAGATCAGTTCTTATCTTTTCGGTCTTATCGTATGTTTGCTTTTTTTTCTTTTGGGTTACAGACCCTTTCTTCCTTTTTTCGGGCCCGATCTAAGTCGAATCCTTTCCTTTTTATCTTTGTCCAAACACTTTGAAACGTTTCGGATGGGAATTTTGGACGGAAGGGAAATTTTCTTTTTCTTGAGTTTTTCGTTTACGACCTTGTATGCGAATCTTCTTATATTGAGGTCGAAACGATGATCTCGAAAATTCGGTATTTCTTTTTAAAAATGAATTCCGGTTCCTGGTTTTTATTCTCCCAAGTTTTTTTGATCTTCCTTTTTACGAACGGGATCATCGGTCACTTTGTCTGCAGAAAAGACCTTTCAGTTTCGGGGCGTTTTGAAATTTCGAAAAGTACGAAATCTATATTCAAAAATCTGAATGAGACTCTTTTTATCGACGCGTATTATTCCTCCAAAATTCCGGAAGAATACAAAACCTCCCTGGATCTCACAAAAGAATTGTTAAACGAACTGAGTTCCCTCGGAGGTTCCAAGGTCTTCGTCCGATTTCACGATCCTGACACAAACGAAGACGATCGAAAAAAAGCGATCGAGTCGGGAATCGAGCCGCAGATCTTAGAAAAAAACGAAAGAAATTCCTCCCAGATCAAACAAGCGTTTATGGGAATCACACTTTCGCTCGGAACTCTCAGAGAAACGATCCCGGTAGCTTTTTTTGCGGAACAGATCGAATATCAGATCCTAACCACACTTCGAAAGATGATTCGTAATCCCGGGGAATCGGGCATCGCGATTCTTAAAATTCCCGGAGTTTTATCGACGGAACCTCCCGGGCCTTCCAGCGGAAAAGACAGCGTCGGTGTTTTGGTTCATCAGGTTCTCAAAGAAGAATACGGACCGATTCCCGAAATTTTGTTAAACGAAGAAGACGTTTCGGACCAAATCCATACTCTACTTTGGATCGGCTCCGGCCTCCTTTCCGAAAAAGGCGCGTATCGATTGGATCAATTCCTGATGCGGGGAGGAAATCTCGTTCTTCTTGCAAAGTCTATGGACTTTCGAATGGAAGCGCCGAATCGTGAAGAAGGAATCGGTATGTCCCCGACAAATGCGGGTATCGCAAGACCGACGGGCGAAATCGAAGAATTGAATTCGATCTTTGTATCGTACGGTTTTCAAGTAAACACGGATATCGTTGTGGATCTGCAACATTCTCTTTCCACCGGTCCTCTGATGGAAATCGAACCCGGAGTGATCGGAAGATTTCCGTATCCGGCCTGGATCCTTGCGGGTAAAAAAGAAAAATTGTTAAGCGAAAAAAGTCCTTTTACCGCGCCCTTACAAAATCTACTCATCCCCTGGTCCTCGAGTTTGAATTTGGATCCAACAAAACAACCGAATGTGAAAATAGAACCGATCCTTTTTGCAAGCGAGGAATCCGAAGTTCGTTCCGAGATCGTAACCTTGGGGGAAAAACAAATCCTTGCAACAACGCCAAAACCTTCGGGGGAAAAACAGATCTTAGGCGCTCTTTTGGAAGGAAAATTTCATTCCCGATTCACAAAGAATCCGAACTTAGATCCGGCCTCTTCTTTTCTTTCGGATACAAAAGAAGGAAAAATTTCCAGAATCCTCGTGCTCGGTTCCCCCTATATAGTCTCAGATTTACTCGTATTCCCGGAAACCAGAGAAATATACCAAGAATCGAATATTCCATTTTTATTAAATTCCATCGACATTTTTTCCGGAGACTCGGACCTCATCCAGATTCGAAGTAAAAAATCCGCGGTTTTGAGATTAAATCCCTTTACGGAGAAGGAACGATTTTTTTTGAGCTTTTTGAATCTTCTGGGAATTCCCTTGTTTCTCGGTCTTTATACGTTTTTAAGAATCCGACATCGGAATTCTTACCGGGGAGAAGATAAAACCGATGAACTTTGATTTTCCCTGGATCGTTTCCGCATTTCAGTTTGTCAAAAAGGAAAAAGCCCTCGCGCTGTTTTTGACAAACATCTTCCTAGGAACTATCTTTTTCTTGATCTCGGACCCTTTGTCGATCTTTCAAAAAACCTATCAAAACTCGGAACCCTTCTTTCCCTATAAAACTTCCGAAGTCGAAAGAATTCGGATCGGAAGAAAAGGACACGAAATTCTTCTGGAAAAAAAGAAAGGAAGCTGGAGCGTTCAGGTCCGGGACACAATCGTAAGACCTGATATTCAAAAAATTGAATCTTTTATCGGCGAGCTTTTGAAACTCAGAAAGTTCTCAAAAATCGTTTCGACCTCAAAAAACGAAAACCTAGGGTTAAACGGAGAAGAATTAAAACTCGAAATCCAGACCGAATCCGGCGAGATCGGAAAACTGGAGATCGGGATTTCCGGAAAACAAGAGAAGGGAACTTTTGTCCGAGAACCTGAAAAACGGGTGATCTGGTTTGTGGAGGAAAGTCTAAACTCCGCACTCGGAAGGGGGGACGAGAACTTTTTCTTTTCAAACTTACTGATTCCTCGTGAAATAGAAATATCAGAAATTCATACTATTCTCATAGATCTTGGATCAAAGAATTCTTCAAAAATAGAAATTGCCCGGACCTCGCGCGACGAATGGAAAATAGTAAACTCGGACCGAAGTTTTTGTTGGGGTGAAGACTGTGGAGTTTGGGTCGAAAGATTTTTGAAAACAAAAGCTGAAAAAATTCTTAAAAAACCGTTTTACGAAACGATTCAAAAACTTTCCTCCGGAGAAAAACTAAAGATAGAAATCCATTTCGGAAAAAGTTCGGAATCGATCTATGAGATAGAATGGGTCGGGAAAACCTCGGAAAAAGAACCGATCTTTCAAAGCGGAAACGATTCGATTTTGTATGTTCTTGATCGGGAATTCTTAGATCGTTTTCGGGAAGGATTCGATTCCTTTCCGGATTCTTTCTAAAATGCTTCTCAGAAGCGGATCGGATTCGCTATTGACAGACCAGAGGCTTCCAATTTCATTTCAAAAGAAATCTAAAATTAGGACGAAAGTATGGCTTTGATCGAAGAATTTGAATCTCAGGGGAATTTTCTATTTCGTTGGAGATCCTACATCCCCGGAATCATCTTGATTCTCTGTCTTGGCCTTTTGCCTTTTTATCAGTTTCCCGGATATTCTTACACCTATCATCTTTATTACCAAGCTGTCTGTTTGGGAATCAGTCTTCTGGGTCTTTTTGTTCGGAGTTTTGTGATCGGTTATGCGCCCGCAAGAACTTCCGGAAGAAATACAAAAGAACAAGTAGCGGACGTAGTAAACCAGGAAGGGATCTATTCTCTCATACGTCATCCCCTCTATCTCGGAAACTTTCTTCTTTATCTCGGAGCCGTTCTTTTTCTGAAGAATTTTTTGATCGCATCCGTCTTTATCCTTTTTTTCTGGGTATATTACGAAAGAATTATGTTTGCGGAAGAACAATTCTTAAGAAAAAAATTCGGAGATGCGTATCTTTCTTGGGCAAACACGGTGCCCGCTTTTATTCCGAAATTTAGAGGTTATAAAAAACCGGCGCTTTCGTTTTCAATCCGAAACGTGATCAAAAGAGAATATCCGAGTCTTTTCGGGATCCTCGTGATCTTTAGCGTCTTTGATCTCATCGCGGTTTATTTTAACGAACCCGTAAGCAATCTTCTAGAAGCAATTCGTCTTCCTCAGATCATTCTTTTTGGAGGCGGTCTTGTATTTTATGTTCTCGTGAGAATCATCGTAAAAACCACTCGTCTTCTTCACGTAGAAGGCCGTTGAAAGAAATGGCTGGGCGCATTTGCGAAAGGTAGTCTTTGACAAGAACGGTGTCGGAGTTCCTACGACGATAGAAGATCAAATTCTACTTGCAAAAAGATTAATTTTCTGATAGAGCAAAGTCACCCACTTTTTTCCCACCACCTCTCCTCCTCCACCCAATCAGGGTGGGGCGCGCGGCTTTCACAGAGAATCGTCGTTGTTCCGACAGATTCTTTGAAAGAAATGGCTCGCTTTGCAGGACCCGCGCCTTTCAAAGTAAAATCGTAGGAGCTCTTACAGATTCCCCTTTTTTTCAAGAAGGAAATGTCTTTGACGAACTCTCTAGATACGATTTGAGATGACTCGTCTCTTTTGTAAAAAAGACCGGAATCGGATAATTGGATTTGGAGGGAATCAAGACGATCCCCTCGTCAAAAAATAAAATCTTTTCAATTTCGGAAAAGGAATAACGAAAACTACTGTTCAACGCCTCGAAACAAAGAGATTCCTTGCTTTCGTTTAATTTTCCCGGACCGATTCTTTTTAGACCTCTCAAAAGCTCCGGTGTCAGATCTTCCTTTTTATTAGAAAGTTTTTCAAAAGGAAGTTCCCGGTTCTGATCCAAATACAAAAGACCTTCGATCTCAAAACGGATCTCCCTCACTTCTTCGGGTTTTTCTTCTTTTATCAAAGAATACTTAGGGGATTCTTCCAAAACCTGAATTCCGGAAGGAGAATGTTCTTCGGAAATAAATTCTTCCTCTCCATCGGAAAAACTTTCCAGAGGAGTTTCAAAAGAAGAATTCGGAGCCTTATCCTGCTTCGGAATCTTTCTTCCTTCCACGAATAAGTTTTCGAGATGTCTCTTCTTTTCAACATCCTCCATCTGAGAAGATCTTTTGTTGGAGGCGAGAATTTCTCCGGCTCTTTTTGAATTGGGTCTTGAGATGAGGTGATCGATCTCGGAATTCCCGGAGCGAGAAGGACTCGACTGCGACGCGGGACGTTCTTGCCCGGAACCGTTGGGGTTCAGAGAGACGTAGATAAAACAAAGAAGTCCCACAAGAATGAGTGCAATTGCAATAAAGAGCATCATTTTATGTATCTGTCGAATGAGCCGGTTTCTGAAGCGTTTTTCTCACTTTTCTCCTTTACAGAAATATTCCTTCACAAACCCTTTCAGTTTACAGATACAAACATGGAATTAGAAAACGTTTCTCTCAAAGACAAAATCATCCGCGGCGTAGTCGCTATCTTTCTTTTCTTTCTTGTGAGTGGTTTGATCATCACCTTTCTCCCCGGCGACGCCGAAAAGAGCTTTTTTGACGTCATCTCGGGTCGTTCCAGCGTGAACGCAGGAAAAATCGGAGACTATTCCATCCCGATGGACTACTTTCAGGCAGCGAGAAGGGATTGTTTTTTTCAATACAGAAGTATCGCCCCTTCTCTGGCGGAAGATCCGGCCACTCTTCAATCTTGCGCGTTTCAGACGATTCGAAGTCTGGTTGTCACCAAACAGATCGCAGACGCAACCGGATTCTCCGTATCGGAAACCGGGATTCGAGAAGAACTTTCGGATGAAGCAAGAAGAATTCACAGGGAATCCATCGGCGGAGCCGGTTATTCCGAGGAAGACGTTCGTAAACCCGAAGCCATCTATAAACAAATCCTAAATTCTGCGCCGATGCAATACCGAATCGACCGTAAGAATGCGAGCGTTCTCTACGATTCTCTTCTCAATTCCGATCTGAAAAAAACGGACGGGGAAATCAGCGTTCAGAAAGAATCCACATCTGCCCGAGTTCAATTGAGAATTCTTTCTTATACCGACGATCAACTTACCAAACTCGCGGAAAAAGAAGCTCCGATCACGGACGAACTTTTAAGAGCTAAATACGAAAACGAGAAAAAAGACGGAAAACTTCCGAAAAATAAGGACGGAAAGGAAGTTAGTTTTGAGGAAAGAAAAAATTTCCTAAAGAGCAAAATCCTTTTGGAAGGCAGATCCAAATCTCAAGAAGAATGGAAGGCAAAACTAAAAGTATTTCAAGAAGAACGGGACGGATTGCAAAAGATCGCCGCGCTTTTAGGAACTCCGATTCAAGACTACAAGGACCAGACTCTTCTCAATCTCTGGGAACTAAAATCCGGAAATCAGACGATTCGTTTGGGAAATAACTCTCAATTTTTGAAAGATCTGACAACGGTCGCATTTGGAGCCCAAA
This sequence comes from Leptospira ainazelensis, assembly GCF_016918785.1. Classification (GTDB taxonomy): domain Bacteria; phylum Spirochaetota; class Leptospiria; order Leptospirales; family Leptospiraceae; genus Leptospira; species Leptospira ainazelensis. The sequence continues at coordinate 80,834 of NZ_JAFFPT010000014.1, read as the reverse complement.
AAGTCGGAGGTCCTTACAAAGATTCCGAAAAAAATGTATTCGTAGAATTTGCTTCCATGGAAATCAATTCGTCTAAAATCAATACTTCCCAGGGACCCGATTTGAGAGACAATCCAAACCTGATGAACGGGTTTGTGATGGAAATCAGCCAGGCCCTTCAGGAAAAATACCCGATTGAACGAAGGATCGGTCAAAAGGCAGAAGAATAATGCAAATCCGGGCTGAACTCGTAAATCCCTTTCTCGAAGCGGCGACCATCGTTTTTAGAGATGTCTTAAAAACGGACCTCATCCGAGGAAAGATCGGAATCAAGGACAGCCCTGAGACAAACCTAGAACTTTCGATCGTAATCGGAGTGATCGGAACTTTCAACGGTGAAGTCGTCTACGGTTTGAACTATGACGCGGCTTACAAAATCGCAGGAGTTCTGATGCCTGGAATGAGCGAACAAGATATCAAGAACGAATACAAGGATATCCTGGGAGAAATCGCAAACATGACTACTGGAAATGCGATGAATATCTTCGCAACTTCCGGTCAATCCATCGAAATCACGGCTCCCAATATTATCGATTCCAAAAACGAAACATTAAAGATTCCTAAAAAGCCCTCTCTCGGAATCAGCCTTTTCTCAAAATTCGGAAAACTCGACGTAAACGTCTCTTTAACATAAGAATTTTCTGAGATTCTTTTTGCGATTTTGTCGACCTCTCTGCAGGTTCAAAAAGGTCCAGAGGTCGACGGATTGATCTTAGAATTTAGAAATGGTTTTTTAGATCCTGAGATTCATTCCGTTGGAAACAAAACCGGATTATCCTCCGGAAAACTATCTAACCTTGTCAAGTTGGAAGAAAACCATTCGAGAATAAACCCAATCAGGGCTATAACCTTACCCACAAGTCTCTTGAGTCTCAAGAAGAATCTGTCGGAGCTACGACGTTCCTCCGTAAAAAGTCGCGCGCCCCGCCCAAATTTCGGGTGGAGGGGAGCGGTGGCGGGAAAAATTCAGGAAACTTTTCTATATCACAGAATTATAACTTTGCAAGGAATATTCTCTCTCAGAGCTTTTGTAGGAACTCCTACAAAAAGTCATACTGGGATCCTTCTTCATTCGAAATCGCTTTTTTAACTTGTGGGTAAGGGATATGACCCAATCAAGGCGAGGGCACGATTTTCACAGAAGAATGTATGAGTTCCGACAGATCCCTTTTAAGAATGACTCTTTACAAACAAAAAATCGGATTCTATCGCGAAGGTTGATCGAAAATTTCGATTCTGAATCCGCAGATTCGAATCCCTTTCGTATTTCAAAAACGTTTTGATTTTTATTTCCCAAAACTAAAAATTCTTTCCAAACTCAATAATATCTTCGTTTTAAAATTCTCCGAAGTTCTTTTACAAAGGGAGAATCTTCCGAGGCTTCCGGATTCATCCGAGTGAGATAGGTTTTCGCCCAATTCTCCGCTTCTTCATATCTTCCCTGCTCTCCATAGATTCTCGCGATAAGGGTGACCGCCTTTTCTAAATTTTGCTTTTGAGAATCCAGCTCCGGTTTTTTCTGAAGGAGTTTGACAAGCTGGAGAAGATATCTTCTCGCAGAATCCTTTCGATCCGTAGAGGAAAGCATCTCTCCAAGAGAAAGAAGAGAAATCGACTGAAAATTTTCCGGGGCTTCAGTGATGATTTTGAGATATTGAGATTCCGCTTCGGGAATTTTACCGTTCCCTCTCAACGCGCGAGCGACCTCAAAGACGGCCTTCCATTTTTCTTCCTCGGAATCGATTTGTTCCGTAATGGAACTCGCGTCATTCGCGCTTTCCGCCGTGAGTCTTGCGTCTTCCAACTTGGATGCATTCGCGGTTTTTCCTTGTCCGCCCGCTTGGTTAAATTCGGTCTTTGCACTATTTCTCTGATTCTCTCTCAGACGAAGTACACCTTTTTTATAACCGCTTTCGGAAGGATCTTCCTTTTTCTTATCCTTCTTCTTTTTTAAACTCGTCTTGGAAGAATTCGGAAGTATCGTTTTTTCGGGAAGCGCCATCGTAGATTCTTCCATAGAATCTTTGGAGGTTGATTTTTGGGTTTCAGTTTCAGGGGAAGAATCCGATACGTTAGTCGTCTTTGGTTCGATCCCGCTCGGCGTGGATACGGAATCTCCCTTTTCGGAAAAACTTGGCTTTGATTCCTCCGGTTTTGCAGTCGGAGAATCTTTTGTTTTTTCTTCCAAAACGTCCAAATCCGAAGAAGAACTTTCCGATTCTTCCGGAAAAGGAAGGGGCATATCCGCAAAGATAGAAACGGAGATTCCGAATAAAAATCCGGAAAAAATCAGGAGGCGAATCCATTTCATCTCAGTTCCGGAGATCCTTTTGAATTGTTTTTGGGAGGACGAATCAAACTCGGCCTGTCGGTATTTGACGGATTTCCGGTTCCACGATCCGGAGTCACCGTTCCCGGATCTTCGAGTTTTCGATCCGAATCGGGCGTTTTCTCTCGGTCGTTTGTCGGAAGAGAATCGGATTCCGTAGGTAGTTTTGGAGTTCCTCCGCCTTCCCTTCTTCCTTCTCTCAGAGGATCCTTTCCTTCCGGGGAATTCGATTCGGGCAAAAGACCACTTTTGGGTTTTTCTCTTTCATATCGATCGATCTCAAGGTTAGAAGATTCGCCGCTTCCGGAAAGATCAGGATCGCTGTAACGGATGGACTTTCGTTTTCGATTGTAATTGCGTTCTAAATCTTCTAAAAAAAGGGCCTTACGGTCCAATTCTTTGGCTTGGTCCTCAAAAGCAGCGCCTTCCTTTCCGCGTTGTACCCCTACGAGTATCGCTAAAGAAACACCCAAAACAGCCAAGGAAATTCCAGTGTACAAAAGGGTTTTCTGCACCTGAGGCGGCAGATTTCGGGAAAGACTGTCTATAGAAGACATCCCGGATTGGAGCTTATCTTTAAAATTGAGATCCATTGTTTTTAGTTTCGGTAGATTTCCCAATTCTACAAAGAAAGAGAAAAATCTCGAACGGTTTTTTTGATCCTCGTTTTTTTACCGTCTTATCGCTTAGAGAACAAAATGCATTTGCAACCCCGAAAAAAACGAAGAGCTTGGGTTTTGTGAACGAGAATCATCTCGCCCCCGATTGTTATTTTTGCTCCAATAGACACAAATCAGTTTTGAAATGTGTTTCTATGGATACCTTAGATAAAATCAATTCCACGAAAGAATTCAGGTCTTTTCGCAAAGGGGAAACCGTAATCCATTCCGGTGATAAAGCAAACGGTTTTTATTTTATCAAATCGGGATGCGTCCGCATCTTCCGAAATTCTACTTCGGGAAAAGAGCAAACCTTCTCCATCCGAAGATCCGGAGAATGGGTGGGCTTTCGAGATCTTTTAGCGGGAAATACCTTTTCTCAAAACGCCGAAGCCCTCGAACCTGTGGAAGCATGTTTTATTCAGAAGGGTGTTTTAGAAGATCTGATGAAGGAAGATCCAAAACTTCAGTTGGAAATTCTAAAACAAATGGCGATCGAATGGAAAGAATTGGAAGATCAGACAGTGGCGTTAGGAACCAAACAAGTCCACAGCAAACTCGCCGAACTTCTGATCTCTTTTCAAACTGCTTCCGGAAACGAACCCGAAATCGAACTCAATCTTACAAGAGAAGTTATGGCGTCGATGGTGGGAACCACGACGGAAACTTTGGTTCGAGCGCTTTCGGATTTTAAGAATCGAGATTGGATCGAAATCCACAAAAACAGAATTCGTTTCTTAAATCTGGAAGCATTGCGCGGTATTTCAAATTTAGAAACGACTACACATCACTAAACTCGATACTGAGAAAGAATCTCAAAACCTTTTCTCATGGGAACGACCATGATCTGTCGGTGCCTTATTTCCTCAACCCCAAGCAAACCGAGCGAACTTGACAATTATCATGCCGTTGATCAATGAAACCGGGCTGGGATTTCTTTTCTTTCCAAGTCGGTTTTCGTATAAGGTAAAATTATAAAGCTCTAAATTAAAAATGAATATTCTATTTCCATAAAATAGTATATATTTTTTTGACTTTGAGAGTTTAGACCGAAGGAATAATCGAATCAGGAGACAAAATCTCATGAGCCAAACGAACGCCAAATACAACGATTCAATCGTAAAAGGGTTCATCATATCGGCTATGGTTTGGGGAGTCGCATCCATGACAGTGGGTGTTCTCGCCGCATTTCAAATGGTTTATCCGGAACTGAATTTCACGCAGTATTTCAGTTTTGGAAGAATCAGACCCTTGCACACAAACGCAGCCATCTTCGGATTTGCACTGAGTATCATCTTTGCAACCGCGTATCACCTGATCCAAAGACTCTGTAGAGTTAGAATCTGGAGCGACTCTCTGGCGAAGATCCATTTTGTTTTATACAATCTGACGATCCTTCTCGCTGCGATCACTCTTCCTTTAGGTCTCAATCAGTCCAAGGAATACGCCGAATTGGAATGGCCTCTGGATCTTTTGATCGTTGTTTGGTTCGTGATCTTTATCGTGAACTTCTTCGCGACGATTTTTACACGAGAGGAAAAACAACTCTACGCCGCGATCTGGTTTTATATCGCGTCTTTCGTAACGGTTCCGATTCTTTTTATCGTGAACAATCTCTCGGTTCCGGTCGGGCTGACTAAGTCCTACTCGGTTTTCTCGGGAGTTTACGACGCGAACATTCAATGGTGGTACGGACACAACGCCGTGGCGTTTGTCTTAACGACGCCGTTCTTAGGTTTGATGTACTACTACTTTCCGAAACATATCAAACAACCGATTTACAGTCATAGGTTATCGATCATTCACTTCTGGTCTTTGATCTTTATCTATATCTGGGCCGGCCCTCACCATTTGTTAAACACTCCTCTTCCGGAATGGCTTCAAACAACCGGTATGGCGTTTTCAATCATGTTGTGGATGCCTTCCTGGGGTGGGATGCTCAACGGTTTTCTTACCTTAACACAAGCGAAGGAAAAAATCAAAACGGACGCTCTTCTAAAAATGATGCTCGTCGGGATTACCTTTTACGGTATGTCTACGTTTGAAGGGCCGCTTCTTTCGATTCGTTCGATCAGCGCACTCGGTCACAACACCGACTGGATTGTGGGCCACGTTCACTCCGGAACCCTCGGTTGGGTGGGAATGATGTCTTTCGCCGCGATCTATTATCTTGTTCCAAGACTTTGGAACACGAACCTCTATTCTGAAAAACTCGCGAACACACACTTCTGGTTGGCGACTCTCGGAATTCTTCTCTATATCGTTTCGATGTGGGTTTCCGGAATTACGGAAGGTTCTATGTGGAGAGCCATCGATTCTAAAGGATTTCTTCAGTATCCGAACTGGGTACAAATCACCGAGGTTCTCAAACCTTTCCGCTTCGCAAGAGGTGTGGCCGGAGTTCTTTACCTGAGCGGAGTTTTTGTGATGATCTATAACGTGATCAAAACGATTCAAACATCCGGTTCCGGCTTTCAGGAAGTGGATCTGAGAGTGAAAGAAGAAGGAGGAAAAGCATGAAACTATTCGACATACTTCTGGATTGGTTTTCAGGTTTTACCGATCAGTGGGAAAAACAAGGAGTTAAGTTCACCGTTTATACTACGATCGCGGTTTTGATCGGCGGTATCTTCGAATTGATTCCTCCGTTTTTTATCTCCAGGACCGCGGTCCCGATTCAAGGAGTAAAACCGTTCTCCGCTTTGGAACTCGCAGGAAGAGACATCTATCAAAAAGAAGGGTGTAACAACTGTCATACGCAGATGATTCGTCCTTTCAAATGGGAAGTGGATCGTTTTGATCCTTCCAAATCCTACGGAAGAGACGGATATTCCAAGGCCGGAGAATTCGTCTATGACCATCCGTTCCTTTGGGGATCCAAAAGAACCGGACCCGATCTTGCTCACGAATCGCAGATTCAACCGTCTTACGCATGGCATAAGACTCACTTGATCAATCCAAGAGACACTTCTCCCGGATCCGTTATGCCCGCTTATCCTTGGTTGTTCGAAGAAAGCGCAACGATCAACGCGGAAGAAATCGTGAATCACATGAAGGGTCTTTCCAAAGTCGGAGTTCCTTATACGGATGCGGATTATCTTTCCGCCGCTAAAGAACTGGAAGGCAAAACGGAAGGAGACGCGCTCATCGCCTATCTCCTTAAATTAGGCAAGGACACAGCAGAGTTGTCCAAGTCGATTCAGTGAGGCAAATATGGAACTGGAACTGATTCAAATCTACAAGTTTGCAAGACTACCAGTTCTTGTGTTGGCGATCGGTCTTATCACCGCATACGTCTACAACAAGAAACGCAAGGTACAAATGGAAGATCCAAAGTATAGAATGCTGGAGGAGGACTGATCCATGACGCATGATTCAAATAAAGAGTTCGACGGTATCAAACAATCGGACAATCCGATGCCGGAATGGTGGAAATGGATCTTTGTGATCTGTATCGTAGTCGCCGTCGTGTATTCGATTTACTATCATAAGTTTTCAAGTTGGGAACAGGACGTTGCCTACGAAAACGAAGTAAAAGAACATGAAGCGAAATTTCCAAAAGCGGTGGCGGTAACGAGCAACGACGGAAGCAACCCTCTGCGTGGAAACGCGGAGGCGATTACGGAAGGTGAAAAAACTTTCAAAACCGTATGCGCCGCTTGTCACGGTCCGACGGGTCAAGGTTTGGTTGGACCGAATCTCGTCGATGCCGAATGGATTCACGGTTCGGTAGATTCGGATGTTTACGCGACGATCATGAAAGGAATCGCCGTTGACAAAACGAAACTGGGAAGAGGACCGATGCCTCCGCATGAAAATTCTCTCGGCTCCGAAAAAGTATATCAAGTGATGGCTTGGCTTGCCACACAAAACGCAAGTCTCAAGGCGTCTAAGTAAGTTTATGAAATTCTTGGATGGAATCTTAAAACGGATTTCGTCCGAGGTTTTGTTTGTTTTAACTCCGGAAAGAACGTAGAATGAAAATCAATTCGGGTTTCTACTTCTTTCCAGAGACCACTAAGGAGGACTTTTGTGGTCATCTCCAGACATATTACCGGTAAGATTCGTTCGGCAAGATATTTAGTAGAAGCGATCTTACTTCCCATATATTTTTTTCTTCCCTGGCTTCGTTGGGGCGAACATCCCTTCATCCGGCTCGACATCCCAAACCGAAAATTCTATCTACTCGGAAATATTTTTACACCGCAGGAAGGATATTATCTTCATCTTTTCCTGATCGGAATGGGACTCTCCCTATTCTTCTTTACCACTTTGATCGGAAGAGTCTGGTGCGGATGGGCCTGTCCTCAGACCGTATTTACCGACGTTTTTGACTGGATCGGAAGAACGATCCTCGGTTCCAAATACGGAAAAAAAGACGCTCCTACATTCGGAAAAATCGTAGTTCACTTTCTCTGGATTCTCGTGAGCGTTCTCGGAGCTTTAGCCTGGGTTTCCTACTTCGCAGACCCTTACGAAATGATAAACGAAGTCCGATCTTCGGCTTTTTTTGCCAGTCCGCCGGTTTGGACATATTTCACTGCATTCTTTACCACAACTCTCTACCTCGACATGGCGTTTGTGAGAGAACAGTTCTGCAAATACGCTTGTCCTTACGCGAGATTCCAAACCGTGATGATGGATGCGAATTCGGTTAACGTGACTTACGATTTCAAACGCGGAGAACCAAGACGGAAAGCGGGAGTTCAGGAAGGGGATTGCACTGCGTGTAACTTGTGTTTGGTGGTTTGTCCTACCGGGATCGATATCCGGGAAGGAACAAACGTCGGTTGTATCGCCTGCGGAAAGTGCGTGGACGCCTGTACAAAAACCATGGGCAAAGAAGGCAAAAAAACTCTTATCGGTTATATGTCCGAAACCCAGGCCTATCAACCCGGCACAAAGGTTCGTTGGATCCGACCCAGAAGTTTGGTCTATGGAACTCTTCTTCTTTGTGTTTTGATAGCCGCGGGAACGCTTCTCTACAACCGGGTGCCGCTCTATGCGAACGTGCTTCCGGATAGAATCATTCAACCGATGGAAGTTCCCGGCGGTCTGGTAAGAAATTTCTACAACGGACATCTTCTAAATCTCACCTTCGAAAACAGAGAACTTAAAGTGGAAGTCGACGACAGCACCCTTCGTTCTCCCGTACATATTTTGTTAGGTGGAACTGAAAAACCGGCGATCCAGGTTTTAGGAAACGATTCTCAGGATTTTAGAATCATTTTGGAAACGATTCCTCTTCCCGAAGATCAGTCCAAACCGACCCATCAGATTTCCCTTCGAATCACCGATTTGAAAAATCCTAACTTTCAATTAAAAAAGACGATTCCATTTAGAATCCCGATCAAATAAGGATAGAATAAGGAAAAATTGGATGGCACTGCACAAAAGTATGAAACTCGCCTTTGTTTGGATCGGGGTTGCATTCGTAGCCTTGATCGCGGCGACCGTCGTCACGATCCGATACGCGAGCGAAGGTTATACGGGACCGATCGAAAAAGGATATTACGAAAAAGGATTGAACTACGAAAAGTCGATCCTCGAACAAAAAAAAATGATCTCCGAAGGATATTCCTATGAGAGTGATTTTTTTTCTTCTCCGCAAAAGATAAAAAAAGGGAAGAACTATCTTTCGATTCGATTTCAAAAATCAGGAACTCCCGTCACAGGAGCAAAATTGAATATTCTTCTGGAAAGAGCCGCGACCGACGAGTGGAATCGTTCCATTTCCCTGATTGAATATCCTAAGGACTCGGGAATCTACCAAGGAGAGGTCGAAATTCCGGAAAGCGGTCTTTGGATCCTAAACCTTCAAGGAGAAACCGGAGGAAGAATCCTGCAAAAAACAGCGGAAGTAAACATTCAATAATCCTTATGAATTCTTTGTTTCAAGCTACAAACTGTTATCACTGCAACACTCCGATCCGAACCGAGAAGGATCTGATTCTCGGAGAACTCGACGGTCGTACTGAATCGTTTTGTTGCAGCGGATGCAGGAGTCTCGCTACACTTTTAGTGAACAACGGACTCACCCAGTTTTACGTTCTGAGAGGATCCGAAAAAATAGAGGCCGTAGACACCGAAAGAAAAAATCGGGAAAACTTGGAAACCGAATCCGTATATCAAGAATATGTAATACAAAAAGAGGAAGGAATCTTCGAAACATTGATAACGATCGGAAAGATCCACTGTTCCGCCTGTGTTTGGTTGAACGAAAAGGTTCTCGGAGATCACAAGGGAATTTTGGAAGCGAGAATCAACTTCGCCACCGGAAGAATGAAAATCGTTTATGATCGAAGACTTGTCGATTTAAACGAGATTTTCTCGATCATAAACGGTATCGGTTACGAACCTTCGCTCTATTCTCCCCTCAAGGCGGAAACTAAAGTCTCCCGCTTTTCCAAGGATTTATTCTATCGGATGGCCCTCGCCGGATTCTCCTGGGGAAACATCATGCTCTTTAGCATCGGATTGTATGCGGGATATTTCTCAGGAATCGAAATCGAATTCAAAAGACTCTTTCACTACGTTTCTTGGATCTTTGCGACTCCGGTCTATCTCTACTCCGGATATCCTTTTTTTAAAGGGGCCAAAGAATCGATCAAAAGAAAAATGCTCACGATGGATACTCTTCTTTTTTCGGGAGTTTCCCTCGCCTATTTCTACAGCGTCTATGTAACGTTAACCGACAACGGTGAAGTCTATTTCGACTCGGTATGTACGATTTATTTCTTTATATTGATCGGAAAATTCTTAGAATCGGCGATCCGATTGAAGGCGGGAAGAAAAGTCGGTGAACTTTTATCCACACTTCCTCAAGAGTTTACCGTGATCCGAGAATCCGTTGAGACACAGATCGCACCGAGCGCGATTCGTGTGGACGAAAGAATTCTTCTCAAAAACGGAAATCGAGTGCCGGTGGATGGAATTCTACAATCAACAACGGCCTACTTCGACGAATCTTTTTTAACGGGAGAATCCAAACCGGTAACGCATAAAAACGGAGACTCGATCCTCTCGGGTTCCTTGTGTCTCAGCACGAATGCGGAACTACTCGCGACCACAACCGCAAAAGAAAGCACCCTTTCCCGAATATCAGCGCTGATCGAAACCTCTTTACAGGCAAAACCCGGAATTCAAAGAACCACCGATCGTTTTTCGACTTACTTTATTCAAATCGTTTTATGGATCGCTGTCGCAACGTTAGGCGTCTTTGGATTTTATTTTCACAATTGGGAGTCGGCTGTTCTCAATACGATCAGCGTATTGATCGTAGCCTGTCCATGCGCTTTGGGCCTCGCCGTTCCGGCTGCCTACGTCGTGAGTAACTTGCTCCACAGTTCGAAGGGGATTTTGGTAAAAAATCCCGATTCACTGGAAATTTTGAGTCGCGCCGATCAGATCTACTTTGACAAAACGGGAACCCTAACCACGGGGAAACTTTCCCTCCAAGAAGAACAATTTCTAAACGAAGAAGAAAAACTCCGCATCTATTCCCTTGTTCTTTCGTTGGAATCCGGTTCCACACATCCTCTTGCGGAAAGTCTAAAAAAGGAGATCGGGAAAAAACTACAAAGTCAAAATCAGGAACCGATCGTTTATACTTGGAAAGAAATCGTGGAACTTCCAGGATCCGGGATGGAAGGAAGATTGATCGGAGAAACTGCCTCGTATCGGATCGGGAACCTAAACTTTGTATCCAAAGGAAACCAAAAACAAGACGGTAAAATTTATTTAGGCAAAGAAGGAAATCTTTTAGCTAATTTTGTTTTGGAGGATTCGGTTCGTCCGGAAACAAAAAACACCGTTGAAAAATTAAAACAACGATTCGGTTTTCTCGGAATTCTTTCCGGTGATTCCAAATCCAAGGTAGAATCCTTGGCGGCCTCCGTTGGAATCGATCATCCTCTTTTCGAGCTCAAGCCGGAAGAAAAACTCAGAGTAATCCAAAAGGCGCAAGAAGAAGGTAAAACCGTCGTGATGGTCGGAGACGGAATCAACGACTCCGCCTGTTTGGCCGCAGCCAGTCTGGGAATCTCGATGGGAATCGCATCGGATCTTTCCATCGACAAATCCGATCTTGTTCTGATCGGTAATCAACTGGATTCGATCGTTTCCGCGGTTGAAATTTCCAAAAAAACCAGAAAGATCGTATTTCAGAATATTCTAATTTCCTTAACTTACAATTCGATCATGTTGCCTTTAGCCGCCTTCGGATTTATGCTCCCGGTGATTTGCGCCGGATTTATGACCTTAAGCTCGCTTTCGGTGGTATTAAATTCGATCTCGTTACAATGGAGAACAAAACTATGAACGCACTCTATCTCACAATCCCGCTTGCGATGCTCATCGCTCTCGGTGCCTTGGTAGTATTCTTCTGGTCCTTAAAGTCGGGTCAGTACGAAGACATAGAAGGCCCAAAATATAGAATGCTTTTCGACGACGAAGACGAGAAAAAACCGATTCCCAAAACGGGAGAACAAAGACATGCAGAATGAATTATTTTTGACTACTCTTACGATCGCTTTTGTACACGGAATCACGAGTTCCCTTCATTGTCTGGGAATGTGCGGACCTTTTGCGGGAACTCTCAATCTTGCAAACCAGGAACAGAAATACAAAACTAATCTTTTTTACAATATGGGAAGGTGGATTTCGTATTCCACGTTAGGCGCCATATTTGGAACCTTGGGATCCGGATTGAACATAGCGGGAAAGTTAGTCGCTCTTAACGAGTTGGCCGCGATCATCTCCGGAATTTTTATCGTCGGATTCGGGCTCAGTCTGATTCAAAACGGAACACCGGAACGATCGGGATTCTATCAAAAAATTCTAAATCGCTTTGCGGGACCGTTACTGGCTTCTCTCAAACAGGGAAAAAATCTTCCCACAACGTCGATGGCTTTTGGGATGGTGACCGGACTTTTACCTTGTGCGGTTTTGTATCCGGCCTTCAGCCTTGCTTTAGCGACCGGAAGCGCCGGCGCGGGCTGGCTTGTAATGTCGATCTTCTTTTTAGGAACCTTCCCCGCCCTCTTTTTGTTCGGCGTGGGTTTTCGGAGTCTTCTTGTCAAATTACCGCAAGGTGTGATTCGTTACGGGGGAATAATCATCGTCTTTGTGGGCATTTCGATGATTTTCCTTAGACTGGGACATTCCCATTCGGAGCACGAACATTCACCCAATTCTCATCCGATGGAAGAACATTCTTCCCCCCAAGAGGACCATTCTCACCATCATTAGAAGAAATTTCTTTCCAAACATTCAAGTTTTTCCCGGAGATTTCGATTGTAAAAAGGAAGATGATTTCTACACTGAAACCCCGGATGAGCGACTCTCTCAAGAATTTCACCGATTCTCTTTTAAAGGATCTGGAAGAAAACGAAAACGCATTCTTCAAAATCGAAAATGAAGACGGCCTCGCCTATCTCTCCGTCTTTCCTGCCGGAAAAAAAGGGAAATCACTCGATTCAAAAGAAATTCTAAGAAGAATCGAACTCTTTCAGATCTCGGAAATTTCGCATACAATCATCAAAGAATTGGCCCAAAAATCGGACGGACTTCCTCATCTCATAGGGAAATGGCCGGGGAAACCCGAAAGTTCCCGGATCGAAATCGAGATTTCAGAAGATAAGATGAAAGCTTTCGTTCTCTTTCATCCTCCCAAATACGGCGGCAAACTTTTGAGCTCGGAACAGATTCAAGAATCCGTTCATCTCCGAGGAATCGGATACGGAGTGATCCAGGAAACCATCGATCGGATATCGGTAGAACCCGAATACGGAAAAAAAATTCAGATCGCGGAAGGAACGGCTCCGATCCCGGGTAAGAACGGCGATCTCAGAATTCTATTTATACATCCCGCAATTCCTCATCTAGAAGAAGACGAGTTTGGAAGAGTCGATTTTAAAAACATTCAGATTATACAAAGTGTCGCTAAGGATCAAAAACTCGCTGAGAAAATTTCTCCGATTCCGGGAAAGGAAGGAAAAAACGTCTCTGGAGAAATTCTTCCTTACGAACCCGGAAAAGAAGCGGATTGGAAACTCGGAGCAAACGTTAGACTCTCTTCGGACGGAACTTCCGTTCATTCTCTTATCAGCGGAAGACCGATTCTCGATCGGCAAGGAACCATCCGAGTGGACGAGGTCTGTCATTTGGAAAACGTGGACTTCTCGACCGGGAACGTAAGTTTTCCGGGAACCATCATCGTTGAAGGTTCGATCGCGGACGGATTTACCCTTGAAACCGAAGGATCGATCATCGTAAAAAAATCGGTAGGAAAGGTTTTTCTCAAGGCTGCGGGCGACATCGTTTTGTCCGGCGGTTTTATGGGACGCAACGGAGGATTGATAGAATCCGGAGCCGACATCTATACTCGCTTTGTGGAACAAGGAAAACTCATTTCTAAAAATACGATCTTTATCGAAGAAGCGTCCATGCACTCCGAACTCGTAGCGGGAGAATCCGTGGTGATCCGAGGCGGACGAGGAGAATTGATAGGAGGAACCTGTGTCGCGGGTAAGGCCGTCGTCTGCACGAAGTTAGGCGCCATCGCGGAAACAAAAACTTCAGTCTCCGTGGGAATCCGTCCCGAACTTCTGGAAGATCTGGAAAAACTGCGGACCGAAGTTCAAAAGAATCAGGATATTCTGAAAAAAGTCGAACTGAGTCTCGTAAAACTAAACGAAGATTCTCAGAGAAGACAATTGACCGCAGAGGAAAAAGAAAGCCTTCCCAAACTCACGGCGATCAAGCTGAAATATTCAGGAATTCTAAACAACTTACAGGGACAGGAACAATCCATGATTATGGGTTTTGAACCTGATAAGGATTCGTATGTCGAAGTCGAACAGGAAATTTTCCCGGGAGTCGATATTTATCCCGGTAAGGGAAAAAATTTCAAGGTTCGTCTGAAGGAAATACCGGGACCGTCCTTTGTATTTCTCGGAAACGACGGAAATCCTCAGATCACAAAAGTAAGACCCAAACGTCTAGGAATTCTTCAAGAAGATCCTTGAACTATTTTTTAGCGAATGTTCCCACGTAACGCGCCCTTGGACGGATCAATTGATCGGTTTGATATTGTTCCATTGCGTGAGCGATCCATCCGGCGCACCTACCGATCGCAAAAAGAGCGAGCCCCGATCCCTTCGGTAATTTTAGAGTATAACAGACCAGGGCAAGGCCCATATCGATCGTAGGATAATCTCCTAAAAGCGAAGTTGCTTCCTGTATTAGTTTTTTTGCAAATAAGAAATTTTTGTTTTTCGGAAACGTTTTTTCGGCCAAAACGATCAACTTTTTTCCCCTTGGGTCTCCGGTTTGATAGAACGGATGTCCAAAACCCGGAATTTTTTCCCCTCTTCTCAGACATTCGATTAAAAACGATCTTTCTTCCTTCTTTCGTTTATTTGCGTTTTCTAAAAGTTCGATCGCTTTTTCGGTCAAAAGACCGTGTTTATTTCCGGAAAGGGCCGCGAGACCGCCTATCACCGCTTGGTAGAGACTCGCGTCGGTCGATGCCACACAACGCGCCGTAAAGGAGGAAGCGTTTAACTCGTGATCGGCGGAAAGGATCAGGGATGCGTCGATCAAACGAATCGCCTTTTTATCTTCGCTTGTAAGAATCCGATTTTTTTTAGAATCTTGAATAGAAGCTGAATTCTTTTTTTCCAAAATTTCCTTCCAAGAAAACCAAAGAGTTTCCGCGACGGAACCTCTTCCTCGTTTGGATTTTGAAACGAACAAAGACAACAAACGAATGATTTTGGTTCCGGTTTTAGCCAATGATTCTTGTGTTTTGAGAAACGCCCTTGTATCCTCGAATTCCGCAACCCCCAAAAGAATTCTACAAAGATCAATCAATGGACGATCTGAAAGAATGGAAAGAATTCGAAGACAATCCTTATCCATCTCCGGCCATTCTTCCTCGAAAACCGAAGAATTTTCGGCGTCCCAAAGAATCTTTGCGACGGATTCAAAATTAGAATTTTCTGATAGATCGGTTACGTTTGTCCCTCGATAGTAAATCGTCTCTTCTTCGATCAGAGTGATGGAAGATTCAAGCACTGGTTGACCGAAGTTCAGGGCCGCCCTCGCAGTTTTTCCGGGATTTTCTTTTTCCTCCCTCTGAATCAAAAGACGATCGATCTCTTCTCTTCGATAACGGCGGCTTCTATCCTTGGATCCGCTCGATTCTGAATGAAGAATTCCGCGACTTACATAGGCATAAATCGTTTCCACCTCGACCCCGAGTTCCAGAGCCGCCTCAAACGCTGATAAAAACGGTTTTTTTGCCGTAGTCTTCATACATTGACTATTAAATCAATATTGATCAATATCTGTCAATCCTGTAAACTATGGAGAGTAAGGAATTCAATATGACAACCATAAATCTATTCGAAGAAAGTAAATACAGTCCCGGTTTAGAAGGAGTCCCGGCCGTAAAAACCCGAATTTCCAAAGTCGATGGAATCAACGGAAAACTAATCATCGCAGGTTATCCGATCGAGGAGTTTGCGTCCAAACTTGAATTTGAAGAAACGTTTTTTCTTCTTCTGGAGGACAAACTTCCGAACGAAGAGCAAAAAAGAAAAATCGTAAACGACCTAATTTCAGCGAGAAAATTTTCCTCAGTTCAAAAAGACATCTTAGAAGCCGCCGTCTCACAAAACGCATCCATCATTGAATGTTTAAGAATCGGGGCGGCCTCTCTATCTTTAGGGGCGACCTTTGCTTCCAGCGAGGAAGAAAGTTACGCGGTAGTTGCAACCTTTCCTCTGATTGTAGCATGGGCGTATCGTTTAAAAAAAGGCCTAAACCCGATTCTTCCGAACCCTCAATTGAACCTCGCCGCAAACTTTCTTTCAATGCTCGGAATTTCACCGAACTCAAAAAAGATAAAAGCGCTCAATACGTATTGGAACACCGTAGCCGATCACGGACTCAACGCTTCCACCTTTACCGCGAGAGTCATCGCCTCTACTCAGTCCGATATGATCTCGGCTGCGACCGGCGCCATCGGTGCTTTGAAAGGACCGCTTCATGGGGGCGCGCCCGGACCCGCATTGGACATGGTCTTTGAAATCGCAAACAAAAACGCGGCTGAAGAATACCTCAGAAACAAAATCGAAAAGGGGGAAAGGCTTATGGGATTTGGACATCGGATTTATAAGGTTCGGGATCCAAGAGCGGACGTGTTGGCTTCGGCGGCAAAAGATCTCTACGAACTTCCGGAATTAAAAGACTTATATGATCTTGCGATGTACGTGGAAACAACCTCGCTTCGTTTATTAAAAGAATACAAACCAGATCGGACTCTCCATACAAACGTAGAATTTTACACCGCGCTTCTACTCCACGGATTGGATTTACCGACAGATCTATTCACTCCGGTCTTTGCGATCGGAAGAGCTGCAGGCTGGATGGCTCATTGTTTGGAACAAAAGCAGGAAAGAATTTTAAGACCGGACGCGATTTATATCGGAGCGGAAGACAAACGCTGGAGGTAATTTTTTCCAAAATCCCAAAAGAAACGAGTTCGAACTGAATGCGGAATCCTCGGGATTTTCGCACTTTCGCCTGCCGATTTTAGAAGGAGTTGAAATAGAAGAATACTAACAAAATCTGGAATATTCAATTTTCAGAATTCATTAAAATTCCATTCTCGGTAAGAGATGGATTTGTTAAGAAAGAACGTCATTCGTCTTTGGATGATTGAAAGAGTTCCTGACAGGAAGGAATTCCTCCTCCTTCCATTTCTTCACAAGGAACCTTGAGAAGATCTTCCATACAGACTTTTACCTTTGCGATTTGCGAGTCCGTCACCTTCTCATATTCGTCCGGAAGAATGTTCTGATCCTTTTGTTCTTCCATACACTGATCCACGGAATAAGCCGAATTTTCCGCCGTTTTTTCGGAGGCCGGCAAGGTTTCCAGATAACGGCTCGCGCATTCAGCGGTTTTTGTGCAAAGACGCATAAAGTAGTCTTTACTGAGTTTTTGAACTTCCGCTTTGGAAATCGAAGGGCCCCTTCTGCAAACCAATAGAAGAGACGAAAAGAGAAGAATGAGGAAAATAAATTTCGATCGAGATAAATTCATTTAAGTTTTGTAAGAATCAGTCGGTTTCCCTCCGGCAGGGATTGGTCCAAGTAAAAATGATCCGTAAGTTTTTTTACAAGATAAAGACCGATTCCTTCCTCCCGATAATCATTAGGTTCATATCCGCGGATTTCGGAAAGATTTTTCTGACTTCCAAAATCGCGAATTCGAATTTCCATACGATTTTCAAATAGGTTGATTTCTAAAAAGATGGGGAGATTTTTTTTTCCGCCGTAGGAATGTTTGATGACATTGAGCAGACATTCGCCGACCGCGAGTTTCAGATCCGCCGAATCACTCGCAGTAAATCCGTTCTCAAAGGCTAAATTATAAATCATACTTCGGATGATGGAAAGATAACGAGGATGAGACGGAATCTGTAGTCGAAACAGATTCTCAAATTCTTTCTTTTTGCCCGAGTCCATTTCGATTTGATTTCAAAAAAAAGAAGAAGGGGTTCCGATTTTTACAAACCGGAACCTCGGCCTTTTATCCTCTGGGATGAAATTTTTTATGAACTTCTTTCAGAGTTTTATTTGCCATGTGTGTATAAATCTGAGTCGTCGAAATATCGATATGACCCAAAAGTTCCTGAACCGATTTAAGATCCGCGTGATTTTCCAAGAGATGAGTTGCGAAGGAATGTCTGAGAGTATGCGGAGTCACTTTTTTTGCAATCGTTGTACGTTTGATGTAGTGATTGAGAAGTCTCCAAACCGATTTACGATTGATGTAGGAGCCTTTTTTGGAAACAAAGAGATACTCGCAGTTTCTGGCTTTTAGAATAAAGGGCCGGCTTTGTTTCAGATAACGATTCAGGATGTCCAAGGATTTTTCACCGAAAGGTACGAGTCTTTGACGACCTCCCTTCCCTTCCACGGTGAGTGTCATTCCCTCGAGATCCATATCAGTTAGTTTTAGATTGCAGGCTTCCGAAATTCTAAGTCCGGAAGAATAGAGTAATTCAAAGATGCACTTGTCTCGAAGTTCGTAGAGATTGTCTTCCCGGATGGTATCAAAGAGTTCGTCGATTTCTTCCTGAGTCAGATAATCGGGAATGCTTCGCATCACCTCGGGAGTTTCGATTTTTTCAGTCGGGTTGGTATCGAGTTTTTTTTCGTCCTTGAGAAATTTGTAAAACTGTCGAATCGCGACCACTTCTCTTGCGATCGTCTTGGAACTGATCTTTCGATCCTTTTCCTCGTTTAAAAACCGCATGATGTCATTCGCCTGAACTTCAAGGAAATCGATATGTTCCTTTTCCAGAAAGTTCTTAAACTTATTCAAATCGTAACCATAGGAGTAGATCGAGTTGTCACTTAATCCCTTTTCTACGGAGAGATATTCCTGGAAATTTTGAAGTAGGTTGTTATGTGAAGATGTCACTGTTTTTAGTCCCGTCTGAAATGTTTAACAAGTACTAAATCCTTCGGACGTTTCCTCTCAGGAGAATTAAACTTTTTTATGTTGCCTTAAGCGTTTATTGGAAAATTCTAAACGAAACCCCGGACAAAACCGGCCTAAGCTTTCTTTTTTTCTAAACGTGAGAGTAAAAACTTCTGTATTTATGAGACTAAATATCCGATACGTTTCGTTCTCTTTTTTTATTTTCTCCCTTCTTTCCTGCTCCTCCAGCGAAGATATGATCTGGGACGCGAGAGATTCGCTTTCAAAAGGAAATACGGCCGAGGCGATGCGTTTGTATGAGCTCGTCTTGAAAAAAAATCCGAGTCATCTCGAGGCCAATCGTACGCTGGGAATGATTCTCGCGGACAGTGGACTCGCGCTCAACTCCGCTGCGTTTTATCTGGAAAAGGCCGAGGCCGTTCTTCCCGGGGATTCTTCCCTTTTACTCTATCTCTTAGAAATCCATTTACAAGAAAAAGATAAGGACAAAGTAAAGGGAATTCTCGAAAAATTTTCAAAAACAAAGGACAAGGAGATGGAAAGTTATTCATTCTTTCTAAAGGATTGTCTTTTGGAAAAAAGGAAAAATCTGTCCGAGTTCAATCGTTTTCGAAACAGCGAAATTCCCGCCCTTCTTCCACCCGCGAGAAGAATGTTCTTAAAATGCGAACTTTCTCTTTATTCAACTCCTACTCCATGAAGTCGTTTCCGTATTTTAGAATCGCAATTTCACTGATCGTCTGCATACTGTTAGGTGAAATTCTCATGAGAATATTTCCTCCGGTCGGGCTCGTTTACAGACTCAGGGACAAACAGGTACATTGTATCGAAGAAATGGAAATCCCCGAAATTCTTCTTTGTAGAAATTCGGATACGATTCTTCCTCATCCCGCCGGCTTTACGTTTCGTGTTCGCGTCGATGAAAACGGAGAAAGGATTGTCTCCGAAGAGAAAACGATTCCCGGATCCAAAACTGAGGTTTGGCTGATGGGAGATTCGATCGCATACGGCTTTGGACAAAACGACGAAGAAACGATCGCTTGGAAACTACAAGAGGCGATGAAGTCAAAGGGAATCCAGGTGAGAAATCTCGGAGTCGATTCTCTCGGAACGGGCGGTATTCAAAGAAGAATGGAAAGAACTCTCGCTTGCGAGGATGTTTTGTTTAAAAAAAATTGCCATCGTCCAAAGGCGGCGTTTTGGATCTACCATCCTTCCGATCTTCAGGACGTTCATAGGGAATTCTATCTCCGAAATTCTTTTTCCGGGAGAATGTTTTTCCGAGGTTCAGTTTTTTTGTCCAGATACAGCGCGCTCTACAACTATTCTAAGATTCAGAGCGAAAATCGAAGACTTGAGGCGTTACGCGCACTTGGCCCGGAGATAATTCCGGAAACTCTTTCCGATTATCCGGACGATCATCCTTCCTTCCAAGAGATGAGAAAGTTTTTCGAAACGTGTAAAAGAGAAAAAATTCCTCTCACCGTTTTATTCTATCCGAACGGAACCCATTCCCTGACGCCGCTTCCCTCCACCCCTCTTTTGGATCAAATCGGAAAGATCGCAAAAGAGGAAGGAATTCCAGTTTTAGATACAAGGCCCGATTTTTTAAAAAAATACAATGAGAAGAAGACTGACTTCTATCTTAAAAACGACGGTCATCCGAATACGATTGCGGCCGATCTGATCGCAAAGCGGATCTTAGAAAGTATTCGATAAGAAGAGGATTTTATTTCTTTTTTAGATTTTTTTTTAAGAAACCGGTATTTTTGGAATCCGTCCTGGAACCGTTTTCGGTATGGGCGTATTATTAATCCATTCGGGATCTTCTATCGAATCGACTCTTCAGGAAAATCGGCTGAGCGTCGTAACTCTTCTGATTCCCGAATCCACATTGTTGCTTTATTCTGAGACGGAAAGACGGATTCTTCCCAAAAGAATTCCCGATCTTTTAAGGCGTTATGCGAAATTCTTAACCGCGAGTCCAAGGTTAGGTAAGAATGCAGGTACAACTTTGTATCAGAACGCTTGCGGTTTAAAAAAAATGAAAAGGATGAATGTTAGAATGAGCACAGGAAGTTGGGCTTTGTTGGGCGCTCTTGCTCAAGCCCATGGGGTTTCCCGTTGTTTTCTTTTTAATTATCTGCTGTGGTTGGATCGAGCCGAAGTCGGAGATTCGATCGTGAGAACTATGAATGAAGGAGGTCCTACATTTCACCAGAATTACAGTTATATCCTTCACCTCGATCTTATTCATAATAAGATTTCAAGGACATTGAAATGTATTCCGGAAGATTTTTATTATGTCCTCGACTACCGAGACTGGTATCCTTCTTAAATTTCATTCAGAAATAGCATCAATATCATATCAGGCAAAGCTTGGCGGGATAAAATTGTGCCTTCTCTGTTTCTCATTCTCATCTTCCCCTATTCTCTATCTCCATCCTTCTCCAAAAAGACAGGTCAAAATTGAAAGTAAAGAAAGGGTTGGCTTACCGTTACACTGTAAAGAATAAATCCAACTAAAACCATCATTCCCGCGAGTGGATAGACTACCCAAGGTTCGTCTTGGATTTTTTCCATCCAGGTCTTTCTTTTTTCTTGTAGAAAATCGGAACCAAACAAAACCAAAACCGCGAGGAGCACCGCAATCGGAATTCTCAAACTCTGACCGCTCTCAAAAGCAAAACTCCTCTTTACGATCGCAAACGCAAGATCCAAACTCGTCTCGTATCCGTATTCGGGAGAAGGTTTTGCACGAAAGAAAAACATCGAAAAGGAAAAAACAAAAAACGGATACGCATACTTGATCCATTCCGGAATTTTATCCCAACCACGTTTAAGAATCGAAAACGAAAAGATAAATCTTTCGAAGACCATCACGCTCGCGTGACAGGCTCCCCAGATGATAAAGTTCCAATCCGCTCCGTGCCAGAGACCGCTCACGAAAGTCGTGATAAATACGTTAAAATAAGCGCGAACAATACTTACCCGGTTTCCACCGAGGGAAATGTAGATATAATCTCGAAGCCAAGATGAGAAGGAGATGTGCCATCTTCTCCAAAACTCCGTTACGGTCTGAGAAAGAAACGGTCTCGTAAAATTTTCGGGAATTCTATATCCCATAATTCTTCCGGTCCCGATCGCGACGTCCGAATAACCGGAAAAGTCGCAATAGATCTGAAAGGAAAACAAAAAGGAAGTGATCAACAAAGAAAGCGAATCATAGGCTCCCGGATTTGTAAAGACGGGATCGACCGTCAAGGAAATCGGATCCGCCACAAAGGTCTTTTTAAAAAGACCCCAGGCAAGTTGCCTTACGCCGGGAAGAAGATTTTCTTTTCGATAAGTATAATTCTCCAAAAACTGATGGAGCATATCCTGAGCGCGAATGATCGGACCTGCCACCAGCTGCGGAAAGAAGGAAAGAAATAGAGCAAACTGAAAAAGACTTCTCGCCTGAGGAACCGTTCCTCGATAAACGTCCACCGCGTATGAAATCGCCTGCAAAGTAAAAAATGAAATTCCCATTGGAAGCATCGCCCCCGTCAGAGAAACATACGTCGGATCACAAGGCGCGGAATTCGTAAAGACGTTCCAAGCTTCGATGGAAAAATCCATGTATTTAAATACATACAAAAGACTCAGGTTTCCCCAGACCGCGACGTTCAAATAAATCAGCTTCCAAAATCTGGAAGTCGCGGACTCCATTCCCTTCACAGCAAAGTATGTTATGATGATTGAATATATTAAAAGTAGAATAAACGGAATTTTGAAAATAGCGTAAAAATATAAACTCGCAGCCAAAAGCCAAAATCTTTGAAATTTCGCCGGAATCCAAAAATAAACGAGAACGACTACGGGTGCAAAAATGAGATATTGAACCGAATTAAAAAGCATTCTTTTCCAATTCCTTGAGTTGTTTTAGAACCGCTCTTTTCGCCCAGTTGTTTCCCGGAACGGTAAGATGTCCGTCTTCCGGTATGAAATAATCTCGGATTCCTGAGAATTTTTTACCCTTTGGAGTATCGATCACTTCCCCGCACATTTCCGACGTCTCTTTTCTAAGTTTGAGCGTGGGAACTCCCTTCTTTTCAAAGTAAGAAGCGGCTCGAAGCGCATAGTTTTCCAGAGGATGATATTTTCCGCGATTTCTACAAAAAATCTCTTCTACCTGAATCGGCATCAATACGACGACGAGACGAATTCCCTGGGATCGGGTGTATTCCACCATCTCATCGTAGGCTTTCTGTGTTATCTTAGGAAGCGGTTCCAAAGATTCGAGAGAAGGTTCCCGATCCTGACAGGAGAAGTAATCGGGGATCGGTTCCGGACAGAATTGTTTTTTGTATTCTTCCCGAGTCGTCGTTTCCGGCGTAGGAGCTGCAACAACTGCATTCTTCTTTTCTAATATTCCCAAAGAAGAATCCGGATCGCAGTTTTCCTTAGGAGGAGTTCGAAAAAAGGAATTCTTCATATAAAGGGACGGAGTCTGATCCGGAGTCGAAGCCGAGGAAAGTCCGGTCGAATTCCATTCCGATTTCAGTTTAAAAGATGTAAACGTATATTGAACCTTGAGCTGTTCGAATGCGAGCTTTAACGCCTGTAAGGTGTAAGAAGCACGGGAAAGTTCGAATTGAATCTGAAAGTTTCGATTAAACGAAGGATCCTGATCCCGGATCTCGTCCACTTCGTCGTCGGAAAGCATTCCTTTGTTTCGTAATTCTTCCGGAATCGTAAAATCGTTTGCGGAAACAAAAAAAAGTACCTCTTTAAGATTCTTCAATTTCGGAGCCATGTCCTTCAATCTTCGAACCGCTCCCAAAGAGCCATAGGCGTCAACCGCCAAATTTAGGGATTGTCTGGGACCGCCCTTGAGTTCGATTCCGTTCAACTGATTGCAAAACGTATCCTCGTCTCCGACTCCAAAACCCATCACAAGACTATCCCCAAGACAGGCGAGCTTCGGTTTTTCCGGATCCGGTTCTTCCAACCCCCGCATCCCTAAAGAATTGGTCCGAAATCTTCCTTCCCATTTTCCAGCAAAGTGACGGATGTAAATGTCTTTGTTCGGAGCCAGATCCACGTAATAGATCGGATTGTATCGATGTAAGACCTTTTGATCTCGATAGTATTGAAGTGAAGGAGCTTGGAGAAC
Organism: Leptospira ainazelensis; assembly: GCF_016918785.1. Lineage (GTDB taxonomy): Bacteria > Spirochaetota > Leptospiria > Leptospirales > Leptospiraceae > Leptospira > Leptospira ainazelensis. Next base: position 57,130 of record NZ_JAFFPT010000014.1, on the reverse strand, counting down.
GTTGAGAAGAATCTCGGTTCCTAAAAAGAGAATGGCAAAGAAGGCAATGACGCGTCCTGCCCAGGAGAAGGATCCTTTCATGGATAGAGGAAAGGTTGGAATACAAGCGTTCACTGGCAAGCGAATTCTCCCTTTTTACCCTCTTCTTCCGAGAATGGAATGTTCCTCTTTGGGTGAAAAATACAGAAAATTCTCTGTCAAAAAGAGGATCTACTTTACAACATGGGAGTCTAAAAATAGATCAAGTTTAGAATCATTCTAATTCGAGGAAATCATGGCCCACAAAATTGTCATCATTGGATCCGGACCCGCAGGTCACACAGCCGCAATCTACGCTGCAAGAGCAAACCTAAACCCCGTTATGTATGAAGGCTTTATGGCTGGAGGAATCGCAGCCGGAGGGCAACTCACGACTACAACCGAGGTCGAAAACTTCCCTGGATTTCCGGAAGGAATCGACGGAACCAAGTTGACCCAACTCTTTCGTGAACAATCGATCAAATACGGAACCAAAATTTTAACGCAAACGATCACCAAGGTGGATTTTTCTTCCCGTCCTTTCAAACTCTGGTCGGACGACGAACTCATTGAAGCCGAAGCCGTGATCATTGCAACGGGAGCCACCGCCAAAAGAATGCACGTAAACGGGGAAGATACATATTGGCAAAGAGGAATCTCCGCATGCGCCGTCTGCGCGGGCGCGCTTCCGATTTACAGAAACAAAGAACTCGTAGTCGTCGGCGGAGGAGATTCCGCAGTCGAAGAAGCTTCCCATCTCACCAAGTTTGCTTCGAAGGTATATCTGGTTCACAGAAGAGATTCTTTGCGCGCTTCTAAGATCATGCAAAAAAGAGCGACCACACATCCCAAAATCGAAATCCTCTGGAATTCTCAAGTGGAAGAAGCAAAAGGAGACGGAAAAAATCTCACCTCTCTTACTTTGCAAGATACCGTAAACGGACAAAAAAAAGAACTCGCAGTCGGTGGACTTTTTTACGCCATCGGGCATAAACCGAATACCGACATCTTTGAAGGGATCTTAGACCTCGACGAAAGCGGTTATATCAAAACGGTTCCCGGAACGACCAAAACCAACATCGAAGGAGTTTTTGCCGCAGGAGACGTGCAAGACAAGGTTTATCGCCAGGCAGTTTCCGCAGCAGGTTCCGGTTGTATGGCGGCACTCGACGCGGAACGTTGGTTAGAATCCAGAGAAGAATAACTCCCAGTAGCATCGAAGAAAAATGAAGGTCAGGGATTCTCCACAAGAGTCCCTCTTCCATTTCGAATATCATAAATATAGAATGTAGTTTCCGGAAGTTTGACGGCGGGAGTTTTCTTTTTCTTAGGCTCTTCCTTTTCCTCTTCCAAAGAAACGATCATCACGAGTCGATCCTTGCCGGATGAAGAAATCATTTTTTGAAGAGAATATTTTCTCGGAAGGACTCCAACGAGAGTCGCTCCGATCGGATTGTAGATAAAAACCTGTTTGCGGTCTCTTTGGTTTAAAAATCCGTCTTTGTTTGTATCCTCGGTCATTCCGATCAAGATTAGATTTTTACCCGTCGAAATCCCGGAGGCCAAAACGGAATCCAGTTCCAATTCTTCCGTTGTTTCCCCCACTCCGATTTCTTTTTCCTTTTCTGTTCCCGTAAAATAATCCCAGATGTAAACGTTTCGATTGAAAAGTTTCCGCGGTTTCCCGGATTCCAAATCAATCACCGTAAGATTGCGAGCATGATTGAGAGATTTTCTAGGACCGGCGACGGTTTCGCGGGAAAGTTCAAAAGGATAGAATAAAAAACGATCCCAGAGAACTACGGAATGATCTAAAAGATCGGAGCTCCGATCGGAAGGAGTCAAAGGCTCTTCTTTGTTGGAACCGGGTTCCACCAATTCCACGCCCCGATCCAAAATGAACCAGCTCTTAGAAAGTGTAAAAACTAGAATCCCGACGACGATGATTCCAAACGCATACACACCCAGCCGGATTTTTTCCATGAGTAGAAAAAAGCCCGGGAAAAGACTAGGTCAATGAAAAAAAGAAATCATTTTGGAACAATCAAAGATTACGCTTCGCATCTTCAGTGCATTTCGCTCTCTATGGATCGCGAAATAGGTCAATGAAAAAAAGAAATCATTTTGGACAATCAAAGATTACGCTCCGCATCTTCAGTGCATTTCGCTCTCTATGGATCGCGAAATAGGTCAATGAAAAAAAGAAATCATTTTGCTTCCAGAGCGTAGGATCGTTCCGGAACGATCAGATACGAAGAAATTTCTCCGGTATCGACTCTGAGACGAGTGTTCTGGTTAAACGAATCCAAAATCATCTTTCCGTCTCTTACAAAGTTGTAGAGATAATTTCCGGACTTCATCTTTTTGATGAGAGTAAATACTCCGTCCCTTTCTTTTTTGAGAATATCCTCTTCCGGATCCCAGTGATTAAAATCTCCGACGAGAGTGATCATCTCCGCTTCGGGGGCGTAGATTCTAAACTCGACCGTTCTGTATTCCAATTCTTCATAAGGAGAATCTTCTAAAATCCGAGTGGTCACGTGTTTGTCCGGTCCCGAAGGAACCGCGACAAGCCTGGAAACCAAAGATCCGTCCCCGTCCTCCGTCGAATCGGGGTTAGACGGATCATGGGTAAAAAGACCGTCCACTCTAAACTTGTATTCCAATATTTTGAGTTCCTCTCGAATTGTGTCTCGACTTTCGGGATTGTAGACCGTATAAAAAATTCCGTGATCGTTTTTTTTGAGAGGAAGACATCTCCAGAGTGAAAAGTTTCCGCAGACGGAAACGTCTTCGTTTTCGATTCCTTCAAATGTAAAAAGAATTCCTCGATTGAGAAGCCTTCCGGTTTCAAGCGAAAGAGACGAATCAATATAACGGATATATCTAGGCGCGACCGCTCTTTTTAGTTTTTCCATCTGCCAGTAATAGTAGATCTTTTCTTTTTCCACGGGTTCCAAAAAGTCTTCGTAGTCCTCGGACGAAAAAGAGCCGATCCAATTTCCGGCGTCATCAGCGCCGACGGCAACGGTAAGAGTGAGAAGTAGAGCAAAGAGGAATACTTTTGTCTTAGGAAACGATTTCATTCTGAATTAAGATTCGATCGGTTTCCCGAAAAGCATAAGGCAAATCTGGAAATTCGCTTCCAAAGAGAAGAATGAAGTTTGGAATCGGACATAAGTCCGAAATCCCATTCTTAAAACTCGTCTTTGTGTGAAAAATCGGATTCTTCCTTTGGGATTGAAAATTTCCTTTTCTCGGAAGATCGGACTTTTGTAGGAGCTGTAACAAAAACCGAGTTCAGAAAAATCGATTTCGAACTCTTTCCCGAGGGATCGAAATTCTTCGTCCAAAAGAAAGGAGAACGGTAGAAATGGAATCGGTTTCAGATCGTTTCTCTCGGATTTTCCTTTTCACCCGAAAGAGTTTTTTCATTGGAGAATTTCCAAGGATTCCGATAGTATTTAGCAGGATATCATGGCAGAGGCGAATTCTACCCCACTCAAGGAAGCGGAATTAGAACAAATACGTTCTATTCTCCAGCCTCTTTCCAAGAATCCGGATATTTCGGAAGAGCTCAATCCTATGCTCTCCGTCTTTCGTGAAAAGATGGGATATGGAAGCCCAGTCTCCTCCGACGAGGAAGAAGAGGAAGACACTACGCCGGAGCCTCCTTCCGATTCGGAAGACTTTGGCGATGAAGATGAGGAAGGACCTCCTACACTCGAAAGACCCAAATCCAAAATCATCGAAGACGATGATATCGATTTAGACGAACTCTTAGCCGAACCTTCTCAGACTCCGCCCGCAGACGACAGCGACGACTTTGACGTCGAACCTTTACCTTCCCCCGATTCGGGAGAAACGGATCCGTTTGCGGATTTTGGAATGGATTCAGAACCCAGCTCGGACGTAAGTTCCGACGATGCCGATCCGTTTGGAGATTTTGGACTTCCTCCGGAAACAACGCCGACCGCGAGCGATGATCTTTCCTTTGGAGAGGAAGAAATTCCAACAAGCGGCGAATCTGCGGATCCTTTTGCAGGTTTGGACGAGATGACCGCCGACGGGGAAACCTCTCCGGAAGCCGATCCATTTGCCGACCTTGGCGCAGGTTCGGAATCTCCCGAAGCCGATCCGTTTGGAGGAAGCGACTTTGGAGCTCCTTCTTCTTCGGACGAAACGGATCCCTTTGCAGGAATGGACTCATTCACTTCTACACCGGACGGCGAGGCCGATCCGTTTGCTGATCTCGGATCCGGCTTAGACGCGGGAGATGATTTCGGTTTGTCCACCCCGGAGGCTTCCGGTGGCGGAGATTCCTTTGACGATTTTATCTCCTCTCCATCCGAACCCGCGGGAGGAGACGATGATTTTTTCAGTCAACCTGCGGATGCCGGCCCCTCTTCCGCCGAGACCGATCCATTCGCAGACTTCGGCGACTTAGGTTCTCCCGGACAAGATCCATTCTCCGATCTTACTTCTTCGTCCACCGCATCGGAAGATCCGTTTGCGGATTTTGTCCCTTCCTCGGAAGAAGATACGTTATCCGATATTCCAGGTGGAGCCGATTCTTCCTTTGATTCTTTCAGTCCGGATCTGGATAGTGATTCCGGAAGCGACGACTACGACTCTGGAAGTTCGTTTGGTCTTGAAGCCGATCTACAAGGACTCGCGAGCGAAGAAAAACAGGAAATCGACAAAGGTCTCAAAGACGAAGAACTTGCAATCATCCAAAAAGAAATTCTCCGTTATCCGCCCGTTCTTCGCCGAGCGGTAATCGATGCGATCGTTCAGGATCGAATGACCCCGAGAGACCAAAAAGGTCTTTTGGAATTGATCAAAATCGAAAGTTCTCCGGATGAAATCGCGGATTTTCTTTCCGGAGTTTTGGGAGAAACGATCTCGATTTCCCAAAGGGGAAGCGGATTCTCCAAAGACGGAGTTCCGATCATTTCAACCGATCCCCTTTATACAAAGGAAGGATTGCAGAGACAAAAAAAAGCGATTCGAAGAACCGTCTTTGGAATCGCCGCCGCCATTTTTTTGATCGTCGGCGGAACTCTCCTTTACAGAAACTTTATCATCCCGAACCAAGCGGCTCAGTATTACGATCAAGGTCTGACTCTCATTCGAGAAGCGGGTGCTTATCCAAAAAACAGCGAAGTTCGTAAGAAAAAATTCTTCGAAGCCGAGGAAGCTTTTGCAAGAGGAGAAAACATTCTTCCGAATCACCTCAAGTATCTCAATCTCTACGGCGTAGAATACACTCGTGTGGAAGAATACGATCGCGGTTTTGAAAAACTATTCGGTAAGGTCAGCCCCGACTTCGGAGCCGGTTCCGAAGAATCCGCCTCCAACGCCTGGGACAAAAGGGAAAAGGTTCCCATCATCGCACTCGCCAAAGGCCAAATCTGGGATAACGGAAAACTACCGATCGCGGGAAAGATCGGAAATGAGAATCGAATGATTCTCCTCGCGCAAGACGGAATCCAGAGAAAAATTCTGAAGGCCGGGGCTTATATCGTGATGCGTCTGGAAAAACAGACCCACGACAATATGACTTATAAGAATTTGGGAAGATTTCATTCCTCCATCATGCCTTCCTTCACCGAATCTTCGTTAGGCGGTGGGAGATACAAAAACGACCAGCTCGCGATCAACTTTTACAAACAGGTCTACACGGACGGAAACGAACCCTACGACGAAGAATCGACGGCCGGAATCGCGAAGATCTATTACAATCGAAGAGAATTTGGAAAGGCCGCTTCTTTTTACAATAAGATCGTCGAAATCGATCCTTCCAGTCCGGTCGGCCAAGGCGGCCTACTCTCCACTTATATCGAAATGTGGAAAGAGGACGGAAATCCCCAGTTCGTGATCAATCATCACAGACAGATCAAAAACAACTTAGACATTGAGAAAAAACTTTCACTCTATGTTCTTTCCAAACTCGCTTCTTTTTATACGGATTTGAATAAGAAAGAATTGAGAATTCGTTATAATATCAATCCGGTCGATCAGGTTTCCGGAATGGAAGTCAACGACAACGCTCTGGAAATTTTGGATCTGATCTATCACAAGACGGAAGAGGATTCGGTGACCGGAGTCGAAAGAGACGGAGCCGATTACGCGGAAGGATACTATCAAAGAGGTAGATACTTTGCCTCAATCAAAGAATCGATCCAAGCAAGAAGATTTTTTGAAAAAGCGGCCACACTCGACCCTGCCCACTACTTAGCCGCGACCGAGCTCGCGGAAAACGCGATTCGTCTCGCAAACTTTGGGGAAGCCGACAAATTGTTAAACGAAGCGGTCCAACGTTTTGAAAACTTCAAACAAAGTTACGGCGCTAGGGAAGAAGACGAAACCCTGATCCAAGGAAACGTAGGAAGAATCTATTTCGACAAGGCGAGGATCCAATATCTCTCGGCGGCGGGAATCAACGAAAACGATAAGATCACCGAATTCCCCGGAAGAAAAATTTACCCTTTCCGCGCAAGAACCGCGATGGATTCCGTCGCGAAGACAAGATCGATGGAACTCAAAAATTCTTTGGAAGGATTTACCAAAGCGGAAGCCGTTCAAACGAATGAAAAAGAATTCACGCTCATTCGTCGATGGAGAACCCCTCTTCCCGCGGGAATCCAAAGAGAACTTCGCTACTTCAAAGGATGGGTGGATTATATGAGCGGAGATTTCGCCGCTTCCTTAAACGAATGGTCCGGTTTTGAGGACGAAGACGAATACAATCATTCCACCCTTCTTATGGGAAAAGCAAACGCATTCTATTATACCGGTCAATACAAAGCAAGTCTTGGAAACTATCTCAAGGTCCAAGACGACATGGAAGAAAAACTTCTCAATATGGGACTCCCAAAACCGGATGATCCGTATCACCAGGAAGTCTATCAGACCTTGGTGGCGGCTTATAACAATATCGGTGCGGTTTATGAAAAACAAGGGAATACGGCCGAAGCCCTAAAACACTATTGGAAGGCGATTGAAACCGCGAGAAAGATCAACGAGGTTTCGGAAATTGCAATGTCCAACAAAGACCTTATGTTTAAGAAAGAAGCGATCGGACAAGACCCACTTTTGGAAGACTGGCTTTCTCCCACCTTGGACAGCGTGAAAAAATTAGTCAGAGAATAGGACATCCTACGCCTTCGTTTTACTCAAGAATTCGATCCGTCCAAAGCTGATGACGCTGGACGGATTCTATCCTAACCTCTCCGACAAGTTGAAAAAAGTATTGGGAGTCAACAAGAGTCCCAATCAAAATTTTTGTAGGAGTTCCTACATTCGAGACTTCTTACTTGCAAAAAGAGTGATTTTCTGATAGAGCAAAGTCGCCTGGAGCCTTCCACCACCCGCCCCTCCACCCAAAAAACTCAGCGCCCCGCTCTCTAAGGATCGCGCCGCAGGGCGGGGCGGGCGACTTTCACGGAGGAACGTCGTTGTTACGACAAATTCTTTGAAAGATTCAGTCCACTTGCGAGTAAGGTCATGATGCGAATGCGATCGACTCTGCGAACTTTTGTCCGACAAATCAAACCTTCGATAAGTTCTTGAAGTCGAACTTTCAATCCGCATCCACTCAGAACGAAATTACAAAATAAAAGTGTAAGACATCCTACAAGTTGACAAATCGATCGAAGCTTTCCTTGGCAAAAGACGATTGGATGGAGCAAACGGACTGAATTCTCCGTTCCGGGAACTTTGTAGAACCCGACTCATTCGATTCTATTTCAAAAACAGTATTTCAACGCAAAAACCCTTATCGAACAAAATGTCCGAAGACATATTAAGGATTCAGAATATTCAATTTTGACTGAGCGTCCAATCTTTCCCGAAGATTTTTTAGGAGAGTTTGAAAGCGGGAAGCGTCTCTCGAAGAAAAAAGTTGATTGGCGGTCTTTTCACGAGAAGAAAAACTAAACGTAATTTCTTTAGCTTTTAGAATTCGATCCACAAGCTCCAATGGAATCGAAGAAGAAATTCTCATAGAATCCGAATAGTCGGTCCCGACCTTTCTCAAATTGTACCAAGTCCCGTCCAATTGAATCGAAACCCCGATCGGAAAACTAACCTCGAAGGAACTAAGATAGTAATCCAAAAAGAGAGATTTTTCTCCGGAGGAATTCTTATAAACACCTCGAAAGTTCATCGATTTGGTATCACCCTGAGAACAAAAAAAGTGAAAACCCGGACAAAGGGGATCCGTGTAAAAAAGAACTTGTTCGAGCGCGGGTTCCGGTGTCTGGAGAACGTTCGCAGAGGAGCAGGAAATTCCGTTAAAAAGTAAGACAGAGAAAAGAATGGATACGATTCGAGTCTTCAAAGGGACCCCCAAAGGATTTTTCCCCAGTTTTTCGAAAGAGCCACGTTTTGAAAGAAAATTCCATAAGAATTCAAAACCTCGATTTTCCGAGGCCGGCCCTCAAAACCTACCCAAAACCGAAGAGCCGAGTTCGAAATCCGATTCCAAAATCCGTCCATGAAAAATTCAATTTTCAGAGAAGCCCACTCTTGAAACCCTGGTAGGTACTTATGATTTCATTTCCAAAAGATAAGATCAACGTCCTTCTTCTTGAAAACGTCCACCAGGACGCTTTTAATCTTTTTAAAAACGACGGTTTTAACGTCCGCCTTCTTCCTGCCGCCTTTTCGGAGAAGGAACTCCTAAACGAAATCGAAAACATTCACGTTCTCGGAATTCGAAGCAAAACAAACGTAACCGCTCCGGTTCTCGAAAAGGCAAAACGCCTTCTTACGATCGGCTGTTTCTGCATCGGAACCAATCAAGTCGACCTGAACGGAGCCGAAAAAAAAGGAATTCCGGTTTTCAACGCGCCCTATTCGAACACAAGATCCGTAGCGGAACTTGTGATCTCCGAAGTCATCATGCTCGCGAGAAGAGTTCCGGATCACATCCGCAATACCCATTCCGGAATCTGGAATAAGATCTCAAAAAATTGTTTCGAGGTCCGAGGCAAAACCTTAGGAATCGTCGGATACGGGCATATCGGAAGTCAGGTTTCAGTTTTAGCGGAAGCTATGGGAATGAAAGTGATCTACTTTGACGTTCAGACCGTGCTTCCCCTCGGAAACGCAATGCCCGCCGCAAGTTATCAAGAACTCTTGAGAAACTCGGACTTTATCTCCTTTCACGTTCCCGAGACAACCGAAACGATGAATCTCTACGGAAAAAAGGAAATCGAAGTCACCAAAAAAGGCGCGTATATGATCAACCTTTCTCGCGGGAAAGTTGTGGACTTGGAAGCCCTCGCAGACGCGATCAAGTCCGGGCATATTGCCGGCGCTGGAATCGACGTATTTCCGGAAGAACCCGAATCCAACAACGATCCGTTTCTAACGCCGATGCAAAACCTGCCTAACGTCATTCTAACTCCTCATATCGGAGGAAGTACGGAAGAAGCTCAGAGGAATATCGGCTCCGAAGTCGCAAGCAAACTCGTGAAATTTATAAACAACGGGTCTACTACATTCTCCGTAAACTTTCCGAATCTCGAAATCACAGCGCTTCCCTCCGGGCAGTATAGAATTTTGAACGTTCATAAAAACCAACCTGGATTTTTGAAAGATATCAACTCGATGGTTTCGGAAATCGGAGCGAATATCAGTTCTCAGCACTTAGGTACAAGCGCGGAAATCGGATATCTTTCCATGGTGATCGACAAAAGTATCGGAGACGAACTCAAAGAAAAAATCGAAAAACACCCTTTTTCGATCAAAACTCGGATTCTTTACTGAACAAAGTGCCTTTGGTAAAAGCAAATTGCCAAAAAGAAAATATAATGGAAATGTAATATAAAATTCATAGGTCACAAGAAAGAATTTTTTGAATTTTACTTGCTTTCTTATGCGGGGATGCTCTATCATTGTGCCATGCACTATAACAGAATTCCCAACACAATTACCGTTTATCTGAACGAACTGGCCGATCAGAGTCTCCGGCTGTCTGAGAATATTCTGAAAGGTCTGCTCCATAGAACCGATTCTCCGGTGGAACCGGGCACGGTTTTGGAACTCAAACTCGGAACGATCAGCCTTTCCGGGGCCATTCAAGTCCCTGTAAAGGTCATCCGATGCGAAAAAATTTCAGGATCGGAATACGATCTCTATCTAAACTATACGGAAAAGGACTTTAATAAGGTCCAGGAAATCGAGGAGCTGATTCGAGATCTTTCTTGATCTTAGAATCCTGAAGATTTCGCAATCAAGCGGAGTTCCTACGATATTTCCCTTCAAAGAGAGAATTGCAAAGAAAATGAGATTTTTGTTTCCTTTATGATTCTTTTGAAAATGTAGGAATGGAATCTCGTCGGGAGAATCCGTAAGGAAATTCCCTTTTAAAAATCCGGCGGAATCCTAAAAGGGAAATAAGAACATCTGAAAGAATTTCCTTTTTGTAAGATATCCTACAAATCCAACCAATTCGTTCCAAGGAGCTTTTTCAAGTTTCCATCTAAGAATTTATACGGTTTTTTTTGGTCCGACAAAAATAAAATCAGGATTTCCATTTTTAAGACTAAAACAAAGGTCGACTTCTTCCGCCCTCATTTTCGGATTTCCTATTTTTTACTTGTTCCATTGTGTTCTCCATCAGCAAGGAAAACTTCTCAATCGAGCGAGCAAACAATCGAATGCCCAAAAAATTAAGACGGATTCAAATTTAATGGAAACAAAAATACATGCAAAAATTTGAATTTTCTATTTCTTAAATCAAAAGCCGTCTCCTTTCGGAAATTCTAATTCTCCGCCGATTTCCGATTCGAATGGATCATTCCCAAATTCTTAAAAACAAAAATTCGCATCTTCGTGCCTCGATTCGATCCTTCGAAATTCCGTCAAAGAAGTTACGGAAATAAAAACTGCTCCTTTATAAAAACGAATTCGTAAAAAAGATCCTTTCAAAAAATATCCGATTCTATCTCCAAAGAAAAAATTCACCTAACACAAATTAGTTTTGATTTCCTTTTTTTCAGTCGATAGAAATGATTTGAATAACAAATTAATAAAAGTTTATAAAATGAAAGAATTCATCCGTCAGCGTTGACAATGCTTCGGCTTCGAAAGAAGTTATCAACTAAGATGAATCCCTTTCAATCAATGCCGGACGTAAATTCTCCGGAGTTTATTCCCTATTTTCAGAGTCAGGATACATTCTCACGAAAACTCGGATACAAAGCTCTTCAAGCAAGCCCCGGTAAAAGTGAGTATGAAATCGAAGTGGACGAAACTTTTCACAACCCCGTGAAGATCGTTCACGGAGCGGCCCTTTTTGCGGCGATGGATAGTTCCGCAGGTGCGGCTATGGCGGCGTGGATCAAATCCACGGGAAGGAAATGTAAGTTTATGGCGACCGGAACCGCCGAAATCAAATATAGGAAAAGTGTAACGTTCGGGAAAATTAAGATTTTTAGCGAAATCATTGAACAAAAACGTTCCACGGTTCGTTTAATCTCTAAGTCGATCGATCCGGAAGGAGATTTAGTCGCAGAACTGCTTTCCATCTGGGTCGTAAAATTCGAAGACTAAAAACCGATTTCCTATTAGCGGAAATGTTAAGCGAAGGAGGCGCATCTTACGGCCTCCTCTTCCCATCGATTCAGAATTTTATAAAATTCTAAGCTACGAAAAACTCGGCGCGACTGATACTCGCGAGCTCCACGGCGCTAGTCAGATTCTTAGTCGGGAAATAGACGATTTGTTCGCCGACCAATTTACGATTACGATCCAATTCCACGCGAGACCCGTCTTTGAGATGCAGGACGATATCGATCCCGCGATAGTTGATGTATCTTTCTAACTGGCTCTTAAACTTTGCCGCTTGTTCTTGCATGGAAACTTCCTTTAAAATTGTTGAAAGGATGTTCTAGGACGGGCGTCAAAGTACAAGCTTTTTTTCCAATGAGACAGAATTTTTTTTATTCCGAACTAGGAGTAATCGTTTCCTGCAAAGTCCATGATGATCCAAGATTCGAAGACACATAACGTTTCATAGCGTCGCCTTCCAAGTTGATAAAAATATGAATTTTTTCGGTTCCCGAATTCGTGCCAAAACTCCCAAAGGTGGATGTGTAGCTCATTACGGGATCATTCGAAAACGTGGATGTCGGAAACGCCAAACCGCCGAATCCTACCGGGGTCCAGTTTACTCCGGCATCCGTAGTTCTAAAAGAATAGGAGGACGATCCTCCTTGAGAATTAGTCGTCACAAAGGAAAGATAGGTCGATGTTCCTACCTGAAAGGAACGTACCGGATAAATGACATCCGTATCAAAGATTCCACCCACGGAAATGATCGCTTGTTCCCCGCTTCCGGGAACGATCACGGTCGCAATCGAACTAAGATCTCCCGGAACCGTTGTGATACGAATCGAACCCGTGTTGTGTTCGATAAAATGGGATTCCGAAAAGTCATTCGGAACGTCGAAGTTGAAATTTCCCAAAAAAGTATTGTAAGGCGCCGTTTTATAATTGGCCGGCAAAGCCATGATAGCCGGCGCACCAAACGCGGCCGCAGATCCGTCCGTAGAATACATAGAAAGACTCGATGCCGGTATCGAATCCGCGCACCAACCAACCGCAAGATTGTTCCCCACCGACAAACACTGGGTGGGAGGAACACCGGCAATCGTAAGACGATTCGAAAAATCGCTGTTTACGTTATGACAGCTTACCGTTCCACTCGGCCAAATTTTTTCGCAAAAAACCGCTTTTTCAGCCGCTCCCACATTGTAGGTTCCAAAACCGACGATCTTTTCACCGGGAATCGCAGGATCGATTTTTACAAAAGTCATCCGACTTCCAGCCGTAGGTAGGACGGAGCCCGACCAGTAATAGTATTGATAGGTTAAATTTCCAAGCCCCTCGGACGAAGCCTGTTCGAAAAGAATGGAATATTTGTTACTCGCGTTGGACGGATTGTAACCGTAACCGATCATATCTGCAGACTGAGCTCCCACCACGGGAATGTTAGTCGGAATTAGATCGGTGGTATTTTCATTTGCGATGATCAGATCGACCCGATTTCTGGAATCACTCGAACCGTCGAAAGTTCTTCTCGCGTAAGAAATGTAAGTATTCGTACCCGCTTTCTTAAAAGAATAAAACGAGTTTTTCATAAAATCCGTATAACCGAATTGATCGCCTCCGAAAAGAGAACGTAGGATTCCGAAAATACCGTTCGGATCCAAAGGACTCTCCTCGAATTTATAACAATGAGCATTGCCCAGGATCAGAAGCATGATAATCCAGCGTTTCATAAGTCTCTCCATTAAAAAAACCAATTGTATCTTGCCTCGGCTCTCCAGCCGACCGTAGAGTTGACGCTGGATTCTATGGAATTAAATTCTCTCATAGAATCCATCTGAAGTCCTTTTTTGAGAATCGAACCTTGCGGAGTCAGAGCGACTTCCTCTTGTTCCCAAGAAATCCCCGTATAATAAACATGAGCCAGTTGAATCAGATAAAGAACCGCGGTCGCAGTCGAGATCTGTTGATACTCGTCGATCGCCTTTTTGTAACTTTCCCTCTTTCCATTGGTAAGAATCTGTCCCGCCAAAAAAGGACTGTTTCCTCCCAGGATCTGAGCGTTTAAACTTGCCTGGTCGTAATCCGCTTTGGTCTGAGTCACTTTCTGGGCGGCGGTGAAAGTCGCGGCGATTCCGGTCCAAAAAAGTGTTCCGTAAACATAGGCCGTCTTTTTTCTATCGGCTTTGTAGTGGCCCCAGCCGGGTAAAACCGCCGATCGCCAAACAAGACTCCAACGATTTCGATCTCCGAGACGATTCGATTTGAAGTCCGGTTTTGTTACGATCGCCTCTTCCTCGATTTGTTTTTTCTCCTCGGCGGATTTGGCTTCTTTTAGTTTTTTTTCCTCTTCCAAACGAATACGTTTTGCTTCTTCTTCATTCACGTCCCGGTAGACCACTTTCAAAATTGTCTTTTTGGAAATCGTTTTCATCGTTCCGTCCGTTAGGCGGACTATGATATTTTTCTCGTTTTGTCCCGTAACGTCTCCTTTGATCGAAGTTCCGTTTTTGAGGAGAATCGTCTGAGCACTCCAAAGCGACTGCGAAAATAAAAAAAGAAACAAAAAGAGGAATGAGGAGTATGTAAATTTCTTCAAAATGATCTCCGTTTTGATAAAGGAAAAATACGAATGATTTCAAGAATAAAAATTCAATTCCTCAGATGATATACGATTTTGACGTCTCCTATCAATTACTTTTTAGAAATACGGTTAGGTTATTTCCATTGACAAAAACGACCCTTGATCAAAGCGGAAGCAACTTGAAGCATTGGAAAACAAATTTGTCTAAAAATAAACGAATTCTAATCGAAAATCAGACCGTGTTTTTTGTAGAATGCGCTTAACAATTTCTCCAGCGTTTCCGGTTGATCGTGATGCATGTTGTGACCTGCATTCTCCATTTCGATATATTCCAGATGTTTAAAGTGGGAAAGAATTTCTTCCCGATTTTCAGGCATCAAATGGGTTTCTTTCCCGTAGATGATCAAGGTGGGAGAATCGATACATTCCCAAAGATGGCGCGTCAGATACGGAGAAAAAACAAAGGGGAAACCACGTTTGTATAAGGGATCGTTTTTCCATTGAAAACCCTGATCCGTTTTTTTTGTGAGATATTCCGCGAGATCCCGAATCTTAGAAAAATCCAGTCTTGGATAAACGGGTTTGAGACGCGACGCGACTTCGTCTAGGCTCGAAAAAGTTTTGTTCTTTCGATCCTTGGTCCCGACCTCGTTGTTTTCGATCGTGTCGAGCCAAGCCTTTAGACGTTTTTTTTCGAATTCGGGGTTTTGGATCGACATAAACCCTTCCAGACAAACAAGACTTCGGATTCTCTCCGGATAAATCCCCGCAAAACGAGCTCCGATTCCGCCTCCCATGGAATGCCCCAGAATATGGAACTTCTCGGGAAGAAACGAAGAGATAAACGTTTTTACGTCCACGAGCGTTTGGATAAAATGATAGTTTCCTTCCCGAAGCCAATCGGAGTCTCCGTGACCTCTATAATCAAAACGATATATATCGAAATGTTGGGATAAGAATGGAAACTGATAGAGAAAGGTGTCTGACGCGTCCTGAAATCCGTGAAAAAGAAGAAGTGCGTTTTTTTTTGAGTTCTTATGAATTTTATAGGCGAGGTTATAACCTCCGGATTGAAAAAAACCGCTTTCGATTTTGCTCATGGATGTACCTTAAATAATTCTCGCCAGTCTTTCGGAATGGTCGGAATGCTGAAAGTAGAAACTTTTTCGATCAGAAGTTCGTCTCCGTCGTAGAGCTCCAAAATTTTATCCAAAGCCGAAAGCAGGTCTAACGTTTCTCGTCTACCGACTTCGCTTAACACGGGAGAATGTAAAACCGTTTCCAACTTTTCCTTGGCCTTTGAAGCCTGCATCCTGGAACCTCGCCCGTTGGGTTTGACGAATATTTTATGAAGGGAAACCGAAAGTTGTATGAGTCCCTGTAAAAAAGTTTTTCTCGGACCAAAATCTTTCTTCCATTGAAACTCAAAAACCTCGTGAGCCTCGAAGTATTTGCCTTCTCTAAAAAGTCTTTCACCGTTTTGATAAGCGAAGTCCACGGTTTTTTCGGGATCGGAAGTCGCGGTGATCACGTCAAAAAGGGCGACAATTTCAGGATCAAACTTCAAACTGTTTCCAATCCTTTTCTTGAATCGTAGTCAGGGGAGCGGAAAAAGACGTTTCCGCGTCTTGGACATACGATTTTTTCCGCATTCCCAAAAGTACAACTCCTTCTTTTAGGGAAGAATGGAGTAAGTGCAGGGCCGTTCCGGAAAGATTCCAGCCCTGATACTGAGGATAGAACTTTACGATTTTCTCATAGAGTATATGAGAATTTTGGATATTGTGAAAATGAACGTATTTTTCCAGAAGGGGAAGCGCCTCGTTGAGTCTTTCGATATATTCGGTTTGTTTTTGATTTCCCGCGATCCTCTCGATCTGAGCGATCAACTGTTGCAGGATCGGAATCACGGTTCTCTCCAAAAACTGAGTTAGGTGATCCTGATTTTGAAATTGGTTTAAATACGGTTCCGTCACCGTGCGAAATGTGTATTTGAAAGAACCGGGCGGCAGGATCTGCAAAAATTCTTCTTCCCAAAAATAAACGGCGTCCAATTTTCCTTTGATGTTTTTTAATTCTTCGTCCTGACTTTCTTTCGGATCGTAAGACAAACGGAAGATACTTCCCTGACTCGAAATCGCGTTGAGAGGTCGATTGACGAGGGGCAGAAGTCCGTTGCTTTCGATGATCTCGATCAGGGATTTTCCATCGAACTTTTTTTCTAAGAATCCGCTTTCCAATAGATTGGCCGGAAACTGAACGACCGCAAAACCGGATTCTTCCAAACCAAGCTCAGTCCGGACTTCTTTTGCAAGATCTAAAACTTTCAACAGAGAAGTCGCCGTGTATTTCTCTGGATTTTCGGGAAAGGTATTGGAAGAAATTCCATAAAATTGAATCTTACCTTCTTTTCTTTTTTGTTCCAGGAATACAAAGGCGTTCTTGATTCTTTTGTAATATTCTTCTTTTGCCTTTGTCTCAGGAACGTTATGCTTCTCTCGATCCATGAGAAAGTATTCAGGATTGTGGAGTAAAAAGACGTCCACGGTTTCAAGACCCAGTCGTTTGAGAGAACGTGCAAGCTGATCTTCTAAAAACTCGGGATGAATGCAGTGATAACATCCTTCCTGATAATAAGTTATCTCCGGAAATCCTCGATTGGTCTTTTCGAGTTCGGAAACGATCTGTAGATTTTTTCCTTGGATATAACCCGACTTCGTGATCATAAAAACGTTTTCGCGTTTTAATTCTCCGCTTTCGATCTTCGCGGCGAGCACCCGGCCGACGAGACTTTCGCTTTCCCCGTTCCCGTAATTGGAAGAAGTATCGACGACGTTAAAACCTTCTTGAAAGGAAAGTTCGAGAGCCTTTTTGTGTTCGGGAGATTCGAGCCCCACTCGATAACATCCAAAGGCGATCCTCGAAAGAATTCTTCCGCGAAAGGTGAAATAAGGATTTAGGAGATTCTTCCCCTCCTTATATTTTTTTTGAAGCGGAGAATGTTCGAAATATTCTTTAGTAGCTTCGGGAGTCGCACTTCCGTTTCGTATGGATTTTTGATAGAGATTTTGGAATGGATCGGATGAATTCATATTTTTATCCCCGTTTGTTTCGGTTCACCTTTTGTTACGCATTGCACAAAGCAAAAAGGAAGAACGAATGTTCGCAAATCGATTTCTAATTGAGAAACAATCTTAATAACTTTCGGTTCGAGTATCAATTTTTCACCTTCAAAATAAAAATGCTTTTCGTCATAACTCGCTTTTTTACCCTAATTTAAGAGAAGTTGAGCCTCGGCCCATCTTTTTCGAATCATACAAATTTTTCGATGAATTCTTTCCACCAATCAAACAGGAGAAAATGAAATGGATTTAAAGGCTGGATATTTCCGGTCTTCCATCGGGAGAAAAACTCTCGTGGCAGTAACCGGACTTGTTTATTTCGGCTTTGTTGTTGTTCATATGCTGGGGAATCTTCAGATCTTCCTCGGACAAGAAAAAATCAACGCATATGGCCAAGCGCTTAGGGACATCGCCCCCCTTCTCTGGGTAGCCAGAATCATTCTGATCGTAAGCTTTATCATTCACGTCTACTACGCGATAACGCTCTCAATTGAAAACAAAAAGGCACGTCCCGTTCCCTACTCAAAACAGAATACGGTTCAAGCTTCACTCGCTTCCCGAACCATGGCTCTTACGGGTCTTTTGATTTTTTCCTTTATCACCTACCACCTTCTCCACTTCACGTTAGGCGTTACCAATCCGGATCATTTTGCGATGACCGATTCCAAAGGAAGACACGACGTGTTTACGATGGTGATTCTCGGATTCCAAAATCCGATCGTTACCGGTTCTTATATCTTCGCGATGGTTTTACTCGCGTCTCATATCAGCCACGGCGTCGCCAGTGTTTTTCAAACCTTGGGTTTGAGCACTCCGTTCCTAAGCGGAAAGATCAAGGCGGGAGCGATCCTCTTTGCTCTGATCATTTTCATAGGCAATACTTCTATCCCGCTTTCGATTTTGCTGGGATACGTTCATCCGTAATTTTTTGGAGAAACTTTCATGAGTTTAGATTCTAAAATTCCAAGCGGCTCCATTGAACAAAAATGGTCCAATCACAAAGCCGATATCAAATTAGTAAACCCTGCTAACAAAAGAAAATTCGATATCATCGTAGTCGGTTCCGGTTTGGCGGGCGCGTCTGCGTCTGCGACTCTCGCAGAACTCGGATACAACGTAAAAACTTTCTGCTTCCAAGACAGCCCTCGCAGAGCTCACAGTATCGCAGCTCAAGGTGGGATCAACGCGGCGAAAAATTATCAAAACGACGGAGACTCCGTTCACAGATTGTTCTACGACACCGTAAAAGGCGGGGACTTCAGAGCGAGAGAAGCTAACGTGCATCGTCTTGCCGAAGTTTCGGTAAACATCATCGATCAGTGTGTCGCACAAGGAGTTCCTTTTGCGAGAGAATACGGCGGTCATTTGGCGAATCGTTCTTTCGGCGGCGCCCAAGTTTCTAGAACCTTCTACGCAAAAGGTCAAACCGGACAACAACTTTTGTTAGGAGCTTATTCCGCGCTTTCCCGTCAGATCGGTCTCGGCGCCGTAAAGATGTATCCAAGAACGGAAATGGTGGAATTGATCGTGGTTGACGGTCACGCAAAAGGAATCGTGGTTCGCGATCTCGTAACGGGAAAACTTTCCACTCACATGGCGGACGCGGTCGTTCTCGGAACCGGCGGATACGGAAACGTTTTCTTTCTTTCCACAAACGCAAAAAATTGTAACGTAACCGCGACTTGGAAGGCCCACAAAAAAGGCGCATTCTTCGCTAACCCATGTTATACGCAAATTCACCCGACTTGTATTCCTGTTTCGGGAGATCATCAGTCCAAGTTGACTCTGATGTCCGAGTCTCTCAGAAACGACGGACGAATCTGGGTTCCTAAAGGCAAAGGGGATAAAAGAAATCCTGCTGATATTCCCGAAGGCGAAAGAGATTATTACTTGGAAAGAAAATATCCGAGTTATGGAAATCTTTCTCCAAGAGACATCGCTTCCCGCGCGGCGAAAGAAGCCTGCGACGCGGGACTCGGTGTAGGAGAATCCGGACAAGGTGTGTATCTGGATTTTGCCGATTCGATTCGTAGATTAGGAGAACCTAAAATTCGAGATCGTTACGAAAACCTTTTTCAGATGTATGAACAGATCACCGGAGAAAATCCATACAAACAACCGATGAGAATTTATCCTGCGGTTCACTACACGATGGGCGGACTCTGGGTGGATTACAACTTGATGAGTAACCTTCCCGGACTTTTCGTTATCGGAGAAGCTAACTTCTCGGATCACGGTGCGAACCGTCTTGGTGCTTCCGCTTTGATGCAAGGACTCGCGGACGGATATTTTATTCTTCCTTACACGATCGGAAATTATCTTGCGGGAGCGGGATTCAATTCCCGCCCGAGCGAAGATCATCCGGAAGCAAAAAAAGCCCTTTCCGACGCGGAAGAAACCACGAAAAAATTTCTTTCCATCAAAGGAAAAAGAACCGTGGATTCTTTCCATAGACAACTCGGGAAACTCATGTGGGACAAATGCGGAATGGCGCGTAACGACAAGGGTTTAAAAGAAGCGATCGCGGAAATTCCTAAGATCAGAGAAGAATTCTGGCAAAACGTAAACGTTCCCGGTAGCGGAAACGACCTAAACCAATCGCTTGAAAAAGCGGGAAGAGTCGCCGACTTCTTGGAATTCGGAGAATTACTCTGTCTCGACGCGTTGACCAGGGAAGAATCCTGCGGCGGTCACTTCCGTGAAGAATACCAAGAAGAAGGAGAAGCAAAACGGGACGACGATAAGTTCTGTCACGCGACCGCTTGGGAATTCAACGGAGTCGGAAAAAAACCCACAGAACACAGAGAGAAACTGGAGTTCGAAAACGTTCACCTCGCTACAAGGAGTTATAAATAATGGATCTGAAACTCAAAGTCTGGAGACAAAAGAGCGGAGAAGAAAAGGGAAAGATCGTCGACTACGACGCAAAAGACGTTTCCCCGAACATGTCTTTTTTGGAGATGTTGGACGTAGTCAACGAAGAACTCATCGTAAAGGGAGAGGAACCGATCGCTTTCGAACACGATTGTAGAGAAGGAATCTGCGGGTCTTGTAACCTCATGATCAACGGACAGGCTCACGGTCCTCACCAAGGAGTGACCACTTGCCAGCTTCATATGCGTTCCTTCAAAGACGGGGACACCGTTTATGTGGAACCTTGGAGAGCAAAAGCTTTCCCCGTTCTCAAGGATCTTATCGTCGACAGAAGCGCGTTTGATAGAATCATCCAAGCCGGCGGGTTCGTAAGCATCAACACCGGCGGTGCTCCCGACGCAAACGCATTACCGATTCCTAAAGTGGATGCGGACATCGCGATGGATGCGGCAACTTGTATCGGTTGCGGGGCTTGTGTCGCTTCTTGTAAGAATGCAAGTGCGATGCTTTTTGTTTCCGCAAAAATCACACACCTCGGTCTTTTACCTCAGGGAAAAGTCGAACAAAAGGATCGTGTGAAAAAGATGATCAACGCGATGGACAAAGAAGGTTTTGGAAACTGCACAAACCAATACGAGTGCGAAGCGGTTTGTCCAAAATCGATCAAGAGAGATTTTATCCGGACGATGAACAAGGATTTTATCCTTTCTTAAACTTCTCCTTGGATCCAAAAGAAGAATCCAAAGCCGCCCTTGTTAACACAAAGGCGGCTTTTTTTGCGGGTTCCCTAATCTACCGTTTTTTCCCCAAGATCGAGAAGATTCGATTCTCAATCGTTTATATACCTGAATTCCGATTCCCTTAGTTCATCCTTTTGTCTTTTAAATCCAATCCAGTTTTCATAAACAAAATCTTACAAAAAATGATTTGATTGGATTCTAAATCGGAAGCAAATAAAACAATCCCCCGCCTCAAATTCTCTTGTAAGACATCCTACAAAAGAATTTACCAAGCCGCTTGGAAATATCGGGAAGATAACAAAGTCGTTTTTAACCTTTTGCATTGCCGAAACATTAGGTTTTTTATTTTTTTGCACCATCTCCTTTTTTACGAGGCAGAAAAGAATCCAGAAAATTCCAAAGGCCTCCTTGGTGGAGATAAAGAACCCTTCCGGAAATTTCCGATCGCTCCATTCTCTTCTGAATCGAAAACAACGTTTTGCCGGAGTAGATCGGTTCGAGCGGGATCGAGTAATCGGAATAAAATAAATTACAAAAATGGAATATATCCTTATTTTTGGAGCCGAAACCGCTTACGTTTTCCGACTCCCAGATGAAATCCTCGTCGATCTCAAACCCTGAAAATTGGAGTTCCATCTTTTTTTCTCTCAACCAAGAAACCATTTTCGATTTTGGAAGCCCTATACTGACTCCGCGGATCGGAATCGATTCTCCAAAAAAATTCTTGGCCGACAACCAGGTCAAACCCGAGCCTAAATCGACCACCAGATGATCAAAATCGGAAATCGGAATCTGTTTCCAAAAAGAATTTAGACCTTGAGCCGCTTCCGGTCCAAATCCGTATTCCGGAATCAAAACATCGGGCACAAAAAAAGAATCCGGACTTTCGGTCGCAGAGGAATCCGAATCAAAAAAGCGATTCCCGCTCCCTTCCAATTCGAAAACGTCTCCTCTGCGCGATTTTTGACGGAGTAAACCTTCCTTCCAAAGAGAACGTGAGTGGATTACATCGAGTGTGTGGGAGTAGTTTTTCACAATCCGAGAATTGAAGGTAAGCCTTTTTGGATCTCGAGAATAAGAATAAGTTCTTACACGATATCCAAAGACCCGAAACAAAAAGGAAAAAGAAGCCAGCAAATTGCTGTGCAATTCTCCCTGAAGAATCACTCCTCGAATCCCTTTTTTTTCCAACTCCGAATGGATTCCGAAAAATTTTCTAAATTTTGTCCCGATTCCAAAGGCCAGACGATCGTCTCTGAGAATCGTTATCCTTTGTTTCGATGGAAGAACGACTTCCTGAATCTCCGATGGACGCGTCAGTAAAGAAGACAAAAAAGAAGCGAGTGGGTTCAAAAAGAATTTCCTAAAATTTGAAATCGAAGTAATAAAAAATTCATAGTAGTAAGATTCTAATTCTCGAACACAAGAGAAATTCAATTCTAAAATTCTTTTAAAAAAAGGAGACTCATCCGAGCCCCTTCTCATACAAAATCTAAAAACCAAGTGATCCGTGAAATCAAAACTTTGTCGGATTTCAATTCCCGCATCAAATTTATAATTCCAAAATTCCAACAAAATCGGAAAGAATGATTCTTTCGGGCAAAACGTTTCAAGAAACTGTAATTTTCTCTCACACTTCCAGAACGAAAATCATCTCAAATCACAAATACTCAAAACCAAATGAGGAAAACAAAAAGAGTGAACGCGGCTAATTCTTATCGTTATAATATATTATTTTTTTATAAATATAAAAGTATTTCTTTTTAACTTTGAATTCATTCATCCAGAAGATTTCGAAATTCCTTTGGACAAAGGAGACAAAGAATCAACTCTCGTAAAAAATTTTCAAGAGGTAATCAACTTTGTCAACAGTACTGGGCTTTTTAACACTCGGCATGTTCGGATCTTTAATCATTGGATTGATTAAACCCGAATTGGTAGTTAAGGGAAACTTAGAAAAAACAAGAAAGACGGTCATTAAATATTTCGGAACGTTAACCGTCATCCTTCTCATCATCTACGGAATGACGGGAGGAGGAAGAAGAAACAATTCGACTTCCGGCGCGATGGGAGAAAATGGAACGATTACGAAAGAAAACTGCCAAGCCGTTAAGAACGGAATGAACAAAGAAGAAGTGACTGCTTTGTTGGGCGAAACTCAGTCCCAATCAGAAAACACCCTCGGGGGTTACGGAACGACTGAGTTATGGCACTTTCAAGATACCAGTTTGACTGCAGCCGCGAGTGGAAAGATTGAAGCTTGCGACGTCTATTTTACGAATGGAAAAGTGAGCAGCAAGGCTTGGACTAAACTCTAAAAAGATATTTTAGAATTAAAAACGGAAAATAAGATTCTCTTTTTCCTTGGAATACGTCTTATTTTCCGTGTGGAATAAAATTGAAAGATAACTGCGCCTCAAATTTGAAAGCGGAAAAGATTGGATCGAAAATCTACTCCAAAATACTTCAATTGCTCGTTTTCAAAACCGCCAAAAACGCTTCTTGCGGAATTTCCACGTTTCCGATCTGTTTCATCCGCTTCTTTCCTTCTTTCTGCTTCTCTAAGAGTTTTTTCTTCCGAGTAATGTCTCCGCCGTAACATTTTGCGGTTACGTTTTTTCGGAGCGCTGAAATACTTTCTCTTGCGAGAATTTTTCCGCCGACGGCGGCTTGAATCGGAATCATAAACTGATGTCTTGGAATGAGGTCTTTTAGTTTTTCTATAATTTCTCGTCCTCTTTGTTCGGCCTTGCTTCTGTGGACGATCATGGAAAGTGCGTCCACGGGTTCCGCGTTTACGAGAATGTCCATCTTTACGAGCTGAGAAACCTTATAACCGGAAGGTTCGTAGTCCAGAGACGCGTAACCTCTCGTAAAGGATTTGAGTTTATCATAAAATTCGAATATAAGTTCCGCGAGAGGAAGTTCGTAGGTCAACTGAACCTTGTCCTGGGTAAGATACACGGTATCCAACTGAATTCCACGTTTGTCGTTTGCGAGGGCCATGATATTTCCCACATACTCGTTGGGAGTGATGATCGTAGCCTTTACGTAGGGTTCTTCGGTAGATTCCATCGCAATCGGATCCGGGAAACGAGAAGGGTTGTCCACCTCTTCCACTTCACCGTTCTTCTTTCGAATGATGTATTTTACCGAAGGCGCCGTTGTGATCAGATCGAGGTTGAATTCTCTCTCTAAACGTTCTTGGACGATTTCCATGTGAAGAAGTCCGAGATATCCGACTCGAAATCCAAAACCGAGAGCCATGGAACTTTCTTTTTCGAATACGAGCGCCGCGTCGTTGAGTTTCAACTTTTCGATCGCGTCCACGAGTTCGTCGAACTGTTCTCCGTTGATCGGATAGAGTCCCGAAAAAACCATCGGCTTTGCCTCTTTGTATCCAGGGATCGATTCCTTGGTAGGATTGGAGAAAAGAGTGATCGTATCACCCGTCTTTGCGTCGGAAACCTTTTTGATACCCGCGATAAGATAGCCCACTTCTCCCGCTCCTAAACTTTCAGTCGGTGTGAGAGTGATTCGATTGATTCCTACTTCGTTGACGGTGAAATCTTTTCCCGTGCTCATGATGAGGAATCGATCGCCTTTTTTGATTCTTCCGTCGAAAACGCGAATTTTGATCACGACACCCATATAAGGATCAAAGTAAGAATCGTAGATCAGCGCTTTCAGAGGTCCGTCCGGATCTCCTTGCGGCGCGGGGATTTGTTTTGTAATTTCTTCCAGGACTGCCTTTACGTTGAGTCCTGTTTTTGCCGAAATCGCAACGGCCTTGTCCGCATCCAGTCCCAGACTTTCTTCGATTTGAATTTTGGTTTTTTCCACATCGGCGGCGGGAAGATCGATCTTGTTCATTACGGGAACGATCGCAAGATCCTGTTCCATCGCGAGATAGAGATTCGCGAGTGTCTGAGCTTCCACTCCCTGACTTGCGTCGACGATTAGGAGAACTCCTTCACAGGCTTTGAGTGAACGAGAGACTTCGTAGGTGAAATCCACGTGACCCGGAGTATCCAGGAGATTCATCGTATAAGTATTACCATCTTCGGCGAGGTAATCAAAGGTCGCGTTGTTTGCCTTGATCGTGATTCCCCTTTCTCTTTCGATATCCATGGAATCTAAGATTTGATCTTTTTTGGTCCTATCGTTTGTAACGTGACCAATCTCTAAAAGCCGGTCGGCAAGAGTGGATTTCCCGTGGTCGATATGGGCAATGATGGAGAAGTTACGGATAAATTTCTGTTGAACATTCATGGGAGGGGCTCACTTCCGATGATTTCCTGCAAAGGCCTCCCCTGAAAAGCAAAATACGTGGTTCTTTTCGATCGGTAAATCGAGGATTTCTTCCTTTTCACAAAAGTAGGATCTCTTACAACCCGTTTTTGCAAAAGGTAAGAATCCGCTCCCTTCCAAACCAGAAAAATCTTTTTAAGAATTTCATAGTTTTTAGAATCAAAGCCTAATGTTTCGAAATCGGAAAATTCATTCTTTCCATTTTCAAAAAAACGGATTTCAAAAAACGGGAAAACCCGCTAAAACAAAGTAATTCTATAGTTTCGGTTTCTTTTGTTTGGATATGTTCCCGATTCTTCTTATACCGGAACCGGAATCTTAGAACTTCCTTCTATAAACAAAAAGAAAAAACCGAGCGCTCCCAAATAGACAAGCATCGTCAAAAAAGCCCAGAGAACTTTTTCAGGAAGAGACGCATATTCCGAAACGTGATACGCATACGCGGTAAAAGCTCCTAGAATGAATTCAGGAATCAAAACATAAACGGCGACGTGACCGATCATAATAACATTCTTCGCAAACCAGACGGGGATCAGATAAGAAAATTCTTCCGAACCTAAAAAAATCAAAAACGCGACAAGACCTCCGATCAAATAACTCTGAATCGCCGGCGCATCGGGAACCCGTTTCCGATAACGTATGGAAATAAACGTGGAAAGAAACAAAGGAATCACCCAAAGTCCGGCCATATAACCGGAAACGGTTCCGATCTTTGGAAATCCGTCCGCAGGAAATTCCAAAGATCCTATCACCTGAGATAGAAACCAATCGGGGACGATTTGAAAAAAACTCAAAGGTAAAAGAAAAAACCAGAGATCCATCCAACGTTCGTGAGTCCAGATGCTGGAAAAAAGCGGAAGCGCCGCGTTGTAGATGAGAACTATACAAAACATTCTCCAACCCGTAGAAAGATTTCCGGGACTAAAAAGAATGAGTGCGGCGATGATCGTAAAAGCGGTGTGAAAACCTAAGACGTGTTTTTCGGAGAATTTCATTTCGAGCTGTCCAATCGTATCCTTTCGGGGTTTAGCTATAAGGAATCCGATGGAAGCGGGCAATCCATTTTTTCGTTTCCCGCTTGATTTATTCGATATGGACCGTTTAATAACCCTGACTCTGACTCGGAAGCTGGGAAAACCAAGGCTCCAATTCAAAACAAAATCCGATTCTTTCGATTTTATTTTTTTTAGAAATCAAAATCGAGATCCGTTTTGCTTTTGCAGTCTCTTCCAACTTTTGACAGGCACCAAACATAGAGAATCTCAGGAAGTAAAATGTCTCATAACTCTCAAATTCAAAAAATACACGCTCGGGAAATCATCGACTCCCGCGGAAATCCGACCGTAGAAGTGGATGTGACCTTAGTCGACGGCTCCTTTGGCAGAGCCGCGGTTCCCTCCGGAGCTTCTACCGGAGAATACGAGGCCGTAGAACTCAGAGACGGCGACAAACACCGCTATCTCGGAAAAGGAGTTCTCAAAGCCGTAGAACACGTAAACGTTAAGATCCAAGAAGTTCTCAAAGGCGAAGACGCACTCGATCAGAATCGCATCGATCAACTGATGCTCGATGCGGACGGAACTAAAAACAAAGGAAAACTCGGAGCCAACGCGATCCTCGGAACGTCACTCGCCGTTGCCAAAGCGTCTGCGGTCCATTCCAAACTTCCTTTGTATCGTTATATCGGCGGAAACTTCGCGAGAGAACTCCCCGTCCCGATGATGAACATCATCAACGGCGGGGCGCACGCCGACAACAACGTGGACTTTCAAGAATTTATGATTCTTCCGGTCGGAGCCAAAAGTTTTCGCGAAGGACTCCGCATGGGAGCGGAAGTATTCCATTCTTTAAAAACCGTTCTCAAAGGTAAGAATCTCAACACGGCCGTGGGTGACGAAGGCGGCTTTGCTCCCAACCTCACGAGCAACGTGGAAGCGATTGAAGTCATCCTCCAGGCGATCGAAAAGGCCGGTTATAAACCAGAAAAAGACGTTTTATTGGGTTTGGACGCCGCTTCTTCCGAGTTTTATGACAAAAGCAAAAAGAAATACGTACTGGGTGCCGAAAATAATAAAGAGTTCTCGAGCGCGGAATTGGTGGATTATTATGCGAATTTGGTCTCCAAATATCCGATCATCACCATCGAAGACGGTTTGGACGAGAACGACTGGGACGGCTGGAAACTTCTTTCCGATAAATTAGGAAAAAAAATTCAGCTTGTAGGAGACGATCTTTTTGTTACAAACATAGAGAAACTTTCCAAAGGAATCGCTTCCGGAGTCGGTAACTCGATCCTGATCAAAGTAAATCAGATCGGTTCCCTTTCCGAAACTCTCGCTTCGATCGAAATGGCGAAAAAAGCCAAATACACGAACGTTGTGAGTCATAGAAGCGGGGAAACCGAAGACGTTACGATCTCTCATATCGCGGTTGCGACTAACGCGGGTCAGATCAAAACGGGTTCTCTTTCCAGAACGGATCGAATTGCAAAATACAACGAGCTTCTCCGAATCGAAGAAGAACTCGGAAACTCGGCGATTTACAAAGGTAGGGAGACTTTTTATAATCTTTAATTTATGACTTCTCTTTCGACAAAAGTCTTTTGGTTCTCTTGTTTTCTTGCGGGACTCTTTTATTTTATCGTCCTGGGAGAATCCGGGATTGTCGTACGTTCCCAACTGGAAGAATCCCTCGCGTCCCTCCAGTTGGACGTGGAAAGACTTTCCTATGAGAATAGACAGTTGGAAGAGAAACAAAGGATTTTAAAAAACGATCAAGTGGCCCTCGAAAGAGAGGCCCGAAGATTCTATCTTTTGAGCGAGAATGCGCAGATCATAAAATTCAGAGAAACGGAAAACGTTTCCGAGTTAAAACCCATTCTTGCATCCAGACTCAATGCGTTCCGTCCCGGGAAACAATTTCCGGTTCCACCGATCCAATTTATTCGGATTTTCTACGCAATCTTTGCTAGTTTTACTTGTATTGGAGTTTTCATAAAAATGAGGAAGAAGAAACTGGACTTTAGCCACAACTAAAGGAAAGGTTCAGGAATGCCAGAAACAGAAAAAATCCAGGAAGTATTCGAAGAACTCACAGGAAGTAAAATTTCTAAAAATTTCCTCGACCACAGAAAGATTTTTCTCTGGGGTCCAGTGACCGACGAATCGTCTAAGGACTTAGTCGGAAAACTCCTATATCTGGAAATGAAAGATCCGGGTAAACCAATTACGTTTTTTATCAATAGCCCGGGCGGTGTCGTCACTTCCGGAATGACCGTATTCGATACGATCCAAATGATCACTTCTCCGGTACACACGGTTTGTATGGGAATGGCGGCCTCTATGGGTTCCGTTCTTCTCGCGGCGGGAAAAAAAGGAGAACGTTCGATTTGGCCTAACGGAAAAGTGATGATTCACCAACCGAGTATCGGCGGGCAAATCGTAGCTCCCGCAACGGACTTAAAAATCCACGCGGAAGAAATTCTCAAAACAAAAGCGAAGCTGAATCAGATTCTCGCGGACGCTTGCGGACATCCCGTTTCCAAACTCGAAGAAGACACCGATCGCGACTACTATATGGACGCGGAAGAAGCTCTCAAATACGGAATCGTGGATAAACTCGCGACAACAATCGACTTTAGCTGATCGGATTCTTCTCTTGTCCAAATCCATATCCTTAGAGGATTTTTTAAAAGAATTTTTAGCCGCTCCTCAAAAAGGAAGAAACGCGGAAGAGGATCAGAAATTAAACGAACTCTTCCTGGAATTTTCCTCTCTTCTTTTTTTAGAAGGAGAAGAGGAAGAAGAATCCAAAGAAGAAGTTTTGTTAAAAGACATCGGTTCCTTCGAGTTGGACGAATTCGTAAACTTCTATCTTTCCGACATGCACCCGGAAGACGCGGGAATCGTCAAAAGAGGAATCGACTTTCTAAAGAGAATGCATAAATTCTTAAAAAAATCCCCGCACGCAAACAAAGAACAACTCGCAGACTGGGACGAATTCTTTCAGGAACTCTGACGGACGAAGTAAGGATCCTTCCTGAAATGAGTTCTGAACCGTTCAAACCAAAACGATTTTTCAAAGGCAAACACCTTCAGACCGTTTATAGTACTTTTTTTCCTCCTCCCAATCATCTTAGAACTACATACTACGTAGAGGATATTCTACTTCAACTGAGCGACGGATCCGGAGACGCGGTCTGGCTCGAACACAACCCGCCTTTGCAACATTATTCTTCTCCTGCTCCGAAATGGAACGGAATCTATATCGTGATGATCCACGGGATGGAAGGAACATCGGACAGTTCTTATCTGGTGACGCTCGCGCAGAATGCTTTGCAAAGAGGATACGGATGTATTCGAATGAATTTGAGAAACTGCGGACGCGGTCAGGGTTTTTCGAAAGGAACGTATAACATCGGTCAGACGAAAGACGTTCAAGACGTGATCGACTTTGTTTGGGAAAAACTTTCTCACAGAATTTTTCTCTCCGGATTCTCCCTTTCCGCGAGTTTGGTTTTAAAGTATCTCGGAGAAAGACGCAATCATAAGGTGGAAGCGTTCTCTTCTACAAACCCTCCGTTGGATCTTTTGAAAGGTTGTGAATTTATCGATTCTGCGGAAGGACGGTTTTACAGGGATCGTTTCGTTTCGGAATTTCGAAAAAAAATCAAAAATAAGATCGTACAACTTCCTCCAGAACTTGAGAAAAACGCGTTTGAAACAAAAACTTTCTTTGATTTCGACGATCTCGTAACGGCGCCTTTTTTCGGTTATCGGGGAGCTCTGGATTATTACCAAGACTGTTCGAGCAAACACTACATTCCGGAAATCCGTCATCCCGGGATCGTCATTCATTCCGAAGATGATCCGGTAGTTCCTCCCTTTGACTGGGAAAAGATAGGATGGGAGAATTTACCGCATATACGAACGATCCTCACTCCCAAAGGAGGACACGTCGGATTCTTAACCGATCCGACCCCGGAAATTCCGGATGGGAGATGGTTGAATAAAATTATTCTGGATTATTTCGATTCGAAAGTAAAATCTGGAAGCTGATTTTCCAACCGCAATGAATTCCCCTAAAAAGAAACCTCTCGAAAAAGAAAAGCTGACCAAACCTCCGGGAGCTTCCTTCTTTATCGTGATCGCGTATGAAGATGCGGAAATGTTTTATTCGATCAAAACAAGAACCGAAAAAAAATTCTCCGCGACCCTATATGAAAGTAATCCGATGCCTACTTGGAAGGATCCTGAAGCGGATCTCTGGAATCAGTTTCCGGGAAGACACACTAAAATTCTTTCCTTCAAAAGAAGAATTCACAGAGAAGAACTTCCTTCCATCCAGAAAGAATGTCTCGCGATTCAAAATGCGGCGCTCGAAAAAGACAGCGGAATTCGAATCTTTCCGGGTTATCTTTGCAGCCATTCGGTCGTGATGGCCTCAATCCGAGACGACTTCCATAGAATTTATCTTTTTAACGGAGTTTACGCCGAGACCGTTTACAACTATCAAAAACAAAAGATGGAAAGCCGGGAAACCGCTCCTCCCTTTTTCAAAACGCCCGAAGCTATCTACTTTTTCACAAGCCTGAGAGAATCTTATGTTCAAAATATTACAAAAAGTTAATTTATCTTTCGTCCTTCTATCCATGATTCTGATTTTGAATTGTGCACCCTCCAAGCTGGAAATTGTTTCCATCACACTTTGTGATCATTTCAACCGAGCCGGAGAATGTTTAGAACCGGTCGAAAAAAATCATCACTACAAAGTGGAAATTCCGAATTCTAAAAAACCGGATACTTGGGAGAAATTTGCGAATTTTCTTTACTTTCATGCGAGAGAAACTCCCGGTTTTATCCTTAGATTCAATCGTAAACTTCTTCCTTCCGAGGCAAAAGCGATCAAGGATTCGTATTTTGCTACGATGAATCTTTCAGGAACCGTTGAAAGAATGGAAGGTTTCGAAATGGGTGAAGATTGGGTCGGCTCGTTTCAGTATTTGGGTTCGATGATCAAGGATAAACTCAAGAAGGAGAATCGTCTCGGTTCCTTTCCATACACAAATACGATATTTCCGGCGGAAGTGGAATTCAAATTCAATTCTTCTCTTTTTGCCGGTGAAGAAAAGACAAAGATCAATTTGAGTTTTACCGTGTTACCGGCGGAGAAATGAGAGAGAATAACCGTTAGGAGTTCCCACAAGGTCGAAATAAAACTCAATGCAAAATCCACTAAGATCAGAGGCTACTTGGTGAATTCGGAAATATCAGGAAAATAGAATATTGCAAGAAGTTTTCTTCCTGGGCTTGTCGTAACTACGACAAACTCTTCCGTGAAAGCCGCGCGCCCCGCCCTGATCTTGGGTGGAGGGGAGCGGTGGCGGGAAAAAACTCGGCCGAAGCTCTCTATATCAGAAAAACCGAATATTTACAAGAAGATTTCCTTCCGCAAATTTTGTCGTAACTACGACAAACTCTTTCGTAAAAGCCGCGCGCCCCGCCCTGATCTTGGGTGGAGGGGAGCGGTGGCGGGAAAAAACTCGGCCGAAACTCTCTATATCAGAAAAACCGAATATTTACAAGAAGATTTTCTTCCGCAAATTTTGTCGTAACTCCGACAAAACCCTCTCTCTCAACGGTCAAATTTTCAAAAACAGCTCGGCAGGATTTAAAAAAATCGTAGAAGGTTCCACACTCAGAATCAACCAAGCAGTCAACCCCAAAACAACGGCTGAAACCGTAGGAATCAAGAGATTATCGTCGATCAGTCCGTTCCAATACGTTCCGCAGTAGAGTTCGGTAACGGCAGAAATTAAAATCGCGGGAATTAAGAATATAAAGTTATTATAAAATACGAATCCATCCGCCTTCAGAAAGTTTTGTTTTCCGTATGTATCGGAAATAAACATAAATAAAAAACCTACGATCGTACAAGAGAGAATAAACGCCAAAATTCCTTCCACGGATTTCCCGTTGGAAAATCTTCTTCTCCCAAAAAATGTCCCCACCCAAGCAGCCGTCGGATCTCCGATCACGAGAAAAAGCATGGAAAGAATCGAAATCTCCGGAGGAAAGAGAAAAACCACAAACGTACAGGAAAGAAAATACGGGAGCGTTCCGTTGAGCCTTGTTTTCTCTTCTTCTTTCATCAAAACTCCCGCAATGGAGAGAAAAAATTTCTGAAAACCGGGGAAACGAAATCGAAGATACTCGAGTAAAAGAATGATTCCCAGACAGACGACAAGCGTCACCGAAATCACAGCGCGGGTCGCGTTCAAAAGACCGAATGCACCTTGAAAAACGTCCTGATAGTAACAAACGGGGACAATCAAACCGAGGAGATGCCAAAGTTTACGCGCATAGTTGAATCGAACCGAATTTGCCACTTGTTTCCTACCTATTTTTCATCGTCATTTTTAAGGCCGACTCTTCATCGGGCGCGATCAAAAAAAGACCGTTGAGAGCGGCCATCTTGATCGCATTCTTCACTGAATCGGTCGGATGAATCAGGACCAATTTATTCCGAGAAGTAAAACTCAACTGATTCATTTCTTTGAGAGATTGGATTCCTCTGGAAGAGATCAAACTCACCTCTTCCAGATCGAGAATCACGGGCCCGGACCGGATCGAATCGGAAAGTTGATCTCGGAACTTTTTTTCAGTAAATGAGTTGATGGAACCTTGGAGCTTCATAACCTGAACGTTGTCGATTTTCTCCGTAGAAATGATGATTTCGTTCAGAATCATAGTGGCTCGGAAAGACAGTCTATAAGCATTTCTTCCCTACGACAAATGGTTTTTCACCTCTTAGCGATCCTATTTCTGATTTTGAGATCTTATTCTTTTCTTTCTCCGGGCGCTTTTGTTTTGGGATTTGCGATCCTTTTCTATCGCAAAAAAGGAAGCGTAGGTGGTCCCCAAAATTTGGAACTTCCGGGAGTTCTCACCCTGATTCTTCTCGCAATCTCCGGGTTAGACGGATCCACTTCCGGAGATATTTTGGACTTAATCTGCATCCACTGCACCGGAATTCTTTCTCTCAAAGAAGAATGGAGACCCAAGAAAACGGGAGATCCTCGCTCCGATTCCGGTCGAATTCTCAGAAAACAAATTCTTCCGCTCTCGCTTCTTCTCATCGCCGGATTTAGAATCTGGTATCAAGGAGACTTTGAATTCTGGATTCCACTCGGTTTTTTCTACATTCTCAAAGCTGGGATTTTAAGTCTTGTTTTGGCGTTTCTTTTCTTTCGTTCGGGAGAATCGGGGCGAAGAACCGTCTTCTTCCTTTTTTTGATTCTCACAATATTGCTTATTCACCCTTCTCAAGGAATATTGAATTTTTCGTACTTTCTTGTATTTTCATTCTTGCAAACCGACGTAGAATCAAAAAAGATCAACGATGGGATTGAAGTATGAAGGTAAAGGTAGCACATCTTTTTCGTAAGATTGAAGAAGTGGACCGAGACATACTTGAATTGGGAAAAATTCAGGAGAGAATTTCCTCAGACCGAGACTATTCCGGGATTTTGAAGGACTCCATTCAAAAAGAAATGGCAAATTTAGAATCTGGAAAAAACGAGATTCTTTCTTTAAAGATAAAGGAAGAACCCGGCAAAACGGGCCTGGTAAAAAACTCCGGAAAATCCGGAAAATCACCCGCTGAAATGAAAAATTTATACAGCTCCCGAGAAAAGAACCTGACCCGGGAAATTTCAGTGGAAATCCCGGATCGACAACCTCCTACAACCCGTAAAACAATTCACAAATACTAAGATTCAAGACACAACTTCATGAAAAAAAAGACCCTATCTCTAACTATCCTTACCCTGGTCGTACTGTTAACAGCCGATTGCAGCAGGGACTCCGATGTTCTCGCCTCTTTTAAAAATGGAACCGTAACCAGAGAAGAATTGAGAGCGTATTACAAACTCCGCGGCGTGGAACCCGATGCGAATAACGCGTCGATCGCGACTCAAGCCAAAATTGTGGAAGAACTCGGGATTCAGAAGATCGCCGAGACCCAAAACAATACCTCAAACGTAGTCACAAAAGACGAGTATGCAAGAATTATGGGATTTGTAGAACCTCAGATTCTTTTTAACGATTATAGAAAACAATTCTCCGAAAAACTTTTGACTTCGGGAATGCTCGAGCTGGCGTTTGGAAGAATTCTTTTTCTAAAATCTGCGCCGGACGTTGCAACCAAAGCCAATTCCATTCTTCAGGAAATATCGGCGATCAAATCCGATAAGGAGGTTGCGGAATTTATTTCTAAGAATACGAACGAGGTTCAAAGAAAAGCGGTCGGTGGAAGATTGGAACCGCATTGTATCAACTGCGGAGACGATCCTTTTACGGCGATTTTAAAAGAAGCCGCAGAGAAAAAAGGAACCTTTATCCTCAAAGAAGCTCAAGGAAATTATTATATTCTCCGTGTGGAAAGAATCGAAAAGATCTATCCGAAAAAAATCGATAAATTCTTCCAAAACGAATTGGATAAACTCAAATTCCTTGCTACAAAATACGTTAGCAAAGAAGGAATTACGGAAGACGAAAAAAGGGAAGCCGCTTTCTATTCTGAATTGGCAGTGAACGAAAAGGCGAATCAAACCGCGGAACACTACGGAAACCGTTTTCTAAAGGAAGCCTGGAAAAAGGAAATGGATGCGCTTCGTGTTCAGAGCGGACTCAAAATCGTGGACTTAACTCCGGAATTCATCAAAGGATTAAAACCGGAAACCGTTCTTTTCGAAGACAAATCCGGAAATAAATTCCTCTTCAAAGATCTTCTTGTGGAGTTTAATAAGATCGCTCCGATTCTTCAAAAACGGAAAGCAAACCCGGAAGAAGAAAAGAACGACCAACTTTCCTTCTACACTCAAATCTATCTTCCGATCCGCATCTCTGCGGAGTCGAAAGAAGTACAAATTTTGAAGGATACGAAAGAATTTAAAAAAACTCTCCCTCTACTCGGAAGATCCGTTCTTTTTATGCTGATTCGAAACCGTTCCACGGAAGCAAACATCGAAGTTACTGAAAAAGAGATCAGAGATACCTATGAGGCAGGAAAACTTTACGCATATTCCAAACCTTCACCTGCAAATCCGAATGAAAGACTTCCGGAAGATTTTGGAAAAGTAAGAGAGCGTATCAAACAAGAACTCATCGAGTCCAAAAAACAATCAGTCTTCCAAGACTATCTCTCAAAATTGAAATCTGAAAATGAATTCAAAATTGCATCGGAAAGTCTAAAAGCGGGCCAAATCTAAAAAACCTCCTTAGTTCACATCCCGGTGAAATTTTACACCGGGATTTTTCCGAATTCTAAACTCCTCTTTTCGCTTCTACTCAAAAAGAAATCTCTTTCAAAGTCGACCTTCCTAAATCATAAATCCGGAATTTCGGAATATCAGGTTTTATAAGTAGTCCTTGGAAATAACTTTTTTCCAAAGACTACCAAAGCTTACGGTTTTAACTCCTAAATTATAGTTAATTACAGTAACCCTTTTGGCTTAATTAACATACATTGCGAATTCTTGTGGCAAGAGTGTTGGAAATTTTTTCTTGAATTTTTGTCTTATAAAATTACGTTGGTACTTTGAGAGGGGAATTGAATGAAAAACCACATCTACATGCTTCGTAAAAAACGAGGTATAAAACAATACGATATGGCAAGAGCGCTTGGAGTATCTCCTAGCTACCTTTCTAAAATCGAAACTGGAAGCCAGGATCCTACCGAAAAGTTTAAAATCTCCTGTGCAAAATATTTGAAAACCACTCTTGATAAATTGTTTAACGAGCATGTCGTTGAAGACGTATATCCTGAATTTACCGAAGGGCTCACCAATCGTCTCTGGGCAAAACGCAGAGAATTGGGAATCAAACAATACGATATGGCAAAAAAACTAAAAGTCTCCACACCTTTTCTTTCCAAAGTGGAACTCGGACTTTTGGAACCGCCTGAAGATTTTAAAAACCTTGCTTCCAAAGCTCTTAAAATGAAAAAAGAAGAACTCTTCCTTCAAAAAGTTGAATATTAAAAAAGGGTTAATTTCCTAAAGAGAAAGGGAAGCACTCGCTTCCCTTTTTTGTGTACTAACCTTACATCAGCGGACACAACGGACTCTCGCAAACGAAGTCGCTTTATCAAATGTATCGTAAGTCCCGCTATTAAAAGCGACTTGGTAGGCTTGAAATTTATAACTTCCGGATGGATGTGTGGTCGAAGTCCAATAGCCGCTGGAAGCATTTGGAAAAATGACCTGATTTATAAATGGGGAAGCCGCTCTCGAATAGTCCACCAGGGAAACGAGTTCCTTAACGGAAGGCAATCTCCACCCTCCTCCTCCCAAGGCTAAAGAATTGCAATAGGCCAAGGCATTGATCCAATCTACGCTAACCGCAGTTCCCACCATACAATCCGAATAGGAATCTCCAGCGCTTCCTTGGCCGGATGCGCATTTTTGCCAAACCAACCCGCTCTTCTGATCCAATATCGTCCCGTTTCCGACATCCGTAAAAGGCCCCGTATAAGCGACCAAAGAAAACGCACTGCAATGAAGAAAGAATAACAAAACTACTTTTGATCTCATTTCCATTTCCCTCCGTTTAAGGATTTCCGTTTACGCAAAGCCCGTAATAGGAATATCCGTCGTTCGAATTATTCTTATTGTAAGTAAAAATTCTCGCGCCGAAATTTCGAAGCACATACGCGCTCCCCGTGTTTGTACGAACAGTGGTCGCGCTCCAAAACCTTTGATTCGAAGCGTTACTCGGAAAATTCGGAAAACTCGAAGGAGCCACAAACGTATAACCCGAGCTTGCGGAAGGAAAGGTTATCAAAGAATGAAAATCGTCCATGGTCGCGAGTCTCCAAGCCTTCAAACCCGCGTACCCTTGATTTGTATTTCTTTCGTTGAGGGAGGAACAACTGGATAAAGCGTTGGACCAATTGACCTCGGTCGGAGTCCCCGCACATGTGCTCCCGTTCCATTCCATGCCCTGCACACAACTTCTCCAGGTCAAACCGCTCGTAAGATCCACACTGACCGGGTCGCTCACAAAACTTCCCAAAAAGACAGGGACGGAGATCGATTGGAGCGCAGGAGTTCCGGCAAACGCTCCGTCTTGTCCCGTTCCCGTACAAACAATCCCGCCTCCGCTCGCATCGAAACAACCCGGCTGGTTCGAATCGATGATGTTCCTCAAAGAAACCATTCCACCCGTCGTGTAGTTTACGTAAAAATAACCCGTTCCATCTCCTACAAGAGCGTTTCCCGCGACGTCTTTAAAACTGGATGCCAACAATTTCGCCTGGATCTGGGTAAACTCCGGAAGAATCGAATCCAGATCGATCTTCACGACGGTTCCTGAAATCCACTGGACGACAAGACTTGAGGGAAGTGTCAACTCTACGGTCGTAATCGTTCCACCGCTCCCGTAGGTGACAAGGAGATGCAATTCAACGGTCGTTCCGGGTTGCATTGTCTCGTTAAAAGTTAGAATCAATTCCCGGTTGAAAACATCAATACCAACGCTACCCGAACTTGGAGAGGTAGAAGAAAGAGTCGGCGCCGCCGTATCCAGAGTTACGTTGAAATTAAAACTTCCCGACTGATTGGAACTATCCAAAAGACAAAGTTTGAAAGAATTCACTCCCTCGGAAAAACTCCCGTTAGGAACCGTAGTATCTTGTGTTCCTGAGGTCGCTAAAACTCCTGTCGCGATCGTAACCCCGGGTGTAATGTTCGCACAATCCGTCGCGCTTGTTACGATAAAATAATTTCCGGCTGTATCCGAGGTCCAATTGATCGAAGTTGTATTTCCCGCGTTTGTAGTTCCATTTTGGATCGAATTGAGGGTTAACGTCGGAGCCGGAGTCAACGGAAGATTTACCGTATAAGTAGCGGACACGGGTCCAACAAGGTTGCCGGCTCGATCGGATGCGAGAACCTTTACGGTAGTAGTTCCATTCCCGATTCCAAGGGAAGAAGTCGGAAAAACGGACCCAAAAACGATCTGCAAAGGATCAAAATCGGAAAGAAGCGAAAAGGTCGGATCGGTTCCATCGATTGTATAAATCAAATCCTTACATCCGGAAACCGTATCGTTGCAAGTCACATTTAAACTTTGGGCCGATGTATAAGTTCCACCGGAGATTGAAAAACTAAGAGCAGGAGCAGAATTGTCATAAATTAACGAAACCGATTTCTGACTTATAATCTGAGAATCCTTAAACAAAGAAACGTTCAGAGAATTTCCCCCGATAATCACCGGATATTCTTCCGGAAAGGAAAGATTCAAATCTAAATTTGAAACTGTAGAGAGCAACGGCATACTGTAGAGAAGACTTCCCACAGACGCGCAGCCAGGATCGTTCAGGCAGATTTTCAGCTCGGTGCCGGATGCGATGTTCGAAAAATTGAGAACTATGTTGACTCCAAAATCACCGGAACCCATGGCGGAGGCATAGTAAACTCCATTGTAAAGACTCTTACCTCCCCCAAAAGAAAGTTGGGTGGAATTGAGGATCGGATCCGAGGATCCAAAAGGATTGGCGATGTTCGAGATTGAAGTCGGCAAATAGAAAAATTTAAAACTCTCCTGACTTAGATCCTTCAGACAGGAAACAAAAAAGGGGAGGAGAAAAAGCCAAATCGAAACGATTCTGAAGTGATTGAATTTAGATTTTTTTCCAGTCCTCTTCATAGTTCTTCCTCCAAAGTAAAACCAAGAATACATCAGATTCTTAAGGAATTCTTCTTGGATTATAAAAAGGAAAAATTATAGAAGCAAAAAATCGCCAGAGGATTGTTAAGCGAAGTTTTATCCCCATCCCTCGTTGGATCTCAAATGATCGCGTTTTTGAACCCTAAAAAGGAATCCAGGATTTCATGTTAGAAATTATTTATTTCTTTTTACAAAGACATGGATATGTCAAAAACATTCGAAGCCCAGAGCGGATTGTTTTGATACAAAACCGTTAAAACGACAAAAAAATTACAAGTAAGCAAATTTAGCGATTTATAATTGTAATCAAATCAAAAGCTAAATTATAGATTAGATCTTCTAGTTTATAGCAAGTTAATTGCAAAATTAGATTCCCTTAAGAGTAGTTGTTTAAAATTAAAAAATAGGAATCGAGACTCAATTTCCAAAAAAGAGCAATTGAATCCTATTTTATAAAAACAAAATCGCCTAAGGACTGTTTGAACGGACAAGGTGCATTTGGAAATTTTGAAAACTAAACGGGACAAGCATAATCTGAAAGATAGCTTTACGGAGAATTATGATTTTTGATTTTGATAAAATAATCAGTCACCTTCATCTGATTGGGATTTACCTCGGTTTTTCGATTGGACTCTTAAGGTTATATCGTTTTAAAAAAAATAGAATGAACGTATTCTATGGAATTACGTTTATCTGCATCAGCCTCTTTCTTTATATCGGCGGAGACAGCGATTTTTATCTCCTGCAATCCCAGAGCGGAAGTCATTACGACGTGTCACTCCTGTTCTTCGGGCTGATCATCTATTCCTGTTTTATGTGTAGGTCTCTCATGAGAAAATCGATCGGATTGGAAATTCGGAATAACGACGCAGGAATCAATTTGTTATTCACGTTTGCAATCAACTTCATCCTTTCGTTTATTTTCCGCGATGAGATTACCTTTAACATCGCGGGGAATTTCGTGAGTATCGCAATCACTTCTTATACTTTTGTAGAAATCACCGGTTCCATCTATTCAAGAAAACTCCCAAAAATCTACTATCACCTCACTATAATCTCTTTTTTTATGGGCTTCGCTTTGTTGCTGGATATGATCGCTATCTTTAAAAACGATCTGCGTTTTCATTTGATTTCCAACGTGGTTCCGGGACTTTTACTGGTTTACTTCCATTTACTTGAGATTTATGCGCCCGTGATTACGGATAAGAAGACGATGAGTTCGCTTTCGATCGAACGGAGATTGCATAGAAGAAAAGAAAGTGTCGCACTGATTGAGGAAAAAACGAATCGAAAAAGGACTGATTCTACTTCGGACAACAAAGGACTATTGAAGGAAAACGATCTTGCACGTATCGAAGATCGATTGAAGTCCTTTTTAGACGAAAAACGTTTTTTAGACGAGGAACTGCGGCTTCCGGACCTTTCAGCTTATTTGGGAATTTCGGTTCACCAGGCTTCCTTGTATTTAAACCAATATCGGAGTACTAGTTTTACCGATTTTATAAATCAGAATCGGATCGAAGAAGCTAAACGTCTGATCCTGGAGGAGACTAACAAAAATCTAATCGATATCGGATTGGAATGCGGATTCAATTCTTATTCTCCGTTTCACAGAGCTTGTATTCGTTTTACGGGATATTCTCCAAAGGATTTGAGAAACTTAGTTTTAAAAAAAGAAGACCCTAAACCGTCCCTCATTCCCGAGATCGGAGAAAGAAGAACGACTTAAGGCCGGATTTTTTTCCTTTTAAAGTATGGTCACCTTTGAGTTTTTGTAGTCCACGTCTACCTTTTGCCCTTCGGTGAATTTTCCATCCAATATGTAACGGCTGAGCGCGTTACCGACTTCCCTTTGGATGAGTCTTTTGAGAGGTCTCGCTCCGTATTCCGGATCAAAACCGGCTTTCGAGACGTGGTCTTTCAGAGCTTTTGTAAACTCTATGTTGAGTCCGTTTTCTTTGGCTTTTTGTTTGAGAATCTCCAACTGGATCTCTGCGATCTTATGGATCACCGAGTCGGTGATCGAATGAAAGAGAATCACCTCGTCGAGACGGTTTAAAAATTCCGGTTTGAACTGTTTTTTCAACCTTTGTTCCACAAGTCTTTCTTTCTCTTCCGCCGAGTATTCGGTCGAACCTAAGATATCCGATCCGATATTGGAAGTCAGAATGATCACGGTATTCTTAAAGTCCACGTTACGCCCCTTTCCATCGGTCAGACGTCCTTCGTCCAAAATCTGAAGAAAAATATTAAAGACGTCCGGATTCGCCTTTTCGATTTCATCAAAAAGAATCAGGGAATAGGGTCTTCGTCGAACCGCTTCGGTGAGTTGTCCGCCTTCGTCATAGCCCACATATCCCGGAGGAGCTCCGATCAGTCTCGCGACTGAATGCGCTTCCATATATTCGCTCATGTCGATTCGGTGCATCGCGTTCGGGTCGTCGAACATGAATTCGGCGAGCGCTTTGGCGGTTTCAGTTTTTCCCACTCCCGTTGGCCCAAGAAACAAGAAGGTTCCGATCGGGCGATTTGGGTCCGCGATTCCTGCACGAGATCTTTGTACGGCTTCGGAAACGAGCTTTAGGGCGTGATCTTGACCGATCACCTTTGCCTTGAGTGCGTCTTCCATCAAAAGAAGTTTCGCTCTTTCGCCTTGTAACATTTTGGAAACGGGAATTCCGGTCCAACGAGAGACGATGTTCGCGATGTCCTCTTCGGAAACTTCTTCTTTGAGAAGTCTGGAAGTGGCGGATTGTTTTTTTAATTCCTCGTTTGCCGCTTCGAATTCTTTTTGAAGATCCACGAGTTTACCGTAACGAATTTCGGCGACACGGTTGATCTCCCCTCTTCTTTCGGCTTCGGCCTCGAGATTTTTATATTTTTCTATCTCTTCCTTGATCTGCTTCAAACGGGAGATTTTGGTTTTTTCCAAATCCCATCTCGCTTTTAAGGTTTGGAAATTTTGTTCGTGTTCTGAAAGTTCTTTCTCAAGATTTTTCAGACGATCCTTGGAAGCGGCGTCCTGTTCTTTTTTTAAGGCCTCTCTTTCGATCTTAAGGGATTGAATCCGTT
Organism: Leptospira ainazelensis; assembly: GCF_016918785.1. Lineage (GTDB taxonomy): Bacteria > Spirochaetota > Leptospiria > Leptospirales > Leptospiraceae > Leptospira > Leptospira ainazelensis. The sequence continues at coordinate 15,117 of NZ_JAFFPT010000014.1, read as the reverse complement.
TGCTCGCGCGATCCAATTCTTCCGGCATAGAATCGATCTCGATTCTCATCTTGGAAGAAGCTTCGTCGATGAGATCGACCGCCTTGTCTGGAAGAAAACGATCGGTGATATAACGATTGGAAAGAGTCGCCGCCGCGATCAATGCCGAATCCGTAATCCGAATCCCGTGATGAAGTTCGTAACGACCTTTGAGTCCTCTTAGGATCGTAACGGTTTCTTCGACGGAAGGTTCCTTTACCATGACCGGTTGGAATCTTCTTTCCAAGGCCGCGTCCTTTTCGATGTATTTCTGATACTCTTTCAGGGTAGTCGCGCCGATACAACGCAGTTCTCCGCGTGCGAGCATCGGTTTAAGCATATTAGAAGCGTCTAACGCGCCTTCGGTGGCACCGGCTCCCACGAGCGTATGAATCTCGTCGATAAAAAGGATCACTTCTCCGTCGCTCGCTTTGACTTCGTCGAGAAGCGCTTTTAGACGGTCCTCGAATTCTCCCCGGTATTTTGCTCCGGCGATCATGGAACCGAGATCCAGGGTATAGATGATCTTGTTTAGAATTCCCTCAGGAACCTCTCCTTGTACGATCTTGTTGGCAAGACCTTCCACGATCGCGGTTTTACCCACGCCGGGTTCTCCGATAAGAACCGGATTGTTTTTGGTTCTTCTGGAAAGGACTTGAATCGTTCTTCTGATTTCCTCGTCCCTTCCGATGACGGGATCGAGTTTACCCTGTTTGGATAACTCGTTTAGATTTTTTGCATACTTCGCAAGAGCGTCCGTTTTACTTTCCGGTGAATCGTCCATGATAGTTTTTCCTTTTCGATTTTCCAAAGTGATTTTGAGTAATTTAGAATATTCTAAACCAAGGCGAAAAAATTCCTCTTTGAGAGGTCCGGTCCCATTCTTCAAAAGCCCGAGAAGAATATGATCCGTGGAAAGATATTCGTCTTTGAGTTCTTTTTTTAGATCGTCCGCGGCTTTCAAGAGTGCGACCGCTGACCGGGAAAATCCCACGTCCGTTTTGGCGCCTCCTACTTTCGGAAGTTTTTGTAGGAACTCCTCCGTCTTTTTTAAGAATAGGGTCGGATTTAAACCAGACTTCGAAATCAAAAGCGGAGCGAGACCGTCGGATTGGCCGACCACTTCTCGGATGATATGTTCTTCGCTGATTTCCGGATTTCCCGAATTTTCGGCCAGAGACTGCGCGTCCCTCAGGGCTTCGTTCAGTTTTGTAGTTAGTTTATCTAATTTCATCGAATTCTCCCTATTGGTGATTCTTTATCTACAAGTGTGAAAGTGAACTCTGCGAAACTGAACCCGTTTGGTGCTTTCTAGAAATTCCGACCGAAAAACTTTGCACTTGCAAAAAGTAGAATTCTCTGATAGAGAAAAATTTCCGGAGTTTTCCCACCACCACACCCCACCACCCAAAGTCAGGGCGGGGCGCGCGAGTTTTCACGGCAGATCGTCGTACTTCCGACGGGATGATTTTAAAATTCAGGCGACTTCTGGAAAGGGCTAAGATCTGCATCAGTCTTCACTACTTCTTTTGCAATTTAGACTGAATCCTTTGCAAGAAGTCTACTTTTTTCTGCCAGATTGACATTAATCAATTTTTCTTTCCGCGCTATTGAAATCGAGTGCCTTTTTTCCTTCCTTCTTATGTCCCCTTTTTTCCAGGAATCTTAGCTTTTCTTTTGACAGTGAGAGGTTTGGCGTATGTTTTGCAAGAACCAGAGCATGAGCAAGGAACCCCCAAAAGAGAGCTGGAAATCCAGAACCGGACTGATTCTTACCGTTGCAAGCGGTGCGATCGGTCTCGGAAACTTCATTCGTTTTCCTGGACAGGCGGTCGCAAACGGTGGAGGAGCCTTTATGGTTCCCTATATCATCAGCTTTGTTCTGGTCGGAATCCCCGTTTGTATCACCGAATGGATCATGGGAAGAATGGGAGGCAGAACCGGTCACAGCGCCCCTTTTCTCTTCAAAAGTTTCTTATCCGGTTTCCCCCTAAGAATCGTTGGCGCCATCGGGATTACGGTCCCGATTCTCATCTACGTATATTACGTTTTTATTGAGGCTTGGTGTCTCGCCTATTCCTTCGAATTTTTAACGGGTCAGATTCGATTGAACACAAACGGACAAACTCCTCAACCCGAAATAATCAAAGCGGCCGGAAATTATTTTCTAGATTTGACCGGCGCTCGTCAAAATGGAGACGCGATTTACGGTAAAATTTTTTACGCAACGCTCGCTTGTTTTGCGTTGAACTTCGCTCTTGTCTACCGGGGAATTTCAAAAGGAATCGAATCCTTTGCAAAGATCGCGGTTCCTCTGATGTTGGCTTCTTCCGCCGTCATTTTGGTACGGGTTCTCACGTTAGACAATATCGACTTGGGTTTGGGTAGAATGTGGAACCCGGACTGGTCCGCACTTCTTAGATCCGAAGTTTGGATCGCGGCAGCCGGTCAGATCTTTTTTACACTTTCTGCGGGTTTTGGAATCGCCCTTGTTTTTTCGAGTTATCTCAAACGAGACAACGACGTCGTCCTCTCCTCTCTTTCCGCGGCTTCCCTAAACGAATTTGTGGAAGTCGCAATCGGTGGTATGATTACGATCCCGGTCGCGTATCTTTTTATAGGCGGTTCGATCAGCGAGTTCGGAACCTTTGGTATGGGGTTTATCGCGCTTCCTTCCGTTTTTTCGATGATGCCGGGTGGTCAATTTTTCGGTGCGATCTGGTTCTTCGTCCTTTTTCTCGCGGCGATCACTTCCTCCGTAACCATGCTCCAACCGGGAATTATTTTTTTGGAAGAATCCTTCGGCCTACGAAGACAGGTTTCGAGTATTATCCTTTTTATTTTTACCGGAAGTCTTTGTTTTCCGATTCTCTACTTCAACCAAAACTTCCAAGCCTTAGAACTCGCGGATTTTTGGATCGGAACGGTTTTGATCTTTATTCTCGCGAGCATTCAAATTTTCTTATTTGGCTGGAAGGTGGGCGCAAAAAAAGGCCTCGAAGACGGAAACGAAGGTTCTCATCTGGAGCTTCCGAAATTTTTCTGGTTTGTGATTCAATACATCACTCCCGCGTTCTTGCTCGTAGTTTTTGTCGCCTTTTTGTTTCAGAATCTTCCGGGCTATTTTGAAAGAATGAGCGTGGATACGATGGTGGCTCGTGCGATCACCAAAGGAACTTCCATTGAAATCGCGAGGATGGGAGCGCTCATTTCCCGATCCGTCTTTTTTGGAATTCTGATCATTTTCAGTTTGATCGTCCTCCTCGTCCACTACGCATTGATCTATAAGGAAAGGAGGTTAAAAGCTGAATGATTCTTTTTGCACAGATGACCGGTCTAAACTGGCAGGGAACTCTGATCATGTCTCTTTCCTTACTTTTGGTCACGGGTCTTTCCTTATTTTGTATTTATAAACTTTTTATAACCAGAAACCATTGAACCGTACAGCCGCGTATTTTGATAAACTTTCCACGATCTGGGACGACTTCGAACCTAGATCCGGTCAGATACAACTTTCACAGAGAATCGAAGAGGCCCTTTTTTCCGGAAAACATCTGATCGCGGAGGCCGGAACGGGTGTTGGAAAGTCCCTCGCCTATTTGATTCCCGCCGCATTGAATTCCATGGAAAGGGAAGAACCCGTGATCATTTCCACGGAAACAAAGTCGCTCCAACAACAACTTTTGTTAAAAGACATTCCGATGGTTTCGAAAATTCTCGGAGTGGACCTCAGAGCGGAAGTCGCCATGGGAGCGTCCAACTACGTCTGCAAACGAAAAATGAATCACGTTATGCGCGATGGAACCTTCGGTCCCGAGATGATTCCTCATCTGGATTCTTTCAATCAATGGATCCGAAATACCGAGTCCGGAAGAAAGCAGGAATTTACGGGAACCGCTTCCTATGATTTTTGGAATAAGGTTACGAGAGAGGCCGACAACTGTCTGGGAAGAAATTGTCCGAACTTTTCCCATTCTTATTATTTTTTAGAAAGAGAAAAATGGAAACGATGTAATATTCTGATCGTCAATCATCACCTTCTTGCCGCGCATATCGCGAGCGACTTCAACATTCTTCCCGACTTTAGCAGAGTCATCCTCGACGAGGCTCATAACTTTCCGGATATCATCGGTTCTTCCTTTCGTCAGGAAATCCGTTCTCAAGAAATTCAAAAACTTTTACAACAGATCTGGCTTCCTTCCAAGAACTCGGGAATCGCGGGTGAAATCGGTTCGAACGAATTGAAAAATCTGGTTTCCAAAGCGGGTGAAGCCCTTACCGTTTTTTTCAATTCACTTTCCGGCGAAGTTCCTCTGAACTTTTACAGTCCTCAGAGAATCAAAAAACCTCTGAGACTGGATCGAGGCGCGTTTGCAAACGTGCTCTCGGAGATCACCGAGATTCTCCAGAAACATCTTTCTAAATTATCGAAGGACTCTGAAGACATTACGGAAAAGGAAAGTTCTCTCGTTTTGGAGATGTTATCCGGAAGAATGGAACAGATCGCCGTGGGCCTCGAGTCCTTTCGTTTGACGGACGATCCGGGACTGGTCTATTGGATCGAACCTCCGGATCAGAATTCAAAGGAGATCTATTACAAAATCTGCATGGAACCGATGAGCCCGGATAAGATCATCAAGGATTTGTTCGCTCCAAAAATGCAGTCGATCGTTTTTACTTCCGCGACTCTTTCCACTGCGGGAAACGATTTTAAATATTTTAAGAAAAAGATCGGCGACTTACCGACCGCGAACATGGTAGTCCCTTCTCCGTTTCCTTATCAAAAAAATGCGGTTCTCTATGTTCCGAAAGAAATCCGGGATCCGGTCGGAGATCCGGACGGATATCACGCGGATCTGGCAAAACAGATTCTTTGGCTCATCGAATTGACCCAAGGAAATACGTTTGTTCTTTTTACCTCTTTTAAATCTTTGAAACTCGTGTATGAAGCGATTCGTCCTCATACCGATCTTCCGCTTTTTTCTCAATCCGATTTGGGACCGGATGGGGCCAAACAGATGTATCTCGAAACGCCTAACAGTGTATTATTCGGAGTATCCACGTTTTGGCAGGGAATCGATATCCGAGGAGACAAACTCAAATCGGTGATCATCGCCAAACTTCCGTTTCAGGTTCCGAACGATCCCGTCCTTGAGACAAAGAGCGAGAAGTTAAAAGAATCCGGCGGGAATCCGTTTGCAGAGTTGCAACTTCCGTATGCTTGTACGGTTTTGAAACAAGGCTTTGGACGACTGATTCGGTCGGGGACGGATACGGGAATCGTTACGATTTTGGATCCAAGAGTGTTTACAAAAACCTACGGAAAGGATCTTTTGAAGTCGCTTCCTCCGGCAAAACTCGTCCAGAACCAAGAAGATTTAAGAAGAGAATTCAGCAATCTGCCGAAATAAATAGAAGAACCATTCTATTTATCAATGCGCAGAACTATGAATTCTAAAATCCGATTCTTACTCATCCTTTTTGTTTTTCTTCCAACCTTCACGATCTTTTCTTTTGAAACCCGAGACTTCACGGATACGGTCATCAATTGGAAAAAAGGGGAAATTCAGAAAATTCTTAAATTCAAACTTCCTAAACTGACCTACTCCGTGGAAGATCCGGATTTTGGGGCGGAGAACACCGCAAGAAATCTGACCGAGTCCCGAAAAAAAGCCGCAAATGCTGCGGAAGAAGAATTGAAGAAATATCTTTTTCGAAAGATCGATACGTTAAAGCTCGATTCCGAATTCACACTGAGAGAAAAGATCAAAGAAGATTCTATGTTTCGGGAAATTTTCAACCAGATCTACGAGATCGAACCGATTTTAAGCACGGTGAATTTTGTGGAGAATCAGGCTATCGCAAAGGGAACGATCCTTTTTAAAGGAAAAAGAGGAATTCTAAATTACGTTTTTCTTTCGTATGAAACCGAAAACTTTCCGGAATATCCGGCTCCAACTTTAGCGGCTGATTTTACTTCCCTGATCGTGGACGCAAGACATCTTAAAATGGAAACCGCCCTGTTCCCCGAAATTCTTTCGGAGGAAGGGAACAGTATTTATTCTCCTTATTTTATTTCTAAAGAAAACGCCGTGAAAAACGGTTATGTGAGTTATATGAAAACCCCGGAAGAAGCGTTTCGTTCTCCGATCGCAGGTTTAAAACCTTATTTTGTGACCGCGCTCGGCGTCACTGGTCATTATCCCGTAAACCCCGTGATCGCGAGCGAGGACGCAAGAAAGTTGTTGGCTTCTCCGAAAACAAAGAACGCTCTCAAGAATTGCAGGGTGATTATTCTGAAGGATAAATGATCCAGTAAGTTTGAACCTGATTCGCAAAAACGAATTCCGATATTCAAAGGAACTTTCGCTGTAAAGAGTTAAAATTCGGATTTGTCGGAGTTCCGACAAAATTTTATCGGGAATCCTTCTTGAAAGAGTTCAATTTTTCTGATATAGGGAAATCCACTGAGGTCTTCCCGCAGGCCAGGCTACTTCAGTGAAATGAATCTTTAAAAGAATTTGTCGTAACTCCGACGATCCTCTGTGAAAGTCGCGGGCCCCACCCTTATTTTTGGGCGGAGGGGCGGGAGGCGGAAAAACTCCGGGAGATTTTCTATATCACAAAATCATAATTTTGCAAGAAAAAAATTCCCCCGTAGGAACTCCTACAAAAAATCGGATCGGATCCTTGTTGATTCCAAAAACCTCCTCAACTTGTGAGTATGGTTCTGCTAATTTTTGGGCGGAGGCGGAAGACCCCGGGAGACTTTGCTATATCACAAAATCATAATTTTGCAAGAAAAAATCCCCCGTAGGAACTCCTACAAAAAAATTGATTGTGATCTCTGCGTTGATTTTCAATCCTTTTTCCAACTTTGTGAATAAGGTTATGACCAAACGAGGGAAAGGGGTCTACGAAGATTTTAGAGTAAGTTTTGTAGGAACCTACGACTCAATGAAGAGGTTTTTAAAATCGAGTTTCCGTAATTGAGGCGGGAAAGGGAAACGAGAGAATTGCTAAAACCGGAGATTTTGTTTTCGCAAAGAATCTCCGATCTTCTTTTTCGAACTTTTTTTTACCCTTGAGCGGCGACCAGTTCGCTAAAAACTTCTTCCGCCTTTTTAAAATTCTCAGAAAAAAGATAAGCAAAACCTAAATCGATCAGCTCGGAAGAAGAAAGAGACTTTCTCTTTGCTTCCATCTTGGGAATACTCGCGATCTTTTCCGAAAATTCTTTTTTCTTTTCTTCAAATGTCGGAAGTTCTTCGTATCCGGGAATCCTCTGAAGAACTGTTTTTGCTTCCTCAAAATTTCCGAGATGGACCAGAGCCAAACCTAAGGCTCCTAAGACGTCTCTTTCTTCCGTAAGACGTTTTGCATTTTCCGCAAAAACTTGGATCGCTTCTTTGTATTTTCTTGTTTGATAATTTGCAAAAAATTCAGTCTTGCAAAAGTAATCATTTGCAAATCTTCCTTTATAGATTGCCAGAAGATCCAAAACCGTCTTAAAGTCGACCGCGTCTTCGCTCACCAGAATTCCGGTTCTTAAGATAGGATAAGAAACCGGAACCGAAGAAGATCGAAAATACTCGTGAAACTTCTTCGCAGCGTCCCTTAATTTCCCGCTTTCTTTGAGGAGATAGGCTTCTACGAGCGGACTCAAGACGGAGGATCCTTTTAAAAAATAATTGATCCCGGTTTCGGCGCCGGATTCAAACTCAGCAATTCCACTCAGATGATTTAAAAATACATGATTCGGATTTTTTTTCGCAATCGCGATCACTTCTTCATAGGAACCCGTTTCGAATAGTTCCCAAGCCGATTCTTCAATGGAAGTGAAATTGGATACTGCTAAATTCTGACCCATACGATACCTCTATTTTCCTTATCGGTTGGGTGCGGGGAATTCAGCTTAAAAAAAAGCGGATCGCGTTAACTCAGCATCTCGGCTCCCTACGGGTCGCTCTACAGATCGCGTTAACTCAGCGAAACGCTCTCTATGGATCGCGTTTCAAGGATAAAGTCTTTCCATCATCCTCGGGAAGGGAATACATTCCCTCACGTGTTGGAGGCCGCAGATCCAGGCGATCATTCTCTCCGAACCGAGACCAAAACCGGAATGAGGAACCGAGCCGTATTTTCTCAGATCCAGATACCATTCATAAGAATCCACGGGAAGATTTTCCTCTCCCAGACGATGAACGATATTCTCATAATTCTCCTCCCTTTCGGAACCTCCGATGATCTCCCCCACACCGTCCGGAGCGATGAGATCCGCGTTTAAAACCGTCTTTGGATCTTCCGGATTCACCTTCATATAAAATGCTTTCGCTTCTCTCGGATATTTCTGGATAAAAACCGGACCTCCATATTCTGTCGTCAGCATCTGCTCCCTTTCGGAATTGATATCGTCTCCCCAAACGATCTCTTCTCCTTTGGATTGTAGAATTTCGAGCGCCTTTGTATAATCGATCACCGGAAATTCCTTTTCCAAATACGCGAGCAACGGAGCCGGGTCCCGATCCAGAACTTTCAAATCTTCTAAAGAATTCTGAACCGTTTCCTTTATGATCGTCTTTACGAAATCCTCTTGGAGTTTGAGATTCTCCTTGTGACCCGCAAAGGCGACTTCCGCTTCCACCATCCAGAACTCGGTGAGATGTCTTCTTGTCTTACTCTTCTCGGCGCGAAAGGTCGGTCCAAAACAAAAGACCTTGTTGTGAGCAAAGATTGCGGTCTCCAAATAGAGTTGTCCGGTTTGTGCGAGATACGCATTCCCCAAATCGAAGTATTCTGTGGAAAAAAGAGTTCCCGCGCTTTCTCCCACGGAACCCGTGAGAATCGGAGTATCGATCAATAAAAAATTTCTTTCGTGAAAGTATTTGCGGATCGCAAACGAAAGATTGTCTCTCACACGAAGGATCGCAAGTTGTTTGGAAGAACGCAACCAGAGATGCCTCTGAGAAATTAAAAAGTCGATTCCGTGTTCCTTGGGTGTGATCGGATAATTTTCGGATTCTCCCACGACCAAGATGGATTCTAAGATGAGTTCGAATCCGATCGGAGATTTTTCGTTTCGAACCAACTTTCCGGTCACCGAGACGGATGTTTCTTGTTTGAGATGTTTTACGCTTTGAAACAATTCTTCTCCGAGGATTTCTTTTTCGGCGAGGACTTGGATGATCTTCCCGCTGTTTCTTAAGGAGAGAAATTGTCTTGCGTTGCTTCCCCGGATTCCGTGCACCCAACCTTGGATTACGACTTTCTCATCTACGTGTTTTTCTAATTCATGATTGCTAACGACTTGTGTTTCGGACATAGACTCATTTTACGCTTTCGGTTTTACCGGAAAGGATATTTTTTACCTGACAGACGGACCCGCTCGGAAATCCTGAGAAGTATGAATCCGGTTTTGTTAGATGGAAAAAAACTTTCCGAAAAGATCAGAGATGGAATCCGCACGGAAATCGAAGAGCGGAAAGCAAAGAATTTAAGAATTCCCAAACTTGTGACGATCCTCGTGGGAAACAACCCCGCTTCCGAAACCTATGTTTCCATGAAAGTCAAAGCCTGTCATTCCGTGGGAATGGGTTCCGAGATGATTCGTCTTGGAGAAAACACAACGACTGAAGAATTGTTGGCCGTCATCGACAAACTCAACGCCGATCCGAACACGGATGGAATTCTTCTCCAACATCCTTCCCCTCCCCAAATCGACGAAAGAGCCGCCTTTGACCGGATCGCCCTTCACAAAGACGTGGACGGCGTGACCACGCTTTCCTTTGGAAAACTTTCCATGGGAGTCGAAACCTATCTTCCTTGTACACCCTACGGAATGGTTCTTCTTCTTCAAGAATACGGAATTAATCCTTCCGGCAAAAACGCGGTCGTCGTCGGCCGTTCTCCGATCTTAGGCAAACCGATGGCGATGCTTCTTACGGAGATGAACGCCACCGTCACACTCTGCCATTCTAAAACGACCAATCTTCCCGAAATCGTAAAACAGGCGGACATCGTCGTCGGCGCGGTCGGAAAACCGGAATTTATCAAAGCGGATTGGATCAAAAAGGGAGCGGTTCTTTTGGATGCGGGTTACAATCCCGGAAACGTAGGCGATATCGAAATTTCCAAAGCAAAAGACAATTCTTCTTATTATACTCCGGTTCCGGGTGGCGTTGGCCCGATGACGATCGCGGTATTGCTCTTACAGACTCTTTATTCTTCAAAAGAACACTTTACACCACCGGTAAAGTGAAAACGATGTTTCCTGATGGCGATCAGTTTTGACGAATGCTTTCAGACCTATCCGGAGCTCCATAGCCCTACGGACCTCGATGAATTTTGGTCCGAGGCGATCCGAGATTTAAAGAATTTTCCGATTAAAAAACAATCCAAAGCGCTCCTCAAAGGATCGATTATCAAGGAAACAATCTACGATATTTCCTTTCAATCCTGGAAAAACGCTACGATCGCGGGAACCCTCGTCATTCCGAGAAAAAGAGGGGATCTTCCCGTTGTCATCCATTTCCACGATTATGGTCATGAAAGACCCGCAATCATCAAAGGACTCACCGAAACGGGAGTCGCACAACTCATCATCGATTTAAGAGGGCACGGAACTCAATTGGTCCGTCCTCAATTGAAAGAAGGCGAAATCGCGGATCCGGATTGGACGCCCGGTTATTTTTCCAAAGGTCTGGACGGAAAGGATTCTTTCTATATGAAAGGACTTTATCTGGACGTGATCCGCGCGATCGAATTTTTAAGACTCACAGACGGGATCGACGGAGAAAAGATCATCCTTTCCGGAAAGTCTCTCGGCGCTTCCCTTGCGGTTTTCGGCGCGGCGTTTACAAACCGAGTAAAAGGTCTTATCTTAGAAACTCCGAACTTCTGCCATATAGACGATACACAACTCAAACTCGAAAAGAGTTGGATGAAGGAAATCAATCTTCAGCTCGCGAGTTCCAAAACAAAAAAGACGGCGATGAAAAAGAGTTTAGCATATTATGATAGTATAAACTTTTCGAAAAAAATCAAAATTCCGACCTTGGTTTCCGTCGGCCTCGACGATAAGATCTCTCATCCAAAATCGATCTTCGCACTTTTCAATCATATGAACTGCGACAAAAGAATGCAGGTCTATCCGACGGAAGGAAACGAGGCCGGTCTCAAGGGTGAAAAACAAAACGGCGCCAATTTAGAATTTGTGAGGGAAATATTCTTTCCTGAATGATCGAAGTTTATTTTCACAATTCCCTTACGGGCAAAAAAGAAAAATTCTCTCCCGTTGATCCGAAGCGTGTAACGGTTTATTCCTGCGGACCCACGGTCTATAACTACGCTCATATCGGAAATCTGAGAGCCTTTCTTTTTGTGGATTTTCTTCGAAGATCCCTCAAACTTCTCGGCTACGGCGTGGATATGACGATGAACATCACCGATATCGACGACAAGATCATCCGTGATTCCATCGCAGTCAAAAAGAGCATTCAAGAATTTACAAAACCCTGGACGGAAGCCTTTTTCGAAGACTTAAAAACCGTTCGCGCCGAAATCCTAGAACACTACCCAAAAGCAACGGAATCGATTCCGGAAATGATCGAAATCATACAAAAACTAAAATCGAAAGGTCTTGTTTATGAGAAGGACGAAAGTCTTTACTTTTCGATTCAGAAATTTGAGAATTACGGGAAACTCAGCAAGATCGATACTTCGGGAATGAAAACAGGAACCCGTTATGATACGGACGAATACGAAAAAGAAGACGTGAGAGATTTTGTCCTTTGGAAAAGTCCGAAGGTCGAAGGAGAAGCGTCTTGGAACACCGAGATCGGAACCGGACGTCCCGGATGGCATTTGGAATGTTCCGCGATGATTCGAAAAGTGTATCACGGCGGTGTGGACATTCATACCGGCGGGGTAGACCTTCTTTTTCCTCATCATGAGAATGAGATCGCCCAATCCGAAGGAGCCTTTCCCGAAGAAACCTTTGTAGGAACCTGGCTTCATTCCGAACACCTCCTCGTAGACGGACAAAAGATGTCCAAGAGCAAAGGGAACTTTTACACGTTACGCGATCTTGTCCAAAAAGGAATCGATCCAAAAACGATTCGTTTTCTTTTGATCTCGAACCACTACCGTTCCAAACTGAATTTTTCCACGGATCGTTTGGAAGAATCCGCAAACAGCATTCGGAAAATGCAGAACTGTTTGGATCGCCTTTTGGAGGCGGAATCGGATTACGAGATTCTTCCCGATTTTCAATTTACGAGCTCCTCTATTCTTACTTGGAAAAAGGATATCGAAGAATCCTTGGCCGACGATCTCAATATCTCCAAAGTTTTGGCGGTCGTTTTTGAATCTCTGAAACAGATCAATTCCCTTCTCGATTCGGGCGCGCCTTCCTCCAAAGAAAAAAAAGAATTTATTCAACTTTTTGCATATTACGATCAACTTTTCGAAGTTCTCTCCTTCCAACCGCAAAAGGATCTCATCGATTCCGAGATCGATTCTCTTATCGAAGAAAGACAACTCGCAAGAAAGAATAAGGACTTTGCCCGCTCCGACGCGATCCGAGATCAACTCTTGGCACAAGGTATTATCATAGAAGACACAAAAGACGGACTCCGCTGGAGAAGAAAATAGCTAGACAGGAATACATCTTCGGGAAGAGAACTCTGATCGAACTGACGGAGGCTCACCAAGGGAAGGAACATTCTTTTCCTTTCACCGAGTTGTATGTAAAAGAAAACCCGGGTTCCGAGATCGTAGATAAGATCTTAAAAAAACTTCCCTCATACGTCAAGGTCCACAAAGTTTCAGTTTCTAAGTTAGACGCTCTTGTTCCCGGAAGAAATCATCAGGGTTTGGTAGCGGTAAAAGTTTCCAGCAAAGAATCGACGCTGGATCAAAAGGATTTAGAAAATATTCTTCCATCCAAACCGGGAGCCTTTTTGATTTTGGATAGAATCCAGGATCCCGGCAATTTAGGAAATATCCTGAGAACCGCAGAATGTTTCGGGATCCAGAACGTCATTCTTCCGGACCGAGAATCCGCCGGAATCACTCCGGTTGTCGAAAAAGTTTCCTCCGGAGCTCTTTCTTTTTTGAAAATTTTTACGGTTAAGAATCTCGCCAACACACTTGAACTCCTGAAAGAGAACGGATATTGGATCGTTTCCACGAGCGATCGAGGAATCGAGGATTGGTCCAAACTTCCCGAGCTGAAAGAACTCGCAGTTTTGATGGGAAACGAGGGGGAAGGTGTAAAAAGAATCCTAATGGAAAAATCGGACTTCGTCTTGAGAGTTCCTATGCACGGAAATCTTTCCTCCTTAAATGTCACGGTCGCGACCGGGGTCGTTTTAGACAGACTCGTAAACCGCAAGTAGTTCGAATCTTTCCATCTCTTTGTCTATATTCCTAAATGGAAACTCCTTTAGGAGATTCTAATTCTTTTTTGTAAAATTAGATTTCGATTTAACTCTTGCATTTTTTATTTTTCCTTCCCCAATGGAAAACAATGAAATCTTATCACCATCTTTTCAAAATTTCGATCGTAACGATCGCTCTCAGCCTTCTTCCCTCTTGTTCCGATCTTTCCATCGATAAACTGAAGGAAAAACTCAATCTAAAAAAGAAGGAGAGTTTGGCGGAAGAAATTTTAGGCGCCCTCACCTTTGCATTTTGGGCAGAGACCAACCATGAGCTTTATAAATTTTTTCCACTGGCTCATGTTCAATTAAAGTCCCAGATCTCTGCGGATCAATTTGCGGTAGCAACCCCTCAGATGAAAGAAGCCAAACCGAAAATCGTTTTGATACACGGTTGGGATTTTAAGGAAAAAAATATCGATCCTCCCACGGATAAGTTCACTAAAGTTTCCAATCTAAGAGGAACCTGGGACGAAGTTTTGGAAATGTATTCTCAAAATCTTTCCGGAGTCCAGACAAATTACGAACTCTACACCTTTACTTATAGAACCTCCGATTACGTGGAGAATAACGGAAGAAGATTGGTCGAAAAGCTGAATTCAGTTTTTACGGCGGATGATCGGGTGATTCTTCTAGCGCATTCCATGGGAGGTCTTGTGAGTCGTTCCGCTCTTTATCATCAGAACAATACAAGCGACGTGATCGATTTTATCGTTTCACTCGGAACTCCTTATTTGGGTTCTCCGTTTGCGTCTTCGAACTATCAGGGAAGTTTTGGAACGTTAGGCGATCTGATCGGCTTTATGACCGGGACACAGGGAGGAATGGATCTTGCATACACGAACGCATTCGGGACGAGTTATACGGTCCCTATCCCGAGTGAATACATTGAAGGGGCTTACAATATTTATTTGGAGAGATTACTTTCCGATTCTTCGAAAGACACAAGGGTCACCGCATTTTACGGAGCGATGAGCGTTTGTAACGGACATCCGGGTTCGGATTCCATCTATACGATAGGGTGCACTTTTTTGAGCAACGGAAGTCCGAGTTTTGCGAATAAGAGCGACGGAATCGTAACCACGACGAGCGGAAAGATGTCCTCAAAACTTCCCGGAGCGCGTCAGATTTCAAAGGATTTTGATCACGCTCAGCTTTCGTTTCGAAACCATGTAAGTAACACGGCGAGGAATACATATTTTAACGAAGTTATAACGATGATCAACGCGTTGTAAGAAGTTTTTGTCGGAATTCCGACAAAACAACGGGAGATCTACCTTTGATAACATTCCATTTTTATGATAGAGAAAAGCCGCCCGTTTTTTTCCTGCGCCGCGATCCATAGAGAGCGGCGCATTGAGTTCACGCGATCCATAGAGAGCGGCGCATTGAGTTCACGCGATCCGTAGAGAGCGGCGCATTGAGTTCACGCGATCCGTAGAGAGCGGCGCATTGAGTTCACGCGATCCGTAGAGAGCGGCGCATTGAGTGAATCCGACTCTCCTCCGCCACCCAATCAGGGCATAACCTTTCCCACAAGTGGGTTAAAATCGGTAAAGGAATTTGTCGTAACAACGACAATCCTCTGTGAAAGCCGCGCGCCCCGCCCTGATTTTTGGGAGCCTGTTGAAAAAGAAAAACAGAGAATCTCTCCTGATTC
>NZ_JAFFPT010000038.1 GCF_016918785.1 Leptospira ainazelensis | reverse complement strand
ACCCAAAATTTCAGGGCGGGGCTTTCGTTTTACGGAGGACTGTCGTTGTTACGACAGATTTTTCTTAAGATTCAAAGAACTTTGTGGGTAAGGTTATGCAAAATTTCAGGGCGGGGCTTTCGTTTTACGGCGGACTGTCGGAGTTCCGACAGATTCTTCTTAAGATTCAAACAACTTTGTGGGTAAGGATATGCAGGATTTTTATCGACAGTTTGGAAAGAGAAAAATTTGCGAACGCGGATTCTAAAAGACGAATCTCATTTTTTCGAGTTGAAACCTTCCGATTTGTATTCTAAGATAAAAGTTGGTCCGAAAAGATCGGAAGCTTACGGAATCGCCGCGTTTTAAAAAAGATAGATTTGTATAAAGCGACATCTCGTAAGAGAGTTTTTAAAGATTTGGAATTCGTTTTTGTTCGGGATTCTAAGATACATATGGCTATCAAGAATCCTGCTTGACCCTGACTCTAAGAAGTTTATACATTCCGCATGTTCCTTCTCGCACAAGCACGTCCCGTTTTAGTCTGGCCAGAATTCTCTTGGATCCCGGTCATCAACGGAACTATCTTTGTCGTTCTCTTGGTACTTGCGGGATATTTTCTTGAAAAGAGATTCCGCCGTTCCACGGAACTCCGCTCGCTTTATCGAGCTAAAATTCTAAAAAAACTTCCGCTTACTTATCTCAATGGAAGAGACGTTATTCACATTCATACCTTTTTGGACCAGGCGAGCGTTTCCGATCTGAGAAGAATCTTAGAATCCCCTTCTTGGTTTCAGGAAGCTTTTCTTCCGGAGCTTGCAACCTATCTCGCGCATTTGGGAGAACTTCCCGCTTGGAGAGACGTTTTGATCTTTAAGAGATTGCAACATCTAGTTCACGATCTGGGCCCACATCCTAAAAAAATTCTTCCGGTAGTATTTTTAACCGACGGTGAAGAAGCGTTTCCAGGATTTTTGTTTTCAGGTCCGATCGTTCCCGAGTCCGTTCAGAAATCCTTTCACGCAAAAGTTTTTACAAAAAAACTCTACCACTCGTTCCCGGTCGGAGCCGGAGAAAAGATTCACGTTCTTTTTTCGGGAGACGATCGGGAATGGATCCGCTTTGACGCTTCGATTCTCAATTTTAAAGGAAACGATATCGGGATCCAGATACAAACGGTTCCGGAAAAAGACTCAGAGAAAACTAGGATTTGGGGCGGGGTTCATATGGCCGGGACGACGGGTCAGGACGATCAACCTCTTCCCGATGAATTCAGAGATAGTTTGATCCAGATTCTAAGATATTCCGGGATGAGCGCTTCGGCGACGGCGGACATTCAAAAAAGGGTCAATACCTTTAAGGAACATCCCGGTCTTGTTCGGAAAGATCACAAACCGGAGGACATTCAATCCTTCATCCAACTCTACGCTTCTTGTTATGCGAAGTATCGTTCGGATATTTCCTCGATTCCAAAACCGGTTTTGTTGTTTCTTCATTTTTTCTT
Source organism: Leptospira ainazelensis (assembly GCF_016918785.1). Taxonomy (GTDB): domain Bacteria; phylum Spirochaetota; class Leptospiria; order Leptospirales; family Leptospiraceae; genus Leptospira; species Leptospira ainazelensis. The sequence continues at coordinate 136,302 of NZ_JAFFPT010000038.1, read as the reverse complement.
TTTGGATGAGAATCTACTTTCTCCTTCCAGAATCGTTCAGCTCTTTTCCACGATGGAAAAACTGAGAAGCCGTTCCGAAGAACCCTATCCGTCTAACCACAATCTTGCGATCTATCTTTTGCCGGAATGGCTGGGGCTGATTCTTTCCGGAAAAAAAACTCCCTCTCGGAATTATCTCTCGCAAACTTATGAGCAAGTAAAAGCGTCCCTTGTTCGGAAGACGGGAAAAGACGACTCCGCGAATCAAAGCGGGATCGAGGACCTCCTACATCTCCTCGATTGGGAGTTGAGCAATCTTTTGTACAACGGACTCATCGGAGTTTCCACCAATCCCAATCTTGCGTATCCGATTCTTTCCGAGGATCAGATGTACGGAGAAACGGATGCGTTTTTGATGACCCCGGAAAAATTAAAATCGGTCGTCGATCACGTTCACAAGATCGATCGGCATCTTTTTCACAGACAGATCACGTTCGAACCGGAACAAACTCCCGGGAAACCGGAACTTGCTATGAAGGAAATCTTTTCGGATTGTATCCTTCTTCCAGTTTTTGGAAACAGAGGAGTTCTCTGGCAGGAGGTGACTTCCGGTTTGAGTTCGAGAGGAAGGCTTGTCTTTCCTCAGATTCTCAACGAAAATATGACCTTGGCGATCACGAGAACTTTGGGAGAATTCCGTTGGGAAATCGAAAGGACCGTTCGTGGAAGAAAGTGGAAGGATTCTTCTCCTCCGTCCTTGACATCCGAGTATTATCTTTATCTGGAGAATTACCGAAAGTCCCCGGCTCTAACACCCGATGCGAAAAAGGCGATCGATCAACAACTGATGAAATACAAAAAGAATCTAAAGGACATTTTCGGTTCGGATTATTCCTATTGGATTTTATTCGAATCGTCCGGCAAACTCAGACTCAACCGGGTCTGTAGAGACATTCTGAACCGTTATGTGCCCTTTGCTCCGGAAATCAGAACCGCTCTTCGAAAAGATCCGATTCTTAAAGAATCCATGGATTCCTTCGAGACGAGAAAACGAAGACTTGTTTCTGGTATCAAAAAAAGATACAATCCTTACTTTCAAGCGGGCAACGTTCCCGTCGAAGTCCAGGAAACGATTCAGTTGTTCGAAGAAATGTAAGAATATTATAATAATCTTTCGAAAGGGGAAGTTCTGAAATCCTTAGTCACGAAAAATTTGGAACCGCAGGCAGGACATCCGTAATTTCCCGAAATCTGAATTTTTAGAAGATGAAAACAGATCGGACAATTGACCAGTATCGGAGATTCTTCCGAAAAACCTTGATCTGTTTCGTCGTCAGAAGCGGTTAAATGGGACTTTGCCGATTCTCTGTCTTGAAAAACGGGAATGGAAGAATTTCCTTCCGAAGAAAGATCGATTCCCTCTTGAACCGTACAGATCGCGAATTTGGAATCCGGAAAACGTTCGGGAAGTCGGTTTAAAATCGAGGCTCCTTCGAGGGTCGCCGAGTTCAAACCGGAAGCGTCCAAAAGAATTCTTCTCGGCGCTTCGGAAAGTTCTTCCAATTTGGAGAATAGCGCTTCTCCCAGCTTAAAGTCCAAATCCCCTTGGAGGTTGATGATAATTTCTTTCAAAGTGTCCCGATCTAAAACCGATTTATTCTCCTATTGGAGTGGGGCAAGAAAAGAATTTCTGCAACACATTTTTCGGATCGGCTAAAAATCGGCGTTAGTTATTTCAAAAAGATTGGACTTTTGGGAACAAGAGGATTTTATTTCCTACATGCTCGGTCAATGGAATCGGAGAATGTGGATATTCCCTTTGGATCTTTTTTTCATGGGAATTTCTTTCTTTTTAGCGCATTGGATCCGATTTGAATCCTTCGTCTTTTTAGTTCCGCCCGAAAGATTTTTAACTTCTCTTATCATCGTAATTTCAGTCCGCGCGGGAGTTTTTATTCTTTCGGATATCTATAGATCGATCTGGGCTTATGCCTCGATTCACGATTTGGTTGAGATCATCAAAGTGACTCTACTTTCCTCTTTGGTTTCGACGACCGCGCTTCTTTTTTACAATCGTTTCGAGCAACTTTCGAGAATGGTTCCGGTTTTGGATACCCTGCTCCTTCTCAGTTTTCTTTGTATTCGCAGTTTTTCTTGGAGAGTGTTTCGAGATCAGTATATTCTTAAAAAATCAAAGGAAGAAGGACTTCCGACTCTGATCTTGGGAGCCGGAAAAGTGGGAGCTACGCTTCTTTCCGAAATTCGAAGACACAACGAACTCAAACTCAATCCTGTCGGCTTTTTGGATGATAACGTCCAAAAAATCGGAGCTCATATCCAAGGTATTCCGATTTTGGCGAAGATCGACCAAGCGGAGCAGATGATCAGCCAATTCGGAATCAAACAGGTCATCATCGCGATCTCCAATCCGGACGGAAAGTTGATCAGTCGTTTGATTCGTTCTTTTGAGAATTCGGACGTAAAGTTCAAAATTCTTCCTTCTTTGGGTTCTTTGTTTTTTGATTCTCCCAAATTGAATCAACTCCGAGAGGTGCAAGTGGAAGACCTTTTGGGTCGTCCGGTTGTGGATCTTGAAATCGAATCCATCCGTTCTTATCTCAAAGGGAAATCCATTCTTGTCACCGGAGCCGGCGGTTCGATCGGGAGCGAACTCTGTAGACAAGTAGCGGTTTTCGAACCGTCCCGGATTCTTCTTTTGGATTCCGCAGAAACTCCGTTATACGAAATCGAATACGAACTCAAAAAAAAGCTGCAAGGCCAGAACATAGAACTCGTTCCGATCGTCGCCGATATCAAAAATCTTTCTCGAGTGAGTTCCATCTTTGAAAGACATTCTCCGCAAGTTGTCTTTCACTCGGCGGCTTACAAACACGTTCCGATGATGGAAGTCAATCCGACCGAGGCCGTGATGAACAATATCCTCGGGACAAAAAATATCGCCGATATCGCTCGGCTTTCCGGCGTGGAACGTTTTGTTTTGATCTCCACGGATAAGGCGGTCAATCCCGTGAACATCATGGGAGCTTCGAAACGCGCTGCGGAATTGTATCTGCAACATATTTCCCGCGAGACAAGAACCAAGTTTATCACGGTTCGTTTTGGAAACGTGCTCGGCTCCAACGGTTCGGTGATTCCGAGATTTAGAGAACAGATCGCTAACGGCGGACCGGTTACCGTAACTCATCCGGACGTCATTCGTTATTTTATGACGATTCCCGAAGCGACCCAACTCGTACTCCAAGCGGGAAGTATGGGAGAATGTGGGGAAATTTTTATTTTGGAAATGGGTGAACCCGTGAAAATTCTCAACCTCGCGGAAGAGATGATTCGTCTCTGCGGACTTAGACCTCACGTCGATATTCCGATTCAGTTTACCGGACTTCGACCCGGAGAAAAATTATTCGAAGAACTCCTTCTCGATCTGGAAGGAATCAAAAAAACTCATCATCCTAAAATCAAAATCGCATCTCCTCTGGAAAATCAGGAACCGACTACGTTTGTCGCCAGGTTCAACGAACTTCTGACCGCCGGAAGGACCAATAAGGACAAGGAAATTTTTCTGGCGTTTAAGGCTCTGGTGCCGGAATACAAAATTCACGGGGACTATCTCAGCGAATCCAACGTGGAAGGTCCGGACCGCAACTTTAAGAATGGATAAGGGAAATTTAAAAGAAGAAATTCTGAGTCTCAGAAAGTTCAAACGTCAGTTGTTCGATCTCTACTGGGACGGATTCGGTACTTTCTTTTTGCACGCCCTCCCCCATCCCAAACTCGTGATCGGTAAACGAGGATTAGTCGGAGACGAAAAAGAATCCGGGATTGTACTCGTTTTTAGTCCCAAGGGCGGGGTTCGAAATCTCGACGCGGGCGAAGAATGGATCTACGCCGAACTTCAATTTGGATACATCTGGGAGGAAGTTTTTATTCCTTGGGATTGTGTCCTTCGTTATTTTGATAAAACACAAACGACGCTTACAAATATGAAAGTTTTTACCACGGAACTCGAAGCGGCCCGGAAACAATCTTCACCGGGTGAGAAGACGGTTTTAACAGAGAAAAAAGAGGGTGATACGAAGGACGACAAGTCCAACGTGATTCAAGTGGACTTTGGGAGTAAATCGAAACAATGAGCCAGAATAAATTCAGATGGTTTGTACTTGGGGACTTGGACGGATTTTTCGGTCTGATGATCGACAATTTGATTCAGATTCTTGTTCTTTCCTTTTTGCTGACCACGCTTTGCGGCGTGCCGGGAGACTTTGTTTATAAGGTTATTCTTCCGGGAACTGCAATTTCCCTTTTACTCGGGAATCTTTTCTATTCTTGGCAGGCGCATCGTCTTGCTCAAAAAGAAAATAGAAACGACGTCACCGCTCTTCCCTACGGGATCAATACCGTATCGTTGTTTGCGTTCGTTTTCTTTATTATACTTCCAGTATATAAGAAAACCGGCGATTACAAAATCGCTTGGCAGGTCGGACTCGTGGCGAGTCTCCTTTCCGGATTGATCGAAATGTTCGGCTCTTTTGTCGCAGAACGAATTCGAAAGGTGACTCCAAGAGCCGCGTTACTCTCCTCCTTGGCGGGAATTGCGATCACCTTTATCTCAATGGACTTTTTGGTTCGTACGTTTCAGAATCCTCTGATCGCGTTTCTACCTTTCGGAATCATTCTTCTACAATACTTTGCCAGAGTCGTATTTCCGTTCCGACTTCCCGGAGGACTCGTTTCCGTGATCTTAGGAACCGCGCTCGCTTGGTCGCAAGGAGTCTGGGGAAACCCGATGATGGACGGAGCGTTTCTAAAAGCGTCCACGAATCAGATCGGATTCTACTTGCCGGTTTTATCCGTAGTCGATTTGTTTTCCGCGTTTCAACTCGCGGACATTCGAGAATATCTCGCGGTCATCATTCCTATGGGAATTTTTAACGTGATCGGCTCCTTACAAAACATAGAATCCGCGGAGGCCTCCGGAGATTCTTTTAACACAAGAGATTCACTTTTGGCAAACGGGGTCGGAACCGTGATCGGTTCTTTTTTCGGTTCTCCATTTCCAACTACGATCTATATCGGACATCCGGGTTGGAAGGCCCTTGGCGCAAGAGCGGGTTATTCCACTCTGAACGGAATCTTCATGACGTTAGTCGCGCTTTTCGGACTTCTCGCGTTTATCCAAGCCTTGATTCCCGTCGAAGCGGGAATGGCGATCGTTCTCTGGATCGGAATCGTGATCGGTTCTCAAGCATTCGAAGCGACTCCGAGTAGACACGCACCCGCCGTCGTGATCGGAATTCTTCCCGCGCTCGCTGGTTGGGGGGTTCTTTTGGTTCAATCCACGTTTAACTACGCTGATCGATCGATCGCGGGAATATTGGAAAATGCAGGTGTGAAAGAAAGCGCTCACCTTTGGATGTCGGATGTTCCCTTAGGACTTCCTTTTCTTCCGTATCCGCTCGGAGGGCTTTTGAGTCTTTCTCAGGGATTTTTGATTTCTTCCATGATCTGGGCTTCGATTGCGGTCTTTGTGATCGATCGGGATTTTAAGAAGGCCCTAATCACTTGTTTGATCGCTTCGGTTTTGGCGGCTACCGGATTTATCCACGGATTCTCCTTGAGAGGAAACGACATTCTTGCTCAGTTCGAACCCGGATTTAATTCTTTCGTGACCGCGTATGTTTTACTCGGGTTTTTATTCTTACTTGCATCGTTTTTTAGAAAGGAACCGAGAAAAGTTTAAACAAAGACTTTCAGTGTTTTGTCGAACCTTTGCCGGACTCGGATTACAAAGAAGAATTTTAGGTTTGTGAGAACCGATTGACGCGCCGGTAAAAACAAAAAGTGAAGAATGTTCCATTTTTTTTGTTAAAAAAAATGGAACAACGTTTGACGAACCGTTTCCGAGGGGATCGAAAGTTCCGTTGGAATGGTCTAAGTAGTTAAGAATCGTGGATTTGCCGTTGGACGTATCCGCGTTTTGGATGCGAGTGGAAGACGACCGGACTTGATTCTTAAAGAATAAGAACCTTTCCCAAAACTGGCATAGAGCCTTGCGGCTTGATCTTTCTGATATAGTATGATCGAGTTTTGGGATACACTAAATATCGGATCCGGAAAAATCGCATCTCGGACAAAAGTAGAAATCGTCCTTAGGCTTAAGTGAATAGTATATAGAAAGAAGATGAACAGGAGAAACCAAAATGTGGTTTAAACGAATTGGGTTGTTTTTACTGACCAATATCTTGGTAGTAGTTACGATTTCGATTGTAACGAGCGTGCTTGGAATCGGGCCCTACCTCAACGCAAACGGACTTAATTACGAATCCTTGATGATCTTTGCCCTTCTCTGGGGTATGGGTGGATCCTTTATTTCCCTCCTTCTCTCCAAGTTTATGGCGAAGACGATGATGGGCGTAAAGGTGATCAATCGCCAGTCCGCAACCGGAGTGGAAAGGGAATTGTATTCCAAAGTAGAAAGACTTGCGAGAACCGCAAACATTCCTATGCCCGAAGTCGGGATCTATCATTCTCCCGAGGTCAACGCGTTTGCGACCGGACCTTCCAAGTCCAGTTCTCTTGTCGCGGTTTCCAGCGGGCTTTTGCAAGTAATGGATAACTCCGAAGTGGAGGGAGTTCTCGCTCACGAACTCGCTCACGTAGCGAACGGAGACATGGTAACCATGACTCTTGTTCAAGGCGTAGTTAACGCTTTTGTAATATTCTTCTCGAGAATCGTAGGTTATGCATTGAGCACTCTCGTAAAAGACGAAGACGCGCAATACACGGTGCGTTTGGTCGCGAATATCGTATTGAGTATTCTTTTCAGCATCCTCGGATCGATCGTGGTCGCTTATTTTTCAAGAACGAGAGAATACCGCGCGGATGCCGGCGGCGCCAAACTTGCGGGACGTCAGAGTATGGTTGCGGCTCTTGAAAAGTTAAAACGCACTTTCGAAGCTCCGGAAGATCCAAGAGGCGGAGAATCTCTCGCTACGATGAAAATTTCGGGACACAGTAAGTGGTTGGCCTTGTTTTCCACTCACCCGCCTTTAGAAGCGAGAATCGCGGCTTTGAAAAATTCCGGTTATTGATTCGGAAAAATTTAAGAGTTTCTAAAATCAGCCCGGTTTTGCCGGGCTTTTCTTTCTTGGAAATAAAAAAGAATTGTTTGAAATGTCTCCGGTTTTTTGAATAGAACCCGTAAAATAAAAATCCTGGGACGTAAAACCTAGATGTCTATTGTTAAATCCAAAATCAGAACCATACCTGACTATCCAAAACCGGGAATCTTGTTTCGCGATATTACTTCTCTCCTTCTCGATCCCGAAGGACTTGCCTTAACGATCGGAACCTTTGTAAACAGATACCAAGGTAAGGGAATCACAAAAGTAGCCGGTATCGAAGCCAGAGGTTTTCTCACGGGGGCTCCTCTCGCGTTTCAACTTGGAGTCGGTTTTATTCCTATTCGTAAAAAAGGAAAACTTCCTTCGGAAACGGTATCGGAAGAATACGATCTGGAATACGGGAAGGACGTGATCGAAATCCATAGGGACGCCGTTCAACCCGGAGATAGAATTCTTGTGATGGACGATTTGATCGCAACCGGAGGAACCATGATCGCGGCGGTAAAACTGTTGCGAAAACTCGGAGCCGAAGTCTACGAAGCCGGAGTGATCATCGATCTTCCGGATTTGGGCGGGGGCAAAAAACTCAAAGAAGAATTGCAAGTCCCCGTATTTGCCATCTGCGAGTTCGAAGGACATTAGAAAATTCTAAAAATTGAATATTCTTTTTGGAGGGCCCATTGACGGCTAACTTATCCGGTTTTTTAAGAATTGGGGTCAAGAGAAGTCGCCAACTTCTTCTTGTTTCGGTAATTTTGTTTTTCCAGACAAAAACCAACGCGGTCGAGGGTCCTCTTCCTTTTGACGAACTCCGAAAGGGAGTCGTTCAGATTCGAGTCTATTCTCAGGCGGTAAATCCGTTTTCCCCTTGGACAACGGACGCGGTTCGCGCGAGTTCCGGGACCGGTTTTTTGATCGGCAATAAAAGAATCATCACGAATGCCCACGTCATTTCGAACGCGAAGTTTGTTCAAGTTCAGAGATACAATCAAACCGAATGGTATGGAGTAAAAGTTCTTCATATCGCACACGACTGCGACTTGGCGGTTCTCGAAGCCGAAAGCCCCGAATTCTATAAGGATTCAAGAGATCTCGAGCTCGGAGAAATTCCCGAGCTCAATTCTCCCTTGATCGTGGTCGGTTATCCGATCGGTGGGAACAAGGTTTCCGTAACGAGAGGAATCGTTTCGAGAAAGGATCAATCCGTTTATTCTCATTCCGCAGTGGACAGTCATTTGGTTTTACAAGTCGACGCCGCGATCAATCCGGGAAATTCCGGAGGTCCGGCGATACAAGACGACAAGGTCGTCGGAGTCGCGTTTCAAGTCGCGACCAAGGGTGAAAATATCGGTTATCTCATTCCCACCAACGTTATACGCCATTTTCTCACCGATATCGAAGACGGAAAATACGACGGTTATGTGGAACTCGGAGTTCGGACTCTCAATTCGTTTAACGTTTCTCTTCGCAAAGCGAAAGGAATTCCGGATTCTTTGGAAGGAGTTTTTGTTTCCAAGGTTTTGAAAAACGGATCCGCCGAAAAGTATCTCAAAGAAGGAGACTTCCTCGTGGAGATCGACGGAAATCCGATCGGTAAAAACGGAACCGTCATGCAGGACCGAGACGCAAGAGTGGACTTTGTCGAGATCGTCGACAATAAACACGCGGGAGACAAGATCACTTTCAAACTCTATCGAAACGGAAAAGAGACGACCGTTTCCTTTCCTGCGATTCGTATGCCGGACTTTGATTTTATGCGGAATCAATACGATAAACCGTATGATTTCACGATGATCGGCGGACTTCTCTTTCAAGAGATGTCTCGAGATCTGATCACGAGTTGGAGCCGGGGAGGCAACACTTCCGGCGGAAGCCAGCTCTTATATCGATTCTTTTACTTCATCGAAGACGGTCTCAATCGAACCAAGAAGACGGACGTCGTTCTTTACAGAAAATTATCGCACCCAGTTAATTCTTCTTCCGATTACTTTGTCAATTTGGTTTTGGAATCCGTAAACGGAGTTCCTGTGACACAACTGGACGATCTCAAAAAAATCTTGAGTGATTCGAAGGAAAAGTATCTACGTCTGAAGTTTTTGGACGTTCAAGTTCCGTTGATTCTCAATCGAGAAGAAGCCGAAAAAGCGGACGAAAAGATCCGTAAGACATACGGTCTGGAATAAGAATATGAAGAATAAAATCTTAAAGTTCGCAGTTTTAGTAGGAGCCTTTTGTTTTCTTTCGTTTGGAATCTTCGGTGAAACTTCATTCCGGAAGAATGGGGACTTGATCTCGGTCAAAAAAAATCGTTCCTCGAACAAGGAAGTTTCCAAAAAAGGATCCTCGAGTCCGATGACTCCCCCTCTTTCCAAAGGATCATCCGAAGAATATCAGAAAAGTATCATACAGATCAAAGTAACGTTTCAAGAACCGGAATACCATCAACCTTGGAAGAAAAAAAGCCCGCGCGTCCGAAGAGGCGTGGGTTTGGTCACGGAAGGAAATCGGATTCTAATTCCATATACGTTACTTCCAGATGCGACCTTGATCGAAGTCAAAAAATATTCCTCTTATTCGGAAATCAAGGCCGTCGTTTTTCGCAAAGATCCAGAATCCAATCTTGCTCTTTTGAGAGTGGAGAAAAAAAACTTTTTCGAAGATCTGGCCCCTCTTCCACTTTCGCCGATCGTCGTTTTTCCAAAACAAGCGAGCGTCTATCAATTGGATAATTCCGGTTCGATTCAATCGACCGCCGCGACCTTGTTGAGTATGGACATGGATCAGATGCCGCTCGGTCAGATCGAACTCCCCGTAGTGGATATCAGTTCCAGTGAGGGGCTGAACGGCTTTGGAGAAGTCGTGATCGAATCCGGAAGAGTTGTAGGACTTTTGTATGATTTTACGACCGGCAAAAATTCGGGAAGAATCATTCCTTCCTTTATCATTCAAAAATTCTTAAATACACCGGGAGTCGATCTGTTTGCACACAAGGGTTTTCGATTCCGTCCAATCACGGATACTACGGTAAAGAAATATTACGGAATGGAAGAAACCGATTCCGGGATTTTGGTCGCCGACGTAATTCCTGGTTCTTCCGCGAGCGGTGTTTTAAAACTCGAAGATATCATTCTGGAGTTCGGCGGGAAAAAAGTCGATTCCAAAGGTTACATCGAGCACCCGTACTATGGGAAACAAGTTCTTTCCTTTTTGGCGCACGCGGGTGATTCGTTCGGTTATTCTTTAGGAAAGGAAATCCCGATTCTTATCCTAAGAGATAAAAAAAGGATTTCCCTGAACATGAAGCTCAGACCTTTTCCGCACGACGCCGTAAGAATTCCATTTAAGAATACTCCGATGACCAACGACTTCGCGGTGGAGGGCGGTTTTGTTTTTCTAGAACTTTCCGAAGCCCTGCTCGAAGAATGGGGTAAGGACTGGAGATCCAGAGTGGATCGAAAACTTCTGTATCTTTTCGACTACGCCAAGTTTCACGAGAAAGAAGGAGACGTCGGAAAGATCGTTCTTCTTTCCCAGGTTCTTCCGGACGAATCGAATAACGGTTTTCACGATCTGAGTTTTAAGATCGTCGAGAAGTTGGACGGCAAGGATGTGAAGTCGGTAAACGAGCTAAAACAAAATCTCAAAGACGGGAAAGGAAGTTTTGCTCTGATTTCTCTGGACGACGGGACCGAGATCGCTTTGGAAAGAAACAAACTCAAAGAGATCAACGACCGGATCTATAAGAGTTACAAGATTCGAATGCCCGAGAACTGAAAGAGTTAAACTTTTTCGGACTGCCTTTTTTGTGTGAGATCCTACAAAATCGGTTTTTCTGTTTGTGAAGCTTAATGCGCTATCGTCGAGAATTTAGATTCAGTAGTATTTTTCTTCGACGCGGACAAAGGGCCTATCACAAAGTTTGTCGAGCGCCAATGGAAGCGAGACTTTGAGTTTCACAAACATGTGGGAACTCACACCGATTTTGAATGAAAAAAGAATATCCGGAATTTTCACAAAAAGTCGAAGCGACGTAATCTGTAGGAGCTCACACGAATCGATTCGAATTTAAAGACACGGGATTCTTTAATAGGTAGAGGATTTAGGACGGGCTCATAAGGTCCGTTTTCAAATCCCGTTCCAAGGACATTGTTTGTCGGAAAATCTTCTGAGTCGTAATCACTCTTCTGCGGAGCAAAGGTTTCTTGCGTCTTTAGGACCCAATCTAAAAGTTATTTCCGAAAAAAATTACTTTTTAGATTTCACGATTCATTTCCAGATTTCGTTTGGAAGAGTTCTCGAAATAAAGGCCAACTTAAATATAAATAAAAACAAAATACCTCCGGTCACGAGCCAATAGAATCGATCGTGAATCGATTCGTCTTCTAATTTCCAAAAAATTAAAAATGCGATGGAAACCGTAAACATTCTCGAAACGTTTTCATAAGAAGACCAGTAAAGAACATAACCGGCGGAAAACACCGAAAAGAGAACCAAGAAGAAAGAAAGGCGATTCCCAAAAGCCTTTTTCCAATCCCCGCTCGAAAGCGCAAGAAGTCCCGAAAGAAACAAAAGAAAAAGCGGAACCCGGGAAAACTTTTTCCCGAACAAGGTAAGTTTGGTTTCAAAGTCGGACGCTTGCAAAAAGGAAAAGATCGAAGGATCGTTGATTTCCTTCCAATAGCCGACAAAGCCGTCTAACGGAGCAAAAAAGTCGGTAAAACGAGTCGGAGTCCATTCCGGAATTTGAATTCTTAAAAAAATTCCCCAGAAGATCGGAAATAAAAGTGTGGAAACGATCCTGATGGATGTTTTCCAGTTTTTTTCCAACAAAGACTGAAGTCCCAAAGGAAAGAGTAAGAATAAGGCCTGTTCCTTTGTAAGAATTGCAAACGCCCCCGCAAAAGAAAACAAAACCCACTTCTCTTTTTTATAAAGCCAATATATGAATACTAGCAGACTTGTCAAAGCCGCGTCGCTTACCAAGAGCGCATAACTTCCCAAAAGAAAGGGAGAAAACAAATACAAACTGGAATCGATTCGGTTCTTTTCTCCGCAGAGATCTCTGAGTAAAAACCAAGAGGAAATAATTAGAATCAAGTTTACGAGAAACATTCCGAAAACGGTTCCCCAGGTGCCGAACCAACCGAAGGGGGAAATCAAAAGCGGATAACCGATTCGGGGTGCTCGAATGTTCGCCTCGAAACCTTTGGGCCAATCCAGACTGAATTCGCTTAACATTCTCGAATAAAAGTAAAAGATTTGGCCGTCGTAGCCGGCGCCAAGATCACCCGTTTGACTTTGAAAGATCACCGCACCCTTCGGTGTTTGTTCCGGATTCTGTATCACAAACTGCATTCCGAAGTTGATCTGTGAACTCGGATTCCAGTCGTATTTTTTCCAAATGAGAAGTGAGGAAAGAAGATAGAGGATTAAGAATAAAGGAAGAATGAACTTTGGATTTTCAAACCAGGATCGAATTCGATCAAAAATCAAATTCCGATTTGATTCCACTATTTTTTCCGTTCGGGAGAATTGAGGAATTCTAAGATCGCTTCGCCATACAACTCGGAACTTTTTCGCGCCGCGTTGAAGGTCAGGTGATGAGGATCCAAAAAGAATTTTTTATCCGGCATCGAATCTTTGAGGTCGAAAAAACCGAAGTTCGCATCTTTTTGGGATTCGAAGAAGTTCAGATAACCCCGATACCAGTTTCCATTTTTATAATATTTACTTTCGATCGGATTTTCGGGAGAATTGATGACGATAAGTTTTTTACCCTTCGCTTTGAACTTTTCGATCGCCTTTTCCAAAAATGTAAATTCGGACCAAGTAAAAAATTCGGAAGATCCGAGGATCTCTTTGTTTTTCTGAACCTTTTTGAGGCGATTCAATGCGCCTTCGTTTTCCGGATTGTAGTAGAGACGTCTTTCATAGTCTTTCAAATATTCTTCGTCGGACATATTTTCGACCCGATCGTCGTCGAGGCCGTGGATTCTTTCGTAAGATATTCCGGTTTTGATTTCCCTTTTGCAAAAGTTTTGAGGAAGACGGATTCCGTAAGTTGCGGGAATCCCGAAAATTCTTGCGTCGACTTCGTTGGAGCTTGTGGTTGGAGAAATCGTAAATCGTAAAGTTACCGATTTTGATTTTTCTCCGGACTCGTCTTCGAACTCCAAAAGGAGCGGTTTCCAACCCGGTTTGGAGTAAGTCTCATGGAACAAAACTTCGTATTTCATAGGCGTTCCGCTCGACGTGGTTTCTTCAATCAATATGTTGATCCCCGGCTTTTGCGTGAAGATGTCTTCCGAAAGTTTTCCGTCTTTGAGTTCGCATTCGATCGTAAACTGCGACGGAGTCCAACCTCTGAGAAAAATTCCTTCTTTTGGAATCACACCGGTATAATAGTGATACGAACGCATGGTCCTTGTATGATGTTCTATGTATTCCATCCAAGGGTCGTATAAAAAACTTCGGTAACGATTGAGAAGGATTCCGGCCTTTGCGAGTTGGGAAAAAAGTTCTCCTTTGGAATAACTCTTCCAATGATCGGATAAAAATTCTCCGGGAAAAATGAAACGATTCTGATGTCGAACCTTGTAATCTTTGAGTTTCGCGGCCTCGTCAAAACCGACGCGAGCATTAGATTCTAATTTTTGAATATAATCCAATTGTAAATCGGCTGGATTCAAAACGTAAACCACAACTTCGGGGTTTTTGGAAAGAATATCGTCTGCGTAATAATAAAGGTCGGTCGGAGACATCGCGGGATGAGAATAGAATTCCGCGCGGAAGTTCGAAGAATCCTTTTTCAAAGAGTTGATTTTTTTTGCGATCTGATCGGGATAAGAAGAATACAAGGCTACGCTGCTTCCCGCTATCAGAATCCCCTTTTCGTCCGTATTAAAGCCGATGTTTCTTCTTTTGTGAAGAAAGTTGTACCAAGGAGAAGTGTCCCATTCGAGCTCGTTTGGAAATTCGAAAAGTGCGATCGGAAATATCACTCTGTCCAAAAAAACGAATCCTAAAAGGAGAAGAAGAGAGATCCAAAAGGTTTTAAACTTTACTCGTGATTCTGAATTCATTTTACCTTGGAATTGCAGTCAGAACAGGTTCCATAGAGGATGATCTCATGGGTGTCCACAGTAAAACCTTTAGGGCTTTTGTCGAGAGGAAACGGGCAGATTTCAACGTCAAAGACCCGGTCGCATTGTTTGCAATGAAAGTGATGATGATGGTGGAGGTGACTCGCTTCGAAACGGGAAGATTCTCCCGGGAGATGGATCTCATTGATCGCACCCGTCTCCATCAGATGATTTACAGCCCTGTAAACGGTTGCGATTCCGAGGTTGTCGAGATTTTTGCGGGAGAGTTCGAAGATTTCTTTGATCGATAAAGGTCCTTTGGCGGCTTCGAGGACCTTTAAGATTTCCCCTTTCTGCTTTGTATTTCTAAGGGCCGCTTTGCCTACTTCTGCTTTCATCCAAGGTCCGATCGACCGGGGGATTTTCTTCCAGTTCGATTTCCCAGGGAGGAAAAGGATCGAAAAAATCTCTCCACGCTTTTTCACCGAGAAACATTTCTTCTTCGGTCAAAAGACAGCCGTTCAATAATTCTCGGATCTCATCCTCCTTCATGTCAACTCCAATTAACACGATCTCTTGTCTCCGATCTCCATAAGGCTCTTGCCAGTAAGAAGCGATCTCGTCCAAATCCTCCTTCTCAGTCGGCCATTCCGAGCGCGGAATCCGCGCCCACCAGCGTCCTGCGTTTTCAGTCCTGCAAGACGCTCCCGCCTGAGACCAACCTCCTACCCAATCCATTCGAGAAGCCAACCAGAAAAATCCCTTGGAACGAATCACACCGGGCCATTCTTCACCAATGAGTTTGTAGAATCGATCTGGATGAAACGGTTTTTTTGAGCGAAAGACAAAGCTGGAGATTCCGTATTCTTCGGTTTCCGGCTTGTGTTCTCCTCTAAGTTCTTGAAGCCAACCGGGTGCGTTAGCGGCGCTTTCGAAGTCGAAAAGTTTTGTATTTAGAATTTCCTTTAGAGGAATTTTTCCTTCTTGGATCGGATAAATTTTTGCCTCAGGATTGAGTTTGATAAGAATCGCGCGGAGGGATCGGAGTTGTTCTTGCGAAACCAAATCGATCTTGTTGATAAGAATTACGTTTGCAAATTCGATCTGTTCTATCAAAAGGTCAACGATCGTTCGATCGTCTTCTTCTTCCGAGTTTAGATTCCGATCCTTGAGTTCTTCGGAAGAGGCAAAATCTTTTAGAAAATTCTTTGCATCGACCACGGTTATCATCGTGTCCAGGGACGCGAAATCCGAAAGGGAATTTCCGTTTTCATCTTCGAAGGTGAAGGTTTCCGCAATCGGAAGGGGTTCGGCAATTCCGGTGGACTCGATCAAAAGATAATCGAATTTATTTTCCCGGGCTAATTTTCCGACCTCTTCCAAAAGGTCTTCTCTTAAAGTGCAGCAGATACATCCGTTGCTCATCGTGACGAGTTTTTCCTCCGCTCTTTTCAGGTCCGCGCCTCCCGATCGTATGAGCCCGGCGTCGATGTTCACTTCACTCAAATCGTTTACGATGACTGCAATTTTCAATTCTTCTCGATTGTGAAGAATGTGATTGAGAACGGTTGTTTTTCCCGCCCCTAAAAATCCGGAAAGGACGCTGACAGGGAGTTTCTTTTTTGCACTTTTAGAAAGACTCATGATTTGCTCAGGTTTGGAGAATCTGAGTTTTTGTCAATAATGATAATGATATATCAATATTGTATCTTAAAACAGAGACTGTATGAGCTCCTACATTTCAACTTTTCCGAAGAATGAAAATTTCAAGAAAATAAGTTTGATTCTCAGTATCAAATAAAAAGAATTGTCACAGTATTGTCAGGAGATACGCAATGAACTTAGCTACTTTACTTCGAGAAGGAACCTCTGAGGAACACAAATCCGCGGAAAGCTCCGCCTTTATTCGCTGTTTTATGAAAGGAGTTTTGGAAAAAGGAACCTACTCGCGACATCTGGAAGCCTTCTATTTTGTCTATGAAGCCTTAGAAAAAGAATTGGAACTCCATTCCAAGGACGCGCTTCTCGGAACGATGTTCTTTCCCGAACTCAACCGTAAGGACGCAATTTTAAAGGATCTTCAGTTTTTTTACGGATCTTGGAAACCGGAAGAGCACAAGCCCACTGCGGCTACTCAGGTTTACGTGGATAGAATCCGAAAGATTTCCGGAACACAACCTCTGCTTCTTGTGGCCCATTCTTACGTGCGTTATTTGGGCGATCTTTCCGGAGGTCAGATTCTTAAGAAGGTAGCGAGCAAAGCCCTCGCACTTCCGGAAGGAGAAGGAATTTCTTTTTACGAGTTTCCAAAAGTTACTGACATCAACGGTTTTAAACAAAACTACAGAGCCGCGTTAGACGCGCTTGCGATTGACGATTCAGAAAAACAGAATATTCTTTCCGAGTCCAAACAGGTTTTTCTTTTGAACCAAGGAATTTTTTCGGAATTGGAAAAAGATCTGATCGCCGCGATCGGAAAGGAAACCTATGACTCAGTCCTCTCCAAAGGATAAACAAAAAGGTTCGGTCTACTTTTTACCGGGAGCTATTTTTTTGGCGATGCTTCCGGTAACGATGATCGTTCCCGTATTTAAAGAAATTGTAAAGGATAGATTCCAATCGGGCAACAGCGAGGTTGCCTGGTTTTTGAGCGTGGCGATGCTCGGATCTTTTTTCTTTTCTCCGATTGCCGGTTTTCTTTCGGATCGTTTCGGGACCAGAAAGAAGATCATCATTCTTTTTTGTTTTTTCGACGCCCTACTTTTGAGTCTTCTTCCGTATGCGGAGAATCTTCCCATACTTTTGAGTCTCCGATTTTTGGAAGGAGGAGCTCATGTCTTTGTCATCGGTTTACTTTTGGCTTCTGTCGCCGATTTCGAACACGGAGGATTCTCTTTGAAACTCAAAGGTGGGGCCTTGATGGGTTTTTCCGGAATGCTTCTTTCTTTGGGAGGTGCGGTCGGAATTTCACTCGGATTTTTAGGGAAAGAAAATCCCTATCTTCCTTTTTACGCGGGTTCGGGGATTCTTCTATTTTTAGCTTTTATCGTTTATCGTTTTGTTCCCGAAGTGGAAACCCTAACTTCCAAAAAACATTCTTCCTGGAAAGAATCCGGAATCATTTTTCTTTCTCATCCGCTTCTTTTGTTTCCTATGGCGTTTCAATTCTTAGATCGATTTACATCCGGCTATTTTATGAGTTCCCTCAATCTTCGTCTTCGAGAAGAATTTTTACTCAATCCTTCGGAGACTGGGCGTTTACTTTCACTCGTTTTTCTTCCTATGGCGCTTTTGTCTTATCCGGCGATCCGTCTTTCTAAAAAAACCGGAAAGTATTTTCCGGTCGCCCTCGGCTCGTTGATCTACGGAGTCGCGCTGACTCTTTCCGGAACATTTCATTCTCTTTTTTGGATTACGATCTCTCTTCTTTTTTGCGGTTTGGGAGCCGGCCTTATGTTTGCAACTTCTCTGCGTTTGGCTTCCTCTCTTTGTAATCGGGAGAATAACGGAATCGTAATGTCTGCTTTGACAGGAATCGGTTCCCTCGGTTTTTTTCTAGGTCCGATTTCTTCGGTCGGACTTGATAAAATTTCGGATTCTATTTTTTTGTTTCGAAGTTCTTCCCTTACGGCCGTCGTTTTCGGTCTCGCGCAGATTCTTCTCGTTCTCGTAAGTATTCCTTTTTATAAATTTTTGAATCAGAAAGAACGTTAGAAAATAAAAACTCTCTGTAAATTTTATAAGGTAAGAATCGAATCCACCGCAGTTCGAAGTTTTGAGCCGGTCCGAAAAACTCCAAATGTAGGAGCTCAAACAAGAATGGAACGAAAGAAAATCCCTTGAAACCTCTAAAGGGACGAAATCTGCGGGAACTCTAGTGTTCTTATATTGCGAGCCGGTTTTGGTCTTGTAATCGGTTTCGGATTTTTGGAATCGACTCCGAAACAGTCGATCATCCAGGAGGTCCGTCGTTTCCACGAAACGGATCCATTCTTCGAATCTTAAAACTCGAATTCGGATTCTCCTTATAATAAAAAGCAGTTCGTAAAAACTAAACGAGTGTTTGGATCGGAAAACTCGTTTACGAGCATATGGCGTCTAACGTTCTAAAGCGAAGGAATTGAAAGAAAGGAAATCCGATTTATCTGGATTGGGAAAGGTCTCAAAACTGGGCCGAAAAACCGCCGTAATAAAATCTAGGTCTTGTAGGGTTGTATGCGAGCTCGTATTCGTTTAGAACGTTATCCACACCTACAAACAACGCAAAGTGTTTCTCGAAGAATTTTTGTTCCATTCTTATATTGATGATCGTAAAGGGTTTTCCGTAAGTCACCGGCGGATTTTCGTTCAATTTGACTTCGGTAGGAATATAATCTTGTCCCGCCGCCGAAAGGTTGTTAGTCGAACTGTAAAACGGTCTTTTGTCTAAATGTTTTCCCCGAAGGTTGAATTGAAAACCGTTAGGAGAATTGTAGATAAAATTCGCCGAAATTTGGTGGAGGGCCCTTCCTTCCAAGGGACGATCCGTCGTCAGATCCCTCGTATCGGTTTGATTGTAACCGAGTTCAAGCGTATAGTTTTTTAGAAAACGATATTGAACTCCGAGTTCCCCGCCTTGAGTGTAAGCCTTGGCTATGTTCTGCAATTGAAACTGAGAAAACTCCCTTCCTTGGTTGGAATCGAATTTGTATTGGATCAAGTTGATGATATCGTTTCGATACAAACTAAAGGATAAAGTAAGAAAACTAAAAGGACTGTATTCAAGATCGGAATTGACCGTGATCGATTTTTCGGGTTTTAGATTCGGATTTCCTTCCACGACGTATCCGACTGCGGGATTTTCAAAACGAAGATACAATTCCTGAAAACTCGGAGGCCGAAACCCTCTTCCGTAACTGGTTCTCCAGACTAAGTTTTGAAGAATATCATAACGTGCGGCTAACTTAGGAGTTGTCTGATTTCCAAATTGAGAATCGTCGTCGTATCGAACTCCGGGAACGATACGGATTCTGGGGGAACGGGAAACGGTCCATTCATTCTGGAAAAATGCTGCCCTTCGAGTACGATATACAAAACGGTTCTGCAAACGATCGGATTCTAATTCGTTTGCGAAAGATTCGACTCCAGCCGTGATAAAATGTCTTTCCGCGGCTTGATAGTCTAACTGAACGGTTCCTTGCGAAGTTAATTCGGCGTTGAGCTGTTTTACGTCCAACTCATCGGAACCCCTTTGGTTGTTGTAGTATTTGTTTTCCCATTTCGAAATGTTTCCTCGAAACGAGATCAGATTTTTTCTTCCGAATCCGTATTCCAATGCTCCGGTCGCAAGAAAGTCGTGTGTTTTGTTGTTTCGATCAAAAACGGCTTTGGACTGAGTTACGTCGACCCCGTTTTGATCTCTGTGTTGATAGAGAATTCTTGTCTTTCCCTTGAATTTTCCGTCCGGATTGAACGTGAGATTCATCCCCGTGTTCAAATCTTGATATGCGTTTCCGGTAGTCGCTTGGGAATCCGGAACCAAACGATAGCCGGGATTTTTATTGTAACCCGCAGAAACGTTTCCGCTGACGAGTTCGTTTCGAAAACCCAGATTCGCGGTCGTATTGAATTCCCCCTCGGTGTTGAAGTTTTTTCGACTTCCGTTTCCGTAAGTGGTTCTCATCTCATAGCTGAGTTTTTTATCGGCTTCCCGCGTGATAAGATTGATCACCCCTCCGATCGCGTCGGCCCCATACAACGCGGAAGAAGCTCCTTTGACGATTTCGATTCTTTCCAAGTTTTGAACTTTAAAACGGCTTAGGTCCACTGCGTTGTTGAGTCTTCCCGAAATTCTTTCCCCGTCGATTAGAATCAAAACATACTGCGAATCCATACCCAACATTCGAACCCTGGATCCGCCGAAAAAGGGAACGACGTCGATTCCGAGTTGAGTTTCCAAAACTTCAGCGGCGTTTCTTGCTCCGCTCGCTTCGATTTTTTTTCTCGAAATAACTTCCGTCGCGACCGTGGAATCCTTGAGTCTTCTTTCTCCGCGCGACCCCGTGACTACGATCTGAGAATCCTCTTGTCCGTTCTCTTTCTGAGTTTCAGCGCCGTTCGAATCCGGCTTCACAGTCGTAGTGTTAGGCGATTCTTTTTCGGGAACTGGGGTTTCTTTTTTTGTTTTGTCGTCTTGAGCCTGTAAGGGTGAAAGAAAAAGAATGAGAAAAAAAACTGAAATTCCCTTGTGTTGAAGAAGTTTATGAATTAGGAACATGAAATTAGTAAGGGATCTGTTTCCATTTTACGGTAGGATAGGCCGAAGTCCCTTCGGAGCTGTAATAACCGGTGATTTGGAAAAGGTAATATTCGTTGCCGGTATGGGATCGTATTATAAAAATCTTATTGTTAGGTTGTAAAAAAGCGAGAGTGTAGTTAAACCATTTATTGAGGACGTCGTTTCCGACGTAATCGGTTTGGACTCCTCCCGCCGCTACTTCGGAAACGTTAGTGTCCTTTGAAAAATTGGCGTTTGTACAACCCAAAGCCGTCGAGGAACTTACCGATGCTACGTTAAAATCCGTAAGAACCGGGTTGGTCATACAAGCGCCACCGTTTCCGGAAGAGTTGGTCAGGCCGCTGTTTGTCTGGAGTTTGAATCTCTGAAACCCAACGTCCCAACCTCCCGCCGAATCGGGAACGGAGGCTTGCGATAAATTGGCAAAGCTGAATTTGATCCAAACGTCATACGAAATCGCTCTTACCTTTGTGGTATAAGAACCGTCGCCGTTGGATTCCGTGGAAAGAATTTTAGAACTCGCCGCTTCTTCCAATTGTTTTTGAAGAGCGAGAAGGGATTGTCTTATAGCGAGTTCCGTTTCGTCCACGGCCGGATTTTGTCTCGCGCAGGATAAAAAGATTACGATCCCGAACCCCAGACGAATTAGTTTCCAAAGAGGTTTGAAGTTCGAGATTCGTTTCATTACAAAGGCCAAAAAGAAAATTTAGTTTTTCAGAGTGATTTGAAACGTCGTTGTTGGCGGTTCCGCGGTTCTACTCGCTAAGTAAAAAACGAAGTAGTAGTCTCCGCCTTTTGTCGCGTTGAGAGTGTAGACGTAAGGACCGTTTCCTGCCGCGCTTCCATATTGACCTTCGCTGGTAGTCGCGTAAGAGGCTCTTGTAGAATCATAAGCAGAATCCAATAAAGGACAAGACGCGGTATTGTAGACTAACGGCGCGTTTACGTTACCCGCGGTTCCTTCGTCAAAGTCCGCTACGTTTCTTCCGGTAAAGGAAATCTGATCCCCAGCCTTTACATCGGAAAACTTTACAGCGGCGATCGAGTGATTTACAAATGGAACCTTGCCGTAGACGAGGGTTTGAACGGAAGTGGTTGCGGTCATAGCCGGAAGCCCTGCCACTCTTCCTCCTACAGTTGCGGAACAATTGTAGCTATTTGCGGTAAGTCCCAGTAAAAGCAGAGTGATAGGATCGATTTCTTCCTTATCCTCTTTTTTACAGTGACTGAGGGTGCCTAAGATGAGGCCGATAATAACTGTCGTTTTTACGATTTTTTGGAAAGTTTTCATGAATTCTCCTTCTGCCATTTGAAAACCATTCTCAAAATGTGAATATGAGAGTCAAACTCAATATCAGTGAAAAATGAATCTTAAGCGTACTTCCAAGGAGAATCTCGTGAAACCCATCCAGGAGGGAAGTCTTTTTACATTTCGGAAACGAATTAGAATTTGGTTTCTATTTCTTCGAACCCGGTTCTCAATCGTTCGTAGAATGATTCCGAGCGAGATGGTTCCTTTTTTTAGAAAGATTTTTCTTTTGATTTTTCCTTTTTGTCTTTTGTCCTGTTCAATTTTAGAGAGGGAGCCGATTTCCGGGGCGATTCCCGTATTTTCCAGGGAAGGGAAAACTCTAAGATACTATCCTTATCAGGTGCGTTGGATCGGTTTTAACGAGGACGAATTTCCGGACACGGCGAGATTGAGCGATTTTAGGAATTTGGTTTCTCTGGAAATTCTACATCCTGAGTTTGAGAACTTAGAAGAATTGAGCGCTTTGAAGACTGTAGGTTTTCTCAACGTAAATGGAACCAAGGTAAAGGATTTGAGTCCTCTTTCCAAACTTCCCCTGCTCCATAGCCTCTATTTGAATGGGACTCAAGTGGACGAAAAGGATCTTTCCCGTTATCCGAATGTAGGAGCTCTTACAAAACTGGGTTTGTACAAAACCAAAATCAAGAATCTTTCCTTTATCGGTTCCGAATGCAAACTCAGACAGTTGGACATTCGAGGAACCGAGGTGGCGTCATTGGAACCGATCGCCGGCTGTAAATATCTTCTCGAGCTGAGAATCGGAAATACGAATATCAAAGAAATTAAATATATCTATGATCTAAAAGACCTTCGTTATTTGGAATGGTCCGGTCTGAATATTTCCAAAGAAGAATTGGACTGGATTCGGATTCAACTCCCTTATCTGAAATTGGTTCCAATCTATTCCAGTAATTTATAATATTCTTAAAAATCAATAAGAGAGAGGGTTCGATTCTCCCGGATTTGAATAAAGAAGAATGTCCCCTTTGTCCACGGGAATCCCTTCGGCGGTGACTTGTCCGGTCGTTTCGATCGTTTCCAAGGCTCTTACCGGATAACGTTTCCCGTTTTCTTTTTCCAAAACGATGGATGCGTTTTTACGAACCCGGGACAATCGAAGACCCCAGACTTCGAGAATTTTTCCCCCGCTTTCCAGAACGAGCGCGCTGATTCGACTCGGATCGGAAGAGATCGCTTTTCTATATTCTCCGGAGGGTGTTCCGGGAATAAAATCCGGTTGTATCGAAATGAAGTTTTGTCTTCTTGATTCCAATTCAAAGATGAGATGATCGCAGTCGTAGGCTCGAAGGAGCGCCCAGCGATTTCCGGACTCTCTGTTTGTAAAAACTCTGCAAGATTCCGGAACGAGTTGAAAACCGGTTTTGGCGGGTTTTGCAATTCCTTCGATTCTTGTTTCTTCCCGATTTTTGCTCAAGGTTACGCTCAATTGAGTAAAGATAAATTTCGAATTCTTCTTTGCCGGGTTTGTATCCAAAAACAACTGTCTTACGAAATAACCCTCTTCTAATTTTTCAATTTTAGAATAGTATTCCCCGGAGGCGATTTTTAAGAATGCGGTTGGATGTTGTTCGATCCTTTCCTCCCTTGAGGAACAAGATGCCGTAGTTAGGATCCAGATTCCTATCAGAATCGAGTGTTTTGCACATCTTATAAAAGGATCGATAGGAAATATTTTATCCAATGTTGATTGCTCCTGATTTGAGGGAGAAAGATCCTGACAAGTTACGGGGGCAAGAGAGAATCTCAATCAAGTTTCCGCTCTCCCTTCGTTACAAAAAAACATGTCGGGATCCTTTTTTACATTCTATGGACCGCTCTCATCGAGTCAACGTTCTAGATTGTATGTCTTTTTTCGTCGAATCATTTCGATGAAGCGAAATTTTCGAAACAATTTTGGAATTTTTTCGGGGATCTTTATCTGTCTTTTTTTTCTCGACGCTTGTTCTTTGGAGGGTGTTTTCCCTTCTCTTTTTCCTTCCGAAAAACAGAAGTTAGGCGCTCAGTATGTCCAGGCTTTGATTCTCACCGCGATCAGTTGTAGCGGTCCCGGTAAATTCTGGGTAAGGGACATTACAAAAAACTCATCTTATTGTCTTCAAGCGAGTCTCGTGGGAGAAGGAGATACGGTTTCCGTCTACGCAGAATTCGGACAAGAGCAGAATCTGGATTACAAAAATATTGTTCGAGAATTCGATCAGAAAATTTTTCCAAAACTCAGCGCCGCCTTCGGAACTCCTTCCGATATGGACCAAAACGGAAAGGTTCACATCCTTTTTTTGGATATTCGCGACGGAAGCAAACCCGGAAGTTCCTTCGTCGCGGGTTTTTTCGATCCTTTCGATTTTCTTTCCGACGATCCCCGGTCGAATGTCCGTTCCAATACAAAAGAAATTCTTTATATAGATTCCGTGCAGTTGAAAGAATTGGCCGAAAAGGATCTCGCTTTAGGAAAGTCGGATACGATGCTTTCCACGATCGCTCACGAATTTCAACATCTCATCCGATTTCAATACGAACTTCCCGATTATCTTTCTCAAAAGGTTCGGGATGAAACGTGGTTGAACGAGGGAACAAGCGAGGTCGCGAGCGATATCGCCGGTTATTCTCCTCAGACAAATCGTATCCAGTGTTATCGAGGAAACGTTTCCGGAGTATGTGCGAGAGGAGTGAACGGTTCCACCATTTTCGGGTCGGCGAATTTTTCATCGATCGTGGATTATTCTTTTGCTTACGCCTTTATAAAATATCTTTACACCGTTTCCGGAACGAATCTTCAGGAAAGAAATTCTTTCTTTAAGAAAACGGTCGCGGGTCCGTCGATAAGAGCAAAAGACGCGCAGAGTTTAGCCGAGATTTTTCTTACTTCTCCCGCAGTGACCTCTCTTTCGGCGTCTCAGAAAAACGATCTCGGAATTTCAGGTGAAACATCCTTTGTCCGTTTGTTCGCGGCCTTTCTCTGGTTGTCGACGGGAGAAACTACTCTTTCGGAAGCTCAGTTGGGTGTGGATTCTGCGGGAGCGGCCGGTTTTAAAACAGGAATGGAATCCGTTCTATCGGCTCTTCCCTTTCCTCCAGCGAATCAAGACGGAGGAGAGTTACGAAAGTTGTATGACACACAACCTCTTCCTTTTATTCTTCCCCTTTCCAATCTCAAGCCGGGGCAGTTTCATTTTATCGATCAGAATCGGAGCAACACCGGAACTCAACCGGCGGTTGTTCTTTTGAAAAAGACGGCTCCAAGTTTAAAAATTTTACAAGTCAATGCGGATCCGTATCGTCTCGGTCAGGTTTCCCAATCCGTAACCAAAACGAACGACGAGGGGGAGGTTTTTTTTCTTCCGGAGACGGACGGTCCGGAGATCATCTGTCCTCTTGAATACTTTCATTCTTCCGATCGAAATAGAACGGAATAAGAGTTTGCCCCAAAACTGAGGAATGTAGGAACTCCATCAAATTCTAACAAAAAGATGCCGGTTAAAAAGTTAGTAAACCTCTAAAGCAACGTAATTTGTGGGAACTCCTCCGTTTTCAATCGAACAAACCTTCTCTCGAAAAGGGAAAGATATCGCATTGTAAGTTCTTCGTAGGAGCTATTACAAATTTTCTTTCCGATTTTTGGACAACTCTGTAAGGAATTTCTTACAATCTAAGAATTCATTTCATTCGAAACGATTGTTCCGACAAAGTCTCTCTTTAAAAAATTCTTGCAATCGGACTTAAAGCGCGTAGGGGATAAAATTTTCGGAAGAATCTTTTTTCAAAAAGAAAAGAATCATTCCATTCCGGGGATCATGCCGCGGAATTCGCCCATTCTTTCTTCGGCGGCTTTTTGAGCGAGTTCCAGAGAGCGTGTGACGGCCTGTTTGATACTTTTTTGTAAAAGTTTTTTATCGTTTTTCGCGAGAAGTTCGTCTTCGATGAGGATGTCTTTGATGTTCAGTTTTCCGTCCGAGATACAAGTTACGAGATCGTTTTTCGACTTTGCTTCGAAAGAGAGAGACATGAGATCTTTTTCCACTTTTTTCATTCTCACGCGCATCTGATTCATCTGCTTTAGGGATTCTAACTTGTTTCCAAACATTCTTTGATTCCTTTTGAATCTATTTTATTTTAGGATGAATTTCACTCCGCGATTTTTTTTCGCGTAGGAGCTCCTCACCCGATCAAATTTCCGAACGTTAAAAAAACCGGCAACCAGAAAAGAAAATCAGAAGGATAACTCCATTCCCAAAGAAGTGAAGTATTCGGAATAGTATTGTGAATAAGCGGGAAGACGGAACGGACCTACGTCTGTGTAGATCACACCCTTTGAAAGATTGTTTCGAAAGTTCATAAAAAAGATCGCGTTCTGAAAACTCGTCTTTCCTCGAAAGCCGGCGGAAAAAGAACGAAGCGGTTCGTCGATCTGCGTGTTGATTCCCGTGTTTCTCTGGGAGATCAGGTTGTAGTAGTTGTTCCCGAGAAACAGAGAATATCTTCCTGCAGGATCTAAGAGCATCGTAAAACCCAAGGTAGTCGCGTCGGATTCCGGAGTCATATAAAGACCGTTGTTTCTTGTAGTCGGATCGGCGGTATAACTATAACGGATATTGAGAATGATTTTTGTAAAATCGATAAACATCGAAAAACGCGCGGCTTCCGGATTGTAAAGACCCTTGTCTTTTTCCTTATTCAAAACCGAAGTTTGAAACGAAAGACGTCGGATCGGCTGGATATTCGCCTGCCATTCGATCACACGTCCGCTGCTGTTACCCATTGCCTGATTTCTAAGAACGGGATTGTTTCCCATATTCGGATCCGCATTGAGCGCTTGAGAATTGGATACGGGAGAAGAATAAAGAAAACGGCTCGAAGCCATGCTAGAATTTCCGAAAGAACTTCCGGAGACGATCTTTGTATTGATGTAATCGTTAGGTTTAAAAGAAAAACCAGCCATCGAATAACCCTGATCTTTTTGATCGGCGGTATAAGGAAGTGAGTTTCCGGTTTTAAGAATCGCGTCCACTCCGGGTGCGACGGAATAACTCAGTTCAAAGTTGTCTAACGTGGATTGATTGATACCGGTCTTATCTCCGCTTCCGAACGGATCGGATTTTCTTCCGCGAAGAGAAGGAGCCAATTCCGAAAAAGGAGACAAAGGACGAATCGAAGAATTCAGTTGCACCTTCCCTTGTTTTCCGCCAAAAAAGCGCGCCCCGGTCCAGTTTGTATTCTGATCGTTAAAAAGAGAATCCGGTTGATTGGATGCGAGAGAATCCTTAAAAGGAAAAGGACTCCAGCCGTTACCCGATTTTGCAAAATAAGAGCCTCGGTCTTCTTGGATCCCAAAGGATTTTTCCCCTTCTCCTAAGAGGTCGATTCTGCGAGAACCAAGAATACGGAAAACCTGGATATCTTTTTGTCTTTCTTCCTCTTTTATTTTTAGAGTCGGCTGGAATTTGGAAGGACTTTCGTTTTCTTCCATCGGCAGGGAGTCGATTTTGGGAAGATTGTCGGGCGTTTTGACCTGAGCGATAGAAATGAGAACCCCAAGTCCCAGTGCGGATAGGCCGCTGACCAGCAAGGAGGATTGAATATTGATCGCCCCGATGAGTCTCATTTTCTTATCTTTATTTAGTATCGGTAATCAGAATCGAAGGATCACCTACAAATGCAAGTCTGGTATAAGACGAAGAGTTTTTAAAGAATCCAAAGAAACTAGGACTCTTTTTCTCAGAGCATTTGGGTATCTATTTGAGCTATCCACGGTTTGAAAGCGCCTTTTGCGGAGAGACAGAGCAGAAATAATTCAAAAAAAACGAGATTGATTCCTTCCATCCAGTTTCAAAACCAAGGGGGTAGCAGGAAAGAAATTTTTTATAGAATTCTGTCTCATCGACACTCAAGGCCTATTTCTCATTCGTGCTCTTCTTCTTTTTTCCGATCGATTCTTTCCTCTATCATGTGGAACAGGCTTCCCTGAGGATATTTTCCGTTTTTACCGAATTTTCCCGCGGGGATTCCAAAAACTTCCGGAATCAACTCTTCCACGTGAGAACAGGTGTAGATTTGGAACTTTCCTTTCTCGATCGCCTTGCGAATATGGGCGGGAAGATTTAAGTCTCGAAGATTCGAAGTTGGAATGTAAACCCTGTATTTATCTTTTGTATTCCCAACTATTTGAATCATGTCATACCAAGCCGCAATCTTCGTGTTTACCGAGCCTACTGGAAGAATTTCTCCATACTGAGAAAGGGCTCCCGTCACGGCGATGCTACATGGAATTTCCAAACCGGAAAGCGCCGAAAGAATCGCGAGCAACTCCGCACAACTCGCGGAGTCTCCGTCGATCGGAGAATAGTTTTGTTCAAACAAAATCGAAGCGTCCAAACCGAAGGACTGGATATGGGAGAACATTCCTTTAATATAAGATTGTAATATGAATACTCCCTTATCGTGTAAGTCCCCCGAAAGATTCACTTCCCTTTCGATGTTGATAAAATTTCCGGAACCCAGAGCGACGCGCGCGGAGACTTGGTTGACCTGACCGAAATCCGACAAAGAAGAATGCAGAAGAATGACTGACAAACCGTTGATTCTTCCCGTCTTTTTCCCTTTGAGTTGAATCGAAGTCAGACCTTCCCGTATACTTTCCTGATATCTTCTTTTGTGAACCGCGATTCTTTTTTCGATCGTAGGAATTGCGGATTCTACCTGAGCGCGGGTGATCGTTTTTTTTTCCTTTTTAAAAAGAACAAGAAGTTCTCCCACAAAGGTACGAAGTTCAGCGAAAGAAAGAGAAAGCCTCGCCCTGCTGTCATTCCAACGAAGAGCGATTTCGAGTAACGCGTCGACGGCGGAAGAATCAAAACTTGGATAACCCGGTTTTTCCCAGGAATGAATGAGTCCCCCGAAAAGCTGAAGATTCTTCTTACTTTTCATCACCGCTTCATACGGAAGATGAATCTTAAAAGAGAAACTTTCGTAGAAGTCGGGATCGACTCCGGAGATAAAATCCACTTCTCCTTCTTCCCCCGCGAGAATCAAACGAAAGCGGGTGTTGATCGAAGGATGAAAACGGTTCATCTCTTTGGAGCCGGTCATTTCGGGGAGAGTCAGAAAGTCTATGCTTCCGGTTTGCAAAACTCCTTTTACAAGAAAGTATAAGTTTGGGTCTTCGGTGAGAGCCCGCATCGGTAAAAGTAAATAACCTCCGTCGGCCTCCACCATTTTGCCGGCACGGTATTCCGAGTTTCCGGGAAAACCCGCGAGTGTTAAGAATCCCGGATGGGGATCGCAGACCACTTTGATTCCTTTTTTCAAATTGGAGACGTATTCTTGGAGTAAGGTAAGATTCGATTCTAAAGAAGGACCGGTTATGAGAATATTGGAGAGGATACCCGGATTTTCCAGAGCCTTCGGTAAGGAACTCAGTTCTTCTCTGTGGAACGCCAAAAAATCGGGAAGGCCGTTTTTGGGTCTTTGTTTTCCCGCGTGAAGTTTGATTTCTGCCTGAGCGGCGGTTATTCTTTTTATCACTGAAGACGATTGTTCCCTAGTTCCCCTCGGTTATCAATCATAATCTAAGATAGAATCAGCATCGCGTCTCCGTAGGAATAAAATCGAAATTCTTCTTGGATCGCTTTTTGGTAAGCGCGCAGGATCAGTTCTTTTCCCGCAAATGCGGAGACGAGTAAAAGAAGGCTTGAACCGGGTAAATGAAAATTTGTGATCAGACCTTCGCAGCTTTGCAGTTTATCTTCCGGTTGTAAAAAAAGTTCGGTCGTACCGGCGCCTGAGCGAAATGTTTTTGTAAGAGGATCGTATGTGGATTCCAAGGCTCGAAGCGTCGTGGTTCCGATGGAAAGAATTCTTCTTCCTTCTTTTTTTGCAAGGTTGAGAATGGAAGCGCTCGATTCTTCCAAAAAAAATTCTTCACGATGCAATTTTTTATTTTGAAAATTTTCTTCCGTGAGTGGTTGAAAGGTTCCGTAACCGACCGTGAGTTCCAAGGTGCAGATTTGAATTTTTTTTTCTCTTAGAGTTTGAAACAAGGATTCTGAAAAATGAAGACCGGCTGTAGGAGCTGCAACAGATCCGGGGGTTTTTGCAAAAAGGGTCTGATAACGAATTTCATCTTCCGAGTTCGCTTCTCTTTTTAAATACGGAGGAATCGGAATCTCTCCGATTTCTTGAAAGTCCTCTTCCTGCAATTCTTTATCCGGTTTTAAAAAAACGAATTCTTCTTCTTTTCCTTCGACTTGAAAAAAACGAAGTCCGGTCTTAACGTCTTGAAGTCGATCCCCCGTTTTTAGTTTTTTAGAATTTCGAATCTTACATCTCCAAAGTCCGTCCTTGGTTTCGAGGAACATGACCTCATGGGTTCGAAACGGATTCTTCAGATAGACGCGGCGTTTGCTTACTTTGGTGTGATTCCCGATCAACACGTCGCCTTCTCTCAGATAAGAGGTTATGTTTTTGAACGTTTCTTCGATTCGGATTTCGCCTCTGGCGACTTCTACAACCATGAGTCGGCTCTCGTCCCGATTCTTTGCCGGATAACGCGCGATTCTTTCTTCGGGCAGTTCAAATTCAAATTCTTCAAGATCGGAAAACAACATTCTATTTGCAGTGGATTTGGAGAATGCTCACGGGTGAATCTTTTTTCTAACAAGAGAAGGATTCCTTCTTTAAATCGTAAGCGGAAATGTAGGAGAATTTTATTGGTTGGCTTTTCGAGTGCGATCAAAAAGTGTTTCAGAATGCAATTGAGAGACCGGAAAACCTGGATTCTTGCGGGAACGATTTTATTTTTCTCGCTCCTCTTCCTCAATGGGATTTCCAAATCGGGAAATCGTTCCGATTTCAGAGATTACTACAACGCGTCCGTCCGTTTTACCGAAGGAAATAATTTATACAACTTAGAACAGATCGATGAGATTCTCGAAAAACTCCAAACGGGAGAAATCAAAGTCGAAGACACGTTTACTCCAAAAGTCTTTATACAGCTCAAAGAAATGATGGAAGGATTGGGTTCTTATATCTATCCTCCAACGTTTGCGTTTTTGTTGATTCCGATTTCTATTCTTCCGTATCAAGTCGCTTCCGCAGTTTTTTTGAGTCTGAACTTTTTAGCCCTTCTCGGTTTTTTATACATCCTTTCGATCCGGCTTTCCATCCAAGGGAATTTGGTTTTTATCATAGTTCTTTGTCTTCTCAATCTTCGTTTTTTGGAAAATCATCAGAACAACAACCAAGTCGGTTTTCTTTTGATGTTTTTGATTTTGGCTTCCGTACATACGAAAAAGGATTGGTTGTCCGGTTTGTTGCTCGGTCTTGCGATCGTAATCAAGTTGACTCCGGGAGCCTTTGTCCTTTTCTTTTTGATGCAGAGAAGATACTGGGCCGTTTTTTACACGTTTGTATTTTCGGTTTTTTGGATTCTTCTTCCTTGTATTTATGCTCCGAGTTTTACGATCGAGATGACCTTGACTTGGAAACAGTTGATCTTGGACAATTATCTCAAGTCTCCTTTGTTCCGCGCTTGGAAGAATAACCAAAGTTTGAACGCGACTCTCGCAAAATACTTTCTCAATTACGCGGACGTTCTCAACCAATCCCAACTCGGTTATCCCCTTGTGGAACTTCCGGAAAAGGCAGTAAAAGGAATTTATTATATACTTTCCTTGGGTCTTGTGATTCCTTTCTTTTGGAAAGTTTTTGTTAAACGAAAGGAAGAATTGACCCTCGGTTGTCTGTTTATTTTTTCGATCCTCTTCAGCGGAATCTCTTGGGTCCACGCGTTTGTTTTTCTTTTGTATCCGTCCGCGATTCTTCTCCATCGTCTTTGGACTTTTGTGGAAGCGGAGGTTTTGCCGGTTTGGAAAACCTTGACCGATTCTTTCTGGAAAAAATGTTTGGCCTCGCTCAAAATCTTGTTTGCAAATGATAAAGTGAGTTTTTTCTTTCTGATCGGATCGTTTTTAATTCTTCTCTGTAATCGATCTGTAATCGGCGGAGGAACGGAAGAAAAGTGGATGATGGCGTCGTATCTTCTTTACTTTGCGATCTTTCAGTATGTCCTTCTTTTGTTGATTCCAGACAAAGACCCGCTAACGGAAAAATAAAAAAGAATTCTTACAAAGATGACGATCCGAACGAACGAACTCAAATACAAACCTAGGGTGGGTGTGGACGTGCGCCCCCTCGCCTACGGAATCACCGGAAATTCAAGATATCTCGCGGAAGTTTTACGAAGGCTGATCACGAGCGAGTCCCCGCTCGAATACTATCTCTATTCCAACAAACCGATTCATACAGTATTTTATGATATTCTTTCAAACCAACACTCGAGATTTTTTCTAACCGGAAAACTTCCCGGGGTCGCGTGGTTGAATTGGACGATTCCAAGAAGAATCAAAAAAGATCGTCTCGATCTTTTTTGGGGGACGCTTCAACTGTTGCCCTTCTCCTGCGGAAGCGCGTTGACCGCGGTCAACTATCACGATCTCAACTTTCGTTCCGCTCCGGAAACGATGACGAACGCGAACTACTGGCAACACCGGATTCTTTCTCCGAGAACCTTAAAAAAAGCGGATCTTGTGTTTTGTCTTTCCGAAAATACGCGCAACGATATTCTTAAGTTCAAGCCTTCGTTGGACTCCAAGTTGAAAGTGGTTTATCCCGGAGTGGATTCGTTTCCGATTCTCAGGGAACCTCTTCGTAAACTTCCTGAAAATTTTTTATTTACCATAGGAACCCTCGAACCTCGAAAGAATTTGGGAACTCTCGTTTCCGCTTATCGCAGGCTTAAAAAAGAAGATCCTTTGTTTCCGTATCCGCTTGTGATCGCGGGTCGTCTTGGATGGAAGTCGGAAGGTCTGACCGAGTTATTAAAGGAAGGAACGTTGGAATCGGAAGGAATTTATTTCGTAGAAAATCCTGCGGATGAAGTTCTCGCTTGGTTGTATCGGAACTGCGTTTCCTTTTTGTTCCCTTCGATTCACGAAGGATTCGGACTTCCTCTTTTGGAAGCGCTCCGAGAAGGTAAACTCTGTGTCGCCTCGGATATCCCGGTCTTTCACGAAATTTTGGATCAAAAGGTGGATCTGTTTGCGGAACCTCTGAGCGTGGATTCTTGGGTTTTTGCTTTATCCCAACTCAAAGGGAAAAAGTTGGAACGACCTGAAGTATGGAATGCATCGGAATGGACTTGGGATCGGACCGCAAAAAAAATCGAAGAAGGTTTGATCGATCTCTGGAAACACAGAAAGGAATTACATCCTCAAAAAGTATGAAACAAAACGAAAAAAGAATTTATTCCGGCTGGGATTCTTTGAACGCGAAAGACGCGACTTTTGGAGTCCCCGTCTATTTAAAGATCAATCCGATTCCTCCGATTTTGATGACAATTTTGGTAGGAGGAATTCTCTACGTTTGTTATCTTCTCGGCGGTTTGTCGGCTTTGTATCTTCAGAAGTTCACAGACTTTTTATTGATTCCTAAGGTTTTGAATCTTCCGATCCTCCAGAATCCTCTTTTGTATCAGAGTGTAGGATATCTTACATTCGGCTATATCGGCCTCGCTTTTATTCTCGACTGGATTCGTTTTATCAACAGGACTTGTTTAACGAGAGTTTCGCTCAAAGGAGATCTTTTATCCGTGGAAACGCGCGGTTTTTTCGGAAAGGACGTATCTCATTGGAATCGAAAACAGAGCGGGGTGCGGATCATTCACAAAACGGGTGTTTTGCGAAGACTCCTGGGTTTGGAAAGAATCCGGATCGTAGCTCCCGATCTGAGATCGGAAAACGTAACGTCTCAGTCGGGAATCCTTTCTCCGTTTTTTTTTCGAGGCCAAAACCGAAATTTCGTCTCTTCTCTTTTATTACATTAGAATTATAGAATGTATTTTTTTTCCGGAACTAAAAATACGTCTCAGGATAGGATCTTTTTTTCCTTTCTGATTCTTTTTATCTTTTGTGTTTTTTTGTTCGATCTTAGATTCCTTTCCAGACACTACGACTGGGACGCGATCGTCTACGCCTACAATATCAATTCGGATCTTATCTGGAGAATTTTTTATAACCCTCATCATCTCGGTTTTGAAAGTGCGGGTTATCTCTATCTCAAACTCTGGAGAGAATTCTGGGGAAAAGACTCGGTGATGTTCGGGCTTCGTCTTCGGATTTTGGTTTCGGCGCTCTTATTTTTGTTTTGTTTTATTTGGTTGTATCGAAAAATCTACGCGGACACGTTAGGCGCGATTATCCTGGGTTTGGCGATCCATTTTTCGCAAGGATTCTGGTTTTACGCGCAACACAACGACACTCCTCTGATTCATTCTTGTCTTACGGCCCTTTTGTATCTTTCCTGCGTCTATTTTGCGAGAAAGGGTCATTCTCCGATTTCGCTTTTTGTCTTGTTCGGGATTCAACTCTGGAGCGTTTACTTTCATCAGTCGGATATTCTATTTTTGCCTTTGGTTCCGATTTCGATTCTTCTTTCTAAGACCTGGAAAGGAAAAGAATTCGAACTTTCTTGGAAACTTCGTTTTGCATTTGTGTATTGTTTCGCTCTTGTAGGAGCTCTTACACTTTCCTATCTCTACGTAGGATTTATCCTACTCAACAGAAATCTTTCGGCTCCTCTGGACAGCGAGAAAAATTTTGCAAACTGGCTCTTCTTGTATGCGACCAAGGACAAATGGGGAAATTCTCCGGAATCCAAAAACTACGTTATGAACTTCTATCGCGGGATCGGAGACGCGTTTCTAAACTTCGAAGGAGTGAAAAACGGACTCAGAGTGCGGTTGAATTCATGGGAGAATCGGGAAATTCTTCCTTACAATCTCAATCTAACGTTTTGGATCTCGATTCTTTTTCTTTTTCTTTTGAATCTTAAGAATCTTTGGAAACGTTTTCGAAACGAGACGATTCTTCTTTCCTTCTGGTTAATCCCTTCGATCTTATTTTATACTTGGTGGGAAGGATACTTTTTCGAATTTTGGGTGGGGACGTCGATCGGTATGATTCTTCTTGCCGGTCTTACCTTAAAGTCTTTGGAATTTCGCCCCTTTCTTTTCGGAAGCCGCGCGGTCTTTCATTCCTTTCTTATCATCTGGGTTCTTCTTTTATTTCTTGTGAATTTTTCCTATTCCACTTATCCTCGTTCCTCGAAAAAATCGGTGAGTTATATCGAGGGAATCGAATTTAAATTGGAAGCCATTCTTCCCGAAAAAGTTTATCCTCCCGAATCTCCTAAAACCGGTCTTTTTGCGCGGTAAATCAAAGGTTTGAAACCCCTAAATTGATGTTGTAAGGATATTCTATTTTGAAAAACTGCTCTTCAGGTCTTTTAAAATACTGAATCAAGACGAACCATGCTCTTTAATTCTCTTCACTTTTTATTTTTTTTTCCCATAGTCCTCATTCTCAATCATCTGCTCAAAGGCAGGATCCAAAGAATTTTTCTCTTGGGTGCGAGCTTTTATTTTTACATGTCTTGGAGAAAAGAATTCATCCTTCTTTTGCTCTATTCGATCGTCATCGATTACTTCGCTTCTCTAAAAATTTCGGCGTCTCCTCAAGGTTCCAAAACAAGAAAGGTTTGGCTCGTTCTTTCACTCGTCACGAATCTCGGTTTACTCGCCTACTTTAAGTATACGAACTTCCTCTTGGGAGTCGTAAACGATCTGACTCCGATCGCAGGTTTTAAATTCGCGTATTACGATATCATTCTTCCGGTTGGAATTTCATTCTATACGTTTCAATCGATGAGTTATACGATCGACGTCTATCGCGGACAGATCGAGGCAAAAAAATCGTTTCTCGATTTTGCTTTGTATGTTTCATTCTTTCCTCAGCTTGTCGCGGGGCCGATCGTTCGCGCCCAGACGTTCTTTCGAGATTTGGATATTCCTCTTCCGGTCAACAAGGTAGACATTCAAATCGCGTTCTGTCAGATTCTCATCGGCTTTACGAGAAAGATCGTATTCGCCGACAACCTCGCGAAAGTTGTCGATTTCACGTTTAAGAACCACGCGACCCTCAATCCGATCGAAATTTGGACGGGGGCTTTGGCTTTTGGCTGGCAGATCTACTTCGATTTCGCGGGTTATACGGACATCGCGATCGGCGTCGCGAGATTGTTCGGTTATAAGTTCGATTCAAACTTCAACTTTCCGATGGTTGCAAGAAACATAACGGATCACTGGTCTCGCTGGCATATCTCCTTTTCAACTTGGATCCGGGACTACATCTTCATTCCGTTAGGCGGGTCCAGAGGTTCGGTATTTTTAACGTATCGGAATATTTTTATCACCTGGTTTTTTGCCGGAGTCTGGCACGGCGCGGCGTATCACTACATAGGCTGGGGTTTATGGCAGGGAATTATGATTCTTATCAATAGAGAATACGGAAGAACCAAGGTCGCAACGTTTTTGAATGAAAAAGGCGGTCGAGTTTACGATATCGCCGCAAGAATTTTTACGATGTTTTGCCTAACGTTTGGATTTATCATGTTCCGCGCGGAGACGATGGAAAAGGCGATTCCGATGATGAAGGCCCTCGTATTTTGGGTTCCGGGCGGATTCTCTTCCGTAAAAGGATACACCAATTACACATACGGACTTTTACTCTTGGTTTGTTTTGTGGCTTCTTATCTTTTTGCTAAAAATAATATAGAGAAGATCGTAGAAAGCCGTTGGAAGTTTATTTTATTCTTCCTTGCTAACGTATTTATGCTTTTGATCTTTGGAATCACGGAAAGCCAGAGTTTTCTCTACTTTGCATTTTAGGAACCCATATCCGTTATGAAAGAATATCTTGCATTTTTGAAAGATTCCAAATTTTGGATTCCAGTTTTGATCCTTACATTTTTGGAAACCGGAATGCAGTTTGGTTGTTACCGTCCATTCTTGAAAAAAAATTCATACGCCGCGAACGTTTCCAGAATCACGAATCATGTTATCGATAAACAAAAGGAATTCGATCCGGACATTCTCATTGTAGGAACTTCGGTCGCCTATCAGGGATTATCTCTTCCGATTCTAAACAAAGAATTGGAACCCATCGGAAAAAGAATTCAGTCCATCGCAATTCCGGGAACCGAGTTGATCGTTCAAGATCTCGCCGTACTAAAAACGCTTCCCCACTTTAAAAAAGTAAAAACGGTCGTGCACGTTTTTGAAATTACAACTCCTTGGGTCGGTCAGAAAATTCTCAACCTTCACACTCTTGCGATGATCTCCGAGTTTGATCGTTTGCAAGTTTATCCGAGGATTTACGATTTCGGTTACGAAGTCAAAGCCGACGATCTCGCTTATATCACGTTGAAGTCGATCGCTTATCGAAGAGACATTCAGGATTTGATCCTGAGTCCTTCCAAACGAATCAAAGATATCGGAAAACGTTTTAAAAAAGAGAATCTAGAACCCTGGGATTACGAGAATTCTTATAAAGAAAAGATCAGCATGTATCCGATCACAGACGTCCCGGACTGCGTCGCAAAGACCGATCCTGCGAACGGACAGACGATCCCGGAAGGTTCGGATCGATTTCACAAAAAAGCGATCTATGATACTTGCGTTTTGTCGAGCAATCCTCTCAATAACGCCGTGGAGGACGACGTCACGAGACAATACTTCGATCGACTGAAAATTTTGCACGATGAGATTCGAAAAATCGGAAAAGAAAACGGACAAGAGATCGAAATCATCGGAGTGGTCGCGCCTTACAGTCAGCTCATCCAAGAATGGAGACTCGAAGAACGCAACCGAGTCTGGAAACGGGAATTACAAAGAATCCATCCTTCCAAACCGGTTCCCTTGTTCGATTATCAGACTCTTCTGGACGGAGCCGACAACGGAGATTATTACTACGACTTGATTCATCTTAACAAATGGGGAATGGAAAAGTTGAGTTATGCCTTTGTGAAAGATTTGAAAGAGACTCTTGTAAAGGAAAAGAAATGATCTTTACTTCCACACTCTTCCTTCTTTTCTTTTTAGTCGTATATCTTTTTTACTGGGCTTACAACGGAAGAAAATACAGAGAATGGGTGATCGTGATCGCCTCTCTCGTGTTTTACGCGACTTGGAGCGTTCCGTTTCTGGTTCATTTATTAGCGATTCTTTATGTAAATTATCTTGCGGTTCGAAGTCTTTTTAAAAACAAAAGTCTAACCGTCTTGCGCGGGATCGTCATTCTCGATCTGATCAACCTCGCGGTTTTCAAATACTTCTACTTCTTTACCGAGAATTTTTACGCGTGGACACACTGGGGATTTTTGGATCAGAAGACTTTCGGTTTTCAGATTATACTTCCGCTTGCGATCAGCTTTTATACGTTTCAGATCATCGCCTTTGTAGTGGACGTTTATCGGGGAAAAATTGCGGAAGACACCGGGTTTTTTCGATTTGTATTGTTTATCCTATTCTTCCCTCAACTGGTCGCCGGGCCGATCATGAGACATCAGGATTTTTTTCCGATCTTGGATAAGGTAAGAATCAAACCTTCCTTTGTATATGCGGGGCTTTATCTTTTGGGACTCGGAATCGCAAAAAAAATCCTGGTCGCGGATAACATCGCTTCGTTGGTGGATCCCGTTTTTCGAAACCCGAGCGAATACGACAATTATTCTCTTTTTTTAGCCGTACAAGGATTTACTTGGCAGGTCTATTGCGACTTCAGCGGTTATACGGACATTGCAAGAGGTTGCGCCTTTTTGATGGGATTCAATATTCCCGTAAACTTCAGAGCGCCTTTTTTCAGTCAGAACATCCAGGATCTCTGGAGACGTTGGCATATCACTCTCGCAACCTGGCTTCGAGATTATATCTACATTCCTTTGGGGGGATCAAGAACTTCGGAGCCGAGAGTGTATCTAAATCTCATCGCCACATTCACGTTAGGCGGCTTTTGGCACGGGGCGAGCTGGACCTACGTGATCTGGGGCTTTTGGCACGGGGTTTGTTTGGTGATCGACCGTCTGATGGATCGATTCGGAATACCAAAACTCCCTGAAAAGGGAATCTTTTGGTTTGTGATCCGAGCTTCGTTTATTTATTCGATTTTTGTGATCGGAGCGATTTTTTTCCGTTCTCAGAATTTAGGAGATACTTGGTATATTCTAAAAAACGGACTCTTTTGGATCGCCGAACCCGCCAAACACGTGTTAAGAACCGATCTGGTTGCACCCTTTTTAATCGGAGGTTTTCTTTTACACACGCTCGAATATTTCGAAAAAACTCCGAGGTTTTATTATCGATATAAAAAAACGATCGTCGCGGTCTTTCTGATCATCCTCGTTCTTCTTCTTTCCAATTATGCGGGGAAAGGACAGGACTTTATCTACTTTCAGTTTTGAGGAAGAATCATGAGTAAAGAAAAACCCAAATATATCCTTCCCTTTTTTCATAGTAAGCTGTTATGGGTTCCTCTTTTATTTTTTGCCCTTGCATTTTTTCTGGATCGATTTCTTTCTTCGGATCTAATCCGGCCTTATACGGAAGCCGGCGCTGAATATTACTTTTATGAGATGAAGGACCGCGTATTATCGGCGCTTGTAAAACGAAAAGAATCCGCTACGCCGGAAGAAAAAACTTTGATCTTTTTTGGAACCTCTCACATGGGAGAATTTTCCTTAGAGACGATCCATAAAAAAAGAAAGGAACTGATAGTTTATAATTTTTCGGCGCCTTCCGCTCCCTTTTCGTATCACAACTACAATCTCGAAAAGATTTTGTCCGCCGGAGTCAAACCCGATTACGCGGTTATAGAATTTTATCCGGATTCGATGACCGATTTTTGCAATCGTTATCCGCTGCGATATTCTTATGATCTTCCGTATTTCTTGCGTTATGCGGACGAATTTTCTACGAACGACTGGGATACGTTTTTAAGGTCGAGAGTTTTTAGAACCACGGTGTTTCCTCCCCGATTTAAGGAGGCGATACAAAGAATCAAGGACCCAAGTTCGAAAGAAATGATGCTCGCGATCAAAAATCTTCTGATGAACGAATCCGATAAGTTCAACGGAGGAATTCCGAACGTATTGCTCGCGAACACTCCACCCGAAAAACTCGAAGAAGAAGCGGCGAAATATTACAACGATATCTATCGATACGTCAAAATATCAAACGTCCAAAAACAATTCTTATTTCACTTTTTGGAAACCGCGGAAAAAAACGGGATCAAAGTGATTCTCTGGTCCCCGCTATTGTATTCGGGGCTTGAATCCCGCGTTAAGTCCGCGGAATTCTATCCTTCTTGGGAAAAAATCCGCAAAGAAACATTAGAATTTAAGAATGTGTTTCCTTTGGATATGAACGAATTCCGCGATCGGGTGAAATGTCAGAAGTTTATCGATCCTCATCATCTAAGCGGGGGATGTTATCCCGAACCGACTGAAATTCTAATCGATCATTTGGATAATAGACGTTGAAAGAAGACGAACTTTCACTCAACGCAGCACAGGCGAAGGTCGACGAGTGGATTCAAAATTTCGGAGTTCGTTATTTTTCCGAACTCACAAATCTTGCTATCTTGGTGGAGGAAGTCGGAGAATTCTCAAGATTAATGGCGAGAAAATACGGAGACCAGTCTTTTAAAAAAGGAGAAGATCCGGACGGAATCCCGAAAGAGATGGGTGATATTCTTTTTGTTTTGATCTGTCTCGCCAATCAGATGGGGATTTCATTGGAAGATGCGCTCAAGGCCGCCTTACGGAAAAATACGGAAAGAGACAAGGATCGTCATAAAGAAAATCCGAAACTTCGGTCTTGATCATTCTTTTTTGACGGCTAAGTGTAATTCTTTTAAACCTGCGTCTTTGAGACTGTTTACCACGAATACAAATCTTCCGTAGTCGGCTTCCTGATCGCCGTAGATCCAAAGAACGGCCTCTTTGAATTCTCCTTTGGAAACGATTCGTTTCCATTCTTCTTCCGAAAACTCATTTCCTTCGTAACGGAGATTTCCTTCTTTCAAAAGAAAAATTTCCTTTTTGGAACCGACTCCGCCGGTTGCGGCGTTCGATTTCGGAAGACGGACCGGAAGGGAATGAACTTCCTTTTGAAAACTCATTGCGACCATCGCAAAAATGAGAAGAATAAAAACCACGTCCAACATGCTCGTCATGTCGAGTGGAGAATCCTCCCCTTCGAGAAGGTTTTTTCTTTTTTTTGTTCCGCCCTTCATTCGAAACGTTCTTCGGTTCCGTTTTGAATCGTTTGTTTGATTTCGATTTCGGTTTTATGTAAGAGCATCTTCAGATATTGAAACCCTAAGATGGAGGGAATGGCCGCACAAAGACCTTGGATGGTCGTGTTGAGAGCGAGACGAATCCCTTCCGAAAAAATTTCCAGACTTACCGTTCCTGCGTTTTTCATTTCCTCAAAGGCGACGGAAATACCGATCACGGTTCCGAGAAGCCCGAGCATGGTCGCAATTCCCGCGAGATTTCGAATCCAAGCGGTCATCGCTTCCGGAACAAAAAATTCTCCGGTAAAAAATTCTTCCGAATTTTCCAGAATCGATCGGAGATAAGAACGGGAATGATTTTGATTTCCGTTTTGAGCTTCTTCTTGAAGACGAAATAAAATTCTTCTTTTGAGAATCGGAAGATAAGACCAAACTCTTAAAAAAAGTCCGAGATTGATAAAGCTCACAACTAAGATGAGAACCGTGACCCATCCTCCCTTTGCAAACAAAACGTCCACGTAAGAACCCCCAAACTTAGGAACAGATTGCCACTTCGTCTTCCTTTGTCATTCTAATCTTGAAATCGATTGAACCGGGCAAAAAGTTTTTCCCAAAAGAATCGTCGAAAAAACTCTTCTTGCCAAGCCGAAACATTTTGAAAACATTTCATTAGTCCTATGTCAGAATTTAAGATGCCAGAGACCGAGCAGAAAGCGGGTTTTGTCCGGGAAAACTTTAACAGGATCGCGGAAAAATACGATCGTTTCAACGACTGGAACAGTTTTTTACTTCATCGTGTTTGGAAAAATCGTCTGGTAAAGGAAGTCGAGAAGAATCTGGATTCTCATCTAAAGGTTATGGATCTTTGTTGTGGTACCGGCGACATTTCGGTCCGTCTGGAAAACTCTCCTTCGGTCGATCATGTGACTTGTGTCGACTTCTCCGAAAATATGCTCGAAATCGCGAAGACCCGTCTTCAAAAAAAAGGGAAAGAAGGAAGAGTAGATTTTCAAGTTGGAGACGCGACACAACTCAAGAATTTTAACAACTCTCAGTTCGACGCAGTTTCGATCGGCTTTGGTTTGAGAAACGTGGACAACCTTCCCAAAGCGATTCAAGAGATTTATCGGATTTTGAAACCCGGCGGCCTTTTTCTCAACCTCGATGTGGGAAAGGTGAAAAATCCTCTCATTCGTTGGGCGGCTGATTTTTATTTTTTCAAGATCGTTCCGATTCTCGGTTATATTCTCTGGGGAGGTAAGAATGAGATGTTCGACTATCTTCCCGTTTCTTCCCTTTCCTATCCGAGTCAGGAAAAACTCCAATCGATCCTGGAGGAAAACGGATTTTCCGAGGTACGATTTCAAAACTTCGTTTTTGGAAACGCCGTTTTACACATCGCAAAGAAAAAATCTTAGAATCCGATCGTTTTCTTTCGAGAAAGAGGATTTTTTAAAATCGGAATTTCATACCGAATTTAGTCCTTTCTTCCATCAAAGAAATATTCAAAAATCATAATGTTCTTGTTTAAAATTCGTCGCTAAAAATTTTTAAAGGCCGTATCGAATCGTTGAGTTGTTTAGGAAGTGTCTCGAAATTCTGAGATTGTTTAAGAAGTTTGTCCCAAAACCTCAAAGAAAAGATGTGAGAGTTCCCACCTTTCAAGGTTTAGGGGCAGATTCAAAGTTTTGCGACTTCTTGGGAAAAACGGGACAAAACCGTTTTCAATTGTCTTGTTTTTGTTTGAAATACCGATGAAAAACAAGGATTCGACTTCTTACATTCTTTGCAATTTGCAGGAATCCGCTAAAATGATTACTTTTTTGTAGTAATTACTACTTAACGTTTCGTCTCATTTTAAATCAAACTGATAAAAAGAGATATAGGGATTATGAAAAAATTAATTCTTCTGCTACTTGTTTCGGGCATGTTGGTGGATTGTAGTAATAAAAAGAAAGGTGCGCTATGGCCTTTGTTGTTTTTGTTAAACACGAATTCGACGAGCGCTCCTGCGAGCTCGGAAACAGCAACCGCTTCGAACGGCGGTTCGGTGGTGATTGTTTCCGTTCCTGGTAACAACGCCGCGCCTAGTATTTCCTCGGACAATACAACTACAACGCAAGGCGCGGGAAGTTCAGAATCCGATTCTGCCTCCAACGGAAATTCTGCTTCCGGAGGAAATTCGAGTTCATCCGATGTAGGAAGTACAACTCCGCCGACGGGGGACAATTCCGGGACTGGAAATAATACACCGCCGATCACGGGTGTGATTACCGTTGGCGATCAAGTGGGAACTCCCGTATTCAATTACAATACAGTTCAGACGATTCCGCTCAATCTTATCGTCGTGGACAACCAATCACAACCGATTCCCGGAGCGACAGTAATCGTCTCCGACAATAACGGAAACATTCTGTTCCAAGGAGTTTCCGATAGCGTCGGCAAAGTTTCCGGAACGATTACCGTAGAAACTTCGGTCGGTCAGATCACACTCGAAATCAGCGCTGGTGGAGAATCGATTTCCAATGTCATCAATCTGATCAACGTGATCGGTATCAATCGTGAAATCAAGTATGAGATCCTTTTACCGGTTGTTGCAGCTCCTACGGATTCGGACGGAGACGGGATTCCCGATACTCTGGATTCTTATCCTCAAGATCCGACCCGCGCTTCTCTCATTCGTATTCCCTCCGAAGGTGTGAGTACGGTTGCCTATGAAGATCTTTATCCGAGTGCGGGAGACGCAGACTTAAACGACTACGTTCTTCACATCCACAACGAGGAAGACCTCAATGCGGCGGGTGATGTGATTCGTCTGAGAGGAACCTATCAGCACGTTGCGAGAGGAGCCGGTTACAGACATACCTTTCATCTCAAACTTCCGGTCGCAGTAGGAGCTTCCTTTTCCAGAAAAGTGGTTCGTGAAGACGGAAAAGAAGTCACTACTCTGAATACAAAAAAAGTTACCGCTTCGGATCTAAATCAAGGAATTCAAATCCATGAAGAATCGAACAAAACCGTTTCCAATCCGAACGTAAATCCGGGCGGCGTTTTCAAACCGGGTCATATCGCGACGATAGAAATCGTCTTTGATTCTCCCGTTAAAAAAATCTCGCTTGGAAACTATCCTTACGATATTTTTATCAAGGTGATCAACACCGGAAAAGAAATTCACTTTTCGGGTCTTTATAAAAATTCGAACGGAACGGATCTGTATCTCGACTCGAATCAGTTTCCTTGGGCGATTTTGGTTCCTGGCGCTTGGAAATATCCTTACGAAGGTCTGGATATCCGAAAGGATTCTCAGAGCGGATATAGCGAGTTCAATCTCTGGGTCGCTTCGAACGGAACTTCTTATAAGGATTGGTACAAACACATCACAAACCAAGCCAAGGTTTTCCCGGTACCTGAAGACGATTCCGGATTGTTAGGATTTTTGTTTTTGGGAGTAAAGGAGAATGGAATTTTTGTAGCAATTCTTCTGATGGCCGCGGGCGCTACCGCCGCATTTCTTTTAAAAAGAAGAACTCTTTCCAGAGCCTAAACTTCAACAGAAGAGGAACATATTCCGATAATCAAAAGGAATATGTTCCTCTTTTTTGGAATCGAAGAATTCCTTCTCACCTTTCTCAAATTC
Organism: Leptospira ainazelensis; assembly: GCF_016918785.1. GTDB lineage: Bacteria > Spirochaetota > Leptospiria > Leptospirales > Leptospiraceae > Leptospira > Leptospira ainazelensis. Next base: position 91,671 of record NZ_JAFFPT010000038.1, on the reverse strand, counting down.
GGGACTGCGATTTTCGCGACCGTGTTCTACTGGCTTTTTTATCGCAACACTTACTATCACCCGGAACGAATCAGCTTTGATCTTTCCGCCGTATTTTCCGGAGTTTTCACCGTTGGGCTCGCTATCTTTCCGGAAATCCTCTCTCAGAAATATTTGAATGAAACCTCTTATCTCGAAAGAGCCTTTTTCGGAAGTTCCTTTTTGGAGGAAGTTCCGAAACTTCTCGTGATCCTCTGGTATTTTAAGGGTTTAAAAAAGGTCTACAACACTTCCGACGGAATTTACTTCGGACTTACGTTAGGCGTAACATTCGGTCTTCTGGAAAATCTTTTTTATTCTCCGATCTTGGATTTTTGGCCCCTGTTTTTGCGCGCGGTCACTTCGCTTCCGATTCATACGTTTACCGGCGGAATTTACGGTTACGCAGTTTTGGAATACTATCAATCCCGACCTTCTTCCTTTAATTTTTTAGGGCTTTTTTACAGTCTCGCAGGTTGTTTTCTTTTACACGGAATCTTCAATTACGTTTTGCTGATAGACGGAGACTCGATCCTTCTTTTACCTTTGATTCTCGCATCCGGATTTTTTATCTTGGAATATTTGTTAACGATTTCACAGAACATTCTTCCCATAGAAGTTTTACAGTCGATCGGGCTTTTTAAGGACGACTACAGGGTTGTTTCCAAATTCACCAGATACGATTCTTGGCTGCGGGCAAGTCAAAGTCTGGAACAAAAGAAAATATCGATTCCTTTTTTTAGAAATTTATCCACGGGAAAAATCGTAGTATCTTCGATTTTGTTTTCGATTCCGGCGGTTCTATATTCTATTTATTTAATGTTTCCTGAAAAAATTCCGGTCCTTTTGGGGGGAATTAGAATTTCCGAATTTATCGGGCTTTTTCTGGTTTATCCGATTTGGCTTTGTATTTTGATCTTATCCAGAGGTATTCTGAATCCTAGATTTTTTCGCGAAAGAATTTTGAGGATTCCCTTGTTTATCGCGGTTTCTATCGTTCAGGAGGAGAGAGAGTATCATTCGTTGGCCTATTCGCTTTCCAAAAAAGGGTTTTATTCTCCGGTGGATCAATCTTTGCGGATCGGAGATCGAGTCTATGTGACCTTTTACGTCGCGGGAAAAGAATTTCAGAATATATTAGCGATTCCCGTCTGGATGAACGTAAGGGAAGACGACCCCGAGTTTGAATCGGGCGCCGTATTTATTTTTGTAAGCCCGCCTTGGAAACTTCTTTTCTGGAGATTGTTTATAAGGGTCAAACAACAATTACAGAATATAGCAGCTCAGATACGACACCAGCGAAACGGATCAACGCACTCGATTTAAGCCGTCAAAATCCTCCGCGAAAATTCCGAACGTTTCTATCTGAGATTCAAAAACGGATCCGGAAAGAATTTCCGCTCTCAAATACTTCGCTCTATCGGGAACAATTAGGCCGACCGCACTCGGATTCAGAAAAAGCGGTAAAGTTTTAGATTGGATCTCGATCCAGTTCGGATCCAAGAAGGACCAACGAACATAGGTTTTATCTTCCTTCGAAATTTTTTGCGAAGCGGGGACAAAGGCGCGCAAATTGATCGGAGCCTTTCCGCCCAAAACCCAAGTAGCGCCGGAAGAAAATTCATGAAAGCGGATTCCATTCTGATTTTGATTTTGTTTTTTTGCCATCAATTGATAGGTTTTCAATTCCGCATAACGGAACTCCGGACCTCTCAAATTCGGAGCGATCTGAATCAGGGAATAGAATAAAAAGACGGAACCCAAAATCAGGGCTAACAGATTGAAGCCTCCCCCAAATCCTCGATGAAGTTGTCGACTCAGAGGTGCGGAAGAAGTAATCAACCAAAGACAGAAGAAGGCCGCGGCTCCCGAACTTCCGGTCCAAGGCATAAAGAAAAATACGATCGGCAAAAGAAGAATCAGGACTTTCCAGTGGTTTCGATACGCGATCTCTAAACCGATCCAGACCAAAAAAACAAGGGAGAAAAGAATTCCGCCGTCGTGAAACAAAAAGACAAAAGAGGAAAGAAAGAATTCCCGGATTCCGCCCGGAGGAACCAAGTTCACCGATCTGGAATCGATCCAGTTGAGAGCAAAACTTCCGATTCCGTTTCCAAACCAGAGAGACGGTTTAGCCCAGTTCCAAGCCGCCCTTGTCTGAATCCAACCCTCCCCCCAAAAAAGATCCAGAAAACGACCGAGATTGCCTGCGGGGCCGCGATAACCTTTACTCCAAGCCAAATGGAATTCTTGCCAAGGTTCGTAAGACCAAGAGAAGGAGCCGAGCCAGATTAGAAAAACGATCCATCCAAACCAGAGGACTACGCAGGTAGGAATGTAAGACCATCTCCACCATTTGTTTCGGATTTTAGGAAAATAACTTATAGAAAAAGCGTAGAGTAAGGAACTAAAGAGTAAGATCCAAGCTCCCGCGCTAAAATGTTTTCCTAAGACGACAAAGGGAAGAATGAGACCAAAACCGAGAAGAATCGTTGTCGGAGTTCGCCAGCTTCTGGAATGGAGATAATAGAAGAAATAAGAGATCAAAAGAGGAAAAAACCAGTTGAGAGAACCTACTTCTCCCAAAAGCCCCGAGACAAGATAAGAATCTCCGATCATAGGAGTAAAGGGAAGCGCCGAACTACGGGTTAATCCTTGGATTAAGAACATTAGAATATTCAAAAATACTCCGGCAAAAATCCCCTGTCTCCAATACTTAATCGGAGAATCGCTTTCGTGGGACGAGGATTCTTCCGCTAAAAAATAAAGAATCGCGAGCATCCAGGATCCGAAAAAATCCAAACTCAAACCGAACGCGTATCTCGAACTCACACCCGGAAGAAATACGGTATCTAAGATTCCAAAACCCTTAAATGGAGGAGCGTTGAAATAGACAAAAAAACGTTCCAAAAGAAGAAGCGCGATAAACGCGAGAATTCCGGTTTTCGGATTTTGATAAAAAGGAAGAGAAGACTTATAAGGACGATTGATATAAAAAAAACGGAATATAGGATCCTCTTCGTTTACGGTTTGAGAATGAAACGTGGAAATATATTGCCTCAAAAAAATTCCAAAAGTCGCGCCCGCGAACAAACCGCTCAAAGAACCGAAAACAGCCTCCTTTTCATACAGAAGTCCAGGAAGGATGAGAGCTCCCGCCATCGTGAACAGTCTTCCCGGTTTGCGGTGATAAAGATTGGGAATGAGTCCGAACAAAAATTGGATCAAACCGATCGCTACGATCCCGGACCCTTCCGTTTCTCGAACAAAAAGAAAACTTCGAAAAAGAATATAAGAGAGAATGGAACAAAGGATGAGTCCGAAAAAAGTAGGAGTCCGAAGAGGCTTGAGTTTATTGAATAATCCGGGCACGAATAAAGAGGATTTTGTAAAAAGAGTCAGATTTCAATCTAAAAAACGTTTTTGAAAAAGCTTTCCGATTTTTGGAAAGAAATTGATAAGAGAAGAATTCCTAAAGAGCTACATTTGCCGGTTCGGACGGATGGAATTCTTCTTTTATAAAAAAATAAGGTTTGGGAAAGTATAAAGAGTGAAAATGGAAAGAACGAGAGACGAATCAGTCGTCCATCGAATCCATGTCGGTAGGAATTTTATAGGCGCCAGTGAGGCTGCCGGCGTTGCTTTTGCGCATAAAACCACCCTTCCCTCTGGAAAGAGTTTCTGCAAATTCAACGGTATAACGAGTCCAAGGAATTGCTTTGAGACGTGCGATTGGAATTTTTTTTCCGGTTCCTTCGCAGATTCCGTAGGTTCCGTCTTCGATTTTGTCTAAAGCGACGTCAATTTCACGGATCGTTTCGATTTCCGCTTCGGAAAGAACCGAACTCAGGGTCTCTTCGTTGATCTCGGAAGCGATATCGGCTATATCTCCCATTTCTTTTAGGCCGGAAGGTTTACTGTTATCTTCCCAGTGGGCGTACTTTTCCAAGAGAGTATTTTTTTTCTCTAGGAGAAGCTCTTTGATTTCTTGAAGAGCTTTTTTGTCGTACGCGGGTGCTGGTTTTTTTGCAGTCATACCTATTTCCTGGAAATCTTAGACCTTAGTTTCCTTGTATTCGGTGTGTTTTCTGCAAAATTTGCAGAATTTTTTAGTTACCAGTTTTTCGGTTTTAGCCTTTTTGTTCTTAGTAAGGAGATAAGTACTCTTTCCCTTTGAACAACCCGGTTCCTGACAAACGAGCTTGATAATTTCTCTCATGGCGCTACTGTCTCGATTTCAATAAATTCCTCATAGTAAGACGGAAAATCCCGGATGATCAGTCCAATTTGATTTAAAATTTGGTTCTTAAGTCCTGAAAATGTCGTACTGGAGGTTGTATTCTGCTAGAAAAAGAGAAAGGGCTTAAAAATCAAGGAGGATTAGATTAAATTCTCGAAAAAGGACGAGAAATTTGTTGTAAAATGAAGATTAGAATCGAGACGTAGTTTTTTTCGATTTCGTTTGCCCAAATTCTCAGGGGCTCAAAATGGACTTGTTTTGGAAATTTTTTTCATAGTACCGATTATGGCAGCTCTTGCGAACGTGAGCTGTTTGATCGAAAATATCGGTCGGGATCACCGATTTCACAAACTGATGACGGTTTTTTATCTCGCGATCGGGGTTCAGAATGCTTCAACCGCCGCGCTGTGTACCGCTTCCACGGAAGAGTTAGGATTGGCTTGGTGGATTTTTCAGTGCCATTCTTTTTTTATCCTTTCCCCGGTGCTTGTCGGGATGGCAAGTTTTTGTACGGGGAGAAAAATTCTAAATCGGTTTACGATTTTTGTTTTTGTGATCGCTCTCGTTTTCGATTTTCTCTGCGCCTCTTTTCCCCGGGTTTTTATTGCGGGTTTTAAATCGTTTTCGTTCGGTTTGGCGCCGCTCGTTTCTCCGATCGGCGGCACAATCGGGATCGGGATTCACGTCCTTTCGATGTGTGTTTGTATCTACTTTTTTCTAAGACCCGTGCAGTGGAACGTCTTCTTTGAAAAGCGGTTTTTTGTGGGTGTGTTTCTTTTCTGGTGGTCCGCACTTTTTACGAATTTTCTGCCCTTGTATGGAATGGATTTTCCTCCCCTGCATCCGGTGGCGGACGCCGCTCTTTCGGTGATTCTTTCCGTTTATTTGAATCGATACAACGCGGGAAGACCAAGTCTGTTTAGAATCGGCGCAAACATTCTTATCTCGATCGCGATCGGAGTTACGATCGGAATGTTTTTTTGGTCGATTCTTAAATCCGTTCCGTTCCGGGAGATTTACGTCGCTGCGATATCATCGTTTAGCGCGTGTTCGTTTATGGCATTTCTTCTTTTCCATTCTTACAAAACCGAAGAACTCATATCGGTTCCGAATTTGGGTTTGGATGGTTACGGGCTTTCTAAACAGGAGATTCGAATCTGCGAACTCATAGAGGCGGGTCACAGTCGAACTTTCATCCAACTGATTCTGAACGTTTCAAACGGTACTTTGAGAAATCACCTGAAGAATATTTACGCCAAAGTTTTACCGGAATCCAAATCCACTTCCAAGGATCAGCTGCAAAGGTTGACCATCTTTCTTTCAAAGCGGATAGAAAACGGGAAAATACTTTAATCCGGAGAAGCCGGTTCGAACGGATTTTAAAACGAGAACTGGATTCCCTGTGATTTTTACTTTGAAACGTAGTGCGAGTTTTGACGGAATTTGGTTTCAAATTTTCTCCGATCCGGAATGACAGAAAACACAGTTTCTTTTTTCGGATCGCGAGTCGTTGTTCGACTGCGTTCGTACGATTCGGAGAACGTCTTCGTTTGCGGAAAAAAAACCGTTTGTCGGATTTTGCGGAGCGGTTTTAATTTGATTCTCGATCGAACGTTTTTTGATTTCCGGGCTGCCCGCGTTTGTATTGAATCCAGCAAACAGCAGTAGAACCGCGATTTGGCTCATTCTATTCATGGCTTTTTCAATGTCCTATCTAACATCATTATAACCTTTTTACGGGAGCATTTTCAACTCTCATCTGTCATAGATCGGAATTGTATTTCATGACATTTGTAATGTTTTTTTAGTTTATAAAGAAGGAAGCGAAGTTCCCGACGCCGAGAAGACGACAGTTTGTGGAACGGGTGAGAATGAACTGCAAGTCACGGAGAAAGAACTCAGTTTTTTGTTAAGCGAAGTCCTTAGTAAAAGATATTCTTCTCGATCGTTGATCGTTCGACTTCAAACGAGCTGAATTCTTCTTAGGTTGAGAATTTGATTTTAAAAGAGGACCCTCATCCGAAGCAGTCGATCCGATCGATTCCTTGAGACAAGACAATCATTTCTTTTCTTCCGGATTCGATCTTCTCCAGTAAGCCGCGAGTATACTTCCGATAAGGGAATGGACCAAACTCGAAATAGCCGCCGGAATGGCGACTAACGGATCCGAAAAGTTATTCCGCGAAAGAACCACTCCTAAACCGGAGTTTTGCATTCCGACTTCGATGGAAATGGTTCTTGCGGATTTTCGATTTTTGATAAGAATCCAAGAAAACAAATAACCAAAGAAAAATCCGGAAACGTGCAAACTCACAACCCCCAAGATCAAAATTCCCGCAGACTGAAGAATTTTTTCTCTTCCGGATCCGAGGATCGAGGACACGATCATCGTAATCAAAATGACCGCTACCAAGGGGGAAACAACTTGGATTTTTTTAGATATTTTAGGCAGATAAGAATTCAGAAATACTCCCAAAGCGACCGGAAAAATCACGACTTGAAACGTATCAAAAAAAAGGCCGCCCGCGGAAGTTTTTACTCCCTGCCCGATCAAAAACAAGGTAAGCAAGGGAGTCATAAAGACGGAAAGAACTGTGGAGGTCGCCGTCATGGAAACGGAAAGAGCCAGATCTCCTTTTGCGAGATATGTGATCACGTTAGACGCAACACCTCCGGGACAACAGGATACCACGACGAGACCGGTTGCGAGAGGCAAAGGCAAGTCGAGAAGAATTCCGATTCCCCACCCGGACAATGGCATCACCGTATATTGAAGGATAACCCCTGCAAAGACCGGAATCGGGGTTTTGAAAACGTCTTTGAAATCCTGGGGTAAAAGTGTGATTCCCATTCCGAGCATCGTCGCTCCGAGTCCGTATGTGATCCACGGGCCCGTGAACCAGGTAAACCAATGCGGATAAAAGAAGGAAAGAGTCGAACCGGTCAATACCCAGACCGGGAACAGTAAAGTTCCTACCTCGCTGATTTTTTGAAATTTGTTTGTCGCCAATGAAATTGTAACTTCCGAAGAATTCCGTTTTCTTTTTGTTTGAAGTTCTACGAGATAAAAAGGTCTTTTTATTTCAGAGTTCGAAATTAAGCGCTGATAGGAATTTTTTGTTACAGCTCCTACATTTTAGGTCTCTGGACAAACTTTTATTTTTACTGAGGAAAATTTCCAAGCAATTCCACCACCCGATCCAATTGATCTTTTCGGTTGTAGATATGCGGTGAGAATCGAACTTTTCCCAGACGAAGGGCGCACATCACTCCATTCTTCTTGAGATAAGAAACGAGTTCTTCCATCGAAATTCCTTCTTTATAACCGACTACGATTCCGGTTCTATAATCCGGAAAGTGGTCAAGTTCCATCTGGAATCCGATTCCTCTCATTCCTTCCGAAAGATAATCGGCGAGTTCGTAGATTCTTTCCATCACGGAATGAAATCCGATTTTCTGAAGCATCTCCAGAGTCGACTGAAAGTAAACCCAGTCTATAAAATTCCCCGTAGAAATTTCGTAACGATCCGCGCCGGGTTTGATTTCCGCACGATACGGCAGATAAATCTCGTCGTTTGTCACGGAACCGGTCCCCTTAAACGGAAACGCAAGTGTATCGATCTTATCTTGTTGGATGTACAACATCCCGAGTCCTAAAGGACCGAGTAACCATTTCCACGCGGGAAAGGCGATGTATTTCAGCTTCATCTTTTTTACGTCGATCGGAACGAGGCCAACTCCCTGCGCGCCATCTAGGACAAAGTCGATTCCTTTGGAATCCAGGAAGTTTCCAATCTCTTCGAGCGGGAACGGCATTCCCGTACACCAATGTACGGCGGAAAGCGCTACGATCTTTGTCTGCGAAGAAACCGCAGCTTTGAGGTTATCCAGAAATTGATCCGGTGTGGTCGCCATCGGAATGGTTCCGATCTTCACACCTTTTTCCTTCCAGTGTTCCCAAGGATAGATATTGCTCGGGTATTCGTTTTCTAAGAGAAGAATTTCGTCCCCTGTCTTGAGACGAAACCCGAGGGAAAGAAAGTTCATTCCTTCATTTGTGTTGTGAATGACGCAGAGTTCTTCCGGATCACTGTTGATCAGTCCGGCCACGATCTTTCGAATCGAATGTTTTACGTTTGAATACTTGCGAACTTCGGTCAATACCCCTTTTTTGGCGTAACCTTCCAAATATTCTTGAACCGTATCTATCGTGTCGGAATTGCAAGGAGTGGTTCCACAATTGTTCAACCAGATCATTTCCTGGTTCACGGGATAAAGATCTTGGATTTCCTTCCAATCGGTGATCGCGGCGGACTGCATTCTTACGGTTACCTTTTTTTCTTAGCCTTCGTCGCCGCTTTCTTTTTGGGAGCTACCTTTTTTTTCGGAGCCGCTTTTTTAGGAACGGACTTCTTAACCGTCTTTTTCGGTTTCGGTGAAGACTTTTTCACGGCGGCTTTTTTCTTAGGCGCGGCCTTTTTGGCTACGGGTTTACTCTCCGCTTTTTTGGGAGCGGGAGTTGCCGTTTTTTTCGCAGTTGCAGCCGGTTTTACGACCGGGGTTGGTTTTGCAACGGGAGCCTTTGGTTTTTTTGGAGCCGGGTCCGCAGAACTTTTCGCAGGTTTTGTTTCAGCTTTTGCGACCTCTTCCGCCTGTTCATCCCAGAAGAAGGTTCCTTGTTGTCCGGACCCGGATTGATCCAGGCCGTTCAATTCAGTTTCGAGAAGCGACTGGTAGTTATGATTGTAATCCTTAAGTTTTGTGAAAAGGGATTTGATATTTACGTCTTCGAACTTGTTCGCGAGTTTTTCATAAAAAGAAACGCTGTTTTCCGCTTCCCGGATCGCGAGTTCCAGAGCTTCGTGAGCGTCCTTACTTCCCGGACCGGAGATCGTTCTCTCCACCTTGTTCATCATTCTCTGAAGAGTAGAATCGTGAAACTTATGAATCGCGGTGAGCTGTTTTAAATTCGGAAGTTCGGAACCTTCGGCTTGTTCGTACAATTCCGTAATAAATTTGATATGATCGTCCACTTCTTCGGCGAGTCTTTCGAAAAGCTCTTTCGTATTTCCGGGAGGAAGCTTTTCATACGTGCTCATATAAAACTCGAAGTAATCCTTTTCGTGTTGAATCGCGGCGGCGACCGCTTCTAAAAATGTAGTTTCTTTTAAGGGTTTAATATTCATAATAAAGATTCTCCCGATTTCTTTGCTATCTTAGTGAAGTTACAGACTGAATCAATAATTATTTAATTTTCTTCCACGGATTCATAGATCAGAAACTGAGCCGCGTAATAAGTGATCATGATCCAAACTCCGATCCAAGGAATCGGAAGGGACAAAAATTTTCCCATAGCGATCAAACTGTCCGAAGAGATGAAGATCAAAGATCCGAAAAACGATTTCCAATACTCGGGTCTTGGACATTCTCTGGAAGCGGCCCTCCAGCCCATCACACAGATCGCGCTTACATAGACGGCTACGGGAATATACAAAGACGCTCCCATTCCCGGAAGAATCCAAATGTAGAATGAAATTCCGAATAGAGCGTAAGGAATCAGTCGGACGAGATGCACCGGATTCCCCGCCGAAAATCCGACCGAATATAAAATCTGTGCGACAAGAAAAGAACCGAGCCCGAAGACAAAATAATTTCCCGGGAGCGCTAAGAATGTATCTCCAAAAAGCGAGAAGATCAAACCGATAAAAATGTATTTTCCGGAACGATCTTTCCAGTTCCCTTCCAAAAAAGAGAAAAGTAATAAGATCAAAATGGGAATAACTTTGGTTCCTATTTTAAGCGCGATCTCTCCCGGAGCAAAGTAGAGTGCGAGCAAGTGTGCGATGGAAGCGACGGAAAATAACAGTAGAATCATCTGAACCTTCTTCTTGGGAATTGGGATTGTAATTTTGTACAGAGCCTGGATTCTGTCATCCAGAATCGGAAAAATCAAGAGGGATAAATGAACCAAGTAAACTCCGGAGAATTGACGTTAATTGGAATTTTTACGGTGGTTTTGGGACTGCTCATCTATCTCGATCTCTTTGTTCTCAACAAACGAGCTCACAAAATTCCTCTCCGAGAATCGGTTTACTGGTCTCTTTTCTGGTTTAGTCTCGCGATTTCATTCAGTATTTTGATTCTTGTCATGGACCACGGTCCGAACGATCCGGAAGCGGGAAAAACAAAAGCTCTTGAATTTATCACCGGTTATCTTTTGGAATATTCTCTTTCCGTGGACAACCTTTTTGTTTTTATCATGGTTTTTCAGAAGTTTCGGATCACACCTCAGTATCAACCTCTGATTCTTAAATGGGGAATCATCGGAGCCTTGATCTTCCGCGCGTTTATGATCTTTGTCGGAGCCGAACTCATTTCTCTTTTCAGTTGGATCCTATATCTTTTCGGAATTCTTCTTCTTTATACCGCCGTGAAGATGTATGTTCACAAGGAAGAAGAGGAAGACTTTCATCCGGAATCTTCTCCGATCATCAAGTTCGCGAAAAAATTTCTTCCTATGACACACGTGCATCACCCGGAGAAGTTCGTAGTTAAGGAACACGGGAATTATCTTTTTACTTCCACCTTTATCACGTTGCTCGTCGTCGAGTTCAGCGATATCATGTTCGCCTTGGATTCGATTCCTGCGATCTTTTCTATCACGACGGACGCCTTTATCGTTTATACTTCGAATATCTTTGCGATTCTCGGGCTTCGTTCCCTCTACTTTATGCTCTCGGGTGTGATGGAACTTTTTGTATTTCTCAAAAAAGGGGTGAGCGTTCTGCTCGCGTTCGTCGGAGTAAAACTTCTTCTTCCTCTTTTTTCTCCTTACGTTTTCGGACACGAGATTCATATCCCAATCCTTGTCTCTTTAGGAGTGATCGTAGGAACTCTTACACTTTCGATTTTAGCGTCCGTTCCCCACTATCTCAAAACCAAAAATGGAAATTGAGAAGGGGTTTTTGACTTTACACCAGGGTTTTGCAAGGTTCCCTAGAAAGAGAACTTTGTAGGGCCTTTTCAAAAAAGAGAAACATTCAAAATGGCAAACGAGAAATTATTTACCGACTTCCCCCCGGTCACTCGGGAAGCGTGGATGGCGGTCATCCAAAAAGATCTCAAGGGCGCGGACTTTGAGAAAAAACTGGTTTGGGAAACTACGGAAGGATTTAAGATCCAGCCCGTTTATACAAAAGAAGACATCAACGATAAACAATGGCTGACTTCCAATCTTCCCGGAACGTTCCCTTTTGCGAGATCCACAAGAAAACTCGTCCAAGATTGGAGCATCCGTCAGGACTTTGATTCTTCTTCCGTCGCGGAAGCGAATCGTCTGGCAAAAGACGCGGCGAAAAACGGCGTAACCGCAATCGGATTTATCATCGAAAACAAAACTTCCCCACAAAAGGGAATTCCGGTAAATTCTTCCAAGGACTTAGAAGCGTTGATCGAAGGGCTTCCCTTGGACCAAGTAACGCTTCACTTCATCGCGGAAGAAAAATCTCCGGAGATTTTCTCCTGGCTTCCCAAAGGCAAGGTTCTTGTAGGCGGACTCGGATATGATCCGTTCCGGATTCTTCTCAAACACGGACGATCGGGAAAACATTCGACTTCCGCGCTCAAGGAAATCTTAGAATCCTTTGCTTCGACTTGGCCGCATTTCCGAGGACTCAGCGTCTATTCTTCCAGTTTCCGAGACGCGGGTTCCACGATCTCCGAAGAATTGGCCTTTACGTTATCCGCCGCCGCGGAGTATGTCCAACAACTTCGAGAAGCGGGAATGTCCGTGGATACGATCGCTTCTCAGTTGATCTTCGAATTCTCCATCGGTCCCGATTACTTTTTAGAGATCGCAAAGTTTCGCGCCGCGAGAATTTTGTGGGCGGAAATTCTGAAAGAATTTGAACCAAAGGAAGAATCTTCCCTGCACGCATTCTTATCCGCTCACACATGCCGTTACAACTACAGCGCTTACGATCCGAATGTAAACATGCTTCGTGCGACTACGGAAGCGATGTCCGCGGCGATCGGCGGTTGTGAAGTGATCAACGTTTCTCCTTACGATAGTATATTAAAAACTTCTGATTCTTTTTCTCTGAGAATCGCGAGAAACATCCAGCTCCTCATGAAACACGAATCGCACGTCGACAAGGTCGTCGATCCATCTGCGGGTTCGTATTATATCGAATCGCTCACCGATTCGATCACAAAAAAAGCCTGGGAAATTTTCTGCGAAATCGAATCCGCCGGCGGATTCTTAGAAGCCGTAAAAAAAGGGATTGTCCAAAAGAAAATCTCCGAGTCGAGAAAGAAGAAAGAAGACAATCTCGCGATCCGTAAAGAAATTCTTCTCGGAACCAATCAATATCCGAATGGAGAAGATCGAATTCCCGTAAGCGAACTCAACGTGCACGGGCTTCCGGGAACGATCGAATCGGTCGCCGGAGAAATCACGTGTGAAGTCATCCCGGAGTTTAGAGCGGGAGCGGGAATCGAAGAGATTCGAATCAAGACCGAAAGTTTTGCAAAAAAGAACGGGAAAACTCCCACGGTGCTTCTGCTTCCGATGGGAGACTTGAAGATGAAAAAGGCAAGAGCCATCTTCTCGCAAAACTTTCTCGCCTGCGCGGGTTACAAAGTCGTCGATCCGGGAAGTTATACGACACCGGAAGAAGCCTTGCAAGGTTTGAAAGAGCACAACGCGGACGTGGTAGTTTTTTGTTCCAGTGACGAAGAAATTCCCGGTCTTGTGGATTCCGTCTTTGGCGTTCTCAAAAAACAAAACTCAAATCTATTGGGAATCGTAGCGGGAAATCCCGTGGAACAGATCGATTCCATCAAAACAAAAGGAATCGAATTGTTTATCCACGTCAAATCCCAACATTTAGAAACTCTGAAAACCATTCAGAAAAGGCTGGGCATCCAATGAAACGTCCGAGTTTTAATTCAAAACGTTATACGCCACAGGGAAACAAAACCGTTTCCAAATCCGTTTGGGAAAAGGCCGCGTTGGATGAGTTAGGTCTTGGCTCGATCGATCCGAAGATCTGGAACACTCCCGAAAAAATTCCCGTAAAACCGGTTTATACCGCGGAAGATCTGGCGGGAATGGAACATCTCGACTACGGCGCGGGAATTCCTCCTTATTTGCGCGGGCCTTATTCCACGATGTATGTCCAACAACCTTGGACGATCCGTCAATACGCGGGATTTTCTACGGCGGAAGAATCCAACGCATTCTATCGTAGAAACTTGGCGGCCGGACAAAAAGGTCTTTCGGTTGCATTCGACTTGGCGACTCACAGAGGATACGATTCCGATCACGAACGTGTCGTCGGCGACGTCGGTAAGGCCGGGGTCGCGATCGATTCGATTCTCGACATGAAGATTCTATTCGATCAGATTCCTCTGGATCAGATGTCGGTTTCGATGACGATGAACGGAGCCGTAGTTCCTATATTAGCGTTTTATATTGTAGCCGCGGAAGAACAGGGTGTGAGCGCGGACAAACTTTCCGGAACGATTCAGAACGATATTCTGAAAGAGTTTATGGTTCGGAATACTTACATCTATCCTCCTCTTCCATCGATGAAAATCATCGCGGATATTTTCAAATACACTTCGGACTTTATGCCCAAGTTCAACTCGATCTCGATCTCGGGTTATCACATGCAGGAAGCCGGAGCAACCGCAGACATAGAACTTGCCTACACTCTTGCGGACGGACTCGAATATCTTCGAACCGGAATCAAAGCGGGAATGGACGTGGATACGTTTGCGCCTCGTCTTTCTTTTTTCTGGGCGATCGGAATGAATCACTTTATGGAAATCGCAAAGATGAGAGCCGGACGTCTTCTTTGGGCCAAACTTGTAAAACAATTCAATCCTAAGAATTTAAAGTCGCTCGCGCTCCGAACTCACTGTCAGACATCCGGTTGGAGTTTGACCGAACAAGATCCGTTTAACAACGTTGCGAGGACTTGTATCGAAGCGTTGGCCGCTTCTTTGGGACATACACAATCCCTTCACACAAACGCACTCGACGAAGCGATTGCGCTTCCCACCGATTTCTCCGCGAGAATTGCGAGAAACACTCAGATCTTTTTGCAGGAAGAAACTAACATTCACCGCGTCGTCGATCCTTGGGGAGGTTCCTACTACGTGGAATCTCTAACCCATTCTCTCGCTCACCGCGCTTGGGAACTCATCGAAGAAGTCGAGAAGTTAGGCGGAATCGCAAAAGCGATCGAGACCGGAATTCCTAAGATGAGAATCGAAGAAGCAGCCGCGCGCAAACAAGCGAAGATCGACTCAGGACGAGACGTGATCGTGGGTGTCAACCGTTACAAGGCCGTCGAGGAAAAACCCTTAGACATATTAGATATCGATAATACAGCAGTGAGAGAATCGCAACTCCGCAGACTCGCGGAGTTAAAGAAGAATCGAAACGGAGCCGATGTGACCGCCGCGTTGGATGCGATCACAAAATGCGCCGGAGGCGGAGAAGGAAATCTTCTCGCATTGGCGGTGGACGCCGCTCGAAAACGAGCGACCCTCGGGGAGATTTCCTATGCTATGGAAAAAGTATTCGGAAGATACCAAGCAACGATCCGCTCGATCTCGGGAGTTTATTCTTCCGAAATCGAAGACGATCCCGATTTCAAAAGAGCCAAAGAACTTTCGGACAAGTTCGCGTCTCTCGAAGGAAGACGTCCTCGAATCATGGTCGCGAAGATGGGTCAGGACGGACACGATCGAGGAGCCAAAGTTATCTCCACGAGTTTTGCCGATATGGGCTTTGACGTCGATATAGGACCTCTCTTCCAAACGCCTGCGGAAGCCGCGAAACAAGCCGTGGAAAACGACGTTCACATCCTTGGAGTTTCGAGTTTAGCCGCGGGTCACAAAACTCTCGTACCACAAGTCATCGGAGAACTCAAAAAACTCGGAAGAGAAGATATCATGGTCATCGCCGGAGGAGTCATTCCGCAACAGGATTACGATACTCTTTACAAAGCGGGAGTTACCGGAATCTTCGGACCGGGAACAAAAATTTCCAAGGCTGCCGCAGATATCTTAGAACTTTTAATTAAAGATTTAGAATCTTCTAAAGTAAAAGTTTAGGAAGAATCTTTTGAGCGGGTTAGAATCATCGGGAGTTTCTTCCGGCGGAGTCCGATCGACCGGAATTCGAAGAAAGGCCCTTCCTTCGGCGGAAGAATTCGTAAAGGGAATTCTTTCCGGAAACAAGATGATTCTTGCTCGCGCGATCACGCTCGTCGAAAGCTCTCTACCCGCCCACAAGGAACTCGCAGAAAAGATCGTAGACGCCTGTCTTCCTCATTCCGGAAATTCAGTAAGAATCGGGATCACCGGAATTCCCGGAGTCGGAAAGAGTACGTTCATCGAAGCCTTCGGGATGCACGTACTCTCTCAAGGAAAAAAACTCGCGGTTCTTACGATCGATCCTTCGAGTCAAATTTCGGGAGGAAGTATTCTCGGAGACAAAACGAGAATGTTTGAGTTATCCAAAAACGAATCCGCGTTTATCCGCCCTTCTCCTTCCGGAGATTCTTTGGGAGGAGTCGCGCGTAAAACAAGGGAAACGATCTATCTCTGCGAAGCCGCGGGTTTTGATACGATCTTTGTGGAAACGGTCGGAGTCGGACAATCCGAAACAGCGGTGCATTCCATGGTCGATTTGTTTTTGCTTTTATTGATCGCGGGCGCCGGAGACGAACTCCAAGGGATCAAAAGAGGAATTATGGAAATGGCGGATCTTTTCGCCGTAACCAAGGCCGACGGAGAAAACAGGACAAGGGCGGAACTCACCCGAGTCGAAACACAATCCGCGATTCATTTTTTTCCTTCGAACGAAAACGGTTGGATCCCGAAGGTGCTTTCCTGTTCCGCCGTAACCAAGGAAGGAATCTCCGAAATCTGGACACAAATATTAGAATATGAGAAAACTCTAAAGTCCAACGGATACTTTGAGATCCGCAGAACCGATCAGGCGAAATATTGGCTGGAAGAAACCGTTGCGGAACATTTGATGGGAGACTTTTATTCTCGGATGAAAAATCTCTATCAGGAAATGGAAGACAAGGTAAGCCAACATAAAATCAGTTCCTTCCAAGCCGCCGAAAAATTGATCCAAGAATATAGAAAACGAAATCAAAAGTGACCCTCACCGGACCGAACAAGTTCCGAATTTGTTCCCAAAAATCCCTCTGAATTCGATCTGATTTTTCTTTTTTTGAGCCGTATTTTTTCGCGAAACGAAACTTTTTTTCTATGAGCTTGTCATTCTTTCCCAAAAATGCAGATTACAATTATCAAAGGAATTCGGTTCGTAATTTTCGGTTAAGAATTTATTCTTGCTCGTATATCTGGCAGATAGTATCTGGTAGATATATTGTCCGATTGGAAGATTTTATATAAAAATCGGTCTTTCAAGGGATACTGATTTTACCCCGGTTGCAGGCAGGTATCATGAGATCGTTTCAGATTTTCGCTTTTATTCTTTGTTTATTCATTCTTGCGAATTGCGCTACTTCGTCCGCAGGAATGGCTACTAGTAATATTCCAGTCGCCGATCGCAAATACAAGGTCATCGGTCCGGTCGAGGGTCATAAAAGTTGGAACACCTTCGACATGGCGATCGTGGGAGTTCCACTTTCGGAACCTCCGATCGACAAGCTCGTCAATTCGATGTTAGCTGAAAAAGAAGCGGACGCGCTGATAAACATCCGTTACTGGACTGATAAATACATTCTTCTTTTTATTACCGTGAACAGACTGCATATCAATGCGGAAGCGATAAAATTCGAGGATCAACTCAATGAATCCGGTAAAAAGAGAACCAAATAAAAAGCTCTTTCGTTTTTTCGGAAACGGAATCTTTTCAATTCTCCTTCTTACGATTTTTGCGAATTGTATGGGGGCCACGCTTTTTTCTCCCGGCGGCCGAGTACGTTCTCCGGGAATCTATGATTCCGCGACGATCATTCGAACTTCCGGTTACGACGTTTTGGAAGAATCCATCGGAGAATCCTCGACATTTTTTGTATTCGGTATGATTCCGATCACAAATCCGATCAGCATCGACTACGCCCTTAGTCAAGCGGTCCAAAAAGTTCCGGGCGGAAGAAGTATCGTCAACATCAAAGTCTGGCACGAAACTCACGTTATGTTTCCTTTGGGAACCGTTTCCGTTTTGAAAGTCAAAGGCAACGTCATCGGAAATCGGGAAGAAGCCGAAAAACTGAAACTTGAACAACAAAAGAAAGACGCTGAAGCCGCGAAAAATCCATCCTCGGCCGGAGCGGAATCGGATTCCCCTTCCTCCGGAGGAATTTCCGTTGGGAGTAAGAAATCTTCGGATTCTTCCCAAGAATCGGGCGGGATCTCAGTTGGTGGAAAAAAAACATCCAATCCTCCGCCGGAATCGGGCGGAATTTCGGTTGGTGGTAAAAAGAATTAATATGTTTGAATATAATAAAAAACTGAAATTCAAAACATTCTTCTTTGTTTGGATGATGGGAATCATTTTCCTTTCGCAAAACTGCGTTCGACCCGAAGTGGTTCATCCCAACGATTCGCAGAGTCAGATCTATGCGGCGGCGAATTATTTGGCCAACAAATGCGGGACTCCGATTCCTGCGCCTTTTCCGCTCGTCTTCGAAGACGTCCAACAAAAGAATCTCGATCTCTGTACGATTGCGATCACAAGATCGGAATGCCCTTTTATTTCGTATCCCTTTGCCTGCGTTTTGCTCTATGTTGATAAACCTCTGGACGATATTCCTTGGTATCTCAACTTCCAAGAAACTTTCGTAAAAACTAAATTATAGAAAGGCAGATGATGAAACTCATTAGAAACTTATTGGTCATTCTTCTTGCCTTCCCCGCCGGAGAACTTTTTGCGGAAGTCTCGTTTCGCGCCCGTATTTATTCTCGCAGTAAAAATTCAGGAGAGGCGAACGTGAGCGTCCGTGTTTCTGAAACTAAAAAATTCTACCAAACGGACGCGGAAGGTTATTTTGAAGGTGTGGTTCCTTCCTCCGGGAATTACACGTTTCGGATCTTGAGAGATACCGGAATGCAGGAGATTCGTCAGGAAATCGGAGAATCTTCGGACACGGTTTTGATCTACACGGACCCGGCCTCCTTCAGCGGCGTAAGCAGTAAGGGCGGGATCAACGTCACCGGTGAAAGAGAAAAACAACTCATGTCCCGGACCAAACTTCGTTTTGAAGAAATCAAACGTATGCCCGGAACGTTTGGGGAACCTCTTCGTTCGATCGAAACCATTCCCGGCGTGGTCCCCGTTTCCGCCTTTGGCGGGGGCGCGAGCAACTACGTATTCCGCGGAGCCGATCCTAACACAAATCTCTATTTGTATGACGATCTTCCGATTCTCTATCCGTTTCACTTCGACGGTTTGACCGCTACGATCAACGGAAACCTGATCAAGTCCATGGACGTTTATACCGGAGTTCTTCCTTCGAATTTTAACAACGCACTCGGCGGGGTGATCGAAATCGAATCCCCCGATAAGGTCCAAAAATCTTCCGGAAATTTTTTGACTTCTCTTTGGGCGGCTTCCGCAAACTACCAAACCACATTTGCAGGCGGAAAAGGTTATATCCTGGGCGCGGTTAAGGTCGGGTATATCGACAAAACGTTTGAAACGTTAGGCAATCTTTCCGGCGGGAGTCTGCTCCCCGACGGAGTTCGTCTTCCCCGTTATACCGATTCTCAAGTAAAGATGGTCTATAACTTCAACGATCAACACCAGATCTCATTCTATTCTTTGACCGCAAAGGACGACTTTGCCTTAAATCCTCCGGCAAAACCTCAGAACGATCCCACCAAAGATCAGTTAGCCGCGTTTGCCGGTGGAAATCTTTCGGCGGGTCAAGGTTATAGAACGCAGGCGTTTCGTTATACTTGGAGAGCTTCCGAAAAATTCTCCAATCGTATCACAGTGATCAGCTATGATCCGTTTACGGATTTTAACGTGGCTTTGGGTTCTATCAAGGCAAAACAAAGGGCAAGCGGAGCCTATAACGGAATTCGACAAGACGCGTATTGGGATCCGAACAAACACCTTTCCCTCGAATTCGGTTCCGAGGTTCGTTTTCTCAATTACAAAACCTCCGGAACTACGATTCAACAATCCGATCCTAACAATCCGGATCCGAACCCTTACGATACGGCGAGTCCTGATTTTAGAACCGTTCCCGATACGAATCGCGTCCGCAGCAAAAACTATAACGCTTATACAACTTTGAAAATCAAGTTCGGCGGTTTACTCATAGAACCCGGAGCCAGATACGATTATATTCCTTATATTAAGAATGGGGCCTTGGGTCCAAGAGCACAAATCTCCTATAAGTTTGAAGGACTCGGAAAGGGAACTACGATCTTTGGAGGCGGAGGTGAACATTATAACTTTCCTCTGAGCACTCAATTTTCCGAACAGAGTGGGAATCCTCATCTAAAATTTCAAAAAGCGGTAAAATACGGCGGAGGGATCGATCAACAGATCACTTCCGATTGGCAGGTCAAAGGGGAAGTTTTCAAACAGGAATTCTCCAACTTGATCGTATCCGATCCTTATATTACGGAATTTATTGGAACCAATCCCGACCAGTACGGGAAAGTCGCTCAACCCTACATTCTTAACAAACCTCTGAATTATTCCAATAACGGAAGCGGTCGTTCCCACGGTTACGAATTCGTACTCCGTAAAACCGCGGCCCCCGGAACCAGAGATTGGTTCGGTTGGATCTCTTACACCTGGTCCCAAACATTCAGAAATCCGAATCTATACAAACCGGACGGTTTGATGGCTCCCGTCGCCACCGGGCCGGAACAAAGACTTCTCGCTCAATCCTATCACAACTCGAAAGAGACTTTGTATGACTACGATCGGACTCATATCATGAACGTTGTTTTCGGTTGGAGATTCAGTCAGGAATGGCAGTTCGGTGCGAGATGGTCTTATCTGACTTCCACTCCGATCACTCCGATCGTAGGGGACGACGGCGGAGCTTTTTCAAATCCTGCAAACGGACAGATCATTTGGGTTTCTCAATCCGCAAACAATCCTTATCTCGCCGATCACACAAACACAAAACGTCTTTCGGATTATCATCGATTGGATATTCGTTTTGATAGATTCTTAAACTACGAATGGGGTTATGTAAACACGTTCTTCGAAGTCATCAACGTCTACATGAGACAGAACGTTTCCGGCGAGAGCTTCGACGTTACGCGCCCTTACTCCGCTACGAATCCGAAACCGAACCAAACGTTCGGTACCCTGACTTTACCGGGTGGTATGGTGATTCCATTCTTCAACCTGGGGATCGAGGTGAAATTCTGATGAAAAAAAATCTGCTCTCGCAATGGAAAGAATGGATCGGAAATCTGATCGTGATTCTTTTTGTAATGAATTGGGTTTTGAATTGTAATAACTTGCCAAACGACGACGACAGTTTCAATCGAGACAACGAAAAGCGTGTGATTCTTCAATACCTTTTGTTGCCTCCCACGGATCCGATCCAATCCTGTATCGCGTCATTACACGCCGCAAAATCTTGTTTGGATCAAGCCCCCGATCTCCCCACTCCACTTTCGGAAATCGGGATCGTAACCTTGTTTAGCGGGAGCGCTACTCTCGGGACTTATCAGAATTACTGTACTTCCTTGGTAAACTCGGCGACCTTCGTAAAATTTACGGATCGTGCCAAGGCTTGTCTTATGGACTGTAACCGATCTTATTGGACAAATCGAAATTCATCGGGAACCTGTAACCAAAGCGGGCTTTCTCAGATAACGGGACTTTCCACCGGAACGTTTGCTTGTACAAAAACCTGCGTGAGCATTTCGGGCGAATAAGGATTTATAAACGATCGAAAACTGAGTGACTTCGTCGCCAGATTTAAAAAATAAAGATATTAGAGGATCCACATCATGACCATGTTTTTAGTTGAATACGGCGAAACTTTCATTTTTATTATTATGCTGATTGCAAGTATCGTCGCCCTCGCAGTCGGAACTGAAAGAATCCTAATCTTTCGTAAGAATCTAAAAAATACGGAAGCCATTCTCCCCGTTCTTACCTCTGAAATTAGAAACGGAAACCTGGATTCGGTAAAATCTCTCGCTGCGGAAAACCCCGGAAACATCTACGCTAAGTTTTCTCAATTCTCCGTCGAAAACTTCAACGGAGGACATGAAAGTCTTTCGGAACTTCAGGAAGGAAGAATCATCGGAGAAAGGATCGAACTGGAAAACCATCTCTCCATTCTCAACACGTTGGGAAACAACGCTCCTTTTATCGGTCTTTTAGGAACGGTTCTCGGTGTGATCAAAGCGTTCTACGGTTTGGGAACGTTAGGAAGTACAGGCGCCGAGTTTGTGATGAGAAGTATCTCCACGGCGCTTCTTGCGACCGCGGCGGGTTTGGGAGTCGCGATCCCGGTCGTTATGGCCAATAACTATTTTACTCGTAAGTTGAAAATCATACAGGCAAATTTAGAAATTCTTTCCAGAGAATTTCTCGCAAGCCTGTCTCGTAAGAAGTAGTTAAAAGGAGATCGGGTTATGGCAGGAACTACTCCATCCGGCGACGGAGACGAAATAGGCAATATCAATATCACTCCGATGGTGGACGTGATTTTGGTTCTTTTAGTTATCTTTATGGTAACCGCGAACTTTTTAAAAAAGGAATCCATCAATATCAATCTTCCGAAAGTAGCGGCCGCGGATCCAAACGTCGCGCAATCGGTTCAGGTGGCTTTGACCAAGGACGGAAAAATTCTTTTGGAAGGGGCAGACACGACGATCGAAAGATTGAAGTCTCAGTTGGAAAGAGATTCTAAGATAAGACCGAATATGCGTCTTACCCTTTCTGCGGATTCTTCTTTGCCGTATGGAAAGATCGCAGAGACGATGGGAGTGATCCGCAGAGCGGGAGTCACAAAAATCGCACTTTCGGTTAAACGTTAGGCGAAATAGGTAATAAGAATGGTAAGCGTTCCCGAAATCAAACAGAAGATTCTCAAGTTTGGCCTATTCAAATTTTGTCTGATTGTGTCTTTTGTTTTGCATACGGTCACGATCGGAGCTTATTTTATCGCGACCTATATTCCCGATTCCGAAATTTCTTCGGAGGATTTGGAGGCGCAGGATGTGGAAGTGGATTTGGAAGAAATTCCACCGGAACTCATCGGCGGCACTTCTTCGCCCGCTCCCGTTGAAAAGCAGGAATGGGTGGAAGGTTCCAACCAAAACGCGGACGACCCGATCGACGAGGATCTCAACCCGAACGCACTTTCCGGAAACGGAACCGATAAGGACGGATATCTTTTTTCTTACAACGGAGACAAAACTCCGACTCCGATCATCGACTTTGATCTAAGGGATTTTTTCCCTGCACAGGCCAAGTCTGCGGGAATCGTTTCCAAACAAGTCGTCGTAATCGTTCAGATCGACGAACAGGGAAATTTGCAGGGCGCCAAGGTAGCTTCGGGGAAAGCGGGATTTGGATTCGACGAGGCCGCGATCAAAATCGTAAAGATGGCTCGTTGGAGTCCGGGTTATGTCCAAGGCCGGCCTACAAGAATGTCTCACAGAGTTCCGATTTCGTTTAATCTCGAAGACTAAAGTTCCTGAATTTACTCAGTCTTTTTTCGTTTCTTTTCGTCAAAAAATTATAGCTTGAATTTTCATCCTATAATTTCCAAATTATTTTCCGCTTCGATTATCATTGTTTGTCTATATTTTGTACTCGCGGCCAATCCATTTGTAATCGGTGATCGACAACGTCCTGATTCCGGTTTGAGAGTCGATCGAGAGTTGCCAAAGTTTAGAATTCGCAACGACGAAAACGTTTTTATTGCCGAATCGGATCTACAAGATAGGAAATATCTTATTTACTTTGCTTACGGGGATTGTATGTCAGTTTGCAGAACCGGGCTCTCCAAACTGAATACCCTTCTTTCTAAGGAGGAATATAAATCCTGGAACTTAGTATTGATCAGTCTGGCGCCTAAGGAAGATCGAAAAAACCGGTCTTGGATGAGGAATTATCTTTCTCATTGGAAACGGCGCCCGATTCTTCTTTTACCCGAGGACCGGCAGGAAGCCGAAAAGATCGCGGGTTTATTTCAGGTCGGCGTAAACAAAGGTCTCAATGAGGAGATTCTACATCGGAATCCGCTTTTTATCACGGATAATAAAGGGAGAATTCGGATCGTTTATCCCGACTTGACAGCGTTTTCGGAAGAGTCTTTTCGAAACTTAGAAGTTAAGGTTTATTAGAGGTTTGTAAAGTATGTCGGAAAACAAAAAGCAAAATTTAGAAAACTCCCCTTCCGCGGAAGAATGGATTCAATTCGGGATTTCTCCGCAACAAAACGCTCGCGAAAAACTCAAGGCCGAGATGAAAGCGGCGGATCGTTTTATTTGGATTCTGCTCCTGGCTCATATTCCCGCCGCCGTTTTGTTTTCCATCGGCTTTGGAACCTGGGAGTTCGCTTTGTATTCTTCTTTGGCCCTTGGGGTCGCGGGCACTTTTAATTATATTTCCTTTCGCGGAACCCTTTTTAGTCGAATCCTGAATTCCTTATTGTTGATGCTCTATTCCGGAATTTTTATCCAATCCGAGTTCGGAAGAATCGAAATGCACTTTCATATATTCGGCGCCTTAGCCTTTCTTCTTATCTACAAGGATTGGAGAGCGGTCGTTCCTGCGGCGGGTTATATCGCGGTTCATCACGGAATTCTAAACTACTGTCAGGAGTTCGGAATCAAATGGAACGATACACCGATTGTCGTTTTCAGCACCGGCTCCGGATTGCAGGTCGTCCTGCTGCATGCAGTTTTTGTAATATTTGAAGCGGGAATACTTATCTATTACTCGATTCTTCTCAAAAACGAATATTTGGAATATTGGGAAACCTACTTTAAAAGGGAAGAATTTCATTCGGCAAACCTCGTCATCCAAAAATCGGTTCAATCCAAGGTTGATTTTTTAAGGGAGAATATGGCTTCTATGGCCAATAGCGCGCTCAGCGTGGTTCAAAACTCGGATGAACAAATTTCCAATATCGGAGTGATCGACGCGGCGATGGACGACGCTCTCGAAAACTTGGAAAAAGTTTCGAAAGCCGCGGAACTACAATCGGATTCCCACAAAGAATTTGCGTCCTTATACGGAACCTTTGAGGAAAAATTTCAGGTTTTGGAAGACGAGATCGTCAACAGTAAAACCATCCTGGACAAGGCCGGACAACACACAAGACAGAGTGAGGAATCTTTACAGAAGATGGACGATTCGATTCGAAAAGTTTCAGCGAGTTATCAGGAAATGTCTCAGAGGCTCAGGGTAATCAACGATATCGCCGAAAAAGTGAATCTTCTTTCTCTCAACGCTTCCATCGAAGCCGCCCGCGCCGGAGAACAAGGAAGAGGTTTTGCGGTTGTCGCCGATGAAATTTCAAAACTCGCCGATCAAACAGCGAAGACGATCAAAGAGATTCACCGTTTGATTCTTACCGGAAACGAGGCGATGGATAAGAATACGGAGATCGTTCAACAAGGAACACAAACCGTTTCCAAAGTAATCGAAGACGTAAACGAAATCATGAAAGTGACCGAATCCTTTTTTGAAACCTTAAAGGATCAAACAAAGGTCAGAGAAAAGTTGAGCGGTATTTTCGATCGTGTGATTCGAAATTCGGGGGATTTGGAAGCCGTAATCAGAGAACAAGCCGGAGTTATTCAAGAAGTAAAACATTCTTCGGTTTCGATCGTCGGCGCTACGCAGTTTATTCATAAACTGGCGATCGAGTCGTCCGAGATCGCAAAAACCTGCGAGGAAGTCTCCGGTGATCTGGGACAGGAAGCCGCCCTTTTTAAAAATTAAAAAATTCTTGCGGATCCGATTCCAAGACCTAAACTGCACCCTTGACTGTAACACGACACAGATGGAGACAAAGATGAAATTCAAAGGATTTGCTTTTATCGCTTTTCTTTTTTTAACCTTGCCGCTTTTGCCGCTTTCTACTCCTCCGACTCTTGAAAATCAAATTAGAAATTCGGATTATATCGCTCTTACTCGGATCACGAACGTTCGCGAAAAAAAAATCTCCGAAACGACGATGTCGGTTACCGCAACCGTCGAAATTCTAAAACCGTGGAAGGGCGCTGAAAAATTGCCGGTGAAATTCGAGATCGGATTTATGATCTTTCCGGAATTGTTGGGTAAATGGCTGAAAGCCGCTCCTCCGGAAGGGGACTACATTCTATTCTTAATTCAAAAAACGGTAAAAGACAGTAAAGGAAACGAATCCAAATTGATCGCGCTTTACGAGCCCCATCCGTTCGCTTTCAAGGAATACGCGAGAGAAACCGAAGATCAGATCAAAGAAATTATCCAATCTCAAAAAGGAAACTAAGCTAAGTATATGAGAATTTCAAGATATTCTATAGTAATTTTATTTCTTTTTTTATCGGTTCAGACTTCAATTTTTTCCCAACCTTCTACAAGATCTCTGGGAATGAAACAAGAGTCCACCGAACTTCTTTCTTCCTTAAAGGAAACCAATCCGTACGGAATCTCTCATCGAGGGCTTTCTTCCAGAGTGGATCTTTCGGATTCTATGCCTCCGGTGGGTAATCAGGGAGAACAAGGAAGTTGTGTCGCTTGGTCGACCGCTTACGCTACAAAAAGTTTTCAGGAATACATCGAAAGAAAGGGTTCCAAGGATTGGTCACTTCGTACTCAGGACGGAAGTCCGAACTTGGGTAAGGTATTTTCTCCCGCGTTTATCTACAATCAGATCAACGGCGGAAGAGACAACGGTTCTTTGATCTCCGATGCGATGCGGGTAATGGTGGAAATGGGCGCGGCGCCTTGGGATCAAATGCCTTACAATCCCGCGGATTACAGGGCTCGTCCTTCGCAGGCCGCCATCGCCGCCGCCTCTCGATTTAAGGCAAAGGAATATTTAAGAGTAAAAACCACCGATCTTTCCGAAGTCAAGGCCCAACTCGCTGAAGGGAAGCCGGTTGTCGCAGGTATATTAGTATATGAGAATTTCTTTAACTTAAAGGGGAACGCGGTTTATAAAGAAGGTGTGGGCAAAACCTACGGCGGTCACGCAATTGCTCTCGTCGGTTATGATGATTCTAAAAACGCGGTGAAGTTTATCAATTCTTGGGGAAAGGACTGGGGAGATCAAGGTTACGGATATATCGACTACCGTTGGTTTACAAGAATTTGCCAGGGAGCTTTTGTGATGGTGGATCAAGTGGAAGTCGTAACGGATCAAGGAAAACCTGATTCCAACACACCGGACCCCGCTTCGGTTACGAGCGATAACGATCCGCTTCCACCTTCTTCGATCACGGCTTCCCAAGGAAGTTTTAGCGATAAGGTTACGATCAACTGGGAAGTTGTTCCCGGAGCGGTCGGTTACGAAGTTCATAGAAAGGCCCCGGGAGATTCCGGTTTTTCCAAGATCGGTCTTTCTTCCACTAACAGTTTTAACGACGACGGTGTTCAACCGAATCTCGCGTATAAATATAGAATCCTTACGCTTACGGATTCTTCCTCTTCCGATCTTTCCCCCGGAGAAGTGATCGGCTTTGCGAAAACGGAAGAACTCAAACCTCCTCCGAAAGTTTTAGGACTCAAGGCGACCCAAGGCCAGTATGACAATAAGGTGGAACTCGCTTGGGAACCGGCTGACGCTTCCGCAGAATATCAAGTATTCAAATACAACAAAACACAGAAGAGATACAATTCGATCGGTAATTCTAAATTGAATAGTTATACCGATACTTCCGCCGCTCGAAAAGGAGTGGTTGAATTCTATGTCGTGTCCGCAAAACTCAACGGTAAAACGGGAGAACCTTCGGACGCAGCGAGCGGCTTCACCGCACAACCGAAAACTCCTCCGGCAAAACCCCTGGGTTTGGTGGCGACGAGAGGCGCTTATCAGAGCAAGATCGAGCTCCGATGGAAAAAAGTTTCCGGGGCTTCGAAATATTTCGTTTTCCGTTATGTGAAATCAGGCTGGATCGGCGGGGGCGCTTGGGAAAAAATTTCGGAAACCGGCTCCGAAGAATTTATCGATGAGAATCTTCCCGCACGTTATGCGTATTACTCAGTGACCGCCGTAAATCAAGAAGGAAAGAACGGTCCTTTTTCCAGTTTTGCTTACGGTTTTACGGACCCGAACAAACAAAGAGGTGTGAAACTTGCTGCTCCCGAAAACGTAAAAGGAGTTTTGGACGCGAAAAACGCTAAAATTTCGTTAACTTGGGACAAGGTAAAAGAGGCTTCCGAATATTACGTTTTTCGCAAGAAACGAGGGGAATCTTCTTGGACTTTTTTGGGTTCTTCGGGAGATAAGAATTCTTATGTAGCCGATGTTCCCGCAAAAGAAACTATCTTTTTGTATTCGGTGACTTCGAAATCGGATCTTGGAGGAGAAAGCGGAAATTCTCTTCCTGCGTCTGCGGTTCTTTCTTCCGCGGTCGTGGCTCCGAAAAAGAGAACGTTTGGAGGAGATTCCAGCCTTGAAAAATTCAAAGGGCCTTGGACCGCGATGGCTTGGGATGGAAACAACGGAGTCAGTCAGGTTCTTCTGGAAATCGAAAGTCAGGACAACATAAACTACGTAGTAAAGTTCAATAAGAAGAAAATCTTCGAAGGAAAATACGTGGAAGAATCTCCGATTATCGACAAGGACGGAAAGTTTAAGATCGAGATCGAAAAGACCGGAGACGCGCTTTCGGTGACGATGAAGGATCAAACGATCGTCAGTCAAAAATCCAATCTTTCGTTCTTAAAAGAGTAAAGAAGATTAAAACAAAAAGCGTAAGGCCGATTTGATAACCAGTCGTCTTACGCTTTTCTTAGCGGATTTTTTAGAAATCTGAACCTTTCCGTGAATTCGATCGAATTCTTGAAGGTCCGTTTGAAAG
Source organism: Leptospira ainazelensis (assembly GCF_016918785.1). Taxonomy (GTDB): domain Bacteria; phylum Spirochaetota; class Leptospiria; order Leptospirales; family Leptospiraceae; genus Leptospira; species Leptospira ainazelensis. The sequence goes on along the minus strand of NZ_JAFFPT010000038.1, from coordinate 63,401 downwards.
CCTTTCAAAACGACGCATGAGAAATTTATCATATATTCTCGGAACGATTTTACTTGAGTTGATTCTCGTCGAAGCCTTGGACGTGATTGCCTTTGTGTTGTTCCCCGATATCCGACTACCCGGTTTGACAAGTCGTAGCTTCCCTTTTGGATTTCGCCATACACTCGGAGTATATTTTAAATTTCCTCTTCCGAATATTCTTCTAACATCCGGAATCTGGGGAATCTCCGCGTTTCTGACTTTTTTTACAACGAGTTGGCTTGGTGTTTCAAAATGGACGATCGTATTTGGAATCGCTTTTCTTAGTTTCTATTCTTGGATGATGCCTATCCCTTTCCTTTTTAGGATTCTTCCGTTATTCGTAGCGATCGTATCGTCCGTAGTCGGCGTCGCGTCGGGAAGGTTCGTTCAAAAAAGGTTGAGGAGCGAGAAAAATTGAACTCTTAGGAAATCAGACCCAATTCTTTTGAAAGTTTAAAGATATTTCCTTTTGCTTTCAACTTCAGAAGCAGTTCTTCCGAATTCAAAATTTTATTCACCACCGATTCCGGAAGATCCTGCATTTCCTCATAGATTTCTTTGTATTCTTCGATGGAAATTTTCGTACAGAAAAGATTGGCTTGGAAGTAATAGACTTGGTGAGCGATAAGAAAGTTGAGAGAATCGATGTCTTCCAACGCTTCCGCGGTGATGATCGCCTCTCTGTTATCGGAGAGTCTTCTACAATAGTCGATAAAGGCGAGGTTGTCTAAGAACTTCGTCAAGTCTTGATCGGCTTTAAACTTAAAGCTGATCGGATCGAGTTTGAATTCTTTGATCATCTCCCCGAGATCCAATACGATCTGGTGACTCTGACTTTTGACTCCGAAGTCGTCGGCCGCAAAACTGATCCCGAAATTCCAAAAACGTTTGCAGACACTTTTGAGAGTGATCTCAGCTTCTTCGTAAGGTTTTTCGATCAGTTCCATTCTCACGAGAGCCGGGTTGAGATTTTGGTTGAGAAGAAGATTGTGAAAACGAGTTACTTTTTCGTCGGTGTCGAACGTATCGATGAGAGTCTGCGGAGAAATATTGAATTTTAAAAGTCCGGGAGCCCCGTTACAACACATCGTGAGCTTTTCCAAAATCAAAAGTTCGATCCGATTGAGATCCTGATCGTGAGGAATGTCCCGAATCAGATCCGCATAACCGGCGTAAGCTTCTCCGCCCACAAAAACCTCTCCACCCTTCATCGAATACGTATGCGCTTTGTGATTAAAATGAATGATCGGTTGGATAACCGCGTCGGCCTTTTCTCCCGCAAAGTAATCGTTGACCCGATTGAGATAGGTCCAACTCCAACGGATGAGATTGTCTTTGAGATTTTTAAGGGAAGAAACTTCCAGTTCGTGAAAAATTTCGTCCACGTAAGAGATATAATTGCACTGAGTTCTTGCGATTCCGAAGTCGAAGTTCATCGATCCGCTTTTGATCGAAACCTCGCGGAATCTTCCCAATACGGAATCAAAATTTAAGAATCCGTTGGACCCGTTGATTTGAACCGGAGCGACTCCGATCAGAAGATTCTTCTTATCTCCGTAACAATAGTAAGAATAGTGATTTTCCGCGCCCGGATGCAGTTCCGAAATTTTAATCGGAACCAATTGTAAAAAGTCTAGAAAAGAAAGGGATTTGATATCTTGGAATCGGAGAAGGACGATCGGTTTACCGCGATTCTCATTGATAAAAACATTCTTAAATTGTTCAATTTCTCCTTCGTCAAAGGAGCGGATCTTCGGACTTTTAGAAGTTGTCATTTCAGCCTTTGTTTGCAAAAGATCAGTCCGTTTCCGGACCCCGAGTCCATCATAACAGTTGAGATATTTAGAACCACTTGCGAATCGTTCTTATAAAAAGATTCGATTGTGGATTCTCTTTGTAAAGCCTAAAAGGTGTATTTTCCGGATTCGAAGTTGGTGATTTTTAATTCTGAAATTTTACGCAACGTGGAGCCGTTATTTTGGATTACGACGTCTCCGTTTACTTCTATTTTGCGATCAAAGAGGACTTCTCCTTGGACTGCAAATGAAGTGCAGCGCACAAGAGACGGTATTTCCGGGAACAATCGGTTGAAGTCCTGGATTTTTTTGTAGTATTGTTCATCCAATGTGATCAATACTTCACCAAGGCCTAACTTTTTCCTTTCGTCTGACATCGTAATCGAATAATCGCCTAAGAGCTGATATGCGTCCGATCTCCTTACGAGATAGTCTTCGCATTTTTTTACGGGCGCAAATCGATCCCTGGGAATGATGATTCCTTTGATACGACTGAAGTTTCGGATCGCGGAACCCATCGCAGTTTCCAATTGTAACACTTCTTTTCCGTCGATTTTTTTCGGATTTACGATGAGAGAGAGTTCAAAATTTCCTTGGAGTAATCTTTCCTTAAGGGCTACGAGGTTGATCCACAGGTTGTTTGTCGAAAAACTTCTAAACTTTCCCAGTCCTTCGAATTCGTGCATGTGTTCGGATGGAACCTGAGCCGTTTCCAAAAGCTGATAGTTTTCGGGTTTTCCCTTTAGGATTCTTTTGTAGATTGCCCCCCCTTTTTTGTCCGCCAATGTTTTCGGGGTCATTTCCATACAGAACTCGAGATTTTCTTTGAGAAGGTATTCCAGAATTCCGGGATGAACCGTTGCTCCGAGGTTGTCTCCGTTCGAAACAAAGGCCACTTTGTAACCGTCCGCGATCAGAGTATCTAAAAGTCCGGTTTCCAAAAGGGAGATCCAGATATCGCCGTGTCCGGGTGGACACCACTCTTCGTCCGAATTCTTGCATGTAATCGGCGTTAGGTTTTCCTTTAAAAGACGGGGAACCTTGTGTTGTAAAAAGGAAGTCGCAAACTTTTGTTGGAATCCGATTCTTTTGAGCTCGGCCTGGCTTTCTTCCTGCGTATTGAAACTGTCCATGAGGATGAGCGGAACGGACACGTTATACTTCTTTAAAATGATTTCGGATTGTTTGGCGATGATCTCCAAAAAGGACATTCCGTCCTTAAGTTCGATCAAAGACTTGGGACCGGAAAGTCCCATCGAAGTTCCGAGTCCGCCGTTCAATTTGATGACGACGAGATTTTTTAAAATTTCCGGAGCGGGAGAGGTTTGTCGTTCGATTTCTTCGAGTGCGATTTCGTCTTTTTTTGGGTCGAGATCGCCGACTTCTTCCCAGCGAACGATCCCCGTTTCTCCGTTTCGAACCTGATCGACTTTTTTTAAAAAATCTTCGATGAACGTTTCGGACATTCCTTCCGAAATCATCTTTTGTCTGATCTGTTCTTCCGATTTAGATTTTAACGAATCCATCGCACCACCGATTTGTTATTGTATTGTTCGTCGAACTCGGTAAACTCAATCGAATATTTTTCAGTCGGGTGAGCCGGTTCGTAAATGAGTTTTGCTCGGATCTCTCTTCCCTTGCCCGGGATTTCCTTTGGGATTTCTTCGTTTTCCGTATAAAGGGGAAGAAAAACCAAATATGTATAAATATAAACGATTCGCTCCGGAGTTTTTTTATAGACCAGAACTCCTTTTCCAGTTAGATCTTTTTTTAGGATTTTCGTATAGGCGACCGGAAACCATTTTCCCCAGACCTCTTTGAAAATTTTCTCCATACCCGCGTGAGTCGGTATATTTGAATAGACAGCCGAAGGAAGGATGAAAAAAATCCCAAGGGAAACAATTAGCTTCTTTGTTTTCATGAAAGACTCTGACAGTCTTGTCTTATCACTCCATAACTTCAAGCCATTCTCATGAAAAAAATCATCTCCGCTTTTAGAACATTCTTCTATTTCCTTTCCGAAATTTTAGAATTTATTCTTTCCGTAATTTCATCTTTGATTCCTTCGGGAAAAGATCCCAATCTTTCCCGAGGTGATATCTATATCGTGACCGGTTTTCTTTCGGGGCCTTTGTTCTATTGGAAACTTTGTAGAGCCCTGGAGGCTAAAGGATATCAACCGAGAGTGTTGAAAGTCCCTCCGTTTTTTTTGAATACAAAGAAGGCGGTGGAAACTTTGGCAAAACAGATGGACCAGATTCCTTCGAAGTCGGTTTTGATCGCTCACAATACCGGAGGGCTTCTTACACTTCTGCTTCCGGATCGAAGTCGTCAAAAGATCCGAGGTCTTGTGACTTTAGGAACTCCTTTTCGGGGAAGTTATCTGTTTTCGATTCTTCCGGGTTTCGGCCTGAGCTACGGTTCTTCGTATCTTCAGGAACTTTTTAAGACCTTTCTTTTTATGGATCGTTTTCATCCTCTTTCTCCGATGAAAGAATTTATTTTTCTTCCGGCTTCTTCTTCGATCTACGGAGAGGAAAGAGATCTCTGGTTTGATATTCCCGGAAATTACAATCAGGTTCGTAAAGCCGAAAACATTCGTACGATTTTAGAATTTCTGGTCTTTCATTATCCGAGCGCCGTCGCGAAAGAATCGGAACGGGTTGCCATGGCGGCTCTTCACGAAAAACTAGTGTCTCAGAAAAAAACGCAGGCTGCGGTTAAAAAGAAAATTGTAACAGCTCCTACATCCAAAAAACGGATTTCAAAAACTCCGAAAAAAAAGCCGAAGCCGGTCCCTAAAAAATCGGTTAAAAAGAAAACAAAACGTTAAACGACATTCTTCCGAAAACAATTTAGGCGGCGACAGAATCATCATGAAAGGATCGGAGATATTAAAGAATTTGAAATTGGCGGAGAAAAAAGCTTCGCATTTGTTTCAACAAATCGAAAAAAATAAGATCCTTCAACCGGGCAATTCCGAAAAGGAAACAAGCTCACTCATCTATGAGCTGGCAAAGTCGGAGTTCGGAGTCTCCAAATATTGGCACAAAAAAATCGTTCGCACCGGTAAAAACACGGTTCTTCCTTATGATTTTGATCCGGAAGATCTTCTGATCCAAGAGGATGATATTCTCTGGATCGATCTGGGGCCGGTTTTTGAAACTATGGAAGCCGATTTTGGAAGGACTTATGTTCTGGGAAACGATCCTGAAAAGTTACGCATTCGATCCTGCGTTGAGAGCGCATGGAATCGGTGCAGAGATTATTATTTTTCCAAAGATTCCGTCACGGGTAAGGAACTTTTCGACTTCGCGAAAAAAATCGCCTTGGAAGACGGTTATCTTTTCGGGAGCGAGATTGCCGGACATATCATCGACGAATTTCCCCACAAAAAGAATCACTCTAAAAACAAAATCAATTATATCTGCGAGGAGAATTTCCTCGATCTAAAGAAACCATTCGAAGGAAAGGAGCGATTTTGGATTTTGGAAATTCATTTTGTGAATACGGAGAAAAAGTTCGGATCGTTTTTCGAACAATTGTTGATCGAGCCAAATCCCGCCTAACGTCGACTTTTATTTTTTAGGGTTTTGAACGATACGATACTGATCATAGAGCGCGTCGTTCGAATCGAAAACTCCCTCGCCTAACGCCAGTATTTCGCCGGATTGCAAAGAGACTACCCGAAGTTGTAAAACAAACGTCTGGTCGCTAAACTGAACGGATCCCAGAAGAATCAAATCCGCGCCGGAAATTTTTCCGATTTCCAAAGACTTATCGGAAAGTACAAGACCCGATTTTTGAAACGTCTGCTCGTCGATCAAACGATTCAATTGTGATTTTTCCACCAAAATCAATTTGCCGGGTTCGTTCATCTGGATTAGAAGTTGTCCTGCGATATAAGAGCCCAGATCGGTTACGGATCCGTTTTCGTTTAACAAAGGAAGAATTGCCATTTTTAGGGAGTTTTTTCGGTCGGGCAAAGAGGATTCCCGATTGATTCGGATTTGTTTTTTCAAAGACGAAGAGAGTTCCTGTAAGACGATTGAAAGTTCTTTGGGAAGATTTCTTTTTTCGGGACGTCCGGAATTGGCGCAGAAGGACAGAAAAAAAGAAAGAAAGAATATTATAAAAATAGAATGTTTCATTTGAAATATTTAACCAATGTCACTCTGTTGCCCGTGGAATTGAATTTTACTACGTCAAAGGTGGAAAGTGCGAACGCGATCCCTCTGCTTTGCAGAGAAGAATTTTCATCGGTTTGTGTGATCGTGTTTCGAACGGTTCTCGCGTGGTTAAAACCTTTTCCCTCGTCCGTGATTCTATAACCTACTTTTTGTCTGGAAAGAAAATATTCCACGAGAATTTTTTTGTCTCTATAATACGGATCGTTTTGTCTTGCAAGAATGAACTGAAAATAATTTCCGGTTTTCAAAGCCTTGGCCTTCTCTTCGTTGGAAATGTTCAGATTCCCGTGTTCGATCGCGTTGATCAGCATTTCTCTGAGGCTCGTCCGAATGGAAAGTGCGATCGTAGGATCGGTGAATCGAACCAGATTGAACGTAAGTCTTTGGCTCAATAATTCGGCGTTCTGGAGATAATTATTGACCGAGAATACGATTCTTTCCTCGTCCAAAAATCTCCCCATCAGATCCTGATCCGGTTCGTAAGCCCTTCCTAAAATTTCGCGTCCGGACTCGTGTTCGAGTATTTGAAGACGGACTTGGAGTTCTTTCGGCTCTTTGAGATATTTTTGCAAAAAGTCGGCCCGGAAGTAGACGGGTTTTCTCGTGTTGGAAAGTTCCTCCATTCTTTCCATCACATACAATTTTTTGAATGCGTCTTCGAGACCTCCGGTGTTGTACATCAATTCCAGAAAGTTTTTTCCGATTACGTCGGCGGGTTTAAAACCGAGAAAGGTGGAGACCGCTTTGTTGGTTCCGGTGATATTTCCCTGAGAATCCAGATTGAAAAGAAAGTCCTCTTCCCCTTCGTATAAATTCTTATACTGAATCGCGGATTGTTCGTGTCTGATTTTGAGAAGATTGAGATTGGTGGCCTGAGTTTCCAAATTCAAGGAAAGTTGTTTGATTCGGTCGGCGAGTCCCAAAGAAAGAAGCGCGACTTCTATCGCGGATCCGATTTGAAGACCCCACTGAGTAAAAAAATTATCCGGAAAAATTCCGAACGCTTTCATCGCGTATAAAAAACTCCCGAGGATAAGAACCGACCATGCAGTCAGAAAAAATCTCGCCGGTCTGTGGCCTTTCCAAACACACAACAAACTATTGATCAAAAGAAGAAAAAGCGTAAGAAGGAGAACTACCAAACTGGAAACGACGCTGAAGGTATAACTAAAAAAACTAAGGGAACCGATACCGCCAAAGATACAAACGGCGATCAAGGGGTAATAGAATTTATCGGTGGTCGGAGTCATTTTGGACGATTCCAAAAATGATTTTCCGAAAAGACAGGCCGCGAGAAAAGCGCAGAACATAAAAAACGGAAGACAGATATTCCCCCATTCTGGACTGTTCGGCCAGAGAAATTGATAGGATAATCCGTTCAACGTAAACTGAAATAGAATATCAAAAAAAATGAATATACTATAGTAGAGATAACTTTTGTCTCTTGTGCTGATCAAAAGGAAAAGATTATATACGAACATCACGATCATCGTTCCGTAATAAAAACCGAGGGCCGTGTATTCCTTTGCGGTTTGTTCCAAAAACTCAGTTCTTGAAAAAGCCCCCAGAGGAATGATGATGGAACTTTGCGACTGAATCCGAACATAGTAGTCGGTTTTGGAAAGCGGAGGTTCGCTGAGTTGAAATGGAAAGTTCCGATTCTCCGCCAAACGTGTTTTAAATGGAAGTTCGTCCCCGGAAACGACGAGCGGCGTAGCGCCGTTTCTTGTGGAATACAATTGGATCGAATCGATCAGGCTGTATCCGTACTGAAGCACCCAGTTTCGTGTGCCTCGTTCCCGATTGGCGACCGGAATCCGAACCCAAATCGCGGCTTCCGAATAGCCAAGGCTGTTGTTAAAAAGAGGAATGGATTTTCCCGATCGAAAAACTTTTTGAATTTCGGGAAAGGAAAGTCTCCCGGTTTTGTCTTCGTAAAAAGTGAGATAAGGCTGGAGATCGACGTCTTCCATGATCACCGTAGGTTCAAACTCGGAAGAATCCGATTCTTCGGCGAAAATGGAAACGACTCCGGAAAAAGCCAAAACGAAACAAAGTATGGCTTTGATTTTCCGGAGTCGGTCGTTCACAAAAATCCTTTGATGACTCGAAATAGATCCGCAGTTACGATAAAGGTTCCGATGCTGCTCCCGATTTGGGGAAGCATAAACACAAGAAAGATGCGGATCACGTTATTCTTCCAATAACCTTTCCAGTGTTCGGAGTCCTGAGCGATTCTTTCAAAATCTTCTACGAGAGGTTTACGTAACCAAGACTCGGATAACGCGGCGACCCAACCGGGTTTGATGACCGGATTAAAATTCCCGACCGGAGCGGCTAAGAACGCAAGGATCACGGACAAAGGATGAGCGAGGGCGATGATGGCGCCTAACGCGGCGAGTCCGCCTTTTACCAAAATCCAACGGAGTACGAATTCTTGACCTTGTTGTCTTCCGCCGAAATAAAAAACGGTAAGAATCAATCCCAAAAAAAAGCCGGGCACGATCAAACCTTTCCAGCGATCCCAAGCCGTTTTTTGCGGAAGGTGATCCAAGCCGGAGATATCCTTGTCCTCGTGGACGTGATTCATGATTCCCTGCAAGTGACCGGCGCCTACAACCGCGAAAACTTTTTTTCCGTCGATAGACGCTTCCCGAATTCTTTGCGCAAGATAAGAATCTCTTTCGTCGATGATTACGTTTTTGATCGATTCGTAACGTTTTGGAAGTTGTGAGAATAAATCCTTGAGAACGTCGTCCGATTTCATCTCTTCGATTTTTTCTTCGGAAATTTCTTCTTTTACAAAAAGGGAAGTGAGCAAAGCGGAAAGCAGAAACATACGATTAAAAAATCCGATATTCCACCAAGCGCGTTTCAGAGTTGTGGAAACTTCCCTATCGATCGGAACGATCTTTGCGCCGGTCCTTTCTCCTTCTGCAATCGCCATTCTCATCTCGTCTCCGGGACGGATGGAACCCTTGCCCAATTTTTTTTGAAACGCGGAAAGAATGAGACTGGAAAGAAGAAGATACATTTTTCTTTCTTTAAAAACTTTGAATATATCCAGCTTCTTCCAGTGTTCGGAGTCTTTTACCGAACGCATTCTGGAATTACAGAGTTCCACACAGATCGTATCGGGCTTTTCTTCCCGAATGATTCTTTGAACTTCGTCGATACTTTTTTGACTGATATGAGCCGTGCCGAGAATTGTTACTGACGTTTTACCGAGTTGAAACGACTCGATCGGTTCCGAGGTAGAACTAGTTTTTTTACGCTCGGGTGTTGTATTTTCTTTGAGTGCTTGTTTTGCCATTCCAAAAGCAGTGTATGAAACCCGGATCGTCGCGTAAAATGAAATTCTACCCTAAATTCTTACAAACAAAATGAAAAACGGAATCGTTACTTGCCTCACGATCGCGGCTTTTTGAATTGTGGTAATCTCTTCTTTCAGACGTCTCAAAAAAGTATTGAAGAATTCGGGACGTTACTATATTGTCTTGGATACTCTTTTATAACGAGATATCACCCGGATAACTGGATACAAATGCTGGCAAAAGGAACGAAGGTAGTCAATGTTGGAATCGCTGACCTGCAAGGCGGGCAGTCTCCCGAAATTCTAAGAACGACTCTTGGATCCTGTATCGGAGTCGTTTTTTATTCTCCCGAAAAAAAAGCGGGAGCGATGTCTCACTTCATGCTTTCGAAGGATCCGGGCGGAAAAGATTCGCAGAAGAATCCATTCAAATACGCGGAAACCGCGATTCCTTTGCTGATCAAAAAAATGGCCGAGCTTGGTTGTCATCCGGGAGAATACGGCGGACGTCTTTTTGGAGGCGCCTCGATGTTCAAAGGAGTCCAGTCCAGTTTTCTCCAGAACATAGGAGAACAAAATATTTTGACCGCCCGCGCCATCTTGGAACAAAACAAAATCCCATTGATCGTGGAAGATGTCGGAGGTAACGACGGAAGAACCATCAGCTTATATCTGGACGACGGACGTGTCCTTTTAAAAAAAGCGGGTTTTGAAAAGTACCTCTACAAGGTCAGGTAAAAAAGATGAAAGAAAAAATAGATCAACTCTTTTTAAACGACGCCCAACTTCCTCGGATTTCCTCCGTGGTTACGAAGGTGATGCAGATGGTTCAAAAACAGGACGTCGCCATTCCCGATCTCGCAAAAGAAATTTCGAACGATCCAGGTTTGACTGCGGAAGTGATCAAACTTTCCAACTCGGCTTACTATCGAGCCGCAAAGCCGATCAAAACTGTGCAAGAATCCTTGATGACCCTTGGAATCAAAACGGTAAAAGATATCATTCTTCTGACCGCGTCCAAAGGAATTCTCAAAAAAGATCTCAAAGGATATCAAGTAGAAGCCGAAGACAATTGGATTCATTCTCTTACGGTAGCTGAACTTTCCAAAAGAATCTGCGAACAAAAAAAACTCAAGATCGGAACCGACCTCGCGTTTACGGGCGGCCTTTTGCACAATATCGGTAAGGTCATCTTAGCGGATTTTTTTCCGGCCGTTCTACTCACGCTCCGAGAAGAATTGAAAAATCATACTTCTTCGTTTGCGGAGCTGGAGAAAAAACATTTCGGTTATTCTCACGAAGAAGCCGGTGCCAAACTATTAGCAAAATGGAATTTTCCTCAAGAGCTTGTACACGTAGCTGAGAATTACAGCCGTCCTGAAGAAGAGAAAGAATATCCGGAGTTGGTTTCCGTCGTTCACGTCGCGCATACGATCTCGGTCGCCGCCGGTGTGGGGATCGACATCGCGGGTTTGTCCGTTCCGATTTCCAATAAAGCTTTGCAGATTTTAGGAATCAACGATTCTGACTTACAGATGTATTACACGGTTTTACCCGAGATACAGAAACATATCCGTGAGTTAATCCAGGCTTGAAAAAAAATTTCGCTTTGATCGGCCCTAGAGGGGTCGGTAAATCTAAGATCTCTCGTAAATTATCCAAGATCACAGGAATGCCCGTGATTTCTACGGACATGATCGCAGTTTACGAAATCGGAGGAATATCGATTCCCGAGTTTATCCAAAAAAACGACGGGAATTGGAGACCGTTTCGGGATCTCGAATTTCGAATTTTAGAAAAACTTAAAAACGCGAACGGAATCATTTTGGATTGTGGAGGTGGAATTCTTTTTGATTTGGATTCGAAAGGGAAAGAGATTCCAAGTCAGAGAAAGATTGAACTTCTAAAATCCATAACAACCATCTTCGGACTTTCCCGTTCCACGGAAGTTCTTGTGGAAAAGATTCAAAACGACCCCACACGCCCCGCCCTCAGCGCCATTGCTTCCTATCGAAGTATCTTAGAATCTCGACTTCCGCACTACGAGGCGGCTTCCGATCACTACTTGCAGATCGATGATTTGAAGGTCGAAGAGATTTGCGACAGAATTCTCCAGAAAATCGATTATTGAATTGACACAATTTGGAAATATTTGATTTCTTTTTTTCAAAGCTACTAAAAAGAATAGAAATCTGTGGAATGACGCCTAACGAGTCAAACACAGATTTGGCAGGAAAGAAGAGATGTCAGAATTGGAACTTCCGAAAAAGAATAAACATTCGATCGAAAGACTCAGTAAAATCATTCGCCAGAGAAATTATAAGAAGGCCACCGCTTATACCTATCTAAAATACAACGTGGACTTTCTCAATTTTGCGGATAAACCCGCGGAAAAGATAACTCTCAAAGATCTCAATCGTTATATGGATCATCTAAAAAAGAAGAAGGTCTCTTCTTCTACAATCCAGATCAATGTCAGCTCTCTCAAGATGTTTTTCGAAGACGTGATGAAAATGGACCTTTTTCGGGACTTTCAGAGACCGATCCGGGAATATAACAATCCCAATGCGATCACCTTTAAAGAGATGCAGAATATTCTAAAATCTGCATCTTCCAATGCAAAACACGAACTGATGTGCGGACTCGTATATTACGGCGGTCTTCGTGTAGGAGAATTGATTTCGCTCAAGTGGAATCATCTGGATCTAAAACGCAAGTGGATTCAGATCAAATCGAGTGTCCTTTCTCAATCAAGGAACGTGGAAATTCCGACGGAACTTCTTTCTTTGATTAAGAAGTATGAAAAAGAGGCGTTGGTCTCCGCAAATTCGTATCTGTTTCCCGGAAAAAGTCTCGGGTCTCATACTACTTCCCGAAACGTGGAAAGAATCATTTCCGAAATCGGAAAAAGCGCGGGGATTTCCAGTCCCGTAACCGTTTTTACACTTCGACACAGTCGCGCTCTACATTTGATCGCCGACGGATCTCCGCTTGCACAAGTAAAAGACTTTCTGGGTCACAAGACCTTGGCAAGCACCGAGTCTTATATTCCGGTAAAGAAAAACCTTCGCGCTGCGGTTCGTGAAAAATCAAAACAAGATGCGCTTCGGAATATTCGGAAGAAGTTTAAGACCGGGTAAGTCTTCTTTTTTTCAATCGGCAATTTCTACGATCTTGTCACCTGCGGATAAGATCGTAAGCGCTTTGTTTAGCGTTTTTTTTAGAAGAATTTGCATCGATTGATTTGCAGTGTTTCCGGATCGGATCCAAATGATCTTTGGAGGAGGGCCGTATCGATTGAGAAGATCGATAAAGTCTCCATCCTTTGTCATGATTACGATTTCGATTTGGTTGCGTGTAGCGAGAAAAATCTCTTGATCCGTCTTCGAGACGAGTTTTAGTTCCCGTAGGCGAAACGAACTGATCTGAAATTCTTGCTGAATCCAGCTGGAAAGTTTGGGTGAAAGTTGTGCATCCAACCAAATGGTCAACTTGCGAGAACCACTGCGTGATCAATTTTCATCGACGCATACTGAAGAGAAGCTTTGAGATCCTCGGGTTCCAAATCGGGCATTTCTTTTAAAATTTCTTCGTGGGAAAGGCCGTTGGAAAACAGTTCCAAAATATCGATCACCCGAATTCTCATTCCCCGAATACAAGGTTTTCCGCCGCAAATTTCAGGGTTTATCGTAATTCTGGATAATAGATTCATATTGATATCGGCGATTGAGAAAGTATGAATTGCGGATTTGAGAATTTCAATCAGAATATTTTTTGAATCTCTGAAAAGAATCTTTTTCAAAAACAAACTCGTTTCGGAATCACCAATTATAGCTCATTCCGAAACAAAAAGTTTTCTCTTTCGAATCTCCCTTCTTCTCAAAAGAAGACTTTGAATTCTTTGATGTCGTTCCTTTGTGAGCGGCATCAGAAGAAAGATCAGAGCGCCTAAGATAAAAAAACTTCCGACGACGGGTCCAAAAAGAATCGAAAGGCGAAATCCAAGTTCCGGGATTTGATTTACGGATCCTTCTTGGTAGCCGATTCCACTCAGAAGAATTCCGCCAAAACCTAAACCGAGCGCCCGCGCAACTTTCGTCGCCATTTTCCAGAGTCCGAAAAACCACCCTTCTCTCTTTTCTCCGGTTTTGAGCTCGTCGTAGTCGACGATGTCCGCGACTAAAGAATCAAAGAGTAAAACGGCGCCGGCAAAAAACCCTCCGAAAACGGCAGCGAACAAGATCGGAAGAATCCCCCGTTCCGGAAAAAGCGGATAAACAACCACCGTCATAATTCCCAAAAGAAGAATTCCCCAAAATGCGGGCCATTTTTTTCCGAACCGATTGGAAAGATAAACCCAAAGAAGAATGGATAAGATCAGACAAACGACGAAAGGGAGAAGGATCATCAAGCCGATCTCCGCTTCCGTTAAACGAATTCTATATTTGTAATATAGATTTACGATCGAAGAGTTGAAAGTTCTTCCGAAGGTTGCGATGATAAAGGCGAGAATCAACGGTAAAAAATAACGATTCTTAAAAACGGATCTGATCTTTACAAACCGAGGATGTCCTACGGAAACTTCGCGTTTCCAGTTCGACTTCGATTCTAACGTCGATTCTTCCGCTTTGTCTCTTCCGGAAGTCGCAAAAAAAGCGATGACCGAAGTGAGGATGAGAATACAAGCGATCGTAAGAGAAGTATAATTTCTCGTGGTCAAAAGCCGGGAGACTTCGTTTTCGTTCGGAAACAAAGCCGAATAAAAGGAAGGAAGAATCAAAACGAGAATAAAACCTATATTGCTAAAAAAGAATCTCCAACCGAAAATCCGGGTTCGTTCGGTTGGAACGAAGGTCATTTCTCCCCCGAGCGCGATATGCGGAACCGCGAGAATGGTCATCGAAGTGTTCACCAGAAGATAAACTGACAAAAGAAAAAAGAACTTCTGTGTTTGTGTCTCCAAAGAGGGAGGAGAAAACATGATAGAGATGGAAATCGCAAGAAGAATTCCCCCACTCAAAATATAAGGTCTTCTTTTTCCGAGTCTGGTTTTTGTATGATCGGAAAGATAGCCCATCAAAGGATCCGAGATCGCATCCCAGAGAACGGCGACCGCGAGCGCCAATCCTGCGAGAGAGGCTCTGAGGCCAACGGCGGAGACAAAAAATTCTAAAAGATAAATCTGAGCCAAAACTTCCACCGCGGTGATCCCGATTTCGGCCATTGCATATCCCGCCATCGTTCGTAAGGGAATCGGTTTTGATTTTTTCATAAAAACGGTCGGGAAAGAATTTTCCACCTAATATGTGTTTTGCGAATCATTCGGAGAAACGTGCGATTCGTTTGGAACGGCCGGTGAGGAATCGGTTTTGCGATTCCAAAAAGAAATTCTTAAATTTCCCTTATCCTTTTTTGTAAGCTGATTGTTTTTTTAGACCTTTTTTTCTAAGAATCGGGCCGAGGAAACCGCTCATGGCCGGAAAGAGGTTTGCGATTTTTGCAAGAATTCCTCTGCTTCCCGGAATCATTACTTCCAGAGGTTTTTTGGATAAAACCCGTCCGAGGATGATCTGAGAAACCTCTTCCGCAGTCAAAACCTTGTCCCCGGAAAAGGTCATGGACGCTTGTTCAAAATCTTTCTGAAGATCCAACATCGGAGTTTTGATCGCATCGGGGCAAACGACGGTTACAAAAACATTCTTCTCTTTGAGTTCTTGGGCTACGGCTAAGGAGAAACCTCTTACGGCAAATTTCGAAGTAGAATAAAGAGCGATCCCCGTAATCGGAGCCACTCCCGCGAGAGAAGCAATATTGACGATATGACCGGCTTTGGCCGCAACCATTCTTACCGCCGCTTCTCTGGTTCCATACATCACACCTTTTGCGTTGATATCCATATGACGATCGATCTCTTTCGCGGGAACCTCGTAGATATAACCGGGAAGAAGGTAACCCGCGACGTTTAAGAGCGCGTCGATTTTTCCCCATTTTTTATACGCGAGATCCATCACCTTCTTCCAATCCGTCGGCGATGTGACGTCTAACTTAGAAACGAGGACTCTTTCTTTTTCATTCTTCCATTGGGTCGAGAATTTTTTGAGTTCTTTCTCGTTGATATCCGTAATGAGAATCGAATGTCCTGCGGAAAACGCGTCTTCCGCGATTTTTTTTCCGAGTCCGCCCGCACAACCTGTGATGAATAGAATCATATTCTTTTTTCCTTATGTTACGGGGGAACCGAAGGACAATTGTCCGAAACTAAACGTCGGAGACGTTCCCGGAAAAAGCCAATAACTCGTCATTTCGGAAGAAGGCATCACGTTGTAGAAATCGGGATTCCGCAAAGAAACTCCCGCCATTTCCTTTTCTTGAACCATGGAAATATACTGATCGAGTCCGATTTCAAGCGTATTCCCGTTTAAGATCACTTCCATCCCCGTTGACTTAGCGTATTTTTTCACTCCCGGAATCCGAGATTTTAAAGGAGAATAACTGTCCGCACTGACTCCGTTTTCGCTGGAAACAAAAATCCCTTCGGGTGTGTGAGCCACGAGAGAATGGTTCCCGTAGGTATGGCCCGGAGTGCGAATAAGAGCGACTCCTTGTCCGAGTTCCACGTCTCCGTCTAACACGACGATACGATCACTCGCAACTCCACCCGTTCCGTTCGGGCAATACCAATCGGATTGAGGTGGAAGAAGTCCTTGAACGGAGTCCCATTCTTCCCGCATCACCAAAAGTTTTGCGTTCTGGAAATATCCCTTTTCTCCGTTCGCGCCCAACCACTTACGGATGTCCTGGGTATGAAGGTGATCGTAGGAAATATAATCCACTTTTTCGGGAGAAATTCCCGCGTCTTGAAGACATTCTTCCACGGTGTTTAAGATCGGAGCGATGATCTTTTTTCCGATGGATTGAAACGGTCCGAAACTTTCTGCGAGTCTTTTGAAAAAAGGAGTTTCCGCGTTTCCGTCGAGATCCGATGGGGAAAACAAAAGAGTTTTGATTCCTTCTCCGGTTCGATACTGAATGATAAACAATCGATTCAGAATGTGCATATACGGAGTCGGAAGGCTGTAGGCGTTCAAGAGCGCATAACGCGTTGGATAAGGCACTCGAACCAAGTCGTAAGATCTGTAAAAGACGACTTGCGAACCGGAAAGCATCTTTTCGCGAAATTTACGCGCGCGTTTACGAACGTCTTCGAGTCTGTCCACGGGAAAAGGAAGGGTTCTCGAACCGACGAAGTCTTGTATCGGTTTGATAGAAGAATCCTTTTTTGGTTTTGACTTGGGAACGGTTTTGGATGCTTTTGCCATCTCTTTTGTTTCCTCGATACCGGTGTATCTTAATTCTTCAAATTTTGAAAATCGTTCAGAACGGTTTATAGAGAACGACGTAGGATACGAGAAGTCCTAATAATGGAAATCCAAACCAGAAAACCTTCGCCAAAGAAGGCTTTTTATAAACGGTCGTGAGAAGTCCGCCAAATGCGAGCCAGATCGCGAATTTTGCGATCACCCAACCCGGCCAAGGCCAGAGAATTCCGAGTCTTGCTAACATTCCGAAGCCGCCGAGTAAAATCAGAAAGAGTCCGATTCCGTGGGTGATTCCTACGAATTTACGATTGGAGAATTCTTTGTTTCCTCCGTTCAAAACGTGCATCGTAACTCCTCCCAATGCGGTAAAAAGAAGAAGAATTCCGAAGATATGGATCATTTTATAGACGGTGTAGGGTATCATTTGTACCAGGTTTCCTTTGCAATCTGTAAATTATCAGAAACCAATGTTCTAGGAAGAATGGGCTTTGGCAACGATTGTTTGGCCGAGATGGAATTTCCGACTCGAAAACAATCCAAAGACCTAAGGATTATTTTTCAAGAAGGTGTTGAACGCCGATCCAGTTTCCGATCGGCGGGATCGCGATGTATTCCTGACAACGTTTCCGATAGAGAATCGAAACGATATCTTCGGGATATACTTTGAGAGCTTGTTCGAAATTGATCAGGGCTTCTTGAAAGTCTGCCACTTTGTAAAGAATGATTCCCCTCGTGATCAGAGGTAAGGTCGTGTCCTTGAGTTTACGGATATGAGGAGCGTCGGCTTCGTAGACTTCATAGATGATGATGGGATCGGTTTTGCCTTTGACGACGACCGAATCGATTTCACGGATCGCGAGTCCGTCGGCGATCGTCATCGAAGAAAGTGTGTTCTTCGTTATGAGAATGTCCGCCCGATAGAGATTGGTCAAACTTTCCAGACGAGAGGCGACGTTGACCGTATCTCCGATGACGGTAGTATCGAGTCTGGAACGGCTTCCCACCGTTCCTAACATAAGATTTCCTGTATTGATCCCGATTCCGATTTTGAGTCCTTTAAAGTGAGAAGAATCTTTTGCTTCCGCGTTGATCGCCTGAACTCTTTTTTTCATTTCGATCGCCGCGAGAATCGCCTTATCAGCCGAGGTTTTTCCATGAAGACTTGCGTTGATCGCTTCCCCTTCTCCGGAAAAGAGCGCTAGGATTCCGTCTCCCAAAAACTTATCCACAAAACCTTCGTGTCTTTGAACGACCGGCTCCATACTCGCGAGATAGTCGTTGATAAACTTAAAGTTTTCTTCGGGTGTCATCTGCTCGGAGATCGTAGTAAAAGAACGAATGTCCGTAAAAAGAACGCTCATCTCTTTGAGAACGGAATCTCCTAGGTTGACTTCGACCGCTGAATCTTTGCCAAGAACGTTTAAGAATTGAACCGGAACAAAACGGAAGAATGCGTTTTTCTGTCTTGCGAGTTCGAGTTTTTGCTGGCTGAGTTCGATGTTGAGATCTTCGGATTGACGATACAAAGAGATAAATCGGTTGGCAAGAATTGTTGTAAGAGCTACTACAAAAAGAAAATATGCAAAGTGAGTGAATCGAAACCCCGATTGAAAAAACATGGAATCGATCACGTCGTAGACGGCGATAAAAACCACGGTAAAGATGCTCGCCGCCATGACGGTTGCGTCCTTTTTACGGAGATAGACGGCTTTCCCCATAAAATAGAGAAGATAAACGAGAGTCGGAAGAATTGAGAATTGCCAGATTCTCAAGCTCGTCATCGTGTAACGGAAAGGTTCCAAAAGAGTAAGAATGGCGATTCCAAGATTGAAGATAAAAAAACCGAAAAGAATTCGCGAAAACTTCGCTCTCCCGTAGAAGTAATCCTGCATAAACAATAAGAACAAAGGAGCGAGAAGCGTCACGGAAGCATATTCAATTCTCGTAATTAAGGTCGTATCGTGAATCACTTCGAAAGCGTATGTGGAACGAGAAAGAGAATACACGGCCATAAAGACGCTAAAAAAACCGAAGTAGAGCGTATAACGGTCTTCTCTTCTTTTTACATAGATAAGAAGGTGATACAAACCGAAGAAAATATAAATCGTATTGAGACAGAGATTGACAAGAGCCGAAATGTCGCCGGAAAGTTTTTGTTCCGTCGTGATGGAATAATCTCCGTCGATATAAAAACCCAGATCCAAATTTTTAGAAAGAGCCGTAGCCGGAGAATCTCCGATTAGATGAAACGTGAGGATGTTTTCCCCTTTTTGGAGGAGACTGGAATCGATGGGCAAACGAAAATTTCGAATCGTTCTTCGAACTAACATTTCTTT
The DNA here is from genome assembly GCF_016918785.1 of Leptospira ainazelensis. Classification (GTDB taxonomy): domain Bacteria; phylum Spirochaetota; class Leptospiria; order Leptospirales; family Leptospiraceae; genus Leptospira; species Leptospira ainazelensis. Next base: position 44,426 of record NZ_JAFFPT010000038.1, on the reverse strand, counting down.
TTGGGAAGGATTCAGATGAATTTCTTTGCTAAGAGAATATCCGTTCAGATAAATTTCCCAGTTTTCGCCGATCGATTCCAAATAAAGAAAGATCGGTTTGTAGATTTTGGTTTGTTGAAGATCTCCTTCCAAGGAAAAACGAGTCTGCAGAGTGTATTCTTTTAAACTTTCTCCAATCGGGACTTCAAAAATTTCGTTCATAACGATCGGAAACGAAGTGATCTTTTTTACGTTTCCGGAAGAAGAATCGAGTCCTTCTAAATTCTTCTTCTGAAAACCTTCTGCGGCAAACCAGGTTCCGATTCGGAGATCGATTGGTTTCCAGTTTTCTTGCGTTTGAGAAAAGATAAATGTCGGGAGGAATACAAGGAGAGAGAATAGGATCGTTTTCAAAGTTGTTTTTTCCATTTGGAGAAATCGTCGTTTCTCGGCGAAGTATAGGATTAGAAGTTTAGATTGTTGAATTTTCAACATTTTTATTCCGGATTCGTTTCAAATCTTAACTTCCATTTTGAAAAGCGGTTGCAAGTCCTCCGATCCTCATATTATTTCACGTATCCGGGTTTCCGGAGTGATAAAATTCGATGAGGAAATTTGAATGTCAGATCCAACTTTAGGAACGTCTCTTCCCGCAATCAGTTTGGAAAGTACCGAAGGAAAGAGTGTGAAACTGCCCGAGGACATCGCCGGTTCTTGGACCCTACTCTATTTTTATCCAAAAGACGATACTCCGGGTTGTACAAAACAAGCCTGCAGTTATAGAGATAATATCGGAGAATTTAAAAAGATCGGCGCGAAAGTCTACGGTGTGAGTTTGGACGATCTCGGATCGCATGAGAATTTTATTCAAAAGTATTCTCTAAACTTTCCTTTATTATCCGATCCGAATCATTCTCTGAGCGAAGCGCTGGGAGTTTACGGTGATCAAGAATGGAAAGGAAGGGTTTTCAAAGGACTTTCTCGGGATTCTTTTTTGATTTCTCCGGAAGGGAAAATACAAAAGGTTTGGAGAAAAGTTGACCCGACGACCACGGTGGAAGAAACTCTCCAGGAGATTTCCAAAGCAAGCGGTAAATGATTGTCTAAACTTCGCTTTTCTGTTCAAGAATACCAACTCACGGGACACTATCTTCAAGTAGAATTGGAGGTAGTTTCCCCCAAAGAAGAAACCGTTCTTTCTCTTCCCGTTTGGTCTCCCGGATCTTATATGGTTCGGGATTATTCCAGACACATTCATAAACTAGAAGCCTTTGTTTCCGGAAAGGACGGGAAGACCCTTGAAGTCGATCAGATAGGGCTGGATTCTTGGAAGGTCGTTTCCAAGGGCGAATCGTTTCGGGTTCGTTATGTGGTCTACGGTTTTGACTATTCGGTCCGTTCCAATTATTTCACCACGGAATTTTGTCTTTTACATCCGCCCGCTTTGTTTCTATATCCGAAGGGTTTTGAAATTTCCGAAATCACATTAGAAATATCGAATTCTCTTCCGTTTGAGTTTTGTCATTCGGGACTTTCAGGGAAGGGAAAAAAACGTTCTGCGGATTCTCTGGATCTATTGATGGATTCTCCGATTTTATTGTCCGGTCGTTCCGCGATATCTTTTGTTTCCGAGGGTTGCGAACACGAAATCGTTCTCGAAGGAGAATTAGCAAAGTCGGTTCAGAAAAATCTGATCCGAGACCTTCAAAAGATCACCGGAGAACAGATTCGTTCTTTGGGAGGGGCGCCTAATGTGCGTTATTTGTTCATTCTCATTCTTTCGGAAGGAGCCTACGGTGGATTAGAACATCTGAATTCTTCCGTAAATATGTACGACCCTCTGAAGGCTCTGAGTAAGGACGGTTATCTCAAACTTTTAGAACTCCTTTCTCACGAGTATTTTCATCTTTGGAACGTAAAACGAATCCGTCCGATCGCGCTTGGTCCGTTCGATTATCAAAAGCCGAATCTGACTCGGGAGCTCTGGATCGCGGAGGGAATCACTTCTTTTTATGACGCTTATTTTTTAGTGAAGACAAAACATTTAAACGCGGAGAATTATCTCGCAAAGGTGATGGAAGATCTCCAGAGTCTGGAAAAATCGGAAGGAGAATCTTGGATGAGTTTGGAAGATTCTTCTTATACCGCTTGGACTAAATTCTACAATCGACCAAACGATCCGAACGCCGCAAACACTGGAATTTCTTATTATATTAAGGGAGGGATTCTCGCGCTAGCGATGGATCTTTTTCTTCTTTCGGAAACCTCCGGTAAAAAATCGCTCTTGGATGTGATGAGAGAGGTCTATCAATTTTTTCATTTGGGGAAGAATCGCGGTTTTACAAAGCCTGAATTTTTTGATGCAGCCAAACGGAGCACGGATGTCGATCTGAAGCTGGAATTTGGCCCTTTTCTGGAAAAGCCGGTCGCAATTCCGATCGAAAGATATTTTCATAAAATCGGTGTTATACGAGTGGATTCAAGTCCGGGTGTTGAACTCGGTTTTGTCGTGAGAGAAGAAAGAGGGAATCTTGTGATCAGTAAGATCGATTGGAAGATTTTGGATCCATCCGTCGATTTGAGTCAGGGCGACGAATGGATTTCTCTGAATGGAAATCGGATTCATTCGGGAAATCGAAAGGATCTTTTGAAGGTGTTTAAGGTCGGTGATAAGATCGAACTTCTGATTGCAAGGAGAGGAAAAATTCTCAAGAGAAAGATGAAACTCTCGGGACGTTTTCAGACAAGTCAGTTCAAGTTTGTAGAACATCCGTCGGAAGAACAAAAAAAACTGAGGGATCAATTTTTCGAGCGAAGTTGAAAAGTTTTTCTTTTTGGATTAGGAATCAAAAACCTTCCTTTTTGGTTATGCATCGAATGTTGTCTGTCGTAACCAATCTCTCAAAAAAAAATCTAAATTCTTAAACTTTTCTCCCGGATCGACTGCGGACTCAACAAAAGGAAGAACCGTAGACGGTGTATGGAAACTCTATCGTTTAGTTCTGAGAGAAAAATTGAGTCGGCATTGATCGAAGGTCCGATGGGCAACGATTCGATCTTAGTTCCTCTAACCTATTGGGATGCGCTCAGTGAAGAAGAAAAAAAGGTTCTCCGGAGAAAACTTCCGTATCTGTTGAGGAGATACACGAAGTATGTGAGTTGTTTGAGGAGATTGCACTGGAGGGCGGGGAAGATTCGGTACAATCGGGGCGTCGGGAAAATGAAGAAGATGAGCATTCGCGTGAATACCGGCGCTTGGGCAGTTTTGGGAGCGTTGGCTGCCGCTCACGGGGTTTCAAGGTGTTTTCTTTTTAATTATATGCTTTGGTTGGATGACGTTGGAGTCGGAGATTCTATCGTAGAAACTATGAACCAAGGAGTTCCTAGGTTTCACGAGATTTACAGAATGATCTGGACCCTAGATTTAGGACAAAACCTCATTTCCAGAGAATTGGAAGTAGAGCCAAACCCGCTTTTCGGAAGGTATACCTTCGAATTTGAAAGAACGCCCACGTAAAAAGAACAAAACTCTCAGACTTTCTCCCAAAGCCTTCCCAAACAAAGAGCGCCGAAAAAAAGACGCAAGACCTAACTTACCCTTTTCAGACCGCGGTGATTCCGCCATCCACGGCCCAGTTCGCACCATTGACATAACCGGAATCCGGACTCAGCAAAAAGAGAATCACTCTCGAGATCTCCGAAGGATCCGCAATTTTTCTCGAAGGGGTCATCTCCAAAATTTTCTTCCTATGATCGTCTACTTGGTCTTCTTGAATCCCCATCTTCGTCTCCATGTAACCCGGACTGATTGCGTTGAAAGTGACTCCGAAAGGACCCCATTCTTCCGCAAGAGAACGAACAAAACCGATTAAGGCGTGTTTGGAAGAAGAATAAGCCACCGAGTTCGCCGAACCTTTGAGGGACAAAGAGGACGCGACAAATAAAAGCCTTCCTAAATTCAAATTTTTGAATATAGGAAGAATCCATTTCGTGATCTGAAACGCCGACCGAATATTCACGGAAAAAATTCGGTCCCATTCTTCCTGACTCACTTCCGTAATCTTGTGATAAGGACCTCCATAACCGGCACAATGAATGAAGCCGTACGGGGTCAGGTTTTCAGATGTAACAACTTTCTTCCAGGTTTCCAAAGAAGAATTGAGTTCTTTATCGCGGGTTAAATCGGTGGGAATAAAAAATTCTCCTTTGAACGGATTCTCCGGATTTTTCAGATCCAAATTTGTCACCGAGTAACCTTCCGAAACGAGCGACTCTACGATCGCCCTCCCCAGGCCTCCGCTTCCGCCGGTAAGAATTACATTTTTTTTATTTTCGGATTCTTTCTTTGTTACAGACACTCTTCTTGAATCTCCATTCTAACATCTATCCCGTATTTCTGGATGACAGAGATCGGCACAAGGAATTCTCTGTTTCTCATGGAAAAACTTTTGGAAAGAGTCAATCATATCCTCGAAGCCCTCCCTTACATCACGAAATATTCGGGCAAGACGGTAGTGATCAAATACGGCGGGGCTGCAATGGCCAAAGCCGATTTGAAAGAATCTTTTGCAAGAGACGTCGTTCTTTTAAAATACGTAGGCATCCATCCCGTGATTGTTCATGGGGGTGGACCGGAAATCAATCGGCTCCTGGAAAGTCTAAAAATTCCAACCGAGTTCGTACATGGACATCGAGTGACAGACGCTCAAACCATGGACGTCGTAGAAATGGTTCTCACTGGAAAGGTGAACAAACAAATCGTTTCTATGATCAATGCACAGGGTGGAAATGCGGTGGGAATTTCCGGAAAAGACGGAAACCTTGCCAAGGCAACAAAAGCCCCGATCGAGATCGAACTCGAAGGTCGGGAAAAACAACTCTTCGACGTGGGTCTTGTGGGAAAGATAGAAACGATCAATCCGGAGATTCTTCTCAATCTTCAAAAAGAAGGGTTCATTCCCGTGATATCGCCCGTGGCGGAATCCGCCACGGGCGATAGTCTCAATATCAACGCGGACACGTTTGCCGGAGAAGTTGCGGGAGCGCTCAAGGCGGAAAAATTGATTCTCCTCACGGATACGGAAGGAATTTTGATCGACGGAAAACTTGCGACCGGACTCAACCGAGGAAAGGTAAAGGATTACATTCGAAAGGGAGAAATTTCCGGAGGAATGATTCCAAAGGTAGAATGTTGTCTCACAGCGATCGATCAAGGAGTGAGGAGAACTCATATTATCGACGGAAGAGTTCCCCATTCTATCCTGATCGAAATATTTACCGATCAAGGGATCGGTTCTTTGATCGAGTGAGAGGTCTTAGTTTGTATTCTTTATTCTCCGGAAAGAATCTTTTGAGAGAGCATCTTTTCCGATAAGATCTTCCTTACTTCACCGCTTCTGAGATCGGAGGCAAAAAGAAAAATTTTAGTTCGCGACGTTTTGAAAGTTCTCCGGCGAATCAAAAAAACATCTTTCGCTGATTTTTTTGCAAATTCAGCTCGTTTGAATTGTTAATGAAACTCCTTGACAGGGAAATCTTTCTTGTGTTCAATGATTCAATTCTTCTTTTAGAATGGTCCGTTAACCCCCTTTATGAGTGAAAGGCAACTATCCTTATCCCTAATCTCCGATATTACGGCGAGAATCAACTCGACCGACGACCTGGAAGAACTCCTCGGCATCATCATAGAAACCACAAAGGACGTCCTCAATTCGGAAGGATGTTCTCTTCTTCTTTACGATCGGGATGAAGACTGTCTTGTCTTCAACGTCGCAAAAGGAACAAAGGGAGAATCTCTGGCTACTCTGAAGGTTCCGAGAGGAAAAGGAATCGCAGGAATGGTTCTGGAAAATCTGGAACCGGTGATCGTAAACGACGCGGCGAACGATCCAAGAATTTATAGAAACATAGACGAGACGGTAGGATTCGTAACCAACAATCTGATCTGCGTTCCCATGAGCACCCAGGGAGAAATCCAAGGGGTGCTGGAAGCCGTCAACTCGTTGGGAAGAAAAGAATTTACCAATAAGGACATCAAGGTTCTTCAATATCTTTCGGATCTTGCGGCGATCGCGATTCGAAATCGAAGACTCATCGGTGATTTGAAAAGCCGCGCGAATGAATTGGACTGTCTCTTTCAACTCAGCCAAGCGATTTCGAACATCGCGGAAATGGATCAATTCTTAAATCTGACCGTTCATTCGATTTCGGAAGTGATGAGGGCGGAAAGGGTTTCCCTCATCTTTTTCAATTCGAAGAGCGGAAAATACGAACTCAAAAAAAGCATCGGTTTTAGTCTCGAAGAGGAAGAACATTTTATCAACGAGAAAGAAGGGGTGATCAACAAAATTTTGGAAACCGGAGTTCCCATTCTCGTACAAAATACGACGGCTCTTGCGGAAGACTGGGTTCGCCCTGAAAGATATAAGACCAAGTCTTTTATCTCGGTGCCGATTCGACAAGACGGAAAGATCATAGGGATTCTCAACGCCGCGGATAAAATATCGGGGAATAGTTTTGACAACGCCGATCAAAACATTCTGAGCACAATTTCAAATCAGATCGCGGAAGCATACAATTCTCTTCTTTCCAAGGATCAAAAAGAAAAACTCAATTCGATTCGAAGAGATATGCAGATCGCTTCTCAGATTCAGGTGAACTCGTTGCCGAACATTCCTAAAAAAATCCAAGGATTGGAATTGGAGACGAGTTATATCGCATCCAAGGAAATCGGAGGAGACTTTTACGATCTCATCTATCACAACCCCGACGAAGTGAGCGTCCTTATCGCGGACGTTTCGGGAAAAGGAATCGCCGCCGCTCTTTTTATGGAATTCTCAAAGACGATCATTTCGGGGGAAGTATCCAGAAATTCTTCGACTAGCATCAGTTTGATGAGCGCGAATCGAATCATTCAGGAGAAGTCCGGTTATTTTATGTTCGTAACCGTGATGCTCGCTCGGATCAATATGGCCAAAAGAAGAATTCGATTCTCCAGCGCCGGACACAACGAACAACTCCTCTACAAAGCTAAGGATAAAAAAGTGACGAGTCTTTCCGGAAAGGGAATGCCTCTCGGGATCAAAGAATCCGAAATCGACGAACACGAAATCGACTATGCGCCGGGAGATCTTCTCATTCTTTATACCGACGGAGTGAGCGAAGCGATGAACGAGTCGAACGAAATGTACGGACTCGAAAATCTCACAAAACTCATCGAAAGAAACGGTGAGATGCCCTTGGGCGCGCTGAAAGAATTGATCATCGACACTACGGACGCCTTTCGCGGAGACGCGGCGCCTCACGACGACTATACGCTCTTTATGGTTCGTCTTCCTTAAAAGAAAAATCCGCCCGTAGCTTGCCCGCGTCAAATTTTCCAGGACTTCTCTAAAAAAATCCGAAGCGACAAGTTGAAATCTTCGAAAATTTTTCCGGTTTTAAAAGTTTTGCAAAAAATCGATCGGGCGTCTCCTTCCGATGGGAATCGGAAGGACCGCGCTTGGTCCGGGTTCGTCGCAAAGCGACTCATCCCTCGCTCGCTTGATTCTTAAAAGAAAAAGAACATTCTAATATTCGCTCGGGACGCAAAAAGCGCCCTCCCCATCGCTGACGCATTCGTTTTTCTCAAAAGTTTGTTCCAAAACCTCGAAAGACGTAAGAATTTTATAAAATTCTAATCTATCTGTGTGAGTTCCTACAAAATAAATCTCACGGACTTTTTGCGAGATTTCTAATCGTTCTTTTATTCTCCAAAAGAGGTGTGAGTTCCTACGTTTTTAAAGCCCGAAGGTGCGTCGTTTTGTCAAAGTTTGGCGAAATGTGGAAAAGCTTCAAAGTTGTATATCGTATCGAAGAGGTTATTTCGCCAACATGTGCGCCGGTTGTCCCGTGGACGCGAGGAGCGATCTCCAGAGAGTACTACGATCCGGTTGAAGGACTTTTCTTTCTTGGATCGCGACAGAGATCGGAAGATGTGTAAAAACGTTGTTCCACATTCCTACCACCATATCGGTTTTGCCCGCCATGGCGGCGTGTACCGCGTTCTGAGCCAAAAAGCCGCAAAAGACAGAATCTTCCGGGTCTGCGGGAATGGAGCGGATGATATAACTAGGATCGATGTATTTGATGTTAACCGGAATGTTTTCCTTTTTAAAAAATTCGATCATCGTGTCTTTGAGAAAGATCCCGATGTCCTTGAGTTTGAGGTTTCCGGAAGGATCTCTTTCCCCGGTGGTTTCGAAAAAATGTTGTCCCGCTCCTTCGGCTGCGATGATGACGGCGTGACCTCTTTTTTGAATTCTTTTTTTGAGCTCGTCCAAAAAGGCTCCGTTTCCGTGAAGATCAAAGTTGACCTCGGGGATCAGGCAGTAGTTTACGTTTCGTGAAGCGAGCGCCGCGTTTACCGCGATAAAACCGGAATGTCTTCCCATAAGTTTTACAAGGCCTATTCCGTTAGGCGCTCCTTTGGCTTCTACGTGGGCGCATTCCACCGCTTCCATCGCTTTGGAAAACGCGGTAGAAAAACCGAAAGTCTTTTGGACGTAGTTGATATCGTTGTCTATGGTTTTGGGAATTCCTATGACTGAAATTTCCTCGCCTCGTTTGTCGATTTCTTCCTCGATCTCTCTCGCTCCTCGAAGGGTTCCGTCCCCGCCGATACAAAAGAGAACCTTGACTCCGTAGAGGCTGAGATAGTCGACCATATCCACCGGAGATTGATTTCCGCGAGAAGAACCGAGCATGGAACCGCCTTCTTCCACGATATGCGCCACACGTTCCGGTGTGAGTTCGATCGGCTTGTGAGAATATTTTTTGACAAGGCCTTGGTAACCGTAAGGAAAACCGAGAATTCGGGAAACTCCGTAACGATAGTAGAGTTCCATAACGATTCCCCGGATCACGTCGTTGATTCCGGGGCAAAGACCGCCGCACGTTACGATCCCCGCGGTCACCTCCTTCGGACGGAAAAAAATTTTTTCGCGAGGTCCGGCTTGTTCGAAAAAGTCGGGTCCATTTTCAATGTAGGAATTCCAATCTTCGACGGATTGAAAAACGGTTCGGAACAACAATCTGGAAGAATCGCTAGTATAGTATTCATAATCTGCGGGACTTGGTACGGTGCACTCGCCGAAATTTTTTATCTTTGTCTCCATTCTTATCCTCGCGTTGAATTTTAAGGAATTCCGGGAAAAATCATCTCATTTTGCAATTTTATACTGACAGTTCTGTTCTATTTCTATAGTCTTACAAAGAAGAACATCCATGAACGGAAAAAGATCACTCATTCTATCTTTATTTTTGTTCCTTTTTGGGGTTTCCATTTTTTCGGTAGAAGACCCTTCTTTTAGCCCGTTCGAACCCTATCATCTTTCTAGAGACTTTGATCTCAATCGTCAGAAATATCTCCAAGTTGTCGCCATTCCTTACAAGGATCCAATGGAACTCAAATTGGGACCAGACGGAGAATCCTTTCAAGAGACAAAATCTCCGACACCGATTTTTACTACGACTCCGGGTCTTTCGTTTTCCGGAATGTTTCAGCCCTTTTTATTTTCTGTTGTTCCGAGTGGAAATGTAAATTTTCTACCGGTTTCCGAAACCGTTTTTGTAAACGAAGTTCCGAGCCGATCGGGAAAACTTCTTTCCGGCGCCTTCTCCGAAAAAAGAACGCTGGATAGAATTACGGATTCCAGAAACCAGATCCAAGGTTTTGGATCGACGAATTGGAATTCCAATCCGCTTCAAAACGGAAGCAGTTCCGGCGTTATGTTCCTCTACATGAAACGTCATGCGGGTTTGGAAATGGATTTTAACGCGAGAATGATCGGAAACCAAGCGGGTCTTGCGGTTTTAGAATCCGCGAAATCCACGATCGCGTTCAACTACTCGGTTTTTCCCGAAATCGGGGAAAGTTCTAAGATGAATTTTTTTGTTCAATTCTCGAGTGTAAAACGGTTTCAAGATCGAAACGGCGTGTTTTCGCTGAGCGATCAACAGACGAACAACGCGCGCGGTTTGAAATCCTACGAGTATTATCTCAATCCGGGAATTTCCTTTTCTTCCAGAAACTTAAGTTTGGAAGGTATGGTAAGGGTTCCCGTTCCTACGGCGGCTCAACTTCAATCTGGAGAACAGCAACTTTGGATGCAAGAGATCCAAGGTCTGCTCGGAATCAAATATAGCTTCTCTGAGACTTCTCCTAAGTAACCCGTTGATATAACAAAACGCGGAAGTTCACTCGGAGCGATTTGTCCGCTTTGTTTTGTTTGAAGTCCAAGTTTTGTGGTCTTTTAAGCCTGCCCCAAAAGATCATAAAAAAATGTGAAACTCTTTAGAAATTTGGAATCCGGTGTAATAGTTCCTACATTTTATGTCGCCAAGACGTTTTGAAGAGTTCTGGGGTAGTTTCATTTTCGTAGGAGCTTCTACAGTTTTGGAAAAGTTTTTCGGTAAAATGGCTCTTTTGTAAGAGCTCCTCCAAAAAGATCGAATAAGCCTTTCTTTCACCGCTTCGCAACTTTGTTTTCTATTTCCAGAGTATGTTTTGAAAAGAAAGGGATCAGTTTCGAAACGTGTAAGAGCTCCTACAAAGTTAGTACAAAAGAGTCCGCCCTTGAGTAACACAAAAGACGCGTATTGAAGAGCTATTCTAAAAACCCTTGTTTTTTCAGGGAGAATGCGAGGTCCATCTTACTGATCAAATGTTTTGCTCTTCCAAAACGGATCATCGTAGTCGGCTTGGGATTCTCTTTGTAATCAAATATTTCCAAACAGGTTTCGATCACGGGGCAGGAGTTGTCGGTACATCCTATTTCCGTTAGTTTTAAAATTTCGTCCCCTTTAAGATGCAACGGTCCTGCTAACCAAGAAATCAAAGTCGGATGAAACGAAAATTCTTCGTTTGCACTTCGGGTCTCCGAATAGACGGGACCGTGATTGTGCACCGAAGAATGATTAGGGACTGCCGGTTTCATAACTTTCTATTTAGACGAAAGAAAATAGATTCATTCTTTCACTATTTATCTCGCGATCGAAACCGCGAGCGGATCATAAGCGAGATTTGGAGCCAACCATCGTTCCGTTTCTTCGATCGTCATTCCTTTACGCTTTGCGTATTCTTCGATTTGATCTCGGCTGATTTTAGCAACGGCGAAGTATTTAGATGCGGGATGCGCAAAATACAAACCGCTCACCGAACTCGCAGGCCACATCGCAAAGTGTTCCGTAAGAGTGATCCCCGTATTCTTCTCCGCTTGGAGAAGATCGAAAAGAACTCTTTTTTCTGTGTGATCCGGAGACGCGGGATATCCAGCAGCGGGACGGATTCCCCGGTAACGTTCGCGGATCAGATCTTCCGGAGAAAGATTTTCGTCTTTTGCGTAACCCCAGTATTCTTTTCGAACCTTGTAGTGTATGTATTCCGCAAAGGCCTCCGCAAACCGATCGCCTAACGCTTTTGCCATGATGGAATTATAGTCGTCCAGATTCTTCTCAAATTCTTTTGCGAATTCCTCCACGCCGTGTCCTGCGGTTACCGCAAATCCTCCGATGTAATCGATCCTTTCGGATTCTTTCGGAGCCACGAAGTCCGCCAAACAATAGTTAGGCTCCGAAGCGTCTTCTTTTTGAATTTGTTGACGCAAAGTATGAAATACTGTGAGCAATTTGGAACGGGATTCGTCTTCGTAAACTTCGATATCGTCCCCCACGCTGTTCGCAGGGAAAATTCCGATCACACCCTTGGTTTTGAAAATTTTTCCTTCGGTGATCGTTTTCATGAGTTTCTGAGCGTCCGTGAAAAGTTCTCTCGCTTGTTTTCCGGTCGTTTCGCTTTCGAGAATCGCAGGATATCTTCCTTTTAATTCCCAAGCGGTAAAGAATGGGGTCCAGTCGATAAAAGGAATTAGGGTTTCCAAAGAAACTTCCTCGTCAAAAACCTTGATTCCGGTAAACGCCGGTTTGTCGATCGGAGTCGTCGACCAGTCGATAACTTCTTTGTTTTCTCTTGCCTGATCAAGCGAGATGAGTTTTCTCTCCGCTCTTGTATTAAAATAATTTTCTCTCGCCGCGAGTTGGTCTTCTTTAATTTTTTTGGAATACGCTTCATTCAAATCCGGATGAAGAAGTTGATTGACTACGTTTACGACTCTCGAAGCGTCCACGACGTGAACCACAGGATGATCGTATGCAGGAGCGACTTTGACCGCTGTATGCGCCGAACTCGTCGTTGCACCTCCGATTAAAAGGGGAACATCGAAACCGGTCCGTTTCATCTCGGATGCGACGTGAACCATTTCGTCCAAGGAAGGCGTGATCAAACCTGAAAGACCGATGATGCTCGCGTTATGCTTTCTTGCTTCCTCGAGAATTTTGTCGGCGGGAACCATCACTCCTAAGTCGATCACTTCGTAGTTATTACAAGCAAGGACCACACCCACTATATTTTTTCCGATATCGTGTACGTCTCCCTTTACGGTTGCGATTAAAAATTTTGGACGTGAAGAAGTGTCCTGATTGTTTTTCTTTTCCTCTTCCATAAAAGGTAAAAGATATGCCACTGATTTTTTCATCACGCGTGCGCTCTTTACTACCTGAGGAAGAAACATCTTTCCAGCTCCGAAAAGTTCTCCCACGATTTTCATTCCGTCCATGAGAGGGCCTTCGATGACGGTTAACGGACGTCCGTATTTGAGACGCGCCTCTTCCGTATCTTGATCGATGTATTCTACAATACCTTTTACAAGAGCATGAGAAAGTCTTTCTTCGACGGAAGTCCCTTCTCTCCAAGTCTCTTCCTTTTTCTCCGCCTTGTCTCCGGATTTTACGTTTTCGGCGAATTCAACGAGGCGTTCGGTTGCGTCCGGTCTTCTATTTAGGATTACATCTTCAACATATTCTAATAAATCTTTCGGAATTTCCTCATAAACAGCGAGCATTCCCGCGTTTACAATCGCCATGTCCATTCCGGCTTGGATCGCATAATATAAGAATACGGAGTGCATTGCTTCTCTTACGGGGTTGTTTCCTCGGAAAGAAAACGAGACGTTAGACAAACCGCCGGAGACTTTCGCACCCGGGCAGAGTTTTTTGATTTCGCGGATGGCTTCTATGAAGTCCATCGCGTAGTTGTTGTGCTCTTCGATTCCGGTCGCGACCGTGAGGATGTTCGGATCAAAGATGATATCGACCGGATTGAAGTCGGCTTTTGTAACGAGAAGATCGTATGCGCGCTTGCAGATACGAACCTTTTCATCTTTGGTCGCGGCTTGTCCTTGTTCGTCAAAGGCCATTACGATCGCGGCGGCTCCGTATCTCTGAATCTTTCGCGCGTGTTCTAAGAATTTTTCCTCGCCTTCTTTCAAGGAGATCGAGTTGACGATCGACTTTCCTTGGATACATTTCAGTCCTTCTTCCAAAACGGTCCATTTGGAAGAATCGATCATAAAGGGAACCTTGGCGATATCCGGTTCTCCCGCGATGAGATTTAGAAAATGTCTCATCGATGCTTCCCCGTCTAACAAGGCTTCGTCGAAGTTGATATCGATGATGTTTGCTCCCGCTTCCACTTGTTGTAGAGCGACTGAAACCGCTTCTTCAAAATTGCCTTCGATGATGAGTTTTTTGAAACGAGGAGATCCCGTTACGTTGGTTCTTTCTCCGACGAGTAAGAATCCTTTATCCGGAGTTATGTTCAAAGGTTCGAGTCCGGAAAGTCTTGTTACCTCGGTGATCTGAGGAATGGTTCTCGGTTTTTTTCCTTGGACCGCTTTTGCGGCGGCGGCGATGTGTTCCGGCGTTGTTCCACAGCAACCGCCGGCGATATTGAGCCAGCCGGCGCTTGCAAATTCTTGAATATATTTTCCGAATTCTTCCGGAGTTTGGTCGTATCCTCCGAATGCGTTGGGTAGTCCTGCATTCGGATAACAACTAATCATACAGGAAGAAACTCTGGAAAGTTCTTCGATATAAGGTCTCATCTCGTCGGCGCCTAACGCGCAGTTGATTCCTACGGATAACGGTTTTGCGTGAGCGATCGAATTGTAAAACGCCTCTACGGTTTGTCCGGAAAGTGTTCTTCCGGAAGCGTCGGTGATCGTTACGGAAAGACAGACCGGGATTCTTACATTAAGATCTTCGAAGACTTGTTCGATCGCAAAGATGGCGGCTTTCAAATTGAGAGTGTCGATGTTTGTTTCTGGAAGAAGAAGATCGACGCCCGATTCAACAAGCGCGCGCACTTGTTCGTAAAACGTCGCGACTAAATCGTCGAACGTCACCGCCCTAAATGCGGGATTGTTTACGTCCGGTGAAAGAGTCGCGGTCCGAGTCGTGGGTCCGATCGCTCCCGCTAAAAAACAAGGTTGTGTCGGATTCGTTTTTTGAAATTTCTCGATCGCGTTACGCGCGCATGTTACCGCGGCCTTATTCAGATCCGCCACTAAGAATTCGGTTTTGTAGTCGCCTTGGGAAACTTGATTGGAGCTAAAGGTGTTCGTCTCAAGGATGTTTGCACCGGCTTCCAAAAATTTTACGTGAATCGCTTCGATTACGTCCGGTCTTGTCAAACAGAGAAGTTCGTTGTTCCCTTTGAGCGGATGCGGATGATTCTTTAAAACTTCCCCTCTGAAGTCGTCTTCCGTCAAAGGGAATCTTTGGATCATCGTTCCCATCGCTCCATCGATAACGAGGATTTGTTTTTCGAGAAGGGAGATTAGTTCTTTTGCCTTTGGGTTTGTGTAGTTCTGAGCTTTCTGAGTCATGATTCGTTTCTTTTTGTATTCTAAAAAATATAATTACGTTATTCTAATGTTCTAAATTGATACAACCTTGACCCTTGAGAGGGACTTTGACGTCTATGATCGCCGGAGAATGTTTTGATTTCAGGGCATTCTCCGCAATCCAGCTTCGCCAGATCGAAGGTACTTCGTAATCCGGATAGATCGCGTCCACCGGACACTCCGGTCTGCATTTGTTACAATCGATGCAGACAGAAGGTTCAATATAGAGACAATCGGTCCCTTCTCGAAATGCTTCCACCGGACAAACCGCCGCACAGTACGTATATTTGCAGTTTCTGCAAGGTTCCGTGACAACGTAGGCCATCGTTTTTCGAGAGGACTGATCTTCCGGGATCTTCTATATCGATCCCGGAATTTTTTCGATCAGTATCTATAGTTCTCCGGTTTGAAAGGTCCAGTAATCGGAACTCCCAAATAGTCGGCTTGTTTCTGATTCAATTTTGTTAAACGAACTCCCAATTGTTCCAAGTGAAGAGCCGCAACTTTTTCATCCAGATGTTTCGGAAGAGTGTAAACTCCCAATTCATACTTCGTATTGTAGAGTTCGATCTGAGCCAAAACTTGGTTCGTGAAAGAACAAGACATTACGAAAGAAGGGTGACCGGTAGCACAACCTAAGTTTACAAGACGCCCTTCCGCGAGAACGATGATGGATTTACCGTCCGCAAAAGTATATTTGTCTACTTGCGGTTTGATTTCCTTTTTCGTTACGCCTTTTTCTCCGTTCAATCTGGACATTTGGATTTCAGTGTCGAAGTGTCCGATGTTACAGAGGATCGCTCCGTCTTTCATCGCTTTCATGTGTTCGAGTGTGATGATATCGTCGTTTCCTGTCGCAGTTACTACGATGTCCACTTGTTCGATGATGTCTTCCACACGAAGAACTTGATATCCTTCCATAGAAGCTTGAAGCGCGCAGATAGGATCGATTTCGGTTACGATCACTCGCGCTCCGAAGTTACGAAGAGAAGCCGCAGATCCTTTTCCAACGTCGCCAAAACCGCAAACAAGAGCCACTTTTCCGGCGAGCATTACGTCGGTCGCTCTTTTGATTCCGTCCGCGAGAGATTCACGACATCCGTAAAGATTGTCGAACTTGGATTTAGTAACGGAATCGTTTACGTTGAACGCAGGAACTTTCAATTCTCCTTTTTTGAGGAGTTTGTAAAGACTCTTAACGCCTGTGGTTGTTTCTTCGGAAATGCCGCGGATTTCGCTTAACAATTGAGGATATTTTTCGTGAACGTAAGCGGTTAAATCTCCGCCGTCGTCAAGAATCATGTTCGGTCCTTTGTCTCCGAAGAAAATGGTTTGTTCGATACACCACCAGTATTCTTCTTCACTTTCGCCTTTCCATGCAAATACGGGAACTCCCGCTTTTGCAACTGCCGCTGCCGCGTGGTCTTGAGTTGAGAAGATATTGCAAGAAGACCATCTCACTTCGGCTCCGAGTTCGATAAGGGTCTCGATCAGAACTGCAGTTTGAATTGTCATGTGGAGAGAACCTGCGATTCTTGCTCCAGCCAAAGGTTTTTTACCTTTGTATTCTTGTCTTAGAGCCATAAGTCCCGGCATTTCTTTTTCTGCCAGGATGATTTCCTGTCTTCCCCAGTCTGCGAGAGAGAGGTCTTTTACCTTATAGCTTAAGCCTTTTTCCTGTGTAATTGCGGACATTTTAGTCCTCCTTTTTCGTTGCTTGAATGATTAATATTTTGAAAACGTTTCCAGTATCGAATTCTTCATGGGCTCTGACAGTAAAACCGGAGAGTTCCAGCCAGTCCTGAAGAAGAGAATAATCAAAACCCAACCAGAGATCCGAGAAGTTATCTCTCATAAACTCTTGGTTGTGCTTTTTTAAATCCACCAGACAGAAGGTTCCGCCGGGCTTTAGTATTTTATAAATTTCGCGTATAACTCCCGGTGGATTGGAAAGATGGTGAAGCACCATCGAAGCTACCACGGCATCCGCTTGTTTCGTCGCGGAAGAAGCCACATTCTCCAGTGGAGAATGAATCAGAGATACGTGAGAATTTCCTGCGAAGGCGACTTGCGCTTCTTCGACCATCTTCGGGGAAGAATCCACTCCTATGACTTGATCCGATTTTGTTAAGAGATACGGAATCAAACCGCCCGGTCCACATCCAAGGTCATAGATGACGGAAGATGAATTCGGAAGATAGGAAAGAATTTTTTTACGATAGAGGGCCGGATCTAAGACGTCCTTTTGGATCGTTTCCCAATCTTGTGCTACATTATTAAAATAGAATGTGTTTTTCTGATCTCTTCTGGAGAGAATTTCCGAGATCTGAACTTGATCCTCTTCGCGAAACGGGAGGTCTTCTTTATAGGTTAGAAGAAGATCGGTGATTTCCGAGGAGAAGTCGGGAGCCTTTTTTTCTTCCGGAATTCTATAATAAACCCAGGAACCTTCCCGCTCTGGAACTAAAAAACCCGCGTCGGTCAAGATCTTGAGATGTCTGGAAACTCGGGACTGGCCCATTCTCAAGACTTCCGTGATTTCCTGGACATTGAGAGGTGAAAGGGAGAGTATGTGGAGAATTCGGACTCTCGTCTCATCGGAGAGTGCTTTTAGAGCAGAGAGGATCTGTCTCGGGCGATTTCCTGAGTAGACTCTGGTTTCCAAAAGTTCCATTAGGTCAGAGATATCAAGATATCTTGATATCTGCAAGGCTTTTTAGGAAGGAGATGGGAAAATTTGTGAATGGAATCGGTTCTGAGGGAGGAGGATTTTTCTGAGGAGGGTGATTTTTGTAAGAGCTCCTCCGATTTCTTCACGGGGGATTTCCTTTCTACACTCCCATTCTTCCAAAATTGCGAAGAGGAGGCAGCGAGAGACCCCTAAACCGAGGGCGAGAATACCCAACTCGACCCATTCTTTCTCATTTGGGCGAAAATTCATTCTCTTTAACTTTAACCCTTTTCTTTGATAGCTGATTGCAGGAAAACTCTTCCCTAAAAACTTTTTCTTCAATGCAGTTTTTTGGTATTTTTGTAAAAGAAAGCTCAATTCCTGATTCAGTTTGTTTGCTCGAAGTCTCCTCATACGAATGATCTGTTCAGGAATAAGTAAAGTTACCGGTGACCCCTTTTTACGAAGAGTAATTTCTCTTTTAGAGTTAATTGTTTTGTTTGATCCCATACCGAGGACGGTTCTCCCGGAAGGCGGAGCGAGGCGGAGAAATAGCATTTTTTTAGATTTTTTTTCGTTCCTTAGGTTTTTTTGGAAAATTTTGTAAGAGCTCCTACTAAAATACCTCTTTCGCAGTCTGCCCCTTTCTCCTTTTCCGTAGCACCTCCTACAAATTTATCTTTACAAAATAAAGCGACTGGTCATATTAAAATTCAAAACCACGATGAAAATCTCCAAAGAACAAACAGAATCAAAGAGAAAAATAATCCTGGAAACTGGAATTCGACTTCTCCGAAAAAACGGACCGGATGGGCTTGGGATTCAAGAAATCGCAGACGAATCCGGAATCCCCAAAGGCTCTTTTTACAATTACTTCTCTTCCAAAGATCATTTTCTTTTGGAGGCGTTGGAATTTTATACGGAAGCCGCGATTTCTTGGAATGAAGAGGCCTTAGAGGAAGCGGGAAGAGGTCTCTCTTCCGTCTTTTCTTTCTATGAAAAGAAAAGAAGAATGGAGAAAACTCTTCTCTCCGAAGGGCTTTCCTGTCTCATCAATGTTCTTGGACAGCATTCTTCTCCTTCGAGGCCGGAATTAAGAAGAAAACTGAAGTCTTCTCTGGTAAAGATCTCTGAAGGGATCCTCGACTCCCTCCAGATTCCAAAATCCGAGGAGCTCCTACAAAAAATCCAACTCCTAGAATCCTCCTGGAGAGGGGCGATGCTCCTCTCCGGAGCCACAGGAGACGAAATCTATCTCGAGAATTTTCTCTCCCATTACCCAAAAATGATCTTAGGAGATTCAGAATGAAGACGGAAACCCCTACCCCCATCCGAAAAAATCACTCCACTGAGATCACGATCCGTTGGGATGAACTCGATCCCAATCAACACGTAAATAACAAAAACTTTCAGGGTTATCTGGATGAGGCGCGTATGAGGGCTATGCGCGATTGGGGTTTTTCGATGGAGAATCTCCGAGAACAAGGGTTTGGTCCCGTCATTCTCTCCGTTTTTTTGGAATTTAAACGAGAAGTCTCTTATCCGGAAGTGATCCGCATCGAATCGGATCTTTATCTTAGATCTCCCACACGAGCTCTTTTCGAGCAGAAGATCTTTACTCGGAGCCATCAGGTTCTTTCTTGCAAATCGAGCACGGATTGGGTGATCCTCGATCTCAATTCTAAAAGACCTCTAAAATTTTTAGAAGCCCTTGGCCTGCAAAAAGAGATTTCCTGAGAATTTTAGATACAAAATCTGTTTTAGAATTTTCTAAAGTTCCAAAAGCTGCTCTTTTCGTTCCTACTTTTTTGGAATCTTTTTTACGGTTTCTTCTTTTTCCCTTATTTCTTTCTTATATTTTTTCTTTTCGAATGCGATAGCGATTGTAGCGGAAATTCCTTCTTTGGCGCGGAATTTTTAGCTTATCTTTCTTTTGAAAAAGAAATTCCTCTCGTTTCAAAAATCGAATCTCGCCAAAGAGGAATTGGAGCGTAAAGCGCGGTCGCGAGCTTTTTTTAGGAATTTTTTTGCGAGCGAATCGCCCAAAGAACTTTCTAAATTCATTTTTTATGTTTTAGATCCGAGCCTTGGCTCACATTTTTTAAGAATTCTTTTCTTTCTTTTTTCAAAATTTGACCGTAAAAATCCGAATTTCTCCGGCTACGTTAGTTTTCTTGGGAACGTTCTTTTTTTCCGAGTTATTTTCAGTCGAATGGTTTCCTCTTTTCTAAAATCTTTCTTTCCAATCAAATTCGATTCTTCTAAATCAGTATTTACCGATCTGGAGGATTTTTTTTGAAATCTAAATTTGCCCTTCTCCTTCTCCCCTTTTTTTTCTTTTCCCTCTCCAGTTGTGCGCAACTGCAAACGATCAAAAGTAAGATCAAAACCCCTGAAATTTCTTTTGAAAGAGTCGAAATCGCCGAGATCACTCTCGAGGATATCAAACTTCTCATTCAAACCGAAGTGAGCAATCCTTACCCGATTTCTCTCCCTTCTTCCAGCCTCGATCTGGATGTGAAAATCGAAGGGACTCAGTTTAGTAAGGTGAAACTGAGTCTGGAAGCGATTTCGGGCTCTTCTAAAAAACAACTTCCTATCGAAGTAAAACTCAAGTATTCCGATCTCGCGGCCCTCTACAAAAAAGTCCCGGGCAAAAAAGAACTCCTCATCCGTATCGAAGGAGAAGCCGGACTTCTTATTCCTGAAAAATACAAGGTCATCGCCGGTACAGATTCGCTCAAATTCCCGTTTCAAGACGAAAGATTGATACCTGCGGTTCTTCCTAATATCGAGATTCGCAAATTTAAAATCATCAAACCGGACGTTGCAAAGATCACGGAATCGGCTAACAGCGCTGAGATTGCGAAGAAGGCGGTTTCCTTTTTGGACGCGCTTCTTTCTCCTAAGAATAAAAAATCTCCGGGTTCCGCGTTAAACGCCGGTCTCGAAGCTCTCGATATTTCCATCGATACGGAATTTGAATTGGTTCTTAACAACAAAGCGGCTTCCGATTTGAAATTTCAAGATCTCAACTTCGAACTCTTTCTCGAAAACGATAAGTTCCTAACGGGTTCTCCGGTGAATATCGTGAATACCGGAAAAGAATCGATTCTTACGATCAAGACGAGTTTTCCTCTCAAGTCGGTTTCCAACTCGATTGCAAACGCGGTTACGAAAAGAAGTTCTTCCTTTCGTCTTTCGGGTAAGGCCTCAGTTGTATGTCCGGGTGTTTCAACTGATTCGATCGGTTTTGGTTTTTTAAAGGAAGGTAACTTTCGCTGGTAAGTATCCGGTTACATGGATGTATTTCTTTTCTTGCAAATACTTCCGAGATTTTCTTTCGTCTTTCGGAAAAATGTTTTCAAGTTAACGATATTGTGATAAGAATAGTCCCTGAGTTTGGAGAGCACCAACTCTCTAGATTATGATTAAATGAGCGTAAAAAGATATGGAAATCTACGAAAAAGAAAAACGGAAACTACTTTCAGCATCAACACCGGAGCAATACATCGAGTTATCGATTAAGTCAAAGCTTACCGGCCCGAAAAAATCTAGTATCACTTCGGAATGGCTCACGTCCACCGGATATACGATCGATGATATCAAGTATGCGAGGAATCGACATCCCTTCTGGAGAAAGAAGAGGAATCAAGGTTCTTACGAACGCAACAGCAAACGATTAGAACAACACAATTATTACCGAACGGATCAGAAGATTGTTTGGGATAAGGATAAGCTCGCGAAGTTTTTCGACCTCAACGTGAAAGGTATGACCGATCATGAGTTGGCGAGAAGTTTCAAGACTTCTATCCCTGCAGTGAACCACATCCGCCGCAAATTTCGATTTGCAAGCCAACTCCTTGAATTGGACAAACAAAAACCCGCGAAAGCAGGGATTTTGAAACTCTGCGGGCATAGTGAATCGGTCTTAAAGAGATTGATCCGGGAGAAGGAAGGGAAATAAGCTTCTTTCGGAGACTTATTTTGTATGAACCCTTTCGCTTCTCGATCGAAACTTTTATCAAAGCTCCTGTTTTGCCTAACCTTCTTTTTGTTTTCCTCTTGTTCTTCCGAACAGGAGAAAACTGAAGAATCGGTTTCCTATCGAGAATCGAATCGCAACCCTTTTCAAGAAGGGAATTCCAAGTTTAAGAACGGGGATTTCCCTTCTGCGATCGAGTTTTATTCCAGGGACTTGGATGCAAATCCCGCAAATCCTTCCTCTCTCAACAATCGAGGACTCGCCAAAAGTAAGTCCGGAAACGAAGAAGGTGCGATTGCGGATTACAACCAAGCGATTGAAAAAAAACAGGATTATGCGATTGCATACAACAACCGGGGTTTTGCAAAAATAGAAATTTCGGACTATCGAGGTGCGATCGAAGACTTCACTTCGGCGATTCGTCTTAAACCGAATTACTCCAATGCTCTCAACAACCGCGCTGTCGCAAACTGGGCGGTCAAAGAAAAGAAGAGCGCATGCGGAGATTGGAGACGTGCCGAAATTCTCGGTCATCGGGAAGCGGCGAAATCATTCGCAAAATTCTGCAATTAGAAATCTCCGGGAATGCTTGCCGGGGAAAGAGGCTTTAAAAGACTAACCGAAGACTCTTTTCCCGGATTCCGGAATGCAACGAAAACTATTTATTTCCAAAAACTTAAAAAACACTCTTTCCATCCTTGGGATTCTTTTTCTTTTGATTCCCGCGATTTTGACGGCTTCTCCCGTAGATGATTTTCTAAATCCCCCCAAAAAAAGAAAGACGACCCCTAATTCTCAAAAATCGGAATCGGAACGTTCGAATCCGGAACGTCCCTCTTCTTCCGAATATTCTCCGGAGGTCGTTTCCAAAAAGACTCCGAAAGAAAAATCGGAAACCGCAGACGTCAACGCCGGCGTTTCCAAGCCCGAAGAAAAAAAACTTCGGAAAAAATCCAGAAATTCTAAAATTCAAGAAAGAAAGGAATCGAAACGTTCCAATACTTCCAAAACCAAGAAGAAATACGAGGACGCTCTTCCCTCCGTAAAGGAAGACACCCCTTCCACTCCGAGTTATTCCACACAAGGAATCGAATCCGTTTCCGGAGGTGGAGTTCCCGTCCTCTGTTATCACCACCTGGCGCCGGAAGGCGGTCCAATGGGTGGATACAATCTTCACCCGAATCTTCTGGAAGAACAGTTTAAGTTCCTCAAAGCCGCAGGTTATAAACCGATTCGTTTGGATCAATTCTACGCCTATCTTTCCGGTAAAAAACCTTCGGACTTTCCGGAGAAACCGATTCTTCTTACGTTTGACGACGGTTCCAAAACCCATCTGGAAGTTCTGGTGCCCCTCCTGAAGAAATATGGTTTTGTCGCTTCGATCTTTATCTATCCTACGATCATCTCTTCTGGTAAGAGGTACTACATGACCTGGGATCAACTGAAGACCGCGCTTGACAGCGGAGTTTTGGATCTGGGTTCTCATACCCTGTATCACCCGAAACTTCCTACGATGAGCCGCGCGTTGATTCGCAAACAGCTCTTGGAATCGAAACAAATTTTAGAAGCCAAGACCGGAAGAAAGGTCGTGGATCTTGCCTATCCCTTTGGGCTTTTTGATCCTCGAGTGATTGAAGAAGCAAAAGAAATCGGGTATAGAATGGCTTTTACGGTCAATCCAGGAAAAAACGTTCCGGGAACCCCTTTCTACAACGTACATCGATCCTTGGTTCCTTGGGGTCAGTCTCAATCCGCGTTCAATGCGATTTTAACGATGGCCCCTCCTCCAAAAATTTCCCTTTCCATCGCGGACGGATCCTGGGTGAAAACCGGTCAGGAATTTAAGATTCATCTGGAAGGAGTTCAGCCGGGTACAGTGAGCATCAAGATCAAGAGTAAGGATGTGATCGCCGAAAACAAAGCTCCGGATTACACTGTGAGAATTCCTAACTTTGCAAAAAAGTCCACCTTTCTTCCCTTGATGATCCAGGCAAAGACCAAGGAAGGAAAACAGATTCAATACCAATATCTTTTTATCAATCAAAAAGAATTTAAGAAACATCCCGACGGAGTTTTCTAAAAACCGGCTTGAGTCTTTGTGCCGATCTCTGAAATCTTGAGACTATGGGTTTCAGAGATCATTTTTCCTCTCATTCTTCCTCTTACTCCGAATACAGACCCGGTTATCCCCGAGAACTTTTTTCTTATCTGAAAAGTCTCGTCCCGGATGGAAACGTCGTCTGGGATTGTGGAACCGGAAACGGACAAGCCGCGGTTTCACTTGCGGAATTTTTTGACAAGGTGATAGCAACCGATCCAAGCGCCAATCAAATCGCAAGCGCGGAACCTCATCCCCGAGTGGAATACCGCGTTTCCAAAGCGGAAGAATCTACATTAGAAAATCATGAAGTAGATTTGATCACCGTAGCACAGGCCTTTCACTGGTTCGACTTTGAACCCTTTTTTAAAGAAGTGCGGCGTGTTGGCAAAAAAAACGGAATTCTCGCGATATGGGGATATCAGATGCATAGAATTTCTCCGGAAGTGGACGCGCTGATCGATAAACTCTACGGTGAAATCGTAGGAACTTATTGGCCTCCCGAAAGGAAATACGTGGAAGAAGAATACAAAACGATCTCTTTCCCCTTCGAAGAGATCCTTCCTCCCTCGTTTAGCATGAAGGAAGAATGGACCGCGGATCAAGTCCTCGGTTATCTCGGAACCTGGTCCAGCGTTCAGAAATACATTCAAAAAAATGAAAGTGATCCCGTATCTCTGATCGAATCCGATCTGCGTTCCGCCTGGGGAGCCGTAAAAACAAGAACTGTGGAATGGCCCCTTTTCTTTCGTATCGGGAGAATTCCCTCTTGACGCCTTCTCTCTCGGAGGCGTTTCGTTTTTGGTTTCAGCTCGGTTGGTTGAGTTTCGGCGGTCCCGCCGGGCAGATCAGCCTTATGCACAAAACTCTTGTGGAAGAAAAAAAATGGATCTCAGAAGAAAGATTCTCCCACGCTTTGAATTATTGTATGCTTCTCCCCGGCCCGGAAGCGCAACAACTCGCCACTTATTTGGGTTGGATCCTTCACGGTATTCGAGGAGGAATTCTTGCCGGTCTCTTTTTTATTCTCCCGTCCGTCCTTATCTTTATCGGAATTAGTATATTCTATTTTTATTATGGACAAGTTTCTTATGTGATATCTTTTTTAAACGGAGTCAAACCCGCGGTTCTTGCGATCATCCTTCTCGCCTTTTCGAATCTGGTTTTTAAAAGTTTAAAATCCAACGGACAAAAATTTTGTTTTTTGATTACCGTTTCGGGAATGTTGTTTTTTTCGATTCCTTATCCGTATCTTCTTTTGTCTTCTTTGACGTTCGGGGTTTTTTCCTTTTTTGTCTCTAAAAAAGAATCCGACCCTTCTTTGCAAAAGTCGACTTTGGCGATTCCCCTTTCCGAAAACATCGATCTGCATTCGAAGTGGGATCAAAAAAGGGAACAATCCTCCGAAATTTTAAAACAGATGAGCAAGGTTGCAAGTTTCGGTTTGATCCTTTGGGTTTTGCCGATCCTCGGAATTTTACTCTTTTTAAAAACCGAATTCCGATTTTGGGAAGAATTGATTTTGTTTTTTACAAAAACCGCGCTTCTTACCTTCGGAGGCGCTTACGCGATTCTTCCCACCGTTGCGGATTTTGCGGTTGGAAAGATAGGTTGGATTTCCAACAAAGAGATGTTAGACGGTCTCTCCTTTGGTGAAAGTACGCCGGGTCCTCTCGTGATGGTCTTGACGTTTATCGGTTTTTTGGCGGGGGCTCATCGATATGAAAGTGTGACCGCGGGTTTATTCGGCTTATCCTTAACCGTGTATTATACGTTTTTGCCTTCCTTTATCTTTATTCTCGGCGGCGCGAGTCTTGTGGAAAAAACAAAGGAATCGGCGCTTCTGAAGTTTTCACTGAGGTACGTCACGGCCTGCGTCTGCGGAGTGATTCTTTATTTAGGAATTTATTTTGCAAAGTCGATTCTTTTCCAGGAAAACTCGGCTGAACAGAATCCGTTGTTTTTGGTCCGATGGGTTCCTTTGACTTGGACGTTTTTAAGCCTTTTTTTTCTCAAACTCAAAAAAGAATATTCCATTTTTTGGATATTCTTCAGCGGCCTTTTTTTTCTGGCCGCCGATACGATTTTTCATTTGTGAGTTCTTGTATAAACCCCGTCCCAGGTTTTTTCCGGCGGATTGAGTTTATAGTCTTCACAACGTTCGACTAGAAGTATCGCCGCCTTATCTTTGGCCCCCCTCGTAATTTGGGAACTTTCCAATAGCTCCTGAGCGAGAGACCATTCCCGATTGAGATAGGCTTCGAATCCTTTCGAGAATTCGAGTGCGGAGGCTTCGATTCTTTCGGAAATTTTGTCGTGTTTTCCCACGAGTTCATAAAGTTTTACGGGTTCGTTCTTTCCTTTGACCCGGACCACGTCTAAAAGCCTTGTGAAAAATTCGTCCTTGATCTCGTGTTGAACCGATTCTCCG
The DNA here is from genome assembly GCF_016918785.1 of Leptospira ainazelensis. Classification (GTDB taxonomy): domain Bacteria; phylum Spirochaetota; class Leptospiria; order Leptospirales; family Leptospiraceae; genus Leptospira; species Leptospira ainazelensis. The sequence continues at coordinate 18,482 of NZ_JAFFPT010000038.1, read as the reverse complement.
ATTAGGATATTGACCCCGTAGTCCTTCCCCGCGGCTTCGAGTCTGGCCGCGAGATTAACGGTATCACCCATCATCGTATAAGCCGAAATCGAATCGGTTCCCATAAAGCCGACTTTTGCAAGTCCCGTGTTCAGTCCGATCCGAAAGGACATCTCCTGCGCTTCCTGGATATAAGCTTTTCGAGCCTTCCAATCCTGCCGTAAAAGATCGAGTTTTTCGATCATTTCGACGGAGGCCCGCGCGGCTTTGAGACAATGATCTTCCACTTCCACGGGCGCGTTGAAAATTCCTACGATCGCATCCCCGATGTATTTATCCAAAACACCTTCGTGTTTTTTGAGGACGATCGTCATTGCGGAAAGGTATTCGTTTAACAAAGACGCTAATTCGACAGAAGTTAACTTTTCACTAATATTCGAAAACCCTGCTACGTCCGAAAAAAAGGCGGTGATTCTTTTTTCGCTTCCCCGTTTTAAGGCTGCGAGATCGACCATCGCTTCACTGACGACCACCGGATCGATCATAGTTCCCAAAATATTCTTAATCTTTTCCCTTTCTCTCAAACCCGAAACCATCGAGTTGAGGGCCACCGTAAGAGTTCCCAACTCGTCCTGGCCGCCTTGTTCAAATTGAACCTCAAGATTTCCGTGTCCGACTTCCTGTGCGTGAAAGATGATTCGTTTGATTTTCTGGACTACAAAACCCGAGATCAGGATTGCAAGAAGAATCGCGATCGCACAGATGAGCATCGCCGTTGCAATCGCGGAATTTCTGTTTTTTCGAACCATTTCCAAACCTTCGGTTCGATCCACGAGGGTTCTTGAAATCCCGGAAAGGTTTGCGGAAAGAAGACTGGAACTCACTTCGTCTCCGGTTTCGGAAAGAAGCGGTTTAGAATCTAAACTCCAGAGAATCTCCTCTGCTTCTCCCCTTGAGTTTGCGATGATCCCGTCGGAGACGAGTTTTTTTAGTTGAGGAGTCGGGGTTTCACTTTTGCCGGAATAGATCCAATCCCGAATCGCGCCCCACCTTTCTTTGGAAGACGATTGTATTTTAGGATCTCTCAAATAATCCAGATACGCTCCCGAGTTTTGGCTGAATCTTAAGATGATCAGATCTTCCAAACCTGCGTTTCTAATTTCGCCTAACGCGTCTATCAAAAGATCCGAGTCGCTTTGAATCGGAAAGAATGTCCTCTCTTTCGGAGATTTTGTCTTACCCGGTTTTATCTTTTGCGCCGTCGCTTCTTGATTCTTCTTATCTTCCGAGAACTCGTTTCTAAATTTTTCAAAAGCCGCGTCCCTTTCCTGAACGAGTTTTGAATACTGGGAATACAGGTTGTTAAAACTTTTATCCTTAAAAGGAGGAATCGGAGGCTTTTTTTCCTTGAGTTCGGAAATTCTTTTTTTCAAAGGTCCTACAAGTTCTGCGATTCGTTTTGAAATTTCCGAGTCCTGTTGCAGATAACGTTTCGCGAAATCAGGGATTTTTTCCCGGATCCGATTTGCCCTTTCGGTCGAACTCTGATTGCGAAAAATAGGAGAATACAACGTTTGCAGTTCCATGTTTTCGATCGTGTATGCGTTTTTCTCGGCGTTTCCGTTAAAATCCAAGGACAAAACCCGAGAGATCGATTCTTTTAGATCCACGTTGACCACGGGAAGAATTTCGTTTCCGTTGATCGGTCCGTCCGGTTTAAAAATTCTAGTATCGAAGGAAGGAGTTAGATTCTCCTTCCCATGATTGGCGAGAACCGGAAACGTTTGAATTCGATACTGAGACATGTTGAGTCCGAGTTCTTCTATCTTTCTGTGTTGTTTCGGAAGCGCTTGTTCTAAGATGGAATGATCGAGCTGATTTCTGGCCTTTTCGATACCGGTTTTTAAAAGTTCCATCCTTTGTTCGATGGGTAATTTGTCTTTTTCCGTCGCCCCTTCCTGTGCGACTAACTCGTCCCATTTTTGTTTTTGTTCGCTGAGATCCGCTTCGAGCACGGCGACTTGTTGCGCCAATTTTAGAAGTTTAGAATACATCGTATCGGATATTCCGAGACCGTTCGGATCTTTTAGGAGATACTTTGTATTCTTTTCAAGTTCGGCGATGTCGTCCTTAGAAAGATAAACCGAATAGTAAGTGTCCTTAACGGACGATCTTTTTTCTTTTCCGAGAACTCCGAAAAGTTTAGTTTTAAATCCGAAAAGGCTGACCTGTTTTTCTTCTTGGGTGACTACCTTGGTTCGATACTTTCGAAGAGCCTGACTTTGTCTTTTTACCCTTTCGCGGAAGGATTCCACACGGATTAAACTGCTGGAAATATTTTCTAACTCTAATACAAGACCTGAGATATAATGTCTGGAAATCGCTGCTTCCTTTTCATAACTTTGCGTGAGAATTTCCGTTTGTTGATTTACGTCGATTGTGGAGAGAATAAAAACCGTAAAGGCGATGAGGGTGCCGGTAAAAAGCGCTAACTTGGCTCTGATACCTAAGTACAGCACATGACTGAATTCAATAAAAAATCCGAACCACTGTTTTATTTTCTGAAGAACGGGATTCGTTTCGAATTTGTTTGGATTGATCGGATTTGTGTCCACTGCGGAGTTATCCTTTTATAAGTAGTTCTTCTCCAATCTGAAAAGCAACGCGTCTGATAGTCACGAAATAATCTTTCCCCACGATGAATTTTCCCGTCCTCAGAATCGGATTTCTCGGTTTTTCCCTAGGGAAAAGAGGATACGGATTTCAAAAAGAAAATGTAAATACCGTAAAACCTAGGATTCAATAAGGAATTTTATCCTTTAGAAAAAAGAAATTGACTGAACTTTCCATTTGTGATTCTTCGCTTCATTCTATTCTTCACCTTACTACGATTTTAGGGAGGAAAGTAAAAAAAAAGAAATTTAAACTAGGGCAAATCTCGTTTTTTTGAGTTACTCTATTACAAATCCAAAAGAAGTTTTCGCGTGAAATCGTAGATTCTATCGTCTATCACTTCTAATCCTTTTTATGAAAAAGCGAATTTTCAAAACATCCGATCCGACTAACACCATTCTAAAGTTAAAACTTGATTCCAAAATTTTTAGAAAAACCGAATTCAAAATCCTTTTGATCGGTTTTTTACTCTTCACACGATCGGTTTTCGGAATCGAACCCGCGCTCGTCATCAAACCCGATTTTTTGGACAAACATAGCCTTGTTCAATCCGTTTACTACGTGCGAGATCCGAACTACACTTACAGAGCTGAGAATTTTTTTTCCGAACTCCAAAAAATTCCAGTTCAAGAAGTAAAAAACACAACCCTCGGATTCGGATACGATCCGGTTCCCTATTGGCTCGTCTTTGAGATCGAAACTCCCGAAACCGTTTCGAAAGAATTTACTCTCGCCTTCCATTACCCTCATTTGGATCAGATCGATTTGTATTTTCGAGGTGAGAACGGAACTAAGGGAGAATTTAACACGGGGGATACGCTTCCGTTTTTGTCGAGACCGATCGAGAATCGGCTGTTTTTGTTTCCGATTCCTTTGGAAAAAAAAGGGAGAACCCGAATCGTAGTTCGAGTTTTAACCGAAGGCGCTATCAGTCTTTCGATGACGGTTTTTGAAAATAAGGCGAGAGTTCGAGAAGCGAAATACGATTTGGCGAAGGACGCCGCGTTTTTCGGAGCGTTGGCAGTGATGGCCTTTTTTAACTTTTTCTTATATTTGGGATTGAGGGAAAAATATCTACTATATTACTCATTTTTAATTCTTTCCCTACTTTTGTATCAGATCATTCTTCCGGGTTACGCCTTCGAATGGTTTTTCCCGAATCATCCGAAGTTTATCAATCAACTTCATTTGGAATCCATCGTTTTTATGATGATCTTTATGGCTTTGTTTCTTTCCTTATTTTTGGAAACAAAAAAGAATCCTTCCATACTCAATCTGCTGTTAAAACTTTCCCTGGGCGCGGCGGTGATTCTCGGATTTTTAATTCCCCTTCTTCCGGGACGTTATTTGATTCCTTTTACTTCTCTTTTACCTCTTCTTCAGATAACGATTGTCTTTACGATTTCCTTTCTGAAAGTATTGCGTGGAGACAAAAGGGCTCTTATATTTTTGGCGGCATGGTTTTTTACACTTTCGGGAGGACTCGTTTTCGCATTGAGTAAATTCGGATTCTTTTTAAAAGAAGGAACGGCGATTCCTTTTTTGCAGGCGGGGATCATACTCAGTGTTCTTTTTCTTTCTCTCGCCCTTTCTGAAAGAATTCGGACGATTCGGAAGGAAAAAGATGAAATTGCCGAGTATGCGGGAAAGTTGGAGGAACTTTCATATCTCGATCCTCTTACTCGGATTTTCAATCGAAGATATTTCGACGAACAGATTCGATTGGCTTGGAGTCGGTCATCCAGACACCATTCTCCGCTTTCCTTACTTATGATCGACGTTGATTTTTTCAAACAATACAACGATACATACGGTCACGTGGAAGGAGACCGCGCGTTGATTTCCGTTGCGAGAGAAATTCGAGCGAGTCTAAGACGCGCCAACGATATGGTGACCCGTTACGGAGGAGAAGAATTTGCCGTGATCCTTCCGGACACGCCGATCGAAGGAGCGGTTGTCGTGGCGTTGAACATTCTCGAAAAGGTGGAGGCGCTGAACATCATTCATCTCAAAAGTCAATTTGCAAAGATCACAGTTTCCATCGGAATCTCCTGCAATGGAGAATCAACGATTCAATCCTTGCAGGATTTGATCGCGGTCGCCGATAAAAATCTCTACGACGCAAAAGGTTCCGGTAGAAACCATATCCAACATTGATTGATCTTGAAGGTTTGTTCTAAGAATTTTGGGTGAGCCCTCGCTTCTTTTGTATACCCGCCGGCAAGTTGTCTGTATCTTAAGAAAAATCTGTCGTAAAACAACGACACCAAAACTACGGGAAAGGTGCGTACCGCTCTTTATCGATCCGACGAACTCAATGCGGCGCTCTCGACGGATCCGAGTCTCAGAGAAAAAAGGCGGAGGATTTTCCCGATCAGAAACATTTTATCTCCGCAAGTAAAGTTCCTTTGTGTAGAAGCTCCTACATAGATGCCTAGGATCGTCTTAATCCCAAATCACCTCAAGGTGCCGGTAGGTTTGTGGTTCCTTTTTGTGTGGGAACTCTAACACCAGAAGATTACTGAAAAAGCATCTGAGATTTATACCGATCGTTATTTATAATCCCGCAATTTTTGCCTGCGGGGGGTAAGAATTTGTTTGTGATTCAAATTTTTTCTCGACTGAAACTTAGGATGGCGTACAATTCTCCCCTGCTATGAAAACCAGTCAGATTCCCCCCATCCAATCCAGAACCTTATACAATGTTATGAAAGCTTCCGCGGAGAAGTTCGCGGATTCCACGGCGCAGTATTACAAACCAGACGGCAAAAACTACCAACCTCTGAGTTTTAAGAATCTCTATGAGACCGTCCAACAAATCGGTTCCGGTTTGATATCCTTAGGTTTGGAACCCGGAACTCCGATCGGTCTGATTGCCGACTCGGGAGCTCGTTGGATTTGGTGTAGTATGGGAATCACAAATATCGGTTGTGTGGACGTTCCTAGGGGTACGGATTCCACCGAGGAAGATCTGCGTTATATTCTCAATCACGCCGAATGTTCGATCGCATTTTTGGAAAACGAAATCGCTCTGAAAAAAATTCTCAACCAGAAAGAAGCGTTCCCTCATTTGAAAAAAATCGTTCTTTTCGACAAAAAGGGAGCGATAGCCGACACAAATCCGTTCGAAGTCATTTTGTTAAGCGACTTGATTCAAAAGGGGAAAGATTGGATTCAATCCAAGGGAAAAGACGAGTTTCACAAAAGGGGATCAGCGATCCGAGAAGAAGATCTCGCGACGATCGTCTACACTTCGGGAACCACTGGCAAACCGAAAGGTGTGATGCTCACTCATAAGAATATCGTTTTTAACGTCGACAGCGCTCTGGAAGGAACCGATCTTAAAATTTATCCATCGGATAGAAGTATGGCTTATCTTCCGCCTTGGCATATCGCCGAAAGACTTGTGGAGACCGTTTGTATCCGCGCCGGCGGAGCCGAGGCTTTTACTTCCATATCGACTCTGAGTCAAGATCTCGCCGAAATCAAACCGACCCTTCTGCTTTCGGTTCCTAGAGTTTGGGAAAGTCTTTACAATAAAATCCACGATAAGGTTCGATCCTCCTCTCCCGCACAACAGGCGTTATTCGGATTGTTCAAAGAGATCGCGATCACATACTACAAACACGTTTCCAGACTTCAGGGTTTGGAATTTCATCTTACCGAACAGTCCACGTTCGCTTCCATTTGGCAAAAATTTATTTCCTTTTGGATAGTTCTACTTCTCTGGTTGCCGAATCAGATCGCACAACTCGCGTTTAACAAAATCAAAAACGGCTTGGGCGGAGAATTGAGATTCGCGCTTTCAGGAGCGGGGGCTCTTCCTCAATACATCGATCTGTTTTTTAACGCGATCGGAATTCCGATCCTCGAAGGATATGGAATGACCGAGTTATCCGGAATTTCCACGAGAAGAATTTTAGGCGAAATTTCAGTGGGAACCCTGGGACGTTGTATTCCCGGAGTTCAAATCAAACTGATGGACGAAAAAGGCAAGGAGATCACGGAACCGGGAATCAAAGGAATCGCCTGGCATAAGGGCGATCACGTCATGAAAGGTTACTTCAAAGAACCGGAAAAAACGAAAGACATTCTGAGTTCGGACGGATGGTTAAACTCCGGAGATCTTTTGGCTTGGACCACCTCCGGAGAATTAAAATATTCGGGACGAGCCAAGGATACGATCGTACTTTTAGGCGGGGAGAATTTAGAACCGGAACCGATCGAATTCGCTCTGGTTCGCAGCCAGTTTATCCATCAGGCGATGGTAGTCGGACACGATCAAAAAACTCTCGGCGCATTGATCGTTCCGAACGAGGAAGCCTTGGAAAAATATCTGAAGGAACTCCGCTCTAAAATGTTAAGCGAAGTGAAGAATCTAAACGTCGATCAGGACGTTCTGAGTCTTTTCAAAAACGAGATCAAGTCCTTGATATCCAACGAAAACGGATTTAAGAATTTCGAAAAAGTCTCGAGCTTCCGAATTCTTGAAAAGAAGTTCGAACCCGGAGACGAACTCACCCAAACCATGAAAATAAAACGGAACGTTGTGGCCGATAAATACAAAAGAGAAATCGAAGAAATGTACAAATAAACTCGAACTTCTCCTTTTGACAAACTTTCGTCTTTTTGAAAAAGAGCGAGTGTTTCGATCGGATAGCCCGCTTTTACGCATAACCTTACCCACAAGTTAAAAGCTATTTAGAATGAAGAAGAATCCGAGTATGACTTTTTGTAGGAGTTCCTACAAAAGCTCTGAGAGAGAATATTCCTTGCAAAGTCATAATTCTGTGATATAGGAAAATCTCCGGGAGTCTTCCGCCTCCCGCCCCGCCACCCGAAAATCGGGCGGGGCGCGTGACTTTTACGGAGGACTGTCGTTCTTACGACAGATTTTTCTTAAGATTCAAAGAACTTTGTGGGTAAGGTTATGGCTTTTACGAGCGGGCTTTTTTGTTTCCTGATTTTTATAAAATCATCGAGAATCGTGTAACTCTTTTAGAACGAAGCCGAAGAACTCAAGCATAATCCCAGGAGCATTTTCTTGTCAGAATTCAATCTTTCAAAAAAAAATCGAATCCTCGTCCTTTTGCGGTTTTTCGTCGCGTTGATCTTTCTTCAGACGTTGTTTTTTAAATTTACGGGCGCACCCGAGTCGGTGGCGATCTTTTCGAAGTTGGGAGCGGAACCTTGGGGAAGAATCGGAACCGGAGTTCTCGAGTTGATCGCCTCCATTCTTCTTTTGATTCCGGGTTTTGGTTGGTCGGGAGCCTTGCTCGGAGCAGGACTCATGTCCGGCGCGATCCTTTCGCATCTTTTCGTAATCGGAATCGAACAAGAGAACGACGGAGGTTTTTTATTCGCTCTTGCGCTTACGAGCGCCGCGGCTTGTCTAATTCTTCTCTGGATGGAAAGAGAAAAGGTGACGGAGATCTTACGAAAACGGATGCAAAAATAAGCTTTCCTATTCTTTCCCCTTCTCTAACTTCTCTCCAAAAAGAGGAGGAATTTTCATGGGGGAAGAACAAGCAAAGATTCACGCGTTGAACAAGATCGTTTCCATCATAGATGAAAAGGCTTCTATCTACAAAAACGAAAGAAAGTCCATGCCGAACGCCCGTGCGATCGCGGAGAAGAAGCTGATCCTGGATTTGATCGACGACGGGATGAAACTGGCGAAAACGATTCAACCAAAACCGGCGGATCTGATCCGTGATTTGGAAACTCTCAACAAACAGTTTATGAATTTATAATAAATCCGGATTTCAGAACTTATTAAGACCGAAATACCTTTTTACATTCGGAAATCGCCTTGTCCGAAAGATAAGGGCTCATTCTTTCAAACAAATCTTTTAGTTCGGCGCCATATTTTTTTAAGAAGGAACCGTCCGCCAAAGCGAGCTCCAATTCGTTGGCTGCGGTCAATTCGCAGAGGTTTTCGGTTTCTTTTCGAGTCAGGATACGAGTCTCTTTTGTCATCCAATTCTTATATTCGATCGGGTTCTTTTTTCCGAATTGGGAATAGAAAAAATCCCTGTCGCTGGAGCCGTAAAGAAAGACTAACGTTTCCGATTCTTCCCCTATAATTTCCGCGATCTCCTTTCTTGCTTCCGTTCCGATCAGAGGATTTTGATACGCAAAGGTTCCGTAAACCGCGTGATAAAGACCGGCGTTGTTTAAAACCGGCGAGGAATCCCAATCCGCTAAAATTCGAAACGTACCGATCAAGTGAGCGAGTAAATCCCCGTGTATATGTTCGAACTTCTCCGCGTTGAGTCCGCGGAGTCGCTCCAAAAGGATTTCGTCGGGGTGAATCATCGAATTCTCGATTTAAACAAAACTCTCGAAATCATTTCGAGGAATTCTGGCCGAAGTTAAAAAAGAGAATGGAAGCTAACGCGGAAAGAATCGATAGATAATGAAAAAGATTGATCTTTTCGGAAAATACGATAACCCCCACAAAGATGGATGTGGTAAGAATCGACAACACCGCGTACAAAATATAATACGAAGCCCCAAAACGGCTGTAGAGAAGATAAAATCCTAAAAACGTAAAATACAATCCCACTCCGCTGATTAAAAAGTATGTCCAGTTTTCTGAAAGATACTCTTTGAGAGTTTCCGGTTTGTAAAAGAAAAGCGAAAAAATCAAAAGGAAAATACAAATCAAAAGTGTCGGAACGAGAAAAAGAAACGGTGCGGATATCGCCGTGGATTTTTTTTGACCATAAGCAAAAAATGCGTTTCCGATGGCGGCGATCGAAGCGAATAAAAACGGATAAAGCGCGGCATTCAATTTCATTCTATGGAATCTCCAAAAAGACTGATTCTCCATAAATTTATCTTAGATCGCCGGATGAAACAAAATTCTAATTTTTGTTTTGGTCCTTTTATCGGTCTTGTGTCGACTAAGACAAATGAAAGAATGTAAGGCGGATCGGATTCTTAAAAATCTATAAGATTCTGTCTCAAGACTGGGACAAAATCTTGCAACTTGATCTTTCCGATAAAGTAAACTTGAGTTTTGGGACGCGCTGTAAGTTTTTTGTTAACGCGGGTTAGGCGCAAGCGAGGGCGCAACGAATTCCATCCATCGCTGCGGAAACGATTCCTCCCGCGTAACCCGCTCCTTCTCCGCAAGGATACAAACCCTGTATCCTAACGTGTTGTAAAGTCTGCGGATCTCTCGGAATACTTACGGGTGATGAAGTGCGGGTTTCAGGAGCGTGTACTACGGCTTCGTTTGTAAGATACCCGCGCATGGATCTATCAAATTCTTTGAAGGCGAGTCGTAAGGATCGAAAGATAAAATCGGGAAGAACGTTTTTTAATTCCACGGAAGTAATTCCGGGTGTATAGGAAGTTTTCGGGAGATCCGTTGAAAGTTTGTCCTCTACAAAGTCGACGAGCCTTTGTGCGGGTGCGGTTTGTTTTTTTCCACCCGCGATCCAAGCGTTGTGTTCGATAGTTTTTTGAAATTCCATTGCGGCTAACGCGCCGTATTTGGCGAAAGGTTTAAAGTCTTCTGGTTTCAGCTCGACTACGATCCCCGAATTTGCGGAAGGCCTCGCTCTTTTGGAAGAAGACCATCCGTTCGTCACGATCTCTTCCGGTTTGGTCGCACACGCCGCGACAACTCCTCCGGGACACATACAAAAGGAATAAACCCCTCTTCCTTCGATCTGTTTTACGATGCTGTAAGGAGAAGGTGGAAGAAAAAGGCCGCGTGTTTCACATCCGTATTGAATCGAATCGATCAGGGATTGTTTGTGTTCCACCCTGACTCCGATCGCGAGAAGTTTGAGCTCGATTTCGATTTGTTTTCGGTTTAACAACTCGAAGATATCTCTTGCGGAATGGCCGGTCGCAAGAATTACCTTTTTTGCATATACCTTATCCCCGTTTTTGGTTTCCACTCCGACGATTTGATTTCCGTTTAATAAAAAGTCGGTAACTCTTTGGTTGAAATGAACTTCCCCGCCTCTTTCAATGATTTTTTCCCGAATGTTGCGGACGATCTTCGGAAGTTTGTTGGTGCCTATATGCGGATGCGCTTCGATCAGAATATCTCTACTCGCGCCAAAACCGACAAGGAGTTCTAAAATCTCCCGAACGTTTCCCCTTTTTTTGGATCTAGTATAGAGTTTTCCGTCCGAATACGTTCCCGCTCCGCCTTCGCCAAAACAATAATTGGAATCCTCGTTTACGTTGTGATGAATGTTGATTTCTTTGAGATCAAGCGGACGACTTTTTACGTCCTTTCCCCTTTCCAGAAGGATCGGTTTTTTTCCGGAGAGGATCAATTGAAGAGAAGCAAAAAGCCCGGCCGGACCGGCTCCGATGACGATCACTTCCTCAGCGTTTGCGACGTTCGGATAATCCGGAAGAAGAATCGGCTTTTCCATAAAGTTCTCGTGAATGAAAACCAAAACTTTGAGATTGAAGTAGATCGTTTTTTGTCTCGCGTCGATCGAACGATTTACGATTTCTATATGACGGATTTCTTGAGAATCGATTTTGAGAGTTTTAGAAACAAAGGCTCGAAGTTCTTCTTCTTGCCCCGCAACGGAAGGAGCGACACGAAGTTGCAGTTCTTGTATCATATTCGGAATCAAACTTCTCTTTCAAAGAGTTTGATTCCGACTCGGCCGCGTCAATCCTTTTCCACTTCAACGCCCAAGAGCGTCTTCAATTCGAATCGGAAGGCAACGGAGGAAGAAAGATAAGAAGCAAACAGGCGATCGAGTGAAGAATTGCAACAAACAAACTCAATGCTAAAAGACCGTGTTTCAAAAAGGGAGCGATAAACGCCGTTCCTCCCGCCGAAACCGAGATGATGGAAAGAAGAATCAAAGACGAAGCGCGGTTGTCGTCTCCGTTAGCCGCGATGATTCCTTTTAAAAAACCGTTCGGGCCTCTAAGTCCCAATCCAAAATTCATGACGGGAAAAATAAGAAGAATCGAGGTTGGATGATTCTCTCCAAGGATCGAAACAAAGACCAATAAGATTGCCGATAAAAGACAAAGTCCCGTTCCGATCGAAACAAGAAGTTCCGGGTTCATTTTACGATTGAGATAAGAAGAAGAAAGAACCGCGCCTATGATAAAAAAGAAAACGCCTATCGTTTGCATCTGAGCAAACTTATGAATATCGGAATTCATCGTCTTGACGATGACGACCGGCGCTCCGAAAACAAAAACGAGAAGACCGCCGAGATTGAGAGCTTGGCTGAGGGAATATCTTTGAAAAACCGGAGAAAGAAGAAGTTTTTTATACGATCCAACGAAGGAAGTCCGCGCTGAGCCGTTCAGCCGAATCGTTAAGAATACGATCGCGAGTACAAAGGCAAAAAAGGATGTTACAAAAAATGAATATTTCCAACTGCCGATACTCAAAAACCAAACTCCTAAAATGGGGGCCAGGGCCGGAACCAATGATTCTACACTTCCTAAAATTCCTAACGCTTTTGCAGCTCCTCTTTCATCAAAAAGGCTTTTGATGATCCCCGGGGCAAGGACTGCCGCCGCCGAGGAGGAAAGTCCTTGGAAAAATCGAAGGACAATCAGCGTATTCATGTTAGGCGAAAAAGAACAAAGAAAAGAAGTGATCGAATAGGCGGCGAGTGAAAGAAAAAGTACGGAAGAAGCGCTTGCACGAGAAGAAACGTTTCCGAAAAAAATCATTCCGAAGGCGGTTCCTGCGACAAAGGACGCAATGACAAACTGAGAAAGAGTCTGATCCCCTCCCAAAATTTCGGGAAGTTTCGGAATACTCGGAAGTACCAAGTCGATCCCGGAAAGACCGATGACGGTACCACAACCCAAAAGAATACAGATAAAAAGAGGATGTTTTTGATCTTTGAACATTTAATAAACGTTCCTTAGACGGATCCAAGGATTTGGTTTCCAAAAATGGAAACGTTTCTACGAATGCAACCAATTCATTTAAGAACGCCGATCAAAAATCTACACAATTATAAAACAACGATTTCGTATTCCGAGATCGTGAAGAGATACAACTCTCATTCAAAAATGAGCTGAAATGTTTTGAAGGAGGTCGATTTTTTTCAGAATCGAGTTTTTTTCATTTCGTTTCTTGGAGAGAGACAAAGCTTTTTTAAAATGGAACTTTGCCTGTTTGTTGTCTACGTTTGTATAAAGATCGCCGAGAAGCAGAAAGTAATAACGATCGTCTTCGAGTTTTAATTTTTCGGCTTCTTGGATCGCTTCTTCTTTTCCGTTTACTTTAGAAAGGGCGAAGATTCGATTGAGAAGAATTACCCTCGAACTTTCGATCTCAAGAAGATGATCGTAGAGTCGAAGAATCCGTTTCCATTTTTCATTCGTGTTTTCCTTCCGCGTATGCCAATAGGCGATTCCGGCCTCAAGATGGTATTTAGAAATCGTGTCTCCGTCGGTAGCGCGGTGAAGAAAATATTCTCCTTTTTCAATCCATTCCGAATTCCAGAGGTCGTTATTCTGTTCTTCGTATAAGATCGGCTCCCCTTCCCCGTTTTGTTTTGCGTCAAATCGAGACGTGTGGAAACACATCAGAGAAAGGAGGGCGTTTACCTGAGGTTTGTCGGTATTTTTATTTTCAATGAGAAGACTACACAATTGAATCGCTTCCAGAGAAAGATCCTTTCGAAACGTTTTGTTCCGGCTTGTAGAATAAAATCCTTCGTTAAACAACAAGTAGATGGTCCTCAAGACGGATGTGAGGCGTTCTTCTATTTCCGTCGGATCCGGGAATGCTATTTTGACGTTTTCGTTTCTAAGTTTTTCCTTTGCCCGAAACAAACATTTGTTGATAGTTCCCTTGTTTGTGAGAAAAGCATCCGCGATCTCTTCAATACCGAATCCGCAAAGGATCCTAAGAGAAAGTCCGATTTGAGCTTCCTTCGAGATGGATGGATGACAAACGGCGAACATCATCTGAAGTTGGCTGTCTTCGACGTTTTGTTCGGAAAGATCGATTTCCTTTTCAAAAAATTCTACGGAATCTTTTTTTATTTCCGGGAGTATTTTGTTCCGAAGAGTCGAATCGCGTTGTAAATAATTTTTTGCCTTGTTTTTAGCGACGCTGTAAAGCCAGGCCCTAGGATTTTCGGGAGGACCGTTTATACCCCAGGCCTGCGCGGCCGTAAGAAACGTTTCACTAACGATATCTTCCGCGATTTCGATCTGATCAAACCCGAAACGTTTGCACAATGCTGAAATTATTTTTCTGTATTCGGTCCGGAATAGATTGGGAATCAGTTTTTCATTTTCCATGGATAAAAATGCCTCTTCTGATTTTTCTCGGAGGCGCTCGTTTTTTATTCTTTCCCGTGAACTGAAACCACTTGTCTTACTTCCACGCTATTTCCCGCTCCGCCTAAGATGGGACATTCTTTAGCGATCTCGACCGCTTCTTCAAAGTTTTTGGCAGAGATCATGATAAAACCTGCAAGTGATTCTTTGATTTCAACAAAGGGTCCATCCGTGATCACTTGGTCCGGTTTGATCACCTTCCCTTCCGTAGAAAGTCCTTTGCCGCCGAGAAATTTTTTCCGCGCCGCGATTCCTTTCACCCATTCGTGATATTGTTTCATATAAATTTCAAGTTGTTGCGGAGAAGGTTGTGCCTCTTTTGTGATCAAGTCCAAACGCATCAAGATTAGAAATTCATTCATTTTAAAAAACCTCCTTTGAGAGAAACTTTTGATTTAGAAAATTGCGGAGTCTTCTTTCGTATTCGATAGGATCCGCGTCTCGGATGGTTCCGTGATTGCCCTTATCGGAAAGTCGGAAAATTTTGGGCCCTTTGTAAACTTCCGTCAATTCTTTCGTATGTAAATAAGGAACCACGCCGTCTTCCCTGCTATGAATAAGAAAAATAGGAATCGTTTTTACAAGAGGCAGAGAATAAAAAGGACTCAAGAGACCGTCGAATTCTCCTCGAAACATCGTAAAACGGATCAGCAAATGAATAAACCAAGTCGGAATAAAATCCGATCGTAATTCTTATCCACTTTTTCTTCATAAAATCGAAGCGGAACAACGGTGTAAATTCGCTCATTTCAATACTCCTAATGGAACGGGATTGTAATGTTGTATCCAATGAGATTTCGAAAATTGGACTTCGTTTTGATAAAAAATTCAGTGAAAGAATTTTTTTCTATGATTTTAAGATTAAAATCGTAAGGATCAAAACTCGCCCGAAAAAAATTCGGCGATTTGTCGAACATCCTTTGTTTCGTTAGAGTTTACTTTTCCGATTCTTCCAAATCTCATCCGAGATTAGAATTTTGAGCTTGTCCCGAAAGTCCTAAAAATTTGTACGGAGACACTTTAGAAATTTTGAATCTGTTGTAGAAGCTCCTACTTTTTTTAGATTTTAGGGAAACATTAGAATCCGACCGCCGATTCATCCAACCGTAGAATTCGAAGATCCGAAACAAAAAAGACCCGAAAACTATTCAACAAAACGGTTTAATATTTGACAATTTTTGATAAGCTTGTTTACTCAACTAAATGGTTGAATTAATCGAAAGCGAACAAAAGCTCGACCGAGTATTCTCCGCACTTGCGGATCATTCGAGACGACAAATGTTGGAACGTTTACGGGAAGGCTCGCTTACGATTTCAGAATTGGCGGAACCGTTTTCCATGTCGTTTGCCGGAGTCGCCAAACATATCGACGTTTTGAATGCGGCAGGACTTGTTCGCAAAGTAAAAGCCCCCGAAGACGGAAGAAGTTTTAAACTTGAGCTACAGAGCAAAACGATCTCGGAAGCTTTTGCCTGGCTCACCTATCATCAAGAATTTTGGACCGATAAACTGGATAGACTCGAAACATTTATAGAAGAAGAGGATAAAAAGAAGAATGAACGGACCCGTCCTAAAAATAGAAAAAAAAATTAACTCAGATCCGACCAGATTATTCCGCGCGTGGTTGGACACCGAAAATTTTTCCCGCTGGTTTTTATCCGGAGATCCGATTGTAGAATCCGTTTCCATCGACCCTCGCCCCGGAGGAAAATTTCGGATCGATATGAGCCTCGGCGGAAAAAATCTTCCGCACGAAGGAGAATACAAAATCATCGATGAACCTACCAAGTTGGTCTTTACGTGGCGTTCACACGCCACAGGAGGACGTGATACTCTCGTAACAGTAACTTTTACCGCTTTGCCGGCGACGATCGTCGAAGGTCCGAGCGGAGCGGTTTCAAAACCACAGACACTCGTAACTTTGATTCACGAACGTCTCACAAACGACGCTGAAATCAAATCCCATACTTACGGCTGGACCCATATTCTTGACGCTTATGCGGAATGGTATGACGAGAAAGTTTAAAACGACGTCTTTATCGGCAACGCCGGAAAGAAAAATAAAAGGAATGAGGAAGGATAAAAAATGAACGGAATATATCACAAAATTGGAATACGTTCCGGCGCTGAAAAGGTGATCGAAGCGCTGACTACACAAGCGGGTCTTGCAGGATGGTGGACTCGGGAAGTGACCGGACCGTTTTCAGGCGGGATGTCCGGCCTTGGAGAATCGATTCATTTCGGCTTTGGACACAAAGCGAATATGGAAATGAAAGTGAAAGAGCTCGCTCCACAACGTGTTCTCTGGGAGTGTACTTCCGGACCCGAAGACTGGATCGGCTCCCATATCGATTTTAAACTAAACGCGAGCAAGGCTCCGGACGGAGAAGGAATGACGATCATTCACTTTCGCCATCAGGACTGGAAGAATGAAAGCGAATTCACCGCACACTGTAGTATGAAATGGGCGACCTTCCTTCTCAGCCTAAAAAACCTAGTGGAAGTCGGTCACGGTCACCCAGCGCCGGACGATTTGAAAATCGACGATATGAACTGAATGGATTGGAAAGGCGCATCGATGGAAAACTCAGATGCGCCGATACACAATTTTAGTATCCTCACCTTTCGTTACTCGCAAAACGGAACTAAAGGTTTTCGATTTATGAAACAATTACTATAACTGATCCATAGTTATCATTGGTTGTTTTAGGATTTTCTAAACCGATATTTAACGGAAATGGAGTTAACCGAGAGAACCCGCAATTTTTCCAGACTCAATTTCAACAGTGAACGATTATTTGTGTGCAGATCTGTTCTTTATGAGCGGCAATCAGCTGTTGAAATCTTTTTAACCAGTTTCTCCAGGCATATTCGTTTTTCAGTGAAGGCTCGTTGAGCAAACGCCACCCGAAGTCCTGAAGATCGATCCAGGAACCATCCGGAAAAATCACTCCGGAAGTATAATAAATTTCCGGTAAGTTTTTGGCGTAAGAAGAATGGTTTAGAACTTCCTCGTGATCTTCCGGATAGTTCGCTTTAAGTTCTTCGTCGATTAGAAGATCCGAGGGGAAATACCAATAATCAAAATGGTGAGAACGGATAGACTTGATATCGTCCTCGTCGCGGCGATGCGGCTCGATAATCTTTTTTAGCTCTGCGTAAATGTCTTTTGTATAATTGGGAATGATTACCGTAAGATGTGAGTGCATACTTTTGAATCGACTCGGCCGTTTTTTAGATATGGATCAGACTGGAAAGAAAACGGAGGAAAGGTCAGTTCGAACGTTATGCGAAACTGCATTTCCCGAACTCCTTACCATCTTTCAGCCGTTTCTCATCCGTAAAAATTGATTTTTTTATCGACTTCGAATGTCATCCAATCCTTTTCCAGCCAGGATTTTCGGAATACATTTTTCCACCCTTGACTCGCGAGTTTTGGATTGTTTCGGCGCGGAAAAATGAAGAAGATAGGCCCTTTGACGTCCCGGAGTCAATGCGTCAAATGCGGTCTTTAGACGAGGGACTTCCTCCAATTTATTTATCCACTCTTCCGGCGCGTCGAATTCGGCGGTTTTCTTAAATTTTACTTTCAATCCGGCCTTTTCTATTTCAATCGCTTCCCGAATATAAGCTTTTAAAATCGATTTCATTTTCACGATTTCCCGGACATCGGTAAACCGAATCTGACGCGCGGCTTGCGTATTCTTTGTTTGTTGGATAAGAATCCCTTCCTTATCTTTTAACAATGCGCCTTTGAAAAACAAAAGCGCACAATATTCTTTAAACGTGTGTATTAGAACTATATTATTTTTTTCCAATATATAACAAGGGGTCCCCCATTTTAGTTCTTCAGTTAGTTTAGAATCAAGAACGATCGCTCTTAACTTCTCCAATTCTTTTTGCCACTTCTCGGCTTTGTTAAAATAAAAATCCACTTTTGGATTTGTTTGTTTCATTTTAAATTCACTGAAATATTATTTTTCTCCGCAGATCAAAAAACCGAGAAGCTATGTCGTTTTCATTCTTTTGAATCGAACGGGCTGTTCTATGACTCAATATTCGGGCAATACCTATTTACAGAATTTAGTCTCCGTGATCAACTGATTTATCAAGTTTATGGTTTCGAATCTTTATTCATGTCTTTCGATAAAGTTCGGGATTTGGTTTCACAAAGGCTTTATGATAAATTTTCGATTCTCAAAAGAAAAAAGAATTCGATAAACTTTTATTAGGTGAATTGGATCGGATTCTTTCTCAATCGGATTTCGAAGGGCTCGTCTTTTGGAACGATTTCGAATTCTTAAAAAATTAAGAACTTTCCCTTAAAAAAGAGCATCCTGTTCCCAAAAAGTTGTTTGAAACTTTCAAACGTACCTACGACAATCTTCCGTAAAACGAAATCCCTGCGACGCGATCCGTAGAGAGCGGCGCATTGAGTTGACGCGATCCGTAGAGAGCGGCGCATTGAGTTGACGCGATCCGTAGAGAGCGGCGCATTGAGTTGACGCGATCCGTAG
>NZ_JAFFPT010000007.1 GCF_016918785.1 Leptospira ainazelensis | reverse complement strand
GAGAGCGGCGCATTGAGTTTTTTGGGCGGGTGGTGGAAAAAATCCGGCCTACTTTGCTATATCACAAAATCATAATTTTTCAAGAAAAAAATCCCCGTAGGAACTCCTACAAAATTTTTCTCGGAACCCCATTTATTTACGGGAACCCTTGTTTTATCAATATTTAAGAATTGACTTAATTAAGAATAAACTTAAATATAAACGTATGAACGCCTTTGCCGCCCTCGCAGACGACACAAGAAGAGAGATCGTGAGATTGGTGGCCAAGAGCGGAGAACTTACGTCGACCGAGATAAGCCAAAATTTTATGATGAGCCCGCCCGCCATTTCTCAACACTTAAAAGTATTAAAAGAGGCGAAGATTCTTTCTATGAAGAAGGAGGCGCAAAAACGTATTTATAGGTTGAATGATTCGGGGATCGATGAAATGGAAGATTGGTTGCGGGATATTAGGGATCTATGGGCCAAACGTTTGGATAAGTTGGAGAAATATGTTTTAAAAATTAAAAAGGAGAAATCTCGTGATAAAAAATAACTTAGAAACAATCATCGAAGGAAACAAGGTCGTCTATAAAAAATACTTTGCCGTATCGATCGATCTTCTTTTCGAGGTATGGTCTTCGGAAGAACATCTTTCGGAGTGGTGGGGACCGGACGGTTTTACGTTGACGAGTCATAGTTTGGATTTTTCAAACGGCGGGATCTGGGATTTTATCATGCACGGACCGGATGGACACAATTATAAAAATAGAATTCAATTTATAGAGATTCAAAAACCTCGTCTTATTTTTTACAAACATCTTGGCGACGGCGAAGGTGTTGAGGACGTCGACTTTCAATCGAAAATCATTTTTGAAGAATCCGGTGAAGGAACAAATCTGACCATGGAACAGATTTTTCCAAGCCGAGAGGAACTGGAAAGAGTGAACAAAAAATACGGCGCGATTGAAGGCGGAAAACAACACGTTGGAAATCTTAGCAAATATTTAGAAACATTAAAATAGGAAAATACAGTACGGTTGCAAAATTCCAAGAGCGGATTCCGGAGGTTCTTTAAAATTTCGTTCCCAAAAACTCTCTTTTTCTCAATCGCCAGACTCGACGAACAACGAGAAGACGATGTAAGTTTTCAGAGAGAATGTTGGGACCGCAAGAGAACGAATCATTCTCCTTAAAACGTCGCAAGAAACTCAACTATTTTCGTAGGATCGTATCTGAGCGAAGCGCCCAACAAAAGATCTTGTCGAAAGCGTAAAGTAGAATCCGGGTCAGTATAAGCTTGACAAGTTCCTATAACGGAGAGAGATCCTATTCCAGTATGAACAAGACCAATCGAAATCGGAAGGAGTTGTCATCGGAACAACGCGAAATATTACTCGAAATACTGAAAGTCCGTTTTGAGAAAAATAAGAAACGCCACGAGGGTATTGAGTGGGAAAAAGTAAGGAAAAGATTGGAAGCGAGTTCCGAAAAACTTTGGACCCTACACGAAATGGAAAGAACCGGCGGTGAACCGGATGTTGTCGGTCAGGATAAAAAGACGGGAGAATACATTTTTTATGACTGTTCGGAGGAAAGCCCTAAAGGTCGAAGAAGTGTTTGTTATGATCGGGAAGGTCTGGAATCAAGGAAAGAACATAAACCGGAGAATAGCGCGGTTGATATGGCCGCTGCAATGGGAATTGAACTTTTAACGGAAGAAGAGTATAGAGAGCTACAGAAACTCGGAAGTTTCGATCTGAAAACCTCTAGCTGGTTGAAAACACCGGCGGATATTCGAAAACTCGGCGGAGCCATCTTTGCAGATCATAGATACGGAAAGGTCTTCGTGTATCACAACGGAGCGCCTTCCTACTACGCGGTAAGGGCATTCCGCGGTTCACTCAAGGTCTAAATCTGCAAAGAAAACTCCATTGAAGGAAAATAGGTTTACTTAGGTTCCACTTGACTTACGTCCCTCACCGCTCCGGTATGCGCGGAGGTCGTCATCGCCGCATACGCGCGGAGAGCCGGTGAAACGACTCTCTTACGAGATTGCGGCTTCCAAGCGTTTTTACCTTTTGCTTCCATCGCTTCTCTGCGTTTTGCGAGATCTGCGTCGGAAATTCTAAGATGAATGGATCGATCCGGGATATCGATTTCGATCGTGTCCCCTTCTTCCACAAGTCCGATCGCCCCGCCTTCGGCGGCTTCGGGAGAAACGTGGCCGATGGAAAGTCCCGAAGTTCCTCCGGAGAATCTTCCGTCGGTAAGAAGCGCACAAGACTTTCCTAAACCTTTGGATTTTAAATAGGTGGTCGGATACAACATTTCCTGCATTCCCGGACCGCCCTTTGGTCCTTCATAACGGATTACGACGATATCACCTTCTACAACTTCGTTGCCCAATATTTTGGAGACCGCTTCTTCCTGGCTTTCCATCACACGGACTCTTCCTTTGAATTTCCAGATCGATTCGTCCACCCCGGCTGTCTTTACGATACAACCTTCGGGGGCGATATTCCCATAGAGAACGGCGAGTCCTCCGTCTTGGGAATAAGCGTGTTCGACTTCGCGGATACAACCGTTGACCCGATCCAAGTCAAGTTCCGGCCAACGTTTGGATTGGGAGAATGCTTCCGTTGTGGGAATCCCCCCCGGTGCGGCGGAGAATAAGGCGAAAGCCTTGGACCCGGAAGCCTGACGAACGATATCCCATTCTTCTAAAGCTTTTCCTAATGTAGAAGAATGAACCGTAGGAACGTCTCGGTTGATCAAACCGACTCGATCCAATTCGGCAAGAATCCCGATCACTCCGCCCGCTCTATGAACGTCTTCCATATGATATTTCTGGCTCGCGGGAGCTACTTTACAGATACAGGGAGTTCTCCGAGAAATCTTATCGATATCTTCCATCTTAAAATGAATACCGGCTTCGTTTGCGGCGGCAAGAATATGAAGGACCGTATTTGTGGATCCTCCCATGGCGACGTCCAAACTCATCGCGTTTTGGAATGCTTCGTAATTTGCGATGTTTCTTGGAAGAACCGATTGGTCGTCTTGTTCATAGTATCGTTTTGCAAGTTCGACGATCAGATTGCCCGCAGTTAGAAATAATTGTTTTCTGTCGGCGTGAGTGGCAAGAGTGGAACCGTTACCCGGAAGCGAAAGACCCAAGGCTTCGGTAAGACAGTTCATGGAATTTGCGGTAAACATTCCTGAGCAGGAGCCGCAGGTAGGACAAGCCGAACGTTCCAGTTCTGCGACTTTTTCGTCGGATACATTCGGGTTTCCCGCTTCCATCATCGCATCGATCAGATCGAGTTTGCGAACTTCCCCTCCCCACGTTACCTTTCCGGCTTCCATAGGACCTCCGGAAACGAAGACGGTCGGGATGTTCAGCCTAAGAGCTGCCATCAACATACCGGGAGTGATTTTATCACAATTCGAGATGCAGACTAACGCATCGGCCGTATGGGCGTTTACCATGTATTCTACTGAGTCGGCGATGAGATCCCGGCTTGGAAGAGAATATAACATTCCGCTGTGACCCATAGCGATACCGTCGTCCACTGCGATCGTGTTGAATTCTTTTGCCACTCCCCCCGCTTTTTCGATTTCTCGTGCGACGAGTTGACCCAAGTCTTTCAGATGTACGTGGCCGGGGACAAACTGAGTAAAAGAGTTGGCGATTGCAATGATCGGTTTTCCAAAATCATTGTCTTTCATACCAGTCGCGCGCCAGAGGGCTCTTGCGCCGGCCATATTACGTCCATGAGTGGAGGTACGAGATCTATACTGAGGCATAATTAACCATTTTGGAACAAATATTAGACGTCGAGTATTTTCCTCCATTCATGAAGAAGTTGGTAGTCCGGTCGCTCGTATTTTTTTCAAGGATTCGTTTACGATGAAATGCAGATCGGCTTGGAACAAAAGAAACTTTTTTCCCGTCTGGATGTCTAAGCCGTGAACATTTTGGAGACCGTTTTTATTGATTGGTTTCGGATTTTAATACAAACTCTTTTCCATTAAATTCGAAATCGGAAGAAATGATTCGGCTTGGAGAGTCATCTCCTTCGGGGGGCGGGCTATCATTGATTGTAATCCTGGGTCGATCGTAATTAGAAAATGAGGCACTTCTCCAACCGCCGGAGTTGAAAATAATGTTAAATGAATTACCCTTTTCTTCTAAAACATACACTAAATTATATAATTCAGGTAAAAAACATCCTCTGCATTCGTCATTTTCAAATTTATGACTCGTAATTACGACAGAGTATTTTTTTCTCTTCCAATCAAAAGTTTCGATACGAGTATGCTCAGGATTAATATCATCATTTACTTCCTGGCTTAAAAACTCGAAGATTTTTATTTTTTTCCCGTCTTCTTCGCGTATTTTAGAATATAAAGAAGCGTATTTATTTGAAATGATTACACCTTCGGCCGGGATATAACAATCTGCAATTTTTGTAATTTCAAGTTCTGAATACCAATCTTCTAAACGAGCTTCTTGTTTTAATAATCTAAAAAATACTTTTCCGTCCTTGGTAACATATCTAGCCCTAACTAAATAGAATTCATTTTTTTTAATTTGATCATTTTCTTTTTTCTTAAAAATTTTATTTTGTAATGAAAAAATAAAATTTGGTTTATTTTTAACGTAAGCCCATCCTATCTCATTAGTTTCAATATCCGTCAACGAGGAGAGGCTTTCGATTGAATTTCCTATGGCAACATAAGGGGAAAATACAAAACCAAAATTCTGATTTTTTGTTTTTACTCTTATCCAAAATCCAATTTTACCTTGAACCGATGTAGAGGATTTACTATCTTCAATGATCTCGACAATATCTTTGGTAGCTAATTTCTCGATCGGTTTACTTTCAACGGACGGTTCACTTCTTAAGAACAATGAGGTTGCGACTACTAAACCGTATTTAGGTTCATTTAAGTTTAGAAAAATTAGCGCTGAATTATTTTTATTATTTTCTAAAAATCCGACGCGGTTATCCTTTTTTATTTTAAACCAATCACCTGAATGTTTAGAATCTTTTTTAAAATTTGCTCCAAAATAGTAAAATTGGAATTCTCTTTGATCTCAAAAGCGACTACGCTACTTTTATCAGGCTTCGAAAAAATAGATATTCTTGATTTCGACGTATATCCACTGCCAATCTGAGTGCTAATACAATGAGTGAAGAAAAAAAAGAAAATGTTTATCCGACATAGGTTTTTAGAATCTAAAAGTGTTTTCATAAATTTATAATATTCTTATCTTTTGCTTACGGTTTTAAATCATTGCACCGAATCAAGGAGAGTCGCGGACGTAGCAAGACCGGAATACTTTCGCCTGCTAAATTCGAGCCTCTGAGCGCTGAACAAGAACCGAATACAAGTTCGTATAAGGCGTTTAATCCTATAAAAAAATTGTCCGTCATTTATAGGGCCCTTCGATTGATCTCGATCACAACTTTTGAACAAAAACTTTGACTTTTTCCTTTTGCCCGAAATTTACGAAGATTTGACTCTCGTTATCCTTTTCTTTTTTAAAATGAAACAATTTATGCTTAAACACTTTTTGAATCCCTTTATGCTCAAGGTTCTTTAAAAAATCATTCTGACAATTTGCTCCTGGAATTATCCAGGAGCCATGAATGAAAATTACATTTCCCTCGATTTTCCATGATCCTTGAACATCTATACCGCATGGAGAGGATGGAAAAGATTTTGATAATTTCCCATTTGGATTTAGCGTATAATCTAAGTTATTTTTTCTTTTACTAGACGCAACCGATTGACTTCCGATTTCTACCAGCAACGAACTATGTTTAAAGAATGAAACAATTGAATCCTTAGAATTGAGCAATAATAAAGTTTCGAGGTCCTCTTGGGATAAACTCCTACTCAGAGATAGGTCTTCAGATACTTCTGTTTTCTGACATTGAATTGAAAATATGATTAGAAATACCAGTAAAATAATCGGGTTTCTTTTCAATTTGAATTCCAGAAATAATATTCCCAATGTCATTTAACGTTCGCGAGATGAAAAAAAAATGCATAGTTGAATAATCATTGTTTTGCTTTAGACGATATTCCCAAAAATCGTATGATCCTTTTCTTATGTATGCTTTTTGTAGTGAAGGGCGACGACGCCGGATTGAAAAGTTTCCGAACCAAGGAAGTCTAGACGAAGCCTCTCTTGCAACTTCACGGTATCGAATAAGCGCGGACCTTTTCCCGCAATGACCGGATGAATCACGAAGTGATACTCGTCAATTAAACCACGTTCCGAAAGCTGGGAGGCAATGCTCAAACTGCCCACGCAAATATCGTTTCCCGGTTGCTCTCTGAGTGTAAGCACCTCTTTCGCAATGTCCGTGCTAACGAGCCTAGTGTTCGCTCCCTCAACGTGTTTCCATGTGGTGGAGAAAACGACCTTGTCAAGAGAGTCAAAGAGGCGAGCGAACTCATTGGTTGCTTTTGACTCCGATTGTTCCCTGGCGATTTCGGGCCAAAACGGCACCATGAGTTGATATGTGACCCTTCCGTAGAGAAGGAGATCTGCTGTAAGCAGGAGCCGAGTGAAGAATGTGTGCAACTCCTCGTCGGCTATCATGTCCGTGTGGCTGCAATATCCGTCAGCGGTAATATTGATTCCAAAAACGATTTTTCTCATAGATCTACGTTTATAGTGTTCAGAGAAAAGTTCAAGTATCAATTAAGCGACTTTTGATCGCCTTGTAGAGCGGAGACGTCGCGTTTTATACATTCAATAAATTTTGCAAAATAATTCCTTTCTATGTTCCATAAATAGAAAAGTCAGAATCAACACTGATAATTTGTTCCATCCTTCTCCTTTTAGTAATACCGATTCATGATAAAACATGAGTTAAATCTAAAGAGTAAGTCGGTTTTCATACGATTCTTTATATATCGAAAACCCTCTAAATTTCGATCTAAAATTTGTATACTTCCACTTTCGATGCATACTAAGAATTCGGACTGAGCTTCTATCGAAAGTGAATCGGACCTAGCCCCGGAATTGAGTGCCAATTAGAATGTTGAAAATTCTCCAAAGAGATGTTAACTTTGGAGGAAAATAGGAAGAAGCGTTTTAACGAAAATCAGATCCATAAGATACTAAAGGAATCGGAGTCAGGAGTTTTAACTTCAGAGGTGTGTCGTAAGCATGGGATCAGTGCGAATACCTTTTATAGATGGCGATCCAAATACGGAGGCGTGGAGCTAAACGATATAAAACGTATGAAATCGTTAAAAGATGAAAATAACAAGCTCAAGAAGCTCTATGCGGGGGTTGCTTTGAAAAACGAAGCCATCAAGATGCTGCTCGAAAAAAGTGGTAAGCCAGAGCAGAAACAGGAGGCGATCATGTTAATCAGACCGCAATTAGGAGAACGCAAATCTTGTCGTCTTTTACAAATTTCAAGAACTGGCTTTTGGCACCGTTCTAAGACTTTGGAAAAAGATAGGGAACTAAAGGACCGGATCCGTTTTTAGCATATAAATATAAAAGGGTCAGTTACCGCAGATCCATGATTTCATCCGACAAGAGGACTTGGTCAATCATAAGCGAATCTATCGTTTGTATTCAGAATTGGGTTTAAATATCGAATCAAACGAAAGCGAAAGAGAATCTCATTGTCTACGGTTCTAAAGCTTCTTCCTAAGAATTCGGGAGAACGATGGTCCATGGACTTCAGTCGGATTCATTTTATTCTGAAAGAATACTCAGAATTCTGAATATAATTGATGACTACGGACGTTTAGCGGTAGAGCAACTAAACCTGAATTTACATCGAAAACTTTTTTAAATTGGGCCTCCGAAAGAGGAGTCGATATTCATTCTATTCAAGATGAGCAAATAGAATGCATTTTCGAAGAAGAAAAAAGAAACTCATTTTCGCTCATTTTAATAAAAAAGAATTAACTTTCGTAAGAGCTAATTATAGCCTAGTTACGTTTTTGGAGACACTTTTTAAGCAATTCGTTCTTCAAATTCCGCAGGACTCACGTATCCTAAAAA
>NZ_JAFFPT010000071.1:0-195000 GCF_016918785.1 Leptospira ainazelensis | reverse complement strand
TTTTTATGAACTTTTGAATCGTTTTATAGGGAAATATAACTTTTATAGTAAGACTGTAATGATTATTATAACGCAAAGCATTTTTTTGAAGATCTGTTAAAAGACTCTGATCTCGAACCCGGCATTTGAAAATTCGAATTCATTAATTTAAGTTTAGCTAAAAGTTTTTTAGGATACTGCGATCATTTTTTCTAAACTTGATAAAAAGAGGATATTCTAAATCTGTGTGGCTTTAGCTTTTGAATTCTAACGCGTGTTCATTCTATGTTTATAGCTTTGGAATCGAGTGCGCGAGCTGACTAAAATTATATCCCTTTCAAGGTTAAAAATAAAGACAAAACTCTTGTTTAAGAAAAGAAGTTCTGTAGAATTCTTTGTCCTCAAAGAACGAAATTGTTGATAAACAAAGGCGGATTTGAAAAAAAAATTCGAATTTAAAGCAGAGACGGGGAAAGGATTCAAAAGACGGACCATTCCACCATCCGTCTTTTGAAATAAAAATCGATTTAGTTGAGAATCGGTTCGGGAACTCTGTTTTTTACCGCAGGGATCGACTTGAGATACGCATAGATATCTTTCAAATCCTCATCGTTTAGAGAATTTAGGCTTTCTCCCATAATCGGCGCCATGGGAGGAAGTAAGGATCTTCCGACTCCCATCCTTTTTTGTGTGCGGATGGTTTTGATGAACATTTCTTCGGTCCAACCTCCAATTCCCGTCTCTTTATCCGGAGTTAAATTTTTCGCAAAACTAACTCCCCATGGACCGACCGTCGCGGTAAGATCTCCCGCAAACAAAATCCAAGGACTTCCTTTGAAACTTTTGTAATCCGGCAGCTTATTTGTTTCCAGGTAGCCTGCAAGATGTTTGGAACTATCCGGAACTGGTCCCTGCGGCGTCATGTTTTTGGCGGTATGACAGTCTGCACAACTTCCCAACTTCACAAGTTTTTCTCCCCGTTTGATGCGGGAAGTTTCGTCATTCTTCGAGCAATTTGCGAGAAGGCAAATGCTCAAAACTATTAGAAGGTTCTTTGTTTTCATTGATTTTCCTTTTGAGTATTAAAATGGAGATCCCTTCCCGATTTACGAAAGCACAGGTCATTCTTGTCAGGATGCCTTTGGCTACTGTTTGTCTTTCGATTCGTTTTTGAAAGACAAAGTATATTTCATTTTTCTTATGCGAACCAAAAGAATCAAAAAGGAAGTCCATTTGGATGAGCAGAATTGACATTGAAAACAAAATGATCATCCATTAAAAAAAGGAAGATGGACTATAATATCATTTATGATTTGTCGATTTTGTTTTGCCAGTTGGCGGATTATAAGTTAAATATTTATTATGAATTTTTAAGGTCTTTTCCGAATCATTAGGAGATGCTCATATACAACATTCACGCTCTCATAAAAAAAAGCCGGAGTTCCCACAGATTACGTTCCTTTATCGGTTTATGAACTTTCTAAGGGAATGTTTATGCTTTATTCGCACCTTGGAGTTCCGTCATTTCTTCGTTTTTGTGCAAGCTCATATTTACGATAGATATTTCCAAATACCGTTTGAAAGCCGCATTCATAAGAATCGGAGTTAATACGAATTTCAAAAAAGAAGGTCCTATCGGTTTTCAGTTTTATGAACCATTTTCGATGGAGTTCATCCAAACGAAGTTATCTCGAAAGCCCGTCAGAATTTCGGTTCAGATTCATAGATTCCGGATTGGTTGTGTTTTTTTTTGCTGCGAATTCTTGCGTCCAATTTCCATTCTTCCAGGTAGTTTGGGGCGATCGTCTAAACGCAGACGTTGCCGCTCGAGTCCGTGTAGAATGGAACGTTCGGCTGAAGCCGAAAAATGTAAACTCGCGCCGCTTTAGGAAGCTTCTACGCGGATAAAAAAAATACCCGGAAAATTTTTCCGGGTATTTTACTTTTCTCGAATGAGAAATAAAATCTTACTTCAGTGGTTTGAATTCCAAAGTTACAACTCCGCGAGTCGTCGATTTTACTTCTAGCGACTTGCTAGATAAAAAAGAAAATCCCCTGTCCTTTTTGTAGACCAATTCTTCCTGAAAGAGAGAATCTTTTCCAGGATAGATCACTTCCCACTCGGAACCGTTCGTATCGGAGGTTCTTACGTTTACTTCTTTTGCCGCGGTAAACTCGGTAAGATCGTCTTTGAACTTTGTCGCTTCGTCGGCGTTGAGTCCGGTAAACTTCAGAACGATCGGATTGTTTTCAGTCAGATTGAACCATTCTTCTTTTAACTGGTTGTTTACTTTTTTAGAAACGGAAGCCGCCCACTCGGAGATCGCTTTTTCTCTCGAAACCTTTTGGGTGATGTCAGCACCGCGTCCATCCGCAGTTCCGCTATCCACGATCTTTCCGTCGCCCCACAGAAGAACTACTTTGTAAGTTCCGGTTGCGGCGGTGTTGTAGATGGTTCTTTCGAGAGCCTTTCCGTTTACGGAGTCAAGAGGTTGTTGGTCTTCGGTTTCTACGGTTCCTAAAACCAAAACTTCAGCTTGAAGCATTTCAGAAAGAATTTTGATCAAAGGAGATCCTTCCACTTTTTCAGGATCTACTTGATTCTTACTTACTTTTTTTGCAGTCAGAGCGGGATCGATGATCTTGTTTCCGTTTTTCTTCAGAGCTTTGATGATTTCAGCTTCTCCGAAATTATTCGGACCTGCAGGATATACGGGAGCTCCTCCGACTTTTCCAAGAACCAGAACTGCAACTCTTGGATTTCCGACATCGGCAAGAAGATTGTCGACCGCAGTGGAGATTTTTGATTCTTCCACTTCACAACGTACGGTGAGTTTCAACATCGGTTGTGTATCGATTTTTCCTTCCGCTTCGTCGATGATATCATAACTTTTCACAAAGGCGTCTGTTTTCGAAAGAAGGCTGGAACCTAAACTTTCTCCGTCGGATGCCTTGCTCTTGTTGCTGATTTCCTCTCCGATCACTTTTCTAACCGCATTGATTTTTGCGTCTTTCAAAGCTCTTTGTTTTGCGATTTGTTTGTCGCCGTTGTAGATAGGAGCTTCTCCGATCACGGTAACTTTGTTACCTTCTTTTTCGTAGAATTCTTTCTTTTTTCCACGAGTGGATCCGGAAGAACCGCAGTTGACTGCGAACGTAATAACTGCTAAGGCTGCGATGAGCCTGATGGTAGGGAAACGATTCATTTTGTCGTTTTTCTCCTTGAAGAATAGGTTTGAGGGTTTTTCTTAAACAAAATAGGAATTTTCGGATGCTCTACACAAAAATAAAGAAAAAATTCTTCCTCTTAGTCATTTTTTTTCTCTTCCTCCCTTCGGTTGCTTGCGCTGAAAAAGGATTTCGGAAACATATTTCCGATTCAAAGTTGATTCCTTCTGAAAACGAATTCTACACAAGCATTCTACCCGGACTTTCAGGGAAGAATGTCATTCTTATCACAAATCCTTCCGGAATCGGAAGAAGTCCGGAAAGGATCGTCAAAGAATTTAAAAAATACGACGTAAAGATCAAACATCTCATCGGTTTGGAACACGGTTTTCTCGGTTTGGAGGAAGACTTTAGTAAATCTCCCGTAACGGTGGACGAGTTTTTCAATCTTCCCATCTATCATATCTATCGAGTCAAAAACGCGGAACTTCCCGCGATTCTCAAAGGAGCGGATGCGATCCTCTTCGATGTACAAGACATGGGAATGAGATGTTATACGTATCTTACGGTTTTAAAAAGAATCATGGATGGAATTCCGGATCCGCTTTCTACGAGACTGATTCTTCTGGATCACGTAAATCCCGCTCTGTATTTGAAAGGAAGAGGCGAGATCATCGATAAGAAATTTCTCAACTTCGCGGGAGAGTTTCCGTCTCTCTTTTTTAGCGGACTTACTTTGGGAGAATCCGCAAACTTTTACAACAACGAGTTTCTGGCAAAAAAAATTCGCCTGGAAGTCCTTTCCCCAAAAAACGCAAAACGTTCCTTTGACTGGGACAAAGAAGGAATTCCTTGGACGACACCCTCTCCGAATCTTCCGATGGTGGACTCGGCGATCAACTATCTCGGTCTTGTTTTATTAGAAGGTGTGAACGTTTCCGTCGGACGAGGAACCACGGCTCCTTTTGTCTACTTCGGAGCTCCTTGGATGATCGAACCGGAACGGTTGGCGGAAGAATTGAATCAAAACTCCGGCGGTGATTATTATTTTCAAACCGTTTTTTTTAAACCCGTTTTCGGACCGTTTAAGAATGAAATCTGCAGAGGTCTTCGCCTAACGGTTGTAAATCGGAAATACGACCCTTTGAAAATGGCTTATAAATTGATCAAAGGAATCAAAAATGCTTATGGAAAGGATTTTAAATGGAGATCCTATCCGGACGGAACCCACAATATCGATTTTCTCTGGGGAACTTCCTCCTTTCGAAACGCGATCGAATCCGGGAAAACATACGAGCAATACTCGGACTTTTTGAGTTCCACCGAAAAAGAATACAATGAAAAGATTCAAAAATACTATCTCTACTGATATGGAAAAGAAAACAAACCCAAAGGCGATCTTTATTTTTAGTATATTCTTCTTTTTGAATCTATCTCTCGGAGCCGAAGCCTGGAAGGAATACCAGTTGAGGGATCTGATCGGAAGACTGAAATATTATACCTTTGCAAAAGTCGCACAGAGTCTTCGAGGGGTGTATCCGACGAGTCAGGAACAACAGTGGGAAAAATCCAATTGTTCTATTTCAGTTCCCGAACTTCCCGGACCTTTTTTCTGCGGATTACTTCGGCATCAACAGCCGGTTTTGGCACAAGATTCCCCGCAAAATAACGACGAGAATTCGAACACGACTCCAAAAGAAATAAAGAACGTTCAACTTTATACGGGAACCACGATTTCCGGAAAGAATGTGGTTCAAATCGTATCGGAAGAAAATCCGGGAGATTCTCTCCGTGCCTTCTACCTTTCCAACGGACAACTCAGTCACTATGAATTTCAGGATCGAATCCTGATTTTTGATTGGTCGGGTTCGAAGTTGAACGGGATTCTGGAAGTGAAAGTGGATCCGATTCTAAGGCCGCTTAGCGGAAGAGAAATTCTATTTCCATGAAACAAATCGCCTCCGGTTTTCTACGAATGATGGATCACGAAGGACTCGATCCGGTCCGTTATATCTGGAACTGGGCGACCTACGAATCGGAAACTTCCGAAAAACAAAAAAGTCATCCACAAGAAGATTCTAATATTCTAAATTCTCTCGGAAAAAAATACAAACTCGAGTTTACCGGAAGGATCCGCTGTGTTTCTTGCGGAAGAATCACAAAAAAAAGTTTCAATCAGGGAAATTGTTTTACTTGTTTTCAAACTCTTGCGGAAAACGATCTCTGCATTTTAAGACCGGATACCTGTCACTATCATCTCGGAACTTGCAGACAACCGGATTGGGGAGATTCCCATTGTTTTCGACCGCATACGGTTTATTTGGCTAACAGTTCGGCGATCAAGGTGGGAATCACAAAGGAGAATCCGGTCTCAAACCGTTGGGTGGATCAAGGCGCCGTACAGGGAATCCCCTTGGTGGAAGTAAACTCCAGAAGGGATGCGGGTATCATCGAAAAGGAATTGTCCAAGGTTTTATCCGATCGAACCACTTGGCAGAAAATGGTTGCGGGTGATCCGGAAGAGATCGATCTTTCCGAAAAAAAGAAGGAGTTTCTACGGAAGATTCAGGACTTGGATTTCGATCTCGACTACCAAGTTTCTCCCCAGGAAAAACCGACTGCGATTCGTTATCCCGTCCTGCACTTTCCGGAGAAAATTCTTTCTCTCTCTCCCGAAAAAAATCCGGTCATAGAAGACGTCCTTACGGGAATCAAAGGACAATACCTACTTTTTAAGTCCGGAGTCATCAACATCCGCGCTTACGGCGGACACGAGGCGACACTCAGTGTAGAATAAAAATTCTGCTATGATTCTAACTTCGTTTCGGAAAAAAATGTCCCGTATGAAAAAGATCGTTCTCAAGTTTGCTATCATCCTCAGCGCCCTCTCATTTTGGGGTTGCGGCGCGATCATCGAATCCGTAGTTCCGATCGAATTGGATCTTCAGATCGGGAAATCGTTTTTAGAAAACGCAAAAGAAGGAAAGGAAGGAATGCATATCCTCAAAAATGCGGTCCTCGAGAAGTATGTTAAGTCCGTCGCCGAAAAAATCTTAAAATCGGATAAGATCCAATACAAAAAAGAATTTCCCTATAAAATTTCCATTCTGGACGACGACGATACGATCAACGCCGTCTGTACTCCGGGCGGATACATTTTCGTATATACCGGTCTTTTAAAGCTTATCAAGGACGAGGCGACGCTCGCGGCCATTCTCGCGCACGAGATTGCTCATGCGGAAAAAAGACATTCCGTAAAACAGATCGTCAGCTCTTTGGGAATTTATTTTACGATCTATATCGGTCTTACGATTTTTCTCGGTTCGGACGCGGCCAACCTCATCAACTTAGGTTCGAGAGTGGGCGGAGAAATTTTAACCCTCGCAAACAGCCGTTCCGCAGAAGCGGAAGCTGACGAAATGAGTTTTGAATATTTAAAAGCCACAAAATACTTTCCGGGCGCTCTTGAATCCTTTTTTGTTCTGATCGAAAAGAAGGAAAAAGAAGAAGGTGGTGTGGACCCCGATAAACGAATGATCAAATTCTTATCCACACACCCTCTCAACGAGGATAGAATTGCGGAGAATCAAAAACGTCTAAACCAAATCGGAAATCCGAAAGCGACTCCGGAAAATCTCTACGAGTCGCGTTATCAGTCCGTGATGAAACGCGCGTTTGGTGAAGCTGAGTAACCTCTTGTTGCGAATCTAAAAGATGGCTGCGGTGCGGTTTCCCTTTTTATGTTTGTGAAGTAAAACGGAAAGAATTTCTTGACTAAAAAGTTTCGCGGAAGAGATATCGAAGGATTTTTTGTTAAACGTTTCTCTATTGAAATTAGAAAGAGCGTTCTCATCCGGGGGCAACATTTTCTAAAATCGACTTCTGGAAATTTCGAATTCAATAAAACGTCTCTTCCAAAATCATAACTTCACGGAAGCGTATCCGGGGAACCGAAAACTTCTTGTATTCTTTTTTGGCATCGATAAAGTTTTGCCATCTATGCGTCTGGAACACAAACTTAAAAAATGGGTGGAAGCGGGTTTGATCGGTATGGAAGAATCCGATTCGATTCTCCGTTTTGAAGAAAACAGAAAAACACCTTATCTATATTATTCTTTTCTAATTTTAGGGGTTGTGGTGATCGGAATCGGGATCATCGCCGTCATCGCCGCAAACTGGGAAGAGATTTCCGATTTTGTAAAATTGAGCGCGGCGCTCCTCGTCTTGACCTCCGTCGGAGTCGCAGGATTTTTAAAACGGGAAAATCAGAATCTATTGACCGTATTGATAGTTCTCAATTCCATTTTGATTTTGGGGATGATCGGACTCGTTTCGCAGGTTTACAACCTCGAAGGAAAATACTACGAAGCGGCGATGCTTTGGTGTATTCTAAATTTCTTATTTTTGATTTCCACGGATTCGAAGACGTTTCTCCATCTTTGGTTGATCGGTTTTCAGATCTTTCTCACTGGGTGGATTTTTGAAAAAGCATATTCCAGCGAGACTCTTTATTGGACCGAATACTTCTTTTTTTCCACCATTGGATATTTTACGCTTTGGTTAGCTTCCGAAAAATTTTCTTTGGATTCGAGAAAGGGATCTTTGTTTTTCTGGACCGTTTTGTTTTTGATCGCAGGAAGTTCCTTTCGCGGTTTTATAGAAAAAAGACCCCCGGAAATGCCGGAGAATCTCGGCTGGATCGCTTTTTCGTCCGAGTTTCCTTGGCGAATGCTTTGTATCCGTTTGTTAGCCTTTGTTCCCGCCGCTTATCTTTTGATCGCAAATCACGATTTCTCGAAGAGTCAAAAAAAATCTCTCGCAATCAGTTCTTTCTTTTTCTTCTTTTTGTTTTTCCCCTTTCCGTTTCAATACGTTCAAGCCTTTTCCTTCTTTTCGTATGTTTGGAATTATTTGATCTCTCTGATTCCCGCGCTTTTGTTTATCCTTTTTTGGTTGGGAATC
Organism: Leptospira ainazelensis; assembly: GCF_016918785.1. Lineage (GTDB taxonomy): Bacteria > Spirochaetota > Leptospiria > Leptospirales > Leptospiraceae > Leptospira > Leptospira ainazelensis. The sequence continues at coordinate 186,891 of NZ_JAFFPT010000071.1, read as the reverse complement.
GCGTCCGCGTTTCGTTCCCACAAAAGAATCTTCGATCTTTCGATCGCGATCATCGGGATTCGATTTTTGTATTTTTACTTCGACGTTTTCGGTTCCTTGACCTATACGGGTTTCGGACTGATTCTTTCCGGACTTTTGATCATCGGATTTACGATCGGATATTTGAAATACAAGGCTAAGGTAAGAAACTTACTCGGAGGAGAAGAATGAGAATTCTAAAGTATTTGTTACTGATTTCTTTTGGAATTCCGGTTTTATTCTTCTCATCGGAAATCTTGTATCTCGAGTTCGGGAAAAAATCGGGCAAAGAATTGATTCTTCCGATTCGCGGATACGATCCGCGGGATCTTCTCGCAGGTCATTATCTTCGTTATAATATTTCCTATCAGACCGATTCTCTTTGTCCAAAAACCGATCCAGAGAGGATTTTTATAAAAGAAAATTCGGAAGAATCTCACTGCGTTTGTTATTCTCATTCCGGAAAAATTCTGGAGGGGGAAGGCGTTTTTGTGGAAAGTTGTCATCCTACTACGCTCAAAAACCGCGATCTTTGCCGTGTTTATCTTCGCGGAACCTGCGAGTATGGAAGATTTAGAATCGGAAACGAAAGATACTACGTAAACGAACAAAAGGCGCTTGAATATGAGGCTCGTTTTCGAAGAGAAAAAGACGTTCACATTCGTTTGAAAGTGAACCCGGATGGAAAAGCGATTACGGATGCGCTGATCTGGGAGGACGGATCCTCGCTGTAACCTCGTTGAGGCTGCAAAAATCGTTTTCTCCAAAACCTGCATTCATCCCAGCGTCGTAGATTGCAGGGAGGTTTTGGCAGAGGGAAAGTTTCGTCTTGGATTCTTTTGCCAGTTCCATCGCGTGAAAGACGTCCTTTCTCATGTTCTTGAGGGAAAAATGAGTTTCATAGTTTCCGCTGAATACGAAAGGAAATTTAAACTCGGCGATTCCGGATTTGGCGGCGGATTGGAGAAGGATGTCTTTTAGGATTTCCGCATTTACGCCGGAATTTTGAACGAGCGCAAACCCTTCCATATAAACTTCAAAAATTCCCGCTTGGATTAGATTTAAGGCGAGTTTCGCTTTTTGCCCGTCGCCGACTTCACCACAATAGACCGTATTTTTCCCGCAGATATCCAAGAAGAACTGAAAGTCCGCAACTTCTTCTTTTTTCGCTCCGATCATAAAAAGAATCTGACCGTCTCTTGCTGCGTTTTTCGACCCAGTCATCGGTGCGTCGTAAAATCGAATATTTTTCTGCGAACATTCTTTCGCTAATCGAAGTGTGAGGGGTAGGGACGTTGTCCCACAATCCAGAACGATCTTTGGTTTTATTTCCAACAGACCCGAGCTGAAAACTTCCTTTTCCACGACTTCGTCTTCTGTAAGACAAAGAACTACAAGATCGCTCTTTTTTGCGGCTTCGGCCGGTTCGGTAAAAATTTGAGATCCTTCGTTTTTGAGATCCTGGATTTTTTCCGGGCTTCTGGAATACAATCGAACATTGTGGCCGGTTTTGAGAAGATTGGAAACGATACCGCGTCCCATGATTCCGACGCCTATGATAGAAATGGTATATTTATTCATTAGAATATAGAATTAAAATAAATTAGAATATTAAAAAGCGCTCAAAGCGGCTCTGATAAAGCTCGTCACAGGAGCCTGTTCTCTTGTGTCTTCCAATCCTTCTCTGAGTTCCCGTAATACGATTTGGGCGTCCGTCAAAACCGTGTTTACGTTTTTGTGAACGTCGTCGTTATTGATCAACCTTCCTAAACTTCCGTCCCCGGTGTTGATCTTTGTCGTGATATCGGCGATATTGGAAAAGGTTCGCCGGATATCTCCTCGGTTTTCGGAGATGAGTTCGGATAAACTCACCAAAGGATCCTGCAAAACCCTTCCCTTTAGAGCTCCCGCGGTTTTGTAGTCGATCATCGTTACCGGTGTCGATCTCGTTTTTAGTTTTTGGGATTCGGGGTCGGTCGTTCCCGGATCGATCGAGATGACCCGCCCGGTCAAAAGACTTTCGTTTTTGATGATGATATCGTAGTTATCATAGAGTCGGATTTTTTCCTTTAGAAGAAGAGTAACTTCCACTCGGGTTCCGATTCCCAAATCTCCGGTCTGCACTTCGAGTCCGTTTTCGTCGATTTGTATGAGTCGGATCGAGGAAACGTAACCGAAGGGAACTCCTTGGACGGTCACTTTGTTTCCGACCTTGATTCCCTCCGCGTTTCGAAAGGTGATTTTCATAAATTCGCCGCGTTTTTTTACGGGGCCGCCTTCGGTGATGATCGTAAAATAACCCACGACTCCGACTGCGGCGGTAAAGATGATTCCGACGAGCAAATAACGCAGTGAACTCATATTCGTATCTCCTAATGGATCTTTCGATCGATTCTATTTTGTTTCCAGGATCATCGGACCCTTTGTTTTGCCGTGAATGAATTGTTGGATCAGTTCGTTGTCCGAGTTTTGAATCTCTTGCGGCGTTCCGGTAAAAACGAACTTTCCTTTATACACAAAGCTGATTCGATCCGCGATCATATAAGCGCTCGACATATCGTGAGTGACCACGACCTGCGCGGCTCCGGTTTCTTTTTGGATTTCAAGAATCAACTCGTTGATCACGTTAGACATCACCGGATCCAAGCCGGATGTAGGCTCGTCGTAAAGAATGATCTCCGGATTGGTTGTGATCGCCCTTGCGATGCCGGCCCTTTTTTTCATTCCGCCCGAGATATCGTTTGGAAAATTGTCTTTTGCAATCACCATATCCACTAATTTTAATTTTTCCATTACGATTTCGCGAATTTTTTCCTCTGGCGCCAATTTGTGTTCCCGTAAAGGGAGGGCGACGTTATCAAAAACCGTCAACCAGTTGATCAAGGCGCCCGACTGAAACAAAACTCCCATTCTCGCGCGCAACTTCTCTTTGGTTTTGGTCTTCACTCTGGAGATACTTTCTCCAAAGATATAACATTCCCCTGCATCCGGTTCTAAAAGTCCGGTGATATGTTTGAGTGTGACCGATTTTCCGGTACCGGACGGACCCACGATCACAACGGTTTCTCCCTTTCTCACTTGGAGATCCAGTCCGGAAAGAATCTTTCGACTTCCGAAACTTTTGTGAATGTTTTTGAGCTCGATTGCGAGTGGTTCCATATTCTACTCTCTATAAAGAAGGGCGGTGATCATATAACCCGTAAAAATAACCATTAAAAACGAAGTCACGACCGATTCTCTGGTCGCGCGACCGACTCCGATCGCACCGCCCGAAGTTCTGAGACCGTGGGAACAGGAGATTGCGGATACGATGATCCCGAAGATAAAACCTTTGAGAATTCCCACATACAAATCTTTCAGCCCCGGAATGGATGCGACTCGATCAAAGACGTCTCTAAAATAAGTAAAATAATCGATTCCCAATTGAAAATAACCGACGATCGCTCCTCCGATAATTCCTAAAATCGTAGAATAGACACAAAGAACCGGAACCATTACCGAAAATCCTAAGATCCTCGGAAAGATCAGATAACGCACCGGATCGATGGACATCACTTCGAGGGCGTCGATTTCTTCGGAGACTTTCATCGTTCCGATTTCGGCCGCCATCGCGGATCCGATCGAAGCGGAAAGAATCAAGGCGGTCATAAAGGGAGACATCTCGCGGGTCAGCGTGATCGTCATCAAAAGGCCGATCTGTCCTTCCGCTCCGAAGTCTTTTAATCCAAGACCGGTGTTAAGCGACATGATCATTCCGGTAAAAACGGCGACGATCGATACTACCGAGATACTCCCGACGCCTGTGATATACATCTGATCCAGGATCTCTTTTCTTTTAAAAAAGCTGTAAGGAAGATTTAGAATACTCTCATAAACCAAGAGAATCGTAAAACCGCTCGCGTAGAAAAATTCGGTGGATCTGGACTTTAAATTTTCAATCATATTTTGATAAACCAGAGCAGTTGTAGCTTCCGATTCGATTCGATTCTTTCATAACCGATGAGACCGTAAAGGAATTTCCAGGAAGTTTTTTCCGGAGTCAGGGAAAGTTCCAAAACAAAGGGAACGCTCGCGTGGAACTCGGTTTCCGTCCATCTTTGAGAATACGCCCTCATCAAAACTGAAAATCTTTTTTCTCCGTTGGAAAGTTTTTGATATTCCACGACGGACCAGAGAGGATCCCAGATTCGATCAACGACCTCCGATTTGATCGGAAAAAGCGATAGCAAATTCCAGATCACGTTTCCTTCTCTGTCCTTTTGGTATTTAAAAAAAGGCCACACTTTGAGATAACGTTCGTCGCGCTCCCATTGCACATAATGCCTTTTCGAATTGAAAAAAAACGGAATCAAAAACGTATCATCCGATTGAATATGATACGTATCGGATTGAAGATGAAAGTAGAACGGCGTTATAAAAGTCGTTTGTTTGGATGCAAACCGGTAGTTTCCGTAAAACGGAAAGAGAATTAGCTTTTTGTAATCTTCGTCCTGGTTGCTTCCGTATTGGATAAAAAAGAAGAGGGCGTTAAAATCCTTTTCTCCCGTACGATTGTCATATCCGTAACCGATAAACGATCCCAAAAGCGGAAGAATCAAAAATCCCCTCGATTTCATATTTCCCGCCTCGGAATCTTTGATGCCGAAAAAAGGAAAGAAGAGCGTATAACGGACCGGCTCTTTTTTGTCCTGAAATGTGGTCCCCCACTGAAAGAAGGGCCAGAGAAAGGAATAACGCTCATACTTTCCACGATGGATCTTTTTGGAATACAGAGGAAAAATTCTGAATTCTTCCCTCGTTTCCGAAGAACCGTAGAGAAAGAGCGGCCATAAGACCGCGGTGGCCTCGTAGTCCTTGTATTTCCAGTTCGAATACAAAGGAAAGAGCGCGAAGCTGAGTTCGGAATACGCGATCTTGTTTCGCATTCTTCCTAAAAATGGAAAAAAGCCGAAATACTTTTCTCTCGCAGTATCACCCGATCCCCAAAACAAAAGCGGGGTCAGGACGTCCGAATCTTCTCCCGTGTCCTCGTGCAACTGGGAAGTTCCGGTGATAAAAAAGAGAAAGGTCCAGACCTTCCAATATTTTGTTTCTTCACTGTAATAGATCGGATAGAGAAAGGTTTGAAATCGATACGCTGACTTCTCTTCTCTGTAGCTGGAATAAAATGGACGAAGGATGATTTCGGATTCTCCGGCTCGAATTTCTTTCTGATATAAAAACCAGAACTGATCATACTCCGATTTGAATTCTCCGATCGGTTTGGAGGGATATTCCGAAAAGATGTTTTCAGAGGAGAAGAGAAGAATTAGGATGCAAAAGATTCTAAACTTCTTCCCGAAGTTTGGAATGAACCCATTTCTTTTGGAGAAATTTTCTTGGCTAAGATTGTAGTCTTTTTTGGCGGCAGTTCTTCGGAACACAGTATCTCGATTCGAACCGGATGTTTTATTTGTCAGACTCTGCATACGATGGGACATTCGGTCAAACCCATTCTCTGGACCAAGGACGGAGATTGGGTCGTTCCTTTAGAGTATCGGATGGAGCTCCCATTTGAGTCAGTCAATTCTCCGGATTCTTTTTTAGAAGAATTTCAAAAAAGAAACGGCGTAAAAAAGTCTCCGATTCTCCCAAACCTGGACGCTGAAATCGTCTTTTTAGGTCTTCACGGTGGAAAGGGCGAAGACGGTTCGATCCAAGGTTTTTTAAACATTTTAAGAATTCCATATACCGGATCGGGAGTAAACGCATCTGCAATCGCTATGGATAAGACCCGAGCGAATCAAATTTTCTTGCACACAGGACAAAAAGTCGCTCGGTTTTTTGAAATTCAGAAAGCGGAATACGAAACGTCGCCTTCTACCGCTGTTTCCAAACTCGCAAGTCTCGGTTTTCCTCAGTTTTTAAAACCCGTGGAAGGGGGTTCGAGCGTTTCCACGCATAAGATCAATGATTCTTCCCAACTCGAAACGGAATTGGCTTCCATGTTTCAAACCGATACCAAGGTGATGAGCCAGGCCTTTCTCGCCGGAACCGAGGTTTCCTGCGGAGTTTTGGAACGGTATCGTAACGGAGAATTACAAACGATCGCGTTACCCGCAACCGAGATCGTTCCGGGTGGAGAATTTTTCGACTTCGAGTCCAAATACAAATCCGGCGGTTCCAACGAAATCACTCCCGCGAGAATTCCCGAAGAACAAATGAAACGTGTGCAGGAACTCGCGATCTCCGCACACAGATCTCTGGGTTGCCGAGGTTATTCCCGAACCGATTTTATCATCGTAGGCGGAGAACCTCATATCTTGGAAACCAACACGTTACCCGGAATGACGGAGACAAGTCTGATTCCGCAACAAGCGGCGGCCGCAAAAATTCCGATGGAGGAAGTTTTCGCCGATCTGATCGAGATCGGTCTCAAACATTCCTTGGATTAGGATATTACAAAAAGTGCAAGTTTGGAAAAGAAGTTGGGCCTGAATGTTACCCGGCTTAAATCCCGAAAGTAAGCCCGGTCTTCGATCTTAAATTTTTGAATCTCGCAGAATTCGAGAAAATCCAGGACGGAAAGAAAGTGAAGATTCGGAGTGTTGAACCAACGATAGGGAAGTAAATCGGTTACGGGAGTTTTTCCGGTCGTCAAAATCGTCCAACGAACGTTCCAATGCCCGAAGTTTGGAAACGCGACGATGACTTTTTTTCCGATCCGTAAGGATTCTTTCAAAATTTCACCGGGGTTTCTTGTTTCCTGAATCGTTTGGTTGAGGATCACAAAATCAAAACGTTTGTCTTGATGGTGTTCAAGTCCTTCGTCGATATCACCGTGATGAACATACACTCCGCGCTGGATACATTCCACGATGCAGTCTTCGTCTTTTTCGATTCCCTGGCCGCGGATTCCTTTTTCTTTTAAGAGATAGAGAAGGGTTCCGTTTCCACAACCGAGATCCAACACCCTTGATCCGGAAGGAATGAGATCGAGAATATAGGCAAAGTCGGGTCTTTCTTTGAGAGTGAGATCGACTGATGTTTTTTTTTCGAGAGGAGTCATGATCGGATTAATTCGAACCTTCCAAAAATCCTTTTAGGATTTCGATTTGTTTCGTATTCTTGAGCAGGAAAGAATCGTGACCTTCTCCGGATTGAAGTTCCAAGTAAAAAACTCGTTTGTCCGCGGCTTCGAGAGACTTTACGATTTCTCTCGACTGAGCCGGCGGATACAACCAATCAGAACTGTAAGAGACTACTAAAAATCTACAGGTCGCAGGGGCAAGAGCCGCGGTCAATTCTTTGCCCTTTCCCAAACTGTAGTGATCCAAAGCCTTGGTCACGTAGATATAAGAATTTGCGTCAAAACGGTCCACAAAACTTTCACCTTGATAGATGAGATAACTTCCCACCGCAAAGTCGGTGGTAAGAATGTTACCACGAGGCGGATTTCTTCCGAACTTTTCTCTCATCTTGTCATCGGAAAGATATGTGATATGACCGACCATTCTCGCGAGCGCCAAACCCTTGCGCGGAGAATTTTCGTCGTAGAGACCGTTGTTCCAATTCGGATCGGAGACGATCGCTTGTCTGCCCACCTCGTTGAATGCGATCTGCATCGCCGAATGTTCGGCGGTGGAAGCCATTACGATACAATTGAAAAGAGAATCCGGATACGCGATGCTCCATTCTAAGGCTTGCATTCCGCCCATAGAACCGCCCGCTACGCAGAGAAGTTTGGTGATCCCTAAGGATTCTACCAAAAGTTTCTGAGCACGCACCATGTCTTGGATCGAAACAAAGGGAAAACGAGAACCAAAAGGTGTGCCGGTTTCCGGATGGATCGAAAGAGGACCGGAGGAACCTTTACAACCGCCGATGACGTTGGAGCAGATTACAAAATACTGATTTGTATCAAAGGACTTTCCCGGTCCGATGTAATCGTCCCACCATCCCGGTTTTTTATCGGACGGAGCGTTATAACCGGCTGCGTGCGCGTCCCCGGAAAGAGCGTGACAGACTAGGATTGCGTTGTCCTTGGAAGGGGAAAGCGAGCCGTAAGTTTCGTAGGCGATTGTGACGGGAGATAAGACGGACCCGTTGTCCAAAGGAAGTTCTTTGAACTCCGCAAATTTTGTTTCTACAATTCCGATCGATCCCGTCTCATTCATACAATTTGGTTGCCACTTTTCTTTCCATCGGATAACTTTTCAGTTACTTTCTTGGACCGGCTTTGAAAAGAAAAGTGGCTTTCTATACCTAAAAAAGTTCGATTCGTTATAGATCAAACTTTCTTCAGAGCTTCATCCAAATCGAAAAGAATATCGTCGATGTTTTCCAGACCGACGGAGAGACGAACAAAGTCCGGGGTCACACCTGCGGAAAGTTGTTCTTCGGCCGTTAGTTGTTGGTGAGTCGTAGAAGCCGGATGAATCGCGAGCGATTTCGCATCTCCCACGTTTGCGAGCAAGGAGAAGAGTTCCAGGTTATCGATAAACTTCTTCGCTTCCGCGACTCCGCCTTTGACGCCAAAACCTAAGATCGCGCCGAAAAGATCTCTCTTGTGATACTTTTTAGCAAGAGCGTAGTTCTTATCCGTTTTTAAACCTGGATAGTTGACCCAAGATACTTTCGGGTGTTTGCTTAGATACTCGGCGACGGCCAAAGCGTTTTCGGAATGTTTACGAAGTCTGAGAGGAAGGGTTTCCACACCTTGGATGATCTGCCAAGCGTTAAAAGGAGAAATCGCAGCTCCCGTATCTCTCAAACCTTGGACTCTTGCTTTGATGATATAGGCGATATTCACTCCACCGAACGGTTCGAATTTTCCGAAGACGTCCCAGAATTTCAGTCCGTGATAACTCGGATCGGGCTCGGTAAAATTCTTAAACTTCCCGTTGCCCCAATTGAACTTACCGGAATCGACGATGATACCGCCGATGGAAGTTCCATGACCGCCTAAAAATTTTGTAAGAGAATGGACAACGATGTCGGCCCCGTGTTCGATCGGATTTACCAAATAAGGAGAAGGAAGAGTGTTGTCTACGATGAAGGGAACTCCCGACTCGTGAGCGACTTTCGCAATCGCTTCCAGATCCAATGTGTCTAACTTTGGATTTCCGACGGTTTCGGCGTAGAACGCTCTCGTTTTGTCGTTCACTGCCTTTCTGAAATTTTCAGGATCGGAAGGATCCACAAAGTGAACCTTGATTCCCAATTTAGGAAATGTATAATGAAGAAGGTTGTAGGTTCCTCCGTAAAGAGAAGCGGAAGCTACGATCTCTTGACCGGTTTCTACGATATTCAAAAGCGCTAAAGTTTCGGCCGCTTGACCGGATGCGGTGGCAAGGGCGGCGACCCCACCTTCCAAAGCGGCTACTCTTTGTTCCAAAACGTCGGTCGTTGGATTCATCAATCTTGTATAGATATTGCCGAATTCTTGCAGGCCAAAGAGTCTGGCGGCGTGGTCCGTGTCTTTAAAGACATAGGAAGTCGTTTGATAGAGTGGAACGGCTCTGGAAGTTGTCGTTGGATCGGGAGTCTGACCACCGTGAAGTGCGATTGTCTCAGGTTTATAATTTCTAGGCATGGAATCTAGTTCTCCTTTTTTCGAATCTTGGAATCGATACAGAATAAGTCAAGCAAAAATCCGTTATATTGGACTAAAAATCTGTTTACGCGGATGGGTTTGGCAAAAAATTTCCATTGCATTTTCTACGGATTCTGATTCCATTCTCTCTCCGATGCCCATTCACAGTGGAATTTCTGGAATTTCAGTGGTTGTACATTCAGAAAGTGGCCTCGTCCAAACCGATAATCGTGTGAGACCCTTGACGGAGAGAATTGAACGAAGGTTTCCTTTTCGAAACTTCGTTGGTTTAAACTGATCCAAATTATGATCAAACGTTCGAAATACTTCCTTTACTTCCTTTTTTTATTCTTGGTAACAGTTTCCGGAATTTTTGCCCAGGGAACTCAACTCTGGACCCCTCCGGGAAGGCAGTATATGCATCCTACGGATCCTTTTACCTACGATTTGGGGATCAATAAGTATGATAAGGATTATTATCTCTACGTTGCCCCGACTGCGAACTTCAACTTTGGAGGGGATTTTGGGGCTTCCCTTACGGTTCCTTTAAACTTTCTCCTCTATGACGTGGAACCGAAGCAGGAAAATTCGAAGATTGGGAAATTAAGAGCCTTTGATTACAATGAAAAAAGCGACTATCTCCGTTTGATCAATAATATCTGGTTTGGTCAGTTCGGAAAATATACTCCCGGAGAAATTACGTATTCCGCGTATTTGGGGAAGATGTTCGACGGTTATATTGGACACGGAACGATCGTAAATCGATACATCAATAACCAGAGATTGGACGTTTACAACGTCGGTCTGCAAGCGGATATGAACAGTGACTTTGGGGGAGTTCAGGTTTTTTCAAACTCGATCTATTCCCGAGAGGTCAGTTCTGCTCGAGTTTATATTCGCCCGTTTGCGGTAGGATTCAAACTTTATGATATTATTAGCGGAAGATCCAAAACCTTTGCGATGTTGACCGTAGGACAAGGAAACGTCGCGGACGAGGCGGGAAGGAAAAAAGTCTACGAAGAAGTGGGAGCGGAGGAAAAAGAATCCTATCGAGCCTTGATCGAAGACCAAAAGACCAAAGAAAAAAAAGAGGAAATGATTCCCGCCGATAAAAAGCCGGAAAAAAATCAGAATCTAAAAGAACTTTTTAACCAGGATAATTTTTCCAATCGATTTGCGATCGGTTATACAACCGCCTTTGATAACAAGGCCCCCACCGAGTTGAAGTTTGATACCACCGGAAAACTCAGAGTCGACGACAATGACAACCCGCTTGTAAAGTCGGTTGAAAAATTGACGATCAGCGGTTACGACTTCGAATACAAACTTCTGAGCGCGAAATACGTGGAGCTCACTCCGTATTACGACGTCAATAAGATCAAACAGATCGACGGCGCCCAGGGAACCCACTATGGTGCGGTTTTGCGTCTTGGCGGAAAAGACGTCTACGTTCAGATCAAACCCGAGTATCGGAATATGACCGCGAATTATATTCCTATGTATTTTGATAGTTTTTACGAATTGGAAAGATATCAGGGAAATTTACAAAATAATATCCCTCAGACAAAACTCGAAGCCGCGAAACTAAAGGATCCTGACGGACCAAAGGTGAAAGGATATTTTACAACGGTTCTTTTTAATTTTTATAAAATTGCGGTGGAGGGAAACTACGAAAACTATTCCGGACCCGATAACTCCAGGGTTTTTCTCGGGATTTATATTCCTCTTGGAACCTTAATTTTGGTGAACGGATATTATATGAAAAAAGGTTTTAACGAAAACAAAGAAGCCTTTATCTTGGACGATCGATCTCAAGGCGCCTTGGAACTTGCGGTCAATCTTGGATTTGCCGCGGTTCGTCTTCAAAATGTAAGAAAATGGGTCTATGACACGTCTTCCAATCAATACCTCGCTCAGGACGAGCAAAAGGTTTTGTTTTCGAGCAATCTAACTTTTTAAAAGAAGGATTTTTCTTCCAATCTTGAGAGTAAAAAAGCGACTGCGGTTTCAGTTCTCAGGACTCGACTGGAAACGGTGACACTTTCAAATCCGTTGTCCTTCCAAAAGCCGATCTCTTTTTTTACAAAACCGCTTTCAGGTCCGAGCGCTACCAAAATTCTATTTTCTGAATATTCTAAATTTTTGTTATGCAATTCTTCGAAAATTCGAGTGATCGATTTTCCCTTTCTGTCCAATACAAATCGAAAGGTAAAATCCAGATCCTTTGTTTTTTCAAAAAGTACCGTTTCCGGGCGATTTTCAAAATCCGATTCGATTTTGGGTAAAAAAATATTCTTACCTTGTTCCATTCCTTCCAGAAGTTCTTTTTCGATTTCTTCCGGTTTCCAAACGGGGGAGGTGAGATAATCCTTTCGAGAATTTTTTGCGAGAAAAAATCGAATGGAGGCCACACCCCAGGTTCCTGAAAGTTCGAGAATCTTTCTTACCGTCGGAGGACGATTGACCGCGAGCAAAAGATGGACCTCCGGAAAACGGCGTTTTGGGTTTAGAATCGGTCTGTAAGATCCTACGATTTCCTTTGGACCCAGTGTTTCGATCCGCAATTGTCCGAGGTTTTTGTCGACGATTCCCGCTCTAAGCCGATCTCCGATTTGTTTTTTTAAAATTTCGGATATATGTTTGATCTTGATCGGATCGAGAATTCGAAAACGGTCGGAGTTTCCGATTCTCCATTCTTCTTTGCAGATCAGCAGGTTCACTTTTGCAAAACAAGAATTAGATTTGAAATTTGGGATTTGGTTCCGATTCGTTGGGCGGATTTGGAACTGAAGGTTCCGGAGGAGTCGATTCTTGCGGTTCTTGAGAAGAATTTGGAACGGGACTCGAGTTTTGAGAATCGGTAATCGGTGAAAAAAAGCAGGTCCGAACGATTCCGATGGCAAGAAGAATCAGAAGCAGATTTCTTGCAAAACGTTTTCCCGGGGTTTGTCCCAAACTTCCCAAGTCTTGAAATCTTGTTTTGAAACCGGAAAAGGAATTTTTTAAATTCTCCCAGAATGTTTCGAGAGAAGTTTTACGATAAGGACTGTTTGGTTTTGAGTCCGTTTCAAAATATCCGGCCGTGTATTGACGAGTGGAATCCGGATCGAATAAAAATGATTCATAGCACCGCGGACACCGGACGGTCAGTTTTCCCAAATCAATGGGAATCCTGAGTTCCGTCTGGCATCGGGGACAGGGGAGAATGTAACGCACTTTTTAGTAGCGGAGAGATTCCTTTAGAGCGTCTACGTTCTCTTTGTAATTTTCGTTTCCTAACTGATCGTTATAATCGAAAATTTTAGTAAAGAGTCTATCAAACTGATCCAAGTGTTTGATATAAAATTCTTTTTTGAAAGAGTTACGGATCGGGTGAGTTTTTGTGTTTTCCACACCGGCAAGAATGTATTTTCCAACACCTTTTTCACCGGGAGTTTCAGGACGACCGTATTCCGGATATCCGTCTTTTTGGAAGAAAATTTCCACCTTATCGTTGTGAGCCGGTTGTGTGTTCGGTCCTCTGTCGATAACTTCGGAAATGATCTTGTCTTCCAAAATCATGTTGTTTTTATAAATTTTGGATTTGAGTCGGTTGATGTTTCTTGGAGCTTCCGTTCTAGGTTCAGGATCGTTGCTGTTCTGACCTTCGAAGTAGATTTCCATGTATTTTGCGAGGGATCCTTGAACTACCTTGTTCAAACCTCTTTCTTCGTCGCGGATAAAATCGTAAACTTCCACTCGAATACAGTTGTTTGCCGGATCTTCTTGGTTGAGAGCCGGAGTACACTCGTCGTTGTTTGCTTTCCCTTTAAAAAGAACCGTTCTAAAAGGAAGAACCCGAACTTTCATTTTCATGAGAACCGTATGACGTGTGAGTCTTTGGTTGAGTTCGAATACTTTCTCATCCAGTTTCTTTTCCGTATCGAGAATGGATGCGCCCAATTGCGCGTCCGACGGTGATTTCTGTTCTGCGTTGGAATTTTGCTGAGAAAATACCGCAGTTGAAATTGCTACGAGAACCACTAAAAATAACTTTTGAAGTTTCATTTCCCCTTGTCCTTAGTGAAGCGGATATTTGAATTCTCTAATTAGTTTTTGCCTAATTATAGAACCCTATGTGTATTATCGGAATAATAGACTCCGGATTGAATGAAGGAACCACTTTTTATTGAAAAATCAGCGATTATTTCGAAGAAACGGAGCTAGTTTCCAAATACAGTTCATACGGTGGTGGGACCGGATTCAATCCTTTTTCAATCAGGTAAGAAGCCCATTTTCTTTCCACGAGATCACAGAAATCACGGATCGTTCTTCCGGAATGTCCTTTGAGTCCTTTGGCGACCTCGATTCTTTCCGTTTCCGTCAGATGAATCGCATATGTCTCCAGAACCTTGGATCTTTCGTCCGCGTCGGGTAACGGAAAGTAGATGGATCTGTCAAATCGAGAGAGAAGGGCGTGATCGAGATCCTGTTTTCGATTGGTGGCTCCGATCGTTATGGAATTTCTCTGACTGCTAAATCCGTCGATCTTTCGTAAAAGGACTGAAAGAATTTTCCGAGTCGCTTCAAACATTCCTTCTTCCCGACTTCCCGCCAAAGAATCGATTTCATCCAAAAAGATCAAACAGGCAGGAAAGAGGGCGGCGGCGTCAAAGACATAGGCCATGTTCTGAGCGCTTTCTCCGTAGTATTTGCTCATGATGGATTCCACCGGGACGTAAATGAGAGGAAGTCCTGTCATACAAGAGACAACCCTCGCCATCGTAGTTTTTCCTACGCCGGGATCTCCTTCAAAAAGAACCGCTCTTGGACGGATATCGGTCGGAAACTTTCGGGTGAGTTTGGAAACTTCCGAAAGAAGATTCGGATTTTTGAGAGGAAGAATGATGGATTCTAAGATCTGTTGTTTGACACCTTCATATCCGGCGACGTGTTCAAAGGTGAGGGCTTTTCCTTTTTTTTCGGCGTCGATCGGATCAAAAACTTCCACACCTAGGGCGGCCAGCAATTCTTCGGGCTTTGCGGTTTCCGCGTTGTTTCCGGATTTTAAGAATTTGAAAAGGGAAAGCGTCGCGAAAAGTTCTTCTCTTGTGAAATCTCCCTTTTTCGTGATTTCGACTCGATTTTTTGTCCTTCCGGAGTAGAATCGAAAGCGGATCGTATCCAGGAGGTTTTTGGTTTCAAACAGATTTTCGTTCAGCGCCTGAATACAATAATAACCCGGTTCAAAGGTGTGAATTCTTAGATTCTCGATATGATTTTTTAGAATCTGAAGACAATCCAAAAGGGCGGACTTGGAAATGGAAGACACCTGAAATTCGATCTTGAGATCCTTTTTTTCGGAAGACACGACGGGCAGGTCCGTGCTCGAAAATCCGAGCGCGGTCAGTTCTCCGTGAAGAAACGTTTTTGTTTTTGTAAAATCCACTTCGGAAAAAATCGGATCTCCGGAAGAAGCGTCGGGTGTAAAAGAGGAACTCAATCGAATAATACCTCGTAAGAATCTGAAAATACTCTTGTAGGAATCTTGGATTCTGTCGATTTCTTTACTATCGGATTCGGTTAGGAGAAGGAAAAATGGGAGAAGGGTCACTCTCGCAGGAAGACATAGACGCGCTTTTAACGGGCGGCGGGGGAGATGCACCGGCCGGAGGCGGCGGCAGCGGGTCCGATTTTAATCTAAGCGGAGAATTGGATTCTCTCTTAGGCGGCGGAGGAAGCGGTGGCGGCGACGCTTTTGGCGGCGGTGGCGGATCGGATTCTCCTTCGTTTGCGGATATTTCGGCGGCTCTTGGACCTTCGGCGGCTCCGACCTCGGCTCCAAGACCATCCAGTCGTCAAACTTCACCCTCTCAATCCACAAATTTAAACTTGCTCATGGACGTAAATCTCGCTCTGACCGTGGAGCTGGGAAGAACCAACATGTATATCAAGGACGTAAACGGACTGAACGAAGGAACCGTCGTGGAACTCGACAAGAACGTCGGAGAGGACTTGGATATTCTTGCAAACGGTCGTTTGGTGGGCCGCGGAAAACTGGTAGCGATGGACGATTTTTACGGGATTCAGATCACCGAGATCGTGGATCAAAGTAGAAGATTATAATTTTAGAATATTCGTAGATTCGAATTTTCTGTTGGAATCAAAAACCCGGCTCGCGTTCGCCGGGTTTTTTTGTTTCCGATTTGTCTTTTTTGGAAACTTCGGAGTTTTGATTGTTTCTACAAAACAAGTCCTATTTAGACTTGTAAGACGCTGAAATCCGAATCCGAGTAGGATTTCGGATTTCAATCCTGCTCTTTTGCGGACGATTTCAAAAATTCTTATCCCTTGGTCGAATCCATCGTTCCTAAGACCGATTTCAGGATGGAACGGAAATTTGTGAGATTCATCGGAAGAACGATTTCGGTTTTTTTACCGGAGATCTTTTCAAATTCTTTGATGAACTTCTGACCGATTCTGAGTTTGACCGCGTCCTTTCCACCTTTGGAGTTGATCGACTGAGCGAGGAGTTCGATTCCTTTTGCGGTCGCGATGGCAATGGCTTCCACTTCTTTTGCAACCCCTTCGGCCTCGTTGATCCGTTTTTGTTTTTCCCCTTCGGACTTGTTGATCGCTTCTTCTTTGAAACCAAGAGATCGATTGATTCTCGCGTCTCTGTCCCCTTCGGAAAGGGAGATCTGGGCTTTTTTTGTGATCTGAGCTTTTTTCTCTTTTTCCATCGCTTCCAAAATCGACTTTGGCGGAGTGATATTTACGATTTCGTAACGGTTGACTTTGATTCCCCAGGATTCGGTCGCTAAGTCCAAAACCTCGAGAATCTTGCTGTTGATCGCGTCCCTTGTTTCAAAGGTTACGTCCAGATCCATCGTTCCGATGATCGCGCGCATCGTAGTCTGCGCAAGTTGAGAAGAAGCAAACTGATAGTCGTTGATTCCGTAACTCGCCTTGTGAGGATCCAAAACCTTCAGATAAAGAATTCCATCCATCTCGACTTTTACGTTGTCCTTTGTGATACAAGTTTGCGGAGGAACGTCGGTCGCCTGTTCTTTGAGAGTGTGGTAGTAGGCGTCTCTTTCGATAAAAGGCCAGAGAAGATGAAGACCCGCGTGTAAGGTTCTGCTGTATTTTCCGAATTTTTCCACGACGATACAATCCTGAGCGGAGACGATCCGGATCGAACGATAGAGTTTATAAGCAAAATAGATTCCGAATAGAGTCCAGAATATGGTTACGAAAGTGGTTTGTGCGGTTTGAAAAAACATCTTACTTCTCCTCCTTTCCCGCTTTGATCTCGGGAAGTTTGCCGGTCACTTTGGAAAGTCCTTCAAAAACGCCCGCAATGTTTGCGAGTTCCGCGGGAAGGATCGTAGTTTTGGATTCGCTCAAAATTGTTCCAAGTCCCGTGAGATAATCTTCGGTGATTTGAAGGTTTACCGCTTCGGAACCGCCTTCTCTCGAAATGGATTCCGCGATCATCTGAATTCCCTTTGCTTTGGCGGCGGCGATGACTTCGATTTCCAAAGCCTTTCCGTCGGCCTCGTTGATCTTTTTCATCTTTTCCCCTTCGGAAACGTTGATCGCTTCCTCTCTTTCTCCGACCGAACGATTGATCCTAGAAAGTTTTTCTCCCTCCGAGATCGTGATCTCGGCCCGTTTTACACGTTCGGCCTTTACCTGTTCTTCCATTTCATGAAGAATTTCCTTTGGAGGAGAAATGTTCTTGATTTCGTAACGAGTGACCTTGATTCCCCAGGGATCGGTGGCTTCGTCCAAAGCGCGCACAACGTGCGAATTGATGTCGTCCCTTTCCGCAAAGGTCTGATCGAGGATGAGTTTTCCGATTTCGGAGCGCAGAGTAGTTTGTGCGAGTTGTTGTGTCGCGAGCATAAAGTTTTCGATCGCATAGGAAGCCTTATACGGATCCACAACTTTTAGGTAGAGAATTCCGTCCACGGCAATGGACACGTTGTCCTTTGTGATACACATTTGGGGAGGAATATCGATCGCTATCTCTTTTAGATTTTGTCTGTATTTTACGATTTCGATGATCGGCCAAAGAAAGTGAAATCCGGCTTCCAAAGCTCCTTTGAAAACTCCGACTCTTTCCACGACGAAACAGTACTGTTGCGGGACGATGATAAACGTCTTCCGAATCAGATAGATCAACGCAATGAAGAGTAACGTGAAAATAAATCCTGCGGACATAAATTCTCCTTTTAATCTTTTGATTTTAAATTTATTCTTCGGGGAGTTCCAAGGGTTCCACGAGAAATGTAAGATTGTCTCTGCTCAAAATCCTGGCTTGGCTTCCTTTCGGAATCCGGGTCTTCTTGGAGACGGCATCCCATTCTACACCTTGGAACATGACCCTTCCTCCTTTTCTTTCCACGAGGACGTCTTTGACAACCGGAACCAGTCTTCCGATCTGATCGTTTGCGGGAACCGCGTGTTCGGACTGAGCCGGAAAGATCTTTCGGATGGTCTGGCTTCCGACATAGATAAGGCCGGTAGAAAGGGAAGCCCAGATTCCCAGTTGCCAACCGAGGCCGAAGTCAAAGAAATACACGAGGATTCCCGTAAGAATTCCCGCAGTACCTAAAAAGGCAACGAAGGTTCCCGGGATAAAAAATTCGGCAAGAATCAAAAAGATTCCGCCGCCGACCCAGAGGGTCACGGGTAGATTGGAAAGAAAATCAGGCATGAAAGACGCATTCTCCCGAGTGGAACAGATTCGTAAATTTTTTTCAGAGTTCAATCCGTTTTTTCTATTTTAAAAAAAAGGGAAGAGATCGAAATGATCCAAGGTAAACCCGTATGAAAAAGAGAATTTTGCTCGTTTTGATAACCGCAGTCGTATTGCTTCAATTTCTCCCTCTGAGCGTTCCAAGTGGAAAGAATGAGAATGAAATTCAAACCGTCGACGAAGTCAAAAAAATATTGAAGAAATCTTGTTACGATTGTCATTCCGATCTTACGGTTTGGCCCTGGTATACAAAAGTATTTCCGATCAACGTCTATCTCTATCACCACGTGGAAGAAGGAAAAGCCGAGTTGAATTTTTCGGAATGGGAAACCCTGAGCAAAAAAGAAAAGGCCAAAAAAGGGGACGAAATCCTGGAAGCGCTCGAAGAAGGAGAAATGCCTCTCGGAGATTACGTTCTTCTTCATCCAAACTCAAAAATATCCAAGGAAGAATTGGAAATCCTCAAAAACTGGATTCAGGGTTTGGAAGAAGACTTCCAGAAAGAACCGTAAAAAATAAACTGACTAAGTTCTTATGACTCAAAAAGAAAAAAAACTCTGGGGCGGAAGGTTCCAAGAAAAAGCCTCTTCTATTTTGGAAAGAATCGGAGAATCCGTTTCCTTCGATCACAAACTCTACAAAGAAGACATCCAGGGAAGTATCGCTCACGCGAGAATGCTCCAAAAGATCGGAATTTTAAATAAAGAAGAATTAACACAAATCGAAACTTCTCTCGCGCAGATCCGTAACGAACTCGAAGAAGGAAAACTTGAATTCAAACCGGAACTCGAAGACATCCACATGCACATCGAGTCCCGTCTTACCGAACTGATCGGTGAAACCGGAAAAAAATTGCACACGGCCCGTTCCAGAAACGATCAGGTCACACAGGACGTAAGACTTTTTATTCTCAATCAAGGGACGGGAATTCTAAAATCGATCGTAAACCTGAGAACTTCCTTGTATGAAAAAGCGAAACTCAGTTTGGACGTGATCATTCCCGGATACACACATCTTCAAGTAGCGCAACCGATTCGTGCGTCTCAGTATTTGCTTTCTTGGTTCTGGGCTTTGGAAAGGGATCAGGAATTCATCCGTTATGCGTTACAGGCTTCGAGTGAATTGGCTCTCGGATCGGGAGCGATGGCCGGGGTCAACTATCCGACCGATCGCGAATTTTTAAAAAACGAATTGGGACTTTCCAAAATTTCCCATAACTCGATGGACGGGGTCGCAAGCCGGGATCATATTCTACAATTCTTATTTGCCGCGACCCAGTTGATGATCCACGCGTCTCGGATCTGCGAGGACATTATTCTTTATTCTTCTCAAGAATTTGGAATTCTAAAATTGCCGGATTCTTTGACGACGGGTTCTTCGATCATGCCTCAGAAAAAAAATCCGGATATCGCCGAACTCATCCGTGGAAAGTCGGGAAGGGTGATCGGAAATCTAAATCATCTTTTGGTGATGTTGAAAGGTCTTCCTTCCACATACAATCGGGATTTGCAGGAGGACAAACTCGCGCTTTTTGATTCGATCGAAACCGTTCAGATCAGTTTGGAGGGAATCCAAGCTATGATCGAAGGTTGGGTCTGGGTTCCGGAACGAGCCGAGGCTTCTTTGAAAAACGGATTCGCGACCGCGACCGATCTCGCGGATTTTTTAGTAAACGAAAAGAAGATTCCGTTTCGCACCGCTCACGAACTCGTAGGAGCTTTGGTGGGAGTTTGTGTGGAACAAAAGAAAACTCTTTTTGATCTTTCCGAATCGGATCGAATTTCCGTTTCGCAACATTTCGCGGGAAAAGAATACGAAGACGCGGTTTCTCTTTCGCTTTCCGCCGATAAAAAGATTTCCTATGGAGGAACTTCCCGGAAAAGACAGGAAGAACAATTAAAAATTGCGCTGGAATCTTTGAAGGAAGCTGAAAAATGGCTGTTATGAGAAAATTTTCCGGGATCTTACTCCTACTTTGTTTTTTTTCCTGCAATCGAAATCCGTTTGCGGAATCGAGATACCAACCGGTTGCTTATTCGCCTTCTTCCGTTGTGGTTCCTAGGCCGGCTAACGCGGTCGTTCCTCTTCCGGAAAAACCCGCGATCTACGCGATCTTTCTAACAAATCAAGGAAATCTTGTGGTGGAACTTTTTGATCAGGACGCGCCAAAGACGGTTCAGAATTTTATCGATCTCGCGCAAGGCGAAAAAGAATTCACGACTCGATTCGGACAAAAGGTGAAAAAACCTTTTTACGACGGACTTACGTTTCACCGAGTGATCAAAGACTTTATGATCCAAGGAGGATGTCCGAGAGGAGACGGAACCGGCGGACCGGGGTATGAGTTCGACGACGAGATCAACGGGAAATCCCTCGGTTTGGACAAACTAAAAGCGGGAGAAGCGCCTTACTATCAATACCAATTGCAAAGAGCCGTTGCTAACGAACTCCAAATCAAAAGCAGAGAAGAAGCCGAATCCAAAAGGGAACAGATCGAAAAAGCCTTTGAGGACGCAAAAAAATTATCGGTCCTAGAAATTCTTTTTAGAACCGGATATAAATACAATGAAACTCTAAATTCTCATAGAGCCGTAAAGGGCGCGCTCGCTATGGCAAACGCAGGACCGAATACAAACGGTTCTCAATTTTTTATCAACCAAGTCGACACTCCGCATTTGGACGGTCTTCATACGGTATTCGGACAATTGATTTCCGGAAGCGAAGTCGTTGACAAGATTGTAAACGCGGGAAATTCAAAAACTACGATCCAAAAAGTTTTGATCGTGGATAAAAGAACGGCAGCGACCCCGACACCATGACGACCGAATCGGATAAGACCGGAATTTTTTTCGAGGTCGTGAAGGAGTTGGGGGCTTATACCTCCGGCTCCAGCACGAATCGTATTCTCGAAAAACTTTCCACCTTCTCGGTTCAAGAGTCCGAATGTAGGGTCGCAATCATGGAAACCAACGAAGGGAAAAATCTTCCGGATCGTTTGGTCGGAATCCTACGACTTTTTCGAATCGTTCATTTCAAAAGACAGGAAGTAAATTCGTATTACGAAACCGCGATGTCGAAATACGGAGTTATCAACTCTCTAACCGCAAAAAGAAGACCGACCGACGACGAGGCGAGGATCAAACAGGTTCTTACCGATTATATTCTAAAAATTGAATCTTATTTTGAAAAAAACGATATTTCCGACGAGGCTCTTATCAAGGAAATCAGCCGATTCTTAACCGAACTCGAATCCTTCCATTTGTTAAACGAAGACAACCTCGGTTCTCTCGTCCTCTCTGCAAAGGCGATTTCGCTCCTACAACCTCCGATGGAAAAGTTGATAGCCTGTTACAAGGACTATGATCAGGTGGAATCGATTCTAAAACGTCTGATTCGCATTGGAGAGATGATCATAGAGGACGCAAAAGCTCCGGGTTGATCTAAAAAGAGGGATTTTTTCGATACTTTTGGGAGAAACTGCCGAAAATAAACCAGAATGATCCGGATTCTCCTCGCCATCCTTTTAACTCCTTGGATCCTCCTGGCTTTTCCCAAAAGGGACGCCCGAGGTTCCGTTTCCGAAAATTATCTCAGACAACAGGGAATCATTTCCTTGGATCTAAAAAAGATTCATTTTCGGGAAACCGACCGGATTCCGGTCAAGATGTCCATCACAAACACAGGAAACGAGGTGGTTCGAATTTTTCCTTCGGGAAGAGATTTGGAATCGTATCGAATCCTGGTTCGCGACGAGGACGGAAATCAAATTCCGGAAAGAGACGAGGAAAGAAGAATCGATCCCGTATTAAAACGCAGAAACACGATCGAATCCCTGGAAGGAAAAGAAATCAAAGAAATTATCCTTCACAAAGACGAGGTTTTTTCCAAAGAAATCGATCTCAATTCCCGTTTTGATCTCGTTCCGGGAAAAAAATACTTTGTAACGGCGTATTTTCATCCGAATATCTCCGAGATGCCCGCTCTTTTTATCCGTTCTCGAAATCAGCCCTATTTCTTTTACGAGGAAAAACACAAGGAACCGGTCCTTTCCGCGATTCCCGAAAAAGATCCTACGGTGGACGGCCTGGAGCCGGAAGAGGTGATTCATCTTTTCCTAGGATCCGAGAAGAAAAAAAATTGGACCCATCATTTCAAGTGGATTTATTTTCCGGAATACATACAAGCTTATGATCAGTATTCGGAAGAATACAATCGATCGGAAGAATCCGAAAGAGACTTTCTTCTTGAGAATTTTAAAAAATATCTCACCGAGTCCAGAGCCGGACTTCTGAATTCTTATAGAATTCAGAGCGTAGAAAACGTTACTCCCAGTTTGGCGAAGGTTACGGTTTTTGTGGAAAGAAGACTGAATCGACTCCGTTCTAAATACGAATACACATACACTCTGAGAAGAGTTCCCGACGAACAGGGAGGCTTTTGGAAAGTGTCTAACTTAGTGGCGAAGGTAAAGAAATGACAGAGATTTTATCGCAGGATGAAATTGACGCGCTGCTCAGCGCCATCAGTTCGGGAGAAGTAAACGAGTCGGACTACGCCTCCGTTTCCGAACAAAAAAAAGTAAAGATCTACGACTTCAAACGTCCGGATAAGTTTTCAAAGGACCAGATTCGTACTCTACAGATGATGCACGAAACCTTTGCCCGTCTTGCGACGACCGGTCTTTCCGCTCAGCTTAGAGCCCTTGTTTCGGTGCACGTTGCATCGGTGGATCAGTTGACTTACGAAGAATTTATCCGTTCGATTCCAAACCCGACCACTCTTGCGGTCATCAACATGGACCCTCTTCGCGGTTCCGCGATCTTAGAGATCGATCCTTCGATTTCGTTTACGATCATCGATCGTCTGTTTGGCGGTAAGGGAGAACAGGCAAAGATTTCCAGAGAACTTTCGGAGATCGAGATGAGCGTTATGGAAGGGATCATCGTAAGAATTCTCGGAAACATGAGAGAATCTTGGTCTACGGTGATCGACTTAAGACCTCGTCTGGGAAACATCGAAACCAATCCTCAGTTTGCTCAGGTGGTTCCTCCCAACGACATGGTGGTTTTGATCACACTCGAAACCAAAATCGGGGAAGTGGAAGGGATGACCAACCTTTGTATCCCCTATATCACGATCGAACCGATCATCAATAAATTATCCGCGCAATACTGGTATTCTTCGATTCGAAAAGGGGAATTGGACGAGAACCGCGCGGTGATCCAGGAACGATTGGATCAAGTGGCGATTCCATTGATTGCGGAAGTCGGATCCGTGGACGTCTCGATCAACGATTTTATGAATCTTTCCGTGGGAGACGTGGTCAAACTCGAGAACACTTCCACAAGATCCGAGATGACGGTAAAGGTCGGGGAAAGAAAAAAATTCAAATGTCTTCCGGGCAGAGTGGGAAGCAGACTTGCGATTCAGATCGGAGATCGGGTCGAAGACATTCCGGACGAACTCTTAGGCTCGACAAGATCGGAACAAGAATACTGATTCCGAGTTTTTCTTTTTTTGAGAAGTCGAATGCCTCAAACGCGGTAGCTTTTCGAGAAGAAAATCCTTCGCGCAGTTCACAAGAGAAGTGAGCGTAGGCCGGAATGCCAAGCCGGTTTCCGATCGAGTTTGGGTGAGGAGAAGAATTTTTTCCAGAAGACGTTTTGTTGAAGAATGGGAAAATTTCAAAAAAATCTGTCCTTTCGCTTCTCAACAAAGGCTTTGGAAACAAAAAAGGCGGCCTTTAAGCCGCCTTTTGCATTTCTTCAAAAAAGAAAGTGTAGAATTACTTCTTCCACTGAATACATTCACCGGGGCATTCGTCCATTTCTTTTTGAACGGTCTTCCAGTCTTCTTCGGGAATCGCAGCGTTGTTGATGGACTCTCCGCCGATATGAGTTTCCGAAGTATCATTGTCATCCATCTGAAAGTATTTCGGAAGATTGTCCGCACATTGATTACAGGAAGTGCAGTTGTCCTTGTCTACATACGCAATTTTAGTCGCCATAGGCTTCGATTCTCCTGAGTTGGTTCTCCCGGTCGCTTAAAAAACAGGTTCCAAGATCAATTTTCTAATCACTACTTAGACGGCAACCCCTTTTCTTTGGTTCTTTTCGCTTTGAAAACGATTAGACTGAGAATTCTTGACAAATCGTATTCCACAAAGAGTTCGAAAAGAGGGAAAACTCTGGACTAGAAATAAATTTCGTGCTACCTTGCCGGGAAAGAATTTATAAATGGGAGAACCAGAATGATTCAAAAGGGTTTATGCCTGGCTTTGATCGTCTTATTCGCAATCGACTGTAGCAAATCCAAAAAAGAGGACCTTCAGGGCGGTGTTTTTACTTTTATCAAAGGAACCGTTAAACTTACGGATAAGGCCGGAAAGGAAAAGAAAGTAGGGGTTTCCGAATTCATTCTTCCGGAGGATAAAATCGAAACCGGAAAGGCTTCTTATGCGGACGTTCAGCTGATGGACGGCGTGATCATCCGTGTAAAGGAAAACACGATTCTTACTCTCAATAAGATTTTTGTGGATTCAAAGAATTCGGAAATTTATGCAGATTTGAGTTTAAACAAAGGAAAGATTTTTTCCAAGGTCGGTACGAAACTGGGTAAATCTTCCGGTTTCAAAGTCAGCACTCCGACCGTGACCGCCGCCGTTCGTGGAACCGATTTCCAAGTAGAAGCCGAAGGGAATCAATCCGAAACACTCGTTTCGGACGGATCCGTAGAAGTCGTGGATAACGATAACCCTGACCAAACCAACGTCGCGGATGCAGGGGAAAAAGTGACCTCGGATGGTAAAAATCAGAAAGAAGAAAAGTTGTCCGAAGATGAACTCAAGGAACTTCAGGAAGACGCCGCTACAGTTCAGTCCGTAACGGAAGAACAAAGAAAACAGATCGAAGAAATTCTCAAAGATTTTAAGGAAAACAAGGAAAGAATTCTCCAAGGTCTGGAAGAACAGAAACAGAGAAACCAGGAACTGATCAATTCTACAAAAGAAGAAAATAAAAGAATGATCGATGAAGTTAAGGAATCCGGAAAGGCCGAAAAAGAAGCCATTAAAAATGCCGCAGACGAAGAAAGAAAAAACATCAAGTCGGGCATCGATAAGGACAAAGAAGCCTTGGAAAATTCCAGAAAATCTCTCAAAGACCAAGTCAAACCTCAATAAGACTTTTTGCCAAACCTCGATTTCGTTTGTTAAGCGAAGTCGAGGTTTCTCATTTTTAGAAAATAACAATTCCCTATTTATAGATAGTTCGTTGTTTATGCGAACTATAAGAAACGATATCTTCTGATACGCTGTGAAACCAAAAACTTCACCGGATTCTATTGATTATTTTCCTCCGAATTTATCATTTCGGGGGAATTTTTTTCTCAGTAGAATTATAATGAGATAGATTTTACGATGAATGGGAAATTATGGACAATCGTTTCTTAACTATATCAGCTCTGCTTTATATACTGATAGGCCTGTTACGTTTCAAAAAGGAATCTTATGAATTGGGATCGTATCGAGCTCTTCTTTTTCTTTCCCTTGGATGTATTCTCTGGTCTTATTCTGCTACCAGTTTTTCGACGGAAGGTGGTTTTTTCTATTCGGTCTTAGAATTCTTTTTTGTTTTCTTTTCTATCTTGGCGGCTCTCGTATTTTACCACTTTCAAAAAAAGTTGAGATCGGAAGTTAGTAAAGAACGGAGCTATGATTCCAAATGGAGGCTCATGGATCCGGTCATAATCGGAATTCAATCGATTTTGACTTCGAGTTTTATTGTTGCAGTTTGGAAATTTTTTCCGAAAAATTCGCTTCCTGATTTGATTTCATCGATTTCCTTTTTTATCTGCATCTATTACATTCTGATTTTTGCAGATATTCTCATTCGTTTTCGGAGAACCGGTGAAGAAACGTTGAACATACTTCCTTTTCTCACGGTGATTTTGGTCGTAAAGGCGATGGAGGCGATCAAACAAACTTATGGATTCTCTTCTCATCCTACGTTGGTTCTACTCGATGAATACTTTATCCTCCTTTCTCCGATCGTTCTTCACGAAATCATTCCAAAGGAGAGATTGAATTTCCTTTCTCAAAACGAAGTTGGAAACGGCAGAGGCTCCGATTCCGAGGAATCGGAAATGGAACGGAATTCTTACCCGGATCGGAAATCCCAGACGAAATACAATCTTCTTGCCAATCTCAATCTTCAAGCCGTCGATAAAAAATTGAAAATTCTTTTTGAGGAGGAAAAGGTCTATTTAGACGAAGACTTGAGACTTCCTTCCTTGGCGGAGGACATAGGAATTTCCGTTCATCACCTTTCAGCGTTCATCAACGAATATTTAGGATTGAGTTTTAATCGTTTCATAAATTCGTATCGAGTGGAAGCTGCGAAACGGATTCTTCTCGATGACCCGGATCGAACCGTTTTGTCAATCGGAGTCGCAGTAGGATTCAATTCCACTTCCGCATTTCATCGTGCTTTTTACATAGAAACTGGATTGACGCCGAAACAATTTAGAGAGAATCACGCGGAAGTTTTTTCTTCCTCGTCCACAAATTTTACTGTGAATTGAGGAGTTTTTTTTTAAGTTATTTTTGAAAGTTTCGATCTGCGAAAGATTTTTTTGTTTCTCTTTAGAGATGGGAAACATTGGAGGATATTATAAGGTTTCTCCCAAACGGGGACAGAACCTTGCAGCTTGATCATTCTGATAAGTAAAATTGAGTTTTGAGGCGCTGTAAGTTCTTTACGATGCACTATCGTCCATTGGAAATGAACTCAGGAGAATTAATTTTTATCTTTCAGAGATCGTAAGATGCTAAATACTATTTATTTATTCGGTTCTCTTCTTTCATTTATGCTCGCGGTCGTGCAGATTTTGAAGGGATTTTCTATCAGAAACTGGATTCTTTTTGGGATTTTTACCTCGATGGGAATCTTTCAGCTCAAAGGGTTTTTTATTCTCAGCCGATTCTGGATGGAATATTCCCATTTTTATGCGGTGGAAATTTTTTTCATTCTTCTCATCGGGCCTTCTCTTTTTATTTATTTTAATATGATAGTCGGAGCCCGGCAATTTTCGGATGGAAAAATGTTTGTCCATCTTCTGCCTGCTCTGATTTTTTTGATTTATTATTTCTGCGATACGATTTTGGTTTTTATCAGAAATCCTTCGTTCCAGGATCTGAGCTCCGATTTTAAAAGTCGATACAACGTCCTTTACTATGTAGTTTCCTTTGTCCCTTGCGGATATTTGGCAGTTCTTGCCAGAAATTTTTTTAGAATTTTTAAAGGAAATTTTTTAAGAATCCGCTGGCCCCTCCATATCGTCGTCATATTTCTGATCGCTTTCATTTCTACTTCGGTTAGTATATTGATCGGAACCAGGTTTTTACTTGAGTTTCAAGATCACTTTTTAGAGCTGTATCAGCTTCTTCTTTTTCTTTTTTTCTGCATTATCATTTATACGTTTTTTGTAAGTCAGATTTACCCCATTACTTTCAATCTTCTTTCCGAGACGATGAGTCGTCTTCAATATGAAAAGAGCACCCTGAGTCGGTTGGATCCGGAAGAAATGAAAAAGAGAGTAGTTTCTTTGATGAAAATGGAAAGAATACATTTGGATTCCGGTCTGAGTTTAAAATCTATGGCGGAGAGGTTGGAGATTTCCCCACATCAGCTCTCGGAACTTTTAAATCAATATTTGAACACGAATTTTAATTCTTTCGTAAACTTCCATCGAATCCAAGAGGCTAAACATTCTCTTCTCAACAAAGACGAAAAAACCATTCTAACAATTGCGTTTGAAAGCGGATTCAATTCGCTTTCCGTTTTCAACGCGACTTTCAAAAAAGAAGTGGGTGTGACGCCGCGATCCTTTCGGAAGCAAAAAGGAAAGATTTAGATATTCTTTCTATAAAACGCCTTTTTGTTCGGATCTAAGGCACCAGAACCGAGTTTTCCTTTTATAAAGAACGAAGAATTTCAACCTCTTTCTGTAAAATAGGAATCTTATAAAGTAGGGATTTGCTCTTTATAAGAGTAATTTATAGATTTTCCGATTTCGAGTATCCTATCCTTTGTTTTCCAATACTAGAATGAATCCAGTTTACTAACGCGGATGACGGAGGCTTGGGGAGCAGCGATTTGGGAGAAATGAATGCAATTCTTTAGATTGTCCAATGTAGCAACGGTCTTATTTTTTATTTTTTTCCAAGGTTGTTTGGGAGATAGAGGCGAGCAGAGCCTTTCATTCAAAGGTATTTTTGGATTTCCAATTACTTCAGTTGTGGGTCCCGGTCCTTTTTCGGTTTCGGGTTCGATTTCAGGTCTGACCGGAACAGGTCTTAGATTACAATTGAACGGGGGAGAAACGTTAGACGTTCTTTTAAGCGGGGATTTTAAATTTCAGACTCTCCTAGAAAACCAGAAAACTTATCTCGTGACGGTCCTTGCAAATCCCACGGGTCCAAACCAGACTTGTTCCGTCGTCAATGGATCCGGTTTGATTGCGGCGAGGGACGTTTCCGATGTCCGTGTGGTTTGTTCTTCCTCCTCTTATACTGTAAGCGGAAGTGTGACCGGTTTATCCGGTTCCGGTTTGACTTTGTTCAATAACGGGACGGATTTGATCGGCGTTTCCGGCGCCTCCTTTATTTTTCCGACTTCGATCGCGAGTGGAGGAGCTTACTCCGTTTCCGTTTCCACACAACCGTCTTCTCCCACTCAGGTTTGTTCGGTTTCCAACGGAACCGGAACTATCGTCTCGGCGAATATTACGAACGTACTCGTGACCTGTTCTACGAGTTCTTTTTCCGTTGGAGGTGGTATTTCCGGGCTTTTAGGAACCGGTTTGAAATTGAGAAATAACGGAGGTGATGAAATTGCCCCTTCCGGGACCTCGTTTGTTTTTCCTACTTCGGTAGCGAGCGGGGCGGCTTATACAGTTTCTGTTTCCGCACAACCTACGGCGCCGGCTCAGACATGTTCGATTTCTAACGGAAGCGGATCGATTTCCTCATCCAATGTCACCAATGTGGCGATCAATTGTTCGACGAATTCTTATACCGTCGGCGGGAGTGTTACGGGTTTGACCGGAAGCGGATTAAAACTTACGAACAATGGAGGAGACGAGATCACGGTGTCCGGTTCTACGTTTGTATTTCCAACCTCCCTTGCGGACGGATCCACCTACGCCGTAGCCGTTTCCAGTCAACCAACCTCGCCGTTACAACTTTGTAGTGTAAGCTCGGGATCGGGAACCATAGGCGGGACTCATGTTTCCTCTCCATCGATCGTTTGTATCAACCAATACAGCGTGGGAGGAAGCGTCACCGGTTTATCCGGAACTTTGACCTTGAGGAATTCGGTAAATTCCGATACGCTGAATATCAATTCGAACGGAACTTTTACGATGCCTCTGGGTCTGGCCGCTTCGGAAACTTTTCATTTGGAGGTCACTTCCAGTCCGGCCGGACAATTTTGTAAGATCGCTATGATGTACGGAACGATCGTAAGTTCCCATATAACGGATGTTAGAATTCATTGCCAGACGGGAACAAGCGGAGTGATCTCAGGAGGAAATTCCGTTTTCAAAGATCTTTCTTTTCTAACGGGAAACATGGAAGTTTTGACCGGAGGAATTATTTTCGCAGGGCAGTTGGCCACAAACGGTCACGCCAATGGAATCGGAAATGCCTCAATTTTTGACGATCCGAGTCATATAACCACGGACGGAAAGAATATCTTTGTTGCGGATTATATGAACGGAAAAGTGAGAGCAATAGAGATCTCCACAAGAAACGTTTCCGATCTTTTTACATTCTCCAAAGTGAGAGGAGTTGCCACCGATGGAGTGTATGTTTACGCATGTGGGGAGAATTCTTCTACGATTGTAAAATACGATTTGGGAACGGGAATACAGACGGCGATCGTTCCCGCCAACGTTTCCGGGTTCCTGGATGGGCCGATCGCGGGTGCAAGGTTTAATAAGCCGAATCATCTTTCGGTGGACGGGGTCAAAGTTTATGTTTCCGATACTACGAATCATCGAATTCGAAGGATCGACCAGAGAACGGGAAGTGTGTCTACGATTGCAGGAACGGGTCTTGCGGGGATCGGAAACGGTTCCGCTACTGCGACCCGATTGAACGCTCCGAAAGGATTGTATCTACAAGGGAATACACTTTTTATTGCGAGCACAAACGCGGACGCGATCGTAAAATTGGATCTTTCACTTTCTACTCTTTCTGTGATCGCTGGAGGTACTACTGGTTCTTATGACGCGCCTACTGGAATCGGAGCCGCGTTTTCGGCGCCGACGGGACTTATCTCGGACGGTCAGAGGCTTTATGTGACGGAAGGAGGAAGCGGATTGATTCGAACGATCGATCTTACGTCTCCGCATCCTACGGAAACGATTTCAGGGTGTATTGGAAAGATAGGAACAACATCGGGGGTGCGCTATTCCGCACCTCCCTGTCCAGGCTCCGCGACGACTGCGGCTTCCTTTGTGACTCCTTATGGAATCACGTCCGATGGAATTAATATTTTTATCTCGGATGATACGGATCATATCATTCGAAAGATGGAATGAGTTAGCTATAAAATTTTAAAAATCTCGTAGCAGGTTTCACGTGCATTCCAAGCTTTTTAGTATAATCTGCAATGTAAAAATTTGGGACGGGAACTTTATGAAAAAGTAATTCAAATCAGGCAATTTAGTTTTTAGAATGGTTAAAGATTTTTATTTGAAAGAAAAGTGCCGCACTAAAAATGTGATAAAAAATTCAAAATATTCTTAAGGAAAACATGAAAAGATTTATTGTGTTCTTAACTTTGATGACGATGGTTGGTTGTGTCTCTTTACCGGAAACTCTCAAGAAAAAAGGTTCTGCTGACCTTTCTATCATAGCTATTTCTTTCGTTTTACAAGCTCCGGTTGCCTTTTTTTCAAAGGATGCATCCGAAGTTCTCTTTGTAAAGTTAGCGGATCCAAAAGAAAAGAAAGCCACTCCAAAAATTTTCCAAAGTAATTTTGCTGCAAACGGTTACGTTTACTTAATAAATGCGGAACCTGGAACCTACACAGTTCTTTTAGCAGGTGCGGCGAAGCAAAATCAAAACGACACGCCTGTGATTCATTATCTAGATAAGGATTCGATTGCGAAAATTACTATCAAAGTGAATAAAAATGAATTCGTTTATGCGGGAAAATTTACGACAAATTCAAGCCAGGATGACCTTGCTTGGTCTCGAGTGGATTCTGGAAATCGTGCTCACACTTTGACTTCCACGGCTGAAAGCACTTATGCTCAAAGTCTGCTATATGCAGGTTCCTTGCAAAAATCAGAATCTTCAGATGCTGACAAGCAAAACTTGCTCGCGAAAGCTAAAGAAATTTTTAATGAATCTGATTGGATTTCAATCATTAAGTAAGTTATACCTCAGTATGCGAATCCTAAATATTGGGTCGCATACTGATTCAAATGTTGGTTTTGATATAATATAAATATAAAATATCCTAAACTAAGGAAGATGAAAAACCAAAAAAGTCGCCCCCGGCTTTCTTAAATTGTCGAAGTGCAACTCCGTGATCCGCTCTAAATTTGCAGAGCCTCACTCATAATTTGTTTGAATTTTAGCAAATATTTATCTTAACAACGACAATCCTCCGTTAAACGAAACTCCGGGAGACTTTGCTCTATCATAAAATTCTACTTTTTGCAAGTAACAAGTTCCAAAAGTAGGAACTCTTACAAAAACAATACAGAAAAAAAAGTTTGAAATTTTCTCATTCTCCCTTCGCGTCGTTTCTCAATTTGAAAAAGAGAATGATCGAAGTGAAAATAAACGTGAATATGTTCGCGAGTATGATCGGAAAGTCCTGTTTGAGACAACCGTAGACAAACCAAAACACGACGCCTATCACAAAGACGAGATACATGTTTCTTGAAATGTCCTTTGTGCTTCCCCCCATAACGATTCGAATGAGTTGAGGAAGAAAGGAAACCGTTGTCAAAAGAGAAGCGATATAACCTAAGAAAGTAACTGAATCCATTTTGAGAAAAGCTCCGTTACGCTTTTTTGTATTCTCTGGTTACGATCGTTTTGATCCCGCCGCGCGGATTGTAATCGCCGATAACTTTGAGATATTTCGGATCGATCGCTTTGACAAGATCGTCAAGGATCTTATTTACAACGAACTCATGAAAGATTCCAACGTTTCTATAGCTCAGAATATATTCTTTGAAAGACTTGAGTTCGATACAACGGTCGGTGGGAACATAGGAAATTTCAATGATTCCAAAATCGGGAAGACCGGTCTTAGGACAAACCGCGGTGAACTCTGGAACCGTAAAATCGATTGTATAATCCTTTCCCTCGTAAACATTGGTGAAAGATTCGATTTCGGGAGTTTTTAGGGCCGGGATATGATCTTGTCTTCCGTCGTAGGTCTCTGGATTGATGGTTTCCATGAATTCTTCCTTTCATGACCAGACTTTTCAATCTTTCACCCAGGAAAATTCTTTTTCCGGAATCTGAGTCTGCATCAAAGTTCTCCGAGGGTGGAATGGAAATCCAAAAAAAAATTGCCGTTGTTGATTTCGGAGGGCAGTATGCTCACCTGATTGCATCCAGGATTCGAAGACTCGGTGCTTATACGGAAATTCTTTCCAACGAGGAACCTCTTTCCAATTATCAAAAATACGCCGGCATCATTCTTTCCGGAGGCCCCGAAAGCGTCTACGAACCGGATTCTCCGACCATCACGACAAAACTTTTTGAACTCGGAATTCCCGTTTTAGGAATCTGTTACGGCCACCAACTCATCATGAAACTTTTGGGCGGAGTTGTAGAACGTTCCGGCACGGGAGAATACGGACCTGCATCGTTAGAGCTCCATTCTTCCAATGGAAATTCTTTATTGAAGAATTTTGTGGGTGGAGAACAGGTTTGGATGAATCACGCGGACGAGGTTGTAAAACTTCCCGACGGTTTTTCAAGAATCGCGTCTTCCAAAGACTGCGGTTATGCGGTCGTAGAAAATTCTTCGAAGAAAATTTTCGGAATTCAATTTCACGCGGAAGTGAGTCATAGCGAAAAAGGTTCAGTTCTTCTGGAGAATTTTATTCAGATCTGCGGAGCTTCCCGCACCTGGGGAATCGATCAATTCCTCAAAGAAAAAATCAAAGAAATCCAAGAGACCGTAAAACCGGCACAAAAGGTTTTTATGCTCGTCTCGGGCGGAGTCGATTCCACCGTTTCCTATCTCCTTCTTTGTAAAGCCCTTGGAACCGAAAGAGTTCTCGGTTTTTTGATCGATACCGGGTTTATGAGAAAGGGAGAAGTTCTTCCTCTTCAGGAAAAACTCAAGTCCCAAAATATTCACCTAACGGTGAGAGACGAATCGAATCTATTTTACGAAAGTCTAAAGGGGAAATCCGATCCGGAAGAAAAAAGAAAGATCGTCGGAAATCTTTTTTTAGAAGCGAGGGATCGCGCCGTCAAAGAACTGGATCTGGAACACGGGGATTGGCTTCTCGGTCAAGGAACGATCTATCCGGACACGATCGAATCCGGAGGAACCAAACATTCTCATACGATCAAAACTCATCACAACAGAGTCGAAGCGATTCAAAAACTCATCGAAGAAGGAAAAGTCATCGAACCGATTCGGGATCTTTATAAGGACGAGGTTCGCGACCTCGGAGTTCTTCTCGGTTTGGAACCGGAGTGGGTGGGGCGCCATCCTTTTCCCGGTCCCGGTCTTGTGGTTCGTATGCTCGCGGTGGAAAAGACGAGTAAGGAGGAAGATCAAAAAGAGATCGATTCCTATCTTTCGACCCAAAGCGGGCTGTCCGGAAAAATTCTTCCGGTGGCGAGTGTGGGTGTAAAAGGCGATCGTAGATCCTATTCCAACTGCGCGGTGTTAAACGATATCGATACGGATTGGAAAACTCTGGATCGAGTCGCGACTCATCTTTCCAATCAGTTTTCCTTTATCAATCGTGTTGTTCTTCTTCCTTTTGAGAAGGACGTGAAAAATCTTACCTTTCGTTTTACCGGAATGCAACTGGATAAGAAGTGTTCCGATCTCCTCCGAGAAGCCGATTTTATCGTAGAGTCTTTGATCTTCAAAGCGGGGCTTTACAATCAGATCTGGCAGATGCCGGTCGTGCTTCTTCCTATCGGAGAAAAAGAAAACGAAAAAAGTATTGTACTTCGTCCCGTGGAATCGCAGGAAGCGATGACGGCGAACTTCTTTCCGATGAAGCGGGAACTCTTAAAGGAAATCAAAACGGAAGTTCTCAAAATTCCCGGGATTCGTTACGTCTTTTTTGATCTTACGAACAAACCGCCGGGAACGATTGAGTGGGAATGATCAATTCTCACTTTCAATTTTGTAAATTTTGACCGCCTGAGATTTTCCCTTTACCGTAACTTCGTCCAGAAATTCATAAGGAAATTGATTCGCGTCTTTTAAAGACGCGATGGTAACTTCGCTCGCAACAATCGGACATCCGAATTGTTTAGTCAGACCTTCGATTCGGGAGGCAAGATTGACACTGTCTCCGATGACCGTACATTCCATCCGATTTTCGTGTCCGATGATTCCCAGCATCAGATGACCGGTATGAATTCCGATTCCGATATCGACGGCCTCTTGGTCCTGGTTTTTTCTGATCTCATTGAATTTCCGTAACGTTTTCCTCATCGCTAAGGCGGCTTCAATCGCGTCTTCGGCACGAGTCGGAAAAATCGCCATGATCGCGTCTCCGATAAACTTATCGATAAAACCGTGGTGTTCTCGGATCACGGGTGCGATCATTCCGAGATAGTCGTTGATAAAACGGAAGTTTTCGCTCGGAGTCATTTTTTCGGAAAGAGTCGTAAACCCTCGAATGTCGGAAAACATCACCGTCATCAGACCTTCCGTTTGGTCGGCGAGTTGGGTTTCTAAGATCGATCGTTTGCTTAAAAGCGCGAGCGTTTCCTTGGGAACAAAACGGCTGTAGGCCTCCGAGAGTTGTTGTTGTGTGTGATAAGCGGCTGCGTTTTCGATCGCGACCGCAATTTGGTTTCCTACGATGCTCAAAATCATTTCGTCTAACAACTTGAAGGCGTTCATCTCGGAACTTTCCACCGCGAATACTCCGAGCAGTCTTTCCTTGACAAGAAGCGGAATTGCGATCTGACTTTTGGCGTCTTTCAAACCGGGGAGTTCGATTTTTTTTTCTTCCATACCCATGGATTGACCGACCTGTCCCGCATAACGCATTTGCGTGGAAATTCCGACCATACGCATGATTTTTTTTCTTTTTGCTACGACGCCGATCACTCCCTGTCCGAATTCCACCTTGGCTCCGATCCCTACTTCTTCGTAACCCCGGCTTGCGACTACTTTCAGAATCTCTAATCCTTCTTGGACCATCAGGATCAGGGCGTGCTTAAAACCGAAAACCTCATCCATCACTTTCATAATTCTTTCGAAAATTTGATCCAGATCGAGCGTGTTCAAAATTTCAGCTGAAATGGATTGGATGATCTCGACCTCTCTCGTTTTACGATGAAGTTTCTGGTTTAATTCTTCGATACCCTTTTGGTTTTCTACGAATTGTTTTTTAAAATTTTCGATCTCCTGATCGTTCGGCACGATTAGATCTCCTTCGCTTCGGCGAGATTGCTTACGGAACGAACTTCGAAGATATCAGCCGCTTTGAGTTTGAATACGTCGCTCATTCCGGACATGGATGCGATGGCTTCCAGTTGCATTTCCATTGCGTCGAATAGATCGCCTTCGGTTTCAGTTCTTTGATAATAAATTTCTAAGATCCACGGCTCTAGATTTTCAGGGTTCAAAACTTGAAGAACTGCGTGTCGATTTTCCACGGCGTTTTTATGAGTTTTCCCGAAGAATTGGTTGGAGATTGCGACGTGAGTCTCGTCCACTTGATAAACCTGACTTACGATCGTTGCGTTCGGAATTCCGTCTTTGGACGAGGTTACCATGATACTCGGAACCACTCCTTGCAAACAAGGTTGAATCTCTTCTAAGGTCATTTTAGTTTTTCTCCTGCCTTGGCTCCGGGCGATTGTTCAAAAAGTTCGGAAAGTTCAAACGTGATTGCCACTGCGGGTTTTAGAATGTATTTTCCCCAACCTTCTCCGGCATTCGGACCAAAGAACATCTTGCTCGTCTCGGATCCGGCCTCTCGGATTTTTTGCATCAACTCGTAATCCGCATCCGAACATTCGTTGATTTGTTGTACCGTTCCTTTGAACTGTCTGGTTTTAAAAGAGGACATGTGAGCTACGGTTGTTGCGATCAGTCCGTTGTCTTGGATATCTTCTAAACAAGTTTGAGCTACAACTTTCGGGACTAATACCGTTATCAGTCTCTGTTCCTCATTCCATCGAATTCCAAAAGCCCTTGCGAAATGCGGTTTGAGATTTGAGTTTCTTGTCGCGATACTGATCGATAAGGGCCCGTTCATTTCGCCTAAATCTTCCTGCGATAACATTCTACCTCCGTTTTTTAGAAAAAAGTGCCTTATCCTTTCTTGTCGGTAGATCTGGGGCAAGAAGAATTCAGAGACGATGGAGCTGAGTTTGATAAATAAATTCTATTAGTTGAATATTCAAATAATTTGAACTTTAGTTTGTTTGAGGAAGAATATAATATTTATTCTTGTAGATTGATAATTAGAAGGGATGGATTTCTACTTTTTGTCTGAGCGGTTTTTTTGATTTGATTTCTCTATTCAATTTTTCCTTTCGATTGAATCGGAAGAGAGCGAGAAAAATTTGCTCTGAGGATGTTATAAGATTACCGGAATCCGAAATTCTCCCGAATTTGTTTGAAAATAGAACTCGTTTTCTCTTTCTATCATTCGATTGGAAATTTCGAGCAAAAGGTCGCTGGAAAAAAAGCCCCATTCTCCAAAAGGATCCGGATGAACCAAAGAATTTCGAAAAATTCTCAACCGATCGGGTTCGAAGCGAAGAGAGTGATTTGGCGAATAGAAAAGTTTTTCCTCTTCCAATTTTTGAAATACGAACACGGACGTCGTGGGTTGGATAAAATTCCATTCTCCGGCGCAAATAGAAAGATAGGGAAATTCCGGATGGATCCCCGTTTCATTTTTCCGGATTCTGGAAATAAAAAAATCCAAGAAATGCGGGTCGTTCAATTCGGTCTCTTCGTGAAAAAGACGGCCTCTCGAGTCCATCCGATAAAAATAGCTTCTTCTTTGCCTCATAAAAAGCCTTTCGGAACGGTACTGAACCTTGTAGCTGATCTCATGGAAAAAGTAAAACTAAGCCCCAGGAAACGCTGAAAAGACTTTTCTATTGACATCATACCTTCCCTTAAAATCATACCTTGTAACGGCGTCGTGGCCAAGTGGTAAGGCATGGCTCTGCAAAAGCTTGATCCCCGGTTCGAATCCGGGCGACGCCTGTCACTTTGTATCTGCCTGGATGGTGGAATGGTAGACACCCAGGACTTAAAATCCTGTGAGAGCAATCTCGTGCGAGTTCGAGTCTCGCTCCAGGTACCATGGTTTTCTTCCCGTAGACATTCTACCTCGTCTGCGGAATTACCGTATCACAAATCTTTCCAAAATACAGTTTTGGAAAATCTGCCCTTCCTTCTTTTTCGAAATCGGAATAGGAAATTCGAAAATCTCTAAAAAAAACTTCGTCCGGAAATTCTTTTGGGAAAGTATTTACTAAAAAATTCGGAATCAGAATTTCATTTTTTCCCGGTTTTAAAAAAACTTCGATCTCGCCCAGATCGGTTTCTCCTTGCGCCCAATAGAGTTGGTCCTGATCGAAAGAATCCCTGGAGACGATCGCGATTTTTGCTTTTCTTGGAACGTTAGTCGCGTTCTCGGCGATGTAGATCGTAAAACTAAAAGGAATCGTTCGCGGAATCGGCGGATTCGGGAATCGATGTGTTAGACAACCCTCGACTTGAAACGGTTTTGAGGCCTCGGAGACGGTCAGATTTGAATCCGAGCTTTCGGATATTACCCGAGAAGATTCCAATTTTATAATATTCTTCTGAACCGTTTTTACAAGATTCAAATCGGAAGCCCTGACTCTTCGATTGTAGACTTCGAGCGGTTTTAGATTCAAACGTGGAATCCAGAAAAGCCAATAGCAAAGGAGTGGAATTCCGATCGCGCCTAAAATTTTGAAAAAAAGTTTCCAATGAAAGTCAAAAGAGTCGATCCATTTTCCCATTTTAGTCGCACTAAAAGAGAATCCAAATTCTGTCTTTCCGTTTGTCTTATCCTTTTCGGGACTAGAAGCATCGCCGACTTTTGGCGAATCGGAATTTTTGAATCCGGCCAGAAAGATTCCGCAAAAGGCAAAAAATGGAAGGAGAACCTCGTCGTCCAAAAGATAACACTGAAAAAAACCCGCCGGAAAAATGCTGAAGATTCCGATCGTCCCGATCGAAAGACTTCCCATTTCTTTGGGATCGATTTTAAAAAATTTCTCAAACAACTTCCACCAAAACCAGAGAAACAGAATTCCGGCAAAAATTCCTCCCACCGCAACAAAGTGGAGAAGATCGTTGTGAGCGTGCCCTCTCGGGGTGATATAGAGTTCGTACCAGAGCTGCTCCTGAGCCTCGATCATTTTGGAAGATTCTTTCCAATGAGAATCCTTGTAGTTTCCTCCTCCGACTCCGAATAGAGGATGATCTTTCAAAAGTGGAATCGTATTCTTATAAATATAGTATCTCTGATTTTCAGTATTATGAACTTCGAATATTTGGGAAACCGATCTCCGGATCAGCCAGTTGTTTCGAAAAAGAAAAGCAGTTGAAAACAAAACGCAGAGAAATAAAATTCCAAAAATCCACTTGGTTTTGACCGAGAATTCGGGAAAATTTTGTTTGAGAGAGAAGGTTCCGTGTAACACGGCTATGGCGAGCAGAACAGATACCCCCAGCCAGATCGAACGACTTTGGTTGAAAAAAAGAACGATCCAGCCAACGGCGAGTAACGCAGTTTTTAGATAGAATACAAAATTCTTCTTTTCCTTCCAGTTTTGAAACCAATCCAAAAGTAGTCCGGGGAGGACGAGTCCCAAAAGTCCTCCAAACGTTAGGTGAGTATTCATCATTCCGATAGGAAGATAGAGTTTGATCGGTCCGAGATTCCCCGAAAAATGCTGGAGTCGATCTCCGGGGGCGTATCGAAATCCGTTGGCGATGAACTTCCCGATTCTTACCTCCGAAAAAAGACTTACGAAACCTAAAAGGACGGCGATTGCAGCCGACGCGTAGAGAAAGTTTCGAAGTGGTCTTCGATTTTTTTCTTGAGAGGCGATTAGGAAAGAGGCCGGGAGAATCAAAAGCATCCAGAAATCTCCAAACTCGGACTGTTTGAGAAACTTTTTAAAAAAGGGAGAATAGGAATCGGCTTGGATCAGCGAGGAGAAAAACGAAAGAAGATAGATTCCAAAAAAGATGAAAAAGAAACTCCGAATTTTTTTCCAATTCTCCCGATATTCGACTTTGAAATAAAGAAGGGGGTAGGTCGTCGCGATCATAAGTCCCGCGAAGATCTGGGAGACGCTCACTGACTGCGGGAAACTCAGCAAAAACAAACAAAGAGAATAGAGGGAAAACCTTTCCGTATTCTTTACAAATCCTTCTTTCAATGTTTGCTCCTCGGAAGTTCTTAAAAAATTCCCTTAAAAAACCAATGACAGAGAAAGAATTCATTCTACCATTAGAAAAAAGAACTGATTCCAGGAATCAATCGAACAGATGGGTAAAACAATTCCAGCCAAGAAAAAGAAAACTGAAAAAAAAACCGATCCTTCCTCGAAAGGAAAAAAAATATCAGTCGCCATCATCACTTATAACGAAGAAAGAAATATCGGAGAATGTATCGAATCCTGTCTTGAGATCGCCGACGAAATCGTGATTCTCGATTCGATCAGCTCCGATCAAACCGAAAAAATCGCTAAGTCGTATCCGAACGTCCGATTCTTCAAACAAAAATTCAAAGGACATATCGAACAAAAAAACGACGCGATTGCGCTTTGTAAGTTCGACTGGATTCTTTCTTTGGACGCGGATGAAAGAGTTTCTCCCGAATTACAAAGTTCGCTTCGCGAATTCAAAGAAAAATCGGAAGACGATCGAAACGGGTTTCAGGTTTCCCGTCTTACCTTTCATATGGGAAGATTTATTCGTTATTCCGGTTGGTATCCTCAGTTTCGTTACCGCGTCTTCAAAAAAGGAAACGCGGTTTGGGTCGGAGAAAATCCCCACGATTATATCAGCATACAAGGAAAAGGCGGAAAACTTTCCGGAGATATCATTCACTATAGTTTTCGCGACCTCACTCACCAGGTGAACACGATCAATCAATTTTCCTCGATTGTAGCGATGACGAGACAAAAAAAAGGAAAACGATTTTCACTTCTTCGAACGATCTACAAACCTTTTTCTAAGTTTATCGAAACCTATTTTTTTAAATTCGGATTTTTGGACGGGTTTCCAGGCTGGGTCATCGCGGTTTCCTCCGCGTATTCCACATTTTTAAAAGACGCAAAACAATACGAGCTTGAGAAAAAGATCATTGAAAGGCCGTCTAACGTAAAAGAGGGTTATGGGAATTAAGTCTTTCTTAAAAAGATTTTTTTCTTTTTTTCGAAGAAGAAAAAAGAAAAAGGGACACGTTGAAGAAGCGCCTCCCGTTAGAGAAAGCTACGGATACAAACGCGAACTTTCCGAACTTAGAGAAAAGGCGGATCGTTTTTTTGTAACCCGGAAAAAGGCGAGCGGCGTCGTTCATGAAACAAAATATTATAAAATTCTAAAGAATGGTCCAAAACTGTTTCGTCTCGAAGGAAAGGAAAAAAACGGAAGAGAATATTCTCTCGTAGTTTCCACCGGTAATTTCCTGAGTTTGCAAGGGGAAAAAATTTCCGGCGTGGTGTTTGTTCCGGAAGCGGAGCTCAATCGAATTCTTTCCTACGAACATAACGATCTAAAAAGCGTATTCTCCCGATTTCAACCCGAGGGAATCGCCGAGGATCTAAAGGTTTTATACGGAGAATCCGGTTCTTCCCCGGAATCCTGGAAGGATTTTTACAACTGGGAACCGATCTGGAAACAACAGGTTCTCATTCGTTTGAAACCGAGCCTTCTTGCAATTCTTCTCGTTTATATGGGACCGGAGTTCGAACAATTCTTCCAGTCTAATTCCACAAAAAGAATGAAGTCGATCGTTTCGGACGAATTGTATTTTTTGAACGTGAGCGGAAATCAAAAAGAGAACTCTCCTTATTCGGAAAATCTTTCGCTCCAGGATTTTGAAAAAGCAAAATTGGAATTCTTCCGAGTATTGGAACAGATACGGATAAAAAGAGGTACTACTTAAGATGGATATCAAAGAAATCGCTCTCGGTCAGATCCGAGATTCTATTTCCACCAAACAGAAATTAATCGATTCGATTTTAGAGGATATCACAAAAGCGGGCGAACTGGTTTCCAAAGTTTTGCAGGCGGGAAATACCGTTTTTCTCTGTGGGAACGGAGGTTCTTCTTGCGACGCGTCTCATATCGCGGCCGAGCTTGTAGTCCGTTATAAATCCGGAAACGAAAGAAAGGCCCTTCCGGCGATGTCTTTTTCTGCGGACTCTGCGGTGTTGACCGCGTGTTCGAACGACTACGGTTATGAAGAAGTATTTTCCAGACAAATCGAAGCCTTCGGTAGAAAAGGGGATTTGCTCATCGGTCTTTCCACGAGCGGAAATTCCAAAAACGTTCTTCTTGCATTGGAGAAGGCGAAGACCAGAGGAGTGAAAACCATATCGTTGTTAGGTGGAGACGGCGGTAAGATGAAAAATCTCGCGGATCTCGACGTGATCGTTCCGAGCAAGGTCACGGCAAGAATTCAAGAATCTCATATTTTGATCGGACATATTCTCTGCAGCATCGTTGAGTTCAGTCTTTTCAATTTAGAATAATTCTTTTTTGTGAATTCTTCCTTAATCGAAATTTCCAATCTGAAGGTTTCCACTCCCGGACACCATATTCTGAAAGGAATCGATTTTTCCCTGCGAGCCGGAGAAGTCCATTGTATCGTGGGCGAATCCGGAAGCGGGAAGTCCACGCTGGCTTCTTGTCTTTTGGGAATGGCCGATAAGGAACTATTTTTGAGATCGGATCGGTTTCAATTTTTAGGAATGGACGCTCGTTACTTTACGGAAAGAGAATGGTTGCCCCTCCGCGGCAAAAAAATCGCCTTGGTTCCGCAAAATCCGGTCTGGGGATTTCATCCGTATCGCAAAACGGGATCTCAGATTCTCGAAGCATTCTCCCTTACCAATCGCGAATACGCAAACAAAGAGAAGATTCTCAAACTTTTAGAATCCATTTACATCCACGATCCCAAACGTGCGTTTGAGGGACTTCCGGGGAATCTTTCGGGCGGGGAAAGACAGAGAATTCTGATCCTTCTGGCCGTGTATTCGGGCGCAGAAATCATCGTAGCCGATGAACCGACCGCTGCCTTGGATTCGATCAGCGAAGCGGAAGCCTTAAAACTTCTGATGAAATTCCGAAAGGAAAAGGGACTTTCTCTCATTTTTATCACCCACGAAATCTCCATCGTCGAGGCGATAGCCGATACTATGAGTATCCTCTATCAAGGAGAATGGGCCGAGGTCGTTTCCCGCGGAAAATCAGGAGAATTGAATCCAAGTTCCGAATATGGAAAAAAACTGTTTGAACAGGGAAGCTGATCTTAGAAACTACTCGAGCGAATGATGGGTTATGCAGTCCTCCTAACACTGGTTTTATTTACCTTCCCGATTTTTGCCCAGAAATCCCCATTTATAATGGAGGAAATCGACGCGTCCTCCTATCCTTCGATTCAACTTTCGATCCGAGATAAAAAACAATTTCCATTGGAAAGAGAAAACTTTCTCATCCGAGAATCTCGCGGTTCGGAAAACCGAACGGTTCTCCGTCCCAAGGTGACTCGCAAAGAAGGATCGAGATCGGTTCATACGGTTTTTCTAGTCCAGTCCGGAACGAGTTTGGAAGAGAATAATTTTAACACCCGTCTTCTGCAAAAGATCGTTCAGGCGAGCGGCGACGAGGATCATTTTAGTTTTATCTTCTTCTCGGACGATCTTCTCGTTGTCGAAAAGGATCTGGATCGACAAGCCGCTCTTCTCAAGGCGCGCGTTCCGGGTTCTCTCAGCAATTCCAACACGGGAGTGAACCTGGATCTTGTATTCCAAAAATTGAATACGATTTTAACCGGAGAATCTTATCTTGCACTTTTGGTTTCGGATTCGGAATACAAACTTCCTCCGGGACTCAGACAAGGTTTGTCCACGTCCGGTCTTCCGATTCAGGTTTTTGG
Source organism: Leptospira ainazelensis (assembly GCF_016918785.1). Taxonomy (GTDB): domain Bacteria; phylum Spirochaetota; class Leptospiria; order Leptospirales; family Leptospiraceae; genus Leptospira; species Leptospira ainazelensis. Next base: position 143,136 of record NZ_JAFFPT010000071.1, on the reverse strand, counting down.
GAAGCGCAACTTTGCAAACCAAGAACTCGTTCGAATTTACGGAGGAGAATTGTATGAGCTGGACGCTCCCGATTCCGTTTCGCGTTTTTTAGCGGACTTGGAATACTTTCACAAACATCCGGCGGTGATTCAGTATGATTCTCCCTTTCAAGAAGACTTTTGGAAAGGTGAAGGCGCTTTTCTTCGAGGAGATTGGGAGTCGAGCCGAGGCGGAAAGTTCACTTATACGTACAAACCCGGAGCAATGAAACAACTTCGTTTTGTTTTCCTAAGTCCCGGCGTTTTTCTCCCCACGATCGGATTCTTACTGATTCTTACTTTGATCGGGCTTTTACTTTTGTTCAAAAGAGAAAAAGATCCGGAAGAATCTTCCAACCCGTCCAATGGAGAAGCCGAACGCAGATTTCACGCGCGAGGTGAAGAAAGAGAAGTCTATCAGAGAATGTATGGGGATCAGTTTCACACTTCTCCGTATGCAAATCCGGAAGGAGTTTATGTGGCTCGTTCTCTTCCCGTGAACGAATCCGAGTTTGAATCTGCGGAAGCCTACGATCTTGCAACCTTGATTCAAAAAGAAGGACGTACTCCCGGAAAACAGGTTCCGATTCGAAAAGCGGAAACGACTCTGGGCGCGGGGGAATTGTCGGACGTTTTGGTCGCAGATCCGAACGTGAGCAAACTTCACGCGAGAATCCGAAAGATCAAAAATCGATTTGTCCTCTACGATCTCATTTCCGACGCAGGCACGTATCTCAACGGGAAGAAGGTTCTAAGGCCTCGGGTTCTCTACGATTTCGACGAGATCAGTCTCGGAAAGACGGTCTTTGTTTTTCGCGCGAGATAGAATTTTCATTCTTCCAAATTCATTCCAAGTCGCTTAGAATAGATCCGGGTAGACGAAAAGACCCATTTTCCCAACGATGGAAATACAGACGGATGAGCTCTTTCTCCTTCCGAGAAATCCATCCAATCCACAAATTCCGAAAGAATTTCTTTCGGGGAGACAGAATCCAAAATGAAGACAATGTTCGAAAAAATCTGGGAAGACCATCTAGTCGGGGAACTGGATGGAGGATCGTATATCATTTATATTGACCGTCATCTCATTCACGAAGTCACGAGTCCCCAGGCTTTTGAAGGAATCAAACTCGCGGGAAGAAAAGTGCGTCGTCCGGAAGCCACCTTCGCAACGATGGATCATAACGTTTCCACAAGAACCAGAGACATGAGTCTCGCCGATCCGATCTCCGCGATCCAAATGCAAACTCTTAAAAAAAATTGCGACGAAAACGGAATCCGTCTCTACGACTTTGAAAATCCGGACCAAGGAATCATTCACGTCATCGCTCCGGAAATGGGTCTGACCCATCCCGGGATGACCATCGTTTGCGGAGATTCTCATACTTCCACACACGGCGCTTTCGGAGCCCTCGCTTTCGGAATCGGAACGAGCGAAGTCGAACACGTTCTCGCGACCCAAACCCTCGTTCAAAAAAGAGCGAAGACAATGGAAATCCGCGTGGATGGAAAACTCTCCGATAAGGTTACGGCTAAGGACATCATCCTTGCGATCATCGGTAAAATCGGAACTGCGGGTGCGACCGGTTATGTAATCGAATACCGCGGTTCTGCGATTTCAGCGCTGAGCATGGAAGCTCGTATGACGATCTGCAATATGTCGATCGAAGCGGGAGCCAGAGCCGGACTGATTGCACCGGACGAAACCACATTCAATTATATCAAAGGAAAAGACTTTGCCCCAAAAGGTGCAGAATGGGATCTCGCCGTAAAAAAATGGAAACACTACGTCACCGACGAAGGCGCCAAGTTTGATACGACCGTGATTTTACACGCGGACGAAATCGCGCCGATGGTGAGTTGGGGAACTTCTCCGAGCCAGGTGATTTCCGTAAAAGGTGTGATTCCCGATCCAAAGGATGCGACCGATCCCGTTGAAAAAATCGGAATCGAATCCGCGTTAAAATATATGGATCTAAAACCGGGACAAAAGATCGAGGATGTAACGATCAACAAAGTGTTTATCGGATCCTGTACCAATTCCAGAATCGAGGACTTAAGAGCGGCGGCGGCGACGATCCAAGGAAAAAAAGTTTCCTCGAAAGTGCAAGCGATCGTTGTTCCCGGATCGGGAAGGGTGAAACGTCAGGCGGAACAGGAAGGTCTGGATAAGATTTTTTCTGCGGCGGGTTTTGAATGGAGAAATCCGGGTTGTTCCATGTGTCTCGCGATGAACGACGACGTTCTCGAACCCGGCGACAGATGCGCTTCCACCTCCAATCGTAACTTCGAAGGTCGTCAAGGAAAGGGCGGTCGAACTCACCTCGTAGGACCGGAAATGGCCGCCGCGGCGGCGATCGAAGGTCACTTCGTGGACATCCGAAACTGGAAATAAGGAATAGAATTTAGAATTATGAAAGCATTTACGACTCTCAGCGGAATCGCGGCCTTACTCGATCGACCCAACGTGGATACGGATCAGATCATTCCAAAACAATTTTTGAGAAAGATCGAACGAACCGGCTTTGGGGTTCATCTTTTTCATGATTGGAGATATTTGGACGACGCAGGAACGAAACTCAATCCTGAATTCTCCTTAAACCAAGATCGTTATAAGGGAGCCATTATCTTAGTAACCAGAGACAACTTCGGTTGTGGATCTTCCCGAGAACACGCGCCTTGGGCTTTGGAAGACTACGGTTTTCGTTGTATCATCGCTCCTTCCTACGCGGATATCTTTTTCAACAATTGTTTTAAGAATGGGATGCTTCCGGTGGTTTTAAAATCCGAACAAGTGGAAGAATTGTTTCAGGCCGTCTCTTCCAACTCCGGAGCAAAGATCACGATCGATCTTGAAAAACAAACCGTGACCGGGCCTACCGGAAAAGTATACGCTTTCGAAGTGGATTCTTTCCGCAAATACTGTCTTTACAACGGACTCGATGATATCGGTCTCACACTCAAACACGAATCCAAAATCGGAGAGTTTGAAAAAAAGCAGAAAGAAGTTGAACCTTGGTTGTACTCTATATAATTCTGCACAAATTATATGTTTGATGAAATCTCCCGTTCAATTGACGAGTTTGGAAACAGTTTCCTTGGCGCTCTGAATAACATTCAGAAATCGTTTGGACGGGAACTCAGCGTAGCAAAACCGGTAAAAGAAACGATCCTTCAGATGATCGGAAACACTCCGCTCATTCGTTTGAATCAGATCGGCTCTCATATCCCCAATGTGGAATTCTATCTCAAGGCGGAGTTCTGCAACCCCACCGGCTCGGTGAAGGATAGAACCGCTCTTTCCATGATTCTTTCTTCCGAAAGAAGAGGAGAATTGAAACCGGGCGGGCAGATCATTCAACCGGGTTACAATTCTACCGGACTCAGTCTCGCCTGGATCAGCACGATCCGTCAGTATAAGTTTCGTTGTTTGGTCGCAGGAGACACAGATCCTCAAAAAATCAAAGATCTTCAGACGTTCGGAGCTCATGTCGAAATTCTTCCGGAAGCAAAAGGGAATTGGGACGAGGCTCTGTTAAAAAAAGCAAGAGAGATCAAAGAGAAAGAAAAGAACACCGTGATCTTAAACGAATACACGGACATGGCCAATACAAACGCACATTATCTTTTTACAGGCCCTGAAATCTGGAGAGACCTTGCAGGAAACGTCGACGCCTTTGTCGCGGGTGGTGGTTCCGGTGGAACTCTTTCGGGAGCGGGTCGTTTTCTAAAATCCAAGAAGTCTTCCATAAGAGTGATCATGGGTGTGAGTCAGAAATCCAGATTCATACGGAAGATGGTGCAAAACGAAACTTCGATTCATCTGCCCGAATCTTTTGATCCAAAGATCGTGGACGAATACGTGGGAGTGGATCGGGAACAAGCGCTTCTCTATCAATCCGATCTCTATCAAAAAGAGGGGATTTTCGCGGGAACTACGACGGGAACAACTCTTGCGAGCGCAATTCGATTTGCGGAAAGCCTTCCTACTAGAGACGATCAAAAATCCCAGGTCTACAGAATCGTAGTCCTTTCTCCGGACCGGTTTTGAAGGAAGGGAAATTTTCCGGTTCTTTAGAGGAACTGGAAGCCGTTCGCAAAGAACTGGAGCGGGAAAAAAAAGAAGAAGACAATCTTTTTTCCAAGGACTGGCTTTCGAGGTCCTTACAAGAACGAGTCCAACTCGGAATCACGTTATACCCTCTTGTCTACGAAGAACAATCCATCGGCCGAGACGGAAGTTGGATTCTTACGTTTCGATTTCCAGAACAAGAAGAATATCCTTCTAAGTTTCAATCGGGAGCTCCGATTCAGATCGGAAAAGAGGAGGAGAATGTTCGTGCGATTCTTGTATCTCTTCATAAAGAAAAAATTCGAATCGCGATCGACGAGGTTCCGGAATGGTCCGAGGACGGAAAGTGTTATCTGGATCTTTTGCCGGATGAAACTTCCTACAGAGAAATGTTTCGGGCTCTTGATGTCGTTTCCGATGCTAAAAAGGGAAGCCGATTGTATGTGAATCGGGAACTTCTTTTGGGATATGGAAAACCGGACAAAATTTCCCTTCGTGCAGCCGATCGGAGTCGTGTTTTAGGAAGAATGAATTCCCGTTTAAACGATTCCCAGAGGAATGCGGTTTTACACTCGGTTCTTTCGGAGGACGTTACGATCATTCACGGTCCGCCCGGAACCGGAAAAACCACTACGTTAACCGAAATCGTGAGTCAACTCGTCGACGAAGAAAGAAAGGTTCTTGTTTCGGCTCCGACTCATTCCGCTTGCGATCTTTTGGTGGAATCCATTTCCGAACGAGGAATTCCGATTTTGCGGCTCGGACATCCCGCAAGAGTTTCGGAAACCGCGCTTCATTCAACATTGGATTATAAATTGTTTCATCATCCCGACGGAAAATTGTTAAGCGAATACAGAAGGGACGTATTAGAAATTTCTAAACAAGCAAAGAAATACAAAAGAAACTTCGGCGAGAAGGAAAGGGAAGAAAGAAAATCTCTGTTTCAAGAAGTTAAAGAACTCAAAAAAACGATTCGAACGATAGAAGCCGGTTTGATAGACAGTTTGATTTCTTCGCATCCTGTGATCGTTTCGACGCCCGTTGCGTCCGCAAAAGGAGTTTTGGAGGGAAGAATTTTCGACTATTGTGTGTTAGACGAATGCTCTCAGGCGCTGGAACCTGCGTCTTGGATTCCCATTCTAAAATCGGATCGTGTGATTCTCGCGGGAGATCACAAACAATTGCCGCCGACCTTATTCTCCGAAAAAAATAAGTTAGAAGTTACCTTGTTTGAAAAGGCCGCTGAAAGACTAACAACTTCGGAGAGAGTTTTTCTTCTTGATACACAGTATCGAATGAAAGATGAAATTGCTGAATTTTCTTCCAAGGAATTTTATTCAGGTCTTTTGAAATCGGGTCGCCCGTCTGAAGAAAGAACCGCAAATTTTCCGGAAGAATTTCCATTTCCCCATTCATTTCAATGGATCGATACTGCGGGAACCGATAGCGAGGAAATTTCCGCAGACGACAGTTTGACAAATCTTTTTGAAGCCGATTTACAAATTCGGATCTGCGTTTTGTTAAACGAACAAGGTTGGAAAGAAGAGGAGATCACAATTCTTTCTCCGTATCGGGCCCAGGTAAGAGTAATTTCCGAAAAATTGAAAGAAGCAAATCTTGCAAAGATCCGAGTTTCTACGATCGATTCATTTCAGGGAAGAGAGAATCGTTGTATTATTTTGGGATTTGTTCGCTCTAACGAGGAAGGAAAGTCCGGATTCTTAAAAGAATCCAGAAGGATCAATGTCGGGATGACTAGAGCGAAGGATTTGCTGCTTTGTATCGGCGATAGTTCCACCCTTTCGACGGATCCATTTTTATCGAAGCTAATTCAGTTTGCGGAAGAGAAAGAAGTCTTTCGGACCGCTTGGGAGTTTTTGTGATTTTCCAGGCGACGTTTTATTGTTCCGTAGATCATTCATTGGGATCTTCTTCTTGTCCGGGCAAAGTCGGTGATTGACTTTTTTTCGAAACCTTCTGTCACAAGAAAGTTCGGTCCGATTGCAAGTAAATTTTTTCAGAGATACTTTGTCGGAACAAACAAATACGAAGGAGATGCGATTCTGAAATCGACTTTTAATTCTTCCGACAAATCTTTTTCGACAGAATTCTCTTTGCAAATATGCAATTTCTGTGATATAGAGCAACTGCGAATTTTTCCCGCCACCGCTCCCCTCCACCCAAAATCAGGGCGGGGCGCGCGGCTTTCACGGAGGATCGTCGGAACTCCGACCGATTTTTAATTCTCTGTTCAAACGTTTGCGGCTGATTCTAATTCCTTGGTCAAAAAAGAGAGCCTTTCGATTGTTTTTTGTTTTAAAAAATCACCACTTTAGAATATTCTTAAATACTAAAAAGCCGCCTAAGAAGAGGATCGAGCTCGGGAGTCCGTGCGAAAAGAAGATATGAAACGCGGACTGATCCCCGCAGACAAATTTAAGACAGAGGTTTGCGAGGGCCAGGCTAAAAACCGAAAGAACCGCCGCGCTTAAAAACGGATTTCCGGGTTTCCCTTTTCGAAATAGATAGATCCCGCTTCCAAAAAAGACGAGGCTGGAAAAAAAGATAGTCGAGGCGCAGCGACCGATATGATGTCTATATTCATGACCTCTGATTAAATCCCAGGCAAACAAAACCGCGAAAAAAAGAACCCAGACAAATCCAAGAAGGATCGGAAGTTTTGAAAATTTCGAAAACGATTCTTCCGGAAATCGTAACTTCGATAGAACCCAATAAGAGATCATTCCGACGATCAAGATCCAAAGGAAATCAGGAAACAAGGTCGGTATATGAATAAGCGGAGCAGTGATCGGATAAACGGACAGGACGAGTAAAATAAAAGCGATTGCAAAGAGCGGAACTAAAAAAACAAGAGTATCCCAAACGTTTCCCTTGGAAGGAGTTTCCGCCGCTAATTTTTGGATCAAGGATTCGGTTTTCTCTTCTTTACTCAACATTGCTCTTAGGTTATAAAATGGGAAATTTTCCAAAATTAAAGAATGGTTGGACAATAATTTCTTCCCGCTTCAGTCTGGAAGTAAATCGGGTCCAACTGTTTCTATATTCGAAGGTTGAAAGCAGTTAGTTACATGTCAGCTAAAAAAGAAATCTGGGAAGAATGCACAATTCTTATCGCCAAGGCTCGAGAAGGCGACCAGGCTTCTTATGAAAAATTCCTCAGACTCGTAACCGGAGTCCTTCGTTCTTATCTGATTCCTCGTATTAACAATGCAGAAGACCGTGAAGACCTCGTTCAAGAAATTTTGATCGGTCTTCACAAGGCACGGGATTCTTATCGCGCGGAACGTCATCCTGCGCCTTGGGTTTTTGCCATTGCGAGATACAAAACCATAGATTATCTCCGAAAAAAAAAGGTTGGGGATCGTTCTTTTGCAACGGAGAATCTGGATCTTTTCGCTTCTCCCGAACCGGTCGAAGAAGAGGAACCCGAAAAGGCTCGGGAAATCCTGAAGCAGTGGCTGACCGTTTTGGATGAAAGACAAAAGCAGATTCTCACGCATCTCAAACTCGAAGGAATGAGCGTCCGAGAAGTTTCTGAAAAAACCGGACTTTCCGAATCCAATATCAAAGTAATCACACACCGCGCCGTTCAAAAGATTCGAAAGCATTTTTCACTTGATATCTGACAAAACTGCAATCAAACAAGTCCAAGGAATAGCATGTCTTCCCAAATGCCCAACGGAATAAGAGTAGAATTCTTGGATTCTATCTCTTCGATTTCCAAGGAAGAATGGAACTCAATCTCCGATCACCAAAGTCCGTTTTTAGAATACGATTTTTTACATTCTCTGGAAGTCTCCCGTTGTATCGGTTCGAGTACTTCTTGGATTCAGAAATATTGCATTCTTAAAAAGGACGGACGTTTCTCCGCAGTCATTCCACTCTTTCTCAAGTTCGATTCTTATGGCGAATACATCTTTGATTTTCAGTGGGCTCAGTTTTTTTCCAAAGCGGGTTTGAACTATTATCCCAAGGGTCTTGTTGCGATTCCGTTTACTCCGGCTAACGGAAAACGAATCCTTCATAAGAATGAAATGAGTCTGGAAGAAGTTTGTTCTTATCTGATTCCGGAGCTCCTTCGTTTTTGTGAAAAAGAAGGTCTTTCCGGAGTTCATTTTTTATTTTTGGAAAAGAAAGAATCGGAGGTTCTCGAGAAGTTTGGATTTACGACCCGGCTTTCTCATCAGTATCACTGGAATAATCCGGGTTACGAAAATTTCGACGATTATCTCGGCGCGATGAAATCCAAAAAAAGAATGCAGATCAAACGGGAACGGGAGATCGTCCGGAACTACGGTCTCGAGATTCGAATCCTCGAAGGAAATCAAATCTCCAAATCGGATATGAATTCCATCTGGCGGTTTTACGAAGACACTCATTCTAGAAAATGGGGTTCGGCCTATCTCAATCGGAAATTTTTTGACGAGGCATTTGAAACGTTTCGAGATCGGATCGTTTTGGTTCTTGCTTCGCGGGACGGAAAACCGATCGCGGGAACTTTCAATCTCCGCAAAGGCGAATTTTTATACGGAAGATATTGGGGTTGTCTCGAATATCATTCTCATCTTCATTTCGAATGTTGTTTTTATCAATTGATCGACTACGCGATTCGTGAGAAAATCAAAGTCTTCGAAGCGGGCGCTCAAGGGGAACATAAATTTCTGCGAGGATTTCCGGCCGTTCCGACCTACAGTTCTCATAGGATTTTTCATCCGGGAGCGAGAAATGCGATTGAACGTTTTTTAAAAGAGGAAAGACTGCACATGCAGGAAATGATTCAGGAAACCAACGAGCACTCTCCGCTCAAGGAATTTTCGAGCGAAACATTTTTCCGAGAAGACACGATCGCAGATAAGGGGAGTCGAGATCCATGAGCGAGATCTTTCGATTTGATACGGAAGAACAGACTTTGACCAAGGAGAAGGTCAAACTCAAACGTCCTTCCAAATACAGAGTCATCATACTCAACGACGATTTTACTCCTATGGAATTCGTAGTTTGGATTTTACAGGTAGTCTTTCACAGAACAAGAGCCGAAAGCGAACAGATCATGTTAAAAGCCCATATCACGGGGAAAGCGTTATGCGGCGTTTATTCGCACGACGTTGCGAGAACCAAGGTCATACAGGTTCAACAACTGGCAGAACAACACGGATACCCGCTTCATTGTACGATGGAAGTGGAGGAAGGAGAAGAAGAATCATGATTCTTACGGAAGAAATGGAAAGGACCTTGAGAAAGGCTTGGGAAGAAGCCAAACAAAGAAGAAACGAATTTATCACACTCGAACACATTCTTCTCGCCCTCACGTATGACACGGTCGGGAAGGAAGTTTTGGAAGCCTGTGGAGCCGATATTGAAAAGTTGAGAAAGGACCTGGCTCATTATCTTGACAGCGAACTCGAATCCTTTCCGGAAACTTCAGGAGAAGTCGATCCGATTTATACGATCGGGGTGCAGCACGTTCTTCAACTCGCGGAATTTCACGTTCAATCTACCCGCAATAAGAAGATGGACGGAGGCGACGTCCTGGCTGCGTTATTCCGAGAAGATCAATCTAACGCGGTTTATTTTTTAGGATCGCAAGATATTTCCAGGCTCGATATCGTTCGTTACATCTCTCACGGAATTCGTAAAGACAATCAAAACCGGGAAAAAGAAACTCTGGGCGAAGAGGGCGAAAAAGTTTCCGATCCTCTCAAAACGTTTTGTGTGGATCTCACCGCGAAAGCTCGGGAAGGAAAACTCGATCCTATGATCGGACGCGCGGACGAACTAGACCGAACGATTCACATTCTTTGCAGAAGAAGAAAAAATAATCCTATCTTTGTGGGAGAAGCCGGAGTCGGTAAAACTTCGATCGTAGAAGGTCTTGCACAAATGGTCGTGGACGGAAAAGTTCCGGAGCCTTTGAAGAATCTGAAAGTCTATTCTCTGGACATGGGGCTTTTGCTTGCGGGAACCAAGTTTCGAGGAGAATTCGAGGAAAGACTCAAAAACGTAGTAACTCAGATCACGGCTCAGGACGACCACGTTCTTTTTATCGACGAGATCCATACGATCATCGGAGCCGGCGCGGTTTCAGGTGGATCTCTCGATGCTTCCAATTTACTCAAACCCGCGCTTTCCAGCGGAGAACTCCGTTGTATCGGAACCACCACTTATAAAGAATACAAAACTATATTCGAAAAAGATCATGCACTTTCGAGGAGATTCCAAAAGGTGGAAGTCGGGGAACCTTCGATTCCCGAAACCGTCGAGATCTTAAAAGGACTTTTGGGAAAATACGAATCCTTTCACAAGGTGAAATATTCCGCATCGGCGGTGGAACAAGCCGCCGAGTTATCGGCGCGTTATATTCTGGATCGAAAACTTCCGGACAAAGCGATCGACCTTTTGGACGAGGCGGGCGCTCGTGTTCGTCTCCGAGAAAGCGGTAAAAAAACGGTAACCGTGAGGGAAATCGAAGAGCTCGTTTCCAAGATCGCCAAAGTTCCTTCCGTTACCGTAAAAGCGGACGATCGTGAAAAACTCAAGAACTTAGACGAACAACTGAAAGCCAAAATCTACGGGCAAAATTCCGCGATCGATCAACTCGTCCAGTCGATCCGACTTTCCCGAAGCGGACTTTCCGAACCGGGAAAACCGGTGGGAAGTTTCCTTTTTGCGGGTCCGACCGGAGTCGGTAAGACCGAACTGACTCGTAAACTCGCTGAGATTCTCGGTGTGGAACTCATTCGTTTTGATATGAGCGAATACATGGAAAAACATACCGTTTCCAGATTGATCGGTTCCCCTCCGGGTTATGTAGGATTTGAACAGGGCGGACAACTCACGGACGCGGTTCATCGAAATCCTCACTGTGTTCTTTTGCTCGACGAGATCGAAAAAGCTCACGAAGACATTTATAATATTCTTCTTCAGATTATGGATCACGCAACTCTTACGGACAACAACGGAAGAAAATCGGATTTTCGTCAGGTGATTCTTGTGATGACCACAAATACGGGTGCGCGGGAACGTTCCACAAATCCCGTCGGTTTTGGGAATGATCTTTTGGAGGACAGAAGTCTCAAAGCGATCGAAAAACAATTTTCTCCGGAGTTTAGAAACCGTCTCACTGCGGTGATTGAGTTTACTTCCTTAAACCGGGAAAATGTAACCAAAGTAGTTGCAAAACAGCTTGCCCTTTTACAAGACCGTCTGAATTCTAAACAAATTGAATTAGAGTTTCAAGACGATGTACTGGAATACATCGCGGAAAAAGCTTATACTCCCGAGTTTGGCGCAAGACCGGTGCAGAGATGGATCGATACTCATATCTCAAAAAGAATTTCGGAAGAGATCCTTTTTGGAGAATTGAAATCGGGTGGAAAAGCGAAGCTCATTGCCGGTAAGGACGGAATCGAGATGGAATTCTCTCACGGCAAAAAGTCTTAAACTAAAAAACGATCCGGGAGCCGATGAAACAAAAATACGCACGTATCCTACTGATACTTATCCTTTTTTCGTGTAAGGAAGTTCCTCTTTCGATCGAAGGAAAGACGGTCTCAACCGATTTACTCGTAACTCCCTCCAATACAAAAACACACACCGATTATTTTAGCGAGAGTAAGAATCTGATGATCGCATCCGATTCACCCGAGGCAACCGCAGCCGGAATTGAAGTCGGAAAGTTAGGCGGGAACGTCGTCGACGTAGCGGTCGCGACCTCCTTTGCCATTTCAGTTACGAGACCTCACTCCACAGGATTGGGGGGCGGCGGATTTTTAGTTCTTTATCTAAAAGGTTTTTCAGAACCGATCGCATTCGATTTTCGAGAAAGGGCTCCGAGCGCGGCGTCCCGCAATATGTATAAACGAAAGCCGAAAGAAGATTCTCTTTTTGGATTTCGCGCCGTTGGTGTTCCGGGTAACGTGGCGGGGCTGATTCAGATTCAAAAACGGTTTGGAAAACTTTCTCTCAAGGAGGTCCTTTCGCCGGCGATTCGTTTGGCGGAGAATGGATTTCCGGTTTATTCGGATTTATTTTCCGCGATTCAAAAATCATCCAAGGATATGGACGAGGAGATGAAGGGGATTTTTCTCCCAAATGGAAAGCCGCCGGAAGTCGGCTCCATGCTCGTTCAAAAAGATCTCGCGAACACTCTAAAGATGATTTCCGAAACGGGGGAAAGGGAATTCTATCAGGGCAAAATTGCGGATTCTATCGTAAGTGCCATGAAAAAAAACGGGGGGTTGATCACTCCTCAGGATCTCAAAAGTTTCCGAGTCATCGAAAAAAAAACCTTAAAAGCATCTTACAGAGATTATACGATCTATACGATGCCTCCTCCTTCCTCCGGAGTTCACCTTCTTACGATGTTGTCGATGATAGAAACCAAACCTCTGAAAGAATTGTATGATAAGGACGCAGCCGCTTATTATCATTTTATCGCCGAGGCCATGCGTCGCGGTTACGCAGATCGGGCGATTTTAGGAGGAGATCCGCAGTTTACAAAAATTCCGATCGATCGTCTTTTATCTAAAAAATACGCGGGGGAAAAAATGGAGGACTTTGATCCGAAGGTCGCTTCGAGCAGTTCTTCTTTTTTGAAAGAACTAAATTTCGGAGTGGAATCCCCTCAAACCACTCATATCTCGGTGATGGATAAGGATGGAAACGCGGTCTCCACAACCCAATCCATTAACTTTCGTTTTGGCGCATCCGTCGTGGTTCCCGGATATGGAATCGTCCTAAACGATACGATGGACGATTTCAGTCGAGCTCCGGGAGAACCGAACGTCTACGGTTTGATCGGTGCGGAAGCAAATTCGATTCTTCCCAAAAAAACCCCGCTGAGTAGTATGTCTCCGACCCTTGTATTCAAAGAAAACGAAACGTTTTTGGCAACTGGCGCTCCGGGCGGTTCCTATATTGTGAATGCGGTTTTACAATCTTTGATCTATAATTTGGATTTTAAGCTGACCTTGTATGAATCCGTGGCGCGTGGAAGAATACATCATCAATTTTTTCCCGATGCGGTCTTTATCGAAAAGCCCGTGAACGAAAGAAACGTCTTTGACGGACTTTCGGCGAGAAAACACGACATTCGAATCGCACCGAACTTTGCAAAATTGTTCTCGGTAAAAAGGGAGAATGGAAAGCTCTACGGAGCTTCCGATCCACGTGGAGAAGGGGCCACAGGCGGACTTTGAAAACTAAAGAATTTGCTCAATCCAAGATCGACGAGGTTTCACTGGAGATTCTTCTACGCCACGCCGTAAAAGCAAAACACGGATTGGAAAAAGAAAGTATGAGGGTCAATCCGGACGGAAGCATAGCAAGAACTCCGCATCCCGAACACCTCGGCTCCAGTCTTACGAATCATTATATCAAGACTGATTTTGCCGAACCTCAGCTCGAATACGCCACTCATCCGCGTCCTCGAATCGAAGCCAATATCAGAGAATTACAAGATCTGCATATATACACGATTCGTAAACTGAACAACGAATTGATCTGGCCGTTTAGTATGCCTCCGATTCTGCCCGAAGACGAGAACGAGATTCCACTCGGACAATACGGAAGTTCCGCTTCCGGAAAGTGGAAGACGATCTATCGTCACGGACTTGGTCTTCGTTACGGAAGAAGAATGCAGACGATCTCCGGAGTTCATTACAATTTTTCTTTTTCCAATATTTTTTTGAGACAATTTTTAGGAAAGGACGTCTCCAATTTTACAAAGGAAGAAATCTCCTCTTTGTATTTGCACGTGATTCGAAACTTTATGAGAAGGGTTCACTATTTGACCTATCTCACCGGATCCTCTTCCGTCTTTGATTCCACCTTTCTCCCGAATCCCGGCGATCTCAAATTCGAAAAACATAAGGACTTTACGATGTATTCTCCTTACGCGACTTCGCTTCGGATGAGCGAGATCGGTTATACGAGTAAAGTACAGGATACATTAGGAATTCATTATAATTCTTTGGCTGAATACGTGGATCGGATGTGTTACGCGGTTCATACTCCGTATGACAAATACGTCGGTTTTTCCGAATCTCCGGACTCGCAGCTCAATCCGAATTATCTTCAGATCGAAAACGAATTCTATTCCCCCGTTCGTCCAAAACAAGTTCCAAAAGGAGACGAAAGACCTCTTGACGCGCTTTTAAGAAGAGGAATCGAATACATCGAAATTCGCTCCTTGGATATCGATCCTTATTCTCCTTTGGGCGTTTGCAGACACAATCTTGCATTCACACAATTGATCCTTCTGGATTCTCTTTTGAGTCCGTCTCCTTCGATCGACTCGGAAGAACACGAAATCCAAAAGGAAAATCTAAACAAAGTGATCTGGGAAGGAAGAAATCGGGAACTCAAAATACGAGTCAGAAATTCTGAAAAAAATTTCCAACAGACCGGTTCCGAATATTCGGAATCGCTGAGACGCTACGCTAAAATTTTGGATCGGCATACCGGAAAAAAGAACTACGAAGAATCGATCGACTTTCAGATCAAAAAATGGAAAAATCCGGATAAAACCCCTTCCGGAAAATTGTTATGCGAAATTCTAAAACGTGGAATCGAATTTAGGGACAAAGGAATGGAACTCGCCAGGGAAAATCGTAGAGCCCTTTCCTATATGGAATATTCTCCGGGAACTTTGATGAAGATCGAAAAAGAATCACAACGATCCTTTCAAGAGAAGGAACAGTTGGAAAAAGAAGAATCCCAGACCCACTATCCCACAGTCAAACTATGCAATCACTAAAATTGAAATCGGGCGAGTTTATTTCTCCCGAAATTTTCACGTTGAAAGATTTCGAAGACCTTGAAATTTCCACGCAGATCGTCATTCGCGACGCTCTCAACCGAGGGCTTGAGGTTGAAATTTTGGATCGGAAGAATCACTTTCTTCGTTTGAAAAATTCTTCCGGACACGTTCAGTATGTAAAGGAAGCCTCTAAAACCGGACTCGATTCTTATATGACCTTTCTTGTGATGGAAAATAAGACGATTTCAAAAATTGTAATGGACGAGGCGGGTCTTCAAGTTCCGGCGGGGGAAAGTTTTGGAGATCCGGAGCCGGCTCTTTCCTTTTTGGAAACGCATAACGATAAGAAGATGGTTGTAAAACCGGTCACTACCAATTTCGGAATCGGTATTACGATCCTTCCTCCGAAAGCGTCGATGGAAGACGCAAAAAAGGCGGTCAAAATCGCGTTCAATCATTCCGAATCCGTAATCGTGGAAGAATTCGCCGAGGGAAACGAATATCGTTTTTTAGTGATCGGCGAGGAGACCGTTGCCGTTTGTAATCGGATTCCGGCTAACGTGACCGGAGACGGAAAACATACGATCGAAGAACTCGTGTCTCTAAAAAACGAAGATCCGAGAAGAGGAGTCGGGCATGTGACCCCGCTTGAAAAAATACAACTAGGAGATACGGAATTGGATGTTCTCGAACAATCCCATCTTACAAAAGATTCGATTCCGAAGAACGGAGAAAAAGTATTTCTTCGAAAAAATTCCAACATCAGCACAGGCGGAGATTCGATCGACGTAACCGATCTCGCACATTCTTACTATAAAGAATTGGCCGTGAAGGCGGCGAAATCGGTGGGAGCTAAAATTTGCGGAGTCGATATTATTTTGAAGGATTTGGAAACGAAGGGAGATTATAAAATCTTAGAATTGAACTTCAACCCTGTTTTATACATTCATAACTATCCTTACGAAGGTAAAAACAGGGACGTCGGAAATAAAATTTTGACTTTGTTGGGTTTTTAAGAAACCTTTTTTTGTTTTACGTAGGCCACTATATCTCGGGATTCATACATCTGTGTGGCGCCGTCGTCGACTAAAAAAGGAACCTGACTTTTTCCGCCGAGACGAACCACTTCGTCGCGACCGGGGGTTCCCCGGCTCGCTTCCACAAGTTCATAATCCTTTCCGGGAACGAGTCCCATTTTCGAAAATTCATCTCTAACATAGGCGCAATAAGGGCAGCCAAAAAAGTGATAGAGTTTCATCACGCGGGAATGGTTCCCACTTTTTTCTGTAGATCTCCCGACTTTGCCATTTCGACTACGATGTCGTGACCTCCTACAAATTCTCCATTTACATAAAGTTGAGGAATGGTAGGCCAGTTTGCAAAGTCCTTGATTCCTTGACGAACGACCTCGTCCGACAAAACGTTAAAGGAACCGTATTGAATTCCTAAACTTCTAAGAACGTTTGCAACTCCCGCCGAAAAGCCGCACATAGGAGCTTCGGGGGTTCCTTTCATAAAAAGGAAAACCTTATCGGATCCGATCAATTCTTCAATCTTTTGTTTTACAGCGTCGTTCATTCTTGTGTCCTCGTTTCCAGTGCAAGCGCGTGCACTTCTTGTTTTAGTTCTTCTTTTAGAGTTTCATAGACCATTCTATGTTGTTCTAAAACGGATTTACCTTCAAATCCTTCGTAAATCACAACTGCCTTGATATGTACTCCGTCCCTATAGGGATCGAGTATCGTTACCTTAGAATTCGGAAGACCGGATTCTATTTTATTTTTTATTTCATCGATTGTCATCGTTCTTTCTTTAGACCGGATCTCGTTACCGGTTCGATTTCTGAGATCTTAGATTTAGCATTTTTGATCCCGTTTTTGTTACAATCCGAATTTATTAGTTTTCTCCGGTTTCGAGCACGATCGCGTGGAGTCCGCGATCGATCCAGGGTTTAAGAATGGAATAGACAATTCTATGTTGTTCCAATTTCGATTTGCCTGAAAACGCCGAAGAATACAAAACGATTCTGATATGGGTTCCTTCCTTTTTGTTAACCGGATTTCCTGCATGACCCGAGTGTTCTTCACTGAAGTCTACTACTTCCAATTTGGCGGGTTGCAGTTCTTGAAAAAGCCGGGCCTTTATCTCTTCTTGTAAGCTCATAATCTTTTCGAAATCAGCTTCTGATTCCGGTCCCTCTCTTGAGTAAGAATACTGAAAGCAAATAAAGAGTCAGGGTCGCGATCGAGATCATGGCGAGCGCAAATCCCGGGTGAATATCGCTGACTCCGAGAAATCCGAATCGAAAGGCGTTCACCATATAAAGAATCGGGTTGAGCTTCGAAACATTTTGCCAAAACGGAGGAAGCATTTGGATCGAATAAAAAACTCCTCCTAAATAGGTAAGCGGCGTAAGAATAAACGTGGGAATGATCGTTACGTCGTCGAATTTTTTTGCAAAAAGCGCGTTTAAAAAACCGCCTAATGAAAAAAGAAGGGAACTCAAAATCACGGTCGTAATCAACATTGGAAAATTATAAACTTCTAATTCCGTAAAGAAGAGTGAAATCGCGATCACTAAAATTCCCACAAGAATTCCGCGAATGACTCCGCCGACCGTATAACCGAGTACGATCAGAGAGGCCGGGGTCGGGGAAACTAGTAGTTCTTCGATATTTTTCTGAAATTTCGCTCCGAAAAAGGAAGAGACGACGTTGTTATACGAATTGATGATCACCGACATCATTACGAGGCCCGGAACGATGAATTGGATATAAGTGTGATCTCCGATGTTTCCGATCTGAGAGCCGACTAACTTCCCAAAGATGATGAAATAAAGTGTGATCGTGATTCCGGGAGGAATGAGAGTTTGGACCCAGATTCTCAGGATACGAACTGTTTCTTTGATGACGATCGTTTTGAATGCGTTGTATTTTTCGCGTAAGGTCATAGTTTTTTCTCCACCAGTTTTAGGAAAAGTTCCTCCAGACGGTTGGATTTGTTTCTCATACTGCTGATCTTAATTCCGTTTTGATCCAGAAGTTGAAAGAGGTCGTTTAAGGAGGCTTCTCCAAAGATGGAAACTTCCAGAGTGGAACTGTCGATCTGTTTGATTTCGACTCCGGGAGCGTTTCGATGAGAATTCAGATGGCCCGTAAAATCCAGGATAAAGGTTTCCTGATCCAGTTTTTGGAGGAGGTCTTTCATCGAAGTGTTTTCCACGATCTTTCCTTGATCGATGATCGCGATGTTTCTACAAAGACTTTCGGCTTCTTCCAAATAATGAGTCGTTAAAATTACCGTGATCCCGGAAGCATTTAGTTTTTGGAGATATTCCCAGAGAGAACGTCTGAGTTCTATGTCCACTCCTGCGGTCGGCTCGTCCAAGATGAGAATTTTAGGATTGTGGATAAGGGCCCTCGCGATCATCAGCCTTCGTTTCATACCGCCGGAAAGTCTGCCGGCGGTTTCCTTACGTTTTTCATAAAGTCCGAGTTGCGCTAAATAACCTTCCGCGCGTTCGGCGGCCAATGCACGGTCCATTCCGTAGTAACCGCCTTGGTTGATTACGATCTGATCGACTCTTTCGAAGATATTAAAATTGAATTCCTGAGGAACGACTCCGATATAGGATTTTGCTTTTGCCAAATCGGCGTCGATGTCCGCGTCAAAGATCCGAACCTTTCCGGAAGTCTTGTTCACCAAGGAACTCAGAATTCCAATCGTCGTCGATTTGCCGGCGCCGTTTGGGCCGAGGAGCGCGAAAAAATCTCCGCTTTCGACGTTTAAGCTGATTCCTTTGAGCGCAGTGACGTCGCCGGAATAGGTTTTGACTAAGTTCTCAATTTGCAGAGCAAATTTCATATTTTTTTGATTCCCATCGTTTATGCTGTTTGAAGAATTTCGTTAGCCTTTCTCGCCGCGTTGCGCGCAATTTCGGGTAACGCAGGATGAATATAGATCATTTTTAGAAGATCATCCACGGTCCCGTTCATCGTCATCAATAGGATGAATAGATGAATCACGTTTGAGGCTTCGTCTCCGATCGCGTGTGCACCCAAAACTTTCCTAGTTTTTTTCTCGACGAGAATTTTGATAAAACCGGAATCGGAAAGTCTCGCCATCCCCATCGCGCTGGAACTGTAAGGATTTTTCGCGGCAACATAATCGATTCCTGATTTTTTGAGCTCCTCTTCGGTTTTGCCAACTTTGGCAACTTGCGGATGTGTGAAAACCGCGTGTGGAACCGGAGGATATTCGATCGGAGTTCTTTTTTTTTCTTGGTAGAGGGTTCGAAATAAAAATTCTCCCTCGAAGTTGACCGAATGTCTGTAAAAGTATTTGCCGATGATATCTCCGAGCGCATAAACGCCCTGAGCGGTAGTCTCGAGATATTCGTTGACTTGAATATAACCGTTTTCGTCGGTCCGAATATTTGTGTTGGATAGTCCGAGTAAATCCGTATTCGGTTGGATTCCGGTTGCAACCAGAAGAGCTTCCGATTCCAGACGGGTCTGTTTTCCGTCGACGAGAACGTCTAAGTAGAATCGATTCTCCTTATATTCTACTTTTTGAATGTTAGAATGGAGTAATACATTGTGTTCCTTTGTAAAAACTCTTTCAAATTCGTCCACGATCTCAGCGTCCTCGTTTTTGAGCATTCTGTTCCGGACTAAAAACGTGACCTCGGAGCCGAACGCAGAATATGCGAAACCCAATTCTAAAGCGATAAAACCGCCTCCGATCACGACGAGCGATTTGGGAAGTTCGGTTCTTCGTAGGGCTTCCCGGCTGGTCATATAAGGAGTTCCTTCCAAACCGGGTATATTTGGAATCGAAGGTCTGGCTCCGGCGGCGATAAAAATTCTCTCCGCAGTCAATTCCTCTCCGTTAACTAGGATTACACGGTCGGAAACGAATTGGGCTGTTCCTTGGGTATAGTCTATGTTCGGATTCTTCTCATAAACCGGAGGGATGGAAGCGGATTCTTCATCCACGGTTTTGGAAACTCTTTTCACAAGGGTTTTGAAGTCCACGATCGGTTTTCCGGGAAACGTAATCTGAAATTTTTCAGAATGTTTTGCAAGTGTTAGAATTTCCGCTGGATAGATCAGCATCTTGGAAGGAATACATCCCCGGTTGAGACAGGTTCCTCCCGGAGATTCTTTTTCGATCACTGCAACTTTGTAACCGAGTTTGGATGGAGGGGTGACCAGTTTTGTCCCTCCGCCGGTTCCGATTACGATGATATCATATTGTTTCATAAAACCTACCGACTCAAAAAGAGCACGAACACGGCGAAAGGTAAAATATCGAATTCTTTTTTTTGAATTCTTGTATCTCCGATTCGATCCGAGTTTTGAGAGAAAAAATTTTTAGATCAAAAAAGAACCGTCCTGGTTACAGATTCTGAGACTACGGTTTTCCGGCAAACGATTTCCGGCTCTTTTTACCAATGATCTCTGAGAGAACGCAGGGAAACAAAAAGGGATTTTGGATCGCCGTTTTCGAGTTTGATACCGGATTTCTTTTGTACATTTTTTCTCAAATCCTCGGAAGGACGATCACACTGAAGGAACGTATTGATCTTCTTCTCCTTACCCAGATCGGTGGTTAAAAATTCCACGTCCTTTTGCAAACGGGAGGATTCTTCCAGAGTATCGATTGCGTCCCGGTTGGACGGATCCAAGGAAAGAGTGAATTTTAAATTGGATTCTAAATAGTCGTGACCCGGATAGAGAAGAATCTCATTTTCCAAAGGATAGATTTGTTCCAGAACCGTTTGGGCGAGAATGTCGGGATCTCCTCCTCTATAACAGTTTCCCACTCCCGCATTGAAGAGAGTATCTCCCGTGAAGATCGCTTTCGACGTTCCGTGTTCCACAAGCAAAAGGCAGACGTGACAGAAGGTATGACCCGGTGTATCCAAGATTTCCAGATAACGATCGGCGGATGCAAGAATTCGATCTCCTTTTTTGATAGGATGAGTCGCGTGTGGAATCTTTCCGATTCCTCCGGGATGACAGTAGACGATCGGTTTGTATTTTTGAAAAAGGCCGTCGTTTCCGGAAGTATGATCCGCGTGTTCGTGTGTGTTTAGGATAAAGTCGAGATTCCATCCTTTTTTTTCCAAAAAAGATTCGATCTGTTTTGGATCGTAAGGATCGATCGAAAGAGTTTGGGAGGTGTCAGGATTTCTGAGAATGTAAGTAAAATTTCGAAGCGGTGAGAGTGTATAGATCCGAAAGACTTCCAGAGGGGAGAACCTAACGGATGATATCCAAATGTTTGTCGAGATTGGCGATCTTTAAGATCGTCATGACGTCTCGGCTGATATTTTTGAGTTTGAGAGAACCGTTTCTTTCGGTTACGTATTTCTGAGAATTGAAAATCGCTCCGATTCCGGAAGAATCCAAATACGCGTCGCCGGCAAAGTCGAGAACGATATCGGTAAAACCTTCTCCGTGTTTTTTGATGATCAACTCTTTGAGAGCGAATGCGTTTTTGAGGCTGATACTCCCTTGAATACGGATCGTGCAGGTAGTTCCTTCTGTGAGGATTTCTGTGTTGAAGTTTTCCACGTTTGCTTTGCTCGGAACCTATTTGAATCCTAATCGATCCGTGTGCTCGGTAAACAAAATTTTTTTCCTAACGTTCGCTACCAAGAAGAAATTTTTCATAAATAAAAAAGAATTAGCTGGAAATCCTGAAGGAATTGATAATTTTAGACAACATTTTCCTGAAAAATCCTCTTCTTTTCAGGTCAGTTTTTTAAATTATGCGCATAAAATTTTGGGGTGTACGCGGTTCCATTTCTTCCTCGGTTCGAGGAGAGTCCATACGGGGCAAAGTACAAAAAATTCTAAGCTTAGCGACCCCTGCCGATATCCAGAGTCCGGATGCGATCGATACCTTTTTGGATTCTCTATCTCTTTCCAATTGGAGCACGTACGGAGGGAATACTACTTGTATCGAAATCCGCGATAAAAAAGACAACCTCGTAATTATCGACGGAGGGACGGGTTTGAGAGAGCTCGGGAACTCGATCTTACACGAAGGTTTTTTGGAAGGAAAGGGAAAAGCAAAGTGGATCTTTACTCACACACACTGGGATCATATCCAGGGAATTCCTTTTTTTGTTCCTCTCTACTCTCCCGGTAACGTGTTTGAGATTTTGAGTTCTGTTGACAATCTGGAGGAAAGACTCAAATACCAACACAGCTTTACTCATTTTCCGGTTCCTTACGACGGGTTTCGGGCCACGAAGAATTTTAAGTTCATCCCGGAAGGAAAGGCGTTTCCCGTGACCGAATCGATTTCTGCGATTTCAAAATCTGTCCGTCATCCGGGAGGAAGTTTTTCCTATCGTTTTGAAGAAGACGGAAAGTCTCTGATCTTCGCTTCCGACGCGGAGTTCAATCTTGATGAGATGGAAAACATCCAAGACTATCTGAATTATTTTCGAGGCGCCGATATTCTGGTTTTTGATACTCAATATACGTTTGAAGAATCGCTTCAGAAGATCGATTGGGGACACAGTTCCGCTTCGATGGCGACCGATATCGCGCTTCGTGCGAACGTCAAGAAACTCGTGATGTTTCACCACGATCCATCGTATGACGACGAAAAATTGGACGCGGTTTATCTGAGGGCCTTAAAATACAAAGAGATGTTCGATCCGGACAACCAATTGCAGATCATCATGGCGTATGAAGGTCTGGAACTCGAAGTTTAAGAACGGATCTTCTGTTGCCGAAATTGAATTCCATCTTTCATTTTTAAATCTTTGGGAGAATCGTCAATGAGCGAGTATATCATCGGAATCGACGCCGGAACCACCGGTATTCGGACTTTCTGTTTTAACAAATCGGGCAACGTAATTTCCAGCGCCTATTCGGAATTCGCACAACACTATCCAAAAGCCGGATGGGTCGAACACGACGCGGAAGAGATTTGGGTAAAAACTGAAAAACTCATTCTCAAGGCGATCCGAAACGGAAAACTCAAACCCGCCGACGCGGTCGCGATCGGAATCACAAACCAAAGAGAAACCACGGTTCTTTTTGACAAAGATACCGGTAAACCGGTCTACAACGCGATCGTATGGCAGTGTAGAAGAACTTCCGAAATCTGTATGGACCTGAAAGAAAAAGGTCTGGAACCCTTGTTTCGTAGAAAGACCGGACTCGTGATGGATGCCTACTTCAGCGGAACCAAAATCAAATGGATTTTGGACAACGTAAAGGGAGTCAGGGCAAAAGCCGAAAAAGGAAAAGTATTATTCGGAACCATCGATACGTATTTACTCTATCGGCTGACAAACGGAAAATCGCATAAGACCGATCATACGAACGCAAGTAGGACCTTGATTTACAATATCGAGAAGAAGGAATGGGATCGGGAACTCACTCAAGTTTTAGGAATCCCGGAAGCGATTCTTCCCGAAGCTCATAACTCGAGTTCTTTGTTCGGGAGAACCGAAAAGGTCCAGGGAATACCGGATGGAATTCCGATTTCCTCTCTCGTAGGAGATCAACAGGGCGCGCTCTTTGGACAACTCTGCACCGAACCGGGAGAGGCGAAGAACACCTATGGAACCGGATGTTTTCTTCTCTTTAACACGGGAAATAATTTTCAAATCTCAAAAAACAATCTTCTCACAACTCTCGGTTGTGGACCCGAAGGAAAGACCGTGTATTGTCTGGAAGGATCCGTTTTTATCGGAGGAGCAGTCGTCCAATTCTTACGCGACAATTTGAAGTTTTTTAAAGAATCCAAAGTCTCCGAAAAGTTAGCCGCATCCGTAAAAAAAGAAGACGAGGTCGTCTTTGTGCCCGCCTTTTCCGGGTTAGGCGCGCCGTACTGGGATATGAATGCAAGAGGGGCGATTCTCGGACTTACGCGGGATACGAGCGCGGAGCAGATTACAAGAGCCGCGCTCAAGTCGATCGCGCTTCAATCTTATGAACTCGTGGAAGCGATGGAGAACGATACCGGGTCGAAGTTAAAAGTCCTCAAAGTGGACGGAGGAGCGACCGGGAATTCTTGGCTGATGCAATACCAAGCGGACATTCTGGGAAAAAAAGTCATTCGTCCCGCAAATGTCGACACAACCGTATTAGGCGCCGCCTTTCTGGCCGGACTGGAAAGGGGATTTTTTCCTTCGGTCGCGGAGCTCAAAAAAAAGCTGAAAACTAACAAAGAGTTTTCGCCTCAGATGAAATCGGCGCAGAGAGAAAAAGAAATTCAGATCTGGAAGGATTCCGTAAGAAGAATCCGCACCAATCAATAATCAAAACCTAATAAACAAAATTCGAATGTCTTTCTTTCCGACGTGATTCCGGCTCCACAGAGAAGTCTGAATTCCGGAAAGAAAGGGATTTCTAAAATTCTTCCGGGAGGAATTTTGAGAAAGAATTGTTCGTCCCGTTCCCGTTTCGAAATCAGAGTGTCCATTCTTACGATCTCGATCCACTGAAGAACTTGAAAAAGGATCGTCTTTTCCGTTACCGCGTAGAGACGAATCGCGGAAACTCCTGAAATCTGAAGATTAAATCTTTCGGTTCTGGAAACGCTCTGAAACTCCGTATCGATCGCCTGCGTCGGATCCGTTTTTGAATCTTCCTGACTTTCCCGATAGATCGGAAATATTCCAGCTTCGTAATATACCTTTCTTGAAAAGTTTCTAAAAATTTCCCTTTCTATCGTTTCTTCCAGAGATTCTCCCGATTCCGGTTTTTTTGCAGAAGAATCGAGAATACTTTTTAGTTTATTTTTGGAGATATTTCTTTCGATCATCGTTTTGACGGGAGGAGAAAGTTTCGAATAAGAGAATCGAATGATTCTTTCATCCATGGAAACGAGGATCCGATTTAGAAACGGACCGTGGATGAGCGGAAGAATTTCGATTTTGAAAATCTGATCTCTCAGAAAGAGTGCAAATTCCGGCTCGTGACTAAAAAGGTTGGAAACGATCGTCTGTTCCTCTGCGGGAGTTCCCGCATAAAGAATTTTTACGAGTCGAAATAGGTAGTTTTTACTCTTTTGATCGAAATAGAGAGATTCTATTTTTTTTTCCACTTCAACTTCGGTCAAATCCGGATTTACGATATCCTTCAATGACAGATAACGTGTCGAAATCATCTTGTTCCTTCTTTGGCGAAACAATCTGAATTCTCCGGAAACAACGGTTCCGATCGTAGTGATCTCCTCCGCCGTTCTGGAGATTCGAAAAGGAATTTTTCCAACGGGGAGATACGGATTTTGTTTTATCGGGAAAGAACCGTTCTCCGTGATTTCGATCGAAGTTTCCGAAAAACGTTCCGAGTTGGAATGAATTTTTCCGTCTTCAAAACTCAAATAGGCTTTGGTTTCGATCGTTTTGCTAGGATAGAAAATGCGGTTCCATTCTATGGAATATAAAAATCGGGGGACGACTCCCGGCGAAACGTAGAGGAAGGGAAGTTCTTCGATATCCTTTGTTCTAAAATCATAAAAGGGCGCAATCTTGGATGTAAAACGGACGATGGAGTCGGGATTTGCGAGTATAAAGAAGTAATTCTTTCCTTCGTGTAAGGGCATCTTTTGTTTCGAAAAAAAGAAGTTAGATTCTTCCTATAGGATCGATTCTGAATTCCGGACGTTAGAGATTTTTTAGAAAGAAGGTCGTATGGTTTCCGGTATCGGAGCCGAAAGTCCTGGAGAGGGATAATTGCGTTTTGTCAGTTTTGAGATCAGAGATTTTTTGAACTTTGTAAAGTTGTATTCGGCTTTCAAAAGAACAATTTCTTCCTCGAGACCAAACGGTATAAATTCCAAAAGTTCGTCTTCGTTCAAACCAGTGACTAAACAAACGTCTTGGAGAATTCTACCTAATTTGCGTGCGTCCCTGTCTTCGAGGGCAAGATTGGCGAGAATTTTGGTTTCGAGCGGCGTCAGTTCTAACATTTATTTTTTACGAATCATCAGGATCGTCATATCATCCTGAATTCTTCCTCCTGTATGAATCAGAATTTCCTCAAAAAGATTGTCGGCGATTTTTTTGAGATCGTTTTTGGGCACTTCTTCTAAAAACCGGAATAGGCTTTCCCCGAAATACAGGTTTCCCTTATTTTTCTGTTCGTAAAGTCCGTCTGTAAAGCAAAATACGATATCTCCGGATTTCATTTGAAATTGATTTTGACCTTTGACGTTTTTCAAACTCGAGTTCATCGTAGTAGAGATAAATTTCCCGTCGGTTTCCACGATCTCGTTCTCTTTTGTTTTATTCTTATAATGAACAAAACTCGGGTGTAAACCTGAATGCTGAACGTTTCCTTCCTTGTCGGCTTTGACGAGCAAAAAGGTAGCGTATAAACTCGGATTGATCCCGGGATAGGTTTGTGTTCGTTCTAAAAGACTTTCGTTGATTTGTTCTATAACTTCGTGGGGATCGTCGTAAAGGTGTACGAGTAATGACATCTTCTGAAAGATCATCATGCTGAATATTCCGGAAAGATATCCGTGTCCGACCGAATCTCCGATTCCGATCCAATAATTTCCCTTAAAGTCGGTCAAAAAATTGTAAAAATCTCCACCGATCGGATTGTAGGTGAGGGTTCGTCCGTAAATTTCATAGTGATCATCGTCGATCGAAAGCGGAAATAGGTAGGTCTGCATCCGATCGTCCCCTTTTCGGAAACGTTTCATCATCTTTCCACGGACTTCCTCGGCGGGTAGAAACTTCTTAGTAAGAAACAATATAAAGGAAATGTAATTGATTAGATAGAGAAGGGCGATGGAAATCAGATAGATTATAATTCTTACCTTTGCGTTCAAATCGGAATTTTCGAGAAAAACCGCGATCAAAATCAAAAATAGAACGTTTAGGCTCGGGAGCAACCAACCGACTCTTTGAAAGTATTTTTTTATATAATCCGAAAGATTCATGGTTTGTAAAAATAGGCGTGAAACTGAAATTCTTTTCTCAAAAAATTATTTCGCGCTATTTGGAAATACTTATCCTCTAAATAGGGTCGACTGACTCCGTCCATAAGTCCGAAAGTTTTTTCTTTATATCCCGACTCGTATAACAATGGGACGAGAGTTTTTGTGGAAGAATCATAGTGATATAACAATTTATGAATAAAAGGCGAATATACGATTTCAAACGCCTCTGCGTTTCCTTGAAATTCGACCTCACCCTTTTCCAGAGTCTCCAAAAGAACCCAGTTTCCGGAAACCGAATATTTACCTTTTCCGATTACGATATAAGTCGTGTATTCGTTTTTGTCCTTAATTTCTCTTCTCATCGATTTTTCAAAGGTGCGATCGGCGGAGTTTAGGAAAATTCTTTCCTGGACTGTGTTTTTGTAAAAGAGGGTATTTCTATGGGAACGTTCCGGACGATTTCGGACATACATTCCGCCAGGAATCGATTTGATATTTTTTTCCGTAAAAGCCTCGGAAGGAAGTTCGCGGATCCAGCGGGGGGTACAAGCGGCAAAAAGAAAGAAAAGACTTAGGCTGGAAAAAAAAAGGGGAAGCCGTTTTTGTAGTCCTCGATTCAAGATCGCCCCCTTTCTTCCGTTGGAAGAAGTCCCTCCGTATTAAGGAAAGGACTTAGAACTGAAAGTAAATAAATTCTCCGCCGCCGTCTCCAAAAACGCCCAAAAGAAGCAAAAGAATCACGCTCAGAACCGGAATCAGGATCAGAGAACGTTTTTCGATTTTAGACATGAGCTGTGGATAATACTGGAAAGCGTTTAGGCCGACCGTTAACAGGATAAAAAGAAAAAGTTCTTCCCAACGAGGAAGAATTTTCCCGACGAATAAATTCTTATATCCGCTGAGGAGATCCAGCATAAGGGGAACCGCGTTTTTGCCTGCGGATCCGCCTCGAAAGAAAATTCCGGAAAAGATAAAAAGATTGAGAGTAAATACGTTTCTCAAAATCCGAATCGTGGTCGAGGGAGTATTGGAAGCCCCCGGAACAGGTCTTGGTTCCACGATTCTTTCCACCGCCAAGATCAAACCGAGATAGGCTCCCCAGAGAACAAAGGCGATATTAGCGCCGTGCCACAGTCCTCCGAGACACATGGTGAGAAACATGTTCAACTGGGATCTGAATTCTCCCTGTCTACTTCCGCCTAACGGAATGTAGATGTAATCCCGAAGCCAGGTGGAGAGCGTGACGTGCCACCTTCCCCAAAATTCGCGGAAAGAAACCGATAAAAAAGGTCCACGAAAGTTTTCCGGAATATCGTATCCGAGTAAGAATGCGGATCCTCTCGCGATATCCGTATAACCCGAAAAGTCGCAGTAAACCTGACAGGCGAAACCGACCATTCCGATATAAATCGAAGCCGCATGATACGAACTCGGTTCGAGATACATCGGCCCGACGATTCCCGCTATCGAATCCGCGAGAACCGATTTTTTAAAAAGACCGAAGATCAAAAGAAAAATCCCGAGTTTCATCCGATTTTTATCGATTTCCGGATGATCGAGTTTCGGAAGAAAATCGGTGGATCTCATGATCGGACCCGCGATCAATTGAGGAAAAAAGAGAATGAAGAGAAAATAGTCGCCGGACCCGATTCGATTCGGAATCAAACCCCTATGGATATCGACCTGAAGTGCGATCAATTGAAACGTATAAAAGCTGATCGCAAGCGGAAGAAGGATTTCAACCGAGGTTCCCAGTCTTTGCCAGAGTTCCATTCCCGTGAGAGAACTCATGGAATCCATTACGAAATAGTAATATTTAAAGAATGCGAGGTTGATCCCGTTTAATACGATCACCCATTTCAGTAGCTTGCTCGTGGATTCTCCGCGTTCCCGAATCTCCCAGAGTTTTGTGGAGAAGTAGTAATTGACTCCGATGATCAATAAAAAATGAATCAAAAAGGCGATATGGGAATAACCGTAGAAGATGATCGAAGAAACGAGGAGAACCCTTTTTTTCCAGGGTCCGTCTACGTTCCAGTAGATCAAATACGTAATAAGAAATAAAAAAAGAAAAGGTAAGGAATTAAATAACATCAGAGTTCCGAAAGATAAATTCTAAATCTATAATATTCTCAATAAGACCAGAGATACAAAAAACGAACCTGTTTTCCGGCTCCGAGAATTTTCGAAATCGGAGAATCCAATTTTAACTCCGGAGATTGAACCTGATAGAAGTTTGCTCTTTTTTCGGCGCTCTGTGAATAGTAGATGATTCGAGGACTTGTATTTCCGGGAGTTTTACGGTAATTCGGGAGGGCCATCGTTTCCTGAATTGCGTTGTCAAAATAACCGACCTTATCGATCAAACCGTGTTGTAACGCTTGCGAAGCGGTAAAAATTCTTCCGTCCGCGATCTTACGAAGTTCGGTCGGATTTTTTCCGGGGCGTCCCGTTTTAACCACTTCGAAAAATTTTTCATAAAGATCGTCTACGATCGATTGTAAAAGTTTTCTCTGTTCGGGAGTTAGGTCTTCCAAAGGAGAACCGATCGTTTTGTTTCCACCCGAACGAATCGATTGATCCTTGATTCCTAATTTGTCGAGACCTTCCTTAAAATTGATTCCGGAAAGAATGACTCCGATAGAGCCGGTGACCGTCGTCGGATGTGCGACGATAAGATCGGTCGCCATTGCGATATAATAGGCGCCGCTTGCCGCCGTATCCATAAAAAGCGAAACAACAGGGATTTTCTTTTTGTTCTTAAACTGGAGAATTTCTCGATACAAGATATCGCTCGAAGTTACGGAACCTCCGGGAGAATTGATTTTTAAAATGACCGCTTTGATTTCAGGATCCAACTCCGCGAGTTCGAGTTGTTTTTTCACCCCGGCAAGAATCGAATCTTCCTGTCCTCCAAAAAAGGTTTTTTCACCTTCGTCGCTGATCACTCCGTCGATCGGGATGATGAGAATTTTATCTTCGTTTTTTCCCGTAAGAAGTTTTTCTCTGAGTTCGGCCGATTTGCCGGGGCCTCCGAGATTTGCGTTCACGGGGATATAACAATTCGTTACAAAGAGAGCCAGGATGAGGGAATAGGTCCAAGTTAGAATCGGTGCTTTCAAAGAAATTCTCCTGTGGAATCGTCAGTTTCCGCCGACAAAGCAGGCTTTCAATTCCTTTCCTAAGACCCAAGTTTTAAAAAAGAATTCAAAATTGATTGGAAATATTTTCCCGTTTCCCGCAGTCTTGTCCGCCGTGCCAAAAATATTCAGCCAACAATCACAATTGAAACTGAACGAATCGGGGAATCAGATTCTTTCTTGGATTTGGAAACATCCGGAGAGCGGTAAAAATCTCGAGATCATCGCCGGATACGATCCTGCGGAACGCTTTTTTAGTTCCGGCTCGTATTTGATGTATCCTTGGGTCAATCGTCATTCTTCCGATCACATAACGCTTGGTGAAGAATTTATTTCCTTAAAAGACTTGGGATCCAAAGACAATAAAGGTTACCCTTCACACGGTCTTGCGTATTCTTGGAGACGAAGCGTTCTCGATCGTACGGATCATTCGGTTTTTTTGGAATTGATTCCGGACGAATCTCTCTCGCTTACACCTTTGGGTAAGATCCGAGTCCGGGAAGAATATTCTTTGCATACGGTTTCCAACGAAGAGATTTTGACTCTAAGAACCTTTTTTCAAAATGAGAATTTGGTGCCTTTCCGTTTTTGTTACGGTTATCATCCTTATTTTCGAATCAATTCTCAACCACCTTTGGCGCAACTTAGGTCTAACATCAAGAAACAGATTCCTTTACAAGAAGATTTGATTCCGGTCTATCCGATCTACGGAGTCGAGACGAATGTATTCGAGTTGGAACAAATACCAACTCTGGATTCCTTATTTTTTGACGAAGAGCCGAATGTAGTATTGCAGGTTCGAAACGAGTCGTATCAAGTTTCAATTCATTCGTATGCAAACGTTTCGAATGAGATCCCACTTTCTTATATGCAAATCTACACAGACTTTTCCGGAAATCGGATCGCGATCGAACCTATGAGCGCTCCGGGGAACGCGGTTTTACACGGTTTTTCTTTGACGACCTTGCTGCCCGAAGAAGAAAAGAGCGGTTGTTTTCAGATTCGGCTTTCTCCGTTGTAAAACTTTTGACGACGTCCTATCTTGGAACGAAGGAAAAAACCTTATGTTCGCATTCTTCTTGACAGAAAGGGGTCGATTTTCAGTCTAAACAAACAGGAAACCAGACACAAATGAGCAAACCCTTAATCGTTCAGAGTGATAAAACTATGCTTTTGGAGGTCGATAACCCCGAGTTTGAGGCCTGTCAGACCATTGTTTCCAAATTTGCAGAACTAGAAAAAAGCCCGGAATACCTCCATACTTATAGAATTTCACCACTTTCTCTTTGGAACGCCGCTTCCATAAAGATGTCTGCGGATGAAATCGTAGAATGTCTCGAAAAATTCTCCCGGTATTCGGTTCCGAAAAATATCGTGAACGAAATCCGCGAACAGATCAGCCGTTACGGAAAGGTAAAACTTGTCAAAGAAGAATCCGGTGAACTCGCGATCATCTCGAATGAAAAAGGATTTCTCCAAGAGATCGGAAATCATAGAGCTGTACAACCGTTTATCGAGTCTACTTTTCCGGATAAGATCTATATCAAAAAAGAATACCGCGGTCATATCAAACAAGCCCTTATCAAAATCGGTTTTCCTGTGGAAGACCTCGCAGGCTACGACGAAGGAAATAAATACGGATTCAATCTCAGAGCCGATAGCATCAGCGGAAAAAAATTCGGAATGCGCGATTACCAAAGAGCCTGTGTGGAAGTGTTCCACGCCGGAGGAGGTAACGAAGGCGGCTCCGGTGTCGTAGTTCTTCCTTGCGGAGCCGGGAAAACCATCGTAGGAATCGGAGTGATGCAGATCGTCGGAGCCGAAACTCTGATTCTGGTTACCAACACACTTTCGATCCGCCAGTGGAGAAACGAAATTCTAGATAAGACCGACATTCCTCCGGAAGACATCGGAGAGTATTCCGGTGAAGTCAAAGAGATTCGTCCGATTACGATTGCGACATACAATATTCTCACCCATAGAAAGAAGAAGGGAGGGGATTTTACCCACTTTCATCTTTTCAGCGCGAACAACTGGGGATTGATCGTCTATGACGAGGTCCACTTACTTCCCGCTCCCGTTTTCCGTATGACTTCGGAACTCCAAGCCAAAAGAAGACTCGGTTTGACCGCGACCTTGGTTCGAGAAGACGGTCTGGAAGAAGACGTATTCTCGCTTATCGGACCAAAAAAATACGACGTTCCTTGGAAGGAACTCGAGAGTAAGTCTTGGATCGCGGAAGCAAAGTGTAAGGAAATCCGAGTGAATATGGAC
This sequence comes from Leptospira ainazelensis, assembly GCF_016918785.1. Lineage (GTDB taxonomy): Bacteria > Spirochaetota > Leptospiria > Leptospirales > Leptospiraceae > Leptospira > Leptospira ainazelensis. The sequence goes on along the minus strand of NZ_JAFFPT010000071.1, from coordinate 110,924 downwards.
GACGACCTTCGTTTGAAATACTCCATCGCGGACGATCGCGAAAAATTCAGACTCGCTTCGGAAAATCCGGAGAAGATGAAGGCGATCGAACTCATCATGAAAAAACATTCCGAGTCTCATTTGCTCGTGATCGGACAATACATCAATCAGCTGGAAGAAATATCAAAGAAATTTAATATTCCTTTGATTACCGGAAAAACTCCGCTTCCGGAAAGACAGACTTTGTATGATGCGTTCCGTTCGGGACAGATCAAATCTCTCGTGGTAAGTAAGGTGGCGAACTTCTCCATCGACTTACCGGATGCGAATATCGCGATTCAGGTTTCCGGAACCTTCGGTTCTAGACAGGAAGAAGCGCAGAGATTGGGACGAATCCTAAGACCTAAAGGACACGACAATACCGCCGTATTCTATTCTTTGATTTCAAGAGACACAAACGAAGAAAGATTCGGACAAAACCGTCAGTTGTTTCTTACGGAACAAGGATACGAATACGAAATTTATACTCTGGATCAATTCAGAGAAGCTCAAGAAGAATTGGCTCAGCTTCAACTGAACAACGCCTGATTCTTTTCGACAAAACCGATCGGCAAGAGTTGTTATTAAAGTAAGAAACACCAAAAAGAGGAACAGCATGGATCTCAGCGCAAAAAGGCTGAACGTCATCGAGCCCTCTCCTACACTCGTGATCACCGCGAAAGCGAACGAGCTGAAAAAAAAAGGAGAGGACATTGTAAGTTTCGGAGCCGGAGAGCCGGATTTCGAAACTCCGTCCCATATCAAAGAAGCCGCAAAAAAGGCGATCGATAAGGGAATGACGCGTTATACGGCTGTTTCCGGAACGGTGGAACTCAAAGAAGCGATCGTAAAAAAATTCAAAAGAGACAACGGTCTTGATTACGAAAAGAATCAGATCATCGTCGGAACCGGCGGAAAACAAGTCATTTATAACTACTTTCTCGCCACCTTAAACGCAGGAGACGAGGTAATTATCCCCGCCCCGTATTGGGTGAGTTATGCGGACATCGTTCGTCTCGCGGAAGGGGTTCCGGTTATCGTTCAAACGACTCCTGAAAACAATTTTCAGATCTCTCCGGAGCAGTTGAAAAAAACGATCACTCCAAAGACAAAATGTCTGATTCTAAACTCTCCTTCTAATCCGACGGGAGCCGGTTATTCCAGAAAGGATCTGGAAGCGATCGGAGAAGTGGTTCTTAGTAGCGGAATCCACGTTATGAGCGACGATATCTACGAAAAGATCGTCTACGATGGTTTTGTGTTTTCGAATCTTGCGATGCTTTCTCCCGAACTCAAAAAACAAACCTTTGTCATCAACGGTGTTTCGAAAACCTATTCCATGACGGGTTGGAGAATCGGCTACGGCGCCGGAGATAGCAGCGTCGTAAAAAACATGGAAACGATTCAGAGTCAGTCGACTTCCAATCCTTCTTCCATTTCGCAAGCAGCGGCGGAGGCGGCTATCGGCGGGGATCAGGCTTGTGTGGAAGAAATGAGAAAGGCTTTCGAACAAAGAAGAAATAGCATCGTATCACTTTTAAACTCGATTCCCGGCGTTCAATGTAAAAATCCGCAAGGAGCCTTTTACGTATTTCCATATCTGAACGACGTCTACAAAACCCCCGGTTTTGAAAGGCTTCGGAAAGAATCGTCGGAAACGTCCTTGAGTAAACTTTTCTGCAGCGTTCTATTAGAAAAGTATAAAGTAGCTGCGGTTCCGGGAATTGCTTTTGGAGAAGATAACGCACTGAGACTTTCTTATCCGATGAGCGAGGTAGATATCAAACGGGGCGTGGAAAGAATCGCGGAAATGATAAGGGATTTGAGCAAGTAATCGATGAGACGGATCATCCTGATCCTCGCCTTTTTTACCGCGAATCCGTATCTTTGGGGAGGAGATTGGTTGGTTCTCAAGCCGAACGCTCCTCTCTATTTATTCCCGGATAAACAATCGGAAATTTTGAGAAGACTCGGATTCGGAGAAATCGTCCAGAGTAAAAACGAAAAGGAAAAACAAAGCGAGAAAAATTTTCGTTTTGTTTCCGACGGGACAGGACTGAGCGGTTGGGCCTCTACGCAGTCCCTATTTAACGTTCAGGAAAAGGGCGGTTATAGAATTGTCCTTCGTTCCATCGATCGTATGTTGTATTCCCCGAATACCGGTCTCACAGAACTCGAATCCGTATATCAATATCTGAGTTCTCTCGAGGACAACGGAGTTTATCACGGAGACGAATATCTTTACTTAAAAATAAGAAGAGCCGTTGTTCTTCAGAGAATATTAGAGATTTTGCAGGAAGGCGACGGCAAAAAAAAGGAAACAAAACTTCTCGATTACCTTTCCAAAAATCCGGGAGAAATCATTCCCGGAGAAAGAGGAAAACCTTCCAAGATCAATCCTGAGGTTTTCTGGAAAATCGGAGAAGAGTTTAGAGATACGGGACCGGGCGACTTTGCAGCCTTCCTAGGAGTGAAGTATTCCGAAGAAACGATCTGTAAAAAAGATATATTCTGTTATTTAAACGACGAAAAAAAAAGAAAGATCCGTTATCTCCAACTCCAACCAAACGGTAATTATGCGACTGTTTTTGCGGGTCAGGTTTCGAAACGTTTGGAAACTCTGACAAAAGATCCAGAAACCGTAGACTGCGGAAAAGATCCGGCAAAAAAGGAAATTTTTGAATCGTTTCGAAAGGATCTGCAAAGTTTACCGTATCGATACGGAAAAAAATATCACCAATTCTTAAAAGTGATTCAGAAAGAATGTCTGCAGTAGATCTGAACTCCCGTAAAATCCAATTCAACAAAGAAAAATATTCCACTCCGATCTGCGGGCCGATTTTGATTTTACACGGACTTTTCGGTTCTTCCAAAAACTGGCCGACGGTCGGAGATTTCCTAAGCCGATATTCCGACGTTTATCTGCTTGATCTTCGCAATCACGGAGATTCTCCGCACGCGGACGAACATTCTCTCGCTTCGATGGTCGAGGACGTTGAGGTTTGGATTCGTAAGAATGGAATCGTGGACCCGGTATTTCTCGGTCATTCGATGGGGGGACTTGTAACGATGGGATTTGCGTTGAAAAATCCTGAAGTTCCGTCTTTTCTTTTTGTCCAAGACATTGTTCCAAAGGATTATCCTCTGCGTTACGATCTCGAATTCGCTTGTTTACGAACCGACGTTTCCCAATTCAAAACGAGACAGGAAATCGACGCGGCCCTTGCCAAAATTCTTCCCAACGCCTTTATCCGAAATTTTTTGGAAATGAACTTGGAAAGAATGGAATCGGGCGGTTATCGATGGAAGTTAAACGTAGAGGGAATAGAAGGTTCGCCCCGTTTGCTCCAGGACTTTTTTCAAAAATTCACTGAAAACCCTTTTCCAAAAAAGGCTAACTTTCTTATCGGCGGCGCTTCCGAATATTTTTTAGAGGAAGACATTCCGGTGGCAAAAAAATTCTTTCCGAATTCTAAATTCTATAGAATCCCGAACGGAGATCATTATATTCATTTTACAAAGGCAGCGGAATATAAAAGAATCTTAGAATCTATTTTGGAACAGAAAGACGATTCTGAATTTTTAGTAAAATAAATCCGAACAGAAGACAGGTTCCGATTCCAAAGGGAACCAAATACGTAAATCCGAATCCGGTCCATTTCCCAAAGATCAAAGTAAGGATCGGAGTCAAGACGATCGAAAAAGCAGCATAACTATCTTTTAAATCTTGCATATAAGAAAATGCTGAAATTCTTCCGGTCAAAAAGACGGCGATGATCGGACCTACCGTGTAGGACGCGATGGAAAGTCCCAATTCCACCAAACCCGTTTTTCCCGTCGTCAGAAAGAGGGGAAGCAGGGAACTTAACAACAAGACAAGGCCCCAAAAAAGACTCAAGGTCGCAGGACCGTATTTCGAAATTCCCAAATCCACTTTGGTCGTAAGGGAAAGGGAATTGATCGAACTCGACAACGTGGACATCGCGGAGGCGAGGATGGCGGCGAGTAAAAAACCGGTGATCGGTGAAGGGACTTCTTCTAAGATAAACTTCGAAAAAACCTTATCCTTGGGAAGATTTTCTCCCGCATAATAAAAGTATAATAGAACACCGATACCTAAAAATAAGACGAACTGGAAAAATACAAAAATACCCGAAGAAATCATCGCCTTCTTTGCATCCGGTTCCGATCTACACGCCAAAACTCTTTGGACAAACATCTGATCGACCCCGTGAGTTCCTAACGTCAAAAGAATTCCGCCGAGGATCGCCGTCGGAAAAAAATACGCCGAGGAAAAGTCGCTCCACTCGAAAACCTTGAGTTTGCCGATCGTGGAAGCCGTTTGAAATACATTCAAAAAATCGAATCCTTTTTGGGAAAGGAGATATCCTAAGTAGAAAAAGGCAAAAATTCCGCCTCCGACATAGATCACAAATTGAATCGAATCCACCCAAACTACGGAACGAAATCCACCCTGAACCGTATAAAGAATCGTAATTCCTGAAATCAGAAGTAAACTTAGAATTTCGATTTCTTGAGTTCCTAAACGGATCAGACCGTATTGCCGGAAAAACACTTCGAGTAAGATGGCGACGGGAATCGCAGAAGCATACATTCTTACTCCGTCTCCTAAAATTCTCGTGAGTTTAAAAAGATAAGTTACGGTCTTTTGCGAAATTTTTCCGTATTTCATCCCGACCCATTCGTAAACTGAAATAAATCCGGATTGATAATACATGGGAATAAAAAGTTGCGCGACGAGGATTCTTCCTAGAACAAAACCCAAACCCAAACCGAGGAAGGTGAGATTTCCCGAATAACTCAGTCCGGGAATGTTTAAAAAAGTAAGCGTCGAAGTTTCTGTCGCAACGATGGAAAAGCTGAGTGGAATCCAGGAAAGTTCTCTTCCTGCGAGAAAGTAGTTGGAAGAATCCTTATCTTTTTTTCGGGAAGTAAACCAACCTGAAAATAAAACGAGAATGACGTATGATAAAAGTACAAATAGGTCTGCGATTCCAAAGTGCATAATCAGGCAGAATTCACTCTTGTTTTACGCGGAAAACTCTTTTTCGCAAAGAATTGTTTTCCGTATTTCTTTCCTTGGACCAAGCTGTTTTTTAATCAAAAGACTTAAAAAACTGAATTCCAATCCGTTCGAAACTAAAATTCGATCGATCGTTTTTTTCTATAAAAGTTGAATTCTCAAAATCCGAAATTCTAAAACGGAAAAAGCAAATGACGATTTGATTTAGAGAGAAATCGTGGTCCTAATTTTTACGATTCGGTTCCTTCCTGGCGTCGGTTTACATCGTCCAAAGCGGGTTCAAAATCGGAATCAGATGGTTTTGCAAACATGACATCGATCCGACAGTATTCCATTACCGTTCCGGGAACCTCCGCGAATTTAGGACCCGGCTTTGATCTTTTTGGTCTCGCGTTTCGAATCTACAATCGGTTCCAATTTCGTTTTTTTTCGGATGGAGAATTTCATACTTCCGTCAAGGGGATGGAAGTCCTTCCTTTTGATCCGGACGAAGACCTTGTCATTTCCTCGTATCGGTCCTATTTTCAGAGATTTCTTTCGGGACAAAAATTGGTTCCTTATTCTCTCATTATGGATTTGCGTCTTCCGATGAAGGGCGGTTTAGGCTCGAGCGCAAGCGCGGCTGTGGCGGGAGTTTGTGCGGCCAGATTTGCTCACAAAAATTTTTATCCGGAGATTCCGCTTCCGAATGAAAACGAATTTTTATTTCACCTCGCTCAGATAGAAGGTCATCCCGACAATACGATCCCCGCTTATTTAGGCGGATTTGTCTTTGCCTATTTTAACGGAGAACGATTGGAGTTTGTAAAAAAGAAATTTCCTAAACGAGTTCGTTGTTTTTTGCTCGTTCCGGATTTGGAAACCTCGACTCATCAATCGCGTAAAACGTTGCCGGGAAGTTACACCACGGAAGACGTAATTTTTAACATGAGTCGGGTTGCAACCTGGATGGAATTTTTGGATTCAGGAAATATGGAATTGTTGAAGTTGGCTTTGGAGGATCGGGTTCACACTCCGTATCGAATGCATTCCGAATTCGAACTCAATCCTCTTTTGGAAAAAATCAAGAAGAATCTTATCGGATATTCCCTTTCGGGAAGCGGGCCTTCGGTTCTTCTTTTTTGCGAACGTAAAAAAGCGGGCAGGGTAGAACAGATTTTGAAAGAGAAAGTCGCGGAGTTTTGCGACCTGACTCATTTCGGTTGTCAGATTCTTTCCCTAAAAGTGGAAGAAAACGGAATTTCGGAATCCGAAAAGAATATTAAGATTCCTTAAACTTGTTCCTCGTCCTCTTTGTCTTCTCTTTCTTCTTTCCCGAACGTATACAATCCCTTTTTGATCGGAGTTCTTCGGTTGAGTCCCGGATGAATTCGGGAAACGGTAAAGATAAATCTCATTCTTTCTTTACCGAAATTATTGATAAAGAATTCGGAGGACAGACTGATTTCAAAATACTGAGTCATCCTTTCCTTATTGACTTTATCCGAAATTCTAAAATCGGCCTTTTTACCGATCACTTCGTAACTATCCAGTTTCTCCGTGGATTCCATTCGGGAAAATGTGGGCATCGCGGGAGGTTTGAAAAGAACGGGAGCGTTTCTCATGATTTGAATTTCGTAGTCTTCCGATTCTTTCGCCTTTTTGAAATTGAAGACGAGGTGATCGTCGGAAATCGAGTTGCAAAAAGTCCGTATTTCTCCGGTCTTTTGTCCCACGCTAAACCGAACGTTTCTCTGACTTTCGGATACTACGAGAACAAAACGGTCTCCTTCTTCCGGAGGAGTTCCGGCGCCTGCGTTTTGTTTTTTCAAGGCCGGATAAATGATTTCTTGAAAGAATAAAAGGGATAGACCTGCGAACGCGGCCAGACCGACGAGCATTAAAAAAATGTCTAAACCTACGGTGTAGATGAGTCCGAGAGTGAAAAACAAAATCCCTCTATCGTCTTACATCGATTTTGTGAACGGACGAATCGTCGCTCATTCTGGAACGAACCATCATAGAGAGCAGATTTTTCATCTGCTCCGGACTGATCACCTGATTCATTCTTTCTTCAAAGGAAACCGGAGAAGGTTTCATTACGAGTTCTTCGGGTTTGATTTCATTCTTTTCGGTATTTGGCGCCGGAAACGAGTTTGGATTCGATTCTTTTTCCAGGATGATCGGTTCTTTGTTTCCTTCTTTTACAGGCTGGGCCCAGGAAAACGAAAAAGGTTGGATCGTCATTCCAGTTACATTCATAAACCCGTACCTCCTTTTGGATCTCTGTTCGCTTTTTTGCGAAAGAAAGTCTCTATGTTCAATATCGGTAATAGGAGATTCACTTTAGGGTTTTTTCGAAAAATTTTCCTTGCATACCCAAATTTGCTCAAAAACGGAAGCTCGGGTCCATCCGGATTGGATTTCAATCCTTCGAGGGGAACCTTCCGAATTTATCGTTTGCCAGCTTATCGGAGGTTTCTAACCTGGCTAGTAGGGAAACCAAGTCTCGATTCTATGAGACCATCGGGGGAAATATTTCCATGCAAGACATAATTGCCAAACTCAAAGCCAAAGAATCCAGACCGCTCTTGGTGATCACTGCACTTTTCTTACTCTATATCGCGGTCACGTCTCCTTTGGTGGTTTCTTACTTTTCTCCGGACGGTGTAGCCGAAATCAACGGAAAAAATTATACGATTAAGGATGTGGAAAAAGAGAATGCGAGACTCGCTCGTAAATTCTATTCCGAAACCAATGATCGTTTGTATCGTGTACTTTCCGAATTTGCGAGCAAAAAGGTCGTCGCGTTAGCGGCAAAGGAACGTAACGTTTCGGAAAAGGATCTGATGGAACCTTCCGTGCAGGAACCGACGCTTGCGGAAATGCGCGCGATCTATGATCAGTATAAAAATTCTCCCGCTCTCAAGGGGAAATCCTTTGATGCGGTAAAAGCCGAAATTCAAAATCATCTCCTTTCTCAAAAAAAGGAAGAAGCTCGAAATTCTGTCTTTGGCGAACTTCGCAATCAATATAAGATTTCGGTAAAGGTAAAAGAACTTCCTCCTATGAGAGACGATTCGATTCTTACGGGTAACAATCCGTCTCTGGGTCCGGAAAAAGCAAAGGTTACGATCATCGAGTTTTCGGATTTTGAATGTCCTTATTGTAAACGAAGCCAGGATGTAAATTCCCAACTCAGAGCGAAGTATAAGGACCAAATTCGCTGGGTTTTTAGGGACTACCCTCTATCCTTTCACCCGAATGCAATGTTTGCCCATATCGCAGCGAACTGCTCCGCTCCCCAAGGAAAGTATTGGGAATTCTTCAATGTTCTTTTTGAGAATTCCGGAAATCTTCCAAAAGACCGCGTTTTAGATCTCGCAAGATCCTCCGGCATGGATATGAAAGCCTTTAGCCAGTGTGTGAACGACGCCGCCGTCAGAAAAGAAGTGGAAGCCGATATGGCCGAAGGTGAGAAATACGGAGTCAGCGGAACTCCCGCATTCTTTATCAACGGAATTATGGTGGAAGGCGCTCAACCTTTGGAAGCGTTTACCAAAGTGATCGATCAAGAACTTAAAAATTAAAATTAAAAACTTAGGAGTCGGCCAAATATGAGTAAGACAGTGAAAGTAGCTGTTACAGGCGCTGCAGGACAAATCGGATATTCTCTACTTTTTAGAATCGCTTCCGGACAAATGTTCGGAGCCGATACTGCGGTGGAAATTCAAATGCTCGAATTGGAAGCTGCGGTCCCTGCGGCAAAAGGTGTAATCATGGAATTGGAGGACTGCGCGTTTCCTCTTCTCCAAAAAGTGACCGTGTCTTCGGATTTGGACGTCGCTTTCAAAGATATCAACTGGGCCTTGCTCGTAGGATCCGTTCCTAGAAAAGCCGGAATGGAAAGAGGAGATCTCCTCAAAATCAACGGTGGAATTTTTGTAAATCAAGGAAAAGCGATCGAAAAGAACGCGGCGAGCGACGTAAGAGTTCTCGTAGTCGGAAACCCTTGTAATACAAACTGTTTGATCGCTATGAACAACGCAAAGGGTGTTCCGGGAGATCGTTGGTTTGCGATGACAAAACTGGATGAGAACAGAGCAAAATCGCAGTTAGCCGGCAAAGCGGGAGTTCCCGTAAAAGAAGTCACTCATCTCGGAATCTGGGGAAACCATTCTTCCACACAATATCCTGATTTTTATAATGCAAAGATTTCCGGTAAACCGGTAACCGATGTGATTTCCGATCACGATTGGCTCAAAGGCGATTTTATCAAAAACGTTCAACAGAGAGGAGCGGAGATCATCAAAGCAAGAGGAGCTTCTTCCGCTGCGAGCGCGGCTAACGGAGTCGTAGACACCGTTCGTGGAATCATCAATCCTACCGCGCCTGGGGACGCATTCTCCGCCGCGATCGTTTCCGACGGATCATACGGAGCTGAAAAAGGTCTGATCTTCGGGTTTCCTTTGAAGTCCGACGGAAAAAAAGTGGAGATCATACAAGGTCTCCCTTTAAACGACTTTGCAAAAGAGAAATTCAAAATCACTCATGACGAACTCGTTTCCGAAAGAAATGAAGTAAAGGAAATGCTCTAAACTTTAGTCGAAGAGGCTTTCAGAATCTGAATCCATCCACATTCATTCAGAAAGCCTCTGGCGTTCTGGAATCCTTAAAAAAGGATTTCTTATATCGCACCCTGGAAGTTCCTTTTGGGGTCGATTTCTCTTCCAACGATTATCTCTCCCTCACAAAACATCCAAAACTGATCGCAAGTCTAAAAGAAGGTTTGGACCTCTATGGAGCCGGTTCCGGCGCTTCTCGTTTGGTCAGCGGTCATAGGGAAAGTTTTGATCGGGTCGAAACGGCCGTTTCCGAATGGACCGGAACTCAAAGCTCCTTGTTTGTGGCAAACGGTTACGCGGCCAATCTCGGGCTTCTTTCGTGTATAGCCAACGCAAAGACCGAGATCTTTACGGACCGTCTCAATCACGCTTCGATTTTGGACGGTGTTCGTCTTTCCGGAGCCGAAAAAACATATTACAAACATCTAAACTTAGATCATCTGGAAGAATTGCTCCGCAAGTCGAGGTTGAAGGAAAGGATCATCGTTTCGGAAACAGTTTTTAGCATGGATGGTGATTTGGCTCCGATTGAAGATCTTGTTTTTTTAAAAAACAAATACGAGGCGATCCTCGTTCTCGATGACGCACATTCCATCGGAGTTTTTGGAAAGCAGGGTTGCGGAAGAGTCGCACAAGTTCTCGGAAAAGATAGAATCCACGAGGTCGATTTTATCACTTATACGAGCGGAAAGGCCCTCGGGTTAGAAGGGGCTTGGATCGGAACTTCGAAAATCGGAAGAGAGTTTTTGATCAACAAGATGAGGACGTTTATTTTTTCCACGGCGCCTATGCCCTCGATCGCACACGCCATTCCGACTTCGATCGGGCTTTTAAAAACGATGGATCGGGAAAGGGAGAATCTTTTTCAAAAGTCAAACCGCCTCCGCGCATTGATCCAAACCAAAAATTATCCGATGACAAATTCGGAATCCCAGATCATTCCGATTCTTTTTCCTTCGGAAGAATCGGTATTAGACGTCGCAGCTCGTTGTAGAGAAAACGGTCTTTACGTAAAGGCGATTCGACCGCCGACCGTGTCCGCTCCTCGGTTGAGAATCTGTGTTCATTCCGATACAACCGATTCTGCATTAGAAAAATTGATTTCACTGTTGCCGGTTTTCTGATGTCGGTTTTTATTTCAGCAACGGGGACGGATGTGGGAAAAACGCTCTTGAGTTCTTTGATTCTTACGAAATATGGAGAATCTCTGGGACTCAAGTATTTCAAACCGATTCAGACCGGAGACGACAGCGATCGCGCCTCTGTGATGTATCTCAGCGGTCTGCATGAAAGCAGATTTTTAAAAAATTATTATTCCTTTGCTTTTGCGGGTTCTCCTCATTACGCCTCAGAACTCGAAGGAATTGAAATCGATACCGACGAATTGGCGAGACATCTTTTTAGCATCCGAGAAGAGAATCTCGTAGTGGAAGGAGCCGGCGGTCTTTTGGTTCCATTGACTCGAAAGACTCTGGCGATCGAAGTCATTCGGCAATCCGAAATTCCTTTGATCTTAACCGCGCCCGTTTCTTTGGGTTCGATCAATCACACTCTACTTTCTTTGGAAGCGATTCAAAATCGAAAAATAGATCTCAAAGGAATTTACTTTATAGGAACTCCCGATAAGACAACCGAAGACAATATAAGAACGATCTTAGAATGGAGCGGGGTTCCGCTATTAGGATTTTTCTTTTTAAACTCTAAGGAAAGAATGAGCCGAGAACAGTTTCAGAAAGAATGCGGACAAAGATTTGATCCTGATTTTATTTTGAGGGATGCGATTTTATGATCTGGTATCCTTTTACTCTTCAATATGAACCTGAAATCCCGCTCAAAATCGTAAGAGCGGAAAAGGAATTTCTCTATGACGAAGCAGGAAATTCCTATGTCGACGCGGTTTCGTCCTGGTGGGTCAGTATCCACGGACACAATCATCCCAAAATCATCCAAGCGATGAAGGATCAACTCGATCGTCTCGATCACGTTTTACTCGCGGGTTTTACTCATGATCCCGCCGAAAATCTCGCGAGTGAACTTCTCAAAATCACGGAAGGATTGTTCCACAAAGTTCTTTATTCAGATAACGGATCGACTGCGGTCGAGATTATGATCAAACTCGCGTATCAGTATTTTCAAAATCAGGGAGAATCCGAAAGAAACATATTCCTAAAATGGAATGTTTCGTATCACGGAGATACGATCGGGACGATGAGCGTGGGAGGGGATTCCGTCTTTAATCGGGTTTTTGCAGGTTTATTTTTTCCGACTCAGGAATTTACGAGTCCGAATTGTAGCTTTTGTCCGGTGGGAAAAAAACCGGATTCTTGCAAAACGGAATGTGCGGATGCTATCGAAACCTTTTTTAAAAAAAATCCGAAACGTGTCGCCGGAATCGTCATCGAACCTTTGATTCTCGGATCCGGAGGAATGATCTTTTACAAAGAAGAGGTTTTACAACGTCTGGAAAGAATTTCTAAAGAATATGGAGCCCTTCTTTTGGTCGACGAGGTCTTTACCGGTTTCGGAAGAACCGGATTCTTCTTTGCGTATCAAAGGGCAAAAATAAAACCCGATCTCATCGCGACGGCAAAGGGACTTAGCGGCGGAGCGGCTCCGATCGCGGCGACTCTGGTTTCGAAAAAGATACATTCAATTTTTGTAATTCCTGAACCGGAAAAGGCGTTTTATCACGGACATACAATGACCGGAAATCCTATTGCCTGTGCGGCCGCGCTCGCTTCCACAAAACTGATGTACGAAGAAAATCGTTTGGACCAAGTGGCCTTACTTGAAGTGAAGTTGAAAAAAGGACTTGAAACCGTTCGGAAAGAATTTGCAGATTTGATCCGCGACGTTCGAGTTCTGGGAGCCGTCGGAGTTTTAGAATTGGAGGTCGGTGAACAAAGCGGCTATACGTATCCTGGAAACAAAGTTCTGAAAAAAAAGTTTCTTGAGAAAGGTGTGGTTCTAAGACCTCTTGGAAACGTGGTCTATATCGCTCCTCCTTATGGAATCTCGGACGATTCTTTGGAAAAGATTTTTCGGGTTATACGCGAGACCTTAGCCGAAATTTATTCAGGGAAATGACTTTTCAAGAAAACTCCCACCCTCGAATCTGTCTGAAGAATGTCTGCAACACTCAATACCGCCGAAAAAATATTCTCTGAAGCTCCGAGCATGATTACAAAGGAAGAGGCTCTGGAAATTCTCGATGGAAGACTTCCGTTGACAACCTGTTTGGACAGAGCGTTTCAAGAAAGAAACCGATATTACGGAAACAAGGTTCGAATTCATATCTTAGATAATATCAAAAACGGACATTGTCCGGAAGACTGCGGATACTGTGCTCAAAGAAAAAACGCCAATTCCGGGGTTCAGGAATACCCAATGAAATCCGAAACCGAAATTTATGAGGACGCGGTGAAGGCAAAGGAGAATGGGGCCTACCGTTTTTGTATGGTTACTTCGGGAACAGGACCGAATCGGCCGACCACCGAAAAACTCGCCTCGACAATTCGTAAAATCACCGACGAACTCGGAATGAAGGTTTGTCTTTCAGCCGGTTTGTTAGACGAGGACAAGGCTCAACTTTTGAAGGCAGCCGGTCTTGATCGTTACAATCACAATCTCAATACCTCTCAAAATCATTATCCTGAAATTTGCGATACTCATACGTATGAACAAAGGGCGGAAACCTTAGGTTCGGTTTCCAAAGCTGGAATCGGAATGTGCAGCGGGGTGATCGTCGGAATGGGGGAAACTTTTCGTGACCTCGTGGATGTTGCTTTTGAACTCAAGTCTTTTCGAGTGATTTCAATTCCGGTGAATTTTTTCATTCCGGTCAAAGGACACGCGATCAAAAATCCAAACGTTTTGAGTCCTGAACTTTGTGTAAGAATTCTTTGTCTTTTCCGTTTGGTGAATCCGGATTCTGAAATCCGGATCGCCGCAGGAAGAGAAGGGCATCTCAGAAGTTTGTCGGCCACGGCTCTTTTTGCGGCTAATTCCTTGTTTTCGTCGGGATATTTGAACGTAAAAGGATCCGACATGGTGGAAACGATCGGAATGATTCGAGACGCCGGTTTTATCCCGGAACTCGCTGACGGGGGGATACTTCCGGAAGATTCCGAAATGGAAGCTCTTTATTCCGAAAAAAATTTCCCGGAATTGTATAAATTTAAGAAATTGTAAGGGCTTTTAAAACCTCTAAAAAAAGGGGTTTCCGGCATTTTTTAAGCTTTCCTCGCAACTTTTTTTTGTTAAATTGAGTCTGAAGACAGTGTGGATTGTTAAGTACCCTCCCCAAATTTGGCGATCCAAGTAGTGAAAGAGATTTTTCGAGAGAAATATCACTTTTGCACGAAGCTAAATAGAAATTTTAGTTTTATAAGACAAGAATACGTTATGCGCTTTGTTGTTGAAAAAAACTGAAGTCAAAAATTTGAAAAATGATTTGGAAATGTCGGAGTTCGAGATTATTCTTTTTAAAAAAAATTGGAAAGAGTAAGTTCATTTTTTTTAGAATCGGTTTGAAAGCCTGAATCCATCTAAAAATCTGGCATTACTGGAGTTAATGGATGAAATATAAAATAGAAATCAATAAACTGAAGAACGGTTACATAGAAGCTAAGCTGATTGATACTGCTTCCAACAATCCGATCGAGTTTAGAATTTGTGATTCTGAAGATTATCTCCAAGCTCAGATTGCAGATTGGCACAAACGTTTTCATATGAAAGAGCCACAGGAACAGTGATAGATCTTTGATCAGGTTTCTCTTTACTTTTTCTTTGCTTTTTGTTTTTGTTTCCTGTTCAGTTCTGATTAAAAAATCATACACAGACTACTCCAGTTCTGACTTCGAATGTTGGTCTGGAGCCGGTTACCGATCCTCCGAAAAATTCCAACAATACTATACTCTCTGGAACACGATGCGCGGAATTTATCGCGAGGAAAACCAGAGGATCGAAACCGCCAATATAGTATTTGTCGGAAATTCTTTGATTCAATTGTTTCCGAGCGATCTGATGGCGAAAGAATTTCCCGGAGCTCTCAATCGAGGAATCGGCGGCGACCTCACGGAACTCCTTTTGCAACGTATCGAAGAGGACGTTCTTTCCTTAAATCCAAAGGTTATCGTTTTGGAAATCGGCGGCAACGATCTGATTCAGGGAAAGTGTTTGAACGACATTGAAACGAATCTTGCAAAAATTTTAGAAAAAATCTACCAAAAAGATCCAAATCTAAAAGTGATCATACTTGGAATTCCTCCGGTTCGAACACAAAGTATCAACAACGTATCTCCCGTGCTCAATCTGACTTGGATCTCGATATCCCAAGGATATAAGAACGCCGTATTCCTGGACAATTGGCAGTGGCTCCGAGAAAAAGAAAGACCGGCTTTGAGACGCGAATTTTGGCTCGAAAAAGATAAGATCCATCTGAATGAAAACGCGTATAAAATCTGGGTCCAAAAATTAAAACCGCTTCTGACACCGTATCTGTAATAGTTGTATCACCTTGCTCTTAATTCTCACTCAAAATCCGGAAGAAATTCGTAAAGAACTCCTTTTAGAAACTGGGAGTTTTGACTTCCTATCCCAAGATGACAATTTATCTTTATCGTCCGCAAGGATTCGAACGACCGGGTCTTGGAATTGTATCGAATGGAAAATTTCGAAAAAACTCGAACCGAAAGAGCTTATGGAACTTCGAGAAAAATTTGCAAAAAAGAATTCGGATCTTTTGCAAGTGGATCGCTTGCTCGATTCTAAAAAGAAAAGTTTGTTCGCTTTCGATATGGACTCCACTCTCATCCAACAGGAAGTGATCGACGAACTCGCCAGGCTTGCGGGAGTTTACGATCAGGTGGCTTCCGTCACAAAGGAAGCGATGGAAGGAAATCTGGACTTTCACGAAGCGCTCAAAAAAAGATGTCTTTATCTCAAAGGACTTCCGACTTCGATTTTCGAAGAATTGTATCCAAATCTTACTCTGAATGTCGGAGTAGAAAAACTTCTTCTCGGTCTTAATGAAAAAGAAAGTAGAACTGCAGTTTTTTCTGGCGGTTTTACGGACATCCTCGAGACGTTTCAAAAGGAACATAGAATCGGAGAAGTCCGTGCAAACGTATTAGAAAAAGAGAATGGAGTTCTTACCGGCTTTGTCTCAGGAGAGATCGTGGACAAGATCAAGAAGTGTAAATTCTTAAAAGAAATTCGGGATCGGGAAAAAATCGATTCTTCGCAAGTTGTTGCGGTCGGGGACGGAGCTAACGACGCTCTTATGTTAAACGAAGCCGGGATCGGAATCGGTTTTCACGCAAAAGACGGTTTGAAAAAGCTGATCACCAACTGGGTCGATTTTGCGCCGATGGACGTTTTGTTATTTTTGTTTTCTTAATTTTTTCTGAAAGTCTTCCAAAGCTTTTAAGGCTTCGATCGGAGTCATCTCTTCCAATTTCAGTTTCAGAATCGATTCTTCCGTTTCGGAACGAACTTCCTTTTTTTCGGTTTCGACGAACAACATCGGCTGTGCTTCTTGGATCCGAATCTCTTTCTTTTTGGATTCGAGTTCTATGAGAAGTTCCGCCGCACGTTTTACGATCGGTTCGGGAACTCCGGCGATCTTCGCGACGTAGATCCCGAAGGACTTCTTGGCTTTTCCCGCACGAACCTTTCGTAAGAATAGGACTTTGTCTTCCTTCTCCAATGTTTCCAGATACAGATTGAAGATCCCGCTCAATCGGGAAAGTTCAGTGAGTTCGTGATAGTGGGTGGCAAAGATTGTCTTTGGTTTGATCGAAAGAGAAGAAAGATATTCTAAGATCGCCCATGCGATGCTCATCCCGTCGTATGTGGAAGTGCCTCGGCCGACCTCGTCAAAAAGGATCAAGGAATCTTCGGTGCAGTGATTTAAGATGTTCGCGGTTTCTTTCATCTCCACGTAGAATGTGGATTCTCCGGCGGTTAGATTGTCCCCCGCGCCGATTCGAGTAAAAAGTTTGTCCACGATCGAAAGCCTCGCAGACTTTGCAGGGACAAAGGCTCCCATTTGAAAGAGAATCTGATTGAGCGCGATCTGTCTCATAAAAGTCGACTTACCGGCCATGTTCGGTCCCGTAAGAACCGCGATCGCCTTGTCCTGCGTATCCAGATAAAGAGAATTGGGAGTAAACTCCTGACCGGGCGGAAGAGTCGCTTCCACAACCGGATGTTTGGAATCTACGAGATCCAAAGAACGATCCTCCGAAAGTTGAGGACGAATCCAACCGAATTTGTCCTTTGCCGTCAGCGTTGAGATCTGAAAATCCAAATCGCCGATTTCTTCCGAAAGTTCCAAAAGAAAGGAGGAATACTTGAGAACTTCCTCGACCATAAGATTGAATTCGGCTCTTTCGATTTCCTGAATGATTTCGTCCGCTTCGAGGATGGTTCTTTCGATTTCTTCGAGCTTTGGAGTCGTAAAACGTTCACTACCGACTAACGTCTGTTTTTTGAGATAATCTTTCGGTGCTTGTTCGGCTTGAACGCGGGAGATTTCTATAAAATATCCAACGATCTTATTATAACGAATCTTTAATGTGTTTAAACCGGTCCTTTTTTTCTCTTCGGTTTCCAATTCTAAGATCCAGTCCTTTCCCTTAACTCCGGCCTCTCTCGCCTTGTCCAGTTTCGGGGAGAATCCCGAGCGTAAAAACGGGCCGTTTCCTAAAATGACGGGGAGGTCGTCGTTCGGATTCAGTTTGGAATCGATAAACTGAGAGAGGGAATTTAATTTTTCAATCGGGATCAAAAACGGATAGGAGAGGGTTTCCAATTCTTTCTTTAAGCGAGTTCCGGTTGCGATCGAACTTGCGATTGTCCTGAAATCTCTCGGATACGCGTGATTTCCCCGAAATCGAGTGAGAATTCTTTCCAGATCTCCGATGTCTTTTAGAGCGGAAACAAAGGGGGCCAAAACGGTCTTTAAAAGAATGTCCTGTTTTTCCCAGCGAGCATAGAGAATCAGAGGATCACATTCGGGAAACAAAATTCTTTGTTTGAGAAGTCTTTTGCCTTTTGCAGTATTGCAAAAATTGAATATAGAATAGAGAGTATGGTTTTTTTCCTTCTCATTCTCCACAAGTTCTAAGTTGAGAATGGTTTCCCGATCCATTTCCAAAAACTTACCGGAGCTCAAAATACGGGGTTCTCGAAGAACGAGTTTGTTGTCCCGATATGTTTCGCGGATATATTCGTTTAAATAGAGCGAAAGAATGTGAAACGGGTCCTTATCGCTGATTTCGGCTTGGTCCGGCAATAGAGTAAATTCACGATTCTTAAAGTATTCGAGATCCTTAAAAAAGGTAACTTCGGTTTTTGGAACGCAGATTTCGGAAGGACGAAATTTTTCGAGTTCGGCGATGAGTCGTTCCAAACCCGTAATCGAAGCCGAAGAATAAAACAATTCCCCCGTGGAAAAGTCGGCCATGGCAAAATAAATCAGGCTTTTTTTGAGATGTAAAACCGCGAGATAGTTATTCTGATAACCGGAAAGCAGATTTTCCTCGATGACCGTTCCCGGGGTAATGATACGAACCACGTCTCGGGTCATGAGTTTGGAACTCGGATCGTCCGATTTGGTCTGTTCGCAGATCGCGATTTTTTTTCCTGCGCTCAAAAGTCTCGAAATATAATTGTCCTTGGAATGATACGGAATCCCGCACATAGGAACCGCATTCTGTCGTTTGGTGAGAGCGATGTCTAAGATGGAAGAAGCTACTTTTGCGTCCTCCAAAAACATCTCGTAAAAATCTCCCATTCGAAAGAAAAGAATCGTATCCGGAAAATCCTTTTTGATCGCGAGAAATTGTTTCATCATCGGAGTGTTGAGCGCATCGGCGAGATCACTCCAGTATTCCGCGGAGGTTCCTGTGGTTTCTAAACTCATAAGACTGACTTTGCGTTCCTGATAAAATCGATTATTTTTTGCGGGTCTTTTTGCCCGGGTGAAGATTCCACTCCGCTTGCGACGTCGACTCCGAAAGGTTTTACTCTTTCAATCGCCGAGGCTACGTTTTCCGGATTGAGACCTCCGGCGAGTAGAAACTTTCTTGTGATTTGAGACACGAAGTCCCAGTTAAAACTTTCTCCGGTTCCTCCGCCCACGCCTTTGGAGTAACTATCCAGGATCAAAAATTCTCCCGGAACGGAATTCAAATCCTCGTCTACAATTTGTTTGTCGACACGATACGAGCAGATCTGGTTTTCTCCGAGAAGTTCGATTCGATAGATGGACGCAAGCGCCGGATCGTCCCAAACCCACTGAACGTAATCGTGCGTAAGCATGTTTCGAATCGATCGAATTTCTTCGGGAGAATTTTTGTAAAAGAGTAATACGATTTTCGGTGAATCCTTTTGGGTCCGATAGAATTGAATGATGTCTTTTGCAGTCGCGATCTCTATCTTTCTCGGGCTGGAAGGGGCGAAATTAAGGCCGACAAAATCGGCGCCTTCTTCTTTGCAAATTTTTGCGATTTCAAGATCTCGGATTCCGCAGATCTTGACCTTTGGTTTTTGAGCGAAATTCGGTTTCATGAATCTGGTTTTTCCAGTTTGGGAGAGGGGTTTCTTTAGATCACGTACTTTAACACTCGTCAGTTTCTATCGGGAATTTACTGTCGGTTTCGATGGCCCTTTCTCAGTCCTTCCCGATCGCAAACGGAAAGAAAATCCGGATCTTGATCCTTGGGAAAAAAGAACTTCCGAATCTTTCTCTGGATGCAAATTCTCAGAGAAGCGAAATTTCAAAACAAACCGGATTGGAAGAATCTTCTATCTTTCTTTTGAATCAGGTGCACGAGGATTCGATTTTGGATTCCTCCATAACTCCTTCCTTTTCGTTTTCCGTTGCGGATGCTTGGATCGGTTTTGAATCTCAAAAAATTCTCTGTATCAAAACCGCGGATTGTATGCCGATTTTTTTTTGGTCCTCGACAAGCGGGAAGTTTGCGGCGGTCCATGCGGGCTGGAAAGGAACGTTAGCCGGAATTGCTGAGAAAACGATTCTCCAATGTTTTTCCGAAACGGAAAGAAAAGACGGATCTCTTTTCGGTTTTCTCGGACCTTGTGCGAGCGGGCTTCGTTACGAAGTGGGAGAGGACGTGGCCTCTTTGTTTCGTTCCGAATTTTCCTTCTGTTTAAAACCTTCCTCCGAAGAGAAAAGTTTTTTGGATTTGGAATCTTTTCTTAAGTTTCGACTGGAAAAGAATCGGATTTGTGTAAATCTCGATTCTTCCGGAATTTGCACGATGGGGAAAAACTCAGATTTCTTCAGTCATCGCAAAAAGGACGTGGGAAGAAATCTGAATCTGATTTGGAAAGAAGATTAGACCTTTGGAATTTTCTTGATTGCTGCGTTGATCTTTTCCAAAACCTTTTCGCGTTTTACCGGTTTTGGTATATAGTCCATTGCGCCTTCGTCGATGAGATACTTGAGAACTGCAGGTGTGTTCTCTTCGGAAACGAGGACGATTCTCGGTAAAACTCCCTTTTCTTTGATCTCGAAAAAAGTTGCGAATCCGTCCATGACGGGAAGATTCAAATCCAATGTGATCAAATCAACCAAACGATGTTGGTCGAAAAGTTTTACGAGTTCCTTTCCGTTTTCCGCGAATCCGATTACCTGATATCCCTCCGATTCCAAGATTTGAGCCAATTGTTTGGCCTGAAATCTCGAGTTTTCGGCAATCAATACCTGATAAGGTCTTCCGTTGGGAGCTACACCTGCTTTCATACTTAACCTCTTTTTAGAGAAAGGATTCGATTACCTGACCGATTTCTTTTGTTCCTACGACCGTAGATCCGGATTCCGCGATGTCTCTCGTTCTTTTCCCGGTTGCGATCGTCTGGCGCACCGCAGTTTCGATCTTGTTTGCTTCTTCTTCCATAGAGAAAGAATAACGCAACAAGAGAGCCGCGCTCAAAACCTGAGCGATCGGATTGGCCACACCTTTTCCGGCGATATCGGGGGCCGAACCTCCGGACGGTTCATACAATCCAAATCCGGATTCCGAAAGAGAAGCCGAAGGCAACATTCCGATCGAACCCGTAATGATCGATGCCTCGTCGGAAAGGATATCTCCGAACATATTCTCGCAAAGAATCACGTCGAATTGTTTCGGATTTACGATCAACTGCATCGCCGCGTTGTCCACGTAGAGATGATTCAATTGGACGTCGGAAAATTCTTTCTTATGCAGATCGATTACAACTTCTTTCCAAAAAACTGAAGTCGTCAAGACGTTTGCCTTGTCGATGCTTGTCACTTTATTATTTCTTTTACGAGCCGCCTGAAACGCCACTCTGGTAATCCTTTCGATTTCCCTTCTGGAATACTTCATGGTGTCATAGGCGAATTCTTCCTGTCCGGATCCTTCTCTTCCCTTGGGTTGCCCGAAGTAGATCCCGCCGGTCAATTCTCTTAAGATAAGAATATCGAGTCCGTCTCCGATGATGTCAGCGCGTACGGGCGAAGCATTCTTTAGTTCCGGATAGATGATCGCGGGTCTGAGATTGGCGAAAAGATCGAAGTGTTTGCGAAGGGGAAGAAGCGCGCCTCGTTCGGGTTGTTTTTCCGGCGGAAGGGTTTCCCATTTGGGGCCGCCCACGCTTCCGAAAAGAATCGCTTGGGATTCTTCACAGAGTTTGAGAGTTTCCGGCGGAAGCGGATGTCCGGTCTTGTCGATCGCGATTCCGCCCACATAACCTTCCTTAAAGTTAAACTCGGAAGCCTTTGCGCCGAGGGCTTTTTTTAAAACGGAGAGTGCTACCTCCATTACTTCCGGACCGATTCCGTCTCCGGAAAGTACAGCTACGTTCTTCATTCTTTTTTGGATCCTTGTTAGTTTTGTTTGATTACGGATTCGAAAATATCCAGACCTTGATTTAAGAAGTCCGTGGAAATCGTAAGAGGAGGCATGATTCGGATCACGTTATCCGCCGTTGCGTTGACTACGAGTCCGGCTTCCAACATCGCTTCCGCGACCGGTCTGGATGGAATCGCCAATTCCACCCCGATATGAAGTCCCTTTCCTCTGACGTCTTGGATCACAGGATACTTTCCTTTCATCTCGATCAGTCTGGAAAACGCAACGTCCGAACAAACGTTTACGTTGTTTAAAATTTCTCTTGTCTGGATAATTCGAATGGTTTCATACGCGACCGCCGCGGCGAGGTGGTTACCGCCGAACGTGGAACCGTGAGATCCCAGTGTAAAAAGATCCTGGTATCTCTCGCCGACGATCAGTGCGCCGATTGGAAAACCGGAGCCGAGTCCTTTTGCGAGGGTCATCGCATCCGGACTAAAACCCAGAGTTTCAAACGCAAATAACGTGCCCGTTCTTCCCATTCCCGTTTGGATTTCGTCAAAGATGAGTAACGCGTCGTTTTCCGCGGTCAATTCTCTGGAAAGTGTGAGAAAGTTTTTTGTCAGCGGTATGATACCGCTTTCACCGAGGATCGGTTCCACGAGAAGAGCTACGATTCTTCCTTGATATCTTTCAAACGCGGAGACGAGCATCTCGTCGTTGTTAGGTTCGACAAATTCGATTCCTTTGAGAAGTTCACCGTAACCTTTTCTGATCTTATCCTGTCCGGTCAAACTCATCCCGGAAACGGATCTTCCGTGAAAACTTTTTTCAAGGGAAAGAATGATCGGATCTTCGATATTTTTGGAATAGGCGTATTTCCGCGCGAGTTTAAAAGCGCCTTCGATCGCTTCGGTTCCGGAGTTTGTTAGAAAGACCTTTCCCGGAAAAGAATTGAGAATCAGAAGTTCCGCGAGTTTCGCGGCCTCCTCGGAGTAGAAGAGATTGGAAGTGTGAAAAAGTTTGTCAGCTTGGTTACGGACTACCTCGATGATGTCCGGATCCGCGTGTCCTAAATTTGTGACGGCGACACCGGAGTGAAAGTCGATGTATTGTTTGTTGTCGTAGTCAAAAAGGAGTTCGTTGACTCCGTAACGAAACGCGACGTTGTATCTGGCATAGGTATTGATCAGATAGTGTTCGGCCAATTCCTTGGTATGTTGAAAAAGTTCCTTTTGAATTTCCGTGTCGTTCATGTAAGCCCTGCCAATTTTAAAAATATTTCTTCGGAGGCCTGGATCTCGGAAAGAAGACCGTCCGTTAGTGTTTGAATCTCTTCCTTGGTTTTCGGAGCGATCAAACTTTGAAAGGAAGAATAGATCTTGATCTTAGGTTCCGTGCCGGAAGGTCGAATGGTAAGTTTCGCGTTGTCTTCGAGAATCACTTGGATTACGTCCGAGGATGGACAACCGGAAAACGCGGATTTAGAAGCGCTTCCTTTTGCAGTCTGCGTTTTGTAATCCAGAATACCAACGATTTTTCTTTGGTGAATCCGTTTTCCCAAAAGATCGCTCGTTTTCAGCGATTCCAAAGATTTTTGGATCTTTTCCTTTCCAGCGCTTCCTTCCAAGGTCAGGGATTTGAGACTTTCTTGGAAGAGGCCGTACCGAAGATAAATCTCATCCATATAGGCGAGAAGATCTTTTTTTTCGGTAAGAATTTCGAGAAGAAGGAGCGCCGAGGAAAGAGAGTCCTTGTCTCTCACAAAAGAAACCGGAAGATAACCGAAGGATTCTTCCCCTCCGAATAAAAAGAAATCGGTTTTGCTTTTGTCGAGTTTTGCCATCACCTGCGCGATGAATTTAAAACCGGTAAGGACGTTCTTATATTTTACCTTGTTTTTTTTCGCGATGATTTCCTGCAGATCCGTTGTGACGATCGTTTTGACAAGAACTGCTTTTTTCTTTTTCTTTTTAGATGCCGCATAACGTTCACAGAGATAGGCCGCCATGATCGAACCGATCTGATTTCCGTTGAGGAGGACGTAATTCCCTTTGCCGTTTTTAACTCCGATTCCGAGACGATCCGCGTCGGGGTCGGTCGCGATAAAAGCGTGAGCGTCTTTGGAGATTGCGAATTTACGGGAAAGTTCCATCGCTTCCGGTTCTTCCGGATTGGGAAACTTTACGGTAGGAAATTCACCGTCCGGATCTTTCTGCTCGGGGACTAAGAATACGTTTTTGTAGCCGAAACCGTTGAGAAGTTCCTTCATCGATTTTCCGCCTGTTCCGTGTAACGGAGAATAGACGACCTTCAAAGAGGAACGATCCTTTGTTTTTAAGTTAGGAGAAAGAATTCCCGCCTTTGCGAGTTCCTTTTTGTAGGAGGTAAAACAATCCTTGCCCGCAGGTTTTACGAACTTTTTGTAAGCCGCGTCCTTTGGAGAAAGAATGGAGACTTGATTCCAATCGTTTATGGATTCGATCTGAGAAATGATCTTTTTGTCATCGGGAGGAACGAGTTGTCCTCCGTCGGCGAGATAGGCCTTAAATCCGTTGTAATCGGGAGGGTTATGGGAGGCCGTGATAACCACGCCGCCGCTTGCTTTGTAATAACGGATCGCATAGGAAAGAAGAGGGGTCGGAGTTACTTCCTTAAAAAGAACTACCTTCACACCCAAGGAAGCGGCGATTCCCGCAGTGACTTCGGCAAATTCTTGGGACCTTCTTCTGGAATCGTAGGCGATTACGATGGATGCCTTTTTGTTTTTCTTTGCGAGATAACCGACGAAGCCGAGGGCTGCGCGACCGACCGTATATTCGTTCATTCTTCCGATTCCGTTTCCGAGACGACCTCGCATTCCTCCTGTCCCGAATTCAAGAGGAACTGAAAATGCTTCGACTTCGAGACCCGATTCTCCCTTTTTGAATTTTTCAAGAGCGGCCGTTGCTTCTTTGCGAGCTGCGGAGGAGAATGGATCTTTTGTCCAGGAAAGGATCAAGGATTCAGGATGATTCATAGTTATAAAAAGATTCCGAGTGACTTTTTTTTAAGAGGATTAAATTCATAAAAATCGGGTTTCCCTGAGGTTCAACCCTAATTTTAGCCGATTCTAAAAGTATGGAATCTTACGAATTCAACCAAGATGAAAACAGAGAATTTTTGAGTTTGAGCAAGGCCCTCAAGATCGCGTCTCTCTCTTTTTTCTGTCTTTCCGGAGTCTCTTTTTTTTCAGCCTTTGTCTCAAACGATATGGGCAGACTGATCCTGTATCTTGTTCCCGGAATTTTATTTCTTTTGATCGGAATCTGGAGTTATAGCGCGGGGATTTCTTTTAAGAGGATCGCCGAAACCAAAGGAGAGGATTTAGATTATTTAAGAATTGGGTTGCGCAGTTTGAAAATCCATTTTTGGCTTCAGATTTCTTTTGGATTTTTTGCAATTCTATTTCTTTTGGGAGGGGCCATTCTTACCCTTGTCTCTTGATGGAACCGAGAGAATTCTGGATCGAAGAAAGGCTCGAAAAGTATCGAAAGACCACAGGATGTAATTTAGGAGAAAGTGGAATTCGAAATATCAGTTTTGGAGAATTGCTCCGGACTTTAGGAATCGGTTTTGATGACCTCGCTTCGATTTCCTTGGAAGATTCACCCAACCAAGGTGATCTGGAACTTCGAGAAGAGGTCGCCAAACTTTATCCTGGGATACAAGCCGATCAAGTTTTGATCACGACCGGGACCGGAGAGGCCCTCTACATTCTTTTTTATCTTCTCTGTAAAAAAAAATCTTCAATCGCCTACTTTGAACCGGCGTTCCAAGCGTTGTATGAAATCCCAAGGATGATTGGAGCGGAACTCCGATCCGTTTCCCTTTTGGATAGTCTTCGAAAAAATCCGAATTCTTTTTTGTCTCGAAATTCTATCTTAGAATTGTTTTCGAAAAACGCGGATCTTACGATTTTCAATCATCCTCAAAATCCGAGCGGTCTTTCTTTGGATGCGGAAGGAATCGAAACCGTTCAAGACGCCGCTTTTAAAACACCGGGTTGGATTCTTTTTGACGAACACTATCGTTTTTTGGATTTTCAAAATGACTTGAGTTGGAGCGGGGCCGGTTTGAACGAACGAGCCGTTTCCACGGGTTCGATCACAAAGTGTTTTGGAGTGATGGGACTTCGAATCGGTTGGATGATAGGCCCCAAGGATCTGATTGCAAAAGCGAGATCCTTCAAAGACTATCTAACGCATACGGTTTCTCCGATTTCGGAATTTCTAACGCTCCAGATTCTAAAAAATAGAATTCGTCTTTCGGCTCGGATTAAAAACTCGATCTTAGAAAATATTCAATATTTTGAAAGTGTTTGGAGGGAGGTTCCCGGACTTGACGGGTTTACTCCTCCCGGTGGAGGTGTTGTTTCTTTTGTGCCTCTTCAGGATGGGATCGTTTCTGCGGAATATGCGGACGCTCTGATCGAACAGTGCGACGTTTTTGTTCTTCCTGGAAAGGATTTCGAAACGGAAGGCTGGATTCGAATCGGTTTTGGCGAAACCGTGGAACGATTTCGTTCGGGGATCGATCGCTGGAAGAAGCTGAGGTTGTAATAGCTCCTACAAAATCCGTGTCTTCTGCAAAAAGCTAAAATTTCAAATGGAAACGTTCGAGGGTCTGGATGGATGGTTTTGAGAAGAATTTTAAAATTCTTTCCCAATCAAAAAAATCAAAAATTGTGAAAAACTCGATTTGTGAGTTGCATCGGATGATAGGTGAAAATGGCCCTTTGGAAAAATCTAGCCCTGAGATGTGGTCCTTGCAGAGAATATTGTTTTCCACCTGCCTGTATAAAATCCGAAACCAAGGGTTCGAATTCTTCCAACTGAATCCGAAACCGAATTTCTTTTTGAAAAACTTTGAAAATTTGTTCTCTGGAAGAACTTTTCCACTGAAACGGATTCGGAAGAAGGTTGCGCTCCTTTAACCAAAGCGGGAGATTCTTTCGTTCTAATTTGGAAGGAATGAGAGTCCCTAGATAATACGATTCCGGATGTTCCAGATCCACATTTTTATCGGAGGTTTCCCGAAGATATCCTTGGGCGTAGAGATCACAAAATGCAAGTTCGGGAGAATAGGATTCTTCATAAAATTCCTGTTTGGAAAAAGAAGAAACACGGGCCGCGACAAAACGGATTTTGATTTTTTTCCCGATGCCAAAAGGGATCCAAGAGGATGGAAGTTTTTCCTTCCATTCTTCCCAGGGAAAAAGTTCATCCCAAAGAATCAAAGAATGAAGATACAACCGATAAGGATGGGGCGCCGCGGCGCTGAGCAGATCCGGGTCTGTTGCGACTAACGTAGAACCGGATTCTTCTTTGGAAAAAAGTTTTCTCCAAGGTTTTCCGCTGAAAAAATGAAGTCCGTTTTTTAAAAGTTTCCAAAAAAGAAACTTTGTCCGGTTGGAAATCTTAGGATTGAGTTTTTCAGTAACTTCGATCTTTTGTTTTCCTCCGGCAAAGGCCTTACTTTTGATTTCGACCTCGGTTTGAAATCGGGTTGGAATTCCATTCTCTCGAAAGAGATGGGTTTGACCCAAAAGATTTTCCAAATCCTTTTGATTTACGATCGTTTCTTTTTTGTATTCTTCGCTGAGAATCGGTTGAAGTCTCTGTTGTGCAAGGACCCTTTTGCTCTGAAAGAAGGGAAGGATATTGACGTTCCAGATACGATCGATCTGGAGTTGTAATTTTGTAAAGGCGAGACGAAACATGAATAGAAAGGTTGCCAGGTAGAGCTTTTGAAAGGCTCTGAGATTCTCCACTCAAAAAGGAAAAAGTCATTCAAAATCCTTCTTAAACGCCAGAAAATCGGCGGAAAGGTTGACAGAGAAAGGCGCCAATCGATTATGTCCTTACTATGGCCAGAAGATGTGAAGTAACCGGGAAGGGCACCGCCTCCGGAAACAATGTTTCCCATTCCCACATTAAGACAAGAAGAACCTGGAAGGTGAATCTTATCAAAAAAAGAATCTTTTTGGAAGACGAGAACCGTTGGGTTACAGTTCGTCTTTCTACCAGAGCGCTCCGCACTCTGAGAAAAAAAGGAATTAAGGCCGCCATCAAAGATAACGGCGGATCCTTGGGCGTTCTTGCTCCGAAAAAATACGCAGGAATCCAGAAGTCAGCTCCAAAAACAGCCTGACTCTTCTTTCCTCAAGTGGTTTTCCCGAATCTTTTCTCTTCTCAGAAAAGAATTCGGGGAGGTCGCCACACCTCTTCATTTTCAAAAAGACTACGAACTCGCAATCGCCGTAATCCTCAGCGCTCAGTGCACGGATGAACGCGTCAATCAAGTCACTCCCGCTCTTTTCAAAACGTTTCCCACATTAGAATCATTTGCCAACGCGGATATTTTGGAGATCGAAAGGCTGATCTTCTCCACGGGTTTTTATCATAACAAGGCGAAGTCGATTCAGGGATTTGCACGGAAATTGTTAAACGACTTCCGCGGAAAAATTCCGAATACGATCGCCGAATTGATTTCTCTTCCCGGTTTTGGAAGAAAGACCGCAAACGTCGTTTTATCCGAGGTTCACGGACTCGTGGAAGGGATCGTAGTCGATACACACGTCAATCGAATCGCGAAAGTTTTGGGACTGAGCAAAAAAAGCGATCCCGTTCAAGTGGAAAAAGATCTCATGAATCTTCTTCCCAAAAAGTATTGGAGAGATATTTCCTTGTATTTGATTTTCCTCGGAAGAAAAAGTTGTAAGGCACATCGCCGATTTTGCGAAGAATGTATTTTAAAAAAAGAATGTCCCTCGTCCTCGTTTGTCAACGGAGCTTAGAAGAATATGGAAGTATTTATCGATCAAAAATTGGAAGGAATGGAACTCGCGACCCAACACATCGTGATGTCGAGGGATCTCAATCAGCACGGATTTCTTTTCGGGGGACAGATGCTCGCTTGGATCGACGAGGGTTGTGCGATGTTTGTCATGGAAAAGATTCGTTATTCGAACATCGTTACGGTGAGTATGGCTGACGTCGTTTTCAAAAGTCCGGGTCTTTTAGGAGATATCATTCAAATCTTCTCCAAAATCGAAAAGGTGGGGAACAGTTCCATCACGATTCGAAACACTTCGATCGGAAAAAGCCAGAGTCGTAAAGAATTAAAAGAGATCATCGATTGTAAGATCACCTATGTCTGTTTGGATGAAAATGGAAAACCCTTTCCGTATTTTAGAGATCATTTCGAACTTCAGGATCTGAAGTAATTGTTTTTATGGCTCCTCGATTTCCCGTCTCCGTAGAAAAAGAACAAAAACTCTCCGAATTGATGGAGGCTCTTCAGATAAAAGAGAACGATTTAGAAGAAAGTTTTACGAGAAGCGGCGGAAAGGGCGGACAAAACGTAAACAAGGTTTCCACCGCGGTTCATCTCAAACACAAACCCAGCGGAATCGAAATCAAATGTTCGCTTTATAGAACCCAGGGACTCAATCGTTATAAAGCCCGAGCGATTCTTTGCGAAAGAATCGTAGAACAAAAACAAAAAGCGAGTTCAACAATTTCAGAAGTTCAAAAAAAGGCGATTCGGAACAGACAAAAGGATGCGAAACGAAAGAAGGAAAAGTATTCCAGAAAAGGACAAAATTTTCCTTCCATTCTTCCGGTCGCGGAAGAATCTTTTGAAGAAGAGATTCAAGATGAAACTCTGGATTGAAATTCTAAAAGTCTAACGTATATCCGAATATGGCCGAAATTCTAAACCACACTCTGATTTTGGAAAAGATCAAAAACTTGGGCGCTTCTCCGGGGTGTTATCTTTGGAAATCTAGAAGAGGCGAGGTTTTGTATGTAGGTAAGGCGAAAAATTTAGACAAAAGAGTCCGCAATTATCTCAAAGAATTTCATCCGGATATCAAGACCCGCGCTCTCCAAAGAGAAATTTTCGATCTAGACTGGATCGCGACACGAACCGAAAAAGAAGCGCTGATCCTCGAAGCGACTCTGATCAAAAAACACAATCCTCGTTTTAACGTTCGTCTCAAGGACGATAAAAAATATCCTTATATCTGCGTTTCTCTTTCCGAACCGTTCCCGATGGTCTACGTTACGCGAAAGCTCAGGGACAACGGAGACCGTTATTTCGGTCCGTATTCGGACGTTCGTTCCACTCGCGAAACGTTAGACATCATTCTTAGAATTTTTCCCATCCGTAAAACAAGACAGGTCCTTCCTCTTCCAAAACCCAGAAGACCGTGTTTGAATTTCGATATGGGTCGTTGTCTCGGCCCCTGTCAAGGAACGGTTTCCGTAGAAGAATATAAAATCATAGTCGATCAGGTGATTCAATTCTTAGAAGGAAAAAAGGATTCTCTCGTCGGAGATCTGAGTACCAAGATGAATTCTTCTTCCGAACGTCTTGAATTTGAAAAGGCGGCCCGTTATCGGGACATGCTCCAGAGGATTCAAAACTTCCGGGAAAAACAAACCGTGGTCAGCACCGACGGCGGAGACGAGGACGTGATCGGTTTTGCAAGAAAGGAAGACGAAGGACAGGTGATTCTTCTCGAAGTCAGGGGCGGAAGACTCGAAACCAAAAAGTCGTTTCCGATCCAAGGGGTTTTGGATGCGGAAGAATCGGAAATCCTCGGAGCTTTTTTCCGAGACTATTATTTGAACGCCGCCTTGGTTCCACCCGTGATCTTTGTTCCGACCGATATCCAAGAGGAAGTTTCCGCGGTGATCGACGTCCTACAGGAGAAAACCGGGTTTCGACCGAAGCTCAAGTCTCCTCGTACAGGAGACAAACGTTCTCTTTTGAAAATTGCGGAGAAGAATGCGGAGCTCAGTCTTACCGAACGTCTACTCGCGACCCATTACCGGGACCAAACCGCTTCTTTAAAGGAAATCCAGGAGATGTTCTCGCTCGAACGTCCTCCTCATATCATCGAATGTTACGATATCAGTCACTTTCAAGGTTCCCAACCCGTCGCGAGCGGGGTTATGTTTGTGGAAGGCAAACCTTTTAAACAAGGATACAGAAAGTATAATATGCGCGGATACGAGGGAATCAACGATCCCGGTATGATGCACGAGGTGATCTCGAGACGTCTCCAAAGGATCGTAAACGAAGAAGGTGTTTTCCCGGATCTGATCGTGATCGACGGAGGTCCGACTCAGTTGACCAAGGCCTGCGAAGCCGCGGTCGAAGCGGGCGCCGAAGGAATTCCGATGGTGGGTCTTGCGAAAAAAAGGGAAGAAATTTTTTTTCCCGGAGACAACGAACCGTTTATCTTTGATATGAATTCTCCCGGAATGAGGCTGCTCCGACATCTTCGGGACGAAGCTCACCGATTCGGTGTTACACATCACAGGACGCGTAGAAATAAGGAAACGATGCGCGCTTTGATTCAGGATGTTCCGGACATCGGACTCAAAAGAAGCAAACTTCTCCTGCAACATTTCTCCGGAGAAAAAAAGATCGAAGAAGCTACGAAGGAAGAACTTCTCGGAGTTCCCGGAATCGGGGAAAACCTGGCCGAAAAAATTTTGAAACAACTGCAAAAAAAAGAATAAAAAAATCTAAAATTCCATCCGCACGAATGTTTCCCGGAACCGTTGAAGACGGAGGGAAACATGAAACTCATATCCGTCTTTACGACGTTACTATCTCTGATCCTTTTTACGTCCTGCCGGGGAAAGGGAAATTCCGCCTTTCTGATGCCGATCGCGCATCCCGGAGAATTCAAACTTTTCTATGACCCCGCCTACTGGAGCGGTCGGGAAATTCCAAAACCCAATCTCAAAGAATGGCTTTCACCCGGAGTAAAAATTCGATCCGCGCATGGGGTCGCGTGTTTGTTCGCGGGCACCGATTTTGTATACGGTATTTCGGTCTGTTTTCCGGACCCGGAAAAAAATGTAGAATTAGAAATTCAGAATATTCTAAAATTCTGGAACGAAAATCCGGAAGGAAGAACCGAATCGGAAGAATTTAGATTCTCCGAACTCGGAAACGGAAAACTGAAAGTGGAACTCAACAGGGATCTGCTTTCGGATTGGGACGAGGACTGGTTGATTCTTTCCGGAGATCCGGGTTTGGATCGATCCTTCAAAAAAGTTTCCTTTTCGAAAACGAATCTTCTTTCCATCTTTTCCGAAAACTCACTTTTACGACCTCATTCTCCAAATGCCTTTGTCGGGTTTAGCGTTTTAGCGGGTCCAGGAAGAATGAAAATTTTGTTCCATTCTCATAACAGAACGCGGGCATTTAACAGTTTGGTTCTTGAAATTCCGGGAGATGTTTCCATTCTTTCGGATTTCTTTTTGGAAATTCAAAAAAAGAACTCGGAGGTTTTGGTTCTTTGTCAGAAAAAAATTCCTGAACTATCGGAGGTTTTCGGAGGGACCAATGCATCGACGGGAAGATTTCTGGAATTTCAAAATCCTTCCGGACAAACGATTTGTTTTCAAGACCTGCGATTGGAGATCAACGAGAAAGAATTTTCGATGCAAGAAGGAAACGCGTTTTTGATTCCGGGGGAAACGATTCTTCGAATCGAATCCGAAAGTACTCTTCCGGGAACTGAGCTCCCCGGTTTTCCTTGGGCGGAACTCAAAAAAAAAGGAGATTGGTTTCTAAAAACTGCCTCCGGTCAGATCCCGATTTCCAATCGAGAAAGTAGTTTTCAAGAAGGGGAAAAATTTTATTCGAGTGAAGGAAATTTTTACTCCCTTTGCGCCAAACCAGGATTTTTGGAAGGATCGGACCGACTTTGTATGAGTCCCGGTGTCGCCGGAAACCAGGACGATTTCGAAAAAACTTCGTTTTGTGAACTGGAAAAATTCCAATTGGAAGAGGCCAACTTCAGCGGTCTTTTTTTAGGCGAAAAGACGGACGGAAATCAGAAGTTTCTGGATTTGGAATATTCAGGAAATAGAAACTGTAATCCGAATCGATTGTCCGTCGAGATCGAAGGAAAAGAATCTCCGATCTGGTTGGATGAAGAACTAATAGAGCCGAATTCGATTTTGACTCTGGGCAGACGGGACTGGATCCAAAAACGGATCCTTCTTTCCCGGAACGATCTTTCCGATTTGAAATTCGGAGCCGAGTTTTTTTTAAAGGATCGATTTTTGAAAAAGAAAATCCTTCTTTCGCAAAAAAGCGAGGAGACTCCGATTCTTCAAAAGAAAAACGGTTTGGTCCTTTCTCTTTTGTTTCGAAACGGAATTTGGATCCCGCATCCAAGTTTGAGATCCGATGCTTTTTCCGCTTCCATTCAAAATTTTCATTTTATGAACCCGGGAGCTAAATCCGAAACGGATGATTCTTATAAAAACGTCCACGCGGAACTTTCCGAACTTTCTTGGATGGGTTCTTACGACGGCGGCGTTGCCGTAAGCGGCGATCGTTTTCTGGAATTGGATTCCTTAAATTCAACGGGCAAAATTTTGGAGGTTCTTTCCGGAGCAAAAAGTTACCGTTTTTTAGTTTCTCTTTCGGCCGGAAAAAACGTATTCTCTGCGTCCCAACTCGTTTGTTTTCCGAATGTGGACACTTGGCTTTTGCCGGAACTGAGTCTTGGTTCTTCGGGAAGAATTCGGATTCTTTCCTTGGATAAAAATTCCATCGAGGACGAGGTCGTATGGAACGCGCAAGGACCGGGAATCAACTCTACTTCGCAAAAGGTCAGAAGATCCGCTTCCAGGATGCGGACCGTTGCCGGAACCTCTTTGTGGAAAAACAGCGCCTTGTCCGATTTGTCCGAGCGAAAGTCGAGCTGTTCTCAAACCGAGGCGAGTCCAGGTTTTGCCAATCGAACCTTCCCCTTTCTTTTTAGAGAAACATCAGCAAATCCATCGGGACTCGATCCGCATTTGAGCTGGAATCTTCCCAAAGAAGCAGGGCTTGTATCGAGTGGAATTCAAATTTTCAGCTTTCAGCCGAGTTTTTCAGAAAGCTCGATCGTCGGGGAATTTTTGAGTTTTTGGTCCCAGGTAAATAAAAATATATTCGAGTTATGGAATATTCCAAAAGATTCATTGAGGTATCTGATTCCGGTGGAAGGAGAGGATCTTATACTAATTCCGGGTTCTTCTTCGATTTTGATTTCGGCCGTTTATCCAAATCCGATTCTTTCCACGAACGAATGGTTTGTGATCTGTAATCGCGGATCTGAGGCTGTGGACGTGCAAAATCTCGAAATCCGAGACAGCTCTTCCTCCGACCGTCTTGTGGAATATTCGGTTCGATTCGGAACTTTAAGCCCGCCCGGTTGGGGAACATACAATTCGGATCTTTACGGTTGGATTTTTAACGATCGATTTTTGCAACCGGATGAATGCGGTTATGTTCTTTCTCCGACTTTTAAAAACGAATCCGTTCCGTTTTATACTGAAAATTTTCGTAAAATTTATACGATCGAGAAGACAAATACGATCGGGAACGGAATCTCCAAAAATGAAGGTTTGGATTTATTTCAGGAAATTCAACAAACTCTTGTTCACGTTCATAGTTACGGAAATCAATATTCGCCCTATCCATTCGTGATCGAAGCGGAGGCGGGCGATCTCATTCTTCTCAAAGAAAATCGGTTCGGCGATTCCATCTTCGACTACGAGGTTAAGAAGAAGGATCTGCCATGAAACGATTCTTAGTATATTCCGTATTCCTTATGGTCTCTCCTCTTTTTGCGGCGGAGAAGAATTCAGGGTGGAAACAGATTTCTTGGTTTGCTTGGGGACTCGGCTCAGGAAGAGAGATTCAAAATTCTTCCGAGAATCGGAACGAAAAAACCTACAAAGAATTGAGAATCAACGAGTCTTTGTTTCACGCAGGTCTGGATGAAAATTACGGCTCAAAACACTGGAATCTAAAAATCCAAGCCGACGGTTTTGTTTCCTCCGAATCCAAGATTCGTTTTTACGCAGGAAGAGATCTTTTCTTTGAACTTAAGAATGCAAAACTTTCACTCGCTCTCGGCAGAATTTCGGAGGAAGGAAAACATTCCTCCTTTCGGGATTGGGCTGACGGAACCGATGGAATCGTGGTTCGAGCGAACTTTAAAGAATGGGGAAACGTTCGTATCGATCTTTTCGATTTTTATTCGGGATATCAGCTTTTTGAAAAGAATTCCTTTCGAGAAACGATTCGGAATACAAAAAAGGATCAGTCCTTCTCGTTAGACGAAATCTCTAACGTCGACTCGAATTCGGACTCGTTTCGAAATCGATATCGGGGAGGCGTCGGCTATCGATACGCTCTCTGGTTCTTAGAAGCGGGGGTTCGGTTTCAATATCTAAACTTTCAGAATTGGGGAAGATACGGAGACGATCTTGCGGTAAGCTCGAATTCTTCGGGGGATCGGGATTATCTTACACATTCTACGATCGATTTGAATTGGAAGTGGAACGGCTTCTTTTGTTTTCTCTCGGGTATTCTTGCGAAAGGACAAGACAAAACGGGCTGGAACCGAATTCGGAATTCCGGAAACATTCCGATCACGGGGGAAGCGATTCTCGTATCCTTTGGTTTTGAAAATTCACGCTGGAAATTGGAAACCTTCGGTTTTCTTCCGGACCGCGATCGACGCAAAGAAAACGGGGAAATTTTAGAATTGGGTTTTGTGGGAATCGGATCCAATCCTTCTCCGGTGTTTGCGACCAATCAAAGCCTGGATTTTTATCCTTCCGCCTGGGTAACGGAGAAAGGTCTCGAAAAACAGTTTTCTCTTCTCTCCGGGAAAAGGCAATCGGCTTGGTCCGGAATCAATTTAGAATATAAGGAATCCATGATGCGATTGCGATTTTATCTCGCATCTTACTTTTTTCTTCGAGAAAACGCGGGGTGTTCGGGAGCTTTGACTCTCTCCAGAGACTCTTTTCAGAATGGATATTTTCGAGAGTCGTTTTTCCAAACTACTCTTTTTTTTCCCACGGAAGAGGAAAGGGTTCCGCTTTCCTTTTTGAAGTTGACTCTGGGAGGTTGGATGAGTGATCCACAAACGGCTCAGAGAGAATTTTTCTTTCAGGTCCAATCCGGAGTTGTTTTATGAAAACTTATTTTTCTCTTTTTGCGATTCTTTTCCTTTTTTTCGGTTGTGGGCATCCCGAGGATCCGAATCTATTTTGGGTAAACCCGACTCGGCCGCGCAGTCTGGAAGCTTATTTTTCCTTTCCGGGCCGTTATGTTTCGAATTCTAAAAAACGAAACGTGAGGGATCAAATTTTAAGTTTGATCGAGGAAGCGGATCATTCGATCGATCTGTGGATCTATTCTTTTGACGATCCCGAAATTTTAGAGGCTTTAGTCCGAGCCGAGAAAAGAGGAGTTCGATTGCAGATTGTCGCGGACCCTGAAAAAGTGTATCCGGACGATTTGGTTCGGCTCGGACTTTTTAGAAGATGGGAACGATCGGGTTTACAACATTCTAAAATACTCATAATCGATCGAAAAGAAGTGTTTCTGGGTTCCGGAAATTTTACCTGGTACGGGTTGGAGAACGATCTTAACGGTTATCTGTTGTTTTCACTTTTTGAAACTGAAATTTCGGATTTTTATTCGTTTTTAGAAGAGGATCCAAGATTTCCGAGCCTTGCTATTCCTCCTTTTCTGTTTTATATTTCTCCGGACAAAGGAAGGTTGATTCAGAATCTTTTGTTAAGAGAAGTAGATAAGACAAAAAATTCGATCCGATATTTGATCTTTGATCATTTTGATTCGGTCTTGAGTTCCCGTCTTTCCTTAGCGGATCGTAAAGGAGTTGTAGTCCAAGGCGTCTATGACACTCCGGTGGACGGGGAAGGAAAGTTTCTCGCGAACGTTTTGATACAACCCGATTCTAAAATTTTAGGTGATGGAAACGACGAAAACGTTTCGACGGATTCTTTTGGAAAAGGCGGTTTACTCCATCATAAAACGATGATATTGGACGAGACGACCCTTTTGAGCGGTTCTTTTAATTTTTCGGTGAGCGCGAGGGATAATAACCGTGAGATTTTATTTAGGACAAACGATTCGTATCTACTCAGGGAATTTAAAGAAGAATGGAATCGTGTTTTGCAACAGTCGATTCCCTATCCATCTTCTTTTCCGAAACAGAATGTTAGCATAAACCCGATCGGCTTTCGTTATTCTGAGGATTCACTTCCCAACGGGATCGAACAAAATCTCTGTAGAGAAACTTTCGAAAATGAAGAATCCCTTTATCTTGAATCGGGATCCGCTTTTCTAAAGTCGATTTTAGAATACGATTTCGATCCGGGAGAACGTTGCAAAACCGTGAGCGATTTTTCCTCGGGTAGTAGCGGGTTTACCGGAAGAAAAACAAATCATCCGGTAAAAACTCCGAACTTTCGCCGGAACTCGAGGCTCCTTAGCAAAAACGGATTCCTCCTCCGCGAGAGCGGGGACACTGAAACAAATAAGCCGAATTTCGGTTTGAAACCGGTCTTCCTTTTTATGCCGGATCTTTTTTCCGTAAACTCGGGGAATTTACTTTTACCGGATTCCCTTTTTTTTATCGAAAATCCGCTCCGCGTTTTTTACTATCAGAGAGGAGAGGGACCGGCTCTCGTTGTTTGGAATCGAATCGGTTCCTTCCTAAACATTCCGGCTTTGTTAAACGAAGGAATGATCTTTTTGGAATTTGAATCTGCTTTTTATTCGTTTTGTTTTCACGAACGGAGCAAAAAAGGAACCGAATATACGGAATTGATAAACGAAATCCTTTCTTTTAGAGTCAGCGAATTGACGACTCAAAAACTTCCCGAAGAAAAAACGCCGATTCAAAGAAGAAAGGAATCGGGTTCTTTTTGTTATCAATACTGAATCGACGGAGAATCGGATTCTTCTTTGGATGTCCTGAGAAAAAAGCCGCTCAAGATCCAAAATAGAATCACAACTTCGTCGTCTTGGAAGTAACACTGAAAAAGACCGGAAAGAAAAAATCCCGAGAGCCCGAAAAAATATAAGGATCTTTCGTAAGGTAAAGAACTGGAAAGAAGCTTATGATACAAACCGGTTCCTAATGCGATAAAAAGAAAGATCGCCGGAAAACCGAAAACCGCAAAGAGATGAAAGTAGTCGTTGTGAGCGTGGCCTCTTTGTGTGGTTTCATAAAAGTAATAGAGCTCTCTGTATTTTTCGGAATGTGCGATTCTGGATTTTTCAATCTCTCGGTTGTAATTTCCAGGACCTACTCCGAACATTGGATTTTCCTGAATCAAAGGAAAGGTGGAATCCCAGATAAACGTTCTTCCTGCGTCGGTATGTTTTTCTTTCCCGAAGATTGGATCCGTGATCTTTTGTCCCGCTTCCGTAAAAGAAAGTCCGATTCCGAGTAAGAGCAAAAGAAACAAAACACCTGCGGATGCGATCAGAATTTTGGCGGTCGGCAATTCTTTACGCAAAGGACCTAACACCAAAAATGCGGTAAAAGAAGAAAAGAGAGCGCCGATCATCGAAGAACGCGCGTTGTTTAGAAAAACTACGTAGAGGAAAACAATAAGAATCAATCCTTTGAGTAAGGCTTCTTTCCAGTTTTGGTTAAAGAGCGGTTTTAAAAAAAGAAACAAAGGAAGAGGAAAGAAAAATTGGAGAAGGCCGCCGAACGTTAGGTGTGTGTTCATCAAGCCGATCGGAAGATATAGGGGAAGTTTTCCGATCTGACCCATAGGGTGTGTAAACTTCCAGTTCGAAGACTCTCTATATAGATCGCTGATCAGTCTGGAAAGACGAACCGAAGAAAAGCTGGAGACAAGTCCCGTAACCAAGAGCACCCAAAAAAGAATCTGTAAGGCTCGATATACCGCCGGAAATTCTTCCTTTTTTAGATTCCACGCTACGATTAAACCGCTGAAAAGAAAGATATCTTTGAGTTCCGCGTTGAATGCGGTTTTCGCATAACGAGAAACACTTTCTTCTCCCATAGCATGAACGCAAAAGTCGATCAGATACCAAACAAAAAAAGCGAGTGCGATCGTGATGACGGGCTCCTTCCAAAAACCTTTTGTTTTGGATGAAAATAAGGAGGATACAAAAGCCAGGACAAGAAATCCCTGACTGAGTGAGACGGAGACTCCGATTGTTACAATGCTTGCGCAGAATAAAAAAAGAGTGATTTTTCTAAGACGTTCGGGCATCTTCTCTAATCGATTGAACCCAGGTTTTCTGTAAGCTAGGAATTGTAAATTCGATAATTTCTTTCAATCGATTGATACAGAGGATTCCGGTAGAGTCCGTGATTTTAGGAGATCTTTGATGAGAATTCTTTATTTTTCCGATACCTTTCTGCCAAAAGTGGACGGCGTCGCTATTTCTATGAAAAACTTTGCGGAGCTTCTGGCAAAACGGGGACATACTTTTATGATCTGTTGTCCTCGTTACGGAGAAGGGGATTTTGATCGTATCGGAGACTCGATTCGGATCGAAAGATTTAGAAGCGGTTATCTTCCGAGTTACCCCGATATCAAAGTGGTACTTCCGTCTCCGAGTAAGATCAAAAGAATCATCAAAGAATTCGAACCGGATCTCGTTCACATCCACACTCCCGGTTTGCTCGGTCTTTACGGAATCAATGCGACCGAAAAATACGGAATTCCTACGATCGGAACCTATCATACCCTTATGTCCGAACAAGACATGTATCTTTCTTTTTACAGACTTCTAAAGTTGGATAAACTTTTTTTGAGGGCGAGCAAATCCGAAAAAAAACTCAAGATCAAAGACTTGAGTAAAATCGAGAAGTTTGATAAGTTCAACATCCGTAAAAAAATCATTCTAAAAATTTCAAACAATATCTACGAACGCTGCGACCTTATCATTTCACCTTCGCATCTCATAGAAAAACAACTGAGGGAATTCGGACTCAAGACCAAAATCGCCGTGATCTCCAACGGACTGGATCTCACGAGTTTCAAAGGAACTATCAAAAAACTACCTACCGCGCCGAAATTACTTCACGTCGGAAGAATCTCGTATGAAAAGAACTGCGACGTGATTCTCAATGCGTTTAAATTGATCCACGACGAGATTCCGGATTCTACGCTTACGATCATCGGCGACGGACCGGCTCTTCCTTCGTTAAAGGTGCAGGCGCAGAATTTAGGTTTGGAAAATGCGATCACGTTTACCGGGTTTATCAAACGTGAGGAACTTCCCGAAGAATATCCGAAATACGATTTGTTTCTGACCGCTTCTACGATGGAAACCCAAGGACTTGTAATCTTAGAATCCGTTGCTTGCGGACTTCCCGCGGTCGGTGTGGATTCGTTTGCGATCCCCGAATTGATTCACGACGGAGGGAACGGATATATCGCAAAACCATTCGACGTAAAGGGAATCGCGGAAAAAGCCGTTGCGATTCTAAAGGATCCTGCGTTGTATGAACGTTTTTCGGAAGAATCCATTAAGATCTCGAAAGGTCACGAGATGACGGCTTGTGTCGATAAGATGGAAGAGGTTTATAAGACCATTGCAAGCGTAAAAAACAAAAAGAAAAGAAACACTCTGATCAACATGTTATTCTCTCTTCCCGATCCTCTGGATCAGTTTTTACGTTTTTTAGAATAGGGTATTGATGTTGTAAACGACTCGAATTCGTTTGATCACGTCTTCGGGTTGAATCCATTCCATACATGCGAAGTCTTTTCGAAAGCAGGTTGTGTTTCCGTAGATACTGCAAGGTCGGCAAGGTAGATTATCGATTTGTAATACTCCTGAATCTTCCTGGCCGAACGGCGCAAATCCGGAATAGGGATGTGTCGTTCCGTAGATTCCTACGACGGGACGTTTTAAAAGGGCTGCGATATGGACGTTGGAAGAATCCATTCCGATCATGATATCCATCTTTTCCATGATTCCGAGTTCGCCGCGAATCCCGAGTTTACCGCCGGAGACGATCTTCAGAGATTCTTCGCTTCCTTTTGCCCATTCTTCTAAAATTTTGGATTCGTCTCTAGATCCGAAAAGGAAAATTTTCACCCCCGGAAATTCCTCCAGAAGAAGTTTGAGAAGAACTTGGCTCTTTTCTCTCGGCCATTCTTTGAGTTCATGACCGGCAAACGGCGCGAAGCCGATCCAAAGCCCTTCTTTCTTTTTTACGTTTTGAGATTCAAAAAATTCTTTTGCGAAAATTTTGGATTCAGGATCCACATTGATCCACGGGCCTTTTCGAACCGTCGCTGGGTAACCCGCTTTTTCAAAAACCTTTAAATAACGTTCCACCGTGTGCGGCAACGGAGTGAGAATCTTTTTTTTCTGACGAATTTGTCTGAGTTTTTCTTTTCTTCCCTTTACGATCCGGAAAACTCCGATCCCCCGAATCAGGAAAAGAAGGCTAATCAATCGGGAGCGTACGGAAGAATGAAGATCGATTACTTTTTCGTAAGGACCGAGTTTGTTGATCTCTTTGAAAAGACGATACAAACCTTGAATGCCGCGGTAACGTTTGAGATTAAAACCCACGACGTTCACATTCGGGATATTGTAAAAGAAGGGAGCGTAGTTTCCTCGTGTAACGATCGTAAGTTGTATGTTGGTATATTTGGCCGCAATCGCGATGATCGCCGGGGCCATAAGAGCCACGTCTCCCATGGCGGAAAAACGCATGACTAATAAGTTCATGATTTTTTGGAATACAAGGAAGGGTTCAGGTTTTGATCGTTGTACATCTTCATCTGCCTGTAGACCTTATAGAACTTGTCGCCGTTTTTTAAATCTTCCAGAAGTTCGTCGAGACAAGTGGAAAGATCGATTCTTTGTTCGAGTAAAACTTCGAGTTTCCGTTTGCAGTTTTGGATATGAATTTCGTCCACGTCCTTTCTCTGAGTTTGTTCTTCCATGTGATAGATTTTGAGTTCGAGAATGCTCATCCGATCGATGAGCCATGCCGGGGTTTCGGAGTTCATTCTCGCTCCCGGTTTTTTCGGAACTGACTTGAATTCGGAGGAAATTCGATCGTCTAAAATTTCAACGAGATCGGTGCGCTCCTGGTTGAGTTTATCGATCTGTCTTTTAAAACCTACCAAGTCCTTATCCGGAAGGTCCGGTCTGCGGATCTCGTCTTCGACATGCCACTGGATGGTATCGATTTGATTTTTGCTATAAAGAATGGATTCTATACTGTCTGCGGGAAAGGGATTGGGGGACGCGGCTTCTTTTTTATGCCAGTCTACAACGGATTGACGAAAAACGGATACAACTGAGTTCGCTTTCAAGGTCATTGTGTATAACTTTGTGCGGTAACCCAGAAAATCAAGAGAAAAGCATCGAAAGAAAGCCGATTCAAGCCGCGGAGCATTGAGAAATCCTTTACATTCTCGTCCAATTCCAATAGAGTCACCTGCGTCTTATGGCACGAAAAATACATCCAGAAATTTTGAAATTTCTTTCCGGCATATCTCTATTCCAAAAATTATCTCCGTCCGTTCTCACTCGGATCTATCAGAATATAGAGGAACGAAACGTTTATAACCACGACGTTATTTACTTTCGAGGCGATATTTCGGATAAACTTTTTATAGTTCGCCACGGAGAGGTGATGCTCACTTTTGGGGAATCGGGAAAGGCGGTAAAATATCTTGGAGAGGGTGATTTTTTTGCGGAGAATAGTCTGATGACACGAACCCAACACGGCGGTTCTGCGATCGCAGTTATGGATTCGCTTTTGTATGTGTTAGACGGACATTTTTTTCTCAAACTCGCCGAAAAGGAACCGATCCTTTCGGGAAATTTGATCCGTCTGATGAGCAACCGTTTTCGAGAACATCTCGAACCCGACGACAAGTTGACTTCGGTACCAAGAAGAATGATCTGTCACGTACCATTGGAGGAGATCCAAGGTTATAAGGAGAAACTCGACGCGATCGTAAAGATCAGCGGGTATTCTCACGAAGGAAAGATGACCTTGGTCCCGATGGAATCCTTTGAAAAGGTAAGTTCGCAGGAAGCCATTCGAAAATTATCGATCTTACGAAATCAATATCCAGTGATTCATCTTTTCTTTCAGCGTGCGGGACTTAAACCCGAGTTGGACAAACTCCTTCTTCAATCGGACCAGATCGTTTTCTGGGAAGACAATCCGGAACGGAACCAAAAGAAAAAAACCGAAATTCTAACCTATTTTCGTTCTCGAATCCGAAACTTTGCCGGAAGAACGATCCGTTATATCGATTCTTCGAATTCAATCCATCCCGAAGACAGCGTCAAACACCAGAAAATCTTTCATAAGGAAGAAACCTTCGGCAGATATTTGGTCTCCAGAACCAGAGGTCTTGCGTTAGGCGGAGGCGGAGCCAGAGCGTTGGCCCACGTTGGCCTCTTGAGAGTATTAGAAAGAGAGAATATAAAGATCGACTTTGTTTCCGGGGCTTCCTTTGGCGCGGTGATCGCCGCGCTTTATGCAAGGGGAGAAAATACGGATACGATTCATAAGATGATTTATAAGTTTTTCGGCGGATTGGACAAACCCTTTGATCCGACCGTTCCTCTTGTTTCCTTTTTTAAAGGGAAAAAAATGAATCGAATGTTGAAGGACGCTTTCGGTTCCGCGCTGATCGAGGATCTTAAGATTCCGTTCGTGACTTCCGCGGTGGACCTTCACAGCGGAGAGGAATACGTGATGGATAGAGGTCCGGTCTGGGAAGCCTTAGCGGCGGCGATGAGTTTGCCGGGAATGTTTCCTCCCGTATTTCACGGAGATCATCTTCTTGTGGACGGGGGAGTGATCAACAACGTTCCCGAAAATTTAATCCGACAAAAGGGCGCGGACATCATTCTTTCCGCGAACGTTTCTCCCTTACGGGACGAGGCGATCGTACGATTGTTGGAAGACAGAAAGATAACCGGGAAATCGTTCT
Source organism: Leptospira ainazelensis (assembly GCF_016918785.1). Taxonomy (GTDB): domain Bacteria; phylum Spirochaetota; class Leptospiria; order Leptospirales; family Leptospiraceae; genus Leptospira; species Leptospira ainazelensis. Next base: position 67,552 of record NZ_JAFFPT010000071.1, on the reverse strand, counting down.
TTAAAAATCTTTGGGAAGATCTCAAATACCCTCCGATTTTAAAAATTATGGGGCGCGCGATCACATTGGAAGGAAGAGAAATCACAAGATTACGAAAGGATAAAATGGATCTTTTTATCAATCTTCATATCGAAGAATATTCGTTTTTTGATTTTGGAAGATTTCGGGAAATCATACGGAGGGGTGAAGAAGAAGCCGAAAAACATCTCGAAGATATCCACGATCTTTTTAATCCCGGAAAAAAATTTTCAAAGAAGAAAGGATAGAAGAAACTCCTGAAGACGAGTCGATTCTTTTCTGTAGTTCTGTTTCCATTCTGCGCTTCCGCTTGGTCCGACGGTATTCGTGAGGGCAAAGAAGGCGCAGAAAGAAATTTGAAATTCTTCGCAGACTCGGGCGAGTCCGAAACATTCCATATTTTCAAGACCGAGATCGTTTATTCTCAAGAATTCCAGACTTTTGCCGGAGACGGTTTCGATCGTTACGGATCCTGTTCCGTTCGTTTTGGAGACTAGGATTTCTTCCACGGCTGAAAATTGAAATGGACTTGTAAACTCGAAAGAATCCGGAACGATTTCCGGGATACGAATTCGTTTTTCGATCTTTGCAATTTCCTGATTTTGAAATTCAAACGAATATCCGAAACGTTCCTTCCAAAAACTAGGATGTAGCCAAGGATAAACTCCCGCAGAACCTATAAAAACGATCTGAGAAGGAAGAGTCAGGCCTTTGTTTCGTTTTTGAAGCAGGAGTTTTTGAAGATTCAGAGCCGCTTCTAAGTTCCCGATTCCGCAAAGAAATGTGTTCCATTTTCCGGAATCTTGAAACCGGTCCAGTTCTTCCGGAATCGCGGAGCAGAGAAGAGTTGAGGCAGGGTCAATCTTCATCGTTTGTATAGAGAGAATGAATTACGTTTTCGTAAAGTTCAAAGACGACGTTTCGTTTGAGTTTCATCGTCTCGGTCATCTCTTTTCCTTTTTCAAATTCTTTTGGTAGAATGTGGACGTGAGCGATCTTTTCAAAAGACTTAAATCCCGCACGACTGGAAATTTTTTCTTTTACGATATTCTTAAAAAAATGAAGGATATCCTTATGAGAATTCCATTCGTTCGGATCTTTGGGAATCGATTTTCCTTGCGATTTGAATTCTTCAACGACTCGATCATAAAAAGGAACGATCAAAACTCCGAGATTTTTGCGATCCTGACCGACGACGATGACCTGGTTGATAAATTCGGATTCGGTAAGTTTGGCTTCGATCGGCGCGGGTTCTAAGTTTTCACCGCCCGAAAGAACGATCGTATCCTTGGCTCGTCCCGCGAATTTTAATTCTCCGGTTTGTGTCCAAGTCAGAATATCGCCGGAATCCAACCAACCGTCTTGCAACGCTTTGGCGGACTTTTCGGGTTCTTTGTAGTAACCGGAAGTTACGTGCGGACCCTTGTGCCAGGCCACTCCTTTAGCACCCGGTTCGGTGACGATCTTTCCGTTCTCTCCTACAAGTTTGATCGCCGTTCCGGGTAACGGAGCGCCGATTGCTCCGTTTTTAGGAAGCGGAAATTCTCCGATGGCTCCGATTCCCGTTGTCTCAGTCATACCGTAGGTTTCGATGATAGGGATCCCCGCACTACGAAAGAAAAATTGAATGTGATAGGGCATGGCTCCCGCTCCACAAAGTGCGAAGCGCATTTGTCCGCCGAAAAGATCGCGGACCTTTTGAAGAATCTTATAGGAAATAACTTTCAGAGGATACATCGATAAAAGCAGAAGACTCGCTACAAAACGATCCAAGACCTTTTGGTTCGGATTTTCCACTTCGGTAGACGTGTAAGAATCCCGGATGGTGTCTTGCAGACTTGTAGTAATGGCCGCGATTTTAACGGCAAAATGAAATAGGTTTTGTCGAAAAGGGGGGCTTTTGCGAACCGTGTCGTGAATTCGTTTGTAAAGACCTTCCCAGAGTCGGGGAACTGAAACAAGCACCGTCGGTTTTACTTTTTGCATATCGGCCGGAATCGTAGGAACCGAAGAACATGCCATCGATGCCCCCCAAGAGATCAGGGTGGTTTCCAAAAGACGTTCGGCTATATGCCAAGGCGGAAGAAAGACGATCGTTCTGTCTTGGTAAGACCCGGGAACAAATTCTTGGAGTTGGTGGATTCCCCAAGTAAAACTTCTATGATTGAGCATAACACCTTTTGGCGCGCCCGTAGTTCCGGATGTATAGATGATGGTCGCGAGATCTTTTCCGCCTAAAACTTCGCCTCTTTGATGATAGGTTTTGTCTCCCTTTTTCATCCGAATCTTTTCGCCGTCTAAGAGCGCTTCTTCTAAGAAGAAAAATTTTACTCCGCTCAGATGATTGCGAGCGCTTTCTAAATCTTTCCACTTGGATGGAGGATCGATGAGAAGAATGGTCTTTACGTTTGCAAAGCTGGACTTATCTTCTAAAAGTTTTTTCAAAACCTTTTCGTTTTCTAAGAATAGAATTTTAGCTTCGCTGTGACCCAGGATGTATTTCAAATCGTCCAGAGTCGCGTCACAACCCCTGGGTACGTCCACACAACCGATCGTCACCAAGGAAAGAGAACAGAGGGACCATTCATACCGGTTATCGCAGATCAGTCCTGCGGTGTTGCCTTTTTGTAAACCGAGTTCGATCAAAAAGGAGGAAAGATTGAGTAGGTTCTCATACCAGTCTTTGTAGGAGATTCCACGAAAGTCACCGGCTTCTTCTCGGATCCAATACATAGGTCGATCTGCATAAACGGAGGCGACGTCTCGGACTAAATGGTAAAGGCTCGTTTTTTCCATGGAAGGTTAGGGTAGAAGCCCGACGGTTTCTTTGATTCCGGTCATCAAATTGATGTTTTGAAGGGCTTGTCCGGCCGCACCTTTGACAAGATTGTCCAAAGCGGAAACGACGACTAACGTGTTTCCTCTTCTTCGGATGGAGATATCCAGGAAGTTTGTATTTTGCACTTTCCGAAGTTCGACTTCTTCCGGAGTTTTTAAAATCCTCACAAAAGGTTCGTTTTTGGAAGAATTCAAAAGGACTTGCATCGGATCTAACGCGGGTTCCTTCTCCAATTCCAAAAAGATCGTGGAAAGAATTCCTCGGAAAACGGGTAAAAGATGGGGAACAAACAAAACTTCCGGCTCTTTGAGCCCCGAGTTTGCAAAGATATATTCCTGGATTTCGGGTTCGTGTTGGTGAGTGAGAATCTTATAAGCCCGAAAATTTTCATAGACCCCCGTGTAGGAAAAACCAGCGTCTTCGGTCCTTCCACCCGCTCCCGAAACTCCGGACTTGGAATCGGCGACAATTCTGGGTTTAAGGTTTTTTCTGAGTTCGTTTAACAAAAATACCGGAAGAATCACCGAAGTGGAAAAACAGCCGGGATTGGAAACAAAGTCGGCGCCCGCGATTTTTTCTCTGAAAATTTCAGGAATTCCAAAAACGGCCTTATCCACATAGGAGAATTTTGTGTGTTTGAGTTTATAAGATTTTTCTAATATTTCTTGATTGTGAAGTCTGTAAACTCCGGAAAGATCGATTACTTTATGACCAGCGTCTAAAAACTTCGGGGCCGATTCGATCGAAACTTCGTTGGGAACCGCTAATACGACTAAGGATTTTCTGGGAACTGCGTCTTCGTGTTTGTGAAAGGTAAGATTTTTTGGAAAAGGAATTTCTGGAAAAACTTCGGATAGAGTTTTTCCGGCGAGTTTGTCGCTTGTGATATGAACGACTTCGTGTTCCGATTGGTGCGAAAGAAGAGAAAGAAGTTCCTTACCGGTAAAACCGCCCGCTCCTAAAATACTGATTTCTGCCATAATTCCCTTGTCTTGTTTCGTCTATCTTCGCGCTGAAGAAAGTAAATCGTTGTAAGAACCGTTTTCTTTCTCGGCCCGTTTCCTGATTCGCTAAGGGAAAGAATTTAATGGGAGGACTCTTCTGTAACTAAAAAAAACGCCGGACGATTTCTCATCCGGCGGTCAAGGGTTCCTAAAAAGAAAGCCAGTGTTTAACCCGCAGCCTCTTCCAATTTTTCCTCTTTTTCTTTGCGAGGTTTTTTATCCTGCGCTAAGAGGGGAAGGCTGTTCAGATCTCGAACCATATTCTCGATCGTGAATGCGGTTTCAGGATTGGATCTCAGATACTCTTTTGCCGCATCTTTTCCCTGCCCGATTTTTTCCGTGTTATAGGAATACCAAGCTCCTGCCTTATTGATAATATCATGTTTTACTCCGAGGTCAACCAGAGAACCTTCTCGGCTGATTCCCGCGTTGAAAATTATGTCAAATTCAGCCTGTTTGAATGGCGGAGCACACTTGTTTTTGACAACTTTGACACGGACCCGGTTTCCGATCGATTCTTCTTTTTCCTTGATCGTTTCGATTTTACGGATATCCAGACGGACGGAACAATAGAACTTGAGAGCGTTTCCGCCTGTGGTCGTTTCGGGCGATCCAAACATAACGCCGATTTTCATTCGGATTTGGTTGATAAAGATCACCACGGTTTTGGATTTCGAGATCGTGCCTGTCAGTTTCCGAAGGGCTTGAGACATCAGACGGGCCTGCAATCCCATGTGGGAATCTCCCATATCTCCTTCGATCTCCGCTTTTGGAACCAGAGCCGCCACAGAGTCGATTACGATCAAATCGATCGCGTTGCTTCGAACCAGGGATTCACAGATTTCCAGCGCTTCCTCTCCGTTGTCGGGTTGAGAAACCAGAAGTTCGTCTATGTTGACGCCCAACTTCTTCGCGTAAGAAGGATCCAGCGCGTGTTCTGCGTCGATAAACGCCGCAACTCCGCCTCTCTTTTGCGCTTCGGCAATCGCAGAAAGGGTCAGAGTGGTTTTCCCGGAAGATTCCGGGCCATAAATCTCCACAATTCTTCCGATCGGATATCCGCCGATTCCAAGAGCGATATCCAGATCTAGAGATCCGGTAGGAATCACCTGGACCGTCTGTCTCGCGGCGTCCGATCCCAATTTCATAATCGCGCCCTTTCCAAATTGTTTTTCAATCTGGCTCATTGCCTGTTCAATGGCTAACTTTTTGGAATCGTCAACACTCTGTGGTTCTTCTTTTGTCTTCTTCATAATACCTTCTCCCATGTTTTTCTGCCTCCGTTTTTACGGTTCCAGGCAGTGGCTCTGCGATGCAGAAGCGGTTCACTTTTTTGAGTATAAATCCTATACCGGACAAAAAAGAATCATCCGGGTTAAAAAATGCCGGTTCTGATAAGATTTTTCAAAAACTTGGGTTTATGTCACCCGGTTTTCTGAGTGCAAATCTAAAATATATGTAAGTATTTGTATAGCAAATTTTTGAAGGCTATTTCGAAAGAATCGATTTTTTTTCTTGGTCCAGAGTCTTCTGGGCTTGTATCGCTTTTCGAAGTGTTTCTCGGTTTCGAACCAGAAAATTTCTAAAAAAGAAAAACGTAAGAATAAACGCGCTCAAAACGAGAAACGTTCCCAAACCAAAACGCGTCCAAAACGAGATCGCGTTTTGACTTGGAAAGAAGAATAACGTTCCATCCATAAGCCGAAGCCGATCACAACCTTGACAGTGGGAACTTTTGGATTGAAAGTAAGAATTCAATTCTCCGATGGATTGAGAATCCGCAATTTTCCACTCGTTTGTTTCTTGAGAATAAAGAAGACTTTCGTCTTCCGAAAAATAATAAAATGCAGAACTGAGACCCGTTTTTGGAAATTCTACCGAAGGGATTCCCCCTTGTCTTCCAAGATAAAAATCCACGTAGTACGAACCGACGGGAAAGGTTTGAATTTGAGAAAAGTTGGGAAACTCGTTTCCGAATGTCACGATATGAAAGAGTTCCGATTTTTGGTTTCGAATTCTCAAACCCCCGAGATTTGGAATTTTTTTCAATTCCAAAAGAAGAACCGTTTTTGACGGAAAATTCTTTCCTTCGAGTTTAGGTGAGAGAACTTTTTTTAAGTAGAGTTCGAGCCTGGATTCTTCGGCTTTTTTCCAGACGGGAATCGATTCGACGAGCCAAGACTTTTCCACCGTCGCAGGATCCCCTAAGAACCGTTTGAGAGAGTCCAATCTCTCCGAAAAACTCGGAGTTTCCGCGTAGGATGTCTGACTCCAGAGGAGAAAAAGTATAGAAAGAATAGAAAAACGTTTCATGGGGAATCCTTTTTTTGTCTACGGAGATTGGATCCAATGGATAGGATTTTCATCCTTTACGGGATTTCCGATCTGGAAAGAAGAATTCCGAGGAGAGAAATCATTTTTTCAAATTCTTCAAAAGATGATTTTCTCCTATACAAGACGCGATTCTTTGGGATACTCATAGAATTCGAATTTAGGTTTTAAAAGATGATCGATTGTCCGATTTGCCAAGTGTATCAGTCCGATGAAAAACCGGAAATTCTCGCTCGTTTTGGAGAATTTTCAGTTCGTCATTCCGAAGAAGAAAAAGGGCTCAGAGGATATCTTTATATCGAACCCGCTTCTCACTGGACTTCCTATCAAGAATGGAACAGCGGAGCTTTTTCCGATTTCGGAAAGGCTTTAGAGTTTGCTACAAAATGGATCTATCAAAATCATTCTCCGGTTAAAATTTATACGGTTACGGTTTCGGAAATGGCGCCTCATATGCACTTCCATCTGATTCCGCGTTATACGGACGATCTAAAAGGTGTGGATTACATTCGTCTGGCTCTTCAGGGAAAACTCCCAGGACAGGGTTATATTCAAAATTTATAAAGTAATTGTATTAGAATTTGGAGGAAAGGATATGAGAGTTTTGAAACTAAAAAACATTCTGCTTTTAGGAATGATTTCATTCTTACTGAGCGGTTGTATTTACCGCGACATCCGAGTTCCGGGATTGGGAACCAACTATACACAGTATCTGATCAATTCGGAGGATTTTCAGATTCTCGGAACCGTGGAAACCGAGGGAGTTTATACTTCCTGGGTCATGCTCTGGGTCACCGGAGAAACCGGTTATCAGGAATTGTTGGACAAGTCCAAGGCGATGGGCGGCGACGAGATCATCAACTATCGTTTTGAAGTGAGGGAAACCAGCATTCTTCTCGTGATCTGGAATCGAATCCAATGGAAGGCGACCGCACACGCCATCAAATACAGAGAAAAAATCAAAAAACCTTGAGTAGAAATTGAAAAGACTCCGGGGCAAACCGGAGTCTAACAGGATAGAATGCAGACAAACAAAGCCCACCTGATTCTGGAAGCAGGCCTCTCCAGAAAAGCAGATTTCGTCGAAATTTTTGAAGAAGAAACCAGATCCTCCTCGGTCAGTCTGAGAGATCGTAAGATCGAACAGAGTTTTGCCGGGATCGACTACGGAATCGGAATCCGTCTGATTTACGGAACCGACGTTCTCTACGCACATACAAACAACGAAGATGCGGAACATCTGATTTCTCTCATCGATCTTCTCGCCGATTCCAGAGGAGCCGCGAAAGGAAAAGGACAGGCCCTTGTCTTTCGTGGAGATCTAAAAACTCCTTCCTTTCCCGCGCAGATCACAGATCCGAGAAAAATTTCACCGGATCAAAAATTAGAAATTCTTTATAGAGCCGATCAAACCGCAAGAGCTACTTCTACGAATATCGTTCAAGTCAGCGCCTCTGCATCCGATTCCGTTTCGAAGATTGGAATTTACAACTCGGAAGGATTGGCTTTAGAAGATTTACGCGTGAGAAGCAGATTCAGCATCAACGTGGCCGCCGAAAAAGAGGGGGAACGATTTGTGGCTTCGGAAAATCCGGGCGCAAGAAAGGGTTTTGAATTTTTTACAAACCTTCCGATCGAACAACTTTCCAAAACAGCCGCCGAAAGAGCTCTGATGATGTTATCCGCCGGTTATATCGAAGGAAAAAAAATGCCGGTCGTGATGGGAAACGGATTCGGAGGAGTGATCTTTCACGAAGCCTGTGGACATCCTCTGGAAACCGAAGCCATCCGTAAAAAGTCTTCTCCCTTTGTGGACAAGTTGGGACAACCGATTGCAAAGGCTTGTCTGACCGCAATCGATGACGGAACGATTCCCGATTCTTGGGGAAGTATCAGCGTCGACGACGAAGGAATGACTCCTCAGAAAACCGTTCTCATCGAGAATGGAATTCTCAAAAATTATCTTTCCGATCGAATCGGCGCCGAGGAAGTCGGGGTCGCAAGAACGGGAAGCGGACGCAGAGAAAGTTATATGTATGCGCCCGTATCTAGAATGAGAAATACTTATATCGCCGCCGGGAACGATTCCTTTGAGGACATGCTCGCTGGAGTAGAATACGGACTTTTCGCCAAAAAGATGGGCGGCGGTTCCGTAAACCCCTCCACTGGGGAATTTAATTTTTCAGTGGAAGAGGGATACGTTATCCGAAACGGCAAAGTCGCGGAACCGGTGAGAGGCGCAACTCTGATCGGAAAGGGCGATGAAATTCTTCCCAAAATCAGCATGGTAGGAAACGACTTGGAACTCGCCGCGGGAATGTGCGGAGCCGCATCCGGTTCGGTTCCGGTTACGGTCGGTCAACCGACTCTCAAAGTGGACGAAATTCTTGTGGGAGGTCGATGATGGACTTGGATCAATCCGTTGAATACGTGTTAGGCGTCTGTAAACAGAAAGGTCTGGATCAATACGATCTCGTAGGTTCCGAATCCAAGGACGTGGGAATCGAACTTTTTAAAAAACGAGTGAGCAACACCGAACTTTCCAACTCGAGAGGAATCGGAATCCGTCTGATTCAAGACGGAAAACCCGGTTACTCCTACAGCGAAAAACTTTCCGAAGAAGCCTTGTCTCAGATGGTGGAAGACGCGATCGCTCAGGCAAAAATTTCGGATCCTTTGGACATCGATCTTCCCGGACAATCGGAACTTCCTGACATTCCGATCCGTTCCTACGAAGAATCTTTGGAGTCTCTCGGTTTTGAATGGTTGAAATCCACCGGAGAAAAGTTGGACGAGCTCGCCTGGACGGCGGACGAACGAATCGAAAACGTTCCGTATTCTTATGCCGGAAAAACCTGGAATCGATTTATATTAGCAAATTCGAAAGGACTCTTTCACAGCGAAAAATCGAATCTGGTCTCCGCGGGAGTTGCGTTAGTCGCAACCGATGGAAAATCCAAAAAGATGGGCGGTTATACGAAATCCGGACTCGACGTGGATCAAATTCAACCCGAGAGGATCGTAACCACCGCGACCGAACGTTCTCTTTCTCTTTTGGGAGCGGAACCGGTAAAAAGCGGAAATTATCCGATCGTTCTTTCCAATCGGGTCAGTCCCCAAATTTTCGGAATGTTCTCTTCTCCTTTTTCCGCGGACAGCGTTCAAAAAGGTCTTTCTCGTTTGGAAGGAAAGGTCGGATCTCCGGTCGCTTCTCCGATTTGGAACGTCTTTTGTGATCCTCATATCGTGGACTATCCCGGTTCTCGTCTTCTGGATGCGGAAGGGGTTTTGACCCGCAAAAAAGCGATCATCGAAAACGGAATTTTGCAGACGTATCTTTATAACTTAGAATCCGCAAAAAAAGCGGGAGTGGCTTCCACGGGAAACGCAGTTCGTTCTTACGGCGGACGAGTGGGGACTTCGTTTACCAACTACGTGGTTCCCAAAGGAAAAGAATCTCTTGAGGAATTGCTTTCCCGTTATCCGGAATGTATCTACGTTTTAAAACTGGAAGGCGGTTCGGGTTGTAGCGCCGTTTCCGGAGAAATTTCGATCGGAGTCCAAGGCTTCTATTATAAAAACGGAAAGCCGGTTCATCCGGTAGATCTGATAACAATGAATCTGAATTTTTTTGATCTTCTTTTCTCTATTGAAGGAATTTCAAACGAGTACAACGATTCCTATTCTTCGATAAAGATTCCTGATATATTAATTCGGGAAGCGAGCATCGCCGGTTAATCCGAGTTTTCGCTTGCAGATCTTTTTACTCCGAGGTTTTCTTTCCGAAACAAACATCGATTCGGGAGAAAACCTTGAGTTCCTTTGCAGTTCCCAAATTCCTATCTAAAACTTATTTCCTCATTCTCTTATTTTTTGCGACCGGTCTGAGCGCGCAGGTTCGAATCGAATTCACACCTACGGGTGAAGTCAAAAAACCTTCCCAGATCCGCGCTCGTTTTTCGGAATCGATGATTCCTCTCGGAAATCCGAAATTCTCTTTGAACCCTTTTGCAATCCGTTGTCCCGTATCTGGAAGCGAACGCTGGGTGGACGATAAGAATTGGGTATTGGAATTTCAATCGCCGCTTCCCGGCGGAGTGGAATGCAGCTTTGAAACCAAAAAGATAAAATCCATCGCCGGAACTTCCTTAACCGAAGGGGAAAAGTTTTCATTTCATACGGGCGGACCCGAACTCGATTCTTCCGCTCCGTATGAAGGCGGGATTATCGACGAGGATCAGATTTTTATTTTGGATCTGGATTCGGAAGTCGATCTTTCCTCCGCGAGCGATCATCTTTACTTCGTAACCGAAGGAATCCGGGACAAGATCGGATTTAGCAGAGTGACAGGTTCCTTGGAAAAGGAACTTCTCAAAGCCAATTACAGAGAAGGCAAAGACGAAAGAACCATTTTGATCAAGGCCGATCAAAAGTTTCCCAGCGGAAAAAAAATTCAGATCGTTTTAGAACAAGGACTCAAATCCAAGACCGGAGTGGCGAGAAGTTCCACGAGAAAGATAGACTTTACGGTTCGCAAAGCTTTTTTGGCGGAATTTAACTGCGATCGTGTCAATGCAAAGGCCGCTTGTATTCCTTCCTTACCACTTACCGTAAATTTTAGCGCTCCCGTATCCGTGGAACTTTTGCGAAAGATTCAACTGCAGACCGCAGACGGAAAATTGATTCCCGCGAAAGTTTCTTCCGAAGGAGGTAATTACGATTACGGGGTGAGTTTCCCCACGCCACTTTCACCGAAGTCCAAGTTTCAGATTCTTCTTCCCTCCGGAATCAAGGACGACGCGGGAAGAAGTCTTGCCAATCAATCCTCCTTTCCTCTGACGGTTTCGACGGACGATTATCCGCCGCTCTTAAAGTTTGCGGCGCGATTCGGAATTTTGGAACGTTACCCGGAAGCGGTCTTGCCCGTTACGATTCGAAATTTAGAAGCTGAGAATCCGGTCCGACTTTATCAAGTCAAAACGAGTCCCGACACTCAGGAAGTGGTCCAACAGCAATTTGATAAGTTAAAAGAGAAAGGAAAAGAAATTCTCAATTGGGCTACCGGAAAGGACGAAAAAAATCAAACCCCTCCAAAACAGTTTACCGGAAAGGAAGTGATCCTCGGGGTCGGTCAGGTTTCCGAAATCATAAAATATTTAAAAATTTTAGAATCCTTAGATCACAAGGATTCGATCTTTGATCCGAGTCGAAATCAGCTCCCACCCGGAACCAACGAAATCAAACTCCAATCCAAACAGGGAGTCCGCCGTTTTGAAGTGGTCGGAATTCCTCTCAAAGCGCCGGGGTTTCACGTCGTGGAAATGAAATCGGACGTATTAGGAAATTCTTTATTAGGAAAGAATCAACCGTTTTATGTTCGCACCGGAGCGCTTGTCACCAATCTTTCGATTCACTTCAAATGGGGAAGGGAATCTTCTCTTGTTTGGGTGACAAAACTCAACGACGCAAAACCCGTTTCGAACGCGGACGTACAAATTTTCAATTGTAAGAATGAAAAGGTTTTTTCGGGTAAAACCAGTTCTTCCGGAACCTTGATCATCAAAGGACTTCCTACGAGAAGTTCCGTTCCGTATTGTTCTTGGAAACCGTATGAAAACGGCCTTTTTTTGACCGCGGCGCACGAAGACGATTTTACGTTTAGCCATTCCCGTTGGCAGAACGGAATCGAAAACTGGAGATTCAATCTTCCCGGAGATTACGGATCGAGTAACGTTCACTTTCATCCGGTGATGGATAGAACTCTTTTTCGTGCAGGCGAAACCGTTTCGATGAAGATCGTTTCCAGAGCCAAAAAATCCAGCGGATTTGAAATTCCGGGCGCGAGCGAATATCCGAGTTCCGCCAAAATCATTCATTCCGGAACCGAAAAAGAATATTCTCTTTCTCTAAAGTGGAATCCGGAAGGAACGAGTTCCGTTCAATTTAAGATTCCGAAAGAGGCCAATCTTGGAGTCTACCGAGTTTTGTTAAACGAATTCGGCGGAAAAAATCACGAAAGCCAGATTTCGATCGGAGAATTTCGTGTGGAAGAATTTAGAGTTCCTTTGATGAAGGCGGACTTTCAGACGAGCGGTTCGAATATCGCTCCTTCCAAAATAGGAATTTCGGGCAACGTCCGTTATCTTTCGGGTGGTGGAGCCGGTAAAATTCCGGTGTTATTACGAACCCGAGTTCTTCCTGGTGGCGGGGTTTATTTTTCGGATTATTCCGAATTTTCGTTTAGCAACGGTAAGGTGGCGAAAGCGTCCGAGGAAGAAGGTGAAACACAAAACGCAGGTTTTACAAAAACACAGCTGACCTTGGATCCAAAAGGATTTTTTGATACAACCGTGAAGTCGATTCCTGAATCCGATTCTCCTCAAAGACTCGAGGCCGAATTGGAATACAGGGATCCGAACGGCGAGATCCAGAGCGCGTTCCGTTCCTTTCCGATCTATCCTTCCGAGTTTCACGTGGGGATCGCTCCCGAGGGTTGGGCGGCTGTGCAAGATTCGGTGAAGTTTAAAGTGGCCGTCCTTGATCTCAAAGGGACGCCGGTCGAAGGAAAGAAAGTCTCCGTTCGCGCGTTCACAAAAAAATACTATTCCAACCGAAAGAGGCTTGTAGGAGGATTCTACAGTTATGATCACAAATACGAGATCAAAGAAATCGGAGAGTTCTGTTCGGGGAAAACAAATGGTAAAGGATTTTTGTTTTGCAACGGTTCGGTCAAAGAAACGGGAGAGATTTTCTTTGAGGCTTCTCTTTCCGGAGAAGAAGTAAAAGCGAATTCTTCGGTTTGGATTACCGGGAAAGAGGATCTTTGGTTTGCGGCCAGCGATCACGATCGTATGGATCTTCTTCCGGAAAAGAAAGAATACCAGGCCGGCGAGAAAGCTCGCTTTCAAGTTCGAATGCCTTTTCGAGAAGCGACCGCGCTTGTGACCGTGGAAAGAGAAGGGATTCTTACATCCTTTACAAAAGTTTTAAGCGGTAAGGAACCCGTTCTCGAAATTCCGGTGGAGAATTCATACGCGCCGAACGTATTCGTTTCGGTTCTTGCCGTCCGAGGACGTGTGGAGAATCCGAAAGAAACGGCCCTTGTCGATTTAGCAAGACCTTCCTTTCGTCTGGGACTCGCGCAGATCCGAGTCGGATGGAAACCGTTCGAGGTTCCGGTTCGTGTGGAAACCGATAAAACGGTTTACGGAACCAGACAAAAGGCAAAGGTCAAGATTCAGATCGAACATCCTTCCTCCCAAGTAAAAAAAGATGCAAGAATCACGTTAGCCGCCGTTGACCAGGGACTTTTGGAACTCAAGGCCAACGATACTTGGGATTTGCTTCGAGCGATGATGAAAGAAAGAGGAAACTCGGTGGAAACTTCCACGGCTCAACTCCAAGTCATCGGAAGAAGGCATTTCGGTTTAAAAAGTCTTCCTCCGGGTGGAGGCGGCGGTGGAGCGACCACAAGAGAACTCTTTGATACACTTCTTTATTGGAAAGCCGATCTTAAGCCCGACGAAAACGGAAAACTGGAAGTCGAAGTTCCTCTCAACGATTCTTTGACTTCGTTTAAGATCGTCGCCATCGTTCATTCGGGAAAAGATAAGTTCGGTTCTGCATCGACTCAGATTCAGACCACGAGGGATCTCCTTGTTTATCCTTCGATCGCTCCGTTTGCAAGGGAGAAGGATCGTGTTCAAAGCGGTCTTACGATCAAAAACACGACGGATCGTTTGATGGATCTGAGTATCACTCCAAAAACGTCTCCGGATCTCGGACTCGAGATGAAGAACGTCAAAATTTCTGCGGGAGAATCGATTGTAGTTCCGTGGGATCTTGAAATTCCGACAAAAAAAAAGGAGATCGTCTATGAGTTTCTTACAAAAGAAAACGGAGGAACGTTTGCCGATACGGTTCGGTTTCGGCAAAAAATAGGGGAGTCAGTACCGGTTCGGGTTTTACAGTCCACTTTTGTTCAGATAGAAGACGGAAAGTTAAACGTTCCGATCCAAGAGAATCAGGAAGCGATAGCGGGAAGCGGAGAATTGGAAATCAGTTTGAAATCTTCCCTCACGGGCGGTGCGATTTTTTCCGCGAAGGAAACGATGAGTCGTTATCCGTATTCTTGTCTGGAACAAAAACTTTCCAAGTCGATTGCGGCCGGATCTCAGAAGGATTGGGATCAGATCATGGATCAGCTCAATTCGTATATGGACGGAGACGGGCTTCTGAAATTTTTTCCTTCCTCCTTGTATGGAAGCGAAATTTTGACGGCCTATCTTTTGATTCTTTCATCCGAATCCGGATACAAAATTCCGGATGCGATCAGAGAAACACTGATCGAAGCTCTCAACCGATACAGTAAGGATTTGATTTTTAGGAACAGTTATATTTCCAATACGGATACAAGACTCAAAAAAATCATCGTATTGGACGCGATCTCTCGTTTTAGCAATCTCAGCGACGAGAGCATCCGTGCGATCCAGACCGATCCGAAAATTCTTCCTTCGGATATCCTGATCAGTTTGAGAAATATCTATTCCCGATCCAATTCGTTTAAGAATCAGGTTCCAACGTTAGACATTCTTTTAAAATCCAGATTTCGGATCCAAGGAACCTCTTATAACTTCGTGGATGAATCGGGCCTTTGGTGGCTTCTTTCTTCCAACGATTCCACCGTGATGAGGACGATTCTTTCGGTGGTCAAAGATCCGAATTGGAAAGAAGATCTTCCTCGGATGATTCGTGGCGCGATCACAAGACAAAAGAAAGGAAGCTGGGATATCACAACCGCAAACGCGTTAGGAATTCTTGCGTTTCAAAATTTCTCCAAACAATTCGAGAGGGATTCCGTAGACGGAACCACAACCGTCACATTGGAGAATCAATCCAACACTTTGGAATGGAAGAATAAAAAAGATCCTTCCGCGTTATCGCTGCCGATGCCGAAGACAACTCAAAATCTTGAGTTTGTACAAAACGGAAACGGGAAACCGTACGCGGTGATTCATACAAAGGCCGCACTTCCTCTCAAAGAAAAATTGGAAAGTGGAATGAGATTGGATAAGGAAATTTTGGACGAATCCGGAAGTAAAAAATCCTCTTTTAAAGAAGGGGATCTGGTCAGGGTTCGTTTGAAAATTCAAACAGAATCGACTCTTTCTTGGGTGGCGATCCGGGATCCGATTCCGGCGGGGGCGAACATCCTCGGTTCCGGTTTAGGAAATGATTCCAGATCGGGAAGCGAACTCGCAACGGACGGAGACTGGTGGTCGTCTCCTACGTTTGTGGAAAGAAAGTGGGAAGGTTATACCGCGTATTTCGAGTATCTGCCGGCCGGAAGTGTCACTCTGGAATACGTCTATCGCATCAATCAATCCGGAAAATTCGTACTCCCGTCGACCCGCGTAGAAGCGATGTATCTTCCGGATCAGTTCGCGGAAGTGCCAAACGCGGATCAGACCGTAAACAAGGACTAAAATAATGATTGGAAAGAATATGCTGATTTTTTTGTTTATCAGTATATTCTTTTATTCGAATGTATCTTTTGCGGAAGAGATTCCGACCTATAAGTCGGTCCGGAATTCCTATCGATCCTCGGATGGGACTCTTTTGGACGTTCACGGAAGATTTTTGCAGTCGATTCGTTTTGATACAAAGGAAAGAAAACTCGCCTGGGTGGAAGAAGGGGAAATTCCGGAAACTCTGTTTTTAGCCTTGTTGCTCCAAGAAGATAAACGTTTTTTCGAACACTCCGGAGTGGACACGATCGCGATTCTGGGAGCGGTTCGAGATCGTGTCGTCGGAAATTCCAAACGGGGCGCGAGTACGATTTCCATGCAGCTTTCCGGAATTTTTCTAAAAACAAAACCGGGAAGAAGGGGTTTTTTTGATAAATGGAATCAGATTCAATTTGCCAGAGAGTTGGAAAAATCCTGGAAGAAGAATGAAATTCTTACGGCGTATCTAAACCTCGCTCAGTTTCGAGGAGAACTCAGAGGACTTCGTTCGGCGAGTCGTGGAATTTTTCACAAAGAACCTTCCGCGTTAAGCGAAACCGAGTCGATCCTTCTTGTCTCTATGCTTCCGTTTCCGGGAGCGGGGGCTGAAGTTTTGGCGAAACGGAGTTGTATTCTCGCGAAAAAAATTCAGAAAGAATCTCTTTGTTCTTCTTTTGAAAAGTCGGCTCAAGCTGCCGTTTCAAAACCGACGGGACTTCCATCGACGGGCGGCATCGCGTATCATGCGGCTCAAAAATTCTTTCGAGAGAATTTAGGATTTTTAGAAAAAAACGGAAAACAAAAAACTACCATCGACTTTGATCTTCAATGGAAGGTTACAGAACTCGCAAAAAATATTTTAGACGGACTTAAAAAACAGAACGTCGCCGAAACCGGCGTTGTGGTTTTGGATAACACATCGGGGGCGATCCTTGCCTACGTCGGCAATCTTCCGGAAAGCCGCACTTTCTATGTGGACGCGATTCAATCCAGAAGACAAGCGGGCTCCACGCTCAAACCGTTTTTATACGCGCTCGCATTCGAAAAAAAATTGTTAAAACCGAATTCGATCTTGGAAGACAGTCCTTCGGAATGGAACGCGGTCTCAGGAATCTATCGGCCTTCCAACTACAGCGATACATATCATGGAAAAGTTGAGGCGAAGTTTGCGCTGGCTTCTTCTCTGAATATTCCCGCGATTCACGTTTTGGATCTTGTAGGAGTTTCTACATTCGTACAAAGATTGCAGGAACTCGGAATTCAAAACATGGAACGCTCCGATTTTTACGGTGGTTCTCTTGCGCTCGGGACCGCCGACGTAACACTTTTGGAATTGACCAATGCCTACCGAACTCTTGCAAACGGAGGGATGTATTCCGAGCCGAGTTTGGTCCCTTCCGTTGTGAAACAAACCGTTCAAGAAAATTTCGAAGAAGGCAATTTTTGGAAGAAAATTTATTCCAAAGAAACATCTGACGCGTTAGGCGAAATTCTTTCCAACCGGGAATATCGTTCACTTTCCTTCGGTTTAAACAATCATCTAAGCACTCGTTTTTTTACGGCCGTCAAAACGGGAACCTCGCAGGATATGAGAGACAACTGGTGTATCGGGTATTCTAAAAAATTTACAGTCGGAGTTTGGGTTGGGAATATGGACGGAAGTCCGATGTGGGATGTAAGCGGTGTGACGGGGGCGGCGCCGATTTGGAACGCGGTCATCCATCTTTTGCAGGAAAGAGAAGGAGAAAACTGGAAACCTCCTATGGAGACTCAAAACGAAACTCCGCTGAGAACCGTCTTCGATTCTCAACCGATTCCTAAAATCCTTATTCCCGGAAACGAAACGATCTTTGCCCTGGATCCTGATATTCCCGAAGGAAGACAAAAACTTCGTTTCGCAGCTTCCATTTTTGAAAACGGATTTCAGTGGATCTTGGATGGAAAGAATCTAAAGGAATCGCACGAGAAGGAAACGTTTTGGAAACCGGAGAAAGGATTTCACATTCTTTCGCTGCGAGGTCGTGACGGAAGAATTATCGACAGCGTAGTTTTTGAAGTCAGATAAAAAGAAGGTTTTTCTCTTGCCGGGCACGGCCTTCACGTTAGAATCAATCCATACATTTTTATGAATCCATTGATTGACACTTACTTACTTTCTCCTTCTTTGGAAGAAGCGATCCTGATGGCGGAAATCACTTTCCGTCCCTTACTTTTAAAGGGAGAACCCGGAACCGGAAAATCGCTTCTCGCGGAATACTTAGCGAATCAGAGAAAACTACCGATCCATACCTGGCATATCAAATCGATCACACAGGCCAAAGAAGGTTTGTATTTTTACGATGCGGTTTCCCGTTTGAACGATTCCCGTTTTGCCGAAGACTCCGAAAAAGTAAAAAATATCGAAAACTACATACGCCTGGGATCCTTAGGCGAGGCCTTTGACTCCGATCAAAAATCCATCGTATTGATCGACGAGATCGACAAGGCCGACATAGAATTTCCGAACGACCTCCTTTTGGAATTGGACCGGATGGAGTTTTTTATTCCTGAAATCCAAAAACGGGTTCAGGCGAAACAACGTCCTCTTACGATCATAACTTCCAATAACGAAAAGGAACTTCCGGCGGCATTCCTAAGAAGATGCATTTTTCATTATATAGAATTTCCGGATCCCGAATTTATGAAAAAAATTATTCTTTCCCATTATCCGGGCGTGGGGCATACTCTTTTGATCAAAGCTCTTGAGATGTTCTATCTAATCCGAAGAATGGACGACTTAAAGAAAAAACCCGGCACGAGCGAACTTCTGGATTGGATTCAAATTTTGGTTCACCAAGGAGCAGCTTTAAAGGACGAAGTTCGAATTCCATTCTTAGGAGCTCTTATCAAAAACGAAGAGGATCTGAAGTTATTTAGGAATTAAGAATGTTCATTCCTTTTTTTTACAGACTCAAGGCCGAAGGAATTCCCGTTACTACGGGAGAGTTTTTGGATTTTTTGAAAGTGGTAGATTACTATACTACGAATCAAAAGGCCTGGATCAACTTGGACGAACTCTATCGTTTTTCAAGAACCTGTATGGTAAAGGACGTCAAATACTTCGACGCCTTTGATCTTGTCTTTTCGGAGATTTTCGGGGAAAAGGGCGCGTTGCGTCCCGAATTCAAACAGGAACTTTTGGATTGGTTAAATCGGATTTTTGAAAACCCCAATGGTCCGCCCCCGGCCTCCTTGATCCCTCCCGATCGGCTTCTGGAAGAATTAAAAAAACGGCTCGAAGAACAAAAAGGAGAGCATCACGGCGGGAACAAATGGGTGGGAACCGGAGGTTCTTCCCCGTTTGGACACAGCGGCTCCAACCCGGAGGGTGTGAGAGTCGGAGGAGAAGGGGGGAATCGTTCCGCTGTTTTCCAAGCATTAGAAAGACGTTATAAAGAATACAGAACCGACGAACAGCTCGACGTCCGTCAGATTAAGACGGCCCTCAAAAAACTCAGGAATTTTCGAAAAGAAGGGGTTTCTGAATTTCATCTTCCTAAGACTATCGATTCCACTTGTAGAAACGCCGGAGATATTCATCTAGAGTTTGAACGTTCCCGTAAGAACGGCCTTAAGGTTTTACTTTTGATGGACACGGGAGGAAGTATGACAACTCATGCGGAACGGGTGAATAAACTTTTTTCCGCGAGTCATCAAATCAATCATTTCAAGGAATTTCATTACTATTACTTTCATAATATCATTTACGACGCCGTTTATCCGAAGGCAAACATGCGAACTCCACTTTCTCTGCAAAGGGTTTTTAAAAAACACAGCGACGATACAAAATTGATTCTCATCGGCGACGCTTATATGGCTCCGTATGAACTCTTGGATTCTACATACGGTTACTATCACAGTCGGTTTCGAATGGACTTTCGACTTCCGGAGAATCCCGAATCGGGACTCGATTCTTTAAAACGAATTCGAAGACATTTTAGGGATTCGATCTGGTTGAACCCGGAACCGAAAAAATACTGGGAAGCGCCTACGATTCAAGAGATCGGAAAACAAATTCCCATGTATTTTCTTTCTCTCGACGGATTGGAAAAAGGAATCAAAAAACTTTTGAACTCACTTTGAGTGACTTTTGAGTTTGAGGAGCGCGTAGAGTGTTTCGATATGGGGAGTTCTGAAATGAAACTTCTCGCCGATTTTTAGCGCGTTTCCGAGAATCGCGTCGATCTCCATCGGTCTTCCGTTTTCAAAATCCAATAACATACTTGTCTTGTACGGTTTCATGGATTCAGTCATTTCTAAAAAGATCTCGATTTGTTCCAGGGGAACCGGCGCACCGTCCAACTCGGAAAGTCTCTGGACTTCCTTCATGATTTCGATCACCAGGGAACGACTCGAAGATTCCGCAAGAATTTGAGAGGTGTTTTTACCGCCGGAAAGAACGCTGATAGGATTGAAAGGCGCGTTCCACATCAGTTTTTTCCATCGTGCTTGGCGGATTGTATCCGTACTCTGTGTGGGAACTCCTGCGGTTTCAAAAAATTGGACGACCCTTTCCAAAACGGAAGAAGAACTCCGATTCCAAGAGCCGATCGTAAGATCGCCGTAGTCGAGGTGGTGGATTTTACCGTTGTCCAGACGATTGGCGCAGACGAAGGCAAGCCCGCTCAGAATCTCATTGGACGGATAAAGTTCGGTGATCGGTTCCTCGATTCCGATTCCATTTTGCAAGAGTAAGATTGGGACGTTTTCGGGAATCCGAATTCCTAAAATCGTTTCCAGACGAATATCCGGCAAAGATTTCAAACAGTTTAGAATGAGATCATACTCCTCTAAATTTTTAGGAACTTCTTCAAAAACAAGATTCGGTTGGTATTCGAAGTCGCCCCAGTGACTCTGAATTTGGAATCCTCTTTCTTCGAGTTCAAACGCGTTTTTTCGAACCCAAAAATCGACACTACAACCCGCTTGTTTGAGTTTTCCCGCGTAGAGCCCGGCGATTGCGCCGGAGCCTAATACTAAAATTCGAAACAAATCAACCCGCCTGCAAAAATTTCTTTTCTATTTTTTTAAGAATTTCGGTGATCGCCTGAACGTATCCGTCGTAAACACCTCGATCGTATTCGTTTAAGGACCTATAGTTCAAACCCTGCATCTCCTTCAAATGGCTTCGAAGCTCTTCGTCGATATAATTTTTACGGACATAAAGCGTCTCAAATACTTTTGGATGCATTCTATTCTCCCACAAGCCAAGATAAGGACCAAAGTTTAAAACGGATTCTAAGCTTGTAAACATTCAATTTTCAAAAATTAGAGATTTATGGATTGGTGGTATTTGGACTTTAGCCACTGATTGGCCCGAAGATAGTCCGGATATTTTTTTTCCAAGGAGCGAAATTCTTTTCCGTGGATCACATTTTTTCCATTCTTTCTCGTCGCTGGAATGTAAACGTGTAAAAGCTCGTGAAAGACGATGTATTCCAAAACAAAAGTGGGAACTACCTCTTTTCCCAGAATCGGGTTGATGACGATCATTTTGTGAGAGGGGTCAAAATGTCCCAGTCTGGTTTTTGAACTTCCTTTGCCCCAATAAATTTCTATGTCCGAAAGGTCGATTCCGAGATACGTTTCGTTGATTCTAGAAAGTATATCCTTGAGAATCGCATTTTTAGAATCGGAGGATTCGATTCTTTTTTTACGTTTGTTTTTTTCCGATTTTTGTTTGGAATGAAGTTCGTAGAAGCTCTGAATTTTTTCTTCGATCGATTTTGGAATCGGGAGTTTGAGAAGTTTGTAAAGAAGCAATTCTATGACCGCTTCCAGGGAATCCGATTCCAAATAAGAAGAATGGATCTTAAATTCCAAAACGCCGGAGGAAATTCGGATCGCACTCCCCAAGTTCGCATAGGGATAAAATTTATAACGAACCTTTTTTCCTTGTAGAATTCTTCCACCCCGAGTATTCAGAAATTCAAAAACTTTATCTTCGAGAAACGTTTGGATTTTATCCGAAGCGATTTTCGTTTTCTGTTTTTCAAAGGCTAAAATCATCGATCAGTTTCCGAAATAGTCCTGAATTCTGGAAAAGGATTCGGAAGCGGGTTTTCCGCCGGCGGAGCCGGCGCTCGCACCGAGTTCCGATTTGGGAGCCGATTTTGATGAAACAAGTTTGAGTTCGAAAACCTTTTCCGGCAAAGGAATTTCGGTCAGAAAACGGGATAACTTTGTGTAATAAGGTCCTGATCTAGATTGTGCCAAAGATGGTCTTGTGAGATAGAGTTCCTTTCTTGCGCGTGTGATCGCTACGTAAAAGAGTCTTCTTTCTTCTTCTGTGTCCGTATTTCGACTCGAAGGAAAGGAACCTTCGGTCGCGTTTAGAACAAAGACGAGATCAAACTCCAAACCTTTTGCCGAATGGACTGTGGAAAGATTGAGAAGATCGGTTTCCGCGTTGTCGGGATTGATTTTTTCCAAACTCAAAGAAGTGTGATCCATCGTTAGATCCGAGAGAAAATCGGATAAAGAAAAATATTTCAAAGAAAATCCGAGCACCGAATCCAAGTCTTCCGATCTACGTTTCGAATCGTCGTAATTTTTTTCCAAAAGAACTCTATAGTAATCGATAAAATCGGAAGTGATCGTTTTGACTTCGGCCTTGGATTCCGTGTGTTTTTGATAGAGATGAAATAGAGGAGTCAGATATTTTTGAATACTCGGACTTGTTTCCTCGTTCAATGCATCCATCTTTCCGGAAGATCTGCGGACTTTCTCCAAAATGTCGTTCGATTTTGCAGTGCCAATTCCCGGAATCAATTTTAAAACTCGAATCCAGGAGACAGAATCGAGTGGATTGATCAAAAGTTTTAAAAAGGAAAGTAAGTCTTTGATATGCGCGGTTTCGATAAATTTTCTTCCGCCGAATTTCACAAAGGGTATATTTCGTTTTGCTAATACGAGCTCGAGTTGATTTGAATTCCACCCAGCTCGAAAAAGCACGCTCATTTTATGAAAAGGGATTCCTTCTTCTTTTTTTTGCAAAAGAATTTCGGCGATTCCTTCGGCTTCTTCGAGTTCGTCGGTAAATTGGAGCACGGATGGAAGCGGTCCGTTTTCGTTGTCCGTAAAAAGAAATTTTTCGTATTTTTCGGAGAAATTCTGAAGAACCGCGTTTGCAAGATTCAAAATCGCTGGAGTGCTTCTGTAATTTTTTTCTAAAAAGACGGTCTTTGTATTTTCAAAAATTTGGGGGAAATCCAATATTCCCCGAACGGTGGCTCCGCGGAATGTATAAATACACTGAGCGTCGTCTCCGACGACCATAAGATTGCTGTGTTCCGCCGCCAGTAGGCAGGCTATATGAGCTTGGATTTTGTTAGTATCCTGAAACTCGTCGACCATAACATAACGATACTTCTCGGAAAGTGCGGAACGTACCCCGGAATGGTTGGCGAGAAGATCGCGTGTGAAAAAAAGTAAGTCGTCGTAATCCAAAAGCGCACGTTCTTTTTTATAAACCTTATAATCTTCGAATATTTGTACGATGTCTTTGGATCTTTGTAAGAAAGAAGGATAATCCTTTTCTAATATATCCGCGAGAATTTTCCCCGTATTTTGAATTTCACTGTGGATACCGAAAAGGGTTTCGTTGGAGGGAAAACGGGTTTTCGTTTTTCCAAAGTCCCTTTCGTTTCTCAAAAACTGAAACACATCCAAGGAATCCGATTCGTCCAAAATCGTAAAATCGGAGGAGAATCCGAGGACGGGGGCAAATCTTCTCAAAACGGAACTGCAAAAAGAATGAAAGGTCCCGCCCTGGACTTCGCCGCAGCGCGCGTCACCCAAGGACGAAGCCCTGAGAATCATTTCCCTCGATGCTTTGCGTGTAAATGTAAGAAGTAAGATGGAAGAGGCCGGGGTTCCGGAAGAAACAAGTTCTGCGAGCCGGCTGATGATCGTTTTTGTTTTGCCGGTTCCGGCTCCCGCCAAGACAAGCACCGGTCCGTCCTGGGTGAGGACAGCTTCTAATTGAGCTGAATTTAGGTCTTCCTTCCAGGACATGAAATGGTGGAGAGCGATCTCTTAGTGGTGGTGATGTCCACCTTCTCCGTGAACGTGTCCATGAGAAACTTCTTCTTCGGTAGCTTCTCTAATCTCCGTAAGTTCGACGTCGAACACAAGACTGATTCCCGCGAGAGGATGATTTCCGTCGACGATGACGGATTCGTCTTGGAGTTCGGTAATGGTAAAAACTTTGTCAGGTTCGTCCGTTTGAAACATCATCCCGACTTGCAGGTCTTCGTTCGGAGGAAACTGGGATCTCGGAACGTCAAAGATTAAGTCCGGATCTTTCAAACCGTATGCGTTTTCAGCTTCTACATTGATTCTTTTTTTCTCCCCCGCTGACATCTTTTTCATTTCCTCTTCCAGACCAGAAATGATATGACCAACTCCCTCCATATAGGAAAGGGGCGCCTTGCCCTCGGAAGAATCGATCAGATTGCCTTCTGTGTCATGAAGGGTGTAATGGAAAGTAATCACTCTAGTTTTCATGGATAGCTCCAAAATGGATAAATTCAAAATTCTGGCAGGAATCGGGGTTCAGAAAAATACCGGAATCTAAGTACTTTTCAGGGTAATTTGAGCGCGGTTTAACTCAATCAGAATTTTATTTAGAATTCCGATTCATACTGAAAATCCAATTTGGACTGTTCGTATTCTTTGAGAAAGGTTTCGATTCGATTGGATAAAAAGAACCAGGAATCTTGTGTAAAGGTTTCTCTGAATCTTTCGGAAAATCGTAGATAGCTATTTTCCGCAACTCGAGTATCTCCCGTATGATCCAGAAGAAGAGTATAGGAAATCAAAAGTACGTTTTTTTCTAAGCTGTAAGCAATGGACTTTTCCAAAACCTTTTGCGGTTCTTGAACCATGATTTTTTTCTTGAGTCCGTTTTTGGTTACGAACAAAGGAGGTTCTTCCACCTTGGGGGAAGTAAAAGCGCCGGAATAAATTTTCATATTCATAAGTACACCCAAGAGATAAAATTCCGGGGAGGAATCCGAATTCCCATTTTACAAAATAGGAATTGGATTCTACCCCAGCAAGCGAGCTGGCTTTAGACGGCAATCCAGTGAATAGGAGATTTGGAGACTGATTCACCTGATTTCATTCTTGAGAGAAGTGCTCGATTCTTTTCCAAAGAATGAATTAATTATGACTTATAGTATTAAATTGAAACAATTTCAACAATAAATTCTTTGAAGAATCCATTATGATGCTTTTTTTCTTTCTTTGCCTCCAAGATCGGCTCTTTTCCTCCCTGAAAAGTCAGCAATACGCTGAGAATTGACCTGTCCAGACATTCTTAGAAATAGACCTTCCGTACGAAGGAGAAGTTTCTCCGAGAAAAGACGGATCAGTTTGAAATTCTGTGTTTTTTTGGCTAAGAGAAGAGTCGTTTTCGAGAGGTGAAGATTTGCGGGGTTTTGAACCGAGGCTTTGGCGAAAAAAGACAGGGCCTTCCTGAATTCACCCTTTTGAACCAAATCTTTTCCCATTCTTTCATACGAATTGCTTTTTGCCAGAAGATCAGGATCGAACGCCTGAGAGGATCTTTGGATTTTGAGAAGGCTTAAGTCATCGGAAAGTTCTCCGAGGTTTCGGATTCTTTTCTCCAATACTTCCAGATTCGAAATCGGGTTTTGGACGGTTTTCAAAAAGAGTTCCGGAGAAGAGACTTTCTGTCTTTGAGTCGGATCGGAATCGACGGATAGATACAAATCCTCCCGTCCATCCGAGCCGTATAAAATCGTATCTTCCGGCAAAACTTTGAAGTGTTGGATCCGAATCGGGAGATCCAGGTCCGGAAACCCTATCTTGCGGAGGATGGATTCTTCCGGGAGATAATTTGCGGTTTGATTTCGAACGAGTAGGATGGGAGGGTGTTCGCAATTTAGATAAAAAAGATCTCCCGTTTCCTGTCTATATAAGGAAAGAATGGAGGAGACGAGCATACTTCCGTCAAAACATTCAAAAACAGTCTGCAGGTTTTTGTAGAGAAGAAAGAGCCAGTTTTCCGGACTGCGGTATTCGTAATCCGGGGTTTGCAAAAAACTTTTCACGATGGAACAAAAAACCAAAGCGCCGCTGGCTCCTTGAAGAGATTTTCCCATCGCGTCCGCGTTGATCAAAACCTGATATTCGACTCCGGAAATAAAGACCGTTTCGTTGAGTACGACGTCGCCACCGATTTCATAGTTTCGATTCTTAAATTGAAATTGTTTGTACTGTTTTCTATAAACTTCGATCTCGGCAAAATCGGTCCGTATGTCCTTGGAAAGAAAAGGCTGAAAGAGAAGGGTGATGAGAAAATAATCCCCGTCTTGTTGTTCTTTTAGAGTTCGAATTTCCTGTAGACTCTGAGTGAGTTCCTTTGTTCGTTTGCGAATCGCCTCTTCTAAGACCAGGTTCCAAGTTTTGAGTTTTTCTTTCATTCCGACGAATTTTTCAGCGAGAATCAAAGTGAGAAAGAATAGAAAACCGCTGACTCCAAAACCGGAAAGACGTATCATCGAAAAATTTCCTCTTTCCGAAAGGATGTCTACGCTAACGCAGCCAATCAGAAACAGAATTCCAAAGAGGATTTTTCTAGATTCCTTTTGTTTTTTGAGATGGGGAAGAATCAATCTAAGCGAAAGCCCTATATAACCGAGCCAGAGCCATTGATGAAGGTAACGGTTGCTCCAATCCAGAACGGAGACTGTCCGCAAAAACCAAAATGATATACACAAAACAAAGGATACGATTTCCAAAATGTTTTGAACTGGACTGATCGGTTTTTTTAGAAAGGAAGCGAGAAATCGACAAAAAAGAGGAAATAAAAATACTAAAAAGGAATATTCTAATTTCTTTAAGTATATAATTTCTAAACCGGTCAGATATTTGAATTGGCTTAGGGAAATTTGATAAACCGAAAACGTCGCGAGAAAAAGTCCGAAGTAAAAATTCTCATTTTTCTTTTTTTCCCGAAAAGAAAGAAATAGAAAAAATCCTCCGATCATAAGAAAGGAGGAAAACAATAGAAGTCCTCCTATCTCGGAGATACAGTATTCTTTCCAAACGGCGATTGAAGATCCGATGAAAATCGGGCCCGAAAGAATTCCGAACTCGTAATCGAAATAGGGTTTGATCCACACTTCGATCGTATTAAAATCTCTGACGAGTTCCTGTGGAATCGCGTAGATCCGAGTTCGGTCGTAACCCTGCGGGGTCGAGTTTTGATACGAAGAAAAAAGCGCTTCCTTGAGTTCAGTTCCGTTGAAAAATACATGGGCTTGATCCGAAATCTTTCCTAAACAAAGGTTTTGAAATACTTGTTTTTCGGTTTTGAAAATTCTCTTTCGAAGTAAAATGCTTCCCTTTGGCGATTCTAATGATTTTATAAGGTTCGAAGGAATCAAAACCGTTTTCTTAGGATTGTATTTCCGGGATGAACGTTCGGGTATATCGCCGTGGATGGTTTCGATCTCCCAGTTTCCCGATAGATCGAGAATGGGATCGTGAGTTGTTGCGGGTTTGAGCTCCGGTTCACAGGAAAGAACGGAAAGTATGATAAGAATGGGGCTGAATTTTGAAAACAATAGATTCTCCTCCTAACACATACGGTTCTTGGATGTGTTCGAAGGAGAACGTCGGAGCGGAAAATTTCTTAAAAAAATTCGTTTTAGATTTAGTTTACTCCGATTGTAAGCGCCGCTTCGAATCCTTCCAACATGGCGCGTTTTGCGTCGATCCCGGAAGCGTCTTTTGCTCCTCCGATGAGAAAGGTAGGAATGTTCGAGACCTTTTGTTGGAATTCTTCGTAGAGAGAAACCTCGCTCAATTGTCCCGCACAGAGTATGATCGAATCACATTCGATCGTAACGGGGCCGTCCTTTTTGGTTTCTACGACAAGACCTTTGTCGGTAACTTCCTTGTAACTCAGTGAAGTATAAAAGCCCACTTCTTTGGATTCCAATTCCTGAAGAAGGGCCCACGCCGTCGTGGCTCCGAGTCCCGATCCGATTTTTCCCGATCTACGGAAGATGGAAACCTTTCGATCCGATTTTTCAGGTTGGATCCGGGCTTTTGTATAGGAAAGTACGTTGTACTTATGAAAGTAAGAATCGATCGTCGGGGCTTCTTCTTCCGTGAGTTTATGCGCGACGTCGCATCCGATTCCTCCGCCTCCGATCACTGCGACTTTTTTGCCGGGGGTGAATTTTCCGGAAAGATAATCCGCGTAGGACGCCGTTTTCTTTTTTTCAATTCCGGGAAGAGAGAATTCTCTCGGTTTGACCCCGGTTGCAAAGATCACCGCGTCCGGTTTGAGAGCAAGAATGCTGTCTAACGTTGCTTTGTGTCCGAATTGAATTTCGACTCCGAGCATTTTGAGTTCATTCTTAAAATAACGAATCGTCTCGAAAAATTCCGATTTACCGGGAATTTGGGCGGCGAGGTTTAGTTGTCCGCCGATTTTATCCGAGGCTTCTAATACCGTAACCTTATGTCCACGGATGGCGCTGATTCTTGCGGATTCAAGTCCTCCTGGGCCGGAGCCTATCACAACAACGTGTTTTTTGTCAGCATTCTTCAATTTGCT
Organism: Leptospira ainazelensis; assembly: GCF_016918785.1. GTDB lineage: Bacteria > Spirochaetota > Leptospiria > Leptospirales > Leptospiraceae > Leptospira > Leptospira ainazelensis. Next base: position 39,217 of record NZ_JAFFPT010000071.1, on the reverse strand, counting down.
GATTTCCAATTCGCGGTTTGCTGACGGATTAACGAGACAGGATACCATTTGTTCTTTGAAGGTGTGGTCTAAACACGCTTGATTGCAGGCGATACAGGTATTTACCCTTTCTTCCTGATCCGCTTTGATTTTGTTGAGAATATCTGGATCCGCTAAAAAAGGCCGAGCCATACTTAGGATATCCGCTTCGTGATCCTTGAGAATTCGAGACATGGTTTCCGGCATATTGACTCGGTTGGATGCTATGATCGGTATGTCCTTGACCTTTTCTTTGATCTTTCCGGAGATCTTGGCCCAGGCTCCTCTTGGGACAAGCATGGAAATAGTCGGGATTCGAGATTCGTGCCAACCGATTCCAATGTTTAGTGCGTCGGCTCCGTTTTCTTTTAATTTCTCCGCGAGTGTGACGACCTCTTCAAAACTTGGATTGCCGGGAATCAGGTCGATTCCGGACATACGGTAGACGACTGGGTAATCTTTGCCGACTTTTTTTCGAACGTTCTTCATCACCTCGATGGCGAAGTTCATTCTTTTTTCGGGACTGCCACCGAAAAAATCCTCTCTTTGATTTGTGACGGGTGAGAAGAATTGATTTACTAAGTAGCCTTCGCTTCCCATAATTTCGATCGCGCCAAATCCTACTTGTCTCGCTTTCAGTGCGGAATCTCCAAAGTCTTCGATCGTTCTCCAGGCTTCTTCTTCCGTGAGCGCCCTTGGGATAAATCGGTTGATGGGGGCTCGGAGCGCCGAAGGCGCGACGAGTTCTCTATGATACGCATATCTTCCCGCGTGGAAGAGTTGTGCACAAAAAACTCCTTTCGGTTTGAGCGCGTTCGCTACCATCGAAAGTTCTTTACAGTCTTCTTCTTTTTGAAAATTAAAAAAGATATTGGATCCTTTTCCTTCCTGATTGACGGAGATTCCTCCGGTCGTAATAAAACAAGCCCCTCCGTCAAACCTCCTTCCGTAGAACGCGATCATTCTTTCGGCGGTCATTGGCATTCCTTCCAGCCCTAAGTGCATGGATCCCATAATTACTCGGTGAGGAAGGGTAATAGAACCGACTTGGATCGGTTGAAAAATTTCAGAATATTTCATAACTAACCTGTTTGTATAAAAAGAATCTTTGCTTTCTACCTTGGAAATGAATCTAAAAACGGGCAAGAGAATTCTTTGGTCTGAAAATCGCTTAGTTTTGGTTGGAAACTATTGGGAGGGTCTCTTGTGGGGCGTTCCAAGGGAAGGAATCCAAACTGTTTTTATCAAAGTCGCTTTTGAGAAGATTAGGAATTGATTTAATTTGTTTTTGTCTGAATCTTGAACGATTTTTTTTTAGAATTTTTCCTTTTTCTTTGTTTGGATCCGTCTGCGGCTGATTTTGTGGGAACCGTTTTTGGTATATGGAACTTCTATCGCTTTATTCTCAGGGAAAAATTGAATCGGTTTTGATCGAAGGAGAAATGGGGACGGATTCGATTTTGATTCCTCTTTCGCATTGGAATGAGTTGGATTTTGAGGAAAGAAAAATTCTCTCAAGGAAGTTACCTTATCTTTTGCGGAGATATACGAAATATGTTGCTTCTATGAAGAGGCTTCATTGGAGGGCTGGTAAGATCAAATACAATTGGGGAGCGGGAAAGATGAAGAAAATGAGCATTCGGGTGAATACGGGCGCCTGGGCGATGCTTGGCGCTTTGGCCGCAGCGCATGGTGTGTCGCGGTGTTTTTTGTTTAATTATATGCTTTGGTTGGATGAGATAGGTGTTGGAGATTCTATCGTTGAAACTTTAAACCTAGGAGTTCCTAGGTTTCATGGGACTTACAGAATGATCTGGACTTTAAATTTAGCGGAAAACCTCATTTCCAGGGAACTCGATTTCGACCCAAACCCCTTCTTAGGTTTTTATCCTTTCGCCTTTCCTCCGAGCCAACCAAAATAGACCTCACATTAGAAAAACTAAAGTCGATTCAAGGCCGAAATATAAGCTCGGGAGCAAGCCTCAATGATATCCGTGGAACTCCCTTTTCCAACCACTCTCTCACCTTTGTATTCCAAAGTAACGGAGGCTTCCGCCATCGCGTCTTGTCCCTCGGTAACGGGAGAAATCACCAGCCTAGAAACTTCCGGATCCATCCCCGTAGTTTTCTGAATCGCTTTGTAGATTGCATCCACAGGACCATCTCCGGTTGCAGATTCTTCACGAACGTGTCCGTCGATCGAAATTCTTACACCCGCAGTTGGGGTGCTCTTTGTCCCGGTGGAAACCGTAAAACCTTCCAGTTGATAACGGTCCCCCGTGGACTTTCTTGTCTCATCGGAAAACAAGGCCCGAATGTCTTCGTCATAGATTTCTTTTTTTCTATCGGCGATTTCTAAGAATCTCTGATAAGCTGCTTCCAGTTCTTCGGTTTGAGGGGAAAAACCTAACTTAACGATTCTATCTTTAAAACCGGCTCTTCCGCTGTGTCTTCCAAGAACCATACGATTGGAAGAAAGACCCACCGTTTCCGGTTTCATAATCTCATACGTTTCTCTGTGTTTGATCACACCGTCTTGGTGAATCCCGGATTCGTGGGCGAAGGCGTTGGCGCCGACGATCGCCTTGTTCGGTTGGACGAGCATTCCTGTGATTGTTTTTACGAGATAAGAAGCGCGCGCGATTTCTTCGGTCTTAATTCGAGTCTGAATTCCCAAAGTATCTTTTCGAGTTCTCATCGCCATTACGACTTCTTCCATCGCGGTATTTCCGGCCCTTTCCCCGATTCCATTGATCGTACATTCGATCTGACGGGCTCCGTTCTGAACAGCTGCAAGAGAATTCGCCGTAGCAAGACCAAGATCGTTGTGACAATGAGCCGAGAAGATCGCTTTCTCGGCTCCTCTCACATTTGTAATTAAGAATTTAAACAGATTCCCGTATTCTTCCGGTGTCGTATAACCGACCGTATCGGGAATATTGATGGTCGTGGCTCCTGCTTCGATCACGGCTTCACAAAGTTCTCTTAAAAATTCCGGTTCGCTCCTGGTTGCGTCTTCCGGAGAAAATTCTACGTCGTCTACGAATTCTTTGCAAAGGGTAACGGCTTCAATCGCCATCTTCAAAACTTCTTTGGGTTCTTTTCCCAATTTGAATTTCATGTGAATCGGAGAGGATGCGATAAAAGTATGAATTCTTCTTTTTTTTGCGGGTAGAAGGGCCTTGGAAGCGGATTCTATATCGGCTCTCATGGCTCTTGCGAGAGCGGCGATGATCGGTCCTTCTGTTTCTCTTGCGATTCTTTCCACCGCTTGGAATTGGACCGGAGAAGAAACGGGAAATCCCGCTTCGATGATGTCGACTTTCATCGTAGCAAGTTGAGCTGCGATCTCGAGTTTTTCGTTCTCGGTCATCGCAGCTCCGGGACATTGTTCTCCATCTCGAAGAGTTGTATCAAAAATTCGAACGTAATCTTTCTGATCTTCTTTTGTCATCTTTTACTCGCAAAAAGTTCTTCTTCCAATTTTTTCGGTTTTACTCTTTAGACAACCAATTAAACAAGAAGAATCCGCATTCTTTCCGCTTAGAATGCGGATTTGATATATCATGATCCAATTCTACGCATCCAACTTTCAGTCTTCCGATAGTTCCGTTTCGGCCAATCTCTACTCCGAACTTTTCGGGTTGAAGATCCGCAATAGCTCCAAGGTTCATTCCGAATTGATTTGGGAAAACGGCTCAGCGCTCATTTTTAGCAAAGAATCGAAAAATTGCCCGGTGAGTCCCGGAACCTTAACCTTTCAGATTCAAAAAGGAGAATGGGAGAATTTTAAACTTCTTCTTTTGAGTCGGGGCTTTTCCCTGGAAACCCAGGATGTGAAATACGTTTCCGTTTTAGATCCATGGAAGAATCGACTTTGGTTTTATTTTGAGTGACGAGCCGAGTGGGGCTCATTCTTCGCAATTTTTCTTTTTCAAATCATAGACCAGACGATACTTTTTTCCGGAAAGAGAAGTTAGATCTCGGCAGTTTTCCAGGTTCCAAACCGCGTTTAAAACGATTCTTTGTTCCATTAGGGAAAACTGATATATTAATCCGCACCGGCTCTTATCTTTTCCAGCATAGGAGCTCCAAAGATTCTTATCTGCCGAGGAAAGAATCTCGTTCAAAAAATGATCTTTCAAATCGGAGACGTAAAATTCTTCATAACCCGGAAATTCTCTTTCTAAGAATTCTTTTTCGATCTTAAAAAAATGAGTTTTCGTTGAAAAAAGGCCGAACTCGTTTTTTCCAAAGTAAAGAAATTTAGAATCATCAAAAAGTTTGTAAGTATTGACCATGATCTTAACGTGTTTTCGATTGCGGATCCAGATTTGAAAAAATTCCTCTAAAGAAACGGAGGGAATCCGATCCAAATCCTTTCCTTGTTTTACTCTTTCAAACGTCATTTCCGGTTTCAAAACGCAGGAAAAAAGAATGAGGGCGGAGAAAAGCTGAAGCCCGGTTTTCAAGACAAAATCGAACTTGAATTGAATCGGAACCAATGCCTTTCCTCCTTTCAACCCGGGGAAATCGGTTCTACATCGGAACGGCCGTCATGCGTGGCGGCGGCGATCATCTTTTCGGCTTCGGCTCCCAAATACCAGTCTATGAATTTATGGGCTCCATAGATGATCGGGGTAATCGCGACGGCGACTCCACATTTATAGAGAAAGTTGTTAGTTGAAATTTGGTTCAATTCTTCAAAACTTAGTTTTCCGCCGCTCAAGGCGATATAAATCACCACAAAGGAATCCACAAGTTGGGAAACGATCGTCGATCCGGTCGCGCGCAACCAGATAAACTTGTTCTTGGTTTTGACCCTTATAAAGTGAAAGATCTGAATATCAATGAGCTGTCCGACTAAATAGGCCACGATCGAACCCACTATGATCTTTCCCGAATTCCCAAAAACAATGTTAAAGGAACGATCGTCGACGGGAGAATTGGGAGCCGCCGGAATCCACATATCCAACATCAATAAGAAGTAGGCCACAAAGATCATCACCATTCCCACGAGCGTGGTAAAACGCACACCCTTACGGCCATAGTATTCGTTTAAAAGGTCCGTTACGATAAACGTTACGGGAAACGGAATCACTCCCATCGTAAGCGTAAATCCGAAGGAGACAAAAAGTTTAGAACCCGTTACTTCGGCAAGAATCAGAAACGTGAGAAAGAATCCGTTTAAGGCGATAAATAATTTCAGAGGTTTCGAAAGAGGCATAAGCGGTTTTTTCCCTTGCTCATTGGATTTCGTCAACTTGTAAAAAGAACCATTTGACAGTCCTCTCACCTCGAAATCTCTGGAGGAGGATCCTCAAATCAAAGACTTAGGAAACTTCTTTATTTTCCACCACTTTGATTCGATAATAAGACAGTTAACACAATGGCAAACGAACAAGAAGACAAACACAAAATCCCGGACGGACTCAGTCAACCGGTTCCATTCCCGAGAAATTCAGAACCTAAAAAGAAGATCTTATTCTATTCTTTGACTTGGTTTTTATTATCAGTTCTCTCTTTCTCTTTAGGGATCAATCTTCTCAAAAAAGACCGCTCCACAAACGCAAATCCATCGGAGACGGTCCGCGCGAGTTCCGTCGGAATTATGGACGGAATCCGAGATCTTTTCTTTATCAACAAGCCTGTCAATCAGACCGAAGACACAAACTCAACTCCAGAGTCCGATTCTTCTAAACCCGGATTTTTCTCCTTTGGAAAAGACGAGGGGGAAATGCCGGAAGCAACCTTGCTTCCGAAAGCGGACGACAACACTACCTTCCGTGCGTCCACTTGGTTTTCCGATTACGAGGCGATGAAAAAAACCGTCCATCTCTACAATGAAATCCATCCTTTTATCTATGGAATGAAGGGCCGTGAAACCAACAACGGAGATCTTTACTCCAGTTGGGGAAGCACTCAAAAACACGAACGGGTGGCCGAACTCAAAAAACTCAACCCGAACGTAAAAATCATTCCTACCATTTTCCGCTGGGAGAATAAATACGAAAAGATTTCCGAAAACATCGGGATGAACGGCCGCAACGATATCAGAGACAAACACCTTTCCAACATTCTTCACGAACTCGATACCTACGGTTACGACGGAATCGACATCGACTACGAAGGAATGAGTTGCGAGAAAAAGGAAAAGTTCGAAGAATTCATCGTCATTCTTTCCAAAGAAGTTCATAAACGCGGAAAGATCTTATCCGTTGCGGTCCATCCAAAAACTCCCGCGAAAAAGGAAACCTTCAAGGCCTGTAAGGGTTTGAAAGAAAAGATCAAAATGGATTACGCTGAAAACTGGAGAGGGCCTATGACACACGACTACGCCTTTCTCGCAAAGTATGCAGATCGCATTAAGATTATGGCATATGAATTGCACCCTCGCAAGTACAGAAATCCGGGACCGGGACCACAAGCGCCGAATACATGGATTAAAAGTATCATAGAATACGCAAAGGCAAGAGTTCCTTCCCGTCAGTTGTATATGGCGATTCCGACTTACGGTTACGACTGGGCTCTCAACTGTAACTCCAAGATCAAGTCGGTTTATTATATGGACGCAATTCGTAAAAAGGATCTGGGAATTCACAGACAACCGACTAACATCGATCAGATTATGGCGAATACTCAGAACTCCAGCACTTGGACCAATCTTTCCAAATTCTCCTGGGTTCATACCGGAAAAACATACGAAGATCCGAGTATCTGGTATAAATCCGAAGGTTGTGACCGTGTAGCGTTTTATATGAATCGAAAAGCCTTTGAAGACAAGATGAGTCTTTTAAGACAATACGACTTGGGTGGATTTTCCTTTTGGCAGTTGATCAGCGATAACGATCCGGGAATCAACGATTACCTAGAATTATTGGTTTCTAATAAACTTCCTCCAGTGGAAAAAATCAAGGAACCGGTAAAGGATCCGAACGCTCCTGCAAAGGACGCACAACAAACTCCGGAAGAAGCCAACGCAAACCGCCAGCACGCGGAGAAAGTTGCCAGAAAACAAGGTTAACACTCTTATCACAGACTCTCCCTTGGAAGCGGCCAAAGTTTTGCTTCGGGGAGGGCTCGTTATCTTTCCCACCGAAACGGTTTACGGAATCGGGGCGTCCGCTTTCGATCACAAGGCCTGTAGAAGAATCTACGAAGTAAAAAATCGTCCATCCGATAATCCTCTCATCCTTCACGTGGGAAATCTGGGCGCACTAAAAAGTTGCGCCGTTGTCAATTCCAGCGGAGAACTCGTCTTTCAAAAATTCTCACCCGGAGCGATTACTGGAATTTTTCCTAAAAAAGACTCGAACCTTTTTACGGCCGATCTGAAAACAGTCGCGGTAAGAATTCCTTCCAATCCGACCGCGATTTCTTTTTTAGATTTTTGTAATGTTCCCGTGGCCGCGCCTTCCGCCAATCTTTCCGGAAAACCCTCCTTAACAAAAATGGAATATATTTTGGAGGAATTTAACGGAAAAGTAGATTGTATTTTAAAAGGAGAGGAGCCTCAGATCGGAATCGAATCCACTGTGATCGATTTTACATCGAATCCGCCGATTCTTCTCCGTCCCGGGTTTGTGGATGTTCAAGATCTCAAAGAAATTCTTCCGGAACTCCGAGTTTGGAAGTCGACCGAAAAGAAGTCCGAAATTTTAGCGGAAACCCCAATCAGCCCGGGACTCAAATATCGGCACTATGCTCCGGTTTGTAAGGTCATTCTTACCGAAAACCTGGAGGATGTGCCGAAAACCGCCGCCCAGATCGGATTTCGATTTTATAAGGATGTCGTTTATCAAATTCGAGTTACTTCCAACGAAGAGTATATGAAATTTCTCTATTCTTTTTTTGTGGAATGCGATCGAAGGGGAATTGAAGAAGCCTTCTGTGAAATTCCAAAAGAAGAAAGAGGAAAGGAGGCCCTTCTGAATCGAATCACAAAGGCCGCTTCGAAATGATTATCCTTGTGTCCAAAACTTGGATCGAAAGATAAATTCGCCTTCGGAAAAGAGAAATTTCTTTTTTAAGGAATTTTCATTTTTCGTTATCGTTTCGTCTATCCAAGAAGGAAAAATCCCATTCTTACCAAAGCCGATTGTGTTCAAAAAACCCGGTCGTAAAGACTTTAAAAAACTCTGAAATGTAAAAAGTGTGGGAAGGTATTGCAGTTGGACCCGTTCCGCTTTGAGTTCCTGTTTGATATCGTCCACGAGCCCCAGAAAGTCCGTGATAGAATCGATCATCTTGTCTTTCAAAAATTGACTCGCCGTAAAAACTCTTCCTTGTCCGAATCTCTGATCCAGCGTGGAAACGTTGATCTTTCGAGCGTCCGCAACCCTTTTGTAAAAAAGACCTTCGGACTCGCGAATTTCCTGTTCCATCAATTTTTTAGAATCCGCGTGAATCGGTCCGTATTCCGAAAGAAGATCTCTGTATTTATAGAATCCAACCCGATCTTTGGTGACGCCCAACTTGGAATACAGATTTTTTAAATCCATACGAAGAGAAATACTTCCGATACTTCCCACGATGCTGTAAGGAGATGAGTAAATCTTCGAAGCTCCGCAAGAAAGATAATAACCTCCGCTTGCGGAAACGTTCTGAACAAACGCGTAAACGGGTTTCTTTTTGGATAACTTTAGGATTTCTTGATAAAGAAGTTCCGAAACGAAAGCCGAACCTCCGGGAGAATCCACTTCCAGGATCACCGCCTTTACCGCCTTTTCGTCTCTGAGTTCCTTGATCGCGTTTTTGACAGAATGATACGAGATTCCTTCCGTTTTTCCTTCGCCTTTTCCCAAAGTATCGTGATGAATATTGCCTTTTAGAGGAAGAACCGCGACGATCGGTTCTCGTTTTGAAAACACTTTAAAATTTCTTAATTTCGCAAAACGATATAAGGACGAAAGGGTCAATTCTTTGGTAAGGGTTTTTTGTTTTTCTTCCTCGTTTGTATAACCTTCGTATAAAAAGTTTTCCCGAAAATCTTCTTCATTTAAGAATCCGGTAATGAACTTTCTCTCTTTCAAAACTTTCGCCGATAAAAAGGGTTCTGAAAATATTTTTAAGGAGAATTTCGTATAACGTTGAAAAATATTCTCCAGATCGGTTGTCATCTGTTTGAGAAGAACTGCCAGATTCTCCCTCGCTTTGGGAGAAAATTTATCCCTTTGAAACGATTCTCCAAAGGATTTGTAGGGACCGCTCTGGAATGTTTCTACTTTGACTCCCCATTTTTTTCCAGCGTTGCCGAAAAAAAAGGATTCGGCGGAGGGAAGGACCGGAAAAAATTCGGAAGCCTCCGAACAAAATCGAGTATTACAAATTCCTAAAAGAAAGAGGGATTTGAGTCCTCCCGTCAGCGCAAAACCCTCCAGTTCCACTCCGGATTCTTTTAATATTTGGAGTCTTTCACCGATGCTCAATGTTTCTCCAAACCCGTATTCCGGTTGTTCTATGAGAACCGAAACTTTTTTGAGACCGGGGATCTGTGAAAGGAGTTTTAATTCCAATAAGAATTCGGTGAAAAACAGCTCCTCGTCTTTGGAGGAAAGAAGTCTCATAAAAAAAGATTTTCGATAACTTGAGAATTCGGAAGGAATTTCGAGAAAGTAGTGATCGCCTCGAAAAAATCGAAATCGAAGCCAACGAACGAGTTGGGAAACGAGACGTATCGGTAAAAAGACGAATTTGAGAAAATTTCGAAACATGAAAGCCAGTATATGGACCGGTTTCTTCTTGAAAAAGAAGAATTTGTTTCAGGAAAGGAGTTTTCAGATTTCCGGAAGCTATAAATCCTAAAAAGTGAGAGGGTATTTCATTGCAGGAAATTCGGATTCGGGGAGCGAGAGAGCATAACCTAAAAAATATAAACGTGGACATTCCCAGAGATAAACTCGTAGTCATCACGGGTTTATCCGGTTCGGGAAAATCCTCTCTCGCATTTGATACGATCTACGCGGAAGGTCAGAGAAGATACGTGGAAAGTTTGTCCGCGTATGCGAGACAGTTTTTGGGTCAGATGGAAAAGCCGGATTTGGATCTGATCGAAGGTCTTTCTCCCGCGATCTCGATCGAACAAAAAACGACTCACAGAAATCCGAGATCCACCGTAGGAACCGTAACGGAAATTTACGATTATCTCCGTTTGCTCTATGCAAGAGTCGGAAAACCACATTGTCCCGAATGCGGAACTCCGATCCAATCGATGTCGATTGATCAGATCACCGCGCGTGTTCTTGCGTTTCCACAGGGAAGTAAACTCCAAATCCTGGCTCCTCTTGTTTCCGGTAAAAAGGGAGAACACAAGGACATATTGGAAAAGGTTCGTAAGGACGGATTCAATCGGGTGAGAATCAACGGAGAAATCCGAACCCTCGACGAAGAAATCGTCTTAAAAAAGAATTTCAAAACCTCCATCGAGATCGTAGTCGATCGGATCGTGATGAAGGATGGAATTCGAAGCAGGCTCGCCGATTCCGTTGAAACCGCTCTCAAACAATCCGAAGGACTTGTGATCCTGGACGACGGCACAAAAGACCACGTTCTTTCTCAGAAGATGGCATGTCCGAACGGACACGATATCGGCTTTACCGAACTCACTCCCCGAATGTTTTCTTTCAATTCTCCATACGGCGCCTGTGAAACCTGCGACGGTCTCGGAAGTTTATTGGAATTCGACGAGGATCTTCTTGTAAACGATCCTGAACTTTCACTCGTGGACGGTTGTATCGAAGCCTGGGCGGGCTCCAAGAGCAACGGCTTTTGGTTTATGGCGACTCTCAAGTCTTTATCGGATTCTTTAAAATTCAAGATGAACACTCCTTGGAAGGATCTTCCCGAAAAAACGAGACAGACGATTCTCTACGGGGACAAAAAAATAAAAATCGAATATGATTTTCGAGGCGCCAACTCGCACTACGAATTCACAAAAGAATACGAGGGAGTGATTCCCAATCTTCAGAGAAGATATAAGGAAACAAAGTCGGACTCGATGCGTCAGTGGTTCGAATCCTACATGACCAATCATCCTTGTCCTTCCTGCAAGGGAAAACGTCTCAAAAGAGAAAGTCTTTCCGTAAAGGTGCATAACGTTCCGGTGGACGAGTTTACTTCCTTTTCCATCGAAAAAGCCCTTCATTTTGTGGAGAATCTAAAGGTTGTCGGCTCCGAAGAAATCATCGCCAAGCCGATCTTAAAGGAAATTCATCAGAGGCTTACTTTCTTGAACGACGTCGGTGTAGGATATCTTACACTCGAAAGAAGCGCCGGTTCCTTGTCCGGAGGAGAAGCACAGAGAATTCGTTTGGCGACTCAGATCGGATCGAGACTTATGGGAGTTCTTTATATCCTCGACGAACCTTCGATCGGATTACACCAAAGAGACAATACAAAACTCATCGCAACTCTTAAAAATCTCCGAGATCTGGGAAACACGGTTCTCGTCGTCGAACACGACCACGAAACGATGGAGGAATCCGACTGGCTTATCGATATGGGACCCGGAGCGGGAGTTCACGGCGGAATGATCGTCTGCGCGGGAACACCGGAACACGTAGCAAAAGATAAAAATTCACTCACGGGGAAATATCTTTCCGGAAGATTGAGTATCCCGGTTCCTGAGAAACTCAGAGAAGGAAACGGTTTTCATCTTCAAATCATCGGAGCCAAAGAAAATAATCTCAAGAACATCGACGTGACGATTCCTCTCGGAAAGTTAGTCGTCGTTACGGGAGTTTCCGGTTCCGGAAAATCCACTCTGATCAACGACATTCTCTACAACGCCGCGGCCCATAAGGTAATGAAGATGAAAACCTTGGCGGGAAAACACAAGACGATCAAAGGATTTGAACAGATAGACAAGATCATCAATATCGATCAGTCTCCGATCGGAAGAACTCCTCGTTCTAATCCGGCGACGTATACCGGTCTTTTTACTCCGATCCGGGAAATGTTTTCCAATCTCGAGGACGCAAAACTGAGAGGTTACGGACCCGGAAGATTCAGCTTTAACGTAAGTGGAGGAAGATGTGAAACCTGCGAAGGAGATGGAATTCTTAAAATCGAAATGCACTTTCTTCCGGACGTCTACGTAACCTGCGAAGTCTGCAAAGGAAAACGATACAACCAGGAAACATTAGAAGTTCGTTATAAAGGAAAAAATATCTTCGACGTCCTTGAAATGACCATCGAAGACGCCAATCAATTCTTTGAAAACATTCCCATCGTAAAAAGAAAACTCGAGACTTTGATGGAAGTAGGGCTCGGTTATATCCGACTCGGACAACCCGCTACCACATTCTCCGGAGGAGAAGCGCAGAGAATCAAACTCGCTACCGAACTTTCGAAACGGCCCACGGGAAAAACTCTCTACATTTTGGACGAACCGACGACCGGGCTCCATTTTGAAGACGTTAGACATCTTTCTGTAGTACTTCATACACTCGTGGATCGCGGTAATTCTATGATCGTCATCGAGCACAACCTCGACGTCATCAAACAAGCCGATTGGTTGATCGACATGGGACCAGAAGGCGGGGACGGAGGAGGACTTGTCATCGCGGAAGGGACTCCGAAGGAAGTCGCGAAAGTAAAAAATTCCTATACCGGACAATATCTTAAGAAAATCTTTGCATCCGATAAAAAGAAAACCGGCTGAGGTCTTATGAATCTGAAAGAATTCCTATCGTCCGTTCCATCCGAAGAGTATCGGAGTGTGTTTCGAAATGCTCTTTCGTATTTGGTGGAGGAGGGATACTTTGACGCGATCGTGGGAGGATCTTTTGAAAACTTTCACAAGAAAATTTTCGCGCTCGGTTCGTATCCGAGAGGAATCGGGATCGGAATCGCGCTTATGGCGCAGACCAATGTCGCCGGACGAATTCTAAAATTTGTCTCCGAAGGTTTTGCGAACGAAACCGAGACAAACGGACTTCCAAGCCGGGATAAGACGATCAGGATCGTAAAAGAACTCTTACAAGGAGTCGGAACCGGGAAAGACATCGTTTCCATGGGTGTAAGCGAGTCCGGTTGGAAAGGAAGAATCTCGAACATCACGAGTTCTTATAAAATCGAAAAAAATCAAATCTTTCTCAATCTTACAAAATCCTTTTTGACAAACGGGGCCAATTGCAGCGGGTTTCTCGTGGTTGCGAAGTCGCCTAACGAAACATACGACGTGATCTACGTTCCTTTAGAAACTCAGGGTCTGGAAGTCGAACTTTTCGATTTGGAATACGCAAAGGAAGCGACTCATTGCCGATTGAAAGGCCAAGACTTATCCTTTCCTCTGGAGAATTTGATTTTTCTAAACTACCAGGGATACGCACCCGAAATTCATCTTTCGGAGATGCTTTCCGCATCGGCTTTGTTTTGCGGTTATGTGGATTTGATTTTAAGGACTCTTCTCAGGGAAAAAAAGGAGAACGTAGATCCGAGAATCGCAGGAAAAATATTAGACATTCAAGAATTATTATATTCTAAAATTCTGGAAATTTCCCGAAAAAAGGACGAGGATCCGAATTTTAGAATGGAGGAAGTTCATCCTTACGGTTATGAAACCTCCCTTGATCTCATTTACACCTGGTTTACGGACTGTGTAAGCAGCGTTGAATTGACTAAAATGTTCCCCGATATAGGTCTTTTTTATTCGATTCATCCCGGCAAAACTCCGATTTACCAGAAGAATATTTTGAAAAAAATCAGAGCTCTTCGTTAGGCAAAAGTTCAATGATGATGGTGGTGTCCGTGATGACCTTTTTGCGGACCATGAGAATCATGAATTTCTAATATGCCGATTCTTTTCGTAAGTTCCGATTCTTCACACTGAACGGTCACAAAATCGATCCCGAATTCAGATTTTAGAATCTGTTGTGTTTGAAATACGATCTCCCCCGAAGTTTTTAGATCCGTCACGGAAAGACGCAAAGTACACGCATGAACTCCTCTTGTGATCGCCCAAAAGTGATAGTCCAGAATTTTCCGAATTCCGGAAATTTTACGAAGGTGCTCTAAAATATGAGGAATATCGAATGTAGCCGGAGACGATTCCAAAAGCACCGAAATACTTTCCCAAAAAATTCCCCAGCCGGAACGTAGAATTAAGACGGAAATCAAAACGCTGATCAACGGATCGATCCATTGCCACTGCGTAAAATAAATCAAAATAGCTCCGATTAGAACGCCGGTCGTTGCCAAAAGATCGCTGAGGACGTGGATATAAGCGGATTTGATATTGATATTCTCGTTGCTAAAACGAAATAAAATCCAGGCGCTGATCAGATTCAAAACGATTCCGCCGGAACTGAAAATCAACATTTCAAAACTCAGAATCTCAGTTTGATTTTGAAATCTCTGAATCGCCTCATAGAAAATATAAAACGAAATTCCGAAGATCAAAATCGAATTCACGAGAGAGGTAAGAATTTCGATTCTATAATAACCGAACGAAAACTTAGGATTCGGTTTGCGTGATGCGAGTAGAACCGCGATCAAAGAAAGCGAGAGAGCGATCGCGTCCGTGACGATATGTCCCGCGTCTGCGAGGAGCGCGATACTTCCGCTCCGGATTCCTCCTACGACTTCTACCACAAAGATCGTAAGAGAAACGAGGATCGCCAAAAGAATGGATCGTTTGAGACCTTTCTCTTGGCTTCTTTCTACGTGGTGGAGTTGAAAAAAATCATCCATCAACGAGGAACGACTACGATATCGACTCTTCGGTTGAGAGCGCGGTTTTCCGGTGTATCGTTAGACACGATCGGTTGGAATTCTCCATAACCGGCAAGGGAAAGGTTCCTCGCGTCTAAGTTTTTATTTTCTAAAAAGTAATGCAGTACGGAAAGGGCTCTTTCTCCGGACAACTGCCAGTTGTCCGCGAACTTCTTTGTACGGATCGGAACGTTGTCAGTATGTCCTTCGATGATGATTAGGTTTCCGGGATAATTCACGAGAATGTCTTTGATCTTATCCAAAGCCGGAAGGATCGCTTTTTTGAGATCCGCGGATCCGGAATCAAACGAGATCTTATCGTCGATATTGATCACAAGACGGTTGTGAAATCGTTTGAGACGGATCTGTCCTTTTTTGATTTCATCCGTAAGTTTGTTTTCCAATTCGTTCGCCTGATCGGAAAGACGATCCAATTCTTTCCTTTGATTTTCGGAAAGATTTTTAAGTTTCGAGATTTCGTCGTTTAAGGAAAGAATTCTTCCCTCGAGGTCGCCTATCTTTTTTTCGTATTCTTTCTGGAGGGCTTCGGTCTTTTTTTGACAAGCGGCTCTTTCTTTTTCGAGTTCTTCCTTTAGATTCTCCAAAAGTTCCCGAAATTTTTTGGCCTGTCTTTCGCTTTCTTCGATCAGCTCTTTTTCTTTGTTTGTACTTTTTGCCTTTAAAACTGCGATCTGATTTTCGAGGGCTTTGATTTTCTCTTCACTCAGGTCGTTGTCCTTGGCTCTGAATTCTTTCTCTCTCCCTAAAAGCTCTTCCAAGGAGCGGATCTTGGATTCGATCTCCAGTTTTTCTTTTTTAAAATTATCGGTCTCGTTTCTATATCTGGTTCTTAGGGAATCCAGTTCGATTTCCAGAGCGATCTTCTCGTTGTAGACCTTATTGTATTCCCAAGGATAATAGAATGTATCCGCAGAAAGAGGGTGGATGGAAAGAAGAAGAACAAAGAAGAAAAGAAAAGATTCGGTCAAAAACGATTTCATAGTGAATGGCGCCCTGTGTTTCTAGGATGGAACAGTTTGCGAACGGGTCAAATGAAAAACTCCTTTTTTGGCGTTCGGATGGAAATTCATTGATCGGTCTGGAAAGTTTTCAATCCTGTTCTTTGAAACCATTTCTCGGGGAGAATTTATGGAAGAAAAAGGAGCCGGTCAGAGTCTATTCTCGGAAAAAGCGAATCCGTCTTCTATGGAATGGATCGAATTCTTCCAAGAAAAAATCAAAGCCGCAGACGTTGCATTTTTAGATCGTTTTCTCGCGTTCAATCACCCTGCCGATATCGCCGAGGTTTTGGAGAAGTTGGAGGAGGACGAAGCCTTTTACGTTTTCAAACGTTGCGATTCCGAACTCCAAGGCGCGATTCTTGTCGAGTTTGACGAAGAATTTCAGGCGGACCTTATCTCCCGTTTTCAGATGAAGGAAATTTCTCCGATTTTGGAGAATTTGGAAACCGACGAACTTTCCAGTTTGATCTCGGAATTTCCGAAGGATAAGGCCGAGGAAATTCTCAACTCCATCGACCAAGAAGATTCTTCTCAAGTTCGTAAACAACTTACGTTTCGGGAATACACGGCCGGACGTCTGATGAACACCGTATTCGCATCCGCGGTGGAAAACGATACGGTCCGAAAGGCGATCATCAAACTCAGAAAGATCGCAAGAGACACCGACGACATTTATCATCTCTATCTCACCGATGAGAATAACGTTCTCAAAGGTTATGTTAAACTAAAGAATTTATTCTTAGCCCCCTTGAACACAAAGGTGAGCCGTTTGATGAAAACGGGTTTTACTTCCCTTCACTACGACACGGATCAGGAAGAGGTCGCGAAAATTTTCCGAAAATACGACTTGGTTTCGGCTGCGGTTGTCGACGATCTTGGAAGAATTTTGGGAAGAATCACCGTGGACGACATTTTGGATATCGTTCATGAAGAGGCTTCCGAGGACATTCTTCGTTTGGGAGGGGTTTCCGAAGAGGAAAAGTTGACTTCTTCCGTTTTAACATCTGTTAGGCGAAGGATCGTCTGGCTTACGATCAATCTCGGAACCGCTTCTTTGGCCGCTTCCGTTGTATCCTTTTTCGGGGATACGATCGAAAAATACGTTTTACTCGCATCCCTGATGCCGATCGTCGCGGGAATGGGCGGGAACGCCGGAACCCAATCGATCACTCTGATCGTTCGAAATTTAGCGACGGGAGATCTGACCACGGAAAACTGGAAGTCGGCGATTCGAAAAGAAGGGTTGGTCGGACTTTTTAACGGATTTATGGTCGGGGTCACCGCGGGTTTGATCGTCTATCTTTTTACGGGAAATTTTGCGTTGTCTGCGGTAATGTTTATGGCGTTGCAGGCAAACCTTGTGATCGCGGCGGTTATCGGGACGTCGATACCGTTGCTCCTTCGGGTTGTCGGAATCGATCCAGCGATCGCATCCTCGATTTTTGTGACGACCTTTACGGACGTCTTCGGTTTCTTTTGCTTTTTAGGACTAGCTACAATCTTTATTCATTTATTGTAATGTAGTATTCGGAACAAAAAGACGAATGCAAAAATGAGAACGGGTTATTTTAGAATAGAATTTAGTTTTGGAGAATAAAAATTGATATCGGGTATGAAAACAAAGTTCACATTTACAAAAATTCTTTTGATCGTCGGGATCACCTGGAGCGGACTCGGGATTCTATCCTGTTCCACGACCGGCAAAACTACCGAAGGAGAATCGGTGAAAACCGAACCGGTTCCCAATCCGGCCGGAGAAAACGAAGTAGTTTTAGACGAGGAAGGAAAGGAAATCACCTTAAATACGGGAGATCATCCTGCGTTTCTCAAACCTTCCAAGGACTCACTGGAATACTTTCGAGTTCATATTTCGAGCGACGGATATCAGCTTCGTCAACTTCGAGGTTCCAAATACATCAAACGGAAGGTGGATAAGGGCGGGGACGCGCTCATCAGCGAAGAATTGGTTCGTTACAATAAAATCAACTTTATCGACGACGGAATCATCATCGTTGTGTTAAACGGAAACACCGGTGCGTTCGAAACGATCCGTTTTAATACGAGAGTCCCGAGAATCAACGACCTAGCGAAGATCGTACAAAACGACGTTACTCGTTGGTCTATGGAACATTCCGAAGAAAAACCGGTAGTTACTAAATTCCAAATTCATTATACTCTCGAACTCAAAAACAAAGTGGGAAGCAATCGGGACGTAGTTAAGGAAGAATTGAAAAAAGAAGTGATTCGCAGGAAATAAAAAAGGGTTTGTCCCTGAAAAGTAAATCCTTCTTTTCAAGAACGTTTGTATAAACCCGATTCTCCTTTTATGAAGTTCAAATGCCTCGATTGAATTTTGTCCTCGAAGCCGAGGCTTCCCACACAAACGCTCGTGCCACGACGTTTACTACGTTGCACGGGCAGGTTCAAACTCCCATCTTTATGCCGGTGGGAACCCAGGCCACAGTAAGGGCTCAGACCGTCGATTCTTTGAAAGAGATGGGTTCGAGAGTTCTTTTGGCAAACACGTATCATCTTCTTTTGCGACCAGGCGCGGAAGTTTTTCGCAAGATCGGCGGAATTCATAAATTTATGAACTGGGATTCTCCCGTGCTTACCGATTCGGGCGGGTTTCAAATTTTCAGTCTTCCGAATTCCAGAAAGATGACCGAAGAAGGGGCGCTCTTTCGGAGTTACGTAGATGGAAAGATGATTCTTCTTTCTCCCGAACTCAGCATTGATATGCAAAAGGCGATCGGTTCGGACATCATGATGGTTTTGGATCAGTGTATTCCGTCTACGGCTAATTATGCGAAGGCGAAAGACGCGATGGAAATCACACATCGGTGGGCAAAACGAAGTCTTGACGCAAGAGGGGATTCTTTACAATCTATGTTCGGAATCGTTCAAGGCGCTTGTTTTCAGGATCTAAGAAAAGAAAGCGCAAAGACCCTGACTCAGATGCCCTTTGACGGATTTGCGATCGGCGGTTTGGCGGTCGGCGAAACCAAAGAGGAAAGAAACGATTTCTGCGAACTTTCAGCTTCCTTGCTTCCGAAAGATCTTCCTCGTTATTTGATGGGTGTTGGAACTCCCATCGATCTTCTGGAAGCGGTTCACCGTGGGGTGGATATGTTCGACTGTACGATTCCGACGGAACTCGCTCAACACGGAGTCGCTTATACAAGCGCTGGGAAACTTCAAATCCATAGAACGATTTATAAGTTTGAAGATTCCAAACTCGACGAAAACTGCGAATGCCCTTGTTGCCAAAATTATTCTCGTTCCTATCTACATCATCTGATCAAAACGAGCGAAATTTTGGGATGGCACCTGATCGCGATGCACAATTTGAATTTTTATCACCGCCTCATGGCCGAAATGCGCGCGCGAATCTTCGAAGGAAATTTTGCTTCTTACTATTCTCAAAAAAAAGAAGAGCTGACTCGAAGCGACAACATTGATCCATCCTTACACAAAAAAAGAACTCCGAAGGCTCAGAGAAAAAGAATTCTCGGAGACTATGAGATTCGAGAAAACAAGGAAGGAAAGTATTGGAGCGTTCGTCAAAGAAGTTCGGGTGAAGTCATGCATTCGGTAAACAATCCTTCCGAAGAGGCAAAGTCGCTTTACATTGTACAAACGGGTCTTTCCGAAAAACTTGCCGATGCAAAAAAAACTAAGGAAGAATCGAAATTCTCCAATCATTTCGTGATTTGGGACGTGGGTCTGGGAGCGGCTACCAATTCGATGGCGGCGATCCGTTGTTATGAGGAGATCGATTCTCCCGGGCCGATGAATCTAATCAGTTTTGAATGTGACTTAGATCCGTTTCGACTCGCTATGAGAAACATCGGATGTTTCCCGCACCTCTTTCACAAGGCCCCACGATCCATTTTGGAAAAAGGAAGCTGGACTTCTCCCTCCGGTGAACTGATCTGGGATTTGGTAGAAGGTGATTTTGAAAAAACGTTCTCGGTTCAAAAAACACCGGACCTCGTCTTCTATGATCCGTTCTCTTTCAAAACGGATTCTAAATTATGGCACCCTGATTTTTTAAAAAGACTCTTTCTCTTTTTTCAAAAGGATCCAAAGAATACGATGTTTGTCACGTATTCCGCTTCCACTGCTGTGCGTTCTTCTTTGATCTTTGCGGGCTTTTGGGTCGGTAAAGGAAAAGGCAGCGGACCTAAGTCCGAAACGACGGTGGCATATACAAAACGACCGGAAAGCGAGAAAGAATTTTCCCAACTCCTCGGCGAAGAATGGCTGGGAAGAAGACAAAGAAGTCACGCTCGTTTTCGAGAAGAATGGAACGAGAACGAAAATAGAATCTGGGAAAAAACCATTCTTTCCCATCCTCAATTTACAGCTTTCACTTAATCTTTTCTCTTAAATTCGTTTCCGCGCTCGAGTGGCATACTTTCAAAGTCAGTCTTACTTTTCACATTCATTTGATTCTTAGCCAAGAATTTGCGTTTTTGGCTTTGCAGTCGCAATTGTTTATAAAAATCTTAAATAGATTCTTTTCGTAAAAGGAAACGGATTCTAAATCGAGTAAGACAAAAATGGCTCAAAACAAAGAAGATATGCAGAATCCTTTATTCCATTTTTGGAATTTATCCCCTAAGGAATGTTTGGATCGTTTAGGATCCAATCCTCTCGGTTTATCCGAATCGGAGGCAAAGGAGAGAATTTCTAAATACGGCGCCAATCGCCTGACCAAAAAGAAAGATTCCGGTTCGATCGGCTTATTTTTTTCTCAGTTCAAAAGTCCCATCATTCTTCTTTTGTTTTTTGCCGCCGGGCTTTCTATCATCGTTCGGGATTCCACGGAAGCGATGATCATTCTTGGAATCGTTTTAATCAGCGGAGTTCTCGGTTTTTGGCAGGAACTCGGAGCTAAAAACGCAGTCGCAAAATTGATCGAGATGGTGCAAGTAAAGGTTTCCGTCTTCCGAGACAATTCTCAAAAAGATGTGTCCTTGGAAAACGTGGTTCCGGGCGATATTCTAAGGCTGAGCGCCGGGGATGTCATTCCCGCCGATTGTCTTCTTTTAGAATCGAAGGATCTCTTTGTAAACGAAGCGACTCTTACCGGTGAAACCTATCCTGCCGAAAAAAATACGGAGACCGTTTCCAAAGAATCGGGTCTTTCCAAAAGAACAAATTCGCTTTGGATGGGAACACACGTAATCAGCGGAGAAGCAAAGGCGATCGTGGTGAAAACCGGAAAGGACACCGAGTTTGGAAAAATTTCGGAACGACTCAAGCTAAGACCACTTGAAAACGAATTCGAGGCGGGCGTTCGGAAGTTCGGATTTTTTCTTCTTCATATTACTTTACTTTTAGTAATTTCTATCTTTGTGATCAACGTGCTGATTGGTCGTTCCGTTCTGGATTCTTTTCTATTCTCTCTTGCTTTAGCGGTTGGCCTTACTCCTCAGCTACTTCCGGCGATCATCAGCATCAATCTTTCGCACGGTGCAAAAAGAATGGCCGAGAAAAAAGTGATCGTGAAACGACTGACCGCCATCGAAAACTTCGGGAACATGAACATCATCTGTTCGGACAAAACCGGAACACTTACGGAAGGAACCGTAAAGATGCAATCTGCGATGGATATTTTCGGAAAACAAAACGACGAAGTCGCCCTTTTTGCATTCTTAAACGCTTCTTTTGAAACAGGTTTTATCAACCCGGTGGACGAATCGATTCGAAACGATCTTCAGTTTGATATTTCCGAATACAAAAAAGAGGACGAAATCCCCTATGACTTTCTTAGGAAACGCCTGAGCATCGTCGTGTCTCACAAAGAAGAACATTTTATGATCACAAAAGGAGCCCTGACAAATGTTCTTTCCATTTGTAGATTTGCAAAAACGAATCAGAAAGAAAAGGTCGAGATCGATTCCGTAAAGGACCAAATTCTAAAACTTTACGAAGAGTTCAGCGCAAAAGGTTATAGAATTTTAGGAATCGCTGTAAAGGATCTCGGGCCCGTTTCCAAAATCGATAAATTAGAAGAACAGAATATGACCTTTATAGGACTTCTTTCTTTCTACGATCCGCCAAAACAAAACGTTGCAAAAACCATTGCCGAATTAAACCACTTAGGAGTTTCGCTAAAAGTGATAACCGGAGACAATCGATTTGTCGCAGCGAGTCTATGCTCTCAGATTGGAATGGACGAACACAGAACCCTCTGCGGTCCCGAACTAAATTCGATCAGTGATGAAGCTTTGATTCAAATAGTGGGAAACATCGACGTTTTTGCCGAGATTGAACCGAATAGTAAGGAAAGAATCATCATCGCGCTCAAAAAAGCGGGTAACGTAGTCGGATATATCGGAGACGGAATCAACGACGTATCAGCGCTTCATTCCGCGGACGTCGGAATTTCGGTAGATACAGCCGTCGACGTGGCAAAAAATGCCGCCGATATCGTTCTACTGGAAAAGGATCTGGAAGTCTTGGTGGAGGGAGTCGAGGAAGGAAGGGTCACCTTCGCTAATACTCTAAAATACGTTTTTATGGCAACGAGCGCTAACTTCGGAAATATGTTTAGTATGGCCGGGGTTTCTCTTTTTCTTCCGTTTTTACCACTTTTGCCAAAACAGATTTTACTCACTAATTTATTGACTGATTTTCCCGAGATGACCATCGCGACCGATCGTGTGGATACGGAGATGGTCGCAGCTCCGAAACATTGGGACATTGTCGCAATTCGAAAGTTTATGATCGTGTTCGGTCTTGTGAGTTCTTTTTTTGATTACCTCACTTTTGGAATTTTATACTGGGTTTTAAAAGTAAGTCATGAGCAGTTTAGAACGGGTTGGTTTATAGAATCCGTGGTCTCCGCTTCTCTCATCGTTCTTGTGATTCGAACAAGAAATCCGTTTTACAAAAGTCGTCCGAGTAAGTTCCTTTTATTCGCCACCTTCGCCGTAATCGGAGCAACATTAGAGATTCCTTATACTCCGATTGCCGAAGTTTTTGGCCTTGTTCCCTTACCTCTGGAGTTTTTAAGTCTTTTGTTTGGGATTATACTTCTTTATATCAGCGTTGCGGAAATCACAAAACGTAAATTTTATAAAAGGGTAAAAATCTAAATTCTAAAAATGGATCGGATCGAGATTAAAAAAATTTCCCGGAGAAGGATCGTTTGCGGAACTTAAAAAAAACGAATCCACGATCCTTCGTCGAGATTATTTTTTAGAGGACAAGCGTTCTTCTTCCCATTCTTTCCAACCCAAATATACGTTTCCCATTCCTGAAATTAGAAAACCGGTCCCAGTCCAGATGAGAATCGTAAAAATTCCGATGATCGGAAAGAATAGGATTGCGATCGCGAAAAGGAGGGTTGCGATTCCCAAAGCCATCGTCCAACCCCAAGGATAAGATTTGAATACGCGAATGTCCATAGAAAACGATATCAGCGAAGACGCTCGAAAGATCAGTAAAAATCCGAAAATAAACGGAAGCGTCACCGCGGTGATCTCGGGATGTAAGACTAAGATCGTCCCCACAAGTAAATCAATGATTCCTAATACAAGATTCCAACTTAAAATTCCGGGACTTTTACGATTGTAAAAAGCGAAAAGAATCTGGGCCACTCCCGTCACCGCAAGAATGACTGAGAATAAAAGTGCGAGTCCCAGATAACTTTGTCTCGGAAAAAAAACGGTAAAAGCACCGGTTGCAATCCAGATCAGACCGACGAGGATATGAAGCCACCAGTGTTTCGTGTCTTTAAAGATACTCACCGGAATCTTATTTTTTTACAGGGCAAGTGCTGATTCCCAAAAGGGAATAAAGCGGGCACCAGCCGACCACTCCGGTCACGATCGGAATCAATCCAAGTACTGAAATCCCGGTTCCCAACAACCCTTGTGTCATAAACCCGAGAACCACCAAACCAAGACCGACTACGATTCTTGCGATTCTATCGATATTTGCTTCATTTGTTTTCATCATTCTTTCTCCGTAAAATTTTGATACACTCATTCTGAACTCGTTTTCAAAGAATGAAATCGTAATTTCTCTTCAAAGCGCGTGAGGGACGATGATAATTGTCAAGGACGGATTTGATAAGAATCCCCTAAGACGACGTGATTTGTCCGGATTCCTAAAACTTTTGCCACCAAATCCCAAACATCCTTTTGCAAAAGTGTGGTAAAATTCAAAAAAAATCCATCCAATTGAACAAATTCTTAGAAAATGAATTGAAAACCGACTTATAATTTGATAGGTTCTGTTTCTGCATTTCTCCCTGTGCGGAAACAGTAAAAACAAACGAATTTTCTATCGTCTTCGCCTTGAATGATTGAATTTGCAATGAATGAAAATGAGTTAAAATCAAATGATTTTCGCCTGATTTTTGAGTCCTTGCCCGGTCTTTATCTTATTTTACTCCCCGATTTTAGAATTACGGCAGTCAGCGAATCGTATTTGCGAGCTACGAATACCAAAAGGGAGGAGATAGTCGGAAGGGGGCTTTTTGACGTTTTTCCGGACAATCCCTCCGATCCGAACGCGACGGGTGTCAGCAATCTAAAAGATTCGATTCTTTCCGTGATCAAAGACAAAGCGACTAACGCAATGGCTGTGCAGAAATACGACGTGAAACGCCCGGACTCGGAAGGAGGAGGTTTTGAAGAAAAATTCTGGAGCCCTGTCAATTCTCCGGTTTTAAATTCCAAAGGAGAAGTTGTCTACGTCATTCACCGCGTCGAAGACGTAACAGAATTTGTCCGATTGAAGAATTTAGGAAACGAACAGAATAAAATCACCGAAGAATTGAGAAGCCTAACCGCTTCGATGGAAAATGAAATTTATCAAAGAGCTCAGGAGATCCAAAACTCGAACAAAAAACTTACCTCTCTCAACGACGATCTTACAAGAAGAGAAGAGGAACTAAAACAGGTTTATGAAAAGTTAATCGAACTCGATCAGCTCAAAACTCAATTTTTCGCCAACGTAAGTCACGAACTCAGAACTCCTCTTACCTTGATTCTTGGTCCGACCCGTTCCTTGTTAAAACAAGAATCGATTTCTCAGTTTCAAAAAGGTCTTCTGGAAACGATAGAACGGAATTCCTACACTTTACTCAAACACGTCAACGATCTTCTGGATATCTCCAAACTGGAAGCGGGCAAGATGACATTCAAATATTCGAATGTGGATCTTTCCAGAACCGTTTCGAACATTACCTCACATTTTGATTCCGTCGCTAAAGAAAGAAATATCGAGTTCGAAACAACCCTTCCTGAAACTTGTATGATTCCCCTGGACGAGGCAAAAGTGGAAAGGATTCTATTAAACCTGATCGCGAATGCCTTTAAATTCGCGCCGGACTTCGGCAAAATTCGCTGTCAACTTCAAAGAGAAAATTCCGAAATTTCCATTCGAGTAGAAGACGACGGGCCGGGAGTTCCCGAAAAATTACGGGAATTGATTTTTGATAAATTCAGACAAGGTGAAGAAGGGGACTCTCGTTCTTTTGGAGGAACCGGTTTGGGGCTTGCGATCGTTAAGGAATTCGTAAATCTCCATTCGGGAAAGGTCTCAGTCACGAACTCTTCGCTTGGAGGAGCGTTGTTTGAAGTCATTCTTCCGATCGTCTCAAACGAAGGAATCGAAAACGCAAGACCTTCCCCTCATGAAGAACTGATTCCCGCCATCATGAGCGCCGTCTCCGATCTAAAAAAAATCGGAGACGATACCTTAGAAGAACCGAATCTGTCCGGCTCAAAACCGAAAGTTTTGATCGTGGAGGACAACGCAGAAATGAGGCGTTATATCGCGGACACAATTTCATCCGAATTTCAGATTTCAATGGCGACTAACGGTAAGGAAGGATTGGAAAAAGCGAAACAGGAAAAACCGGATGTGATCGTGACCGACATAATGATGCCGGTTCTAAGCGGGGATCGAATGGTTCGTGCAATTCGAGAACATTCCGAATTGAATTCCACGTCCATCATCTTTTTAAGCGCCAAAGCGGATATGGACGCTCGTATCCGACTTTTGAGCGAGGGGGCTCAGGATTATCTGATCAAGCCGTTTGCTCCGGAGGAACTTTTGGTCCGAGTTCGGAATTTTATCCGATTAAAAAAAACGATCGAAACTCTCGAAGCCACAAACGCAGACATGGAAGCCTTTAGTTATTCCGTATCTCACGATCTACGAGCTCCGATCCGAGGTATCGAAGGTTTTGTAAAAATTTTGGTGGAAGATTTCGGCGACACGTTGGATCCGGAGGCGCTTCGGATCGTAAATATAATCGAGAAAAGTATAGTGCTTATGAATAGCCTTATTCAAAATCTTCTTGATTTTCATAAGGTGAGCAAAATCGAACTCGCAAGCCGAACCGTGGATATGGACGTCCTTGTCCGCGATATTGTCATGATGTTACAACAGGAAAATCCGAATCAAAATCATTGTTCGATCCAAATCGATAACCTTCCGACCGCTTTGGGAGACGGCGCCGCTTTGAAACAAGTCTGGGTTAACTTGATTTCGAACGCCATAAAGTATTCTTCCAAAAGCGATCATCCCGAAGTTCGAATCGGATGCAAAGAAGGAGAAGAATGGAATACTTATTTTGTCCAAGACAACGGAGTTGGATTTGATAAACGATACGTAAATCGGCTCTTTAAGGTATTTCAAAGATTACATTTACAGGACGAGTTTGAGGGAACGGGGGTAGGTTTAGCTATTGTAGCTCGTATAGTCCAACGTCACGGAGGGAAGGTTTTTGCGGAAGGGGAGGTGGGTAAGGGTTCAAAATTCTCGTTTTCCCTTCCTGTAAATTTACAAGAATAGTTTAAAATAAACTGATATTCTAATATATCAGATCAGGGCGCAAATTTCAAATTTCGAGTATGGAGTGTCGTAAAAATGAGATGGAGATTTCTATTTTTAGAAGATTCTCTTTTGGATTTGGAGTTGATTCAAAGACAGTTGAGGAAGGCTAAAATCGATTACGAATCGATTCACGTCAGCGATTCGGAAGGATTTTCACACGCTATACAAAAAGATAAACCTCATTTGATTCTTTCCGATTTTAGTCTCCCAAAATACGACGGTTTTTCAGCTCTGATGGCGGCCAAAAAAATGTGCCCTGAAACTCCGTTTATCTTTGTTTCAGGAACCTACGGAGAAGAAGCCGCAATTCAGACCTTGACGATGGGTGCGACCGATTATGTTCTCAAAGATAAGATTGAAAAATTATTACCCGCCGTTCAAAGGGCTCTGCACGAGCTCGAAGACCATGAACTCAGAAGAAAGGCCGAAAAAGAAAAATACGAATTAGAAGAGCAGTTAAGACAAAGTCAAAAGTTGGAAGCGATGGGACTTATGGCCGGAACTCTAGCGCACGAAATCAACAATCCCTTGTTTGCTATCACCGAATACGCGGCTCTCATCGCAAAAGAAGATCTCGACCGAGAAAAAATAAGAGCTCTCGCGACCAAAATCAGAGATGAAAGCGCGAGAATTTCCACGATTATGAAGGATCTTCTTCGATTTTCACGCGAAGAGAAAGGAAATTTTTATCCGGTCGATGTTTCCGAAGTCCTCGTAAAAATTCAGTCTATCTCTCAACAGATTTTTAAGATGAACAAGATCGATGTTCGTTGGGAAAACATCGACGAGGGAAATGTCATCCTTTGCAGATTGGGTCAGATCTTGCAGATTCTTTTAAACCTCATCAACAATTCCGTGGATAGCCTCAATCAGAGATTTCCGGATTATGACGAAAGAAAAAGAATTCGGATTTCGGTATTCTTACAGGAGATCCAAGGAAACATGTTCGCTCAATTTGAAGTGGACGATTATGGAATGGGAATTCCCGAAGAAATTCAGAATTCAGTCTTTAAAACGTTCTTTACCACGAAGGCCGCTGACAAAGGAACCGGTCTCGGTTTATCCGTGAGTTTGGGAATCGCGGAGGAACACGGAGGTTCTTTGTCGTTTAAAAGCGTTCCGGGAGAGAATACATGCTTTTATTTGAATATTCCGCTTTGTAAAACTCCGTTGCAATAGACGAAATTGATAAACGAAAAGAATTTTTCTTAAAAAGGGAGCCTATACGATACAAGACCGCCGAAAATATCCGGAGATCGTCGAGTAAGAACTAACGATAACGTCTATGCATTGATCGAAAACCGTAGACGTTATCAAAATTTTGCTTAAGGTTTTTTCGGAGCAAATTTCAAGAAGTGTTCTACTTCTTTTTTGCTACCGACGACTAACGTAGTACGTTGGTGCAATTCTTCCGGAGTCAAATCTAAAATTCGTTCTCCGTAAACCGTGACCGCGACACCGCCCGCTTGTTCAGCGATAAACGCCATCGGCGCCGCTTCGTAGAGGAGTCTAAGTTTACCGTTTGGATACTTTGTTGATTTTGTATCGTTCGGATAGAGGAAGATTCCACCTTTTAAAAGATTTCTATGAAAGTCAGCGACCAAGGAGCCGATATATCTTCCCGATTGAGGTTTTTTACCGCCTTCGATCGACTTGATATCGCGGATGTAGTTTTTCACCTCGTCGGACCAATAGTTGTAATTCCCTTCGTTGATGGAATAGATTCCACCCGTTTCGGGCATCTGCATATCGGGGTGAGAAAGAATGAATTCCCCACAAGAAGGATCCAAGGTAAAACCGGAAACTCCCTTTCCAGTGCAAAGAACCAGCATGGTAGAAGAGCCGTATAAAACATAACCCGCAGCTCTTTGTTTGGACCCTTGCTGAAGAAGATCGCCTAACGTGCCCGGTGTTCCGCCGGGACTTTTTCTCAAGTGAACCGAGAAGATTGTTCCGATGGAAACGTTAGCGTCGATATTGGAAGATCCGTCGAGGGGATCGATCGCGATCGTATATTTTCCGATCTTGTAGCCGTTCGGTACCGGGACGGTTTCTTCGTGTTCTTCGCTTCCGAGAATACAAAGATGACCGCAGCGGGTCAGGGTGTGGTTGAATACTTTATCAGCATATTCGTCCAACTTCATTTGGGTTTCACCCTGAACGTTTACGACTTCCGTAGAACCGAGAATGTTTTCTAAAAGTCCGGCCTTGCGAACCTCTCTGGATACGATCTTAGCCGCATAAACCAAATGGCTCATAAGAGCCGTAAAATCCCCGGTCGCCTGGGGTAACTTGAGCTGTTCTTCGATTAAATACTGGGAAAGACTCAATGTTTGTGTAGGATGGACAGACATAAATTCCTCTAGGAAAATGATTCCAACAGAGTTTTACGAGTGCCTGCGAATTCAAGCGAAAAGCTCTCTTAAAATGGCTCGAGAACTTCGTTCCAAAACCTGAATTTGTGGGAACTCCTCGTTTTTGATTACTCGGCAGATCCAACTCCCAAAAAACACATATCCTTACCCGCAAGTTAAAAAGCGCTTTCGAATCAGGGCGGTCCCAATCAAAATTTTTGTAGGAGCTTCTACAAATTTTCTTTCCGTTTTCGAGATAGGACTCGGAATTCTTCTTTTAAAAATTAGAAACGGAAGGGAAGAATCTTGCAATTTCACGAGAATCAAATCCGATATTGAAAGAAGAGGAAAGTCTTGTGGAATCTACAATCAAACCGATCACTCATAAATACAAAATTTCGGAAGATTTATTCGAGGAATTTTCGGATCAGATTTTGAGGGACATTCGAAATTCCCTGAGTAACGAGATCGTGATCACCCATTTTCGTTTCCAAGATCTTTATTCGTATTTCAAACTCTTGGGTGAGCAGAGATCCGGCGAGATCATGAAGGAGCTCAAGGCTATCATCCAAGCTCATCTAAGACCCTATGACAAGTTGTATGTTCTCAATTCAAGATCCATTCTTACACTCTCTCCCGATTGTAAGATAGAGATCGTACAAGCTCGTTTTGACGAGGTTGTCTTTCAAGTCAATCATCTCATCGTAGACTACGAGATCCAGTTTATGGAACTCAATTCTCCGATCGAAAGCCTGGAGCCGATTTGGAAGAATCTTCTCGTCTCTTCAAAAAGTACATGACGTCTGTTAAGCGATTTTTTTTGATTCCGATGTACAAAGTTTGCCTTTTTTAAAAAGTCCTTTAGGGAATACGAGATTGTACCGTAAATTTTCACGAGGCTTCAAACCTCGGAGGAAAGTATGGATCAAGCAGAAAAGTTCAAGAATACCTTGGCGCGATACATTGAATACAGAGGAATCGATATCATCCTCCATCTCAAAAACGGAACCGTAATCGAACTTGATAAAAACAGAAGATTGAACGGCGATGTTGTGATTAAGAACGGGAAAACAGGAATCGTAGCACAGATCGAAATTTCTGAAATTCAGAGAGCCGAATTCTTCGCCGCTTAAGGTTTATAGAAAATAAAATCACTTTCTGAGATTTTGTCGGAAAACCCTTGACATAATACCCCCTTTTTCAGGTAATGTAAATCTGGTCTATCCATTTCTTTTGGAAATTGGTAGGTATTTTTGCATGCAATTTTGTCACCGAATGTTTCGTTTTCGGGACATCTATTAAAACGAAGGAATCAAAAAATCGAATGGTAGGAATCATTGTTAAAGACGGAGAGTCGATCGAATCTGCTCTAAAACGTTTCAAACGCGACTGCGCGAACGCTGGAATCATGAGCGAAATCAAACGCAGAGAATACTTCGAAAAACCGAGTATCAAAAAGAAAAAAGCGATCGAATCCGCAAAAAGAAAGGCTGAAAAGAAAAAACGCCTTTTCTCTAAAAAAGACAAAGCCTAAGTTTAGGCTTTGTTAAAACCGGAATCCAAAAAGATTCCTCTCTTAAAGAATCATAAAAACTATGTCCCTGCAGATAAAAATCAATGACGATCTGAAAGAGGCGATGAAAGCGAAGAAAGAACCTCATCTTTCTACGCTTCGTCTTTTGAAGTCCGACATACAGTATGAGCTCACAAAAACCGGAGCCAAAGAGCTTTCGGACGAGCAAGTTATCACCGTCATCAAAAAGGCTTATGCAAAACGTCTGGATGCGATTGGTATGTATGAAAAAGCGGGGAGAAAAGATCTTTTAGCACAAGAAGAAGGAGAAGCCAGCGTTTTGAAGGAATACCTTCCGCCGGAACTTCCCGAATCTGAAATCATAGCAATCATAGACCAGATCTTTGCGGAACTACAACCAACCGCAAAAGACATGGGAAAGGTAATGGGTCGTGTCATGGCCGCATTCAAAGGAAAGAGCATAGACGGTACCAAAGTTTCGGCAATTGTTAAATCCAGGCTTTCCTGAGTGGGCTCCCTTTGTCTAACAAAAAGGATTTCATCGATCGAATTCACCGGGAAGTCCCCATCGAATCTTATATATCCCGTTTTGTACCTCTTAAAAAAAGAGGGAAGAATTTCATAGGGCTCTGTCCGTTTCACCAAGAAAAATCTCCTTCGTTTAACGTTTCTGCTGAAAAGCAGTTCTACTATTGTTTCGGCTGTAAAGCTTCAGGAGATCTTATCCGCTTCGTAATGGATTACGAGAGAGTGGATTTTACAAGAGGTCTTGAAATTCTTTCCGAGTATTCCGGAATTCCTCTGGAAGAGAAAAATTCGAAACTCGCGGAAGTTTCCGATTTTCTCTATAAAATCAATCAAAAGGTTTCCGAATATTATCAACACCTTTTGCATACACCCGTTGGAAAGAGCGCTCTCGATTATTTGAAGTCGAGAGAGATCGAAGATTCTGAAATCCGTCTTTTTGGTTTGGGTTATGCACCCGAAGGATTCGATACCCTGGCTAAAGAAGTTCTTAAAACCAAGGATGAAATTGCGGGTGCGATCCAACTCGGACTTCTTCGCGAAAAGGAAGCCGGAAACGGACGTCCTTATGATTTTTTTCGAGATCGAATCATGTTTCCCGTGTTGGATCTTTCCGGAAGAGTGATCGCTTTCTCCGGAAGAATTTTGGGTCCCGGGAAGGAAGCCAAATACATCAATAGTCAGGCATCGGTTGTTTTTGATAAAAGTAGGACCTTCTACAATTTCTTCCGTGCCAGAGAAGGTGTCAGAAAGACCGGCGAGGCGATGCTCGTAGAAGGATATCTGGACGTAATTGGACTAGCGAGACGGGATTTTGAAAATGTGATCGCTTCTATGGGAACAGCCATTACGGAGAATCATATCCGGACTTTGAAGAAGTTTGCGGAAAGAGTGGTTTTGGTTTTGGATGGGGACGTCGCCGGAAGAAAGGGCGCCCTTCACGCGGCCGAAATCTGTCTAAAAGAAGGAATGGAATGTTCCATCGTGTTGCTTCCGGAAGGAAAAGACCCGTTTGATCTGGCAAAATCGTTAAATAGACAAGAACTGAACGAACTCCTTTCCCAAAGAATTCAAGGTTCCGAGTTCGTTGTCGAAGAATTGCTCGATAGAGCCGATTCTCGTGCGCTTCCCGAGAAAAAGAGAAAAGCACTTCAAAATCTATATTCTTTTATTCAAAATCTAAACCGGGAAACTGACAAACAATTCTTTCTTGGACTGGGAGCAAATAAACTCGGAATCAGCATGGATGCGGTTCTTCGGGATTTTAAAGGAGGGCCAGGTGCAAAGAATGGACCCTCGACTGCCGATACTAGATCTAACGTAAAAGAAACACAAACTCTTACGGGTCCGGCTCTTGATTGTGAAAGAAAGATCATTTCGATGCTCGTAAAACATACGGGGTTATTCTCTTATTCGGAAGAGATTTCTTCCATGGAATTTTTGGACACGGCGAGTTCTTATCTCTGGGATTATTTGTATACGATCTACACGGGAGAAGGGGAAATTTCTCCGGTTCAGATCTTAGCCTCGGACATTCCCGAGGACTTAAAACAGGCGTTAGCCCCTTATCTTTTGGAAGAGGATTCCGAAAAGATAGAACCGGGAGAATTGCAAAAAGTATTTAGAATTCTGCTTTTACAGCAGAAGAAGTTTCGGATCGAGGAACGAATTCGGGAACTCGATCAAAAGAGAGAACGTTTTTTTACGCCCGAGATCTTTACGGAACTCAGTTTTTATCGTAAAGAAAAAGAAAAGATTCTGGAACATATCCGGAGTCAATCAGCTACCACATAAATAGAGGGAATTTGAAATGATGGAAAATCTGCAAAGCATGCCTGAGGTTCAGAAGATTATATCTCTTGGAAAGGCAAACGGAGAAGTTTCGTATGATGATATCAACGAGATTCTTCCCGACAAAATTCTGAACTCAGAAAAGATCGACGATTTTTTTACCCTCTTACACGAGATGGGGATCGAAATCGTGGAAGAATACACCAGAAATACTCTGGAGCCCGCTTCCACACTCGTTCCCAAAGACGATTCTAAACCCGCGAGAAAGAAAAAAGAATCTTCTTCGTCCGCAAGCGGTTCCGAAGATCCGATCAAACTCTATTTGAGAGAAATCGGAAAGGTAAGTTTGATCTCCGGTGAAACCGAAGTATTCCTCGCAAAAAGAATCGAGAAGGGAGAAAAGATCATCGAAGAGACGATCTTAAGTTCTTCCATTCTCAGAGCTAACTATATCAAACTTCTTCCGAAAATTAGAAGCAAGAAGATCAAAGTTTACGACCTCATTCGTGTAGACAAGATGTATGCGCTCAACGCGGAAGAGGCGCACAAATTAGAGGAATTATTCTTCAAAAACATTCTCGTGATTCAAGAACAAGAGAAGGTTTTACAAGAAGCCGTTTCTAAGATCCGGAAGTATTCCGAGACTTCCAAAAAGTTCAAAGAATTTAAAGAGAAGATAGACGCTTCCACCGACGTCATTCACAATGCGATCCGAGAGTTGGGAGTTTCTCAAAAAGAAATTCAGAAAATCTCGCAGAAGATCAAATCCATGGTTTTTAGAATCAAGGAGATCGATCGTCATTTCCTAAAAATCAAAGCCCAATACGGTCAAGACGTAAGAGACATCAAAGCGTTTAACCGATTTATCGAAAAGAACGAGAAGTTAGACGACATCGAAGTCAAGATGGGAGTGAATATAGACGAAGTTCGCGAGGTCATCAAAGACATTCGGAACAACGAAAGAAAACTCCGCCGTATGGAACAGGAAGCCGGTTCTACGGTTCAAGAAATTAAAGACTGGGGCGAGAAGATCATCAAAGGCGAGAGAGAAATCTCTCAGGCCAAAAAAGAACTTGTAAAAGCTAACTTACGACTTGTGGTTTCCATCGCGAAACGTTATGCGAATCGCGGGATGCACTTTTTCGATTTGATTCAGGAAGGGAACATCGGTCTGATCAAAGCCGTTGATAAGTTCGAATACAAAAAAGGTTATAAATTCTCCACATACGCTACTTGGTGGATCCGTCAGGCGATTACGAGAGCGATTTCGGATCAGGCGAGAACGATCCGCGTTCCGGTTCACATGATCGAGCAGGTCAACAAGGTGATCCGCGAAACTAGACTTTTTGTTCAGGAATTCGGAAGAGATCCGAGCAACGAAGAAATTGCGGAAAGACTCGGATGGCCGGTTCAGAAAGTGAAGATGGTAAAAAACGTGGCGAGAGAACCGATCTCTCTGGAGATTCCAGTTGGTTCCGAAGAAGATTCCGAACTCGGGGATTTTATCCCGGATACGGAAGTGGAAACCCCTGTAAACGCGGCGGCGTCCAGCATTCTCGCGGAACAGATTCGTCAAGTTTTACATACACTTCCTGCGCGCGAACAAAAGGTCATCCGGATGCGTTTTGGTCTGGACGACGGTTATCCTCAAACTTTGGAAGAAGTCGGTTATCAGTTCAAGGTTACGAGAGAGAGAATTCGTCAGATCGAAGCGAAGGCGCTCCGAAGACTCAGACATCCATCACGTTCGAAGAAACTCAAGGATTATATTGACGGTTGATTTTGTAGGAGTTCCTACAAGTAGAAGAGAGAATTTTGAATTGCCAGTCGCGGATTTTTCTGATAGAGAAAAATCTCCCGAGTTTTTCCCGCCACCGCACCCCACCACCCAAGATCAGGGTGGGGCGCGCGACTTTCACGGAGGATTTGTTGTTACGACAAAATAATCCATCGTTCTTTCTGACGTTTTCTAACCTTCAAACATTAGAACCGTAATTTCCCGATTCTATTCTTAACTCGCAATTCTTAAAAGGTGGAATAGCGTTACTTGTAAGACTTTCTCAAACTCTCGATCAGCTCGAGAGTTTCCGCTTCTTCCGCCTTCTTTTTCGTTTCCTTCCACTTGAGTTGTTTTGCAAGAATCGTCGCTACCGGCCCTATCATTTTCTGAGACAATTCCAGATCCAAGAAAAGAATCCTAAATCTCCTCGCCAGAATGTCTGTAACTCCCAAAGCAAATTCTTCTTTGACCGCAAAGACGACTTCTTCTTCAAAGAAAGGAATTCCCTTTCCGATCAGTTTCGGTTTTTTCCCTAAAACATCGAAAACCTCGGTTCCGTAGTAGTTCTGAAGACGTCTGGCAAATTTCGAATCGATCTTATAGGTTTTTTCTAATTCTTTATGGAGAGTTCCGGAATATCCTTTCGATCCGGGGAAAGGATAAATTTTTGTGGAACATTCTTCTTTGGTTTCTATGTTTCCGACCTGGATGAGTTTATCAACTAACTCTTCCGCCATCTTTCTATAGGTGGACCATTTTCCTCCACCCATCGTAACAAGACCCGAGTTGGAAACGAGAATCACTTCCTCTCTGGAAATATTTTTAGTATCTTGATTTCCTTCCGGAGAGATGAGGGGACGAATCCCCACAAAAACGGAAAGAATATCCTTTTGAGAGACTTTTGATTCCAGATATTCGTTTCCGGTATCTAACAAGAATTGAACCTCGTTACCGATCGGAAGAGGTTCGTCTCCCGGATTTTCAATCGGAGTATCCGTGGTTCCTAAAATCACGTGATCTTCCCAAGGAATGATAAATACGACCCTTCCGTCTTTTGTCTTTGGTATGATCATCGCGGACTCGCAAGGAATTTTTTCCTTGGAGAATACGAGATGGATTCCTTGACTTGGAGACAGCACGTTAAACGTCCTTGGGTCGTCCAATTTCCGTACGTGATCGAC
This sequence comes from Leptospira ainazelensis, assembly GCF_016918785.1. Taxonomy (GTDB): domain Bacteria; phylum Spirochaetota; class Leptospiria; order Leptospirales; family Leptospiraceae; genus Leptospira; species Leptospira ainazelensis. Next base: position 3,434 of record NZ_JAFFPT010000071.1, on the reverse strand, counting down.
CCAAACTCCGGTTGTGTTCGCGATTACCTTCGCATAGATCGGAAAAATTTTTCCCGTTTCCAGATCTTTGAGATTCGCACCCTTGAGTTTTCCTTTCTCTTTGATAAAAGAAACGAGTTCCACACGATTGGCGACGGTCGCTCCTTCTTTCTCTGCCGCTCTCGCAAGGAGAACGTTCAAACGAGAATCATTGAATTGAGCGTCGTAGTAAGTGATTCCTCCGAAGAGCCCTTCTTTTTTGATCGCTGAGAATTCGGAGATCGTTTCGGACTTCGAAATCGTTTTGTGAGAAGGAAGTTTTCCTCTCGATGCAAGAATATCGTAAAGAGTCAATCCGATTCCATAATACGGTCTTTCGTAGAATCGGTACGCGGGAAGAACAAATTTGAGAGGTTTTACGAGATGAGGAGCGTTTTCTAAAAGTCTCTGTCTTTCGGTGAGGGCTTCGTGAATGAGTTTGAAATGAAACTGAGCCAGGTAACGGACTCCGCCATGAATGAGCTTCGTGGAACGGGAAGAAGTCCCCGAAGCAAAATCCCTCTTTTCGATAAGCGCGGTTTTATATCCTCTTTTTGCGGCATCAAACGCAGCGCCCGCGCCGGTGGATCCGCCGCCTATAAAGAGAATATCATAAGATTCTTTTTGTAATTTTGAAATTTGTTCGGCTCTGCCTTGTTTTTCCATTTTCACAATTCTTCCTGCTTTACAGGTTTCTTTCCCCCTGCAAATTTGCATTAAGTTTCACAATCGGTACCATTTTTTCTTGCATGCACATTCAAAAACAAATCGAAATTATTCGCCGGGGCTGCGTTGATTTAATCAGCGAAGAAGAACTCAAGGCCAAACTTACCAAAAAAGGTAAGCTTAAAATAAAGGCAGGTTTTGATCCGACGGCGCCGGATCTTCACCTCGGACATTTTGTTCAGCTAAAAAAGCTCAAACACTTTCAAGACTTAGGTCATGAAGTTTCCTTTTTACTCGGGGACTTCACGGCGATGATTGGCGATCCAACCGGAAAATCCGAAACGAGAAAAAGGCTCTCCAAAGAAGAGGTTTTGGAGAATTCGAAAACCTATCAGAACCAGGTTTTTAAGGTTCTCGATCCTCAGAAAACCAAGATCGTCTACAATTCCACCTGGTGCAGCGAGATGAAATTCGAAGACGTTCTGGTCCTGAGTTCCAAATACAATGTCGCAAGAATGTTGGAAAGAGACGATTTCAGCAAACGATATAAAGCCGGCCAATCGATTTCGATGATAGAATTTCTCTATCCCTTAGTGCAGGGTTACGATTCCGTCGCGATGGAATGCGACGTCGAACTCGGAGGAACCGATCAGAAATTCAATCTTCTCGTGGGAAGGGATTTGCAGAGAGAATACGGAAAGGAAGCTCAGTGTGTCATCACACTTCCACTGTTAGTCGGACTCGACGGAACGAAGAAGATGTCCAAGTCTCTCGGAAACTACGTCGGAATCACCGAAGCTCCGATCGACATGTTCGGAAAACTCATGTCCATATCCGACGATCTGATGTGGAATTATTTTGAACTTCTTACCGATCTTCCTCTCCCGGAAATTCAAAATCGAAAGAATGGAATCGAAAAAAAGGAACTTCATCCGAAAGAAGTCAAAACCGAACTTGCAAAAATGATCATGGACCAATTTTCACCTCCGTCCGAGAACGACGAAGCGATCGAAGAATGGAAGAAGGTGCACAATCCGAAATCCCGCGCCGTTCCCGACGATATTCCGGAAGTCAAACTCGGAGAAGAATTTTTCGCGGAAACCGCAGAACCCTTGCTCGTATGGGTCTTGAGTAAATTGGCATTTGTTCCCTCCGTTTCAGAAGGAAGAAGACTGATCAAAGCGGGCGGACTGTATCTTTCCGAAGACAAGATCACCGATGAAAAATTGGCGATCCAAAGAGGAAAAGAATACTTGGTAAGACAGGGGAAAAAGGGAAAATTTTTAAAAATTCTTTCCTAAAAATGATTTGAAGAATCCGCATTTTCTCTTTTCAATCGAATCCCCATGTTAAGCGAAGAAGAATCTTCCGAACTCTCCAGGACGATATCCGAAATCAAAAGAAGCGGAATCGAAACGGAGGTCATAGAACGAAAGTTTAGAATGCTTCGCATTCTATTTTCCATAGGATTTTTCACTTTCTTAGGTTCCGTCTCCATTCTTACCTTAACCCATAGAATCTTTCGCTTGGAAGCGACTGTTGAAAAACAAACGGTTCATATCACCAATTTGGAGGAAACTCTGACGTCTCTTCGCCTGGAAGAGCAGCAACAGGAAGAAGAACTCCTCAAATTCAAATCCGAACTCTACAACGCGGTTCCGGACGGGGATTTGTCCGATCAGATCGCCGAAAACAAAATAAATCTCGAAACCTTTCCCGGAGCGGACATCGGAAAGAATATCAATCGGGGAAACGTAAACTTTAAGGAAATCTCTCTTACTTTCGATTTGGGGACGGGCGAGGATCTCAAACTTCTCTACGAATATCTTTCTAAATTTCCGATCAAGATCACCCTGTTTGTCTCCAATGAAAACCCGGCTCTCAAAAACGGATCTCTTTTTAGCAATACTAACATCTACTATTTAAAAAAACTCTCTCAGCTCGGAAATCGGGTCGTTTTCGGAAACCATACTTGGAGTCATTATAATATTCCAAGAAGTTTATATGAATCTTCACTTCGAAAGAGGGCGCTTTTGACTTATATTTCCGACGAGATTCCGGATACTAATTTTCTTCAACAAGAAATGAGAATGGTAGAAGAGAAGTTCGAATCGATCACGGGAAAGGAGCTGACAAAATTCTATCGACTTCCCTACGGAGGTTTCGATCCCCTTGTGATTAAAACCTTCGGAAAACTCGGATTTGCACAGCATATTTTTTGGAGCAACAATTCGGTCGGCTCCTTGGATATTCCGGATTTTGTATATAAGAAATTCATTTATAAAAAAGATCCGCAGACAGGAAAAACTAGAATTTTGCCGAACCCGAATTATAAAACAAGGGCCGAGGCTCTGGATTTTCTTTATCGCTGGGAAGAGGCTGATAAGAATGGAATGAATGGAGCGATCATTCTGATGCACTTGGGTTCTCCGAGACAAACTGAAAAATTAATCTACATTCTTCCGGATTTTATCCAAGAGATGCTTTCAAAAGGTTATAGTTTTGTTACCATTCCTGAAACTCTCAATGATCGACAGGATTGAAACGGAAAAGTCATTTTGTAAGAGCTCCTACAAAATGACTCCGAGAATTTCGATTGCAAAAAGTATGTTTTTCTGATATAGAAAATTCTCACGAGTTTTCCCACCAATCCCGCCTCCACCACCCAAAAAGCATAACCTTACCCACAAGTTAAAAAAGCGATTTCGAATCAGGGCGATCCAATCAAAATTTTTGTAGGAGTTCCTACA
>NZ_JAFFPT010000047.1 GCF_016918785.1 Leptospira ainazelensis | reverse complement strand
GGATATTGATCCTTTGTTTATAAATTTATAATTTAGAATATACTAATCTATCTTTTATTAAATTTGGTCAAGCTCGGACGAGCGTTCGTTCGGCCTTCTTTTTAAAACCTTTTTCTTGAAGAATGGAGAATTTTTCGATTCGAGAAAGAGGCGGTTTTCTTTTTTTGGATTCCGGAATCGGTCTTCAAATGTATATTCTTTCGCGCATTTTGGAAAAACTATTGAGAATCAACAAGGGCCCCCGATCCGGATTTTCATAGGAGTTCCTACATTTGGGAGAGACAACTTTTTACTTGCAAAATATTCAGTTTCTGATAGAGAAAATTTTCACGATTTTTTTCACCCCGCTCCTCCGCCCGAAAATGGCATACCTTACCCACAAGTTTTAAAGCTATTTAGAATGAAGAAGGATCCAGTAGGATTTCTTGTAGGAGTTCCGACAAAAGCTTTGAGAGGGAATATTCCTTGCAAAATTATAATTCTGTGATATAGGAAAAACACCCGGAGTTTTCCGCCCCCCGCCCCTCCACCCAAAAATCGGGCGGGGCGCGCGGCTTTCACGGAAGAGTTTGTCGTAGTTACGACAGATTTTCCGGAAGATTCAATTCATCTGTGTATAAGCTATTCTTCGAACGCAAGGCCCCACGTTTTTGCTTCTCCCGACATTCGTCTTGTCCTTTCGCGGTTGAGTCGTTTTGGGACGGAAAAGAAAAATCCTTGTCTTTGGTGAAAATCCGGATTCTCCCCCAAAGTTATCTCGCGACTTGTACTCGGATCTTTTTTGATTGAAAATCCTTTTTTAGGAACTCTCGAAGGGAACCTAATTTTCAATTGTAGAATTTTTACTTCTCTTTAAAAAAAGGAAAAACGGTTTCCGGATTCAAAGAATGACAAACGCTCCTCGAAGAAATCTTCCCGAAAAGAAAAATAGATGGATCGCTTTTTTGTTAAGCGTATTCTTTTTATCTTTCTATTTCGGAAACACGATCGGACTTTTTCAATCGATCTGGTCTATCGGAATCCTCCTCTTTTTATCCACGTTTTTTTCCTATACTCTTTGGGCTTTGATTCACGAATGTGTTCACGGAAATTTTTCGAACTCCCGCGACGAAAGTCGTCTTGTTGGAAGAATTCTTTGTATTCTTTTTGGAACTCCTTATCAAGTCGCAAAGACGGCACATCTCATGCATCATAAATTCAATCGGGAAGAAGGGGAAAGAATCGAATTCTTAGAACAAAACGGAACTCCCATTTTGTTCCAAAAAATCTTCTATTACTTAAAACTCTTACAAGGAACCTTTTTTTTGGAAGTCGCCGGCGGTTTTCTTTTATCCTTACCGCTTTCAGTTTCGATTCCATTCGCGGAAAAATATTTATCCCGTCTTCCGGTGCAGAAGGCTTTTTTTAAACAGATTCAAAAACCTGAAATCGTTCGCGAGTTGAGGATCGATTCTTTCTGCATTTTTTTTCTCTTCCTCGCTGCTTTCTTTTTTTCGAATTCTTTCTTCTGGGTTTTAGGAACGGCCTTGATCTTAAGAGGTTTTATAGTTTCCGTCTTGGATCATTCGTATCACTACGGAAAAGAAATCGATGATTCAAATTCTTCCTTCAATCTCGGAGTTCCCCGGATTTTTTCCATTCTCTTTCTCAATTTCAACTATCATCGAATTCATCATTTTTTTCCGGGTTGTCCTTGGAACCGTCTTCCCGATCAATTCGTAAAGACGGAAGATCAAATCGACCTTTCTCTTGTTCGACAAACCTTCAATCAGTTTCGCGGACTTTTGCCTCTTCCTGAAAATTCTAAGATTTTATAAGAATCCCCAAATTTGCGACGTGCTCGGCTTCAATTTGATTGTCAAAAGGGGCATTTTTTACATTCTGTCGCTTAATGTCCTATAATCATAAGAATGTCTTGGATACGGAGCAGTTCTCCAAAGCGGATCTGGATTTTCTCATCGGAAAAACCAGGGATATGGAACGCCTTGTGGAACAGAATAAGGCTTTTGGAATTTTAACCGGAAAACTTTTGGCTTCTCTATTTTTCGAAGCTTCGACAAGAACACGTCTTTCTTTTGAAGCAGCGATGGAACGTCTCGGGGGAAGGGTGATCTCCACCGTCGGGTTTCAATTCTCCTCCATCTCAAAGGGAGAGACGTTGTATGACACCATGAAGATGATCGAAGCCTACGCGGATATCGCAGTGATTCGGCATCCTGTGGAAGGTTCCTCAAGAATCGCGGCGGGGGCCGTCAAAATTCCGGTGATCAACGCCGGAGACGGAGCGGGACAACATCCGACTCAGGCTCTTTTGGATCTTTACACGATCATTTCCGAAAAAGGAACGTTAGACGGTCTTACCGTGGCTTTTATCGGAGATCTAAAATACGGAAGAACGATCCATTCGCTTATCAATCTTCTCAGACACTATAAGGTTCATCTTTATCTGATCTCCCCTCCCGAGTTGGCGCTTCCCGAATCCTATAAAAAAGGACTGGAAGGTTTTTCTATCACTTGGGAAGAAACGGCCGATATCAAAGCCGTCTGGGACTGCGACGTGGCCTACGTTACCCGCATCCAAGAGGAAAGATTTCCGGATCACAAGGAATACGAAAGACTCAAGGATCTTTTTAAAATCAACAAAGAGCTGATTCTTGCTTCGAAAAAGGATACTACGATCTTACATCCTCTTCCAAGGGTAAACGAACTTTCCACCGACGTGGACGATCTTCCGAACGCGGCCTACTTCAGACAGGCGAGATACGGAGTCGTAAGCAGAATGACTCTTCTTTGTCTTTCTTTAGGGCAGGATTTCTAATTCTTTTTGGAACGTAAAATCTGGACATACGAAGAGGCTCGTAAAATTCTACCCACGGTGAGGGAGATTACGGAAGAATACTATTCTTATGTATCGGAACTGACGACGGAACTTCGGGAAAAAATTCTTCCCGAGAACGAAATGGAACAAAAGGAAGAATCGGTTCGGAGTTCGATTTTCGAATGGTCTTCCAAGGTTCAAGAATACGGAATCGAAGTCAAAGGACTCTGGCTCATAGACTTCGATCACGGAAACGGATATTATTGCTGGCACCTCGGCGAGGAGGACCTTCTTTTTGAACACGGTTACGAAGAAGGTTTTGCCGGAAGAAAATTAATCGAAAGGGAAAACGAAGATGGCGAACATCAATGAGAATTATTTAAAATTAAAAGCGGGATATTTATTTCCTGAAATTTCCAAACGTGTAAAGACATACTCCGAAAAAAATCCTTCAGCAAAAATCATACGTTTAGGAATCGGGGATGTAACTCTTCCGATCGTTCCTTCCGTCGTGGACGCGATGGTCGCGGCTTCGAAAGAAATGGGAACGGCGGGCGGTTTTCATGGTTACGGACCGGAACAAGGATATTCGTTTTTGTTAAAGTCCATCGCGGACAACGACTACGGAACCCTGGGAATCAAAATAGACGAAAGTGAAATATTCGTTTCGGACGGTTCCAAATGCGACTGCGGCAACATTCAGGAAATTTTTTCTACGGATGCGAAGATCGCGGTCGCGGATCCGGTCTATCCCGTTTACGTGGATACGAATGTGATGGCGGGAAGAACGGGTGAGATCGGAGCCGACGGAAGATATTCCAATTTGATCTATATGCCCGCGACAAAGGAGAACGGTTTTCAACCTGAGATTCCAAAGGAAAAAGCTGACATCGTCTATCTTTGTTATCCGAACAACCCGACCGGAACCGTAACTACGAAAGAAGCCCTCAAGGCTTGGGTTGAATACGCGAAGAAAAACAATTCTATCATTTTATATGATTCCGCATACGAAGCCTTTATCAGCGAACCCGGCGTTCCCCGTTCCATCTATGAAGTGGAAGGTGCGAAAGAGGTGGCGATCGAGTTTCGTTCCTTTTCCAAAACTGCGGGTTTTACGGGGCTACGTTGCGCTTATATCGTGATTCCAAAAGAGCTCAAAGGAAGAACCAAGGCCGGAGAAGAAGTGAGTCTCAATTCCCTTTGGAGTAGAAGACATACTACGAAGTTTAACGGGGTTTCGTATGTGACTCAGAAAGGCGCCGAGGCTTGTTATTCTCCTCAAGGAAAAAAAGAAATTCAAGAATCCATAACATACTATATGTCCAATGCCGCGAAAATTCGCGAAGGTTTGAAAAAAGCGGGATACGAAGTTTTTGGAGGAGTTAACGCCCCTTATATCTGGCTTAAAACTTCCGACAATCTTTCTTCTTGGGATTTCTTCGATCGTCTATTAGAAAAAGCTCAAGTGGTAGGAACCCCGGGTTCAGGTTTTGGTCCTGCAGGAGAAGGGTATTTCCGTCTCAGCGCTTTTGGAAAAAAAGAAGACGTAGAAGAAGCAATCGCAAGAATCTCCGCTCTTTAAAAAGTTTTTAACTTAGAAAAAGCCCTGTCCGTTTGAGTTTTTCTGAATCGGACAGGGCTTTTTGTTTTCAAATTCTATCTCCCGCTTTTTTTAGAATTATTCTTTAGTACATTCGTATTTCTTAATTTTATAAAATTATTACAAACGACTTATCGTTTTCGAAATAATAAACCCGGAAATTCCGCTTTAAAAAGGAAACTATATAAATTCAACTTCCGAATATTGAATTTGATAAGCGAAATGCTTTTGGTGTTAAATTTTTAATTCGTTTTTACTTTGCCGCTTGTTTCAAAACCTATCGAGCACCAATGGAACCGAGACGCTGAGTTTCGCAAAAGATGGAACTCGCACTTTTGAACTCGAATCGAAATTCTAAAATAAAAAGACGTTCGAAGAAGAATCGGATCATTGATTCCTACAAACTTTCGAAAGAAAAATCTGCTTAAAAAAGACTCTACTTCGAGCCGAAGAACGTTTCGGTTCGAAGTAGACTTCTTATTCTCAAAAGCATTCTCCGAGAATATAATAAAATTAGAATCTATTAAAAAATAAATGAACCCTAAGGAACACAACTTCCGTTGTATTCGAAGGCTCCGATCGAATAGCCGAAAGAGCCGGTCGGTACCGGGGCAGGAAGAACGTTAGCCGTTCTTGTAGCGCCTCGGATATCGCGCTGGTAGATTTGAGAAAGTGGAGGCGGATAACCGGGATCCACTCCTCCGTAAACCGAATTGCATCGGGAGTTCCCGTTCAGAAGAAAAACGTCCAGGTTTCCGGTCGGCGCCGGAAAAAGCGGATCGTGGTTGAAATTCATCGCGGTCAAATTGGTAAGAAGAGCGATACAAAAGGTGGATTCCCTCAGGCTGGCGGGTTCCGGTCCGCAAAGACGAAACGTTCCGCCGGGAAAGGATTGAACCGGAATATTACAGCCTAAAAAGTTATTCCCTCGAATATCGGATGCTCCGTTCACGCTATTCGTGTCATAGTTCATACAAATCCGATTGGTCGCCGCCGGATTTGCACTTAACTGATTGTTGACCACGTTTACGTTCAGAGCTCCGGTTGCTTGGTGATGGATTCCGTAAGAACGAGTGCTTCCGTTTCCCCCGTAGATCGTATTGTGTAAAACGTAAAAGTTCGGAGAGTTGATGGACAAAGCCTGGATGCCGCTTGACGTTGTGGCGGTAACCGCCGGAGTCCCGTTTACATGAAACGCGTTGATGATGTTATTCGCGATCACCAAAGACTGAGTCGTACTGTTCACCGCGTTGCCGACGGTAATTCCTATGGAAGAATCGATACCGTCGTTTAGGGTTAAGTGCGAACCTCCGCTGATCGAGTTGTTCAATACGAATCCTTGTGTTCCGTTTAACAAACGTAAGCCGACCGACATGGAGTTGCCGCTTCCACCCAGGATATAATTTCCGGAAACGATAAAGGATGGCGAAACGTTCGAAGCGTAGACCCCCGATCTTGAAATCATCAGTGCGTAGGCGGCTGCGGAATTGGAGCCGAGAACGATGTTTCCGTCGATCGAAAGCGAGCTTGCTCCCGTATTGATATTGTTCAACCAGATTCCCGTCGAAACTCTGTTATTCGAATTGGTAAGGATCGTAAAACCTTGAATCAGAACGTCGGAAGTGAGGGCGAGTCCGCCGCCTGCGATCGGAGTGCAGGAAGTGGGATCGTTTGCACCGCAGACACCGATTCCCATGTCGTCCCGAATCGTGGTCTGAAAGGCGGCGGTATCCCTTAGTTGAAAGTCCGGTCTAAATCCTCCTAAGAGCTGCAGTCGATCGATCAAAAGAATCCGATCGGGGATCGTAGCGATGGAATAAACTCCCTGAGAAACCAAAACAAAACAAGGAGAAAGGACATTACACTGAGAAATCGCAAATTGAATATTCGCACAAGCGGTTGCAACGGTGCTGCAAGTACCGACAGCCGCACCTCCGACGCTCACGTATTTTATCTGATTCGTAACCGCGTAACTCGCGGGCCTAGGAAGATTGAAAGGACGATTGGTTCCGGCTTCCGTACAACCCGCGAGTTGTACGCACTGTCTAAGACCGTTGTTCCAGTTTGGATTCGGACTGATCGTGAGTCTATTCCCGTTGTAATTTGCGGCGACCGGGGGGAGGGCCGCAGCGCTCAGATCCGCCAAACACGTCGCAGGCGGAGCTACAAAATTACAACTCATCGGAGTGACCGGTTTTGAAAATGTAAAAATCAGATTGTCATTCGGGCCGATCACGGTTTGATCCACGGGCAAAGAATCGGTCAGGCTCAAACAATTCACGTTGAGCGTCACAGGTGCACCGTTGACCGTTCCCGCAGCCGCGGGAACCGGTTCCAGGATACAATTGTGTTTGTTGGGATTTGTAAGAATCGCGGCCGAATAAGAACCCGAATCGGGAACCTGAGCCGAAAAGGAATACGTACCGTCGGTCGTAAGATTCAAGGTATCGACCGCTCCGTTTCGAACGGAAAGAGTTCCGGTCGCGGTGCTCGCGATTCCGAAAACGTTGAGATTGAGCGCGAAAAATTTAGTTCCACAGTTGATCTCGACAAGATTCGAAGCGGGGTTTAAGATTCCGGTAGGATTGGTAATAACACAGGTTTGGCTCGGAGTTGTGACAGGTTGAGAAACGATCGAAACCGTAAATTCGGAATACTTAGTTTTCTTTTTTGAAAATTCAAAATCACCGTTCCCCGCGATCGAAAGGATTTCGGAGTCCTGATCCGAAATCGTAAAAGACGCGCCGCCCGCAAGTCCTTGCACTCGAACCTTGAGCTGAATCGGACTTTGCGAGTTTGTCAGAAAATTTGAGAAAATCGCGGTATCAATAAAAGAGGATCCGTCCGGTTTTCGAATACAATTGGAAAGAAGGAAGGAGCTTAGAATCAGGATTAAAAGTGAAGCGTAGGGATATCTGAAATTATAATACTTATTCATCGATTTATAAAGAGGTTACCTGAAAGAACAACATACGGAGATTCTTGATTTTAGTTCATTTTTTAAGGAGTGGACTCACTTCTTATAGAGTAGGAATTCTCAAAACCATCGAACGAAGTCAGGGCGGAACGTTTACACGGGAGAATTGTCGCTTAAGGACTGGCGATCTTGACTCTATCGAAAAATACCGATGAGTAAAAATCGCTCTTGGAAGTTTAGAATTCGGAGCTATTTTGCTCTATTTTCGTTCCGCGGCGAGCGAAGGAAAGGGTTACATTCTAAGGGAGGAATTCTCCGGAGGGTCTGATTTGTTTGGGAGGAACATTTTAGAACTTGTCCTAAAATCTCAAAATTCATCGTATAGAACACTCGGTTTGTTCGAAATAAAAACGATGGAGTTCCAACAGATTACGTCCCTTAAAGCCGTTTATGCACTTTCTAAAGGATTGATTGTTGATAGATTCTGATTGGAGTTCCTACACTCCGAGGTTTTGCAATAAATTCTGAATTAGAATTCTAACAAAAACCCCGCTCGTAAAGTCATCATTTTACCCCTAAGCTATTTGAACCTTAGAATGGATTTTGTAACAAAGACAACGCAGGGAAAACGCCACGCGGTCCTATCCCGAAAATCACATATTCAATATACAAGCCGTTTGAATCTTAAAAAAAATCCATCATGACAAGGATTATAAAAATGTAACCCATGTCTCTGGTCTATAGGTTCCGAGATGTACATTACATGATTTTAGTGGGCGGACAGGCGGCAAAAGTTTCCAGACGATTGCGCCATCGAAAAATAATCATTAGCAAGCAAAAGTCTTTCTGAGTAGGAACTCACATGGGTCTTTGGAGGCGCGGGGAGCCCCTGAATCCTTCGCAACAACTTAGGAGCAAAGAAGAACTCGATCTAAAAATCATTCCACGATTTTTTGAAGCAAAGAATCTTCGGAAATCAAGAATGTAAGAAAAGAATTTCCGTGAATAGCGAACAAGTGGTTTCCCCTTTTATAAAGAGCACTCAAAGAATCGAAACAATAAAGATCATTTCGACGGGAATCATATTCGTCTTCGTCGGATTCGGAAGATTGATTTTTTACTTTGGAAGGAATTTCGACATACTCCTTTGTTTCTCTGTTTTCGAAAAGTTCAAACAAAGGAAGAATCTTTTTTTGTTTCCGATCCAGATAAGAATAAGAATAATCAAAACAACAAAGTATGTTTCCATCCGATAGAGGAAGACATTTTACGGGGCTGTTACGAATCGCAATCGGGTCTCCGATCGCTCCAAGATTCTTATCTAAAAGTAGAAGAGAAGAAAATTCTTTTTTTCCTTTTTTGGTTTCTCCGAAGAGAAGAAACTCCTCGCCGTTCGGGAATATTTTGGAGGGCTTAAAATCCGGAAAACTATGTTTTTCGATTTTGTTTAGATTCCCATTGAGTATGGAGATAGAATATAAGAATTCGCTGTTATTGGTGAGTAAAAAACTATCTCTAAAAGGAACGAGTTGCTTGACAAAACCCTTATCGATTTTCTGCATGAACGTCGGCTGAATCGTATCCGGCTTTTTTAAGTCTACGATTCCAACTCCTTGCCAGTTCATTGCAAGAACGGCTTTGTCCTCGCGTATTTGCAGGTCGTAGAGATCGTATCCCAACAGAATATAAGATTCTAAAAATTTTGGATTTGAGATCTCGCTAAGATCAAATTCGTGAAGAGCTCTGAGACTTTCAGTCGCATACAACTTGTCATTGTGAATCGCAAGACTTCCGATCGAACGTTGAAATCGAATCGAACGTAGATGTTTTGGATCGGCCGGATCTGTCAGGTCGAGGATGTGGATTTCGCGCGCTAACCCGTACAATTCGCAGACGAAGGCGTGACTTTTGTGAATCAGAAATCGGTTTGCGGAATTTAGGGGGATTCTTTTTAGAAGTTTTAATTGTTCTTTATACATTCGTTTGTCCTCAAGGAAGAGAGTTTAGAAAATCTTGATATGTTTGGTTTCCGATGATGGTTGAAAAATCGGTTTCGGAAAGAATCTTTTTGCGATTGTAAATTTCGGGTTCGATGGAAATCGCATCTTTTAAATGAGATACCGCCTGAGAGGCATCCTCCAATTTGGAATACAGACAAGCCGCGTTGAACTTTGCCATGGCGAAATACTTTCTAAAAATCGCGGCGTATTCTTCTTGGATATCAGGTCCTAAAATTTTTTCCATATCCAGAGCCGATTTGTCTTTTTGATAATCGAAACGACTCCAATCCATCGAGAAAAGATTCTGAAAGAGATCTTTTGCTTTCTCCAAATTTCCGTTTTGAATATAAAGCACTCCCAAGTTACCCGCAATCAGAACATACTCCGGTTTGCGCGAATCGGTCTTTTTAAAAATTTGGTCGGTAAGTTCTTCCAATTCTTTCAATTGATTTTCGTTTTGAAAGGCCCAGTGGACGGAGAGAAAACAGTTTACGATCGTATCCTGATCCAGGGTCTTTACCGCATTTACGATCGCTTTCGAATTCTTCTTTTCCTTTAGATGATTGAAAAGAATTTTTCCGAGTTCTTTCGAGCTCATCTTATCGTAATTCCGGATAAAATAGGAGAGATGCTCTAAAAACACGGGGTGATCGTAGAGTTTGTCTTTCAAAAAAGAATCCTGATAAAAAAGTTTTAGATAGGGAAAGAGGACTTTTTCATCCGCAGTCCAATCAAGAACTTGGAGAATCGAAGATTCAAAACGTTTAGCCTCTTTGATCAGCTTAGAAACTACTACAAAGTTTAAGGAAGAATTTTCCGGCTTTAAATGGGAGACCATTTTTTCGGAGGAAAGCGTTCCTAACGTTTCGAGGACTTTATATTCTTCCGCTTTCTGTTTTAGATAGATTTGCTGTTCCGTAAAAACGAGCTTGGAATATTCTTTTTCCAAAACCTTGGAGAATAAATTCATACGAAACGAACCCAGGTTACCTGCGAATTTACCTTCGTTGTAAAATTCTTTTTCAAAGAGTATCTTTGTTCTATCGTAAAACGCGTAGACTTCTTCGGAAGATACGTTTTCCCAATCCCTATGAGATTGAAGACAGAATAAGAAAAAAGCTTTGTTGAGGACGTAGTCTTCTTTCCATAGATCGGGAAGAATCTTTTTTAATTCTTCCATTGCGTTTCTCAGACCGTATTTGTTCTCGATCGTTTTTATTTTTAAGAATCGTAGAAAAGCGTTGTCTGGAAGTACTTCGATCGTTCGGTTTAGAATTTTTTCACATTCTTCGTTCGATTTAACAAAAGCCTCAACCGCTTTTGCGGAGATACCTAAGTCCAAATCATTCTGTAATTCTTCTGTGAAAGACATTTGCGATCGAAGAAGAGTCAAAATTTCAGTATTCTCCGAAATGATTTCAAAAAAAGTAGGCTCCTTTATTTTAGCGGATTTTTTTTGGGATTCTAAAAAGAAAAGCGCGAATCTCCTCACGAGCTCGGACGGTGTGTCTTGCAAGGCCAGGAGAAAGTATGCAAAAATCGAATCTCTTTCCTTTCTCTTTTTAATATTTTCGTAATAGAGTCGAAAGCCCGGTTCGCTGTCATAGAGAAGTTTTTCCCAAGTGGAAGAAGAGTTTAGTAAATCCGGAGAATTCTCGATCACTTCCGAAAAACGTTTCCAACGATTCTCAGGCGCTTGTTTGGACCATTTCGAGTAAAATTCTTCCATGTAAAATTCGTTATTTTTATGGAGTTTGTGGATCAGCGGATGAATATCTTCCGCTCCGATCTCGTAAAAAACGGGAGCGAGATTTCGCGTAACGTCTTCGTTGAAATATTCTCGATTGTATCTTTCTAAAACGTCCGTCAAAACCGGAACGACGGGTTTAGCCTGTTTTCCGAGCACGAGCAAACGATCTTCGAAAATAAAATCCCAGGAATCCCCGAACCAAGGAAATTCCTCCGGCATACAACGAATCAATCCGATCATCTGGTTGATGTATTCTTCCGTCGCATTTTGAAGAATCGGGCTGTATTTCGAATCCCAGTCGCCGAGTGAAAGACGTGTTCGTATTTCCATCGCCCTGAGTTTGAATCCAGGGTGAGGGAGTTCCTGCAACCGATCGAGAGTTTTTTCAAAAGCGGCTTTGAGTTCCTCTCTGTAAATCTCCGGTATTCCCAGATAAGAATCTACGATCGTACATGAGAAATTCAGAATATATGGAAGTGCATTCTCATACGTATCCCCAAGCGGCTTTGGAGAATTGAGAAAGATTTCTTTTTGAAAATCTTTTGCAGTTTGTAAATGAAGCTCCGATTTCAGCTCCGCAAGTTTCCAAAAGAAATTGGAATAATCCGAAGCCGGATAATGTCGAATTTTTTTCCAGAAGACGGACATATCCAGACCTTGCGAGACGGAAATTGGGTTTTGCAGTGACGATAAATCGGAAGGTGAGTTTTCGCTTTTGAGGAAGGTTGTTTTCCATTCCGGCTTTTTGTCTTCGTCTCCTTTATGAAGTGAGAAAACTCCGGCTTGCAAGAGTAAATCTTTCCACTCCGGATGAGAATCCGCAAGTTCTAAGAGAAGTTTATATTCTCTCGAATCCGCTTTTTCAAAAAAGGAAAGCGCGAAGAGAAATTCTTCACTTGAAGAAACGGGATCATTCGTTTGTGAAGAAGATTGGTATGTCTTGTAATGTGGATTCTCTTTTAGTGAATCGAGTTCGATCCGAGGAAGCACCTCGAAGAGAAACGGCTTTCCTTTGTAGTCGTAACATTCTTGGGAATCGATCAATACGAAGAACGGAAACTTCTTCGGAATTTTTGCAAATCGTTCTTCGGCGAGGAGCGTTTTTACGATGTCGCTTATCATTTTTGAAAAAAGGAGCAGTTTTGTTTGGACGTGAAGATCGTTCCCGGAGACTTTATTTCCTTCGAATACGATCGGATATTTTCCTTCTTGGAGATCGTAAATAAAATCGTAATATTCGGAAGATTCTCCCGGAGGATAAGAATCCGCATCCCAGATCATTTCGTGATTGAGCCCGAACGCGGAATCGATTTTTCCTTCGGAAAAATCGAAATATACCGAATCCATCACAGCGTTGCAGAATTCATAGTCGGACATTTTAAAAAGAAATCCATTGAACGGTTTGAAACGATGGGAGAGGAGATTTTCTTCCGTTAGACTCTCTTCTAAATTTTTCAAAATTCTTTCGACCCGGCTTTGAAGAGGTTCCGAAAAATGAAACGCGTCATTCATTTCTTGAAAGTGAGTGAATAAGTTTTTTATCGAGTCAGAATCTTCTTCGTGAAAGAAGTCGGTCGGTTTTCCTTTTTTATTCTGACTTGTTTTGTTTTGAAAGATGGAGGATAAGAATTGAAAGGCTCCTTCGTAGTCGAATCGATCCAAATAATGGAAGAATTGGGAATTAAAATCAGAAGTTGTTTCTTCCTTGGAAAGAGCGGGATTTATGATCATAGGCGAGCCTCGATGGAAGTATTTGAGTTTTCGGGGATCTATCTTTAAGATCCGTAGCAACTTTGAATACAAACAACAAGAGGACTTAAAGAATTACTTTCATTATTTTTTTTCCACACTTGTCAATTTGCAATGTGAAAGAATGAAAATTGCTTCGATCGTTTTGAATTGTGTGAAAAAAACCGATTTGAACTTGTATTTCGATCGAATCGGTATCGGAGTATGTATAGAAGAAATTAGGGGAGGATGATTTTTTTCGTTATATAACTGTCAAAGAAATTACCCGGACTTGAATCGAAGTAACGGTAAGAACTGACAATGATACAAGCATAACTCTGAGAAGAAAGAGTAACTTTTGGAGTTGAGTAGGATCCGATCGGGACCGTTGCGCCGAGTCCTACTTCTTTTCCGAGATGTATAAAATCGAAAGTGATCCCGGCGCCGCTCAGCGGAGAGGAACCGCTTACGTCCAGATAGAAGCTGTCTAACACTGCTGCCGTTGTTTCTTTTGCCGTAAATTCCAAGAGTGTTCCGTTGACGGAAACTTCTATACAATGTCCCGCACAATTTCCGACCGTAACGGGAGCCGGAACCGCTCCGGCACATTCATTTGTTAAGGGAGGTGTTCCCGGGGATGGTTGAGGTGTACCTGGAGGCGCTCCCACAAGAGGAGAAGGAGGGGAAGAAACGATTTCTTTCGAAGACCTTCCAAAAGCGTTGGATGCTATTACGAGGACTTTGTAGTGTAACGGTAATTTCGGCAAAATAAAAGTAAAACGATCCGGAAAGAGAGAATCGGGATTTATTTTTTCTTCTTCTTTTTCTTTTGAGCAATTACCAGGAGGTAAGTCCGGGCGTGTTTTTTTGGTTTTTCTGTTGGGGATGAAAGAGAGGTTGTTTGGAAAAAGCGGTTGTGGTTTTGGAACGTGGGAACTCTCACGCTTTTCTCAAGGAAGAACTTCTCTGAACGTGGGAACTCTCACACTCTCAAGAAAGAACTTCCCTGAACGTGGGAACTCTCACACTCTCACGGAAGAACTTCCCTGAACGTGGGAACTCTCACACTCTCACGGAAGAACTTCTCTGAACGTGGGAACTCTCACACTCTCACGAAAGAACTTCCCTG
>NZ_JAFFPT010000027.1 GCF_016918785.1 Leptospira ainazelensis | reverse complement strand
TGAACGTGGGAACTCTCACACTCTCACGTAAGAACTTCTCTGAACGTGGGAACTCTCACACTCTCACGAAAGAACTTCTCTGAACGTGGGAACTCTCACACTCTCACGAAAGAACTTCAGAAATCCCGATTTCGCAGTGAGTCAAAATCGAATCGGTTGTCCAGAGAAAAGGATCTAAGGGACAATGATTTTTTTAGCGATATAGTTCAAAGAAAAACCGCCCGCTCCGTCCAAGGTTCGAAAGGAACTCACTCCGACACAGGCGTCATCGTAATTTTGCGCGTCCAAGATTCTTTTGGGAGTAGAATGGGTGCCGACAGGAACCGGGATCGGCGGATCTTCCAAACCCAATTCTATAAATGTGAACGGGATGGGACCGGTTCCTCCGGAAGGGGTGGAAGTGGTTAGGTCCAAATAAAAATAATCCTGAACGGAAGTTGTTGTATCCTTTGCGGTTAGCTCCAAAGTGTTTCCGTTCAGATCGACTTGAATGCAGTGTTCCGCGCAGTTCCCGATCGTAGTAGGTGCGTTGACGGCTCCGCTACAAGGACCGCCGGGAGCCGCCGGAGGAGTAGAAATAATTTCCCTGGAAGACTTCCCAAAAGAATTCGAAGCGATGATGATGATTTTATAACGTTGTGTGATTTCCGGGGAAAAAAAAGTGAAACGATTTGGAAATAACGAGGAATCCGGATTGAGTTTTTCCTGCATATAATTTCTTACACTGACGCCGTCTGCGTTGAGGGAGATGAGGCTGGGTCTTCCTAAATAGGCTTTTAGAGTAAGCGGAGAAGGCGGAGTATTTTGAAAC
Organism: Leptospira ainazelensis; assembly: GCF_016918785.1. Lineage (GTDB taxonomy): Bacteria > Spirochaetota > Leptospiria > Leptospirales > Leptospiraceae > Leptospira > Leptospira ainazelensis. Next base: position 201,757 of record NZ_JAFFPT010000027.1, on the reverse strand, counting down.
GAGACGTCGACTTGAATCCTCTGTTCGCCGTCGCCTACGTTCAAATAATTCGTCTGAACGGTTAAATCGTTTAAAATCGGTCGATTGGGTGATTCTCCAGGATTGGAAGAATCGTTTTCCGGTCCGGTGCCCGAGTTGACGGTTTGAGTATTTCCGGAAAGGAGGGCCACTATTAAAGTCGCAAAATTGCTGTTAGAAGATTCTGCTTTACAAAACTGAAAAAGGCTTACGAACACGACAATCGTCAGAGTCCGCATACAGGAAACCGAAAGATTTTTTCTATGGTGTAACGTTTTGGAATACTTTTTCTTCTTCATCCTCTGATCCTTTCTTGTTCGGATTTAATTCTCTATCTCAGCCTGTTTGATCGGGACAAGTCCACTCGAAGGCTTTTCGCCGCGTTTTTACTTTTACCAAGGAATGGGATTTATATCTGGGAAAGATACTCGGGAATTTAAGTCCAATTATTCAAGGATAATAGCAACCGTATGAAAAAGTAATTTATAAAAAGTGAATTTACTTGTAAGAAGGAGTTCGGGTGAAACCTATAATAAGGGATTCGAATTGCAATTTAGGAATTTTGAAAGTTACAAAGAAGTCGCACGAACCTGATGAAAACGAATTCAATTTACTGCATGTTTCTATAAGATTCTTTCCCAAAACTGGGACAATCTCTTGCAGCTTCATTTTTCTAATAAGGTAAACTTGGGTTTTGAGACGCGCCGTAAGTCAAAAATCTAAACCGTGAAAAAAGAGAAGTGTTTGTCGGAGGAAAGCGGTCTTCTTTTCTAAGAAGGAGCTCGAGTCTATTCCAAAGTAGGAACTCCTCCAAAATCGGATTCTACAAAAGGAATCAAGATTTTTTCCGGAAAGTCACTCCAAAGCGAGAAGTCTCTTTCAGGCAAAAAGTAGGACCTCCCATTTTTTCCCGGAGCGCTCTCCTATAAAACCGATCCGAAGAGATAGGTACGCCCCGATCTCGAACCTACCAATCGATGAGTTCCGGAACCTAAGAAAAATCAGATCCCGAATCTTTTCCGGAAACCCCGTTTCCTGCGCGAAAAAAGAGAAGAATTTTCTTCCCCTCCGGAAAATAAGAGTATTCTGACGCCGATTCGGCATTTGCCTCCATGAAAATAGAAGCCCTCTACAGATACTTTCTCATCACTCCCGCGACTCATCTTCCCGTGATCGATGAATCCGGAGATCTCGTCGGGCTTTTATCTCGGAAACTGATCCAGATGGAAATGGCGGACCTGAGTTCCTCCGACCGGGAATACTCTCAACTACCGGAATCATTTTTAGAGACTGAAATTCCGGAATCCTTCTTTCAATACTTTCAAAGACAGAAGTCCATTCCCGTCCTTGGACAAAACGGGGAAAAAAAGGAAGAATGGGATAAGGTTCAGGTTATGGCCGGACTCGGAAAACTTGTTTCGGCGACAAGACCGGTCGAACCTCCGACCGAAGAAAAAAAACAGGAGCTCGAGCAGAGTTCCCGCTCTTGGTTTATGGAATTGATTCTCCAAAATTTTCCCGACGGACTTTTGGCGACCGATCTCGAAGGAAGTTCGATTTTTTACAACGAAACCTTTGAGCAGACCATTCTTACCAAAAAATACTTTCGGGATTCGATCCTTCAGGCGGAGAGGCTTCTGAAGGAAATGAGTAAGAATCTTCTGGCAAATTACTTAAAGACCAACGAACTTCGTCTCGAAGGAAATTCTCCCTTTTCTCTTCAGACTTATGTAAACGAACTCGAATCCAACGTTCGAATCATCGTTCTCAAACAAGGTTCTAAGATCGTAGGATATCTCTATCATTTCGTTTCCCCTCGTTCCGGGCTTGGCCAACAGGATGAGAATGGTCTTGAATTTCCTTCGGTGAGCGACGCGTTTCTGCAAAAACTTCCTCTGGAGACGATGCTCAAAGAAGTCGAGAGCGCTTTTATTTTTCATTCTCTCAAACGCAATCAGGACAATATTTCTCATACCGCGCTTGAGTTAGGAGTTCCTAGAACCACGCTTCAGAATCGGATCAAGTTTTTGGAATTGCAGAGCCGTTATTCGCTTTCCAGGGAGAATCCGATCCCTCGAAAAAAAGCGAATGTTTCCCAGGCAATGGAAAACGAACCTCCGGAGAAGGTTTTGAAGAATACGGAAACTCCCGTAGTGTCCAAACATTCTCCTTCCTCCAAGAAAAAAGCGAAGAATGTTTTAAAAGGGGCAGCCCTTTCGAAAAAAGGCCCGTCTTCGAAGTCGGCTTCTTCGAAGACTTCTGCAAAAAAAAGAAAGCAACGTTGAATAATTTCGTTGACAACGTCCCCTTCGATCCTTTATCTCAAGAGAAGAGCCGGTCTTAGCAGATCTCTCTTTCCACCCTGTATTCTCAAAAATAAAATCTCAAAAAGGCGAATCCTTCCCCTTTTTTAAACTCAAGTAGCTCCTTATGGCAACAGCAAGACGAGACAATAAAAACAGACACCACCACCAAAATAATAACCACAACCAAAACGATTCCGAGACAACCGAATCCGTTGAAGAAGAAATTACAGGACAAGAGTCCCAAGATTTTGAATCCTCAGACAACGCGGATCATCGTGCTCGGAAACGCAAAAGAGGCGGTTATGACGGTCCCACTCCTTCTCCGATCGACCTTGTAGAACTCAAGAAAAAAGCGATCGGCGATCTGATCGAAGTCGCAAAAGGATTGGGTGTTGAAAACACCGGTGGCTTAAAAAAGCAAAACTTAATCTTCGCCATTCTTCAAGCGCAAGCCGAAAGAGACGGTCAAGTCCACGCGGCGGGCGTCATGGAAAAACTTCCAGACGGTTACGGCTTTCTTCGTTCTCCGGATTATAACTACGTTCCGGGTCCGGATGATATCTATGTTTCTCCTTCTCAGATCAAACTTTTCGGTTTAAGAACGGGAGATACGGTAGAAGGACAGATCCGTCCTCCGAAAGAATCCGAACGATTCTTTGCGATGCTCCGTGTGGAAACCGTAAACGGTTATACTCCGGATGTCGCGGGCAAACGTGCCCTTTTTGACAACCTAACTCCTCTTTATCCGAACGAAAGACTCAAGATGGAATACGATCCTTCCATGTTGGACACGAGAATTCTCGATCTTATGTGTCCGATCGGAAAAGGACAAAGGGCTTTGATCGTAGCGCCCCCAAGAACCGGTAAGACGATTTTGATGCAGAACATCGCAAATGCGATCACATCCAATCACCCGGAATGTACTCTGATCGTCCTTTTGATCGACGAACGTCCGGAAGAAGTGACCGACATGGCGCGTCACGTTCGCGGAGAAGTCGTTTCTTCCACATTCGACGAACCGGCTCAGAGACACGTTCAAGTCGCGGAGATGGTCATCGAAAAAGCGAAACGTCTCGTAGAACACGGGAAAGACGTCGTCATTCTTCTGGATTCGATTACGAGATTGGCGAGAGCCTACAACCAGGTGATTCCGACCTCCGGTAAAATTCTTTCGGGCGGGGTGGATTCAAACGCGCTTCACAAACCGAAACGATTTTTCGGGGCCGCGAGAAACATCGAAGAAGGCGGGTCTTTGACGATCATTGCTACCGCACTCATCGACACCGGATCCAAAATGGACGAAGTGATCTTTGAAGAATTCAAAGGCACGGGTAATATGGAAATCCATCTGGATCGGAAACTCTCCGACAAACGGATTTTTCCGGCCATCGATATCAACAAATCCGGAACTCGTAAGGAAGAACTCCTGATCGCAAGGGACGTTCTTCAGAAAGTGTTTGTTCTGAGAAAAGTACTTTCTCCTATGAGCATCACGGAAAGCATGGAATTATTGCTGGAAAAAATGAGGCTTTCGAAGACAAATGATGCCTTTTTAGCCAGCATGAACACCCAGTAACCGCTAAAAAAAGGGAAACTATGAAAACTGGAATTCATCCAAACTATAGAGTAGCTAAAATCAGCTGTGCGTCTTGTGGAACGGTCTACGAAACTAGAACTTCCATCGGCGATATCAACATTGAAATTTGCTCCGCTTGCCACCCGTTCTTTACCGGAAAATCCAAACTCGTGGATACGACGGGTCGGGTTGACAAGTTTAAGAAAAAATACAAGATGCAGTGAGAGTTTTCACTCTCCCAATTCTTTTTTATGCCGTCTAAACACCGGGCAGGAGAAATTTCATGAGCGTAATGGACTTTGCACGGTACAAACAAATCAACGACGACCGCGTCAACTATCGTGAGATGGAAGACGCGACCGTGGTCTCCAATTACAGAAACGTTGGTTGTGGAGACGGCTACCGCATTTATCTCAAAATAGATCCTTCCGATCATATCACCGACGCAAGTTATACAACGACCGGTTGTGGTTTCGGAATCGTCGCGCTCGCGATGGCGACGGAATACGCCAAAGGTAAAACCGTCGATCAAATCAAATCCGTAACTCCTTCCGATATCGAGCAGATGTTCGAGTTTCCGGAAAGAAGAAAGAATTACCCCGAGTCCGCAGTTGCCGCACTTTTACAAGCCGTGAAGGATTATGAAAGCGGGGAAGGAGTTCCGAAAGAAAAAAGAATCACCGCGAGTAAGGCGCTTGAGATTTTGAAAGAAAAAGGCTCCCTAAAAGGGGAAGATCTTTCCAGCATTATATTAGAAAAACAGAATTTTGACGGAGTCGATTTTTCCGGCGCTAATCTGGGTCACGCATTCTTACAAAATTCTTCCTTTGTGGGTGCGAATTTTGAAGGCGCAAAACTCAGAGGTTCTTTTTTAAACAACGCGGATTTGAGAAACTCGAACTTTAGAGGAGCGGATCTTCGCTGGGCAAAACTCGCGGGCGCAAATGTAGAAGGCGCGGATTTTACCGACGCGATCCACGATATCGGAACCCGTCTCGATCAAAAACAGATTCATCTTTTTAGCGTAATGAAAAAAGAAGGGAAAGATCTTTATCTGAATAAAGAGGCGGAATGAAACCGGGCGACAAAGTTAAAATCACAAAACGTACCTTTCTCCACAACGGAATTTTTGTTCATACCAACTCGATCGTAGAAGTGATTTCCTTTGAGAACGACAAACTCGTCGTTCTCTTTCACGATAAAGAAGGATTTACCCACAATATCGAATCTCTCACACCCGCGGATGTGGTTCCTGCTTGAGTCTTACTGTTAATTCTTAAAAAATGTAGGATCTCACACCAATTTACATTCTCAAAAATTCTCGTTGTTCCTTGTCTTCCCTTTCTCTTCTGCGTTTTTCTTTTTCTTGTTTCTGAATTTCTTCCGGAGTCAATTCACGCGGAGGTTTTGGTTTTTTTACTTCTTGGTAAGTGGAAGCGCCTGACTTAGTTTCCGTCTTCGATTCCGATTTAGAGTTTTCAGTTTTGTTTTTGGGGGTGTTTGGATCCGATTTTTCTTGGATCTTGTTTTGCTCGTATTTTTGTTTTCCGAGATAATCCCCCGGATCATAGCCGGTTTTGGAAGCGCCGCTTCCCTTGTTTTGAGAATTGTGATCTCGATTCTTATTTTCCGTCTCTGAATTTCCGGAACTCGTTTTGTCCAGTTTCAGACCCGACTTTGTATTGAGTCCCGTTTGTCCGTTCCCTGACGGATTTCCGGAGTTAGTTCCGTTGTCCGAATTCCCATTGGAACCGGCGGTCTTTCTATAATTCGGATTTCCATTGTCATATTTTCCGTAGCTTGGATCGTTCGTAGGATCGTAAGAATTTGTAGAAGAGGCGTTCGTATTTGAGGAGCTACCAGAAGAATTCGGATTCGAAGAAGAGGAGTTTGTGTTCGAAGAAGAACCGGAAGAGTTCGTTCCACCGGAAGAATTGTTATAAGAGGAATTGCTGGATCCGGTATTCCCTGCGGAAGAAGAATTCGATGCGGCCGCAGCAGATTGAATGCTCTCCGTCGTTTGCAGGTTTGCTGAGACCGGAAATAATTTTTCAAATCCTTCCAGGGATTTTTTAGGGTATAAGGGAATCGGATTGCTCGGGTCGGCTTTGACGGTTCCCGAAAGAACCGCGTATTCCAAATTTTTCTGATTCTTTTTTTTCTCTACGTTTACGATTCCTTCCACGAGTTTTAAAACCCCGTCTCCGGAACGAATTCCCAGAGAGGAAGGATTGTCTTTGTTCACCGGTCTTCTCGTTACCTGCAAACCTCCCACTGAAATTTCAAGATTGGCCCGGTTGTCGAGATAATCTATAAAGATCATGGAATTCTCAGCGATCAAAATTTCTGTTCCGTCCAAAAGTTTCAACTTTGCCTGAGAACCTTCCGCGGTCAAGATTGTGTCCCTGTTTTGAATGGAGTTTCCGGTATCGATATCTTTCCAAATGACTTCGGAATCGAATTTTCTCTGAATGGTGTTGGTTTTATAAAGAATGGTTCCGATGACTTTCTGATTTCCTTTATAACCGTACCGCGTATAATCATATAAGAATATAGCCGTGAACAAAACGATATTGAAGGTCAGAAGAACCAGAATGGCCCGATCGCCTGAAAGAAATTTTTCTTTCGTCATTCTTACTTCGACCCGCCCGGTTTGAATTCCATGCCGATTTGTTTTCTGAGTTCTTTCAAATTTTTAGGACAATTCTTATCTTTGGAATGACCTAACACCGCGTAGATTGTCTGAAGTGATTTTTTTCCTTTGACCTTGATCGGTTTTAACTTTTCGACTACGAAAATTCCTTTTACCTTTTCGTAGGAATTTCCTGTGATCAAAATATCGGCGCCGAAAACTTTTGTCAAAGACTCCACTCTCGAGGCGAGGTTCACCGTATCGCCGATGACCGTATATTCCAATCGGTCTTCCGATCCGATCTGTCCCGCGATGACTTCTCCGGTGTTGATTCCGATCCCGATAAAAATTTTCGGTTTTTTATCGGTTCCCCGATTCTTATTAAATTGAATCAGACTCTTCCGCATATCGAGAGCGGATTGAATCGCTTTTTCAGTATCGAATTCCGTATGTCCCAATTCTCCCCAAACGGCCATGATCGCGTCGCCTATGTATTTGTTGACGCTTCCTCCGTTTGTGTTGATACATTTTACCATCGCCGTGAAGTATTGGTTTAAAAATTCGACGACGAGTTCCGGTTCGATCTTCTCGGAAAGGGAAGTGAAGTTTCGGATATCGGAAAAAAGAATCACACATTCTCTTTTGTCTCCTCCGAGTTTTACTTCTCCTTTGAGAACCATCTCAGCGATATCTTTGTTTACGAATTTTCCGAATGCGTCCTTCATCTTGTCTCGATCGGAAAGCCCCTTTCCCATCTCGACAAAGGAGGTCGTTAGTTTTCCGATTTCGTCTCCGGACTCCGCCTCAAGCGTAAGCTGGAAATTCCCTTTTTCGATTTCTTTGGATGCGTCTACGAGTTTAAGAATCGGCCTTGTCAATCTTCTCGAATAAAAGAATACGAATAAAATCGAAACGTTTACTACGACGAACATAAGATAAAGATTTCTTTTTTGAATGTTATAAACTTCTTCAAAGGCTTTTTTTTCCGACGTACTGGAGATCACACCAAGTCCTGCGTATCCGATTCTTCTAAAAGAACCCAAGTAGTATTGATCGTCTTTGCCCTTGTATCGGGTTTGCCCGTTGCTGATCGAACTTTCCAAAAGATTTTTTACGATCGGATCATCGACTAAGGTGGTCGGTTTTAGAATGAGTTTTGGATCGGAGTGGGCGATCAGTTTTCCGTCGGCGCCTACGAGAAAAAACTGAGTGATCCCGGAAGTTTTGAAAGAATCCAGAATAGAATCCATCTTTACAAGGGAAACGATCACAGCTGAATTGACCCCGTCTCCCAAAGCCACGGAAAGAAATAAAACGGGTTTTTGAAAATCCGGGGAGACGTTGTAAACAACCGGTTTTCCAATCTGGGCCTTTTTCTGGCCGTTTAGATATTTTCGAACGATCTTGTCCGCGTCTTCTCCGGAAATTTTATACTCTTTGAGGGAAGTTTCGCTCGCGATCCTTTTTACCCCGTTGTAGTCTCCGTTTTCTTTTCTGAAAATTTTCAGATAAAAGATATCGTCCTCGCTTTCCAAAATATTGTTTGTTTCTTCGGAGCCGGCGACCGATCTCGCGAGGAGTAAGGAGCGTTTTGTAAGAGAGGAGATATCGGATCTTACTTTTTGACTGATCACATCCGTAAGTTTTAAGTTGTTTTCTTTGATCCGAACTTCGTTGTCCGATTTGAAAAAGTAGGTAGCAAGAGCGATGATCACTCCCAAGGAAACTAAGATGATGAAAGAAATGATCACCATCAGTTTCTGACGAATGTTCCAATTGTATAGATTGAGAAATGAATTCATAACGTTTCCGTTCGCATTTTGTCGGTTAATAAATTGAGTCTATCTCATTCAGCCAAACTTATAAAACAACACTAATTTAGGGATTCCCTTAAAATGATCGGAATTTGGGCTTTCGGAATCGAGTAAATAACTACTTAGGACTAAGATTTGCGTCTTATAAAATAAGCAGCATTTGAAGATGCGATATGGATCGACGGAATGTTCCGATTTTTTTTTGTGTTCCGCACAATGAAAGAAAGGATTCTAAAAACGGCCTTCCCAAATTCTTATTAGAATCGAATTCGATCTACTTTTCGGTCACTTTACGGGTTTTTGAACCCAAAATCCAATCTGAGAATTGAAGTTGCCGACCGGTCGTGGAAATAACTTTTTTTTGGAATTGGGGTGAAATTTACTCTGGAATGAAATTCCAATTTATCGGAACGTCACTCGCGCTTGCCGGTTAAAAAAGGAACGGATCGCATTCCGGACGCTTCAAAATGGTTTTTTAAACGTTCAATTTTGCCTGATCGCCAGTCGTTGTTTTTGAAGCTCCCGCTCCTGAACGCTCTATCAGAACCTTACCGCAAGTGGACTGAACCTTGATAAGAATCTGTCGTAACAACGACAATCCGTAAAAAGTCGCGCGCCCCGCCCGATTTTCGGGTGGAGGGGTGGGTGGTGGAAAACTCCGAGCGACTTTTCTCTATCAGAAAATCACCCTTTTTACAAGTAGAATTCTGCCTTCGAATTTGTAGGAACTCCTACAAAAATTCTTACTGGGACCCTTGTTGATTCCAAATCGCTTTTAAACTTGTGTGTAAAGTTATGGCTCTTTATAAATCGCAATTCAAAGCGCAGATTCTTGCCAGAGTCCGTTGTTTTTGATGAGTTCCACGAGTTTTTCGTCTGCGATTTCGCTCGGAACGTTTTTCATCACGATTTCCTTTCCACGATAGAGATGAACTTTGCCCGGACCGGCGCCGACGTAACCGAAATCGGCGTCCGCCATTTCCCCCGGTCCGTTGACGATACAACCCATCACCGCGATTTTTACACCTTTGAGATGTCCCGTTCTGGCTTTGATTCTCGCGGTCGTTTCCTGGAGATCGAAAAGGGTTCTTCCGCAGGAGGGACAGGAAATATATTCGGTCTTTGTTAAACGAAGTCTGGTTCCCTGCAAAAGGTCGTAGGAAAGTTGAAAAATTTCTTCGAGGTCGTCTTTGCCGGATGTTTGAATTCGGATCAGATCCCCGATCCCGTCGATCAAAAGACCTCCGATCCCGATCGCAGAATCGTAAAGAGCGGAATCCGAGTCCGCGAACTTCCCGTGGAGAAGAATCGGAAATTCAAAATGGCTCAGAATCGTTCCGAGTTTTCTGTAGTCATAGAGGATTTCCTTCGTTTCCAGGGAGAAAATAACGTTTTGGATTCCCATTTCGGCTAACGTTTCGGGAAGTCCTTTGAGAGATTCGATTCTTTCCGCGGTCGTATGAATTTCAGTATAAAGTCCGGCGGCTTGTCTGTCTTTTAGAAAGGAGAGCATCTTTTCTCCGTCCTGAAATTGCAGGAACGGATCAAAAACAACCTTGGAAAAACGTCTGAGTTCCTTTTGAAGTTTTTCGTTCAGAGAAATATTTTTCCCTAAAAAAATTCCAACTGGAATCGAAAGCGCTTTTGCCGCTTCGGAAATTTCTTCCAGTTGTTGCGGTTCCGGAGAATCCACGACGACACTTTCCGGTTCCAAAGAAAGAGATTTTCCGTATTGATAGAGTTTGGCGACGTTCGCCAAAAAGGAATTGGAATTCTCAAAAGGAAGGATCGTCTCCACACGGACCGGATGATTGTCGCCCGCTTCGAAAGTTCCGATCTGGATCGGACTACTATAAAATCTTTGATACGAAAATGGATTGCGAAATTCCGAATATCCTTTCGACTTCGGATCCTGCGTTATTCTCCCATTGAATTTATCTGCTAAAAGTTTTGCAACCGGCACTTCCAGAACCGGATCTTCCGTCAAAGAAACCCGGATCGTATCTCCGAGTCCGTCTTCCAAAAGGGAACCGATTCCGATCGCGGATTTGATTCTACCGTCTTTTCCGTCTCCGGCCTCGGTGACTCCGAGGTGAAGAGGGTAGTCCATACGGAGTTCTCCGAATCGGGAAGCAAGCATTCGATAGGCTTGGACCATCACCTGCGGATTCGAGGCTTTCATACTTACAATAATATCATAATAATTTAAACTTTCTGCGATTCTTATGAACTCGATCGCGGACTCCACCATTCCCTGCGGAGTGTCTCCGTAACGGTTCATGATCCGATCGGAAAGAGAACCGTGATTGGTTCCGATTCTCATAGCGACCCCGAGCTCCTTACAACGAAATACGAGAGGGGAGAATATTTCCGAAATTCTCTCCAACTCTTCGTCGTATTGAGAATCCGTATAATCGCGAACCGCGAACTTCTTTTTATCTGCGAAATTTCCCGGATTGATTCTTACCTTTTCCACATATTCAACCGCTTTCATCGCGACGCTCGGCGTAAAGTGAATGTCGGCGACGAGAGGAACGCGGCTTCCCGCTTGTTTGAGTTCGTTTCGAATGTTGACAAGATTGTCGGCGTCGGCTTGAGAAGGAACGGTGAGTCTTACGATCTCACATCCGGCGCGTTCCAGTTCGAGAATTTGTTTTACGGAAGCCTTTGTGTCGGTCGTGTCGCTGTTGATCATCGACTGAATTCGAATCGGATTTTCCGCGCCGACTCCCACATCTCCGATCTTTACTTCTCTCGTTTTTCTTCTCTGATAACCAAAAGGGGTATGATTGTATCTAAAGTTCATGCGGTATAGAATTTCCGACTTTTTCTCGGATTTCCTCTCTTTTAAAGACAGTCTTCCCGAGAATTCCCGCCCCGTCATTCTCGATTTTTTATAAGAATGAGGACTCTATTTTTTACTTCCGGATTTGATTCGGGCTATCGGGGCTCCGATATATACAAACACAGCTCCGGAAATAAATTGAACATGGATTTTCCTTCTTTGCAACCCAATGAGACTTACAGAATTCGGGTCACCGTTGCGATCTATCGCGGTAATATTCTGTCTTATAAAAACGACGTCATCATTCCATCCGAATATTCTCGTAGAACCGAGGCGAGGGCTCATATTCAAAAAGAGCTAAACGAACGTCTTTTACATTCCAACTTTTTTCGTTCCCCCAGACCGGACTACGACTTGGTGCGTTATACGGAAGAGGCAACTTGTAATACATTCTTACGTTATAGAATTCTTTCTCTGAAATCGGGAGAGAGTTTAATCAAGGAAAGAATCTAGGGAGCTTCGGGTTATCGCATTATGATTCGAGGACAGCTCTCTGAAACGAATCGTTTTTGGTTTATCCAAAAAATAAAAGCGGCGAAATCGTCTAAATTCCAGGGAAATTGAAAGTAATATAACATTGATACTATCTGCTATCAGAATAGTATCAATGTTATACGCTATCGGAAGATTCCTACTAAATGATTCGATCCAATTCTATTCTTGGGTTTAGTATCCACAGCTGGATGATGCTGTGCAACTGGAATAGGAATTCCAGCAGGTTGTTGAGTTAGAGCAAGAATACGGATTTCCTGCCGTGCAGCCTGCGGAAATTCCTACTGTATTGCAAGTCAAGTTGCCTGCCACATGTACGTTTACATCGATCGTTTTTGTCAAAGTAATTGAAGAACCGTTATTCGGTTTGAACACAACGGAAAGTGAAACCGCTGTAGGTCCGCCTGCTGCGGTCGGAGTTCCGTTAATGAGACCCGTAGTAGAGTTAATACCGAGTCCTGCGGGAAGATTCGCTGCTGTATAATTACTAAACTGACAATTTCGATTTCCGCTAATTGCCTCAGATGAAATAAATGAATTTGAAGAAGGACTTGGAGCCGTAAATCGAATCATTCCTGCCTCGGACTTGAGGGAAGAACCAACCTGTGCGGTCAGGGCAGAATTTGATATCGTTACATCCGTCGGACAGGGGGCAGAGTTTGTCGAACCGGAAGATATTCCTGCAAGCAACAACAAATCTGTCATTGAATTTCCGGTGACAGTGCCCGCCTCTTTTGTTTCGTCTTCACAAGATGTGATAAAGAGTCCCATAATTAGCAAAATCGTTAAAGTTTTTTTCATTTTTTTACCTCTGAAGTTTGGAAGGGACTCGACTCATCGGAAATATTCTATATATATGTGGTCACTTTAAAACCATCTGTGATTTTTGTAAAATAAATAAATCACAAATTTAAAAAATAGCGCCACATAAATTACTGAAAGTCTTTTTGTTTTCTGTTCGACATGGATCGGATTTTTTCCTAAGGTCGAGAGAGTTTGATCAAGGAAAGAATCTGATTCTCCTTTGAAGAATTCAGTTCTCTTCCGCATTTGCGCGATCGTTGCACCTCTGTTTGGCGACGACAGTGATAGTCTTCATATTTCTCGTCGCGCTTCCGGAATGTTGCCCTTGGGCTTATTAATTTACGCAGTCCCTCTGAGTCTTTTGGAAACCTTTCTCGGATCGATTCTTGTTAGCAGACTTTCTAAAGTATAAGTACTGTTAGACGGTCGTCGTCCCAAAGGATGGACTTTTGGAATTCGTTCCCGATTTAGAGAGCGAGCGGTTATTTTGATTTCAATGGAAACGATCGCCTTCTATGAAAGAATCTCTTGATTCTTTGAAATTATATTGGCAACTTAACTCTATTAAACGGGAGACGTTATGAAAAAATATCTGCTTTTGTCCATCGGTTTTGAAAAGCCGACTCAGGAAATCATGGAAGCATGGGGAAATTGGTTTTCGTCGATAAAAGACAAAATAGTCGATGCCGGCGGACATTTTTCAAAAGGAAGAGAAATTACTCATAACGGAACCATACAATTACCTTTGGATTTAAACGCAATCACCGGATATATTATAGTCAATGCGGATAGTATTGATGAAGCGGAAGAAATAGCGTTAAAATGTCCGATCATTACTAGTTTAAAAGTATTCGAGATCATGTCTTCTGGCGGTTAAACACAATTCAGAACAAAACGAATTGGAGTCTTATCCAAATCAAAAAAATAGGAACTCGCACAGAAGATTAGAATTTTATAAAATGAAATTCCTTCTCGAATCGTAAAATTTTTTTGATAAATTTTATCCGTTCTGATTCTTATATGCGAATCCGATGAAGAATCCGGCAACGGTAAATTGAATCAAGTGAAATACTGCCTGCACCAAAAACCAAATTCCAACCGAGTGAATTTCCATCTTTGCCGCATTTGCTATCGTAGAAACCGAATATAAGAAAACACCCATTATTAAACCGAATTGGATTCCTCGAACGATCGAATTCCCTTTTGTATTGTAGAAGGGAAACAAATAAGCTAAAACGATACCCTGGATCAGCATAGATCCGAATCCCAAGGGAATGATCGGGTCTTTTCGACTGTATATTCCGAAAGAATCATATAACTCGCTAAAAAAGATAAAATGCCAAGATGCGCCGAGTAGGAAGGTGGGAATCAAATAACCTAATACCGCATATGTAAATTTTTTCATGGACGTATCCTTTCGAAATGATGAAGGATTCTAACACAGATTTGGCGGATAAAAACAAAATATTGGATACGGAATTGATTCACCGATTGTTTTAGTACGGAGCAAGGGTAGAATTCAATGGCATCTGGAAGTTCCGAGAACGCGCCGTTTCGAAGGATTCAAAACCTTTTCCTTTAGAATAAGGCCGGGTTTTGTCAGATTCTTCGTTCGAAGTTTTTATTTCCTGCGTTTCTCGGAGCGGCTCTCGTAAAACGATTGAGTTGAGATCGCGTTATACCATCATTGAATAAAAGGAATCCGTAATGAATTCCGTGTCCAAATCTGAGACGGTTCTTTTTTGAATTCTCATTGATAAACTAAAAAGTCCGGACCCTTTAGAATGAACCGAATCGAAGCTGTCTATCATCATTCTTTATACGCCGCGGGTGAACACCTCGATATTCGGATCGACGGTGAAATTCTTGCATCGCTTTTAAATCGAAAATTTCCGAAACTGCAATTGGACGGTTTGGTTCCAACTTTGTCCAATTGGCTTTCCGATGAGGAGGAAAGAAAAATCGTCTGGCAAAGAATTCTTCCTTCCGTCGGAGAATCCGTCGTCGCACCGATCCTGATGTGCCCGGACGATTGCGATTTCTTTTGCACTTTGATTTTGGCGGAAATCGAAAGACGGGATGATTTAATTTTTTGGAAACGTTTCGGTTTGGACGAATCCGACTTTGACATATCCTGCCTGTCGCATATCGGAAGTAAGGTGAATTGGTTTACGGGTTTGGAAGAATATCGATTCCCGATCAAGGACTACGTCTCATTCTTAAACCGATTCGAACAGGAATTATAGAGGACGGATTTCAATTTTAAAAAAGTCGATTTGCAAAGCCAAAGCCGTCCTTTTTTCTTTCTTTCAAGCCGAACGTTATGGAAATATTTTATTGATCTTGATTGCTGTTTGTTTGTTTGTTTGTTTGTTTGTTTCATTCTTAAAGATAAAAAAAATCAGGATGCGGCTTGGCCGCGGGGTTTGCGAAAGGACTCCGGGGGTTTCGATCCGATTGCTGAGTATTTCCGATTTTTCAGAGATGGCAACGGAGGATTTCCGATCATTCGCCGGTAAATCCGGGTCGGTCTTAAATTCTTCGTAAGGGTTTTGTGCGATCCAAACGAAAAGGAAGTTTCGAAAGAAATTGCCGTAACGAGGGAACAAGAGCCCTTTCTAAGAATCCAAACGGCTTTTGCCGGATTTTCGGATCCAAGTTTTTTTCTTTTCATTCTCTTTTTTACGAGTTGTTTCAGAATCGATCGGACGGTTCGATCTTTCGAAATGTCTTGAATTCCTGAAAACGAAAGGAAAACTGGCGAAGGTTTGCCAATAACCGCAGCTTCGGACCGGTTCGAAAGAAACGATCGGAAGGTAGAATGAGAAACCTTGAAGGTTTCGGAAAGATAGAATCGTATGACAGGAACTGATAAGAAAATTATTGAACAAAATTCTCACGGTGAATACGAACTCACCGCGTATGGAGAATTTTTGAGTTATTTTCATACTCACATTCAGTTGTTCAACGGGCTGATCTCCGGAAAAAAAATCCCTCCTACGGACCAGGAAGTCCTCAAACAAAAAGTCCGTTCTTATATCGTAAACAACATTCAAAAAACGGAACAGTTCTTCGACCATTTGCCGAAATTTGCCGAATATCTCGGAGTTTCACAAACCGAACTTTCCGCGTTCATGAATAAGAATTTCATGAACACTCATACCGGAATCAAAAACAAACTCATAGAACAAGAGAAGTCTAACGCCGGTAAGCCGAGAAAGAAAAAATACGCGCGTATCTCCGAAGAAATTGTGGAAACGTTCGGAACCTTGGTTCCTCCCGGAAAACGTTTTATCGGATTGGAAGGTTACGTAGTTCTTCGAGACGACGCGACCGGAAAGGACATAGAACCTTCGGCTTCTTCTTTTGGAGAGGCTCCGAAAGCGGACGCGCCCGGCGCGCCAAAAAGACCGGTTGCGCCTCCACCACCTTTGAAGAAGGGGCCCGAAACTTTGATTCTCACCGAAATCGTCGAAAAGTTCGGCTCCGATTTTTCCGGCAAACCTCTGGTCCTTCAAAAGGAAGAATTGGACGAAGACGATTCTCCCGCACCGGTTTCAGTTCCAGGCGGAGACGAATTGTTAAGCGACGTGGAAGACCTTCAATTCGGAGGTTTTGAAGAACCTTCTTTTATCGAAGAAGACGAACCGATGGAAGTCTCCGAACCTCCCGTGATCATTCCGTTTTCCAAATATATGGAAAGTATAAACCGCGTTCGTCAGTTTCAGAAAGACGGACAAGCGGACGCTTATAAGAAGTGGGTGATGACTCTTCCGCCGGAACTCAGTTCTCTCGTTCAACTTCATACCTACGTTTTGAAAGAGATGAAAAACGAACCCGTGGATTGGAACTCGATTCTTTCTTCGATCTCATCCCGTATCGGACTCAAAGAATCCAGACTCTGGAAAGTTTTAGAACTCACTCGAACGTTCGCCGATCTCAGAGCCGGACTCGAAAGATCGTTTGTCGCCTCGCGCACTTCCGGACCGGGAATGGAAGAACTCGTTAAAAAAGCGTGGCCTCATATTCTCAAACTTTTTGAAGAATATCCGGACACGACTTCTCTTCGTCAGAAGATGGACCAACTCTTTACAAGAATCCCGGATGCGACTCAGAGAAAAAAACTCACCGATCTTTTTCTTCCGATCGTTCAGAAACTCTAAAACTTTTTTTCAGCTCTTCTTTCTCTCCCGCTTCTTGATCGGGATCAATGACCTCTTTGTACCGTCTGCTTAAAGTTCGAGCAGTTTGTACCGAAGCAAAGGATTCTTTTTTCATTCTTCCAAATAAATTCGGTCTAAGAGTTGGCGTTCCTTTTTTTTTGGTTCTGGATTGTCTCGCGGATTCGTGTTATCATCGTGTTGAAACGGGAGGAATTTTATTTCAAACCTATCTTTTAAAAGAATGTTTTCAATTTACGCAACTCTCAATTTACTGGCTTGTAACTGGGGAATTTTGCTGAAATTTCAGCCATAGGCGTGCCCGACGCTTGTTTGTAAACCAGGGAATTAGGATCACGAGGGATTTCGGCAGATGAATGAAGTAAAAGAACAACTAAAACTCCAAAATTATCTAGAAGAAAACGGCCTTTATGAAAAGTCGTTCGAACATGATAACTGCGGGGTAGGATTTGTCGCCTCCTTTCAAGGAGAGAGCAGTCACAGAATCGTATCGATGGGTCTCAAGGCGGTTGCTTGTTTGACACACAGAGGGGCTGTGGATGCGGATATGGTGACCGGCGACGGAGCCGGAATCATGATTCAGATTCCTAAGAAGTTGTTCGCGACGTATATCGAAGACATGGGTCATCGCAGACCCGAAGAAGACTCCATCGGAGTCGGAATGATCTTTCTGCCGAGAGAAGATATCGATAAACAGGATATGTGCCGCAGTCTCATCGAGTCTGCGCTCATGGAGTTTAACTTTAAACTTTATGCATGGAGATACGTTCCCGTAAATCCGGAAGTTCTCGGACCAAAGGCCAATCAATCCAGACCTCAGATCGAACAAGTTCTCATCGGAAAACCGGAAGGTATGTCCGCCGAAGACTTCGAAACAAAATTATTCTTAATCCAAAAAAAACTGATGAGAGACGCGGATCGTCTTTCCCTCGCGGGAGATTTATATATCTGTTCTCTTTCTTCCGAAAGAATCGTCTTCAAAGGGTTGTTCAACGGAAATCAGGTTTCTCAGTTTTACGAAGATCTCAATTCGGAAGAAATGGTTTCTCCGTATTGTATCTTTCACCAGAGATATTCCACAAACACGTTTCCTTCCTGGGCTCTTGCTCAACCTTTTAGAATTCTCGCTCACAACGGAGAAATCAACACGATCGTTGGGAATAGAATCTGGATGCTCGCTCGTGAGGAAGAACTCGAGTGTAAAAAATGGGGAGAATATCAAAAAGAAATTCACCCGATCATCCGTCCTCACATGAGCGACTCCGCAAGTTTGGACAATGCGATGGAAGCCATCGTTCGTTCCGGAAAGGACGTTCTTCAGGCGAAAGCGATGCTCGTTCCGAACGCGTGGTCCAAAAACCTCACGATGTCCGAAGAGTTGAAAAGTTTTTACGAATATAATAATACTTTAATAGAACCTTGGGACGGTCCCGCCGCACTCGCTTTCGCGGAAGGCGACTGGATCGGAGGCGCGTTGGATAGAAACGGTCTTCGCCCGGCTCGTTACGTGATCACCGAAGACGGACTTTTGATCATGGGATCCGAAGCCGGACTCGTGCAAGTAGACGAGGAGATCATCACGAAAAAGGGACGTCTCGGTCCCGGTGAAATGATCGGGATCAACCTCAAAGAGAAAAAACTCTATCACAACGAAGACATCAACGCACTCTTCGAAAAACGTTACGACTACAGAGAATGGTCCAAAGAAAACGTAACCTATCTCAATCAGGATCTGGATTCTTCCATGAAGGATACGATCACCTACAAAGGCGACGATCTCAAAAGAAGACAGGTCTTGTTTGCGTATTCTCCGTTTAAACAAAAATCGGTGATCAAACCGCAGGCAAGTCTTGGAAAAGAAGCGATCAGTTCGATGGGAGACGATACTCCATTGTCGATTCTGATGCTTTCCAGGATCGGACTTTATACGTATTTCCGTCAGAGATTCGCGCAGGTAACCAATCCTCCGATCGACTATATCCGTGAAAAAGGTGTGACCTCTCTTTACACTCGTCTTGTCAAAAAGATGAATCTGTTCGGAGACGAAAAACCTCAGAACTGTCTTGTTCTTTCCCATCCTTATCTCACGAATTTGGATTTGAAAAGAATCCGCGAGATGGACGGAAAACCTTACAAAATTCTTACGTTAGACGCTACCTTTGAAGCTCACGTGGAATCGAATACGGTTTTTAATTACTTGGAAAAAGCTCTGGATACACTTTTGGAATCCGCGCTCCAAGCGGCGAAATCCGGCGCAAACATCTTAGTTCTTTCCGACAAAAAACTTTCGAAAGAAAGAGCTCCGATTCCGATGGAATTGGCGGTGGCCGCCGTTCACAACCATTTGATCCGCAACAAAACCCGTTCCGCGGTTTCGATTCTTGTGGAAACCGGATCCGCATTCGAAATTCATAATGTGGCCGTGTTGCTCGGTTATGGAGCTTCCGGTGTAAACAGTTATCTAATCTGGGACACGTTATTCGACATTTGGGAAAAGGGAGAATTCGATTCCGAAGAAGGAACTCGCCCCGAGTTTCATACGATCTGCGGAAACTACCGTTACGGAGTGGACGACGGTCTTCTGAAGATCATGTCTAAGATGGGAATTTCGATTCTTTCCTCCTATGTGGGCGGTCAGGTTTTCGAGGCCATCGGTCTTTCGAGAACTCTCGTTTCCAAATACTTTCCGGGCACTTATTCCAGAATTTCGGGAATCGGTCTGGGCGGTATCGAACAGAATATTCTTAGAAACCACGAACAAGCGTTTTACAAAGAACTCAATCCTGAAGATTTTATCTCGGAAAAAGACGATCAGCCGCACCGTTGGTCACCGAGAGTCGTTAAGTTTTTGAGAAAGGCCGCGGTCGACAACGACTACGAAGCTTTCAAAGAAGCTACAAAAATTCTCAAAGAAAGCGATCCGATCAATATCCGAGATCTTTTTGATTTTGTCGCAAGAAAACCGATCCCGATCGAAGAAGTGGAAACAGTTACCGAAATTCAAAAACGTTTCTTAACTCCGGGAATGTCTCACGGCGCCTTGTCGATAGAAGCCCATACGGATCTTGCGATCGCCATGAACCGGTTAGGCGCTAAGTCTTCTTCCGGAGAAGGTGGGGAACATCCTTCCCGTTACGTCGTGAATGAAAACGGAGATCTCGCAAATTCTTCCATCAAGCAGATCGCGTCCGGAAGATTCGGAGTTACTTCGGAATATCTGAATTCCGCGACCGAGATCGAAATCAAAATCGCTCAGGGTGCTAAACCGGGCGAGGGCGGACAACTTCCGGGCAAGAAGAATAACGAGGAGATCGCGACCAACCGTCACACTCCGATGGGAATCGATTTGATTTCTCCTCCGCCTCACCACGATATCTATTCGATCGAGGATTTATCTCAGCTCATCTACGACTTGAAGATGGCGAATCACAAGGCGCAGGTTTCCGTAAAACTCGTTTCCGAAGCGGGTGTGGGAACGATCGCGGCCGGAGTTGCAAAAGCAAACGCGGACGTGATTTTGATTTCCGGACACGTGGGTGGAACGGGAGCGGCTCCGATCACTTCGATCAAATATGCGGGTTCACCTTGGGAACTCGGTCTTTCCGAAACACATCAAGTTTTAGTAATGAACGGTCTGCGTGATCGTGTCGTCTTAAGAACGGACGGAGGAATCGTTTCCGGAAGAGACGTGATCATCGCCGCTTGTTTGGGTGCGGAAGAATACGGAGTGGGAACCGCGTCGTTAGTTGCGCTTGGCTGTATCATGGCGAGAAAATGCCACTTGAACAACTGTCCGACAGGAATCGCGACTCAGGACATCAAGTTCCGCGCAAAATACAAAGGATCTCCGGATCAACTCGTGAATCTTTTCACCTGTTTGGCGCTGGAAGTCAGAGAATATCTCGCGGAATTGGGATTTAGATCCATCGACGAAGTTATCGGAAGAACGGACCTCTTAAAACAAATCACACGTTATGATAGAGATCGTTTGGATTCACTCGATCTCAATCCGATCCTAGTTCGTCTGCCTCTGTTCTACGATCCTGCAAAACAGAAAAAAGACAGATCCGTTCGCAAAGAACCGATCGGAGAAGTATTGGACGATCGTATCATCAAGGACGCGGAAAAAGCGTTGGAAGGAAAATCTTCCATGGCTCTTTCTTATCTCGTGCGTAACACGAACCGAACCGTGGGTGCGAAGATCTCCGGTTTGATCGCGAGAAAATACGGATCCAAAGGACTTCCCGGAAAACTGGAAATCATTCTTGAAGGAACGGCGGGACAATCTTTGGGAGCGTGGCTCGTCAAAGGTGTTCAGATCACTCTTTCCGGAGACGCGAACGACTATGTCGGCAAGGGTCTTTGTGGCGGTGTGATCGTCGTGAAAAAACATCGCAAGTCCAAACTCAAAGCGTATGACAATACGATTCTTGGAAACACCTGTCTCTACGGTGCGACTTCCGGAAAACTTTTCTGTTCGGGGAGAGCGGGAGAACGTTTTGGAGTTCGTAACTCCGGAGCGGAAGCCGTGGTCGGCGGAGCGGGGGATCACTTTCTCGAATACATGACCAGCGGAACGATCGTCTGTCTCGGAAGCGTGGGTAAGAATATGGGAGCCGGTATGACCGGGGGTAGCGCGTATTTTTTCCAAAATGGCTGGGACATTCAGCCTCTTTTGAACAAAGAATACGTAAAGACCGTGGATCTGGAGCAAGGCGACTATGAGATCATCAAAAATCTGATCGGCGAACATTCCAAACTCACCGGATCCGATCTTTCGGAAGGAATTCTGAAAGACTTTGAAGGAAATAAAAAATATTTCGTGAAGGTTGTTCCGAAATAACAAAAGTAGAAGAAGAATTCTTTTGGAAGGTTGTTTTAACGGACGTTAGGCGATTTTCCGGAAGGGTTCCGCTTTTTTTCGAATAGAATCTTCTCATTGAAGAATTTTCTAAGAAGTCCGCGAGACGGGTTTCTTTTCCGGAAAAATACAATGTTAAGAATACACATAGCACTCGCTTTTTTTGCCACGATTCTCCTTTTTGCGGTCGTAAATCGGCAACAGAAAAAGGAAATCAATCCGGTGGATTTTAAGTTTCCGGAAGCGGAAGACTCAATTTTAGATCCGGTTTCCGGAATTAAAATCCCCGTTACAAAATTCTCCTTTGCCGATCTCAAAAAAAAGGCGAGAAGTATGGCGCACGGACGTTATGTGAAACCGCAGTTTGTTTCGACACATTTTCTGAAGGGATTGAGCTGGGAACAATATAAGAACATCCGATTTAAACCGGAAGCCTCCCTTTGGAAAAAGGAAGGAAATCCTTTTCAGGTTCAATTCTTCCATCCCGGGCATCTTTACAATACTAACGTCGCGATTCACGAAGTCCGATCCGATTTCGCGAGGGAGATTCCTTACGACGGCGGTTACTTTGATCTTTCCAAATTGAAAATTTCCGGAGAGATTCCGCGGAATTTGGGATACTCGGGTTTTAAAATCCACTATCCTCTCAACACCGAGGAACACACCGACGAGTTTACTGTCTTTCAAGGTGCGAGTTATTATAGAATGGTTTCTAAAAAACAAGTCTACGGTCTTTCCGCGCGAGGGATCGCGATCAACACCGGAATGCCTTATCCTGAGGATTTTCCGGGTTTTACCCACTTTTGGATCGTTCATCCGGACAAAACGGATTCCACCATTTTCGTATATGCATTGTTAGACGGTAAGACGGCTACTGGAGCCTATGAATTTCAGATCAGTCCCGGAAAGGTTTCTTCGGTTCACGTAAACGCAGAAGTCACCTTACGGACCAAAGTCGATCGGTTCGGAATCGCTCCTCTGACTTCGATGTATTGGTATTCCGAAACAAAAGGAATTCCGGAGGGTCAAGTCTATCCCGAGTCCCACGATTCGGACGGACTTATGATGGAATCCGGAAAGGGAGATTGGATCTGGAGACCGTTGGACAATCCGAGGAGATCCACGATTTATAGTTTCGTGGACGAAAACCCGAGAGCGTTCGGCTTGATACAAAGGGATCGGAACTTTGCGTCTTACCAAGACAATACGATGAAATATCATCTTCGCCCTTCTGCTTGGGTCGAACCCGAAGGAAACTGGGGAAAGGGAAGCGTTCAGTTATTGGTGAACCCTACGATCCAGGATTCGGACGACAACGTGGGGGCATTTTGGGTTCCGGCTAACGTTCCACAACCTTTGGAGCCGTATGAATTCAGCTACACAATACGCTGGTTAAACGAAGATCCTCTACCGGACGCGCTCGCAAAAACGGTTTCTACGAGAATCGCACCCGTTCCGGGAGAATCCGATATGCGCGTTTTTTACGTCGACTTTTCAAACGAAAAATTAAAGGGAATGGATCCGTCCACCTATCTTCAGGCGGCGATCGATACCGGAGAAAATGCGGAATTAACGGATTATAATATTCAAAAAATTGAAGAAACCGGCGTTTGGAGACTGACCTTTCGAGTCGTTCAAAAGAATAAAAATAAACCGGCGGAACTCAAAGCGGTTCTTAAAAAAAATCAGGAAGACCTCAGCGAAATCTGGACGTTCACTCTTGAATCCACGATCTGAAAACAAAACGAAATCCCCTGAAAACTCGGAAGCTCTTTCCAGAGTTTATGTAAAAGTAGAATTGTATTGTATCGCCTCCGGGATCGTAGATCCGATTGAACTCCACGAAAAACTCGGTAGGTTTCTGCATCTTTTGGAAAACCGGAAATCGAGTCCGGAAAAAAAAGACGAGTTCGAATCGGATGCGATGAAATTATTTTTAGAATCGGGAATTTTAGGATCTCAAAAAAATAAGTCCCTTCAACTTCCCGAGCTGGAACCGTCGCGTATGATTCCGAATCCCGTAGACTTTGGCCCCCTCGGAGTTCTCGCAGAACCCAAAGAACGATTGGAGCCGATTCCGATGATTCTCTCCGTCGTCTTTTGGGGAACCGTTTATACTTTCCTATTGTACGGACTTTTGCGGTGAGACAAAAAGAAAGAGAGACCGCGGGATTTTTGATAGATTCCAAAACTCTTACATATCGACGTTTGAGTTTCGGAGGTCTCGTTTTTTTCTTCGTTATTATCGGTGTTTTTTTAGAAGTTCAGTTTCTTTCTTTTCAGTCCATCAGTCCGTTCGAATGGGCCACTCTTCTTTTATTTTGCGTTTTGTTTCCGATCATTTCCTTCGGGGCGGCGACCGCGTTGATCGGATTTGTTCAAAAAATAAGGGGCGGCGACCCGCTTCGTATTTCTAGAATATTAGAAGAATCTGATGTTATAGAAAATGAAAATCCTCCGGTCGCGGTGGTGATGCCGATTCACTGCGAGGACGTTTCTCGTATTTTTGCGGGAGTCGAGTTGATGCTAAAGGATATCGAAGAGAACGGCCTTTCCCAAACTGTGGATTTTTTTATTCTTTCCGACACGTCCGATCCGAATCTTTGGGCGCAGGAGGAAAAGGCTTTTTCCATTTTGAGTCAGAAGGTGGAGAATAAGGATCGGATCTATTATCGAAAACGCAGACTCAACCTGAACAAAAAATCAGGAAACATAGCCGACTTCTGCAGAAGATGGGGAAAACGATACAAATACATGATCATCCTGGACGCCGACAGTATCGTGACGGGAGAATGTATGAAAAATCTGATCCGCCTTATGGAAAAAATTCCGGATGCCGGAATCATTCAGACTGTCCCGGAAGTGATTCGAGCCCGTTCCATCTTTCAACGGCTTTCCGCATTTGCGGCTTGGGTCGGTAATCCGGTGTTTGGCGCCGGTTCTTTTTTCTGGCAGCTTCGATCGGGTCCGTTCTGGGGTCACAACGCGATCATTCGTTTACAGCCGTTTATGAAATATTGCGGTCTTCCGGGTTTACCGGGGGAGAGCGCTATCGGCGGAAAAATTTTGAGTCACGATACGATCGAAGCTGCGTTGTTTCGAAAAGCGGGTTATAGCGTTTGGTTTGCGAGCGATCTCAAAGGTTCTTATGAAGAGGCGCCGCCTAACGTGCTCGAGGCGTTGAAACGGGATAATCGTTGGTGTCAGGGAAATCTTCAGCATTTTTGGTTTTTGTTCGGAGGCAAACTT
This sequence comes from Leptospira ainazelensis, assembly GCF_016918785.1. Classification (GTDB taxonomy): domain Bacteria; phylum Spirochaetota; class Leptospiria; order Leptospirales; family Leptospiraceae; genus Leptospira; species Leptospira ainazelensis. The sequence goes on along the minus strand of NZ_JAFFPT010000027.1, from coordinate 176,979 downwards.
CGTTTTTCAAGCCGTCTACAGATTCTACTAGGAATCTTTTCTTACTTCAGTTCTCCGCTTTGGGCTCTACTTCTGGTCTCTTCCTCTTTGACGACGATCGAAGACGTCGACTTTTTTCGTTTGGCGTTGTTGCCCGAAGACTGGATCGCTTTTCGAGACGATCTTTATCTTCCGGTCGCTTATACTTTGCAGGGATACACGTTGTTGGTTCTTTTTCTACCCAGGATCGTTTCCTTTTTGGAAGTGGTTTTCTTTCGAAGGAAGGAATGGAGAGGAAACGTTTACTCCTGGTCGTTTTCCTTTTTCCTGGAATTTTTTCATTCAGTTTTGATGGCTCCGGTGTATATGGTTCAGTACAGCCGATTTATTCTTCTTACATTCTTAAATCGTAAAATAGAATGGGGGCCTCAAAATAGAAACGCCTCTTCCGGGTTGGATTTACAAGCCCTTGCTTATACGGTTTTACCCGCGTCCTTTTACGGTATAGGAATCGGATCCTGGATGTTCTTTACTTATCCGATTCTTTTTTTCTGGTTTTTACCTCTTCTTGCAGGTTGGATTTTCGCATATCCGCTCGCGGTGTTGACTTCCTACAGTCCGAAAGGAAAAAAAAGAATTTCGATTTTATCAAACCCTCCCGAAGTCGGTGAAGAAAAATTATTGACCCGTTTAGGATTGTTGGAACAAAACTACGCGGAGAGTTTGGGTTCCGTCGAGAATCATCACGGAATTTTTTGGTTGATAGCGGATCCGTCTCTCAACGGATTTCATCTTTCGAGATTGAGAAAAAGAAAAAAAGAGACACCCGGAAGAAAACAATATCTACAGGATCTTAGAGATCGAATCAAAAAAGAAGGTCCTAATTCTTTTAAGAATCAGGAACTACTGAGAATTCTCTGGGACTACGATTCCGTTCACGAACTTCATTTGTGGTTTTGGACGGCAAACCTAGATCCTATCTCACCCTGGTGGAATTTGACCTTTGCGGATTATCAGAAGGAAATTTTGTTAAGCGAAGTCAAACTTTCCTTTTCGAAAAAGAATAAAACCTTGTTTTAAGAATTCAGTCAAACGTTCAATCCTTCTTTACGATTCAGAAATGTCCGAACTTTCATACCGTTTCAAAAAGGATAAGTCTATGAAATTACCGTTTTGTTTTCTTTTGTTTACCCTGTGTTCCTTTTTAACGATCGAAGGATCTCCTTTACGATCAGGAGATTTTGAAGGAGTTTATAGGATCGGAAATCAGGATTGTCGGGTGAAACCTATCAAAATGGCGTTCGAGGTTTTTTGTAAACGGACGAAAACCAATGAAGTTTATTTTTACCGAGGAGAAGAGAATAAAAATAGAATATTCCAGACTGATCATGGAGATTCTTCCTCTCGGTTCGTTTTTGAAGACGATTCTCTGAAAACGGGGATCTTTATTCAGGGCGACGGGAAACGACTGAAAGTAAAAAAGAAGTAGGCAACTTTCTTAAATCAAATTTAAAAAAACGGAAACAGCGTGTTGTACGTCTTCTCTTCCGTCTCTTTCAAACTGAGAAGACGGTTTCCCTTTCCAGATTTTCGAGTTTTTTATCGCGTCGTCAAATCGAAACGAAAACAATTCTTCGTTGGAAAGATAAGCGGAAGGAATCTCCTCTTTAAGAGCGCGGTGTAGATAAGGAACTTCCGGAAAATTTCCCCGATCGGTATAAAGCAAAGGGGTTTTTGCGTAGATACTTTCGCTCAAAATTCCATAACCGGGTTTCGTGATCACATAATCGCAGGCGGTCAGAAGATCGGGATAGTGTACGTTTGCAAAATGAAGAATTCCTTCTTTTTGTTTTTCGGGAATTTGCGAAAGGTCAAAGTCGGTTCCTCCGGAAATCACGATTCGATAAGAATCCGGATCCAATTCTTTCCAATCAAAATGATCCGTTGCTACCCCATAGGCTCCGAAGGAAAAGAGAAGATTGATTTTATTTTCGGGAAGTTTAAAAAATTCTTTCGCGGTCTTTTTATCGAGGGTCGGTCTTCGTCCCACAAGTCCGATATTTTTTTGTTCCGGAAGCGAGGCCGCGGGACAAGCAAATGGAAGTAAAAGTCCGAAAGTGGCTAGATAGTATTCCTCGAATAAGGTCGTTGCAGTTTGAGAAAGAAGCGGAGATTCTTTCTGATAACCTCCATAGATAAAATCCCAAGTAAAGTTTCCTATAAACAAGGATGGAATTTTGAGTTTATCGGCGACGTTAAACGGAAGAGACGCCGAATCCGAAATGATCAGATCCGTTTCAAAATCGAGACAGGCTTCTATCTCCGAAATTTGGAGATACGATTTTTGAGAATCGAATTCTTCGATCGCGTGTTCGGTGCCGCGGATATCGATCGAGAGCGAATCTTTTTGGATCATTCCTACGTCCAAAGATTTTTTGCGAGTCGTAAGCCGTTTTAAAAAAGAAGAATCGGATTCTCCGATGGAAAGCGTTTTTAGGAATTCTTCCCGAGTTGTTACGAGATCGATTTCCAATTCCGGAAAATTTCGGAGCAAATGGAGAATGATTTCCATCGATCGGCTGATATGGCCGAATCCATGAGAACTTACGTAGTACGTTATTTTCATTTGTGAACACCCTGACGAATGACCTCGTACATTACGATTCCTGCGGACATTGCAAGATTGAGGGAATCCGCTTCTCCGAACATAGGAAGAGATAGATATTCGTCCGAATGACTTCTTGCAAAAGGAGAAAGTCCGTATTGTTCGGATCCGAATACGAGGGCGATTTTACCTTTGAGGTCGGAATCGAAGTAGAGTTTTTTTGCTTCTGGTGTTACGGCTAACGTTCTATAGCCGTTCTCTTTGAGAACGGAATAGATATCCTCGGTTTCCCCAAGATAGACTTCGAGAGTAAAAAGAGCGCCAGTCGAAGCGCGGATAACGTTCGGATTAAAAAGATCGAGTCTCGGGTCGGCGACGAGGACGGTATGAAACCCGGCTCCTTCAGCGGTCCGCAATATGGTGCCTAGGTTTCCCGGTTTTTCCACACCTTCGATGACGAGGATGGGTTTTCCTTGTTTCAGTTGTTTGGATTCTTTCGGAAATGTTTCGATTCCGATCGGAAAAAAATGTGCGGTTGCGATCAGTCCGTCCGGTCGGTCTCTGTAAGAAATCTTTTCAAAAACTTTTTTCGGAACCTTGATGGCCTTGGCTCCGATTTCACGGATGAGGTCGTATTCGTTTTCTCCCAAAAAACATTCGGGAGAATAAAGAACGTTTTGAAACTTCACCTTTCCCGATTTGGAAGCGCGGGAAATCTCACGATAACCTTCGATAAAAAAAAGTCCGCTTGTTTCTCTGTGTTTTTTCTCTTTTAGGTTGGAGATATTCTTGAGTTTCTCATTGGAAAAACTCGTGATCTCTAAAAAAGAAATTCCTTGTTCCGGGTTCAAAGCGAAAGTCTCTCCGATGTATAAATACAATTCGATCCCGAAGGATAGAGTCGACCGCTTTGTTCCGGAATGGAAAGTTCGCCCAGAAAAAACTTTCCGTGGTTCTTGATTCTGCCTTGCAGAATTCTTTGTAAGGCGAGCGGGCTAAAACCGGTGGAATGACAAGTAAGAACGATAAAATCCGGCTTCGATCCGCAGAGTTCCATCAGAAGATCCATGAGTTCGGGAAGATCTTTTTCGATCTTAAACACTTCTCCGCTTGCCCCTCTTCCGAAAGTCGGAGGATCGAGAATAAAACCCCGGTAGTCTTTTCCTCGTTTAATTTCCCGTTTTAAAAATTTCAAAACGTCTTCCACCATCCAACGAACTTTTTTGTCGGCGAGTCCGGACGCGGCCGCATTCTCGCGGGCCCAGTCCACCATTCCTTTCGAAGCGTCGAGATGACAAGCCGAAGCGCCTCCGTCCAAAACGGCGAGAGTGGAAATTCCGGAATAGGCGAAAAGATTGAGAACCTCTTCCTCTTTTTTGAGCTGAGAGGATAGTTTTTGAATCTTTTTCCAGTTTTCCAACTGTTCGGCGAAGATTCCCAAATGACCAAACGGAGTAAACTTTATCTTAATCGAATATTCTAATATTTGAACGAAGAATTCGTCTTCCACTTTTTTGTTCCAGTTCCAGGCGCCCCCGCCTTTGTCGGAACGAACGTATTCTCCGTGAACGTTTTTCCAGAGCGCGGGTTTGGATTCGGGCCAAGCCGAAATCGGAGAAGGACGTATGATGGTATAAGGACCGATTTGTTCGAGTTTTCGAAAGTTTCCGGAATCGATAAGAGAATAGGTTCCGTCGAGGCTTTCAGCTTGTTTTACAATTTTCATAGATATGTACCTTAAAATAATTTCCTTCGGGGAATTGAGTTCTTACCGGATGGTCGTCCTCCGGTTTTAAACTTTCAAACTTCTCGTATTTCCAACCGTGTGCTTCGAGAATGTTCTTTGCAAGAGATTCTAATTCTTCGGAAGCGATTCTTCCCGAACAAGAACAAAGAATGATCGTTCCCGATTCTTCCAATGAGGAAAGGGAACTCCCGAAAAGATGAGCGTATGTCTTGAGTGCGTTCTTTCTGGATTTTGCGTCCGGGGTCAAGTTTGGTGGATCGATCACAATCAGCCCGAATTTTTGATCCTTTAAGACGTCCTCCAATTCCCTAAAAAGATTTTTCTGAACGAATCTGTGTTTGCAGGAACTTCCGTCTTTTTTTAGGCTCAAGACTCTTTGGAAAGAATCCAAGGCCTCCTTGGAGCCGTCTACTGAGGTGACGGAACGCGCTCCCGCAGAATCCATACAGATCGAGGTTAGTCCCGTATGCGAGAAAAGATGGAGACAGTTTTTTCCTTTGGAGATCTCTTTTTTTTCAAGGAGAAATTTTCTCAGATTTCGAAGATCCAAAAAAATTCCTCCCTTTTGTCCGGGAAGTTCCACCGGGAATTTTATGTTCTGTAAAGTAATAGTTTCGCGGACAACGATTGGAGTTTCGCCTTTGCTTTGTTTGGCGCCCCTCCAAATTCTTTCGGAGAGTTTTTTGTCATCGCCCGTTTTTTCCGGAGGGTCGAAAAGAATTCTGGAAGGTAAAGGTTCTCCTAATTTAGAATTCTTGCATAGATCAAATAAGTTCCAGACGACCCATCTTCCATAGGCAAGAAGTGAGGAAGAATAGATTCGAACGACCCAGGTCCCGCCGATTTTATCCACGGTCACTCCCGGAAAAAGATCGTTCTCTCCGTGAAGGATCCTGTAAGCGTTAGTCGTCTTTCGGACTTCCTTTCTTTTGTGAAGGGCGGAGATCAGATTCTCGCGAACCTTTTCTCTGGAGAATTCGGGAAGATTTTGTATGACTCGAATTCGGATGAGCCCGGTCTTGGAATAGATCCCGGTCGCGATGGGTTGATTCTCCGTGGAAAAAAGCGTCAGCCATTCTCCATTTGCAAAGGGTGTTACTGCGGAAGAAAGATTGCCGCTAAAGATCCAAGGATGTTTTCGTTTTACGGAGAGTTCGCTCTTCCGGTTCAGTTGGTATCTTCGGAACCGGAAGGCGGGAGAAGAGGGAATGTTCAGGCTTTTTTCTTGGCCTCTTTGTAAGAGGTCTCTGTCGCTCCGACATAAATCTGTCTTGGACGACCGATCTTCATATCGGTGGACTCGATCATTTCTTTCCACTGAGCGATCCAACCCGGGAGACGACCCATCGCAAACATCACCGTGAACATATTCACCGGAATTCCTAACGCACGATAGATGATTCCCGAATAGAAGTCCACGTTCGGATAAAGTTTTCTTTCTACGAAGTAAGGATCGTGAAGCGCCGCTTCCTCGAGTTCTTTAGCAATGTCTAATAAAGAATCTTGGATTCCGAGACGTTTGAGAACGCTGTCGCACGCCTTTTTGATGATCTTTGCGCGAGGATCAAAATTCTTATAAACCCTGTGACCAAATCCGGAAAGACGGAAGGAATCGTTTTTGTCCTTTGCTTTTTCCACGATCTTTTTCACTGGAAGTCCGCTCGCTTGGATCTCTTGGAGCATCTCCAATACTTCCTGATTCGCGCCCCCGTGCCTTGGTCCCCAGAGCGCACAGATTCCCGCGGAAACGGCTCCGTAGAGATTTGCAAGAGAGGATCCCACCAAACGCACCGTAGACGTAGAACAGTTTTGTTCGTGGTCCGCGTGTAGGATGAGAAGAAGGTTGAGCGCTTTTACGATTTCAGGATCGATCTTGTAATCCTCGCTCGGAACGGAGAACATCATGTTCATGAAGTTTCCGCAATAGTCCAAACTGTTCAAAGGATGAATCGTAGGTTGGCCGATCGACTTTTTGAAAGCGAATGCCGCGATCGTCGGAAACTTCGCGAGAAGTCGGATCATGGAGATATGTCTGTGTTCCGCGTTTTCAGGATCGTAAGAATCTTGGTAGTAAGTCGAAAGGGAACCGATCATCGACGACATGATCGCCATCGGATGACCGTCTTTTGGAAATCCGTTATAAAGACGTTTGAGATCCTCGTGGATCAAAGTATGCATCGTGAGTTCTTCGTTCCATGTTTTGAGTTCCGCGTCCGAAGGAAGTTTTCCGTAGATCAGTAAATAGGCGACTTCGGTAAATGTGGAATTTTCGGCGAGTTGTTCGATCGGGATTCCTCTGTATCTTAGAATTCCGAGTTCTCCATCCAGGAAAGTAACCGCGCTCGTACAAGCTCCGGTGTTGAGATAACCGTTGTCCAAGGTGACATACCCGGTTTGTTGACGGAGTTTTGATATATCGACCGCTTTTTCGTTTTCGCTGCCCACGATGATCGGGAGTTCGTATTCTTTCCCGTCAATCTTCAGAATTGCTACCTCAGCCATGTTCCTCTCCTGGAAAAATATAAATTATACTCCGGCTCGAAAAACGAGTCGGTCGCTCAAGTGCGTTGAAATCGATCCAGATTCCTATCCTATTCTTTCTATCAGAGAGACAATCCAAAAATTAGAGATTCTTATACCTTCTCAAGTTTTGATAGTTGTAATAATTGGAAGAAACGATTCTGCAATAGTCGCGGGGTTCTTTGACCGGGAGTTCTTCCAAGAAATGATTGAAGTCTCCGTGATAGTGATTGCGTTTCCATTTTCGAAGATTCCCCGGCCCGCCGTTGTAAGCGATGGAAGCCCACTGCAAACTGTTGTCGTTCGATGCCACTAAATAACGTAAAAAACGGGCTCCCATTTCGATCGAGACCTCGGGATCAAAAAGAGAATAAGAATCCAGATTCATTCTTTTTGCGAGTTCGCGACCGGTCGGTCCCATGATTTGCATCAGTCCTCTCGCGTTCGAAACGGACGTCGCATTCTCCTTAAAAAAAGATTCCTGACGCATGATCGCGTAGACGATGTCTTCGTCGATCCCTACGTTTTTGGAAATGCTCGAAACCAATCCTCGATGCGGCCTTGGGTAGATTCTCGCCGCAAGTTTGGATGGAAGAAGAATTACGTCGTCGCTGAGTTTTTCCTTTTTCATCAAGGCTCTCGTGTGAAAAACGGTGAGATAAGGAGTTCCGGTTTGTTCTCCGAGAGCTGCGAGAATTTCCTCCTTTTCGTTTTCACCGATTCCCTGTTGCAGTTTGTATCTTTGGACGAGAGTGAGAGCGTGGCTCATCTCTCCGACTTCCAGATATTCCTTTGCCGATTGCAGATAACGGTTCCCTCGTATTTTAGAATGTGCTGAATCGATTCTTGCACTCAGTTGAAACGCTGAAGACTGCATCGCAAAGTCCAAGTCTCTTCCTAAAATTTTTCCGGAGAGATCGGGGATCCCGGCCGTGAGTGAAAGATATTCGAAAAGAGTATCGCGGTTTCGAGTCGGATTGTTGGGGAGAGGGAGGTTTGCGATCTCTTCCTGGAATTCTTCTCGGATCACTCTTGTATAATACGAACCCGGAATATGTCTGTAATAAGTTTTCAACCAATTTGTAAGCTCTTCGTTTCTTCCCGTTTTTTTAAGAAGCCGGAGATACCAATAGACGAGTCTTCCTTTTACGGGGAGATCCGGGATCTTTCGAAGTGCATCCTGCCAATAGGCGTCTCCTAAAAAGTGTTCGTGATTTCCGGTAAGAAGATCAATGAGTTCGTCTTGTCGGATTAAATTTGTGGGACTTTTTTCGAGAGAGTCTATTAGATTTCTGAAATAAAGATCCTTGTGTCCTTGTTTTTTATAAGCGCGTGCATAGCTGTAAAAAACCTCGTCGTTTTTTTCGGCGCCTGAGTCGTTTAACAATTCCAGGCCTTTTCCGGGAAGACTCTGGTTCGTGAGCTCCCTCGACATAGAAGCGGTGAAGTCACGGTGAGTTCTCGCGTGATTTTGATTCTTTCTAAAAAAACCGGGAAGAGATTCGGGTTCTACGGCGGCGATGGCTCTCGCAGTATTTCGAAACGGTTCCGCTTTGGAAAAGGAAACACGTTCAAGATCTTTGTAGGAGAGAAGATGTTTTTTTTCGGAAGAATTTAAGAAGGGAAGAAAAAGAGCCGCGTGTTCCGGAGTTTGCGAAAGATAAAAATGAGTTCCTTTCCAGACTTGTAAGTCCTCAAAGATGAATTTTTTGATCGAAGATACGATGGATGGATCTTCCAAAATCGAATAGAAGATCGATTCCGCTTGTTCGGTGTTTCCGGATTTATAGAGAGATTTCGCATAACGGTATAAGATCATCGGCGAGAAAATTTCCGCCTGTTCGCGTTCGCTAAACGTTTTTGCGAAGTCCAGACATTGCTGGATCATTCCGGCTTCGTAGTAGATTCTAAAAATTTCCGAGATCGCGTTTTGGGAGACGGGGTCGTTTTCTCTCGGAAATTTCTTGAGTAACCCCACGAGTTCTTCTTTTCCTAAAATCTTCCGGCTTACTACTTCTTCATAGAGTTTCCAGAGGGAAAGTTTTGTGATGACCGTAGAGGAAGGCATCGGGGAGGAGAGAATTTCGAGGAGATCTTGTCTTCCGGGGTTGGAGACCATTCTTCCTTTGAGAAGGGAAACGAGATAAGAGAACTTTTTTTCACGGCTTCCATCGGGATGTTCTTCGTGATAGCGGACGAGAGCGTAAACCTCGGATTCGGTTCCGGGAACCCGATCTCGGAAAATACGGTGTATTTTTTGAAGACTGTAGGATTTGATCAGATATTTGAGATCATCGTTTGCGAGAAGACTGCCGAAAATGAAGAGGAGTAGGCTGATCAGTGCGAATTTTTTCATTCGTTGTTGCTCTATTACCTTTTCGGCCGAAGGATTCAATCGCAAGAAGGAAATTCCAATGCAGACCCTGGAAAAAGACAAAACAACCGAAGCCTGGCCGGAAATTACGCTCTCTTCCTTTACGGAGAAAATTCTTCCTAGAAAAAAAGGACCCGAGGGGCCGGCTCCGAGAAATCCCGAAATCCTTAGACTCAAATCCAAAATTTTAGAATACTTTTCAGGAGCTCTGAACAAAGTCCATTCTCCATTCTCCAATCTTAGAATCGATCTTTTCGGTGAATTCCGTTTTCACGCCGACGTTACTTCTCCCTTCGAAGAGGAAGGTCTTTCCGAGAGAGAAAAAAATCTTCTGAAGATCTTCTTTGAAGAATTGTATGAGAGAGCGATCGAAGACCATCAATCCGATCCAGAGATCTTTCAAGTTTTAGAATCGTATCTTCTCCACGAACAAGAGTTAGACGAATATCTCGAATTGACTCTTGTGTTCGACGAGGAGCTTCCGTTTATCGTCGAGGCGAGACAAGTTTTGGCGTTGATGGGTAAGTTGGAATATTCGGATTCTCTAAATAAGGAAGGAACCTCGCGTTTTCAGAAATTCGGTTTTCGCTGGAAGTTCGGCGGTTTGGAGTTGGAAGACCGAGAAACGATCTACGATCTCGTCGTTACCGGGGAAGAACCGGGTCTTTTGGGACTCGCTTGGGTTTTGTACAAACACGAAACTTCCGGTTTTCGAAACGTCTTTGCGATCGAAAGAAGAATTCTTTCCGCGATCGATACGTTTTCTTCCGATGAAAAAGAATCTTTTTTTAAGGCTTATTCTTCCCGTCACGGTTATCTCGAAAATTATTTTGTCTTAAAGCAATTCCGTCCTAGAGAATACAGAAAGGCCTGGCTCGAAGGGGAAAAGAAAAAAAACGGAAGATCCGTTTTGTTGGGTTCTCTGCAGGACAATATTCTCGCGGGGCAGGACGATTCTTTGGAGAAACGTTACGCGCTCTTGAAGGAGAATCATCTGGTTTACACCTTGTCTCCGTTCGAACTTTTGATTCTTCTGAATTCTACGGAGTCTTCGAACGTGGAGCACGAAATCGCGGGTGTGAAGGAAAAACTTCCGGATTCTTATCTTACAAAACGCGCTCAGCTCGTTCTTCGTTTTTTTAAAAAGAATTTCGATGAATTTCTGAACACGATCGATCAGTGCGGTCGTTTTCGTTTTACTCCCGAGATGATCTATCTTCACGGGCTTGCTCTGGTGGAAACAGGTAAGGCGGAAGAAGGGATCGGGCTTTTGGAAAGTCTTTTGTTTCGTTTTCCGGATTCGGATTATTTGCGTCTGGTTTTGGAACGTTATAAGAAGAATTGAAAAGAAGTGTGGGAACTCTCACAGTTTTCGAAAGAGGGAAGTTTTGTTTTGAAAAGAAACGTGGGAACTCTCACAGTTTTGAAAGAGTAAAGTTTTGTTTTGAAAGAAACGTGGGAACTCTCACAGTTTTCGAAAGAGTAAAGTTTTGTTTTGAAAAGAACGTGGGAACTCTCACAGTTTTTGAAAGAGCAAAATTTTGTTTTGAAAAGAACGTGGGAACTCTCACAGTTTTTGAAAGAGCAAAATTTTGTTTTGAAAAGAAACGTGGGAACTCTCACAGTTTCGAAAGAGTAAAGTTTTGTTTTGAAAAGAAACGTGGGAACTCTCACAGTTTTCGAAAGAGTAAAGTTTTGTTTTGAAAGGAAGTGTGGGAACTCTCACAGTTTTCGAAAGAGTAAAGTTTTGTTTTGAAAAGAAACGTGGGAACTCCTTGACAAAAGTCGACAATTCCAACAAAACTTGGGAAATCTTCTAAAGAAGTCCAATCCAGGACGAAGTCCGTATCGAGGGGAAAATGGCAATCAGTCACGAACAGATTCTTGAACTCCAAAAATACCAGAAGATGATTCATCAACTGGAAAAGATCTCCAAAGGATCCAAAAACGACGAACAACGTTATCGTGTATCCAGGGATCTCGAAAAATACAGAACGAAGATGAAGGACATTTCTCCGGAAGGAATCCCGGACAACCTCGACGTCGCAGCCGAACAGATCAAACGTTTCAAGGACAACCCTCACGAGGTCGGACACATTCTCGCAAAATATCCGGTTATGAAAATTTCTCCGAACTCGAACGACGCGGAAGTCAATCAGATCGGAACCTGGATCAACGTCATGGACCGGGAATATCTCCCCGTCCTGAACGAGACACACGTACGATTCGACTTTTCTCATACCAACGAAAAGGACGGGGTCGTAAAGTATATGGAGAATATTCGGAGGAACATCAAGGTTCTCACGGAAACCATAGAAGAATTTCACGCCGCGGAGAAACAGGAATTCAGAGAACAGCTCAGCCGGATGAAAAACAAACAGACCCGGATTTTTATCGCGGAAGCCTTTGAGATGTTCCAGAAATTCAACGAATTCTTAAACAAAGTATTGAAAGAAGCCAAAGAAGTCGGAGGGGTAATCATGAACATCGAAGATTCCATCCACTTCAATCCAAGATTCGAAAGGGCGACGGAACTGGAAGGAAAGAGCATCATGGACGCGCTCCGAGAATTTCAGGACTTTACTTCGGAGGCTCTGGAAAGGATCAACGTTCCGAATATCCGGAATTGACCGATTCTCCAATCCGGCAATTTTCAAAGCCGGAGCCTGAAAAATTCTTTTCCCTCTGATGGGATCTGCATATTTAGTGAATTTAACTCCCTCCGGAAACCACATACAGGAAAGACAGGCGCATGGCACTCGTTAAAAATTCATCCGAAGTTACTAACTCCACCATCGGAGAAAATTCCTACTTCAGCGGAAAATTCTTTATCAACGGATCTCTTAAGATCGACGGAAAATTCGAAGGTAAATCTTTGCAGGCAGAACAGCTCTACATCGGTGTTACCGGAAAGGTAAAAACCAATATCACAGCCGCCAGCGTTATCATAGAAGGAATCGTGATCGGAAACATCACCGCCAGAAACCGAGTGATGCTTCTTCCGACTTCCAAAATTTTGGGAGATATCAGAACTCCGGAATTGATCATTCAGAACGGAGTGATCTTGGAAGGACGTTGTATGATCTCCAACGACCTCAAACATTCCGCAAAAGATCTGATCGACCTCGAATATTCCAAAGACGCTCTGAGCGTGGAAAAAATCTTCGGAAAACAATCCGGCGCGAAAGAATAATGAATCCAACTTTTGATACGGGACTTTTTCTCGTATCAAAAGGAATTCTTCTAATAAAGTGAACCGGATCCTGATTACAGAAGGCGACCCCTGCGGAATCAGTCCGGAACTCTTTCTCACCACATTCTCCTTTCTCAAAAAAATCTCCAAAACAAGACCGGTTCTCTACTTTCACTCCGGACGTTATCCTCTTCCCAAAGACTTTATTTCTGTTTCAACTTCTTCTCAAGTGGAGAATCAAGGACTCTTCTCGATCGTTCCGGATTCTCTTTCAAAAAGGGAAACGGCTTCCTTTACTCCGGGAAAACCATCGATTCTTTCGGGAAGGTCCGCGCTTGCTTCTCTTTCTTTAGCGGTTGAGTTTCAGAAAGAAGGGGGAGGAGATTTAATCACTCTTCCTCTCAGCAAAGAATGGGTGATCGCCTCCGGAGCTTCCACGTTTCGAGGACATACCGAATTTCTTGCCGACGCGTATGAAAAAAAAACGTATATGCTCATGTCCGGAAACGATTTGCAGGTTCTTCCTCTCACGACTCATGTTCCTTTGATCGCGGTGCCGGAACATCTTCGAAGAATCGATCTTCCTTCTCTGGCGGACGCGATTCTTTCCTGCGATCGAATCGATCGGAAAAAACCAATCGCGTTTCTCGGACTCAACCCGCACGCGGGAGAAGGTGGAAAGGTGGGGAAGGAAGAATCGGAAATTCTCGAACCGATGATCCAATTCTTAAAAAAGAAAGGTTTGAAAGTGGAAGGTCCTCTTTCCGCCGATTCTATGTTTGGCGAATCGGAAAGAAAAAAATACGGTCTTCATCTGGCTTGTTATCACGATCAAGGTTTGATTCCTTTTAAGATGTGGGAAGGGAAAAAGGGTGTGAATGTTACCTTGGGTCTTTCCTTTCTTCGGGTTTCTCCGGATCACGGAACCGCGTTTGATATCGCCGGGAAAGGGCTTGCAGATTCAGCCAGCTTTGTAGAATGTCTGCACCGGGTTCTGGGTAATCCGGATTCCATATCTGAAACGAGGTAACATGCCGGGACTTTTAGAACAAATCGTATTTCCCATCTTCCTCTTTTGGTTCTGCGGACTTACCCTTGTGCTCTTTCGTTCCGATTTTGAATTTGTCTGGAAGATCATCTTTGTTTTTATTTTTATCTTTTACTTCTTCCAATACTTTCCCGAATTAAAGGCGAGTTACGAACGTCTCACCGCGAGTTATCCCGTGGAAATTCTTTCCTGGATTTATGGAATGGGAAGAGGAACTTACTTTTTTCTTTTTTTTCTCTGGCCCGTGGCTCTGATAAGAATCTTTTATTCGGCTTCTCCGCAAGTGAGCAAGTCTCTGGCAAAGGCTCTCGTAAGCGTGACTCTGATCTACTGGGGCGGTTTTATTCTTTATAATAACTTTTCTCCCGAAGTGGATTTATTTTTAAACGGAACATTTCTGAAATTCTTGAAGTTTTCTTCCCAATGAGGAAGGTCTAAAGAGTTAGAATGAATCCAATCTACTTACAATCGTTCGGAGAATCGGAAGAAGCTAAGAAACATTTTTTGACCGCCTATGAGTTTCAGACAAAGGGCAATTTAAAACTCGCTTCCTTGCACTACAGAAAGTCGATCTCCGCCAAACCTACGGCGGAAGCCTGGACTTTTTTGGGTTGGTCTTATTCTCTTGCGGGGAGATTGGATCGCGCCATTGAGTTTTGTAAGAAGGCGATCGAAACCGATCCCAGTCTTGGAAATCCTTACAACGATATCGGAGTTTATCTTCTCCAGGAGAAACGTTTTGAGGAAGCCCTTCCTTGGTTTGAGAAGGCAAAGTTCGCCCCCCGATACGAGGTTCCGGTCTATCCTTACTTCAACGCCGGTTCTTGTCTGGAAATTTTAGGTCATATCGAGTTGGCTCGTCTCGAATACGAAAAGGCGGTCCAGATCCAACCAAACTATCCTCCTGCCAATCTCGCTCTCAAGAGAATCTACGTTCGATACAATTAATAAAGAACCGCGCCTTCTCTCTGAGTCAAAAGGGAGTCTCGTCTTTTTAGGGGAACTTTGTTAGAAGAGAGAAGAAGTTCTATTTCTTTGTATTTTTGAATCTGAGTTCGTTTGTGAGAAGGAAGGTTGTTTTGTATTGCGGAAAAGGCGGTTGAGTCCGTTTCAAGAAGTTTTTTTTGAGGGGATGATTTGTCGTACCAAGTTGTTAGGAAAGAGAAGGATCCGAGAACGCGTTTTCTTTCTCATTCAAAAGTTTGTTTTTGAAATTAAAGTAGGAACTCCCTCGTTTTCAAGGGAGTTGTTTGAGTGAGAATTTTAGCCTTTTCCCGTTTGTGGGAACTCTTACAAATCGCTCTCAAAGGAACCCGACTTTGGGAGGACGGTTCATTTGTTGAATTTTAAAACAAAAGTAGGAACTCCTCCAATTTCCTAAAATTCCTCCGCCAAAGGCAAAAAGTAGGAACTCCCTCGTTTTCAAGGGAGTTGTTTGAGTGAGAATTTTCGCCTTTTCCCGTTTGTGGGAACTCTTACAAATCGCTCTCAAAGGAACTCGACTTCGGGAGGACGGTTCATTTGTTGAATTTTAAAACAAAAGTAGGAACTCCTCCAATTTCCTAAAGTTCCTCCGGCAAAGGCAAAAAGTAGGAACTCCCTCGTTTTCAAAAAAGCCAAAAGATTTTAAGAATCCTTTTGGGAACGAAAGATAGAGCAAGCAAGTATGTAGGAACTCTCACAATGGGAGTCGAAAGGATCTGAGACAACTTTGAGTTTACTTGGAAAATCAAAGTAGGAACTCCTCTTTTTGGAGGATTCTTCGATCGACGAGGTTTTATCTCAAAACAAAAGTAGGAACTCACACCAAACCAAGACCACGGGCTATTCTACTTTTTTCTTCCGTTTCCCACTTGCAACCCTGAGGGTTTTGGTCTTTTTCTCCGGAACCTCTGCTTTCTCTTCAAAATGAAAATAGAAATCGAAAGGTTTTTTCAAAATCTTAAAGATTCTCCAGAATTCGATGACGTCGAGCCTACGTTCACCGGATTCGATTTTGGAAATGTAGGATTGCGGTTCGCCCAAAAGATTCGCAATATCAATTTGAGTCAGACCGGCAGATTTTCTCGCCGCGATCAGATTCTTACAAAAAAATTTAGCTTCTCGTGAATGCAGAGACTTGAACAAAACAGGGTCCATTCTACATCCTGAAATGGAATATACCAAAATCGGATATTTTATAAAACGCAAAGTCTTAGATTTCGAAATTCGTTAGAATTTTAGAATCCAATTCCCTTCCGGATGAAAAATTAAGAATCTCAAATATTGAATTCTATAACTTGAAAATCAAGTTTTAAAAAGGTGGGCAAATTCAAGGCTGAATTCTAAATTAAATTTTTTGAATTCTTTCAAAACGACAAAAATCGCGAGTGCGAAAGCGCGACCCTCCGAGATTCTTTTCAAAAGAAAATAAGAATGGAATTCCGATTCTCAAATGAAGAATTCGGTTTTCTTTGTAAGATCCGACTTACGGCTTTGAAGTCGTATGAACTTCAACGTCTCAATCTCCGATTTTTTTGAAAGAAGATCTACCACTTGGAGTTTGTCCCAAAACCTTGAGAGATGGCAAGAATTCCGTTTTTAAAATTCGAATCTTCTGTGTGAGAGTTCCCACATTTTACGTCTTGTTCGCGTTTGATTGGGATTTTGAGTCATTCTCTATCACCCAGTGGATGTGAGAGTTCCCACATTTTAAGTTTGAGGACAAACCTTGGAACGGTTCCAACAGATCCTCATTCTTCGACACAAAAACCGCTCTTCAAAAAGGCTTACATATTTTTGGCGGTTTTTACTTTTCGAAAAATCAAAAAGTAAAGCGACGCATAAACCGCCAGAGAAACCCAAAAGATAAAACTCCCCGGAATTCCGACCTCTCTGTGAATTCCAAAAAAAATCATCGCGGGTAGGTTCGCCGCGGTGAACGCAATTGCAACCAAACCTTTTTTTTCAGTCCTCACCGCGACGAGTTGATAGAGATGTCTCCTGTGAGCTTTCAAAATATTCTCCCTATCCTTTAAACGAAGAAGAATCGTAAGAACTCCATCCACAAAAAAGACGGGAAGTAAGAAAAATGCGGAAGTGATTTCAAAGGAAGGCCAATTCTTCTCATTGATAAAAAGAAGAGGGAGAACTGCGATCGCATAACCGAGAGGAAGAGAACCCGCGTCTCCCATAAACAAATGCGCTTTGGGAAGATTGAAAACAAGAAAACCGAAAACTCCCGCGCAGATCCAGAGATAGATCGGAGGCAAAGAAGAATGAAACAAAAACGGAAACGCAAAAACCGCGAGTAAAAAGTGAGAAGCAAGAAAAGAATCCAAACCGTCCATGAAGTTACAGACGTTTACAACGAACAGCACATAGACGATCAAGATCGTCGTCGAAGCTCCGGGAATTCCTTCCAGTTTCCAACCGAGAAGGGTGAAGTCCACGGGAACAAGCTGAAAGAAAAAAATCAAAAACACGATCTCTAAAAGCAAACGGATTCCGGCGCCGAGAGAAAGAAGATCGTCCGCGAGCCCGATCACAAAAAAGAAAACAAGACCCGCAAAAAACAGAAGCACCTTCTCTTCGACATTCTCAAAACCGCCGAACCAAACCAACGCGACGGAGAATATGGAAAGAAAAATCCAGATTCCCCCGGACTTCTTGGTCACACCGATATGCATACTTCTCTCGTTGGAGACGTCTTCGATTCCGAAAGTCTCCGAACGAACGTAAATCCAGGAGAGAATTGCGGTGATCAGGAAAAGAAGTATGGAAAGAATTCCCGGATTCCAGAAGTTTGCGATTTGATCCACTGGCATTCCAGATTGGACGAAACCTTCTCCTTCGCAATCAGAAATCGAACCGATTTTGATTGCCAAATCAGGCCAAACTTGGGAACGTCACTTTATGTTCCAGGGCGTCTATACAGCGATTATCACACCATTCAAAAACGGAAAAATTGATTACGATAGCTATTTCAAACTTCTGGAAAAACAAATCAAGGCCGGGGTCAACGGAGTTGTTCCTTGTGGAACCACCGGAGAATCTCCGACCCTTTCCCATATTGAACACGCGGAACTGATCCGTGAAACCGTCAAAGCGGTAAAAAATAGAATCCAAGTCGTCGCCGGAACCGGCTCCAATTCCACCCAGGAAGCGATCGAACTCACCGAAGCCGCTTGTAAGGACGGAGTGGACGGGATTCTTTCTGTAAATCCGTATTACAACAAGCCGACGCAAGAAGGACTTTTTCAACACTTCAAGGCGATCGCGGAACATTCTTCCGTTCCCGTTATGCTTTACAATATTCCGGGAAGAACTTCCGTAAATCTTCTTCCGGAAACCGTTCTTCGTCTGAGCGAAGTAAAACACATTCGTTCGATGAAGGAAGCGACCGGAGATCTCGGTCAGATGTCCAAGCTGATTTCTCTCGTAGGTCAGAAGATGACCGTTCTTTCGGGAGACGACAATCTCACGTTACCTCTTCTTGCGATTGGCGGCGTCGGAGTAGTTTCCGTGGTTTCCAATTTATTTCCAAACGCATTGGTCCGGCTTGTTCAGAACTTTCACGAAGGAAAGATCGCAGAAGCCCGGAAGATCCATTATGATTTTATAGAAGTCTTTGCTCTCGCCTTTATGGAAACCAATCCGATTCCGATCAAAGCCGCGATGAATTGGTTCGGACATTGTTCTTCGGAGATCCGTCTTCCGATGACCGTCCTAACGCAAAATGAAACGAGTTCAAAATTTCGAAAAGTCCTCGAAGGTCTGAAAGAAAAAGGATACGAGTAACATGTCCGAGAAAAAATTTCAGATCGCTCTCATCGGAGGTTCTGGAAGAATGGGGCGCGCCATCATCACGGTTCTCTCCGCATCTTCCAAATCGGAATTGTCGTCTTCGGTCGTCAGTTCCGGTTCCGTATTTTTAGGAATGGACTCCGGTTTACATTCCGGAATCAAACAGAACGGAGTTTCTTTTACATCGGACATTCAAGCCGCAGTCCAAGGCGCAGACGTCGTGATCGATTTTAGCACGCATCAGAATCTGGATTCCACACTCAAGGCTTGTGTTTCTCTCAAAAAACCTTTGGTCGTAGGAATCACGGGACTTACGGAATTACAAAAGGATTCTCTTCGTGTCGCGTCTAAAGAAATCGCGATCGTCTACTCTCCGAACATGTCCATCGGGGTGAATCTTCTTTTTAAGTTAACCGAAATTGCGGCAAAAGTTATGGGAGAAATCTCCGACATCGAAATCCAAGACATTCATCATCGTCATAAAAAGGACGCGCCTTCCGGAACCGCCGAAAAGTTGAAGAGTATTCTTCTCGAAACGTTAGGCAGAACGGAGAAGAACGTAGTTCACGGAAGACATGGAATTCTCAAAGAAAGAGATCCAAAAGAAATCGGAATTCATACGCTTCGCGCGGGAGAAGTGATCGGTGATCACACGGTTTATTTTTTTACGCCCGAAGAGAGAATCGAAATCACTCACAAGGCTCAGGATCGTAAGACCTTCGCGGTCGGATCCGTTCACGCCGCTGAATTTTTAGTCGGACGAAAACCCGGGCTTTACGATATGTTTGCGGTATTGGGATTGTAAGGAGAAGGGGAAGTTTTGTTTTTTTTCAAGAACATATCTCTTTTTCCCCTCGGTAAAAATCCGTTTATCATCGTTCTCGACGTCCTCATCGTCAGCGTTCTAATCTATCAATTTTATACAACGATTCGGAGGACGCGGGGAATCCAACTTCTTCTCGGGGTCGCGCTCATTTGGCTTTTGGGAATTTTTGCGAGTACCTTCGAACTCGAACTCCTCGACTGGATCATCGAAAATATCCGTCCGGCCCTCGTCTTTGCGATCATCGTTCTTCTTCAACCCGAACTCAGAAAGATCACCGCCGATCTTTCGAAGATGAAAATCTTTCAGCCCTTTCTTTTAAAACAAATGACGGATCTGGAAGAGATCACGGAAGCGGTAAAGATCATGGCGAAGAATAAAACCGGATCTCTCATCGCGATCGTCCGCGAGAATAGTCTGAAAGAAATCATCGATCAGTCCGTGCAGTTGGACGCGATCATCTCCACAAGTTTGCTCCTTACGATTTTTAAAAAGAATTCGGCCCTTCACGACGGAGCGGTGATCATAGAACAAAACCGAATCGCCTGTGCGGGCGCATTCTTACCCATGGCTCAGAATTTGGACGACGCGAGAATGGGCGCAAGACACAGGGCCGCGCTTGGAATTTCGGAAGAATCGGATTCTATCGTGATCGTTACTTCCGAGGAAACCGGAGAAATTTCGGTTTGTTACGACGGAGAGATGACTCACCCGGTCAAACCCATAGAGCTCAAAAATTTTGTGAATACGATCCTTCAAAAAAGAAGCAATAGTTCCGAAAAACACGGTCTTGCTTCCGACGATAAAACGGGTTAATCCAAGATGCTGAAACGGATCTTCAACAACTGGCAGGCAAAACTCGGATCGATTCTTCTCGCGATTCTCTTTTATGTAAATTTACAAAATTCTAAAATACTCGTAAAAGAAATCAATATTCCGATCGAATATCCTAAGTTAAACGGTTCTCTCACCGTTTCCAAGGCTTCGGACAAAACCTTTCCGGTAAAAGTGGAAGGGGTTCGGGAATACGTTAACTATTACTCGCAGTTCCTCAAAGCTCACGTGAACGCATCCGATCTGAAACCGGGAGAAAACTCGGTTTCCTTGTATCGAATCTCGGGCGCACCCGCGGGACTTCGGATCACAAAACTCAAAGACAAGGTCAAGGTAATCGTAGAATCGAACTCGGGAAAATTTCTTCCCATCGACGTGAAATTTACCGGAGATCTTCCGCCTAACTACGTAAAAACGGGGCCTTTTATTTCCCCTTCTTTGATCCACGTCAGCGGTCCTCCCGGAGTTTTGGAAAACCTCGGGAAGATCAACTTTCCTCCGATCTCTCTCAAGGATAAAACCGAATCCTTTTCGATCAAACACAAACTCCCGGATTTTCCCGCCGGTGTAAAAGTGAGGGACAACGTAAAGGAAGTCACGGTTCGTGTAAACATCTTCGCAAGCGCGTCTAACGCGGGAGAAACTCTTCTTCTCGGAATTCCGATCAAATGTCAGAGTTTGGATAAGAATCTGGAGGCGGAATTTTCGGAGCCGGAAGTCTCGGTAAAACTCCAGTCCAAAACCCCTCTGAAAAGTATTCAAGTCATCAAAGGACTTTCAGCGAGCGTCGTCTGTTCTCATAAATACGATCCAAAGACAAAAAAAATTCTCCCGGACAACAAACCGGTATTTGCAAAGATCAAGTTGACCAAGGCTTCTTCTTTGAAAGCGGTCGATATCCTCGGAGTTTTTCCGGATCGAATTTCGATTCTTTATAAGATCAAACCGGATAAGGATAAATCTGCGGGCGAAGAAGGCGACAACGGGGAAGAAGAGAATACGATCGAACCCGATTCCAATCCGGAGCTCCTCGAAGAAGAATGAAAATTTCCGTCGGCAACGATATCGTTGAAAATCAAAGAATCCGCGAGCTTCTGGAAAAACACGGGGATCGTTTTTTAAAACGGGTTTTTTCGGAATCCGAAAGGGAATACTGTAGCAATCGTAAAGATCCGATTCCTCATCTCAGCGGAAGGTTTTGCGTCAAAGAAGCCTTTATCAAAGCGATCGAACCCGGCGATAAGGTGATCCTCGACATGCGGGAAATCGAACTTTTCGGAAAGGAATTCGGAAAAAAAGAATTGGTACTCCACGGAAAATCCAAAGAATTGTTTCTTACCAAAGGTTATAGCGGATGTTCGGTTTCGATCAGTCACGCCGAGAATTATTCCACCGCAGTCGTGGTGCTTTATAGGGAGTAAAAGATGATCTCTGAAACGATGAAACAAACCATTCAATTTTATAACGAAGGTTTGAGCTTATACAAAACCAGAAAATTCGCCGAAGCCCTTGAAAAGTTTCAAAAGGCGACCGAACTCTCACCGGAAGACGGTCCTTCTAAAAAATACATCGGCCGTTGCCAGGCATTTATCACAACTCCTCCTCCAGACGACTGGGACGGAGTTTTTGAAATGAAAACCAAATAAGAGAATCCATGTCCAAGAAACCCGCAACCAGAAGCGCTCGTCCGATCACGGAATACGGAGCGATTTCCACAGTTCTCGGAAAAGAAACGTCCTTTTCCGGGATTCTAAACTTCCAAAAACCTCTCGAAATTTCGGGTGAATTCCAAGGTGAGATCGAATCCGAAGGGTTTCTTCTTGTAAGCGAGGGAGCTAAAGTGCGCGCGAACATCAAAGCGGGCACCGTGATCGTCGGCGGCGAGATCACCGGCAACGTAATCGCGACTCAAAAGTTGGAAATGTTATCCACCGGGAAAGTAAACGGGAATATCAAAACTTCCAAACTTCAAATTGCAGACGGAGTGATCTTTGACGGGAACTGTGAGATGATCCAGCCCAATAAAGATTGACCCACGCTGAAACCAGTAAAAAGTGGTATCTGCTAACCCGAAAAAGCCTACGGACAGGGCTGAGATAGGCAAGATTGCCCTCATTCTGCTCCTTGGATTTTTCGCAGGAGCCGTGACGGGAGTCATTCTCGATCGCCTAACGGGCGTTTCTTTTTTCTCTTCCTACCTGCTCCGAGAAGCAATCAAATTTGAACTCTACGTAATCAAGGTTGAGATACAATTTACCCCTGCTAGTCTGATAGGACTCGTAGCGACGTTGTATTTCATACTAAAAAAGGGGTAAAACATGTCAGTGATTTCAATGAAAAACCTTCTGGAAACCGGAGTACACTTCGGACACCAGACTCGCAAATGGAATCCCAAAATGGCGCCGTATGTTTTTACGGCAAGAAACGGGATTCACATCATCGATCTTCAAAAGACCGTTCAAAAAGCAAAAGAAGCGTATGACGCTCTGAAAAAACAAACTTCAGACGGTAAAAAAGTTCTTTTTGTGGGAACGAAGAAACAAGCGAGAGGCGCGATCGAAAGAGAAGCCATCCGCTCCAATATGTTCTTTATCAATAACCGCTGGCCGGGCGGACTCTTAACAAACTGGAACACGGTGAAGAAGAGTATCGCTCGTCTTAAAAAACTCGAAGGAATGGAAGCGGACAACAGCTTCGAGAAAGAAGTAAAAACTAAAAAAGAAATTCTTACCTTAAGAAGAGAGTTGGATAAACTCCGCAAAACTCTAGGTGGAATCAAGGACATGGCTACCATTCCGGAAATCATGTTTGTGATCGATCCTAAAAAAGAGGAAATCGCGGTCAAAGAAGCGAGAAAACTCGGCCTTACGATCTTCGCGGTAGTGGACACGAACTGCGATCCTGAGCTTATCGACTATCCGATCCCAGGTAACGACGACGCGATCCGCGCGATCTCTCTTTTTCTGGAAACTATGGCGAACGCCGTAATCGAAGGAACGGGTGGAGTTGTAGAACAACCTCGTTTTAGCGAAGACTTGGATTCCGAAGCTCTGGCTCTGGAATATCAGGGAGAATATGATGAAAGCGGAAAGTTCATCATGGACGAAGATCCTGAATCTAAAAAATCCAAAGCTGCAGCCGCCGCTGCGGCCGCAGCCGCTTTAGAAGCGGGCGTAACTACTCCGGTTGTAGCTCCGGAAGAACCTGCGACTACTACGATCGAAGTAGACAAGAACGAGTAAGGAATTCTACGAAATGGCAGTATCTACAGATTTAATCAGAGAACTCAGAGAGAGAACGAGTGCAGGGATGATGGACTGCAAAAAGGCTCTTGAAGAAAACAACGCAGATATCGAAAAAGCGATTACTTGGCTCCGTGAGAAAGGAATCGCGAAGGCCGCTAAAAAGGCCGGAAGAGAAACCAAAGAAGGAAGAGTGGTTTCTTACATTCACGGAAACGGAAAGATCGGAGTTTTGGTTGAACTCAACTCCGAGACGGACTTCGTTTCTAAGAATGAAGACTTCGAAATCCTCGGCAAAGAAATCTGCATGCAGATCGCCGCGATGAATCCTCTTTATCTGAACGAAGAATCCATTCCTGCGGAAGATCTGGAAAAGGAAAAAGGAATCATGAGAGCTCAGCTCGAAGCCGAAGGCAAAAAAGCGGAGCAGATCGACAAGATTCTTCCTGGAAAGATTAAGAAATATATTTCCGAGGCCTGTCTTGTAAACCAGGCGTTTTTCAAAGACGATTCTAAAACGATAGACGACCTAGTCAAAGAAGCGATCTCAAAATTCGGCGAGAATATCCTGATCGCTCGTTTTGTCCGCTTTCAGGTAGGTGGACTCTAAGTTTTGGCAGCAGAAGCGAAGTATAAAAGAATTCTGATCAAACTCTCCGGGGAAGCGCTCGCCGGGGAGGGAGAATTCGGGATCGATACCAATAAGGCCCATTCTCTCGCGGAAGAAATCAAAGAAGTTCACGATCTCGGCGTCGAAATCGCTCTGGTCGTCGGCGGTGGAAATATCATCCGTGGAACCAATCTTGCAAAAGCGGGAATCGACCGGGCGACCGCGGATTATATGGGAATGCTCGCGACGATCCAAAACGCACTCGCGCTCCAAGACGCTTGTGAAAAAAAAGGACTCTACACAAGGGTTCAATCCGCGATCGAAATCAATTCCATTGCTGAAAGTTATATTCGCCGTCGTGCGGTTCGTCACTTGGAAAAAGCAAGAATCGTAATCTTCGCGGGTGGAACCGGAAATCCTTATTTCACAACGGATACGACCGCGAGTCTTCGCGCGGTAGAAGTCGGTTGCGACGTGATTCTCAAGGCGACAAAGGTCGACGGAGTTTACACCGCGGATCCGAAAAAAGACAACACTGCAAAACGTTATTCTCAAATTTCATTTATGGAATCGATCAATCGCCGTTTGAAGGTGATGGATTCCACCGCCTTGAGTTTGTGTATGGAAAACAATATGTCCATTATTGTTTTTGATATTTTCAAAAGAGGGAATTTAAAAGACCTCGTTACCGGAACAAACATCGGAACCCTGATCTCTAATTCGGAGGACATAAAAATCGATGGCCAGTGAAGAAATTATCTCAGGAATGAAAACAAAAATGGATAAAACCATAGACCTCGTAAAAAAGGACTTTGGCACCATCCGCACCGGAAGAGCGAACCCTTCTCTTGTGGAAGACATTCGTGTTGATTATTACGGAACTCAGACCCCAATCAATCAGCTCGGAAACATCTCGGTTCCCGAGCCGAGAAGCCTCGTGATCTCTCCTTACGATAAGGGAATCATGAAGGATATCGAAAAAGCGATTCAAACCTCGGGTCTGGGGCTTCAGCCGTCGAACGACGGAGTTGTCATTCGTATCATCATTCCCGAGCTGACCGGTGAAAGACGGAAAGAACTTGCAAAAGTTGTAAAGTCCAAGTCCGAAGAAAAAAAAGTAGCGATCCGTAATATCAGAAGAGATGCGATGGAAGATCTGAAAAAACATACCGAAGGAATGTCTCAAGACGAGATCAAAACCGTTCAGGATCAGATTCAAAAAATCACCGATTCTTATATCGAAAAAATTTCCGCTCTTACGATAGAGAAGGAAAAGGAAATCACGACGATCTGACGTGGGCTTCCTCAAGTCCAATCTCCCGAAACATATCGCCGTCATCATGGACGGCAACGGTCGTTGGGCAACTTCTCGCGGAAAATCCAGATCGGAAGGTCATCGAGAAGGTTCTCTTGCGATCGATCGTCTGATGGACGCAAGTCTCGAACTCGGTCTTCAGAATATTTCTCTCTACGCGTTTTCCACGGAGAATTGGAAACGCCCGATCACAGAAATTCGTTCCATCTTCAATCTTCTCATCGAATTTATCGAAACCCGTCTGGATACGATTCACGCAAGAGGAATCAAAATTCACCATTCAGGAAGCAGAAAACGTCTGACTCGAGGGGTTTTGGACAAGATCGATTTCGCGATCGATAAAACAAAAAAGAATCAGAATCTCACCGTGAACTTCTGTTTGAACTACGGATCGAGAGACGAACTTTTAAAAGCGGCACAAGAGGTTTTTTTAGAACGAAAACGTTCCAAGGTTTCCTTTGAAAAGCCTCTGAAAGAAAAAGAACTCGAAAAATTTTTATATACGTCTACCCTTCCTCCCGTAGATTTACTGATC
Source organism: Leptospira ainazelensis (assembly GCF_016918785.1). Taxonomy (GTDB): domain Bacteria; phylum Spirochaetota; class Leptospiria; order Leptospirales; family Leptospiraceae; genus Leptospira; species Leptospira ainazelensis. Next base: position 151,369 of record NZ_JAFFPT010000027.1, on the reverse strand, counting down.
AGAACGGCCGGGGAACAAAGACTCTCTAATTTTCTACTTTGGCAGTCCGCTTATGCGGAACTGTATTTTACCGATACTCTCTGGCCGGACTTTGACAAAAATTCTCTGGTGGATTCCTTAAAATGGTATGAAACCAGAACCCGGAAATTCGGAGGATTGGAGAATGGGTGAAACATCCAAAAGGATCGCGTCAGCCGCGGTATTAGTCGTATTTTATCTTTTTATGATATTCTATGCGGATTTTTATTATCTGCAGTCGTATTTGATTCTTCTTTTGGGCGGTTTTATCGGAATCAAAGAATTCTACAATTTGGCGGATCGCGGCGACGAGGGAAGGCCGTTTCGTGGAACGGGAACGTTCTTTATGTTCGTCATTCTTACCTTTTATTATTTCCGTTTTATCGCTTCTCAGAACAAATTCGATCCTCCGATCTTCTTTCTCCAATACATCAAATTTTTCGTACCTCCGTTTGATCCGGTTCCGGTCGCGTTTCTTCTTTTGTTTATCATCGTCTTTACTTTGCAGATCACCAGACGCCCGTTAGACGGCGCGATCTTTTCGGTTTCCTCCACGTTTCTCGGAGTGTTTTACGTCGCGGTTCCGCTCGGACACTTGCTTCTTCTTTTGGGAATGGGGCAGGGAATTTACTACATCATCCTCGTTTCCGTCATCACGTTCCTAACGGACGCGGGTGCATATTTCGGCGGAAGATGGTTCGGTCAACATCCGGCCGGGCTTGCGATTTCTCCGAAAAAAACCTGGGAAGGTTATGCGACGGGAATCGTGACGGCGATCGTTTCCGTTTTTATCTTCAACGCGATCTGGGAGAATTCCACCGGAACCGCCTCCGCGATTTCCGGCGTGGAAGTCTTTTTGATCTCCGTGATCATTTCTCTCGTGAGCGTGATCGGGGATCTGCTCGAATCCGCGATGAAACGCGACGCAAAGATCAAGGATTCGGGTTCTCTGATTCCGGGTCACGGCGGTGTTTTGGATCTGGCGGACGCACTTCTGATCACGATTCCTGTTTTATATTATTATCTCCAGATCAAGGGGAATCTTGGTTTCCAAGTCTAATTGGATATGGCAACCTCCGTCTGTCTTCTGGGCGCTTCGGGTTCGGTAGGAGAATCCACTCTTAAGGTTCTGCGCGCTTACCCGGAAGAATTTAGACTTCATTCTTTCAGCGTTCATTCCAATCTCCAGAAAGCTCTGGAGATTCAGAAGGAATTTTCTCCTTCGGTCATTTGTGTCAGCTCGGCGACGGCCGATCGTTCGATGCTCGGAAATAAAATCGGAAAGACTGAAATTCTTTATGGAGAATCCGCGCTCATCGATCTTGTCAAAGATTCTTCCGTAGAAATCGTAATCACGGCCATCGTCGGTTCCGTGGGTTTGCGTCCTACGATCGCCGCGATCACTTCGGGAAAAAGATTAGGAATCGCTAATAAAGAAACGTTAGTCACGTCCGGTCCTCTGATCAATTCTCTCATTCGTAAACACGATACAAAAGTGGTTCCGGTCGATTCGGAACACAACGCCCTTTTCCAACTTCTGGAGTCCTTAAATAGAAACGCGGTGGAAAAAATCATTCTCACGGCTTCGGGCGGTTCGTTTCGGGATATGCCGATCGATCAGTTGTCGTCCATCACTAAAGAGCAGGCGCTTCATCATCCGACCTGGAGTATGGGGCCGAAGATCACGGTCGATTCCAACGGAATGATCAACAAGGGGCTCGAAGTCATCGAAGCTCATTTTCTTTTCGGATTCCCTTACGAAAAGATCGGAGTTGTAGTTCATCCACAGAGTATCGCTCATGGAATCGTAGAATTGAAAGACGGCGCTTCCTTTGTTTATGCTTCTTATCCGGATATGATCTTTCCGATCGCACATTCTCTCTTTCATCCGGAACCGGTGCCCAAGATTTTACGGTCTCATCCTTCGAAAGATTGGGGAAAACTGGAATTTAGAGAACCGGATAGAAAACGTTATCCGGGTTTGGCGCTTGCGTTCGAAGCGGGTAAGGCGGGCGGAACGGCTCCTTCCATTTTTAACGCGGCCAACGAAGTTGCGGTAGAATTGTTTTTAAAAGACGAGATTCGTTTTGTGGAAATTCCCAAATACATCTCCGCCGCGTTAGACGAAATTCCAATCACGTATCCTGACACCCTGGAAGGTTACGAAGACGCAGATCGAGTTGCCAGGGAGACCGTCGGAAATCTGAAATCAAGGAAGGCTGTATCCGCATGTTGATCATGGTATTAGGCGCCGTATTTATGTTGGCTATTTCTATTTTTATCCACGAGCTGGGACACCTTCTCTGTGGAATGCTCGTCGGTGTGAAGGCGAGAATCTTTTCGATCGGATACGGAAGAGGAATCTGGAAAAAAAAAGTGGGTGAAACCACTTACCAGATCACCGCGATTCCGGTCGGCGGATACGTTCTTTTTAAAGGCGACGACTACGGCGGAGAAATCAAAGGAGAACCCGGAGAATTGTTATCCACTCCTCCTCTCAAAAGAATGATCCCGGTGCTCGGCGGTCCTCTTTTCAATTTGTTTCTCGGTTTTGGTTTATTACTCTTTTTGAATTTTCTCGGACACAATCCTCCGGGAAATCGAATCTTTATCGATCCTGCCGATCAGGAATTCTCCGCCGCGTATCAATCCGGACTTAGGACGGGGGACCGGATTCTTAGCATCAACGGAAACAAAACCGAAAAGTTCGAGGACATCGTAACCGGAGTCGGACTTTCTTCGGGAGAAGCCTTGAAGCTCGAAGGGGAAAGAGAAGGAAAGAAGTTGGAATGGATCGTAACTCCTAGGATTGTCTACAACCCGAAACGCGCTTCCGGAATTCCGACCATCGGAGTCGAACCCTTCGGTGAAAGAAGGGTCGTCGCGACCTTTAGTTATTCCGAACAATTCCAGCACTGGCTTTCTTCCAAGTTGGACAAAACCCACGAAGCCGAGAACTATTACCAAGAACGTCTGAAAAAAGCCGTGGAAGGAAGGGATATTCCGGCGGAAATTCTTTTGGAAAAGGAGAAGGAAGAAAAAGAAAATCTTCTTCGTTCCCGCGCTTTGACTTACTTGAACGACGGAGACGTGATTCAGACGATCAACGGAAGATCCGTTTCGACCGTTGGAGAACTCCAGAAAATTCTAGGCGAATATCAGAATCAAACGGTGAAGATCGTCGTCGATCGTAAGACGTATCCTCTGGTCAATCCTTGGTCCACCGAAATCGCAAACGTGGACGTTCCCGTACTCGGAGCAAACATATTAGAATTTAAGAATCTAAAAGACAAAAAATTTCCCGAACTCGGACTCGAATCGTATCAGTTCGCAAGTTACGATCCGGAGCTCGGACAAAAACTTCTGAACTTGGCAGTGGACGGAAAAACCTTTCCGAGCTTTGAAGAACTTCTCGCATACGTGAAGAATAAAAACGGAGAATCCGTTACCGTAGACATGGGAAATCTGAGACTCGAAGCCGAGCCGAAGGTCAGACCGATCGGACTTCTGGGTTTTAGACCGAACATGAAGTTTCATCCGGAACCGATGGCGAGAGAACTCGGATTTTTAGAATCCTTCGTAGTCGCAGGAACCGACGTCTATGAGAATGTGGAAACCACTCTCAAAGGAATCGGGATGTTGTTCTCCGGAATTCTTTCCGTAAAGGACAGTCTTTCCGGACCGGTTGGAATCGTATCGTATGCGGGGATCAGTTTGGAAATCGGTTGGGAAACTTACTTGGAGTTTGTCGCGAGGATCTCGATCGCTCTGATGATAATGAATTTACTTCCCATTCCGATGGCGGACGGTGGACATATCGTATTGTACGCGTATGAAGCGATCACCGGAAGACCTCTTCCGGGAAAAGTGATCGAGTCCATCTTTAGAATCGGGTTTTTATTCTTATTGGGGCTCGGACTCTACGTCACCTTCAACGATGTAACGCGATTTTTCTAAAACGCATGAAAGCATCGAAATATATTTTACCCACAGAAAAAGAAAATCCTGCGGACGCGGTCGTCGCGTCCCACCGTCTGATGATCCGCGCCGGTTTGGTTCGAAAGTCCTCCGCCGGTCTTTACTTCTATCTTCCTCTTGGTGTGAGAATTCTTCAAAAGATCAAAGAGATCGTCAGGGAAGAAATGAACGCGACCGGGGCCTTGGAATTCGACCTTCCGATTTTAACTCCTTCGGAACTCTGGGAACAGAGCGGAAGATGGAGTGCGATGGGAAAGGAAATGTTTCGGATCCAAGATCGCCACGATCTCAAATACGCCCTCGGACCCACTCACGAAGAATCCTTTAGTTATCTCGTAAAACCGCTTTTAAAGTCGTATAAAGATCTTCCGATCAACGTCTATCAGATTCAGACAAAGTTTCGGGACGAGATCCGTCCTCGATTCGGGGTGATCCGTTCGAGAGAGTTTATTATGAAAGATGCATATTCTTTCCATCTCGACGAGGCTTCTTTGGACGAAACCTATCAGGCTATGAGAATCGCTTATAGGAAGATGTTCGATCGCTGCGGACTCAAGACCATTCCTGTTCTCGCGGATTCCGGAAGTATGGGCGGTTCCGCTTCCGAAGAATTTATGGTAGTATCTCCGATCGGAGAGGAAACCCTACTTCTCTGTGCAAAATGCGATTATAGTTCCAACAGCGAAAAAACTCCTCTTGTATTAGAAAAAGAGAATCTTCCTTCTTCGTTTCCCGAAAAAAAAGAAGTCGCAACTCCCGGAAAAAAAACGATCGAAGAAGTAAGCCAACTCCTCGGAATTTCCGCGAAGGAAACGATCAAAGCGGTGGCTTTGAAATCGGAGAAAAAAAAGATTCTCGTGTATTTGCGCGGAGATCTGGAACTCAATCTCCACAAACTTCATTCCCTCTTGAGAATCGTGGATACGGAGCCGATGAGTGATTCCGAACTCAGAGAGCTCGAACTCGTTCCCGGTTTTATTCAGCCGATTGCACCGAACGAAAAAGTAAAAGTTTTATACGATCGTTCTTTGCAGAAAAACTTTCCGTATGTGGTCGGCGCCGGAAAGGAAGATCTTCATACCCAAGGTTTTATCTTGGAAAAGGAAATCTCCAATCTTCCGGATTTTGCGGATGTCGCATTAGCAAGAGAAGGCGATCTTTGTCCGAATTGTAATTCTCCCTTAAAGGCAGAAAAAGGAATCGAGGTCGGACATATTTTCAAACTCGGAGATAAATATACGAAGGCTTTCGGGATTCAAGTCCTGGATCAGAACGGAAAAGCGAGAACTCTTACGATGGGTTGTTACGGGATCGGGGTGAATCGAACTCTCGCCACCGTCATCGAACAATGCAACGATGATAAGGGAATTTTTTGGCCGATCAGCATCGCTCCTTTTGAAGTGACCCTCGTGAGCATCACAAAAGGCGAAGAACAACACGCAAAAGCTGAAGAATTTTATAATATTCTAAAAAACGAAGGTGTCGAAGTTTTCTGGGACGACCGCGACCTCGGACCCGGATTTAAACTGAAAGATTCCGAGCTGATCGGTTTTCCGATCCGAGTTACGATCGGAAAAAAATTCTTCGAAAACGGGGAAGTTTCGATCTACAACCGCAAAAAGGACAAAGAAGAATCCTTTGTTTTTACCGATTTCGAAGATTTCACGAGCCGAGTAGAATCGCTTCGCCAAGAACTTTTTGCCGAGCTGGGGTAGGTATGGGAAAAGAATCAAAACATTCCGAGAAGGAAGGATACTTTGGAGAATTCGGAGGACGTTATTCTCCCGAAATTCTTCACGACGCTCTTGTGGAACTCGAAGCCACGTATAAGAAGTTAAAGAAAAACAAACACTTCAAAAAAGAACTCGAATACTATCGCAAGAATTACATCGGAAGACCTTCTCCATTGACGTATGCGGAACGCCTGACGAAGGCTTGGGGAGGTGCGAGAATCTGGCTCAAAAGAGAAGACCTCAATCATACCGGCGCTCATAAGATCAACAACACCATCGGCCAGGTTCTGATCGCAAAAGCGATGGGCAAAACAAGAATCATCGCCGAAACCGGAGCGGGTCAGCACGGAGTGGCTACCGCGACCGTCGGCGCTATGTTTCGAATGGAAACCGTCGTTTATATGGGAGACGAAGATTTACGTCGCCAGGAACTCAACGCGATCCGGATGAGAATGATGGGCGCAAAGGTGGTCGGAGTTTCTGCAGGAACCGCCACTCTCAAAGACGCGACGAGCGAAGCGATGAGAGACTGGGCTTTAAATGTTTCTAATACACATTATATCGTGGGTTCCTCCATCGGGCCGCATCCGTTCCCGTCGATCGTAAGAGATTTTCAATCCGTGATCGGAATCGAATCCAGAAAACAATTCAAAAAAGAGAATGGAAAACTTCCGAATGCGGTCGTCGCCTGTGTGGGCGGAGGCTCCAATGCGATCGGGATGTTTTACGGTTTTCTCAAAGATAAAAAGGTAAAACTTTATGGCGTTGAGGCCGGAGGTTATTCTTCTACACCCGGTTCTCACTCTGCAACGATGGCCTTTGGAAAGACTGGATTCTTACACGGAACCAAAACGCTCGTGATCCAAGATGAATTCGGTCAGATCGTTCCCGCTCATTCCGTCTCCGCTGGTCTGGATTATCCGGGAGTGGGACCTGAACACGCGTATTTGAGCAAGAGCGGAAGAGTCACTTACGCGAACGTAAATGACGAAGGTGCGTTAGACGCCTTCTTGGAAGTTTGTAGGATCGAAGGTATCATTCCCGCGTTGGAAACCGCACACGCGTTCCAATACGCTAAATCTCTTGCGAAAGAAATGGGAAAAAAAGAAGACATTCTGATTTGTTTGTCAGGAAGAGGGGACAAGGACGTCGCCGAAGTGGCGAGACTGAGAAAAGGAGAATTTTCTTGAGCGCAATATCCGCCGTATTCTCGGATGAGAAAAGTGTTTTTATCCCCTATATCTCGTTAGGCGATCCCGATTATGATTCTTCCGTCGTTTGGGCCGATGCCCTCATTCGTGGCGGCGCCGGAATCTTAGAATTGGGAATCCCGTTTACTGATCCCGTTGCCGACGGTCCTGTGATTCAGAAGGCTTTTAAAAGAGCCCTGGCTCATCCTTTTTCGATGAAGAAAATTTTGGATGTGACCGCAGAGATTCACAAACTTCATCCTGAAACTCCGCTTGTCTACCTGACCTATTTTAATCCTTTGTATTCTATGGGTTTGGAATCTTTTGCGGAAACCGCTAAGAATTCCGGAATCCAGGGTCTGATCATCCCGGATCTCCCATACGATACCCCGGAGGCGGAAGAATTCTTCACACAACTCGAGAAGAGAAAGATCGACTTCATCCACCTCGTTACCCCGGCGACGACGGAAGATCGAATTCGTTCGATGAAATCTCTCGCTTCCGGCTTTATCTACTATGTGACTTCTTACGGTGTTACGGGTGAAAGAAGAGCCCTTGCGGATGGCTTGGAAGAAAGAATCAAATTTGTTAAAAAAGTAGTTTCTCTTCCTGTTTGTGCTGGCTTTGGTATTTCCACTGCGGATCAATCTAAGGAGATTTCGAGATACGCGGACGGTGTGATTATCGGTTCCGCTGTCCAGAGGATCATCGAAGAGTTTGGGAGTAATCGCGAGAGCTGTGCGGAGAAGTTATTTGCGTATGCGTCTGAGATTCGTTCTTCTATGAGGTAATGGGAAATCGACTCCCGTTTTTGGGAGATTGGTTTTTGAAGGGAGTTTGATCGAAGAAAAGAATTTTCTAAGATGGGTGAGTTCGAGATTTGCGAATTTGGCTTGTGATTTCCTTTTTTAAGAAGATTACTTTTCTAGTGATAGAAAGTTCTGTTGGAACTCCATTCGATTTGGTTTCAGGGCAGATTTCCTGGTCACAGTCCAATTCTAATAAAATTGAAAAGAGAAGGCAACGAGATACCCCCAACCCCCAGGCCAGAATTCCTAATTTCACCCAATCCTCTTCAAAAGGACGAAAGTTCATCTTTCTAAGGTTGAGATTTTCCTCTTGGTATCTCGCATAAACCAACCTCTTCCCTAAAAACTTCTTTCGAATCAAAACCTCGTCAAACCGAACTAAAAGGCGTCTCAGAGACAGCCTCAAAAATCTCGCCTTTAAGCCATTTGACACCACAAACCCCTCCGGAATCAAAAGGGTGCAAAGATGCCCTTTCTTCCGAATCTCACAAGAAGCAAAGCCCGATCGCAGAGAAGACTTCCTCATACCAAGGACGGTTCCCAAAGAAAAACGCTCGGAGACGAAAACCTCCAAAAAATTGACAAAAAGTGAAATAGGGAACTGTAAAAGACCGAAAAAACGAAACAAAAAACGAAAACACCCTAGAAGAGGGACGAGCGAAACCGGAAAATATTGACGAAACTCAGACCGATTGGATACTGATCCCCGATCTCTTCCCGGAGGAAACAATGAGCGAAGCCAAATTTAAGATCACACCCATACAGATACTCTTTATCATTTTAGGAATTTTAGGAATCCTTCTCATCAGTTTTACTGCATTCTTCCCGAACTATTCCCAGAATACTGAATTTCTCTTAGGCGGATTCGCGGCGCTCATTTTGTCCGCGTATCCGATCTACAAGTTTATCGCGGAGAACACACCGGACAAACAGAGATCCGGAAGTATCTGGCTTGCGGTAGTAGTATCACTGGTGATGTTTTTTCTCTATCAGATCTTCACACCGCTTTCCGAGTTGGAGGAATCCTCCGTATCCTGGAGATTTACGCTTTTAAGAGCGGGGGTCAACAAGAGCGAGAAAGAATCGGAGGAGGGAACGATAGAATACACACGTTACAATCCTCCGCCGGGAGCGAGACAGGACATCCAGATCATCGGGATCACGACGACTTCCTTGGAAAAATTGCAGGGAAGATGGCCGCTTCCTTGGAAATATTACGCAAACATAATAGACATATTTAAGAATACGTCGAATCAGCTCATGTTCGATATTTTCTTCGTGGATTACAAACCGGGACAGACGGAAGAGATGGCGGAAGCATTGGCCAAAAATCCGCAGGTCATGTTTGACTACCCTATGGAAACCAGTTTAGAATCCAAAAGTTCGATCCTCAATCTGGAGAATCGAATCGACGTCTTGAGAAAATTCAAATTGGAGAATGTGGAAGATCCGGGAGAGCTCGGAAGATCCTGGTTGAAATTTCCGCAACCGCCGATCGAACCCGTAGCGGACAAGGCATCCGGATTAGGATTTGCGAATATTAAAAAAGACGAAAGTGGGCTCAACAGAAGAATGCCCTTGGTCGCAAAACTGCTGAATGCCGGACCTTTGAGAGAAACCGAATACTATCCTTCGATCGACTTGATGATCGCCTGCAATTATCTCGGAGTCGACGTAAAAAGGGACGTGGAAGTCGTGATGGGGAAGTATGTGAAGATCAAAAACATACCTCAGAAAACGCTCACGAGTTTCAATCGAAAGTCTTTGAAGATGGAAACCAAGGACATCATGAATCGTCCGAACGAGAAAAGAGAGATCAAAATTCCTATCGACGAAGACGGACAGATGCAGATCAATTTTCCGGGCGGACTTTATTCCTTCCGAGCTCATGAGATTTTCGAGGCGTCCACGGAATGGAACGAAGAGACGGCATCTCAGTTTCAGAACACGATCTTTCTTGTGGCGATGTATTATGCGACTGGAGCCGGGGCTGCAAAGGATACTCACTTATCACCATTCGGCGATATGTCCGGGATCGAACACCACGCAGCCGCGATCAACACGATTCTCAATCAAGACTTTCTCTTTGAATTACCGCTCTGGGGAGAATTCTTAATTCTTATCATAGTCGGAATTTTAGCGGGAATCATACAACCGCGACTGAAGACCTGGCTTGCTTTTATCTTCTTCTTAGCGACTGCGTTTCTCTATTCCGTAGTAACTTTGGTGAATTTTTCGGAATTCAATTTGGTGCATCTCTATCCTTCGGTGATTTTAGAGCAGTTGTTTATCTTTATCGGTCTGATAGGATTTAGAATTTTGACGGAAGAAGAGAACGTAAAATACATCCGAAGCACATTCTCCAAATTCGTATCCAAGGACGTTGTGGACGAGTTACTTAAGAATCCGGAGAATCTCAACTTGGGAGGATCGAAACGGGATATTACGATCTTCTTCTCGGATATCCGCGGATTTACGACGATGTCGGAAAAAATGGGACCGGAGGAACTCGTTCAATTCCTGAACCAATACTTATCGGAGATGACTGAGATCATCATTGAATTCAAGGGAACGATTGATAAATACATGGGGGATGCGATCATGGCATTTTGGGGGGCGCCCGTGCCTCTGGAAGACCACGCTTACTATGGATGTGCGGCGGGACTGGCTCAGATGAGAAGACTCGCAACTCTCAAGGAAGAGTGGAAAGCTCGGGATCTGCCTCAAATGGATATAGGAATCGGACTCAATTCGGGGCCTGCGGTCGTCGGAAACATGGGGAGTTCCCACAGGATGGATTACACCTGTATGGGAGACACCATCAACCTTGGATCCAGATTGGAAGGAACGAATAAGGAATACGGGACCCATATCATCATCTCTGAGTACACCTACGAAAAGGTAAAGGACAGGATCATCGCAAGAGAACTGGACTTGATTAAGGTAAAGGGGAAGACTCAGCCGGTTCGGATCTATGAACTTCTGGATTTGGTGAACGAGGAAGACCTAAAACTATTAAGAAAACCATTGCAGGCGAGCTGAGAATTTTATAAAATTAGAATAGAAAGTTTTCATGCAACAGGAACCAACTCTGCTGGATAGAATCAACTATCCGGCCGATCTCAGAAGTGTCCCACTGGAAAGACTTCCGGTGGTATGCGAAGAGGTTCGGAATTATATCATCGACACTCTTTCGGGAGTGGGCGGACATTTCGCGAGCAATCTGGGAGTCGTAGAACTCACGGTCGCTCTTCACTATGTGTTTGATACCCCGAAGGACAGACTGGTCTGGGATGTAGGACATCAAACCTATCCGCATAAAATACTAACCGGAAGAAAGGACCGACTCAACACGGTTCGAAAATTCAACGGGCTTTCCGGATTTCCAAAAAGGGAAGAATCACCTTACGATCTCTACAATACCGGACACGCGGGGACTTCCATTTCTCAGGCGCTCGGCGAAGCCGCGGCGAGGGATTTGACCGGAGGGGATTACAACGTAGTCGCCATCATAGGAGACGCCTCGATCGCGACCGGAATGGCGCTCGAAGCGATGAACCACGCGGGACATTTAAAAAAGGACATGATCGTCATACTAAACGATAACTACATGTCGATATCCAAAAACGTAGGATCCATATCCAACTATCTCAACAACATCATCACATCGCATTTTTACAACCACTGGAAGAGAATTTTTTATACATTCTTAAAATGGCTTCCGATCATAGGGCCGGCAACAGAGAGATTTTTTAAGAAGGTGGAGAAGGGATTCAAGGACGTCCTCACTCCGGGCGGCCTTTTCGAAGATTTAGGGTTCGGATACATAGGACCGGAAGACGGACACGACGTAATCAGACTTGTGAAGATGCTCGAAAAAGTGAAAAAGATGAAGGGGCCTATCTTACTTCACATAATCACACAAAAAGGGAAGGGATACGACCCTGCGGAAAGGGATCCGATCAAATATCACGGTGTAACCCCGTTTCGGAAAGAAGACGGAGCTATGGAGAGCGGGGATTCGACCAAGATTGCCTATAGTAAGATCGTGGGAAAAATGCTCACGATTCTTACCGAAAAAAATCCGAAGATTGCGGCGATCACACCGGCGATGATCGAAGGAAGCGGACTCAAAGAATACGCTGAAAAATATCCGGACCATTTATTCGACGTGGGGATTGCGGAACAACATTCCGTTGCGTTTGCGGGGGCGATGACCAACGGAAACGTGATTCCGTATATGTGTATTTATTCTACCTTTTTAACCCGAGGAATGGATCAGCTTGTAGAAGACGTATCTCTGATGAATCTTCCGGTTCGTTTTGTGATAGACCGCGCCGGGTGTGTGGGACCGGACGGAGAAACCCATCAGGGTTTATTCGATCTGAGTTATCTTTTAGGATTACCTCATATGGACGTATTTGTTCCTTCCAATGGACAAGACTTGATAGACTCGCTCAGACTTATGGAACACTATGAACAGGAACCGATTGCAATTCGATTTCCGAAGGCGAGTGTGGAGATCAAAAGTTTGGATTTTTACAGAGAACCCGAATTGGTACCGGGAACGTTTCGGGTTCTTAAAAAAGGAACCGATGTCGCATTATTATCGATTGGATCCATGTTGGAAGAAGCCCAAAAGGCTGCGGAAATCTTAGAATCTTCCGGATTGAGCGTCACCCTGATCGATCTCGTTTGGCTGAGACCGCTCGGAACGGAGGCTTTGAATGAAGAAATATCGAACGTAAGACAATTTGCGATCTTAGACGAGAGTTATGTGGATGCGGGAGCCTCCGGGTATCTGCTCAATCGGATTTCACCGGAACATTTATCGAAATACATCAAAACATTCGGATTTCCTCCCGAGCCGATCCATCACGGAGAGAGAAAGGAAATTTTCCAAGCTTACAAATTGGATGCCCCGTCGATCGCGGAAACGGTGGCTGAGGCCTTGAGAAAAAACTTAATCAAGCCTTAGTGATTCCAAACCGAAAATCAAAGTAAAAACGGGTTATGGAATTGGACAACTTTACTCCCTCTGATTTTCTGGAAGCGGCAAAATATTTTTACAAGACGGGCGACTCTGATAGAGCCGAATACCTGTTCAAACTCACACTGGAAGAAGAGGATCACCACGAGGCATATTTCTTTTTAGGTCTTATGGAGAATCAAAAGGGAAACCACGAGAGAGGGCTTCTTCATTTTTACAAATCCGTAGAGGTCAATCAGAACTACGGAAATCCCTGTAATGAAATCGGCATTATACTCTTAAGAGCCGGAAAGGAAACCGAAGCCGTGTATTGGTTGAAAAAATCTCTCCGATGCGACTTAAACGATGCCCCGCATATTTCCCTCTATAACCTGGCAACTCTCTATAAAATCTGGAATCGCCCCGAACGTTCCTTGCAGTATTTACATAGAGCGATACAAATCAAACCCGACTTTGAAGAAGCGAGAAAACTCAAAGAAGAATTGGGATCCACGATATAATCTTTTTTTGGGCGTGCCTCTGCTACGCAGAGTCGCGCTCTACGCTCCAATCTGCAAAGCGCCATCGAAACGTTTTTTAAAAAACTAAGAAGGTCACTTTCAAAATGGCGCATTGCAGTATTTCCGCTACGATCGCTCACGCATTCGAAGACGGAATTTGAGTTTTCAAAAACTCGAGAACCGGTTTTACGCCGCGAAATATCGATTCAACTCTGAGGAAAAGACCAAACTTCTAAAGAAAAAATTTTCAGGAAAGGGTTCTCGAGTTTCTTTGTAACCAAACGCAAAGCTGGTCCAAAAGCGCATAAATTAAAAGGAATGCGGTTAAGGAACATAGGCTCCAATTACGCGAAGTTCGCCTAAACGCGTGTTTCCGTGAAAAATTGATTGTAGGAGTTCCAACATTCTCGATATCATCACAACCCCGATTTCACAGTTCGCTTCAATTACGCGAAATTCGCCTAAACGCGAAATTTCCGAGATAAATGATTGTTGGAGTTCCGACAATTTTTATATCGCCAACCCCGATTTCACAGTTCGCTCCAATTACGTGAAGTTCGCCTAAACGCAGAGTTTCCGTGAAAATCATCTGTCGTAGTTCCGACGAAAGGGCTGGAAGAATCTGATTTAAACTCCAATCACCAATCGGATTACGCGAAGTTCGTATAAAAAGTTCACAGGGAGAAATGGAAGGAGGATTTCATTTCTCATCTTAATTTTTAAGAGATAGGAGACCTGAATTCAATTGGAACGGGCACCTTAGGTGATTCTCCGGAGTCAGGAATGGGAATTCTTTTGCCATGAAAATGGATTTCGATTCCATTCTTCGTTTCTTCCAGGAAAACGCTGAGATCGGAAAGACAATTTCGATCCGGTCTGAATTTTAATTTGTGATTCTCCGCCGTTCTTGCGAAGAGGAAACCTTTCGTGTCTAAGGCAAAGAAGAGGTTTTCAAGCGAAAAGGAAACATCCGATTCCGAAAGAAAGACTAACGTGTGATCGGATTCTTTACAGGAAGTGAGATGAATCGGATAGCCGTCTAATTCCAAATAACCGTTCTCGGAAAGTTCTCCAAAACGATTGTCTATAAAAATTCCGAATTCGTCTTCGCGAAGATTTTTGCGAAAGTAGTTAAGAACTTCTTTTTGAACGATTCGATTCCCGTTAAAGATCCAACGATCTTCGGAATCAACATAGATCTCGCTATTAAATCGACGCGGAGAGTTTTGGCTTTTTTCACTCATAAATGAGTTTACCTCCTGTCTTCCTTATATCGATAAGCCACCCCTTCGATTACTCCCATTTCGTTATTCATGTAACCGATCGCAACGGTGTTTCCGTCTCCGTTTCCGGATTGAAGAAGAGTGGGGGGGACGTTCACGATCCCCTTTCCTGTAAAGATAACGCCGTCCATATGATTCTCGAAGAGTTCTTTTTTGAGATTGGAAATAAGATAATCGGGAACCTTTCCGTTGACAAAAGTTCGGATGAGAATTTTCCCGTAAGTTCGATATGGTTTTGGAGGAGAAGAATTTCGGATTTCGATTTCTTCCCAAGAGGACTTATGAGAAAAACCGAATTCTTCTCTAAGAACGGTTTCCGGGATAAATTCTACGGACTCGCAAGAAAAAAGAGTGGAAAGTAGAATCAGTACCGGAAGAATCTTCGCAATCCGTAAAAAGAAGCGAAATCGGGACAATTTTTCCGTTTCCGGATGCATGCTTCCATTCAGAAAAAATGGAAATAAGGCGCAAGTGTTTTAATCTTGTTTCTCGATTGTCGAGAAGTGAGTTGTTCAAAATAAATTAAATGTTATGATAAAATGGGATAAGGGTAACTAGTTCGGATCTCGATAATCGAGTCGTACCATCCCTAAAACTTCAAATGGAAGATACAGAGTTAGAGAAAAGGTCAAGAGAGAACGTACTAAAGATTGGATACTGTTCTCTGGACGAGATAGAAGAAAAAGTAAAAGCGTTCCGAGTGATGAATCAGAACGCAGCGAAAAAGAGATATCTTATAACAAGAGAACCGATTTTGGATTCAAATGGAAAAGCCCTTTTTGCAAAAGCAGCTGAAATTGACATTTCCGCTGCAAAACTTCTGAGGAGACAATTCAAAGGGAATCAGATGTTTAAGACGTTTCAGCCGGACGAAGGAATTGTAATCATCTCCGATATGACTTCCGCAGAAGGGGTCTCGTTTACGATGGATATCGTAACTCAGATTATGAACCTTGGAGGAGGAGCCTACGAAGGATTTATCGATCGTGTGGATAGTTTTGGAGAATTTATCAATCTTTTGAAAAAATCCCTTTTTCCAAAACTCATCATCGTCGGTTATATACCTCAGAGCCAAGTCCAGGCCGAACTTTTGAACTTTGTCCGAGTCAAGAGGGTCGACAATTATCTTCGCGCAATCGAACTCTCTCACAGTCTTTTTAAACCACAGCCTTACTTTCCCAAGATCAAACAAATTGAAATTTCTCAGAATGATCCTAAAAGTTGGGGACGTTTTGTCGTGGAGATTATCCGAGAATACACACGTCCGTATCTTTTGGAAGATATCTAAAAAGTAATTTTCAATTTCTAACAGAAGAAACAAAGAACTTCGAATCATTAAAAAGGGAGAGTTTATCCTTTTTTAATAAACCCGGTTTTAATTTGTCGAAAATTATAATTTCATATTTTGAAAAGCGGGAAACTCGGTTAATGTTTGGGGTTACTTATGATGCGAAATTTTGGTCTGTCCTGCGTTTTGTTCGAAATTGGTTTTTTTTTCAGACGTTCGATTTCTGTGTAACTTTTTTTTCTAAGAGATCCTTGAACTCATTTTAAGTCTGTCGCGAAAGGATGAAAACAACTTCGAAAATTTACATATCAAGCAAGATTGATTGATATTTTGGATTTGAAGCTTCGATAAGAGGAGAATTCAAAAATTTTAATATTCTAATTTTAGATATCAACTCCATACTTCGCCAAAGAAATAAAATTTTTAAAATAAAGAGAATCGTTTTTGACGTTATTTGGAATTAGGAAGTAGAATTTTAGCTTCCAAATAAGCTAAGCTAAGGACATAGAGCGCTTCGAATCCGAGATGAAAAAGACCAAAAATAGAAGAATTGCTTTGTAGAAATACAATTTGAGTAAAACAATGACCTGCCCAAAGACTGTTCGCAATAATTAAGAAAATCACGATTTCTTTAGCGACACTATTTTCCGATAGTAAGCGGAGACTTATAAATCCGGAATAAAGCCCGTAGATAATATTAACGGCACCGATGAAAAAAATTAGACTAAGATCCCAATGATACCATTCGAAAAGAAAGGAAGAGAATGTTAACGTGAAAATTCCTGCAAGTAGCGCAGAAATTGAATCCGTAAGTGCGATCATTTTCTGTGTTTTCATAATACTCAATTCAACTTCTATTCTTATTTCGTTTGTTCAATCGTTTTTTCAGGAAGAAAGAGGATCTCATTCTAACCTTTCTATTTATGATTTCTTGATTCGAGTAGAATTCGAGCGCTGATAGTTTAATCGTTTTTGATTTGAATTTTTATGGAAAAACTAACGAGTTTTTCTTTTTTTTTTCGAGTTATTTATAGATCACGGAAATAACTTTCAATCTTAGAATTCAGATCCAAGAAAAACGATGCCCACATACGAAGCTTATGCGAAGTTCGTATAAACGCGGAATTTCAAAGAGGATGATCGTCGTAGTTCCGACGAACAAAACCTGGCCTCCTATCTTATGATTGAAGTTTTCCGAAGTTCGCCTAAACGCAACGTTTTAAAGATAATGATTCGTAGGAGCTCCGACAAATAAACTTGCAAAAATGTTTAGACGTGCGACTTATACGAAGTTCGTATAAACACGAAAAGTTCGCAAAATTTAATCTACCTTGAACTTATAATCCGACTTGGAGTTTCTACTTCTCAAATTCATATTCGACTTATACGAAGTTCGCCTAAATGCAGCGTTTTAAAGATAATGGTTCATAGGAGTTCCGACAAAAAGGTTGGACCAGGTTTATCTTCCAACCAGCGGCGCGACTTATGCGAAGTTCGCCTAAACGCGGAATTTCAAAGAAGATGATCGTTGTTGTAGTTCCAACATTCTGATATCAGCAAACCCTCGATTATACAATTCGTTTCATTTATGCGAAGTTTGTATAAACGCGGCGTTTTAAAGATAATAGTCCGTCGTAGTTCCGACAAAAAGATTGGAGGACCAGGTTTATCTTCCAACCAACGGCGCGACTTATGCGAAGTTCGCATAAACACGGAATTTCAAAGAGGATCGTTGTTGTAGTTCCAACATTCTGATATCCGCAAGCCCTCGATAATACAATTCGTTTCATTTATGCGAAGTTCGTCTAAACGCAACACGTAACTTACAAAGTTCTTTTCGTCGTAGTTCCGACAAAAAGGTTGGACCGGATTTTCTTCCAACCAACGGCGCGACTTATGCGAAGTTCGCCTAAACGCAGCGTTTTAAAGATAATAGTCCGTCGTAGTTCCGACAAAAAGGTTGGACCAGGTTTATCTTCCAACCAGCGGCGCGACTTATGCGAAGTTCGCCTAAACGCGGAATTTCAAAGAAGATGATCGTTGTTGTAGTTCCAACATTCTGATATCCGCAAGCCCTCGATAATACAATTCGTTTCATTTATGCGAAGTTCGCCTAAACGCAGCGTTTTAAAGATAATAGTCCGTCGTAGTTCCGACAAAAAGATTGGATGACCAGGTTTATCTTCCAACCAACGGCGCGACTTATACGAAGTTCGCCTAAACGCAGCGCACAGCCGGCAAAGTGTCCTCTTTTTAAGTTCGAACCTTGAATCTTTCTCGAGCTTTCTTATTCACTTCTTGCCCATTGAATCAAGTTTTAGTAAATTCAAAAATTTTTATCATCGGTTTAATCTTCTGCAGGCTGGGCTGATTGTTTCCGGATTTGAACATTCCAAATCCGCCATCTTTTTGTTCCTAAAAGATGGCGGTTTTCGGTCTTAAAGGATTCGAGAAAAAATCGAAACACCTCTTTTTGGGGGAGGTTTTTAAATTCGAGAATTCAAAAGGAAAACAACTCAAACCCGGTAGAATTCCAGATTCTCCCGCAAAGGGTCCGGAAGGGAGCCTAACGCGTTGAGATATTTTTTATATCGGTTTTCTAATTCGACATATTTGCGATTTCGAATGTTGATAAAACGGTTATGGATCTCTCCGAAGGCAGGAGTTTTGGCAACTTTCTCCCGGATCGGTCTGCTAAAAGGAATGTGACGATAAAAAATACTTCTTACGACCTTGTTGAGTCTCTGAACACCGTCGGATTCATATTTGATCCAGAGTTGATAATCGTTTGCAAAGATATCCCTATCGTTTCGAAAACGTTTGAAGTCTCCCGCAAGTTTCTCTTTGATTTCGATGGAAAGGTCTTTATTCTTCTTAAAGAATTGAATGTAATCCGTATAATCCGCGGTGATCGAGGGATTACCGACGTTGTTCCATTCCGCACCGAGAATGGATTTTGTAAGTTCCCAACGAAAGGCCGCGAGAGCGTCCGAGATCATCGTTTTCAGATCGCCTTGCGAAAAGATAGGAACCACGATTCTTCCAGGACTTTCTTTGGAACCGGCCCCTCTATGAACCGAAAGATCCTGCCACATCATAACCTTGGTTCCGATAGAAGGAACTAAGACAAAATCGGGAATCACACATTTCTGAATAAATTCTTTTGTGATTCCCAACTCGTTGTTATTGTAGATGACTTCCCTATGAAAAACCGAGTAATCGATCGCCATCAAATCATGAACCACGTCGGTAAGAATTTTTTTAGAAACGTAGGATTTATCGATCGCCATCTGACTGTGAAATTTGGTAAGAATCGGGAAATGAGTCGCAGGACTTCCCGAAGTGAGTCTAACGTTTGCCTCGTAAAGGGAAGCGAACTCGAACTTCAATCTTGTATCCGGGTTGTCGAGTTCGGGAGGAATGTCCGATTCTTTTTTGATATTGATGGTTCTGTTTTCCATCTTCACTTTTTCGAAAAAGTTTTGTCCCATCTCGTCCAAGGAAGTCGGAATTTCTCTCTTATAAACTCTCTCCAGCCATTCGGTTCCGATGGAAATGGGAATGTCCGAAGTAAAGTTCATCGTGTCCTTATGAGTGTACATAAAGGCGATCTGAGAATCGTCCACCATCGTCTCATCGAAAAAGCCGTATTTTAGCATGAGATCGACCGCTTTGGGGACGTTCCGATTCGAATTCATGTATTTCATAAAACAGGCCTGATACATGTCCCAATAGTGTCTTCCTAAAGTTCTCCGAACCTTTCGAATGTCTCCTTCAGGATCGAGAGGATTTTTCAAACTTTTTACTTTCACCATAAGAGCGGAGAATTCTTTTATTCTCTCCGCGTCCAAACCTGAAAATTGGATGATAACGGAAGCGGAGTTGTCGAGTTCTTTGCGGATCGCTTCCACGTCCACTCCGGCGGTAATCGCGGAAGAAGTAGGGGCGGCCGTTTTGGGAGCGGTCTCTTCCATCTTCTTTGCGAGTGTGCCCGCTTTGGATAAGAACGCGGCCGCGTTAGGCGAAATACCTGTCACCGGAACTCCAAAAAGCGCTTGATGACCATTCTTATACTTTTCAATTTTTGCAGCGACTGCCCCTAAAACCGGAATTACGAATTCTGCGGGAGCGGTTCCATAACCCGAAGACGTAATATCCAAGATGAGATAGAATTTTTCTACGAGACTGCTTTCACCCACGAAGAAGAGTTGAAAGGCCTCGTCCAAATCCGTAAGACAGGTTTTGAGAATCCCGGAAATCTGCTCTAAGACGTTTGCGAGTTTTACACAAACGTATGTAAGCATCGAAGGATCTGCGGTAAAAAGTGCGTTCAGAATTTTAGGATCTTGAAGGACGAGTTTTCGGATAAAATTAAATTCCCCGTCTTGAAAATCGATCTCTTCGGGGTAGAGTCTTGTGAGTTGGGATTCGTGTTCTTCTTCTAAGAATTGAGGACTCGGCCTATCGGGAAGAAGACCGCCATTGTCAAAAAATAATTTCAGATTCTCCCTGCAAAGTCGCATCACCGGATCCACGACGTCTGCGGAAACTTCGGGAATCGGAGAACCCGGTTTGATATCGGGAAAAACACTCGGATTGAATTGATAATAGAGAATGGAAAGGTTATCGTTTACCTTTTCGATTTCCGAAGTGATCTTTCGGATCTGGTTTGCTTTTTTAAAAAGTTCAGTGACTTCTCTTAGGAGGGTCCTTGCGACCATCATTCCTAATGAAACTCTCGAACCGATGCTCTTTCCGATCGTTTGGGAATTCATCGCGTAAGTGGAGATCACGCAGGCTTCTTCGGCTTGGAGATGGAAGGGATATCTCCCGCTCGTAAAAAGAGCGACGGAACCCGGAGTGAGATTGGCGCCGTTGAGTCTGAAAAGTTCTAGTTTTCTTCCACCCGGGATTTCGGTTAAATAACGAACCGTTCCACTGTGAAGCACGTTTAGTGTATTTGCGGGAGAACCCTCCGGAAAAAGGAGAGTTCCTGCGGGAGCCTGGGCTTGTTGTTGTGGAACTGAAGGATCAAATGCCATAGTTAGATTATCGAAGGTTAAATGAAAAAGAAACTATTCCTAATCCATACGGAAAACACTTTTTTTCGGGACTTGAGAAAAAACCAGTTTTCAACGCGAAGAATCGAGTTGGATTCTTGGAAAACTTGACTCCTTATGCCACTTGAAAACCATAAAGAACGATGAATAAAATCGAAAAACTTCTTCGTGTTTCCAGAATCGGAATGATCACAAATCAGAGCGCTTTCGGACTCGATGGAGAATATCATTTTCGGACCATTCAAAAACGTTATGATCTTAAAAAAATCTTTTTACCGGAACACGGACTTTTCGCGGAGCTTCAGGATCAGGTTTCGGGTTCTCACCTGAGATACGATTTGGAGGGTGTGGAATTTATCAATCTTTATGGAGATCATGAATCCAGTCTCGTTCCGGATTCCGTATCCCTGGAAGGATTGGATCTTGTGATCGTAGATATCCGAGACACGGGCGCCCGTTATTACACTTTCCTAACTACGGCTTATTATTTTTTGGAAGAGATCAGTAAGTGGAACAACGCCGGGAAAGAAAAAATTTCCGTTTTGGTCTTGGATTCTCCAAATCCGGCGGGAAGAAGAATCGAAGGAACACCTCTACAGGAAGAATACGAATCCTTCGTGGGAGTAAGGAGCGTCTTACACAGACACGGACTTTCTCCCGGAGAATTGCTCACTTATTATAAGGAAGAATTTTCCCTCAACTTAAGGATACAAGTCGTCCGGGACGGTTGGTATTCAAAGAAGGATTCCGAATTCTTATGGATTCCGCCTTCTCCAAACATTCCTTTTATCTCCACTTGTTATGTTTATTCAGGGCAATGTCTTTTGGAAGGAACCAATCTCTCCGAAGGGAGGGGGACTACGCGTCCTTTTGAAACTTTCGGCGCTCCTTATATCCGAGAAGGGAACGAAAGGATAAGAAAGGAACTGGAGAATTTTCAAAAGGAAAGTTTTGTTCTCCGGCCTTTGAAGTTCATTCCTACGTTTCACAAACACAAGGATGAAATCTGCGGAGGTTATCAGATTCTTTTAAAAAAGCCGGAGAAGTTTCATAGTTTGTTTTTTTCCCTAAAACTCGTTCGATTGTTGAGAGAAGAATATCCGAAGGAATTTTCCTATCGAGACGGCGCTTACGAATTCCGTTCCGATAAACCTGCGATTGAATTGTTGGTAGGAGATCGTTTTCTTTTGGATTATCTGAACGGAGAACATTCGGATTTTATTGTATTCGAATATCTGAAAGAAGAAGAGAGGGTTTGGAAGAAAAAGTGCAAAGGCATTTTGGAAACAAAATTCTAACTAAGAATTTAGTTTATTTTCAGCAAAAAATTATACTTCGATTCGGCAACGGGTTGTTTCTCTTTTTTTTAGGTTTTTGCGTTTGAGTTTTTGTGAGTTTATGCGAAGTTCGCCTAAACACGAGCGACGTATTCGTTTTTCACACGTCCATTGCAGTTATCCG
Source organism: Leptospira ainazelensis (assembly GCF_016918785.1). GTDB lineage: Bacteria > Spirochaetota > Leptospiria > Leptospirales > Leptospiraceae > Leptospira > Leptospira ainazelensis. The sequence goes on along the minus strand of NZ_JAFFPT010000027.1, from coordinate 129,059 downwards.
AAATTCGCCTAAACGCGAGCGATGTATTCGTTTTTCACAGGTCCATTGCGCTTAGCTGAAGTTCGCCTAAACACGGGTGATGTATTCGTTTTTCACAGGTCCATTGCGCTTAGCTGAAGTTCGCCTAAACACGGGTGATGTATTCGTTTTTCGCAGGTCCATTGCGCTTAGCTGAAGTTCGCCTAAACGCGGGCGATGTATTCGTTTTTCACAGGTCCATTGCGCTTAGCTGAAGTTCGCCTAAACACGGGCGATGTATTCGTTTTTCACAAACTGTCCTTCGCTGCTTTGTCGGAACTCCGACCACCGGAGATGCTGCGCGCGCTTATCCGAAGTTCGCCTAAACGCGGAGTTAGGTCTGTTCACTTAGGCATTTCTTGTCTAACGTAGGAACTCCAACGAGAATTAGTAAAAGGAGCATAGATTTTGACCTTTAAAAGGGATTATGCGAAGTTCGTATAAACGCGAGGAACGAGATACACCGTCGTAGGAACTCCGACGAGAGTCAGGGCAAGGACCCATTTGTATCTGTAAAAATGAACGAACTTGTGAAACTATGCGAAGTTCGCCTAAACGCGAGGAACGAGATACACCGTCGTAGGAACTCCGACGAGAGTCAGGGCAAGGACCCTATTTGTATCTGTAAAAAATGAGCGAACTTGTGAAACTATGCGAAGTTCGTATAAACGCAGTGCAATTGGATCTTTACCATTCCATTCTTTCCAAAGACGAAATCCATCGTTCAATCCTTTCTAAACGAGTAAATAGGGAGCTCGACAATCGACCATTCTTCGACTCGGGGATTCTAAGCTTTGAATTTGACCGGCTTCTTCCAAAACGGCATTCTAACGAAACGTTTCTCGGACCCGTATTTTTTTTGTCTCCGGATCATTGATCCTCCGTCCGTTCTAAATTTTTGAAAAATGCGCTGAAAAAGCCTGCGTTTTGGATTTTATTCCCTTTTTTTAGGCGGATATTTCCGATAAAAAAACTTTTAAACCTGGCACAAACTTCCGGTCAATTTCGTTTCCTAAGCGGGATATTAGGAGATAAATATGAATGCACATCTACAAAAAACCGTGCGAACTTTGGTTTCGTTGACAGTCTTGTTTTCGCTTCTCCATTGTGGAGGAGAAAAAAAGGAAGATACTTCCGCTTCCTTCTTGTTATTGAATACAATTGGTTCTTCCGATACGAGCGGATCCGTGGGTGCGGAAGAATTTTTGGCCACGTCGGATTCAGAAAATCCAAACGAAAATCTGGCGAAGTCGGGAGGGAATCAAGATCTTCCGGATTTACTCATACGTTCGCAGCTTTTTTCTTCTTGGAAAGACGATCACAATCAACATAAAACACGTTGTATGACTTCCTTGACTCTTTGGATAAGGAATATAGGAAAAGGGCCCTTTCGTATGGACGCTTCTCAAGGTTCTTTCGCGGTAACAAAAGCGAATCTCAAATCGAATCCGGGACAAAATCCTACCGATAGAAAAAAACTGAAGGATCTACTTCCTGGAGAATCACTATCGATCGAATTCAATACCGAATATTACATTCCGGACATTGATGACCCGCGCTCAGAATTGAAGATCAAAGCGGAACTCATCGGACTTGGAGATGAATCAAATCCGAATAACAATGTCGTTTCGGTTTCTTCAAACGGTTGTGGAATTCAAAAAGAATCGGATTTACCCGATCTCACATTGAGTTTTGACGTGAACGATAGGGTAGCCCCTGGTGAAGAAATCAGTTCTAAAGTAATCACGAAGGTAGCAAACTTCGGAACCGGTTTTGCGCACGGAAGTAATACAACTCATGAAGGCTATATGGTGGACTATATAATTTCGAAAGACCAAATTGTTCCCGAAGGTTATGCCATCTATTCGTCGACTTTTAAGGAAGACGCTTTGCTACGAGGGGGAAGAATCAGCAATACTCAGGACCGTCCGGGAAATAGTTATTCACGGTTACCGCAAGAAACAATGTATCTTCCATTGGATACGCCTCTTGGGGAGTATTATTTATGCGCAAGAATCGATCCAGGCAAAAAGGTGCATGAGCTCGATGAAACGAACAATACATACTGCAGAAAGATAAAAGTTATTTCGGATGAGCTGCCGGACCTTACTATCACGAACGCCTCTATCGCTCTCAGCGGTGAATGTCGTCCTCAAACTCCCATTCTCTTGGTAACGGCCGATATAAAGAATATAGGAAAGGTTGCAAGTGAAGAGAGGTTGGATGTGGGAATGATATCCGCCATCGATACGAATGTTCGTGTGGTAAATTGGGGAAACGGCACCGGCATTCCATCCATTCTCCCAGGTCAGACGATCACGGTTACTTTTCCTATCTATTATTTGATAGGGAATCCTTCTTATATGGGAGGAAGACATTCTTTTTCTATAGAAGTCAACAGCCGTCATTGGATCGATGATTGGAACCCTAATAATAACCGTTACAGGGAATATCCCGAAGTTACGATTCCCGCCGGTCTTTGCACCCAATAGCTGAAAGAGGTTGGAGAATTTTCCAATGCAAGATTCCGTTCGTGATTTTCTCGAACGGAATCTTTGATTTTAGAATCACAAAAAAACAATCCGGTATTTTAGAATTTAGTTCTGAATCTACGTTTGATTTACAAAAAGGTTTGTCTGTTATTCTGTCGAATACCCGAAGTCTTCACCATGGATCCATCTTTGATTCACGAGATCGATAACGACGGGTTGTTATCTGAAGTTCGCCTAAACGCGAGCGACGTATTCGATTTTCACAGCCCGTCCTTCGCTGCTTCGTCGGAACTCCGACAGCCGGAGACGCTGTACGTGCTTATCCGAAGTTTGCCTAAACGCGAGCGGGGTGTTGATTTTTCACAGCCCCGTTCTTTGCTGTTACGTCGGAACTCCGACCGCCGGAGATGTTGCGTGCGGTTATCCGAAGTTCGCCTAAACGCGAGCGGGGTATTCGATTTTCACAGCCTGTCCATTGTGCTTATCCGAAGTTCGCCTAAACGCAAGCGATGTATTCGTTTTTCACAGGTCCATTGCGCTTTATCCGAAGTTCGCCTAAACGCGGGCGGGGTATTCGTTTTTCACAGGTCCATTGTGCTTATCCGAAGTTCGCCTAAACGCAAGCGATGTATTCGTTTTTCACAGGTCCATTGCGCTTTATCTGAAGTTCGCCTAAACACCAGCGATGTATTCGATTTCACACGTCCATTGCAGTTATCTGAAGTTCGCCTAAACGCAAGCGATGTATTCGATTTCACACGTCCATTGCAGTTATCTGAAGTTCGCCTAAACATCAGCGATGTATTCGTTTTTCACAGGTCCATTGGAGTTATCCGAAGTTCGCCTAAACGCGGGCGGGACGAGTTCGTAGCAGTTCCAACAAAACTACCTTAAAAAAGTTTGAATCAAAAGGGGATTGCCTAGGACTCGAATCATCCCGCTGAAAGTGTTTTCGAAACTCGAGGCGGAGAACGGTTCAAAGGTTTTGAATCGTAAGAATTTTTTCTTCCTCAATTCCTGAAATCCGAATCTCCAATTTTAAACCGTTCTTAACGGAGGTCCTCCGGAAAATTCTTTCCAAAAAGCTACCTTCGGGTTGAATCTTGCAATCTGGGGGAAGGGAAACAAATTCCTTTTCGTCAAATTGGAATCTTGCGAATTCGATCTTACCCGGATCTAAATTTCTTTCCATTACTTCCCAATCCGCTTCCAGGCACTTTAAACCTTCTTTGTTACTTAAGAAAATTCTAAACTTTCTATTTTTTTCCGGAAAACGAAGTTCTTTGGAATCGCCTTCATTCTTCATAAATAGGAAAAAAGTAGGAACTCCCTCTTTTCCTTCCCGGCTCGATTTTGCATAAACGAGGGCCGGACCGATTTTTAATTTTGAAGAGGAGGATTGAACCGCAAAAGCGCCGGGAGTCATCGTTCTTACAACCATCCCGATGACCAAAACGATCAAAACAAGATTGAGGACAAAGATCAACTTAACTCTTGAGAATTTACCCGAGCTGGATCGTTTGCGACTTTCTTCTAAGAATTTTCTAAATTCTTCAGGAGAACGAGAATGATAACCGCCGCCCATTTTAATTTCCTCCCTTTTGTAAACGTTTCCGAATCCCCGAAGCCGTCGGAAAGTTTTTGGATCTTCTCGCGGCGTTCGTCAATAATGAAAAGGAAAGTTGAGTAGCGTTCGGAATCGCAAAACCTCTCGAAAGAAAAAACGCCAAGATTCCCGCTAAAAGATCTCCCGTTCCCATCACGGCCAATTTCGGTTCCGTTTTTTCCCAAAAAAATAAATTTCCATTAGGGTCTATTAGGAAAGATGAATGTCTTTTCCAGAGGATATAAACTCGAAAGGATCTCGTATAATCTTTTAGTAGTGAAATTCCATCCGAGACGTTTTTAATTTTCGAGTTTAGAAGCATTTCCAATTCACCCGTATGCGGGGTTATCAAAACCTTCTCATGGAGAATTTTATCTTTGTATACGCCGATGGCCCCGGCGTCTAATACGCAAAATTTGTCTTTTGGCAGATCCAAAACCGGACATTCTTCCGGTTTTAAGCCGGGACCGAATAAAAAAACGGAAGCCTTTTGGACAAAGGGTCTGGAAAGAATTTGGGAAGAATCCCCGATCTCATCCACCATCAAAGAAGGATCTTTTTTTAAAACGGAACGAACCGTTTTTGCGGAAGGACTCAGGAGCAAAGAAATTCCACCGCCTAACTCGTGAAATGCGAGAACCGAAGACAATGCTGCCCCCGTCAGTCCTTGAGAACCCCCGATCAAAAGCAAAGAACCGTTTTTGTATTTGTGGGAATCTTCCTCTCTTTTTAACGACTTTTTCAAAGAAGAATCCGGAATTCTTTTCCAAAGAGTTTTTTTAATCTTAGAATCCGGATCGGAATCTCTTTTCTGCGAGATCGGAAATCCGATTCTATGGAATGTTTTTCTGATTTCGTTTGGTAAAAAACGATTTCTCCATTTTTTCATTCCAATTTCGGCTAACGCATCGACTTCGAAAGGTAGAGCGGATTCTTCCGAAAAACCGGAAACTACGTCGATGCTCAGGATAAAAGTTCTCTTCGGGCTTCTTTTTTTTTGTCTTTGGATTATTTCAAAAAGAGAAGCGTAGGGTTCCCGGATCGGAGGTTGAAAACCCGTTCCCAAAAGCGCGTCGATGATGCAGATGTTCTCGCCTTCGAACAAAAGCGGGTCGGATTCTAAATTTAGAATTTTCCCTCCGGATCGCAAAAACAGATTTTTATAATATTCCGATTCTTCGGAAAGAGTTCCTTCTTTTAAAAAAACTTTGGATTCTTTTTCTTCCTGGATCAGAAAAAAGGCGAGGGCGAGCCCGTCACCACCGTTGTTTCCGTTTCCGCAAAGAATATAGACGGAATCCGCCCAAAGGATCTTTTTTCGATATTGTTGATAGATAGAAAGGGCCGCAAAGCCCATGAGATGAGAGCCCGAAATTCCGAATTCTACGATCGTTTTCCGATCCAGATCCCTGCTTTCTTGATCGTCAAACAGAGGTTCTGAATATTCGGAAAACCTTATTTCCATTTATGAATTTCCAGATACCCGGATTTGATTCTTGCGGAATAGATCTCGTCGTTCAGATCCATCCAGGTTTCTCTCCAAAGACCTCTCGGAGGAAGATAGTTGAGTCGGATATTGTTTACGTGATTTCCTTCGTCGTCGTGAACTTGAAGACGAATTGAACTTTCCTCTTCGGTTTCGGTTTCCCAGAGAAAGAAGTTGTTATCCTTTAAGATCCAATACAAAGACTCGGAAGGATCCTGGATTTCTTTGATCGGAGTCGCTGACTTTGTTTCGAAGTCGTATTTAAAGATCTTTCTGGATTTAAAACGGGAATTCTTCTTATCAAAAATGCTAAACGAAGCGACCGCGTATTTTCCTTCCAGATGCGGAAGAATCGTCTCTAAACGCACCTGAGTCGAATCAGAATCCGAGACGACGTCCGAAAAATTGGAAGCCCCGATCGATCGTAACAAAGCGCCTTTTTCGTATACTGAAAGTTTCATTTCACCGTTCGACTTGTGAAACACAAAAAGGAGATCGTCTTCTCCGGTTTCCATTCTTTCGATATAGCCGAAAGGAGTGTTTCCGTTCGTTCCTTCGACATAGATCGTATTTAATAATTTTCCAGCGTCTGAAAAGTGAAGAATGGCGGAAGGGGTTGCCTCTCTGTATTCCGTATCAAACGAGCCGCTCTTCTTTAAAAAAATGTCTTCGGTCGCGGGATCCACTTTGGGTTGTTCTTCTTTTCCGGTTCTGGATTGAAGATAAATGTCTTCGTCACCGTTCACCGCAACAAGTCCGATCTTTCCTATCTTTGCCGGGATCAACTTGTATTTATCTCCGACTTTCTCCTTCAAAGTTCCTAATATGAATTTTAATTCCCCGTCCGTTGCGAAAACTTTTAACAAGGATTGTTCGAAGTCGGGGACGTAGATCTTGCCTCCAACAACGGGCAACGTCTGCGGAAGATTGGTCGGAACTCCGTTCAAAATTTTTGCCTGAACGTCCGCGAGAGTATTGCCTAACTTGATTCTTCCATAAAGATAAGAATTGTAATTGTCCACTTTGAATCGGGTGCAACTTGCAATTGCAACGAGGATCAAAACGATTCCAAAAGAAAGAATCGAAATTCTTCTCTTATGGGAGCGGATGCGGGAGATTGGATTGAGATTTCTCATGAAAACCTGGTTGGATCTGGGAATGTAACGATACCATTCCAATGGATCGATTGGAAAACAAGCAATAATCCAAGGAATTCAATCGCTCGCGGAATCCGTGGCTTTTTTTACTTTACACTGTAGCCAAATTTGAATAGTTTGATTAGGATATCAGGAAAAATTCAATCATTTGTGAGTTTTCTCTCTATAAGGCCGGGGTTTGACAGTAAGCAAGGAAGAAATCGGGACGATTCTGGATGGAGCCTTGCATTTGCCTGTCAAGCTGTACTCATTAAAGGTCAACCAAAGGCCTAACCACTCGCTGATCGAGGTTGTCTTGGACAATCTTGAACATCCGTATGGTTCAGTCAGCCTTCTGGAATGTGAGCAAGTTTCCAGAAAACTGAAAGAAGAGTTAGAACGGATCTCACCGGATCTAGACTATACTCTTAAAGTTTCCTCCGCTGGGGCAGAAAGGAAACTTGACCTTCCGGGGGACCTGGATCGATTCCGGGGAATACCGGTTCGTCTGGTTTTTCTATCCGGAGAATCAGAGAATCCTCAGGAAGGAATTTTCCGGATAATAGATCGAGTTGAGGACCAGGTTCTTTTGGAAAAATTCCAGAAGGGTAAAAAATCTGCCGGAAAAAAGCAGACGACCCTGAACCTCAAGGATATACTGAAAGGGAATCTCTACGTAAGTATTTGATATGGCAGTTAAGAAGACACAATCGGAAGGAAATCTGTTGGAAGCAATCCAGCAATTTTGTGCGGACAAGTCCCTAGATAGGGAAGCCGTTATGGGAGTCATACGTGATTCTCTTATAACCGCCTATAAGAAAAAGTCCGGACTGGAAGGATTGGAAGAATCCGAAGAATCGGACGCCCCTTCTCCTGTCACAGTAGAGTTTGCATCCGGCAAAGACAGCGTCGTTATAGCAATAGCAAAAAAAGTGGTGGAAGGAAGCACGACTTCCCCGCTCGAAATCGGTTTAGAAGAAGCGAAAGTGATCGATCCATCCGCAGAAGTCGGATCAGTCGTTTCCTTTCGTGAAAAACCGGTGGAACTTTCTCGAATCATCTCCAGCCAAGCAAAACAGATGGTTTTCCAGAGACTCAAAGATATGGAGAAGGAACTTCTCTATAACGAGTATAAGGCGAAGGAAGGAGAACTCACTCACGGATATTTTCAGCGATGGAAAAAAGACGCGATGAGTATCGACCTCGGGAAAGTCGAAGGAATCATGCCTCGCAGGGAACAAAATCCCGGTGAAAAGTATCACAGCGGGGACAGACTCAAAGCAATCATTCAAAGAGTGGAACTTCGTCCGAGAGAACCGATTCCTGTGATCACTCTTTCCAGAGCTTCTGCGGATTTTGTTCGAAAACTTTTCGAAATGGAAATCCCCGAAATTTACGACGGACTTGTTGAGATCATCAACGTTGCAAGACAACCATCCATCCGAACGAAAGTTGTGGTGCGCGCGACTCGCGGAGATATCGATCCGGTCGGCGCTTGCGTCGGTATGAAAGGGGTTCGTATCCAGTCCATCGTAAGAGAACTTGGGAACGAAAGAATCGACATCGTGGAAGCCTCCGACGATCCATCCGAATTTATCGCGAATGCAATTTCTCCCGCAAAACCTGTGGAAGTCAAAGTGGACGGTTCCGGAAGAGAGGCGATGGTGGTCGTTCCTGACGATCAACTTTCTCTCGCGATCGGAATCAACGGATCCAACGTGAAGCTCGCTTCTCAGTTGGCCGGTTATAAAATCGATATCAAAACCGTAGCGCAGTACAACGCCGAGTTGGCTTCTCCGGAAGCGAGAGAAAGGTTGGAAAGACTTTTCTATTCTCCTTCGGAAGAATCCAAGGCTCAGGCTGAACAAGAAGAAGAGGATGAAGGCCTGACTCCTCTCGAAGATCTTCCCGGTCTCTCAGCCCGTATCGTGGGAATTTTGAAGAGCGAAGGAATCAAAGATCTGGAAACCCTGATCGAATACAGTCAAGACGATCTGGCAAAACTGCAAGGAATCGGACATACAACCGCCGGACAGATTCTCAAACTTTTAAGAGAATCCGTAGAATGGGTGGAAGATAACTGAGAAAACCCGAATGGGTTTTTCTCAGAGCCGGAGCTTTTAAGTGACTCCGGAAAGCCAGGGTATCAATTATGGAAGATAAAAATAAGACGATCAAGGAAACGCTCCAGGGCGCGGCGGATGCGGGAAAACGCAAGAAGCTGATCATTAAGAAGAAAGGGGATGAAGCACCTTCGTCTCCTTCTGCCTCTGCATCTCCTAAAAAAGAAACGACGGCGGAATCTTCTGCTCCGTCCAAACCGGTGACGCCGCTTCCTCCAAGAGGAGATTCCGGTCAGTCGCCGATCGTTCGTCAGGCGCCTTCTTCTCAACGAGAAGTCAAAAGCGAAGAACCTCCGAGAAGGCAGGATTCCGGATCTCACGGATCTCCGCAAAGACCTCCTCGCGATTCTCAAGGACAAGGAGGAGATTCTTCCTATCCTCCGTCTCCATCTCCTTTTCAAAAAGAAGATTCCAGCATTATCGTATCTAGACCGATCGCAAGACCGGCTCCGCGTCCGAATACGGGCGGCGGTTATCAGGGCAACCGTGGCCCGGGTCAAGGCGGTGGCTACCAAGGTGGTGGCGGTTATCAAGGAAGTCGTCCCCCAGGTCAGGGTGGCGGCTATCAAGGAAACCGCGGACCAGGCCAAGGCGGCGGAACGGGTTATCAAGGAAGTCGTCCCCCAGGTCAGGGTGGCGGCTATCAAGGAAACCGCGGACCAGGCCAAGGCGGCGGTGGCGGTTATCAAGGAAATCGTGGACCGGGACAGGCTCCCGGACCGGGAAATCGTTTTGGCGGCAGTGGTCCGGGAAATCGTTCCGGCGGGCCGGGCGGGCGCCCTATGCCGATTACTTCCGCAGAAGTGGAACTCTCTCAAGCAAGAGGGGCCGCCGGTGCGAGCAAGAAAAAAGGACACGACAAAGAAAAATCCTCTTCCGATAAGAGAGACTTTTCCGGCGCGGAGAATACGAAATTCTTCAAACAAAGATTCAAAAAATCGAAAGTTGTGGGAGTTTCCGGAATCTCCGTTCCAAAAGAAATTACTATATTAGAAAATGTTCAAGTAGGCGAACTCGCCAAAAAGATGAACCTGAAACCGGGAGACGTCATCGGAAAACTCATGAAAATGGGAATGATGGTGACGATCAACAATATCATCGACGCGGAAACAGCGGGCCTTTTGGCGGATGAATACGGTTGTAAGGTAAAAGTGGTTTCCCTTTACGAAGAAACCATCATCGAAGAAGAAAAAGACAGTCCTGAAGATTATATCAATCGTCCTCCGGTCGTTACCATCATGGGTCACGTTGACCATGGTAAAACCAAATTGTTGGATACGATTCGAACCAGTTCGGTGATCGACACCGAATCCGGCGGAATCACTCAGCATATCGGTGCGTATCAGGTAAGAACCGCAAGAGGACTGATCACATTCTTAGATACCCCTGGTCACGAAGCCTTTACTTCGATGAGAGCGCGGGGAGCTAAGATTACGGATATCGTTGTCTTAGTGGTCGCGGCGGATGACGGGGTGATGCCTCAGACTCTCGAGGCGATCAGTCACGCAAAGGCGGCGGAAGTTCCTATCATTGTTGCGATCAACAAGATCGATCTTCCTACTGCAAATCCGGATAAGATCATGCAAGAATTGGCCAACCACGGACTCCAAACGGAAGAATGGGGTGGTCAGACCATGTATGTAAAAATTTCCGCGAAGGAAAATATCGGTATCGATAAACTTTTAGAGATGATTCTTCTCCAAGCGGAAGTGATGGATCTCAAATCGAATCCAAAACGGAAAGCCAAAGGAACGATCATCGAAGCCAAACTCGATCCAGGTCGCGGTTCGGTTGCGACGGTTCTGATTCAGAACGGAACGTTGCGCGTGGGAGATCCGTTTGTCGCGGGAATTTTCTCAGGCCGTGTGCGGGCAATGTACAACGATCTCGGTCAATCGATCGAGGAAGCGGGACCTGCGTTCCCGGCTCAGGTGACCGGCATCGACGGAGTGCCTGATGCAGGAGCTCCTTTTGATGCGATGGCGGATGAAAAAGAAGCCAGAAATATTTCCCAGCATAGAATCGAATTCGAAAGAATCGGAAACGCCGGCGCTGCAGCCGGATCCGCTTCGAAAGTCACTCTTGAGAATATGAACGAGTTCATCAAACAAGGCGCTTTGAAAGAACTCAAGGTCATCATCAAGGCGGACGTTCGCGGTTCTGCGGAAGCGATCAAAGAATCGTTGGAAAAACTTTCCACACCGGAAGTGAAGTTGAACGTAATCCAATCCGGCGCCGGTGCGATCGTGGATATGGACGTGATGCTTGCCTCCGCTTCGAATGCTCTGATCATCGGTTTTCACGTTCGTGCAAATCCGAAGACCATTGCTCTTGCGGAAAAAGAACAGGTTCAGATCAAATATTACAACATCATCTATCAAGTTGTGGATGAAATTAAACTCGCGATGGAAGGACTTCTTGAACCCGAGAAGATCGAAGAAATTATCGGAACCGCGGAGATCAGAGAAATTTTCAAAGTCTCCAAGGTTGGGAATATCGCGGGTTGTATGGTTACATCCGGAAAAATCGCAAAATCCGCCAATGTGCGCGTGATCAGCGACGGTGTGATCAAATTCGACGGGAAACTCAAATCTCTCAAACGGGTCAAAGACGACGTCAACGACGTTGTTTCCGGATTCGAGTGTGGGATTCAAGTGGATGGGTTTAACGATTTCAAATCCGGAGATATTATCGAAGCGTATAACGTTACCGTCATCAAGCGTAAGCTTGAGTAACCGGGGTAACGGACTGTGAATCCGATCCGAAGAAAAAAAATCGAAGCGGAAGCGGTTCGCACCGTCGCGATGATGATCCTTTCCGGAAAGATCAAGGATCCGAGAGTTCATATGATTTCAGTTCACAGAGCGGAAATCTCCGAAGACGGAAAGAATATGCGGATTTTTGTAACCGCGATCTGCACCCCGAAAAAGCAGATCAAGGTTCTGGCGGGACTCAATAGCGCCGCCGGAGTGTTTCAGACGACGTTATCGGGAAAGTTAAGTTTAAGAATCGCGCCAAGAATTCAGTTCCTCTGGGATGAGGAATACATTCAGAGTTTGGATGAATCACTCAGACTTACCAGAAAGCCAACCCAGCCGGACTGAGTCCGGATTCTTACTCATTCACAAACCCGAGGGAATGACTTCTTCGGATCTTGTGGTGGTAGCCCGTAAAAAACTCAGTTTAAAAAAAGTCGGTCACACGGGAACACTCGATCGAGCGGCGAGCGGACTCATGATTCTTCCTATAGGAAGTTGTACGAGTTTTTCCAGCGTATTCTTAGAAAAAGAAAAATCCTACGAAGCCTGGGTAAAACCGGGAGAATCCACCGACTCCGGTGATAAAGAAGGGGAAATCTTAGAATCCCTTCCCAAGGAGCAAACCGCCGCCTGGTTCCAAGAAAATCAAAATCTCCTGAAGGAACTTTTTCTCGAGGTTCCTACCTGGGAAACCCAAGAGGCCCCCGACGTTTCGGCTCTCAAGGTGAATGGACGGAGAAGATCCGACCTTTTTCGAGAAGGTGTGGCGCTGGTCCCGGCGGTCCGAAAAATTCGGATCTATCAGTATGAGCTTGGGAATTTTAGCGCGGAATCGATTCAGTTTAAGATCCGAGTTTCCGCGGGAACTTATATCCGAAAAATCGTGATGGATATCTCTGATCGAGCGGGGTTTCCGCTTCGTCTGGAAAGACTGGTTCGCACGAGTATCGGAAAGATCCATCTGAACCAAGCGGATTCTTATGAGAATCTTTTGGAAGGAAAGGTCAAAATTCATCCTCCGGAAGCCATCTTAGAATTCCCAACCCTCGAGATTCCCGGAACTGAAGTTCGAAACGTCCTCAATGGAAGAAAGACAAAGTTGGAATGGATTCCTCCGACCGAATTTTTGCTCGTTTCCCCCGAAGGGGAGATTCTTGCCTGGTGTAAAAAAGAAGAACATGGAATTCACGAGTTGGATTATAAATATTTAAGAGTCTTCCCTAAAAATTAGCTTTAAAGGGGGGCCTATGACTTGAAAAATGGTAAAAAGGTATATTCACGATATGATAGCTACTGAACAGAAAAAAACAATTATCAGTAATTTTGCCCGTAAAGCGGGAGACACTGGGTCCACAGAAGTGCAAGTCGCACTGATTGACGCGAGAATCAAAGAACTCAACGAACATTTTAAATCTCATAAAAAGGATTTTCATTCTAAAACAGGTCTTTTAAGACTTGTGAGCAAAAGAAAGAAACTTCTGGATTATCTCAAAAGAACCGAATTAGACCGTTATAAAAAGCTGATCGAAACTCTCGGACTTCGTAAGTAAGCGAGTCCGATATGACACATACAATTTCCGGTCAGTATGGCCGTGATTCTATCGTTTTAGAAACCGGTAACTGGGCGAAACAGGCTCACGGTTCCGTAGTTTATAAATCTGGAAACCTCGTTTTGCTCGCTACCGTTTGTGCGGCGGACGATGCAAAAGAAGGACAAGACTTCTTTCCGCTGACTTGTGAATATTCCGAGAAACTCTATTCAGTGGGTCGTTTCCCGGGCGGCTATTTTAAAAGGGAAGCCAAACCTCCGGAACACGAAGTTTTAACCTCAAGAATCATAGACAGACCGATTCGTCCTTTATTTCCGGAAGGATATTTCTGCGAAGTTCAATTGCAGGTGCAGGTCCTTTCCGCAGACGGAGACGTCACCGTTGCGGGACACGCGTTGAACGCGGCGAGCGCTGCATTAGCGGTTTCTGATATTCCTTTCAACGGTCCGATTGGCGGCGCAAGAATCGGAAGAATCGACGGAGAACTCGTTCTCAATCCGACCAACAAAGAACTCTTAAATTCCGATTTGGATCTGGTAGTAGCCGGAACCAAAACTCATATCGTGATGATCGAAGGAGAAGCGAAGGAACTCAGCAATGAGGAAATGCTCGCAGCTCTTCGTTTTGCACAAAAACATATCGCCGAATTCGTAGCCCTTCAGGAAGAATTTGCGAAAAAGATCGGGGTCGTCAAAAGAGAAGTGAAGCTTAGAAAAAAAGACGAAGAGCTTCTCGCAAAAGTAAAAGATTACGCTTTTGAAAAACTCAAAGCCGCGAATCAAACTTCCGATAAAACTTCTCGTAACAAAGAAATCTCAAACGTAAACAAAGAAGTCGTAGAATTCTTCAAACAAACCGTGGAAGAATCCGAGAAGATCAAAGACATCAAATCTTTTCTTCACGAATTGGAATACGAAATCGTTCGTGAGCAGGTTCTAACACAAGGAACTCGTTTTGACGGAAGAAAGTTAGACGAAATTCGTCCGATCTCCGTTGAAATCAATCCCCTTCCGGGTCCTCACGGTTCTTCCGTTTTTACAAGGGGGCAAACCCAGTCTTTGGGAGTTGTGACTCTTGGAACCGGGTCAGACAATCAGAGATACGAAACTCTGGAAGGACAAAAGGAAAAGTCCTTTATGCTTCATTATAACTTCCCTGCGTTTTCCGTAGGCGAGGTTCGTAGATCTTCCGGTCCGGGAAGAAGAGAAATCGGTCACGGAAACTTAGCGGAAAGAGCTTTAAAACTCGTTCTTCCCAAACCTGACGAATTTCCTTATGTGATCCGTGTTGTTTCCGAAATTTTAGAATCCAACGGTTCCAGTTCTATGGCGTCTGTTTGTTCCGGTTCTCTCGCGCTCATGGCGGCGGGTGTTCCAATCCGTGGAAGTGTTTCCGGAATCGCGATGGGACTTTTCTCCGATTCTTCCGGAAAATTTGCGGTTCTTTCCGATATCGCCGGTCTCGAAGACCATTTCGGAGATATGGATTGCAAAATCGCGGGAACCAGAAAAGGAATCACCGCGTTCCAGATGGATTTAAAAGTTACCGGAGTGAGTTTTGACGTTCTTGAAAACGTCTTCACTCAGGCTCAAAAAGGTAGATTCCATATTCTTGATATTATGGAGAAACATATCTCCAAAGCCGCGGATCATCTTGCGGGAACGGCTCCGAGAATCATCGTGAGAAACATTCCTAAAGATAGAATCGGGGAATTGATCGGTCCTGGCGGTAAGAACGTTCGTGGAATCAGCGAACTCACGGGCGCCGAACTCTACATCGAAGACGACGGTCGCGTAACGATTTCCGGCGCGAACCAAGAGTCTGCGGAAAAAGCCGCGAGAATGGTCGACGGTTTTTTCACCGAAGTGGAAGTAGGAAAGATCTACGAAGGAAAGGTGAAACGGATCGCCGACTTCGGAGCCTTTGTCGAAATTCTTCCCGGAAAAGAGGGACTCTGTCATATCTCCAAGATCGATTTTAAAAGAGTCAATTCGGTCAAGGACATCGTAAAAGAAGGGGATATCATCCGTGTAAAAGTCCTCAATGTGGACAAAACCGGAAAGATCGATCTTTCCAGAAAAGACGCTCTCGAAGAAGAACAACAAGCCTGACCATTTCAACACCCTTGGAGCAAGAACCTTCACAGCAAGTCTATAGGAAAGTTCTTCCCGGGGGCATTACGGTCCTCTTTCAAAAAGCACCCCATACAGTCAGTGTTTCAGCCGGCGTTTTTGTCCGAGTCGGATCCAGACACGAATCTCCGAAGAACGCAGGCTACTGTCACTTTTTAGAGCATATGCTCTTCAAAGACACGGAGAAACGCACCGCAAAAGAACAGGCCGAAGATATCGAAAGAGTCGGCGGTTTTACAAACGCAGCGACTTCCAGAGAATATACATACTTTCACGTTACCGTTGCCGGTAAACACCTCGATCTCGGTTTGGAATTGTTATCCGAAATGATCTATGAACCTCTCCTCAAACAATCGGATATCGAAAACGAGGCCGGTGTGATTTTGGAAGAATTGCAGGGCTACGAAGATTCTCCCGAAGATTATATCCACGACTTCTACTATCAGAATTTTTTTCCTAAGAATCCTTTGGGACGAGACATTATAGGAACGAGAGAGTCCATTTCCAAAGTAAGTCATAAAAGTCTATTAGAGTTCTATGATACGAACTATCACACCGAAAATATGTTTCTTTCTATCTCGGGTAATTTCGAACCCGAGGAAATTTTCGCCGTTGCCGGAAAACATTTCAGCAAAACGAGAAAGAAAAAACAGGAAGGGAACGGTTTGATTCTTCCCAAAAAAAAATGGGGATACTTTCCAAAAAAGAAAAAGTTGGAACAGGTTTATTTCATTCTAGGCGGTGAAGGTTTTCAGAGAGAATTCCACAACGCTTCGAAGGCCAGTTTGTTCACTCATATCTTAGGTGGAGGGACGTCTTCCAGACTTTTTCAGAAGGTCAGAGAAGAAAAGGGTCTTTGTTACCAGATTACGGCGTATCCTTCTTCGTATGCGGATGTCGGGATCAACAGCATCGTATGTTCCACTTCGAAGGATAAATTCATCACATGTATGGAAACGATTAGCGATGAACTTAAATCGATTTTGGATCATGGGATCACCGAAAAGGAATTGAGGGACGCTCAAACCAATCACGAAGGAACTCTTTCTATTAGTTATGAGCAGACAGAGTCCCGAATGAACACGATCGCTCTCATGGAACTCTATTATGGAAGAAATTATACTTTTGAAGAAAGGGTAAAAGAGATCTATTCGATCACTTTGGATGATCTCAACCTTTTTGCGAAATCCGTTTTTGGAGTCCCGAAACTTCATCTTTCCGCGTTAGGAAATCTTGGCGCGAAAGAAGAAAAAGCCGTCGGGAAATTGTTCTCTCTTTAATTTCTTTCCAAAGCTCCCTTGGGCTCGAATTCCCTTTTTAAAAATCAATCCAGATATCTTTGAAACTTTGATAAGATCGGCGTTTATACGAAGTTCGTATATTTTGCCGTGAGGCGCGATGTCGTAGCTCCGACACGGTGGTTTGCAGGGTTTATGCGAAGTTCGTATATTTTGCTGTAAAGCCGAGGTCGTAGTTCCGACTTGGTGGTTTGTGGGGCGTTTATGCGAAGTTCGTGTATTTTGTTGTGAGTCGCGAGGTCGTAGTTCCGACAGGGTGGTTTGCGGGGTTTATGCGAAGTTCGCGTATTTTGTTGTGAGTCGCAACGTCGTAGTTCCGACACGGTGGTTTGCGGCGTTTATGCGAAGTTCGCGTATTTTGTTGTGAGGCGCGAGGTCGTAGCTTCGACACGGTGGTTTGCGGGGTTTATGCGAAGTTCGTGTATTTTGCTTTGAGGCGCGATGTCGTAGTTCCGACGCAGTTGATTTGCGGGGCGTTTATACGAAGTTCGTATATTTTCGATGTAAAGCCGAGGTCCTAGCTCCGACACGGTGGTCTGTGGCGTTTATGCGAAGTTCGTGTATTTTACCGTGAGGCGTGATGTCGTAGCTCCGACACAGTTGGTTTGCGGGGTTTATGCGAAGTTCGCCTAATCCCAATGTTTTAAAGATTGTTGTCGAGATTCCGACTGAAAACATGGAATTCTCTTTTCGGAGAGAATGAAATATTTAGGAAAGGAGATTCGCGGAATCATGAAAATCTCAGTTAAAAAATTAAAACCAAACGCGGAACTCCCCGTCTTGCAAACGACTCATTCAGCCGGCTATGACGTACACGCTTGTCTCGATTCGAATCTAATTCTCGAACCGGGAAAAGTTTCCTTGGTTCCCACCGGGCTTTCTTTTGCGATTCCTTCCGAATACCATTTTGAGATTCGGCCGCGATCCGGTTTCTCTACTAAAAATCGAATTCTTATCCCGAATTCTCCCGGGACGATTGACAGCGATTACAGAGGAGAATTGATGATTCCACTCTTAAATTTAGGAGATTCTCCTTTTGTTGTGGAACATGCGATGCGAATCGCTCAATTGCTCATCCGAAAAACCTGGTATGCTGAGTGGGAACTCGTCGCGGAATTTCCAGACCAGACTGAAAGAGGTGGTGGCGGATTCGGTTCAACGGGCGTATAACGTTACTTTCTTATAAAGCGTCTCCAAAAAGGATCTCGAGGAAAAATATCGAGAATTCTAAGATATGATTTGTTGTCTTTTCTGAATTTATAGTTTCGAAGGATCGAAAATTTTTTAAAGGCAAGGGATGGAAGAAGAAAGTAATTTTTCTCGCTGGTTTCATGTTCTCCGGATCTTATTGGGTTCGGGCATTTCTTCCGGATATGTAATTCTCGATGCTGGTCGAGATCGATCGACTCCGATCTCGTCTTATATGTCGATTATTTTTTCCGGTTTTGCGTTTGCAGGGGCGATTCTCTGGATCCTTCGCTCCTTTTCAAAAATAAACATTGAATCGAAAGAAAAGGTTCGGTTCTTTATTCTAACAAGTTTGCTTTTTTATATATCCTTTTTCCTCTTTGATTCGTTTTATAGTATATTTAATTATTTGAATATTCTTAAATTTAAATTTTTTCTTCCGGAATCGGTCATGGATTTTCTGCGCTACTCGATTCTTCTCGTCCTTTCTTCTTTTCTGGAAATCAAAATTTTGGAGAATTTTCTTCAGGAAAAGCTCGATTTAAAATCAAGACGAAACGCCGTTTTTCTTTCCATTCTTCCTTCTTTGATCGTTTTTATCACGGATCATGAATGGACGTGGTCGATAGCAAAGGGGTTGAAGATGTTAGATGATACATCCGGTGAATTTGTTCAGAGCCGGGATCTTACGATCGCTTTTGCGCTTTTTTTCTGGCATTTGAATATCGGATTCTATGCGGTTCGTTTGCTTGAAAAGAAATTACAAAAAGAAATGTCGACGTATTTAGAATATGATGGAGAAGTAAGTGAAGGATAAAAATCAATATCTTTTAGACTGTTATCAGGCCGCCTTTGGAACCACTCTCCCCGCACCTTTGAGCGAAAGGATACTCAGTGGAGAATTTATTAATTTTTCTAAAAAGGAATTCGTTGAAAAAAAATCAAACCAACTCTTCGAAGTCGAACTGATCAAAGACATAGGCAATCGGATGGGAGGATTGATCGATCAGAGTATTCGGATCGCCATTGCAGAAGGTCTGGATACGGATGAACCTATCGCTTTTGCCGAATTGAAATCAAAGTTTGGTAAAGACGACTTTATCCATAATTTCGTCTTATTTCCGACTTATGACTCCGAAGATCCGTGTGCGGTTTATCTTCTCAAACACAAGGGTTATCCCGGTGATGAATTTGAAGACGAGGACGAAGATGGAGACGAGGTTAGCGTTGAGAGCGATCTGGAATTTGAGATGGAGCTTGCGTTTGATTCTTTGGCTGATTTTTTTTCATTACCGGAAAGAAAGTAAAAGTTTTATAAATAATGCGATTTTTCATAGCTTAGAGGGCACTCTAAGTCCTAAAGATTTCTTCGTTTTTAATTTCCATTCATTCTAAAGTTTGTCTAATTCTTAAAGAAATCGGAGTTATTGAATTTAATGGAAACCATGTTGAAAGGTAAAAAGGCTCTTGTCACCGGTTCCACCGCGGGAATCGGATTTGCGATCGCAAAACAACTGCTAAACGAAGGTGCAAATGTATTCATCAACGGAAGAACTGAATCGAGGGTGGATCAGGCGATCGAACGACTCAAAAAAGAGGTTCCGAAAGGAGATGTAAAAGGAGTGATCGCCGACTTCGGAAAAAAAAAGGAAATCGATTCGATTTTTAAAGAACTTCCCGAGGTCGATATTCTTATCAATAATGTCGGAATTTTCGAACCAAAGGATTTTATCGAAATTCCGGATGAAGACTGGTTTCGTTTTTTGGAAATCAATTTATTAAGCGGTGTAAGACTTTCCAAATTCTACCTTCCAAAAATGTTAAAGAAGAATTGGGGAAGAATTCTTTTTATCTCCAGCGAATCCGGAATTCAAATCCCGGAAGAAATGATTCACTATGGAGTTACAAAAAGCGCGCAGATTTCTCTTGCAAGGGGACTCGCAGAGCTGACAAAGGGAACTAACGTTACCGTAAACTCAGTGTTACCCGGTCCGACTCGTTCCGAAGGAGTCGGCGGATTTATCGAAAATCTGGCGGTCAATCGGAACGTTTCCACCGAAACCGTTGAAAAAGAGTTTTTTAAAAACGCACGTCCTTCTTCTCTTCTTCAAAGATTTGAAAACGTGGATGAAATCGCGAATTTAGTTACGTATCTTTCGAGTTCCCTTTCCTCCGGTACAAACGGAGCCGCGATGCGAGTAGACGGGGGAGTTGTGAAGTCGGCATTCTAAATATGAAATTAAGCGTTTTGGATCAATCTCCTATCCGAAAAGGAGGTTCCGCAAGACAGGCGGTCTTAGAAACGATTGAACTCGCTAAACTCGCGGACGAACTCGGCTTTACTCGTTTTTGGGTATCAGAACATCATAATATTCAAGGACTTGCGGGCTCCACGCCCGAGGTTTTGATTTCACATCTTGCCGGTGAAACGGAAAGAATTCGCGTCGGCGCGGGAGGTGTGATGCTTCCCAATCACAGCGCTTTGAAAGTGGCCGAAAATTTTAGAATGTTGGAAACGCTCTTTCCCGGAAGAATCGATCTGGGTTTAGGAAGAGCCTCCGGAAGCGATCGTTTGACGGCATCTATTCTAAATCCGGGTGCTCAATTTGTTCGAAACGATTTTGGACAACAACTCTTGGATCTTCAGTGTTTTCTTACCGATCGTGCGGAAGAGGATTCGATTCAAACAAAGGTTAAGGCGATTCCAAAATCGGAAACCATACCCGAGTTGTGGATTCTTACATCGAGCGGGGAGAGCGGGCTTCTCGCGGCTCATTTCGGTTTAGCACTTTCCTTTGCACATTTTATCAATCCGCACGGGGGACCAAACGCGGTGAAAGCATACAAAGAGCGCTTTCGTCCGTCTGAATCTTTGGCTTATCCTCAAGCGAGTTTGGGAATTTTTGTTCTTTGCGCTGAGACCGAAAAAAAAGCGGAAGAGTTACGGACGGTTATGGATAGACAGTTGTTGAACATAGGAAAAGGAATCAGCGAAGGTGTGATGTCTTACGAGGAAGTAATTCAAACAGAATATACCGAATATGAAAAAGCCGTGATTTTACAAAATCGGGGAAGAATGGTAGCGGGTACTCCGGATCGGGTAAAAGAGGAAATTCTTCAGATTGTGGAAGAATATGATGTGGACGAGGTGGTTTTGACTACGATTACGTACGATTTCGAGGATAGACTTCGCTCTTACCGCCTTCTTGCAAACGCTTTTAATCTAAAGTCAAATGCATCCGTTTAATTCTACGATCTCTCTTTAAGGTTCATTTTATTTTCCTATTATCAAGTGATAAAATCTAAACGGAATTCTTTGTATCTGAAATGAATGGATTTTAGGATTACGGAAAAGATACGCAAAATATAAGGAAATTCTTAAATGTTCAATGAAAAAAAGGAAATTGAGGAAGGCTTTTTTTGGTACAATATTCCGGACTTTCAGATTCAGGATCGAAGATTGTTTTTGAAAACTTCTCCGGAGACGGATTTTTGGCAACGTACACACTACGGTTTTCGAAAGGACAACGGGCATTGTCTATTAAGATACGTTGTATCCGATTTCTCGCTTTCGGTAAGGACGGAGTTTTTTCCTAAAAAACAATACGATCAATGCGGTTTGATGGTGAGGATTGACTCTGAGAATTGGATCAAATCTTCCATCGAGTATGAAACCCCGAGCCATTCCCGTTTGGGTTCGGTCGTTACAAACTTTGGTTATTCGGACTGGGCCACATTGGATATTCTCAACGAGGTTCGTTCTATGTGGTATCGGATTCAGAGCCGAGGGAACGATGTTATATTAGAATATTCTGAAAATGAAATGGACTGGAATCAGATTAGAATCGCACATTTGCATTCGTTTGAAAAAAGATTTCAAGTGGGAATCTATGCCTGTAGCCCTATGGACAGTTCGTTTGAATGTATTTTTGATCATTTTTGTTTAGGAACTTCCGAATGGTAGACTTGATTTTTTCAAAAGTGAATCGTTGAAATTCGAAAGGATAAGAAAAGAGAAGGATAGATTCCTTTTTTATCGGTTAAGAACTTATCCCGAAGCCTTAAAAGAAGGCGGTTCCCACACGCGGTTCGCTAGAGATAAAAACGCAGGAGTTCCCACAGATTACGTCACTTAAGCGAATAATAGAACATGTCTTTCAAGGGTGTCTTCATGAATTGGTTTTATGCGAAGTTCGTATATTGCTGTTGTGAAGGCGAGGTCGTAGTTCCGACGCAGTTGGTTTGCGGGGGTTTATGCGAAGTTCGTGTATTGATGCTGTGAAGGCGCGAGGTCGTAGTTCCGACATAGTGGTTTGTGGGGTTTATGCGAAGTTCGTATATTGCTGTTGTGAAGGCGGTGGTCGCAGTTCCGACGCAGTTGGTTTGTGGGGTTTATGCGAAGTTCGTGTATTGCTGTTGTGAAGGCGAGGACGTAGTTCGCTCGGGATAAACGCGCAGGAGTTCCCACAGATTAGGTCACTTAAGCGAACGGAGAAGCAGGATTCTCGAAGTTGTTTTCGTGAACAGGGCTTATACGAAGTTGAGTATTGCGGCTGTGAAAGCGGTGGTCACACTCACGCGACTGGCGGTTTACGGGATTTATGCGAAGTTCGCATAAACGCGGGCGCGTAGGGTGTGAGGAAGCCTTTTGCAGTAATAATTTTATCTGTCGTAATTCCGACATTCGTCGTCTTTGGGAATTTTTTGAAGACCAACTGGGTTAGAGAAAGAAATCGAACTTTGATCCATGCGATTTTTGACGAAGTTCGCATATCGTTGTTGTAAAGGCGAGGACGTAGTTCCGACAGAGTGGTTTATTACGTTTATGTGAAGTTCGTATAAACGCGGGCGTAGAGTAAGTTTTTTAGTAAAAATTTCGTATCCCGACAACCCTATTTTCGAAAGGTTTCCCAAATCGCACCGGATTCGTGGACTGGTCTGTATTTAGCTAGTTGATAGGCCATTGGTATAATTGCCTTAAATACAAACAGGGAATTATAACTTTTCCGAAAACCTCAGGATTCACCATATTGAATACGCGATTCGCTAAAGATAAAAACGGTGGAGTTCCTACAGATTACGTCTCTTGATCGGTTTCTGAGCTTCCTAATGGATGGATTGATGATAAATTTTTATTGGAGTTCCTACATCTGAGGTTTTGAGAAAATTTTTTTTGAAGCTCAACCAATACCGCATAAAGCACGGCTTTTTTAATGTTCCTCGTGGCGTTTAATACGTAAAACACGATTTAATCAGTTGGAACAAAACAAATCGGTCAATCGCTCAGAGAAGAAGACAGGGGAGAGTGGAGAAAGTTACGGAAAAAAGTCAGACGACTTCACCCGTCTTCTTACATTCTTTAGGAGACGTTCAATCCTGAGACGGCTTTAGACATTCAATCCATAGAAAGTCTAAATTTTGTTCTTTCGGGGCGTGTTTTGCCGGCTCAGAGATGGATTGAAAATTCTTCAGGCCGTATGACCAAACTCACGATCTATGGCCGCTTCATCATAAAAGAACAACCGAACACCGGGTCTGGTTTCATAAAGACGATCGGATAGTTTCTTTCCAGTTCCGAACATAGGCGACGTTTCGGCGATCGATATAAAAATCATACAACCGTTTGCCTTGAGAAGAGAGTAAGACGTAGAAATCAGTTTCCGTCTTTCTTCTTCGTTTAGGAGATGAATGAGGGCAAAGCTAAAAATTCCATCGTATTGTTTTTCTTCAAAGGGCATCCCCGAGACCGAACCTCTAAAAATTTTGACGGAGGGACCGATGGATTCTTTCGCCATAACAATGGCAGTTTCGGAAATTTCGATTCCTGTAACGTTCATCCCGGCATCCAGAAAGGGTTTTGCATTTCTTCCATAACCGATCCCAGGAATTAAAATTTCCTTATACCCTCTTTTTTTGAAAAGTTCCGAAGCGCGTATCGCGGAATCTGCGGGGGAGTTTCCCCACATCGCTTTCTTTTCCTGAAAACTCGTCTCCCAGAATTCTCCCATATACTTTTATTAAGAAGAATGGCTTCCGAATGCAAAACAAAATCATAAAAGTGTAAAAGACGGTATTCGTCTTTGGATTCTTCTTTTTTTGTTTGGAATGAGCTTCTCTTTTTGAAATCGGATCTTTGTTTTTGAAAGAGGTTTTTCACTCTAAAATTCGAGACCCAAAGATTCGGATTCTAAAACTTGAAAAAATCAAAAATTAAGTCTCTTTTCTTTTTCTGGGCAGTTTCCGATACAAATAGCATGGAATCCAAAGACCTCAAACCCACCTGGAACCTGCAAAATGGGAGAAAAATTCTTCCCTATGTCCTACTCTTTTCCGGAATTATCCTAACACTTTCCCTCGGATCCTTTGACGCAGGGGAGAAAGGGATACAACACAACTTCTTTGGAAGACTTGGATTCTATCTTTCTTACGGAATGTTTTTTATGTTTGGGGCGGCTTCCTTTCTTCCGGGGCTTTTTGCGATCGGTCTCGGTTCGCTTCGTCTGGTAAAAGACGAATTTGACCTTACAAACAGACTCTTTTCACTTCCCGTCTTTTTGTTTTGTTTTACGGTGACACTTCAAATAACCGGACACGTCTCGACGATTCCTTTCGCCTCTCAAGGCGGACTCGTGGGGCAGTTGCTTTCTTCGGGGTTGGAATTCATTTTCGGATCTACGGGAAAAATTCTCATCCATCTTGTTTTTTACTTCTACGCCTTAATACTTTTGTTAAACGAATCTCCTCTTCATTTTTTGGGAAGAATTCTCGGGACCGCAGGAGCGAAATACAAAGAAGGATTTCAATCCGGATTGGGAAAGGGAGGTTCGAGTTTGGGGACACTCTTTCAATCCGCGGTGGAGAAAATTCAAAAAAAAGAATCCAGCCCTCCTTGGTTTATTTCCCTCACGAGCGGAAACCATTCTCCGGAAGAACTCTTTCAAAAAATGCACACGCAAAAAAAAAGGGCGGAAAGAATCGAACCTTCTCCCTTGCAGACGGCTCTTCATTCTACCTTTGGAAAAGAAGGGAGGCTTTCCGATCTACTTTCCAAGGTGGATTCCGGTTCGATCGTATCCAAAGAAAATTCTCGAATTCGTTTTCAAAATCAGGGAGCGTTTTCGGGGAACTTCGAGGAAGAGGGAAAGGTTTTTCGATTTCAGTCGGTTTCTTCCGCACTTTCCGAAAAGATCAGAGAAGAAAAACGTTTTCAAGAATCCTCATCCAGTTGGGAAATTATCGATTTTAGAACTTCGGACGAGACAAATCCTTTTACCAAAAAGGAAAATACGATCACAATCGTCTCTCCTCCTAAGGAAGAAACATTCCATTCTTTAAAAGAAAAAGGCGGAGAATGGATCGAAGATTCTTCAGAGGAAGCTGAAGAAGAATTTTACGACGATAGAGAAGAAAACTCGGAAGAGGAAGAAAATTCTTTGGAGGAAGAATCGGAAGCGGCTCCCGAAGAAGAGCTGGAAACATCTTTTGAAGAAATAGGAGAAGTTTCCGAAGATAAAAAGTTCGTTCCTCTTTCTCCGATTGCGAAGGTGATCCCAAGTTTTGAAAAAAAAGAACCGAAGTTAGAACAGGCTCTTCCATTTCCACCCGTGACCTTGATCCCGGAAGTAAAATCGAAACGTTCGATCTATCACGTTCCTCTCAAGAGTTTAAAGACTACTACCACTAAGATTCAGGATCCGCTTTTTAAGATCGAATCGGACAAGGTCGCAAGAAAGATCGAAGAGATCATTCGCCAATACGGATACGAATCTCAGGTCGTTTCGATGGAGAGAGGGCCGATCATCACCCGTTACGAACTCACGCCACCGCCGGGGGTGAAGTTAGGAAGAATCACTTCTCTTGCGGACGAACTTCGTCTTTATCTCGCCGTGAAAAATATCAGGATCGTAGCTCCGATTCCGGGAAAGTCCACGATCGGGATCGAGGTTCCGAATACGATCCGAGAAGACGTCTTTCTCGGAGACATTCTCCATCAGAACCTGAGTCTGAGACCGAAGAAGGATCTTTCGATTCTTATTGGAAAGGATATTTCCGGAAAGTTAGTCAGCATTGATCTTAACAAACTTCCGCACCTTCTGGTCGCCGGAACCACGGGTTCCGGTAAATCGGTTTGTTTGAATTCCATGATTTCTTCTCTTGTGGTTCATCTTTCTCCGGAAGAAGTTCGTTTTATCATGATCGATCCGAAGATGGTGGAACTCACTCTTTACGAAGATATTCCTCATCTTCTTATGCCAGTGATCACCGATCCGAAAAAGGCGACTCGGGCTCTTGCTTGGGCGATCCAGGAAATGGAAGCCCGTTATCATTCGGTTTCGAAACTCAAGTGCAGAGATTTTAAAACCTACAACGAAAAAGTGGAACAGGGAGCGCACAGAGACGGATACAAGAAGATGCCTTATATCGTGATCTTTATAGACGAGCTCGCGGACCTGATGATGGTTTCCGGAAAGGATCTGGAAGATGCGATCACAAGGATCACTCAGAAATCAAGAGCGGTCGGGATCCATCTGATCATGGCGACACAACGTCCATCCGTGGATGTGATCACAGGGCTTATTAAAGCGAACTGCCCCGCTAGGATGGCGTTCCACGTGGCTCAGAAGACGGATTCTAAAATTATCTTGGATCAGAACGGAGCGGAATCTCTTCTTGGAAAAGGGGATTTTCTCTACAAGTCTCCGACGGCTGCGGATCTCGTGAGAATTCAATCGCCTTATGTTTCGGAGGAAGAGATCGAGAAGATCGTCGAAGAGGCGAGGAAGTTTGGAAAACCTTCTTATGTGGATTTTGATCTGGATGAAGAACCGGAAAACGCCGCGATGGATGAGGAAGACGAAGAGCTCTTTGAGCAGGCTTGGGAGATCGTTCGTTCGGATCGGAAGGCTTCCGCGAGTTATCTTCAGAGAAGGATGAGGATCGGTTACAACAAGGCCGCCCGTCTTATGGAACTCATGGAAGAGCGAGGATACGTCAGCGCTCAGATCGGTTCGAAGGGAAGGGAAATTTTAAAGTAGGGGAGCTCCTACGCTGGACTGCGATGAAGGCGCGGTTTTGGACGGGAGCGTTCGGCGTTTTGACTCATTGTGGGGGAAGAGTCCCCCTCGCTTCAGACGCTTTCGCGTCTTACGCTACCCCCTCTCCGGGAAATCTTTTCGGAGAGAACCCCGGACCCGGTTTTTTTTAGGAAGAATGTGGGAACTGCAACTTTGACGCTGCGTCTTCCTTTTCAAGAGAGCCGAGAAAATGAATTTCAATGATCCGAAAGGTAGAAAGTATCTCTCGGATCGCATTCTAAACCTCTGGAAATCATTTTGTTGAACAGATCAAGATGAAGGACGTATCTGTAATTCTTGTGAAACGTTGGAGCTCCTTGATTCATCGTATTCACGATAGAATCTCCGACTTCCGAATCTTCCAGATACAAAAGATAATTAAAAAGAAAGCAGCGAGAAACCCCATGAGCTTGTGCTAAAACTCCCAATAAAGCCCAGCTTTCAGCTCCGATCCGAGCGTTGACTTTCTTCATTTTCCTCTTTCCGGGACTCTGTTGATACAAGGTTGTATCCGCTCTCTTTCCCAAACGGCGTGTAGACGACAAAAACTTTCCGTATCGTTTCAAGAGAATCGGAATTCTCTTAGGAAGAATTCTTCTCTCTTTTTCGGGATACCTTAGGAAGGTATTTTCCGGAATGAGCAGGGTAACGACGTTTGTCTTATTTCCTCGAAAACGCGATTGAATGAGATGATCCCCATTGAGCATTAATATTCCCATACACTTTTAACGGTTCCGAGAGGAGGGGCTTAGAGAGCGTTTGATTTGATAAAAATTTAAGAATGAGGAAAAAATCATTCTTCTTTGGCTCTTTTTCGACCGGCCCCACCCGACCAGAAATCTCCGTATACCTCGAACTGTGGGAACTCTCACAAAATCGCTCCACGATAAATCTGCGCCCCAGACAAAACCGGTCTAAATCACAAACGCCGCACCTCCGACTCTCCCGCAGGAGTTCCAACACCCCAACCTCACCGAAATTCCCCCGAACCGGGCCCACCCGAATTTTAGAAAGTGACAAGGTTCCTAATGCGTCCGAAGGTAGTAAAAAAATCCCGGGAGATCCGGTTTTTCTCATGAAAAAAACAATCATTCTCTCTTTTTGTTTCTTATTTTTAACCTTAGAATCCGCTCTTTGGGCGCAACCCTCTCATAACTGGAATTCTCCTTCCGAAGTCGTAAAACAGGTGAAGAAGAAGTTTAGCGATCTGAATTCCTACAAAGCCGATTTTCAGATCCAGACGGTCTCCAACAAAAAAAACAAAAACATGAGAGGAGTCTGTCTTTATAAAAAAGGTGGAAGAATCCGCTATCAGTTCAGCGATCCTTCCGGAGACGAAATCGTCTCTGACGGAAAGACCCTCTACATCTACATCTCTCGTCTGAACGCGGTTGGAAAACAAGATCTCACATTAAATAAATCGAATAAATCGGGCCCCATCTTCTCCAGTTTTACGGACGAAGGACTTTCTCGAATTTTTAGAAAGTATCACTACAAGTTTGATTCCATCGAACAACCCCAGGTTTCTCCGAAGGACGGACGCAAATATTTCGTCCTCAATTTAGAACAAAGAGAAAAGGTCGGCGGATTCGAGACGATGCTTCTTTACGTGGACGCGGAAAGTTACTTTATCCAAAAAGCGGTCGCGAGCGACGGAAGAGGAAAGGAAACTACAGTAGAATTTTCGAATATAGAAATCAATCCCGATTTGGAAGACGGTCAGTTCAATTTTCATATCAGCGGAAACGCAAAAATCGTAAACAACCCTCTTGTGTCGGAACAATAACCAAAGTCCGAGAAAGGAGCGAAAACATTGAATCAGAAAAGAGTAGGACAGATTCTCCGCGAAGCGAGAGAAGAAAAAAAGTTAAGCGTAAAAGACGTAGCGAAAGAAACAAATATTTCGGTAAAATACATCCTCGCGCTTGAGACCGAAGACTATTCCCAATTTCCGGGTGAAACTTTTACCATGGGGTTTTTGAAGAATTACGGAAGTTATCTCAAACTCGACACGGGACAACTGATCAACCTCTATCGAGGAGAAAAGATAGAAGAGTCCCAGGCTCCACTCGAAGAACTCACCCGTCCCACAACTTCTTATTATTCTAAGATCAACGTGGATAAGAATAAGATTTTTACGATCGCGGCCGTTCTCGTCATTCTCATCTGTGCGTATATCATCATTGACGTAGCTACCGATTCATCTTCCGGCGACGACGCGGTGGAAGAATCCGGTAAAAAACTCGATATCCCCGAAAACATCGACTTCTCATCTCGTTCGATTCCTGACAACAGAAGTGAATCGTTTATCCTCACACCGGACAAGGGAGTGAGCTTTTCGGTAAGCAACCAACAGTGTAAACTTTTTATCGACTCCGTGGAAAAAGGCGGAGCCGTGAACACCGCGGTTCTCGCGTTTAACGTCTATCCGGAGCTCACGGTTTATAAATTCCGTCTGAGCGAAGGACAGGAAAAAGTCTTAAGTTATACGATCCCCGAAATTTCCAGTCTTAGACGCAACGTAAGAATCATCGCGCAAGCCGTGACTGAAAACTCCGCCAAAGTTCTCGTTACACTCAGCGAAGAGGAACAAAAACAGGAAAGCGCCGTCGACACCACAAAGACGTTAGGCGACGTTCCGATCCAAGTGACTTTATTTTTCAGCAAAGCGAGTTACGCCGAGTTCATCATCGACGGACAGATGGGGTTTAGAGGTCTTGTACAAGCCGGTGAAAACCGAAGTCTCGAAGCAAAGGATCGTCTCGAACTCAAAGTCGGAGACGGTTCGGCCGTGGAAATGATCCAGAACGGAAAACCGAAGATCACATTGGGACGTCCGGGAAAACTCGTGAAAAAGATCTTCGTCAAAACACAAAACCCTTATGATAGTACACAGTCCGTCATCAGGGAGTTGGGAGAATAGAATTTCTTGGAAAAGAAATTCTTCATCACCACGTTAGGTTGTCCGAAAAACACGGCGGACTCCATGAGTATGCATCATTCTCTTCTGGAAGAGGGATTTGTTCCCGCAACTCTTCCGGAAGAATCCGATTTTCATTTTATCAATACCTGCACGTTTATCCAGTCCGCGACCGAAGAAACGATTCAAACGATTCTTTCAGCGGCCCAGGTCAAAAAACAAAATCACCAAAAGCTTGTAGTAGTCGGTTGTTTTGCGGAACGTTATCCTGATAATATCAGCGCAGAAATTCCGGAAGTGGATCTCTTTTTTGGAACCGGAAAATACAACCAAGCGGGAAAACTTCTCAGAGAAAAGTTCCCCGACCTTTCCCCTCCAAAATTGGAATTCAACGAAGACATTTTGGAAAGACTCAAACTTTCCGCAGGAATCGAAAACTATTCCAAACCCTATGCGTATGTAAAAGTTTCCGACGGCTGCAACCGAGGTTGTTCTTTTTGTATCATTCCTTCCTTTCGCGGGAAGTTCAAAGAATCTCCGGTGGAAGATATTCTCCGCGACGCGGACCGTGCGATTCGAGCCGGAGCCAAGGAGATCTGTCTCGTTTCTCAAGACACGGTTTATTACGGAAGAGATTCCGAAATTCTTCTGGATATGGTCCGAAAGGTTTCCGAAATCGAATCCCTCAAAATTCTAAGATTGTTGTATTTGTATCCTGACAAAAAAACCGAAAAACTCATTCGTTTGATGGGGCAAACTCCGAAGATCGCACCGTATCTGGAATCTCCCCTGCAACACGTTTCTTCCAAAATTCTAAAGAGTATGAACCGCGCCGGAGAAAGTTCTTACTTCAAGGATTTGTTTTCTCTCGCGAGAGAAGTCAAACCGGGTCTGGAAATCCGCACTTCGTTTATCATCGGTTATCCGGGAGAAGAACCGGAAGACGTCGACCAGGTTCTTCGTTTTATCGAAGAGACAAGACCCGAAAAGGTGAACTTATTTTCTTATTCTCCTCAGGAAGGAACAAAAGGCGCCGAGGTCAAACAGACCGTATCCGAAAAAGAAAAATCCAAGCGAATCAATCTCATCCGAGACGCACACCTGGCGATCCTGGAAGAGATCCACGAATCTCGAATCGGTCGGACTTACGACGCGATCGTCGACAATATCGAAGACGGGCAAGCGGTGGTAAGAAGGCTTCAAGACGCGCCGGAGATGGACGAGGTCGTTTATGTGGACGATTCTTCCTTGATTCCGGGGACTCTTGGAAAAGTCAGGATCGATTCTTTTTACGAGTATGACATGAACGGAACCTGGGTTTTTTGAATGAACAAATCTATTTTCAATATTCCTAATATTCTTACGATGCTCCGCGTAGCCGCGGTCCCCTTTTTTGTCTGGTTTTTATTCCAGAAAGAATTGGAATATCATATCGCCGCGCTGATCCTTTTTGTCGCCGCGTCCTTGACGGATCTTATCGACGGTTATCTCGCCCGTAAATGGAATCAAGAAACCGAGTTCGGTAAATTTTTGGATCCTCTCGCCGATAAGATCATCGTCACGGGTTGTTTTGTAACGTTTATCTTTTTGCAGGAACAGATCGAATTCTGGATGGTTTGTATGATCATCGGAAGAGACATGCTGATCACCAGTCTTCGATATCTCGCGATTCGTCAGGGACAATCGATCCGTACCACGATGCTCGGAAAGGTAAAGACCGTTTTTCAGATGGGAGCGATCGTTCTCATTCTTATCTTTTTTGTCCTTGTATCGAGTAAAAAAAGAATTCTGATCAACGAAGCCTACGCCTCCGGAAAGGCTTCCGGTCTTACGGTATTCGAGATCGCGACCGGGAATGCGATTTACTTTTTTCAAAACCTAAATAAGAATACTACCTTGGGAGATATCATCTTCGGTCTCGGCGCCTTTGTTCCTTATTGGGGAATGCTCATCACGACCGCGATCACCGTATTTTCGGGTCTTCGTTATATGGTATCCAACAGCCAAGTTCTTTATCCCTCCAATATCAAAAGGATGTTTCAGAAACGTGGAACCAAGAGCAACCATTCTTAAACTGATCGATCGAAAACACCTCACTTCCCAAGAAGCTGAGACTTTTCTAAATCACGTCATGAAAGGAGAAGTTTCCGAAATTCTTCTTTCCGCCTTTTTAACCGCGATGAGAGCCAATGGAGAATCGGTGGACGAAGTCCTCGGTTGCACCCTGGCCCTTCGTAAAAACGCGCTCCGACCCAAGACCGTATTTCCTTTTGATCTTTTAGATACCTGCGGAACCGGGGGGGACGGGCAGGGGACGATCAACATCAGCACTCTTTCCGCGATCACTCTTGCTTCCTTGGGAATCAAAGTCGCTAAACACGGAAACAGATCCGTGTCCTCTCATACGGGATCGAGCGATATTCTTACAAGACTCGGATACAAAACCGAAAAGACCCAAGAAGAAGTGGAAGCTCATCTTGTTTCTCAGGGTTTCACCTTTCTTTTTGCACCGATGTGGCATCCTTCTATGAAATACGCGGGACCGGTTCGCAAAGAGTTGGGTTTTCGAACCGTCTTCAATATGATCGGTCCTCTATCCAATCCATTTTCCCCTCAGTATCAGATCATCGGGGTTTACGAACCGGAACTCATGGAACTCTTTATCAAGGTTTTACAGGCCCTTGGTTTAAAACGGGCCATGGTCTGCCATTCTCGGGACGGTTTGGATGAATTTTCGATCTTTTCGATCACCGATTATTCTTTTCTGGAGAATGGGGTCATCAGTCGTCATTCTTTTGATCCTTCTATCCTAAAACTGCCGATACTCAAGAAAGAAGAAGTCTATGCTTCCTCTTCCGATCACGCAGAAGCTTTGGCGAGAAGGGTTTTGCAGGGAGAAGAGATCGCGGGTTCGTATGCGGTCGCTTTGAACGCGGGGGCGGGACTTTTTGTGATGGGAAAAGCTCCGAATATCGAAGACGGATATAAAACAGCCCTGGAAGCGATTCTTTCCGGAAAAACAAAGAAGTATTTCGAAGATTTAATTTCCAAAGGGTAAACGAGAAAAATACTGGTTAGAATCCTCTATCCAATCTAAACAGGGAATTAGAAATGACTCTGAATTCAATTATACTACTTCAATTGGCACAAGCCGCCGGCGACGGAGACAAGTCTCCTTTCTCCACGTTACTCTTGATTCCAATCATGCTCGTGATCATGTATTTTCTCGTGATTCGTCCGCAAAGAAGCGAAGAGAAAAAACGCAAAGAAATGATCGAAAGCCTCAAAAAAGGCGACGAGGTCGTAACTTCTTCCGGGATTCACGGTAAGGTTGTGGAAATCAAAGACAACAACGAAGTTGTGGTCTTAAACATCGCAAAGGATACGAACGTTTCCTTCACCGCTAGTACGGTTCTGAAAAAGAAACAAGCAGACAAATGAAAAAAGCGGCGGTCTCCATTCTACTCTTTCTATTTCTTGGGAACACGGTTTTGTTTTCCCAGGACGGGGAAGAAATCGACTTCCTCGAAAAGGTTGCCGAACCCAAAAAGACCGTCAGCAAAAAGTCAACCAACTCGACGACTTCTTCTTCCGCAAAGTCTTCCAAGAAAAAAGAAAAGAAAAAGTCGAAGAAGAAAAAATCCAAAAAATCTTCCACTTCTCCTCAAAACCCGGAAAATTCCAAGAAGAATGTGGAACCTTCGAACAACGGAGAGGAGACTTCCAATTCCGGAAACAACTCTCAGAACAATTCGAACCCATCCAATTCTTCGAATACGAACACTCAAACAAAAGAATCTTCCTCTCGGAATGTAGAAGAGCAACAACTCGCGAGCGCATCCAAAGTGGACACGGGAGATCTTCCAAAACCGTATTGGGTAAACGAAGAAGTAAAGGTCAAACCGACCGGGCTCCCGGGTTATACTGCCGCTGCGGAACCTGAAAAAATCGAACAGGGGCCTTCTTTTCAATCCCGTCTTTCCGACATACTCAAGTTAGGCGAAGATAAAAAAAAGGAAGAAGAGAAAAAGAAAGTTCAGGAAGGACAAAAGTCCGGATCCTTTACCGGATTTATCTCCGACTATAAAAAACCCATCATCATCGTAGTATTTATTTTATTATTTGCTTTGTATCGATTGAAAGCGGGAAAATCGCGCGGAAGTTCCGGTCGCAGATCCCCGGTGACGATCAATAAAATGAGAAGAGACTAGGAGTTCCCCTTTGAAATCTGCGACATGGATTTTCCTGCCGCTCGCCATTATTTTAGCGGCCACCGTTGTACTGTATCCCAACTTCGCTCCGAGAGAGTTGGAGCTTGCGGTTAGAAAAGAATTTGCGTCCCTTCCGGAAGCGCAAAAAAAAGAGATCCTCTCCAAGTTTGAAAAACGCTGGAACGCGGAATACAAACAATCCGATTGGGTCATCTCGCCTTCTCCTCTGGACCTGAAAGACGAATCGTTTCTTTTGGTAAAGGGAAGATTTGTAACTTCCGCAAAGATCAATCAGATCTCGCAGGAGAATCCGGAACTCATCCTCGAAGCAAAAAACAAACTTCGTCCAACGTTTGTGGAAGAATGGATCACAAAGGGCCGTCCTCTTACGATCAAACTCGGTCTCGACTTACAAGGCGGGATGAGAGTCGCAATGAAAGGGGATTTCGAAGACTACGCCTCCAAACTTCGTGAAAGTTATATTAAAGAAATTGAAAATTTAAAAAAAACGGTAGCTGATCCTTCTTCCGACGAAAAGGAAAAGAAGAAGGCAAAGGATCGTCTGGAAGAGATCGAAAGTTATTTCGAACTTTCTCCAAGCCGTAAACTTTTGGAACTCGAAAAGGCGAAACTCATCATCGACAACCGTCTCACGAGTCAAAACTTAACGGAACCCCAAGTTAGGATTCAAAAAGATCAGGATTCGATCGAAGTTTCCCTTCCCGGCGTGACCAACTCTTCTCAGATTTTGGAAATCATCCAGAACACCGAAACGGTGGAATATCGTCTGGAAGAATCCGAAAATTCCGCAGGGAACGGGCTTACATATTCCGCGATTATTCAACAGGAAGAAAACAAACTTCTGGAAGCCGGTAAAAGAGAAGAAACCGACATCGTTAAATATCAGAACATCGTAAAACAAAAACTCGGAAAAGCGGAGCAGGATCGATTCTTACAAGCGCTTGAAGACAAGTATAAAATTCCAAAAGACAAATACAGAGTTTTTGCGTATTGGAAACGAGGAAACAGTCAGAGTTCTCCTCAGCTTCCGAGAAACTTTATAGTTCTCGAAAAGGCGATCGCTCTGGACGGAAGAGATATGAGGGACGCAAGACCTGCGTTTGAGAATAATTCTTTCGGTTATATCGTTTCCTTTACTCTTACTAGCAGCGGGGCCGAAAAGTTTTTCGAAATCACTTCCCAGAACAAAGGAAGAAATCTCGCGATCGTTTGGGGAGACAAGGTAGTTTCCGCTCCTACGATCCGAGGCGCGATCGCGGGCGGTATGGCTCAGATCGACGGTTCTTTTACAAAAGAAGAAGCAGTGGATCTCGCAAACGTGATCAGCGAAGGCGCGCTTCCGATTCCTCTTCGTGTATTGGAAATGCGCTTTATCGGACCAACTCTCGGGATCGAATCGATCGAAGTTGGTATCAAAGCCGTTGGAATCGGATTTATTCTCGTGATGTTCTATATGCTTTTGATTTATAGACTTTCCGGAATGGTGGCAAACATCGCGCTTTTTGCGAACATCATCATTCTGAGCGCTCTTCTTTCTTTGATGGGATTTACGCTCACACTACCGGGTTTTGCGGGGATTATCCTCACGGTCGGTATGGCGGTGGACGCTAACGTGATCATCTACGAAAGAATCAAAGAAGAATTGCTGGCCGGTAAGTCCGCGTCCGTCGCGGTCGCTCAAGGTTTTGACAACGCCTTCTGGACGATCATCGATAGTAACGTGACTACTTTGATTTCCGGAATTCTGATGATCCGTCTCGGAAACGGCCCGATCAAAGGATTTGCGATCACACTTTGTTGGGGTATCGTTACTTCTCTTTTTACCTCATTATTCCTAAGTCGTCTGATCATGGATCTTTTGGTCAATAAGCTGGGAGTTCAGAAACTCCAGATCGGCTTTAAAAAATTGGAGTCTTAAGAATGTTTGATTTTATAAAGTATAAATACGTCTCTCTCGCAGCCTCTATCTCTCTGATTCTATTCGGATTCGGTTATACGTTTGTAGTTCACGGAGGGTTTGCGAATTCTCTCGACTTCAACGGCGGACTCAGAACGGTCATCGAATTCGATAAAAGTGTAGATCGCAAAAAAATTGAGAACTATTTCTCGGAAAATAAGATCGAAGCCGTTCTTCTCCTTTTGGATAAAGAGAAGAATCACTTTCAGATCGATATCGGACTCGGTTCCGTCGATGCGATTCTTCAAAAATACAAAGAAAAAAACGGCCTAAAGGCCGAAGACAAGGTGGACGTTTCTGCGATCGACGCGTTGATCGCGATCTTAATCGCGGATTTCGGAATCACTAAAGGTCAAGTATTGAGTGCAAATCAAGTAGGAGCCGTGGTCGGCGGTGAATTGTCATCGACCGGAGTGACACTTCTCGGACTCACGATGGTGATCATTCTTGCTTATATTAGTTTTCGATTTCAGTTTAAGTTTGCTCTGGGAGCGATCGCCGCGCTTACCCACGACTTGGTTTTGACCATCGCGTTTATCGGATTTTTTCAGATCAAACCGAGCGTTCCGATCATAGCCGCGCTTCTGACTCTACTCGGATATTCGATCAACGATACGATCGTTGTCTTTGATAGAATTCGGGAGAATGCCGCTGGAAATCTGAACGAAACTTTCGGACAAACTATCAATTCTTCGATCCACCAGACGTTGGGAAGAACGTTTAACACTTCTTTTGCGACCTTGATTTCGATCGTAGCGATCATCATCGGAGGAGCGACCGAACTTTTCGATTTCGCTTATGTTCTAACGTTCGGAATCGTCATCGGAACCTATTCTTCCATCTTTATCGCCGCGCCTCTGGTTGATATCTACGATCACGTTTCAAGAAGGATTCGTGCCTGATGTCTCTCCTCCCGGAATCTTTTCGGGAGGAATTGCGTAAACTTGCCTTTCTCTCCACGGGTGAAAGTTCTCCGAACCCGCCCGTTTCTTGTCTCATCACAAACAGAGACAATACTAAAATTTTAGCACAGGGAAGAACATCCCCCACGGGCGGGCCACACGCCGAAAGAAATGCATATTCCGAATTTCTAAAGAACGGATTCTCCGATACTCCGCATAACCTGTGGGTAACTCTCGAACCCTGTGCACATCACGGAAAAACACCCCCTTGTCTCGATTTGATTTTGGAATACAGACCGAAAACCCTTTATTACGGATGGAAAGACCCAAACCCATTGGTGAAAAATAAAAACGGTTTGGAAGAATGCCTGCGGCAAGGAATCGACGTCATCCAAGATCCGACCTTGCAAAAGATCGCGGAGGAAAGTCTTTTCGGATTTTCATCCCGATTGGAAACACAAAGTCCTTCTATGATTCTAAAAACTGCGGTTTCGAAAGAAGGTTTTTTTGCATCCTCCGATAAAAAAAGAACTCAACTTTCCGGAAAACTTTCTTCGTATTACACGTCTTTGCTTCGCGCGAAATGTGACGCCGTTCTTGTGGGACCGGGGACGTTGTTTTATGATATTCCGGGATTGGATTTTCGATTTCCGAAAGCAGAAACTTCGGAGGTTCGAAAAAATCTTACGAAAGAATTTCAGGAGACCGAAATAATTCACGTTCGGGAGTTTCGCGAGAATTCTTCCGGAGCGTCCGCTCTTCTGAAGAATGTTTTAAAATTCGGAATGGATTCCGATATTCAGAGGATTCACGGAGTTTTTGAAAACGCGTATCAACCGTATCGAGTTTTTATTATATTCGAAGAAATGAATATAACAGAAGAATTTCTTGAAAAACAAAAGAGGATCAACGAAAGAGTCGGTTCTCAAAAGTGCGTTTTTCTGATCCGAAACACCGCGGTTCTCGGCGAAAAAACAAAAGAAGAGCTGGGAAAACTTTCCGAGAGGGAATTGTTTTTTTTCGATTCTACAAATCTCGCGGAAGAAACCTTAAAAATTCTTTCCGAGATCGGAGTCAATATTCTCCTTGTGGAAGGCGGAAATCTACTTTATGAAAAGTTTCAGTCTAAGATGAAAACAAACGATGTAATTTTAAAAATACAAACCGCAACTTCCATTCGGGAAGGAATCCAGCCGAAGTTGAAAACTGACGATTCCACCTTGCTCTGGAAGTCGAAATTGGAAGAAGATATCTGGGAGGCGCATAGATGTTTACGGGACTTGTAGAAACAACCGGAAAAATTTTAGAAATCAAAGACACTTCGGATGGAAGGGATTTTTTCGTAGAAACAACCTGGATACAACCCGATTTGAAACTCGGGGATTCGATTTCAGTAAACGGATGTTGTCAGACGGTAACGGAATTTACCGATAAAGGAAGTCGTTTTCGATTCTATTCTAGTTTTAAAACTTTGGAACTCACAAACTTCGGAAAACTCAAAATCGCTGAAGAAGTGAACTTAGAAAGAAGCGCCTTGCCGACGACTCGTTTGGGCGGGCATCTTGTGAGTGGACATATCGACGGAACCGGAAACATTCTCAGCAAAGAAGAAAGAGAAGGTGGAAGCGTCGTCTGTTATACGGTAAAAAACGATTCTTCTTTTTCCAAATACATCGCTCCGAGAGGAAGTATCACTGTGGACGGAATTTCTCTGACCGTAGTGGATTCGAGACTCGAAGAATTCGACCTAGTTCTCATCCCGGAGACTCTAAAAAAAACCAATGCCAAAGCCTGGAAACCGGGAAGTATTCTCAATTTAGAAATCGATCTGGTGGCGCGTTACTTGGAGCAACTTCTCAAATATAAATAGTTTATAATTCGAACTATTTATTGAGAAAGTTGGATTTGATTCCAAAGATTTAAGTTTCTGTAGCCAAATTTTAGTCCAATAGAAGAGATGGTAACTAAAAGCTATGATCCAACCCATTGAGAACGCAATCGAAGAAATCAAATCCGGAAGAATGATCATTCTTGTGGATTCGGAAGACAGGGAAAACGAGGGAGACCTCGTAGTCGCGGCCGAATTTGCGGATAAGGAAAAGATCAATTTTATGGCCACCTTTGGTCGGGGGTTGATTTGTATGCCGATGGAAGGGGAGAGACTGAAAAAACTCGGTCTCAACCGGATGGTGGATGATTATTCTCTAGGGGATAAACACGGGACGGCGTTTACGGTTTCCGTGGACGCAAAACACGGAACTTCGACGGGGATTTCGGCTCAGGATCGTGCTATCACGGTGCAGGCTCTTTTGGACGAAAAAACTGTTTCCGCCGATTTGATGCGACCAGGGCACTTGTTTCCTTTGCAAGCGGTTCCAGGAGGAGTTTTAAGAAGGGCGGGCCATACCGAAGCAGCAGTCGATCTTTCAAAACTTTCCGATCTTTATCCTGCGGGAGTGATCTGCGAGATCATGAACGACGACGGGACGATGGCTCGTCTTCCGGACTTGGAAAAGTTTGCGGAAAAACACGGACTCAATATTTATACAATCGAAGATCTCATTCGTTATAGAAGGGCTAAAGAGAATCTTATCCGTTTGGAAGTGGAATCCAAACTTCCGACCGAATATGGAGAGTTTACGATTCGAGCTTATTCCACTCTGATCGACGATAAGATTCATGTCGCATTGATCAAAGGGGAAATCAAAAAAGAAGAAACGGCGATGGTTCGAGTTCATAGCGAATGTCTGACGGGGGATATTTTTTCCAGCAACCGTTGTGACTGTGGTCCTCAGCTTCACGCCGCTTTAGAGATGATCGCGAAAGAAGGTCGTGGTGTCCTTCTCTATATGAGACAGGAAGGCCGCGGAATCGGACTAATCAATAAATTAAAAGCTTATAATATTCAAGATAAGGGATATGATACGGTAGAAGCCAACGAAAAACTCGGTTTCGCGCCGGACCTGAGAGACTATGGGATCGGAGCTCAAATTCTAAGAGAAATCGGAATCGGAAAGATGAAAATTCTTACAAACAATCCGAGAAAGATCGTAGGTTTGGAAGGTTACGGTCTTGAAGTTGTCGAAAGAATCCCGATCGAAATCCAGCCCGGTTCAGATAACCACGGTTATCTGATGACTAAAAAATTAAAACTGGGGCATATACTAGGATTAGGTTGAAAGTTTTTTAACGGAACTTGTCGGAGTTCCTACAGAATTTCTGAGATATAGATTCTTCTTGATTTAATTAGAATTTTCTGATAGAGAGGAATTTGCCCGAGGTTTTCCCGCCACCCAAGATCGGTATAAACTTATTCATAAGTGGACTGAATCTCTAAGAAAAATCAGTCGTAACAACGACAGTCTTCTGTAAAATGAAAGCCTCGCCCTGCGTAGCGACCCATCGGGAGCTATGCACTGAGTTCCTTGGGAGCCTGTTGAAAAAGAAAATCAGAGAATCTCTTGTGATTCGATCCGAATTTTGTCTTGGTATCTTTCCAGGGGCGATTATTTTGCAATCGACCGTAAAGACTTTAAATATCTGTAAAGTGGATATCCAGTTCTCCGGCTTTGTAACAACGTTCCACTGCATATCTCCCTTCCTGCAATTTATGAATGAATTTCTTGATCCGAGTCTCTTTCGTTCTTGGTAATCTTTCACCGAATCTTTTGAATTTCCTGTTAAATAGGCGATACCGATCGTTTCTTTGTGAAAATCTATTCCTACATATATTTCATTTCGTGCCTTCTGTCATTTTCTTGTCTTGTGATAAATGCAAAAGCTTGCATCTAACCCACGTTTTTCAAGTCCAGGAAGGTGTGCCATTTTGTCTAAGATAGTCTTTTGTGGGAAAAGGGCGGAATGGCCGCAAAAAACTTCGAGAAAATACTCGGAAAAACTGTTTTTTTGAGGGAATCGCCTCCGATTGAAAGTGATCCAGGAACTGAAATGGGTATGGGATACTTAACGTTCAATGCGGATGAAGAAATTTCTTCAAGTCTTCAGGAAAGTCGAATGGATACCGTAACTCTGTTGATTCCGGAGAGCACTTTGGATCGGTTGGGCGTGAGTGTAAAGGACGCAAAATCATTGCCGAAAAAAATTCCCCAATTGCTGAGAAGGTATGGAAAATATCTTACCTCGACGAGACGGCTTGGAGAAAACGCACGTAAGACATTGTATCAGCCGAGTCCTGGAAAAGAGAAAATGAAACGAGTGAATATCCGCCTGAGTACCGGGAGCTGGACTTATTTAGGAATGCTTGCGCAGACACACGGTGTCTCCCGTTGTTATCTTTTTAATTATCTGCTGTGGTTGGAAGAGTTGGGAGTCGGGGATTCTATCGTGGAGACAGTGAATGCGGGAGCTCCCGCATTTCACAACTGTTACAGTTATATCCTTCATCTCGATCTACGATACAATCTTGTTTTTCGAAGACTTCAAACCGAACCTGGCTCCCTTTTTTACGTTTTAGATTACCGAGATTGGTTTCCGAATTAGTCAAAAGCGTTTTTCTACGAAATCTACCCGGAGTCATATCGAATAACAACTTTTTCGACACCCCCTTCTGCACCCGGACAAAAACTATTTTATACAACGAACTCCTGCGTAATTGCTCAGATTATCCCAGCGAATTTCGCCTTTGAAAATATACAAATTAGAGGCTCCATTCTCACCCATCGAAATCGAGGAAGACCAATACCGTTTCTCTTCCTCCCATCTATGGAAATCGTTTCAAAGTCGATAAGGCCGCTTTCATTCCAAGAAATACCGTCTCCGAAATAGATCCTCGATTTCATTTTTATGAACTTTTCGAAATTTGGAAATAAATGTATGATCCAATTCTTCTCCATCCAAAAGATAGATCAACTCTACCCTGAGTTTTGATAACGTACAAGAGTTCTCTCGTCGAAAGATTGCCGATTAAGATGGAATAGAAAAGGGCCGAAATCACTTTCTTCGAAGACGAAACAGGTCGACCCGACCAGCTTCGTCATTTTGATAATTCTTCTCGAAGTCCTCAAAATCTAAACGTTCCATGACTTTCTTAAATCCGTGGATCGGATGTCCTCTTTCTCCGAACAATTCCTGAAAGTCTAAAACATACATCCTCAGCAAATTCGGATCTGTATTCTTGAACTTTGCCATTGTGCTAATCTAGCAAATTCGTAAATATTGCACCTCTTTTTCAACAGGCTCTTGGGTGGAGTGGCGAGGGGAAAACTCCGGGTGATTTTGCTATATCACGGAATTATAATTTTGCAAGGAATATTCTCTTTCAGAGCTTTTGTAGGAACTCCACAAAAATGCTGAAAGTAACCCTTGTTGATTCCAAATATTTTTTCCAACTTGTGGGTAAGGTTACGCAAGAACAGGGCGGGGCGCTCGACTTTCACGAGAAAGTTTTGTCGGAATTCCGACAAAACTTTCCTTTCTCTGCGGGGTTCTAAATTCTTATCTACTTCCCGAACTTCTTTCTCAAATTTTGAAACAAAACGCCTCCGTAATAAACAAGAACACTCGCGATGAGCGCGAACGGAAAAATCCACAACAAATAATAACTCAGTTGTAAAAAGGCGTTTAAGATTCCGACAAGCGCGTTTTTATATTCCGGAACTTGAATCGCGTCCGGAGGTGTCGGTGTTCCGAAACTGACGGAGATCGTAGCCCAACTGACTCGGTCCTTGATCTTCCAGGTTTCCTGTTCCGCAAGGTCGAGCTCGTCCTCGCTTCTCTCGATCGATTCTTCGATCACTTCCCAGTTTTTGGAAGCCGCGCCTATTTGCTGATTGGCGTTGTTTCTTCTTGAAAGACGGATTTTTTCGCGCGTTGTCTTTCGTTTCTGCCAGACCATTCCTTCGGTGTGATCGATCGTCGAGATGTCTTCGGAGATCAAAACCCCGAGTTTGTCGAGATCCAAAAGCGCTTCGTATAACTTCGCGGTACGAACGTGCATTTTCACGCTCATAAACGGAGTTCTGGAATTGATCGCGGAACTGCTTTCCAAATAACCGTATTTGGCGATATAGTCTAAAAGTTCTTTCCTTGTCTTTACGAGATCCTTACATTCATAAGAAAGTTGAATGTTGTATTCGAGCAGTCTTTCCGTTGTAAGTCCAATCGGCGCGAAAATTTTTCCCAGTTGATCGTCGGTTTTATCAAAAGAATTTTTGTAACCGCTTTCTTCCTTTTCACTCGAAACTTTCTTTGAGTCTTCCGAAGGAGCCATCGGTGAACCAAGTTGCCCGGAAACATCGGCGCTTCTCATCGCCGTTTTTTCAGCTTCCCCGGAGGCGGTTTCGGAGCTAGGTTCTTGTTTTTTGCTACATACAACGAGCGCAGTAATACAAATTGTTAATAAGAATAGAATCGATTTTTTCAAGGTTATTTCTCCGGATCAGAAGTGCGTTTTCGAATTCTTTAACATACGAAAGGACCGAAATTCTCTCGGAAAAGGTTCCAATTACAACTCTAAAAATCAATAGAGCCGCGTTCCAAAGCGTAAAGAAACCGCTTTGAACACTCGGAAAACTTGCAATAAAAAACGATGGAGTTCCTACGCTCGACGTTTTGGGTTATATTCTTCCAAAAAAAAGGAATGATCGACTGATATTAAGGAGCGACTCTAAA
Source organism: Leptospira ainazelensis (assembly GCF_016918785.1). Lineage (GTDB taxonomy): Bacteria > Spirochaetota > Leptospiria > Leptospirales > Leptospiraceae > Leptospira > Leptospira ainazelensis. Next base: position 85,556 of record NZ_JAFFPT010000027.1, on the reverse strand, counting down.
CTTCTTCCAAGAAGAATCCGGATTCTTCTCAAACACAATTCGATCGTGAAGCCGACTCGATCTTCCCTGCCAGAATTCGATCCTTTCCGGTTCGACCGCGTAACCTCCCCAGTGATCGGGAAGGTCCACTTCTTTTCCTTCGAATTGGGATGAAAATTTTTGAAATCTCTCTTCTAAAAATTTCCGATCCGGAATCACCTGGCTCTGGGGAGAAGAGTGGGCGCCGATCTGAGATTCCCTCGGCCTGGAATGGAAGTATTCTTTGGATTCTTCTTTGGAAATTTTTTTCACGTTTCCTTCGATTCGAACCTGACGTTCCAGTTCGGACCAAAAGAAAACAAGACAGGCTCTCGGATTTTCTTCCAATTCTTTTCCCTTTCTACTTTCATAATTTGTAAAGAATTGAAAAGAACTTCCGCTGATTCCTTTTAGAAGAACGGTTCTTGCATCCGGCTTTCCGTCTTTGGAAGCCGTGGCCAAGGTCATCGCGTTGACTTCGAAAACTTCGGATAAGACCGCTTCCTGAAACCATTTTTGAAAAAACTCGATCGGATCGTTTCCGGTATCCGCGGTGTCCAAAGAAGAACGGGTATAGTTGCTTCTAATGTCAGCAATTTTTGAAGTCATTTCTTTTCAGAAAGCATTTCCCGCTCGAAAGTAAAAGTAAAAATTAGAATCCGATTTTCAATTTTAAGAATTCTCCTCTGTTCGTTAAGGAAACCTTTCTTTTTTTTGGAAATGAAACCGGAATAAAAAACGGTCCCAAAGAATTAGAGGACTTCGACTATGATCAGAGTAAGGTCGTCTTGGATCGCGGATCCTTGTAAAAATTCGTTGAGATCTTTTTGAATTCTTACAAGTTGTTTTTCGGGCGTCGAAAGATCGGAAGTGCGGATCGATTCTAAAAAACGAATCTCTCCGTATTCGTTTTTACCGCCGTTGAATTGTTCGTAGACTCCGTCAGTAAAAAGAAAAATTCGATCGGCGGTTTTCAACTTCAATTTTTCGGAATAGTATTCATAATTTTTTTTCAGACCAAGGATCGCTCCGGTCTTGTGCATCCATTCAGCCTTTCCCTCTCTCAGAAGAATTTGAGCGGGATGACCTGCGGAAGAATATTCCAGCGTGTGTGATTTTACGTTGATGTCTGCGACGATACACGTGAGATACAACGTTTTGAATTTTTCAAGAATCACGAAATTCAATTCTTTCAAAAGATCGGCCGGCGATTTATGGACTTTTTTTAGATGTTCGTATTCGCTTTTGATAGCCATCGTGATCAGCGCAGCCTGAACTCCGTGTCCAGTCGCGTCCGCCACAAAAAAACGATACACCCCGGGTTTGAGTTCGAAAAGATCGTAAAAGTCTCCGCCCACCTCGTCCATGGGTTGATAAGAAACCGAATATAAAATTCCCGCGAGAACGGGATGTTCCGGAAGAATACTTCTCTGAATTTTTTTGGAATAAAGAAGATCCTTCCGGATGATCTTTAAGGAATGCATCAGCTCCTGAGTTCTTGATTCTACCTTCTTTTCCAATTCGGAGTTCAACCGCGTGATGTCTTCATAGAGTTTAGCATTTTCTAATGAAATAGCCGCCTGCGAAGACAGTATTTCGAGAATTTCCAATCTGTGTTCGTCGAACACGCCGTAGGTCAGTCGATTCTCCAGATAAAGAATGCTCAAAATTCTACCCTGTTTTGTGATCGGAAGACAAAGAAGAGACTTAGGTTGGTGGGTCGCGATATAAGAATTGAGAGAATACAAGGATTCTTTCGAAGCGTTTCCAAGAAGAGTTCTTTGCCCGGAACGGTAACAATAGTAAACGAGTTCGATCGGAAGTAGTTCTCCCGCCGCTTCCAAAAGCAAAGGTTCCGGTAAGACGTTTTCAGATTCTTCGATATCTTGTCCCGTTTCGACGTAAAGTCCGTTTTGTCTGGGAAGAATCAGAAATCCTCTCGTAGCTCCCGCGTTTTCCATGATGGTCCGCATCATCTTTTTTAGAAGTTCGTCCTGTTCTATAATTCCCGAGATCGATTGTGAAGACTTGAGAACGCTCCTGAGATCGAGATTGTCCGCTGATTTTAGAATCGTATCGAGTAAGGCTTCCTCTCTTGTATGAAGTAAAAAGCCGGTTTCATCGTCGATATGATCCCTGTTCGCCTGGATGAGATCGGCTTTTTTCGAAGCTCCCCAGGAACGATATTGTTTTTGCGCGATTTTTAAGAGATAATTCCCGTATTGTTTTCTACCTCTGGAGATTTCCCAAGAACCGGCGAGTTCGTTGACGATCGCTTTTCTCAGGTTGTTTTCAGTTTTGGAAAGCGCGGAAAGAGCGTGTTCAAAACAGAATTCGGCCGTTTTATAGTCGTTCTTAAAATTGGAATATTCCGCTTTTAGAATGTAGTAGTGAGTCAAGAAGTTGGCCGGATAAACCTTGGACCAGGTTTTAAAAAGAGACACGGATCCCCGGATAAAAAGGCGATCCATCAAAGAAATTTTTCTTCCGTTCTCCGACGCGCGGATCAGAAGTAAGGAACGATAGAATCTGTATTCCGAATAGATGAATATAGTTCTGGATCTCTCCAGATCCTCTTTGAATTTTGCGAACGTTTCGAGTCCTTCCTCCCAATTCCCGTGAAGATAGGTTTCCTTCCCTCTTAGAACCGCATACCAAGCAAAGGCGGTTCCGTTGCCGCAGGGAATCAAAATTTTATTTTCGAAAGTTTCCAGGGAAACTTCCTGGTCCTTGTAAAAGACGTTAGGTTTTTCGCTTCCTTCCAAACTTCGAATAAAATAATCCGAACTCGCGAGTACGGAATACGTGATTTCATAGTTTAGGTTTTCCGCGCGTTTTGCGTCCTTTGCTAAAACCTCGCGATAACTTTCGGAATTTTCAGAATGATACAATTGATAGATCGAATGCGAAATCAAGGAGAATGCGGCCCAGAGATAGTCTCCGTATTGAATGCTTTTTTGATACGCGTCGTCCGCCAAAAGGACGAGCTTTGAAAATGGATGTTGAAAGTAGTCCAAGAGCATATTCTTTCCAAACAAGAATCTTCCTCTCAGACGATCCGTGTTAAAAAGTGTAAGAATTCTTTCTCCAAGTTTCCAATAACGAAGCGAGGTTTGGAAGTTTCCGGTGACGGCAAAAACTAAAGAACCGAACCCGGCATAACCGAAAAAGCTGACCGGAGAATTTCCTTCTTTGAGAGTGATGTTCATCAGTTTTAAAAATAAGAACACAAAGAGTTTGCTGTCGAAATGTTTTCCATAGTTCAACATGTTCGTGAGAATGTTGATCACTTCGATCTTATACGGATTTTGATTTTTCTTTGCGTCTTCCAGGATTTCGGGACTTCTTCCTCTTTGATAATAGATCATCTTGAGAAATTCAAAAAGAAGAACTAACACTCCGGGTTTTTCCGGAAAATACTCTCCCATCGACTCTAAGGCCTTGATCCCCACCTTGTAAGCGCCCTCCAAGTCGTTTTTTGCGTTCATAACTTCGAGTTGCATCAAGTGAACGTCGGCGATTTCGATTCTGTCGTTTAGATTCTCGAGCAGAATTTGAACCGCGTTCTCCGCTTCCGATGTTTTGGAAAGAAAGTAGGCGGATTCGGCGAGGGATTTGTAAATCTGAACGGTTTGATCTTTTTTTTCCTTCCAGGATTCTTTCGTGATCTTTTTTTTGAGAAGGGTAAAAAGCGAATAAGCGGTGTTAAACGCAGCCGAAAGTTTCGCCGCGTTTCCTGCGAGAAGAATGTAATGGATAAAAAGATCGACTTCTTCTTTTGAATTTAGAATTTTCTGAGCGCGGATAAGATGATTCGCGATTTGAGGGATTCTCTCCTGTTTTGGAGAATTCCGATCCGTTTGGATCAGAATCCAGGCCAAACTTTTGTGAATTTCGGCGCGATCTTCGGCGACGATCGATTCGCTGATCACTTGATTGATCTTATCGTGAGAAAAACGAAACGTGATCCCTTCAAAAATGGAATCGCGTTTTATCTCTTCTTCAGTTCCGTTTTTAAGAATTTGAAGAATCGGATAAAGACTGACTTGCGATTCTTGAAAGATGATGATTCCTCGTCTGATACATTCCCGAATTCCAGTTTCGATGATTTCGGGAGAATCCTGAAAGTAACGGGAAAGGGTTCCCAAATCAAAAAGACCTCCGATACAAGCGGCGACTTTTAAGAACTTCAGAGTTTCTTCGGGAAGTCTTTTGATTTCTTCGGTAAGCAGATCCAGGACGTTTTCGGTTACGGTTTTTTTTACGATTCCATCCCAATCCAAACTCCAGATCCCCGAACCTTCCCGATATTGTATAAAAGATTCGGTATAGAGAGCGTTAAAAAACTGATTGAGAAAAAAAGGATTTCCGTTTGTTTTTTGATAGAGAATGTCCGCCAGTTTTTCCGCGTCCTCCGTCTTGATGTCCAAACTGTCCGAAACAAAACTGCGAATCATCGTTCGATCAAGGGGTTTCAGGGAAATTTCCTGCAGTAGAATTTCAGAACTTAATAATTTATTTCTAAATTGATTTAAAAATTCGGAATTCTCCTCTTCGTTTCTGCAGATAAAAACGAAAAGCATCCCTTCCCAATCGGTTTGTCTGGAAATGAATTCGATAAGAGCTATCGATGCAGGGTCGGCCCATTGTATATCGTCTAATACGAGTAAGGCGGGACTTCTCCGGTTAAAACAAATCGAAAGAAAACGGAGGATGACGATAAACAAAAATTGATCGTCCTTTTGGCTCGGGTTTTCCGCCGGCTCCGGGGAAATTCCGATAAGACTTCTGATTTCGGGAATGAGCTGGACTAAAAGTTGAATGTTTTCTCCGAGGGTTTCTCTCATCCCTCTTCTTAAACTCTGAATTTCATACTCCGATTGTGTCAAAAGGTGATTGGAAAGTTCCACGAGGATTTGTCTGAGCGCGTAGTAGGGGATTTCCTTTTTGTCTTCGTCGAACTTTCCTTTAAAGATTCTTAATGCGTTGAAGTCAGTAGAAAAAACGGAATCCATCATAAGGGACGTTTTGCCGGTTCCCGATTTTCCTTTGATAAGGATCGAAGCTCTGACCCCCGCGTATATAGAAGAAATCGAATCCTCTATGATTTTTTTTTCTTTATCCCTTCCGTAGAGTTTTTCAGTGATTCGGAACTTATCCTTTTTTTCGGTGGAGGCCGGGATAAATTCCAAGATACTTTGGCTGGAACGGATCGAGTCGTATAAAATTTTCAAATCGTTGGAAAGGGTTTCCAAAGCGAAATATCTTTCTTCGGGCATCTTCGAAAGAAGTTTCATGACCAGGTTCGAAATTTGAATAGGGATTTCGGATCTTCTCGTGTGCACCGGAACCGGAGCTCTCGCGATATGAGAATGGATGATTTCGAGCGGGTCGTTGGATTCAAACGGAGGTTTACCGGTGAGAATCTGATAAAAAAGCGCGCCTAAGGAATAACCGTCGGATCGAAAGTCTACGGTCCGATTCATTCTTCCTGTCCTTTCCGGAGAACAATAGGCGAGTAACGTAGGCGAGATTTGGAGAGGAGCAAGGTTCCCTTTTTCTCCGATGAGAAGAGAAGAAGAACCGAGCCAGGCGAGCATCGACTTTCCTGAATGAGAATCGTAAAAGAAGGAATTCGGACTGATCTGGTTGTGGAGTATTCCCTTGGAATGAAGGGCTATGAGATTTTCCGTAATGGAAATCGCGATCTGTAGAAACTCTTGGATCGGAAGAGAATCCGCTTTGTTTAAATGATTTCCTAATAAGGAGGATTCGATGTTATCGTAGACAAGACAATACTTGTCTTGGATTCTTAAAATCCTTTCAGGCTTTAGAATCTGATCATCGTCCACTAACTTTCCGATTTCGTATTCGTTTAGGAAATAGAAAGAATCTTCCTCTTTTATCTTCTCCTTTTGTATCCGGAGAATTTTGGTTTCGGATTCTTCCTCTAAAACGCCTCTACAAATGCTGGAAACGTGGTCTTCCAATAGTATCTCCCTGATTCGGAAGGAAGAAAACTTTGTTTCCGTTCGAAAAGGCATTTTTTAAGTTCTACGTTTGGAAAATATGTAAACGTAGTAAGCATCCGCTATAAAAACCAAAACGCCCAGACATAAGACGAAGTATTCTTTCGGGAAGTAGAGGAATAAGAATACGGTAAAAAATACGGTTCCTAAAAATTTACACCAGGCGATCGGATACGAAAATAGTTTAGAATTTCCCATACTCAAAAATAAAACGGGATACATTCCCGAAATAAAAAGATTGAGAATGTATGCGGAATTCGAACCTGTAAAAAGATCGTATCGATTTATGTAATAGGTGTAGATCAAGGCGCCCCAGGAAATCAATAAAACAAACAGTAAAATTCTATATTCTAAAATACTGATGGGTATTTTGAATTGTTTTTGTCCGAATCGAATCACGTTGATAAAGATGAAAATATCCAGAATAAACGCGATCTTGTATCCCCAGTTTAGGACGATCCCCATGTCCTCTTGGATTACGAATCCCCAGAGGAATTCCCAAACTATGTTCCCGCAGGCGATAAAGACCGGCATTTCTATAAATTGTTTTCGATTGGAATCCGCGATCAACGCGTAGTAAACGTAGGCCCAGAAGATCACTCCTACAAATAGAAAGAAATTTTCGAGCGGGGAAAATTTTCCGAGATAATACGGGTCCGTTAAAATTTTTTGCCAGAATTCCATTGTTTTATACTCCCCAGTTCCCTTTCAGAGAAGGTGGAATTTGAAATTTTGCTTTTTTACCCTTATAGTAAAAATGATCCATCCCTAGGATAAGTTTGGATGAAAAATGAGAAACAAGTTTTTGAAAATGATCGTTTCCGCTTAGGGTTTTGTCGAAGTCCATCATGATTTTCTCAAGTATCTCTCCTAAAATTTCCTTTTCTTCCCAGGGAATTCCAAGGAGGTTACAGTTCTCCTTTCCTAAATAACTTTGAAGAAAATAGACGGGAACCCCGTCCAATAAATTTCCAGGCAACATATATTCCATAAAATCTAAAAGTGATTTGGCAAGAATTTTCCCGGCTTCCGATGGTCTTCTCTGGTCCTGAAAGATCGCAAGTCCCATCGCATACGCATCCTCGTTTTTTTCGGGAGAAAGCTCCGGGAGAACACCCAGGATATGTCCCACAACTCTCCAAAGATGTATGAAGGAGTTTTTTTCATCCGTTGAAAGGGTTATGCCCGAGAAAGCCAGCCCGTCCAAGATCAAACTCGAAAAGGATTGAAGAGTTCCGGCCATATCTTCCTGATTGATAGGTTCCCCCCATTCCGAATTCCATTGACCTGACTGTTTTATAAAATGCCGAATGGATGCGTGCATGAGTCTTACCTTTTGCGCCACTCGGATTCCGTCTCCTTGAGGAGAGAGACCACCTTCTTGTAAAACGGAAACGACGAACTGGGTTGTTTCCATCAGTCTTCGATAGACCTTGTCAGTGGATCCATTCTGTTCCACCAGTCTTCCGGTATGAACGAGGACTTCCGCTCCGTTTCCACAAGTATAACTCATCGGCAAAGACTTGCAACAGAGGATCATGAGTATCTGAGGTCCGAACGAAGTAAAAATCTTTTCGGCGATCACTATCTGTTTTGGATCGGCCCACTCCGGTAATACACCCGTCTTTTCAAAGTAGTCTTCGAAATAGTCGGGGAGTTCGGATGGGATCGGTGCGAAATTCTTTGTGAGCGTATTGAACAGTATTAAACTTTTGAGTTTTTCTTGGTCGCCGGATTGAAAATAATCCTCTATGATCTGATCGGCGTAAGGATCGGTCATAGTTCTGTATTTCGTAAAATTTTGCATTGAACTTTCCTTATTTGAGTCACAAAGTTTCCATATCCTGGATACGCTGAAAAGAAAAATAACTTTCCAAAATTCTAAAATTCGAAAGAGTTTGCCAATGCAAAATGCGAAAATCTATTTTCCAAAACATTCAAAAATTTTTCTTTTTGTATGTATCGTTTTTCTGATGGGTTTTTCTTCCTTGTTCGGCGTCGGTCTTTTTCAACCATCGCATAATACACGCTACGCGGGAATGGGAGGCGTAAATCTTGCGATCGGCGGTTCTCCTATGGATATCGCGACCAACCCGGCCAATCTGACAATCAATCAAAAAGGCGGTTTGGAATTCGGTATCGGACTTCCATACATTCGTTCCACTTATAAGGATCGACTCGCGGATCCGAACGCGGATTACGCGTATACTAATTCTCAGAATTATAATATTCTTGCACCCCTGCCTTATTTTGGTCTCAACGTTCCGATCACGAATCGATTGAATTACGGAGTCGGAGTTTATATTCCCGGCGGAGGAAACGGACAAGTGGATGGGATTCTCAGGGTGACGCCTAACGGACAATCGTTTCGGGATTGGTCCGGAATCGATATTCCGGGACCGATAGGAGACAGCAAAAAGATCAAGGAAGATCTTTTGACGACCTTTTACGTAGTAAAGATGACTAACGCGTTGGCTTACAAGTTCGGGAATCTTTCGGTCGGTCTCGGTATTGAGGCGATTTATTCCAGACAGATCGCCTATCAAAGATTTTACGATATCACTCATACGCTCGAAGTTCCGGGACAGGGTTTCGATTATCGAAGTAGAAACGCCTATTCCATGGGGGCGATATTCGGTCTCACTTATTCGTTTACGGATTGGTTCAAGGCGGCGTATTCTTATCAGGCGAGAAATATTCTTCCCTTGGACGGGGGAATGCAGGTCGGAATCGGGGATGCAAACAATTATAGAAGAACGGGGGTTTCGGCGACATTCAACCTTCCTGAAAAACACGGCGTAGGTTTTTCTTTTGGGAACGAGAATTTTCGTTTGGGAATCGACTTCCTCTATTATAATTATAATTCGTATAATCAAACGTTTAAACAGACCTTAGAAGATCCTTGGTTTCCGACCGCATTCGGAAAAACTAACACTGTCTCCCAGAATATTGCCTATCACGACGCTTGGGCCGGAGCGATCGGTTTAGAATATAAGTCAGACTCCTTTGCCTATCGGACGGGCTATCGTTATAACACGGGTGTGGTACGTTCGGAAGGAATGAGCGCCTTACAAGCCGGAATTATGGTTCAACAGTTGGCCACTCTTGGACTCAGTTTTCTTTCCGGAAACTGGAGTTTTGATTTTGCGATCAATTATCTTTTTTCGAGAAAGATCGTCGCGTCCCAAGGAAACGACTGGGCGGTTTTACATTCCGTTTTCGGTCCGAACGACATTCGAGTTCTCAATTATTCCCAGTCCTTACAATCGGATGTTCCGGCGATCTTGTTCGGCGCTTCCTACCGATTTCAGTGATATCTTATTGATCGGATCTCTTCTCTTCTTGACCTCACAAGGGTTGCGGGGTTATCTATCCGTCAATGACTTCGCTGGATTGGGAAACGATTCGATATCCGGTTCTATTGACCTTGGGAGTGAGCGCTCTTTCCACGTTGTTCGCGACCGTCTTAGGAGTGTTAGGCGCATATCTTTTGTCCAAGGCCGGTTTTTTTGGAAAGGAATTGTTGGATTCGATTCTCACACTTCCGCTAGTTTTGCCTCCTACCGTTCTCGGTTATTACCTTTTGGTGTTTTTTGGAAAAAATGGAATCGGAGGATCCTTTCTATCCGAATATTTTCATTTTAGCGTTTTGTTTCATTGGTCCGGCGCGGTGATCGCTTCCGTGTTGGTTTCCTTTCCGCTCGTCTATCGGTCTGCAAGAGCCGCCTTCGAAAACGTGGATTCCGACTTAGAAGATACTGCAAGGACATTGGGACGGGGAAATTTTATAATTTTTTGGGAGATTCTTCTTCCACTTTCTTGGAGAGGAATTTTAGCCGGATCGATGTTAGCTTATGCAAGAGGAATGGGAGAATTCGGAGCTACGCTTATGATCGCAGGCAATATCCCCAATAGAACCCAGACTCTTTCCCTTGCAATCTACGACGCAGTACAATCCGGAAACGACGCGGTCGCTTTTTATCTCGTAGTTTTAACTTCGATACTTTGCGTGTTTATTTTGACCGTTTCGACAAAACTTTTTAAAAAATCGTATTGGTAGAATATAAGGTAAAATGAATATACAAAGAATCAAAATCGTATTCTTCCTTTTCTTTTTCCTTTGTTTATCTCCGATTTTCGGAGAGGAGAAAAAACAACTTATAGTATCGGCCGCATCCAGTCTGACTCAGGCGTTTACTGAAATCGGAAAAGAGTTCGATAAAAAACACGGAATCAAAGTTTTATTGAACTTCGCCGCATCCGGCGTTTTACTCCGGCAAATTGAAAACGGAGCTCCCGCGAGTATCTTTGCTTCTGCGGATCAAGAAAGTGTGGAAAAAGGAATCAAGAAAAAACTTTTTGATCGAAAGTCCAAGAAGAATTTTATAAGAAATAGACTGGTTCTGATCGTCCCGATCTCCGGATCTTCCGAGATTCGAGTTCTTTCTCAACTCGAGGAAGCGTCCGTTCAAAGAATAGCGATCGGAAATCCGTCGACCGTTCCCGCAGGCAAATATGCGAAGGAAGTTTTAGAAAGAGAAGAAATCTATAAAACCCTGGAACCGAAATTTATTCCCGGAGAAAATGTAAGACAAGTTCTGGACTACGTCGCGCGAGGCGAGGCCGACGCCGGTTTTGTTTATAGAACCGATGCTCTGCTTTTTAAGGAAAAAGTCCGAATTATGATCCACGATCTAAGTACAGAACCGATTCTTTATCCGATCGTGATTGTCTCCGATAACGTTCTACCGAAAGAGTCCAAACTTTTTCTGGAATTCTTATCAACGCCCGAAGTGGTCAAAATCTTTGAAAAGTATCATTTTGAAAGGATGGACCCGAGTCTTCGTTAACTTCCGAGACTGCGGTCCTGACGATTCTTGGATCGACTTTAGGTTCGGAATTAAACTTGGACGGGTAGGCAAACGTTTGAAATGAGAGCCTGTAGCGCTTGAAAAGCAAAGACGAGTAAAAACAGAATGTCTCTCGAAATTAAAATTCAAAAAACGTTACTGGATGGAAATCGGAAGTTCTTTCTCGATCTTGACTTTTCTTTTCAGAAAGACTTTTTGATGATCTACGGACCTTCCGGATCCGGAAAAACGCTGACTTTGAAAACGATTGCGGGTTTGATTCGACCGGATAAAGGTAGAATTTCGTTTTGTAAAAACTTGTTTTTTGACGGAGAGAAAAAATACGATCTTCCTGTACAAAGACGCAATGTCGGTTATCTCCCCCAAGGTTATTCCCTTTTTCCTCATCTGACCGTTCGAAAGAATATTGAATTTCCTTTGAGACGATCGCCGCTGATTCGACTTAAGGATTCGGATCAAAAGAGGATCGAGGAAATATTAGAATTATTTGAAATTGATACTTTTGCCGAAAGTTATCCTAAAAATCTTTCCGGCGGGCAAAAACAAAGGGCTGCCCTGGCTCGAGCGCTTGTAAAAAAACCGGACCTTCTGCTTTTGGACGAACCGTTTGCCGCCCTCAATTCGGAACTAAAAGATAGAATGAGAAACGAATTGGAAAAAATCCAAAAACTCTATCGAATCCCCGTTTTGATTGTCTCTCACGATCAAAGCGATTCTACATTCTTCTCCGGAGAAACTCTTACGATCGAAAACGGCAGTATATTCAAAAAATAGAATTTTCAGAGATTGATTCGTATAAAAAAAATAGATTTTTAGAATTCCGTTTTGCATCCGACTTTTTTTCTGAGAATCAAAAGTCGATTCTGATTGTCCTCGAATTCCGATATAAATTAGAATACAAAATATATTTCGAAACAAATTTCCGGATAAAATTTGTTTCTATTCCTCTGTTTCACCGGAATCCGTACAAGAGCGGGTAAAACGGCGAACCGGATTCTAAATCGTATAATCCTCTACGTAAACTTTTACCTTTCTAAAACGAATGTGAACCGTTTCTCCGGGGAGTAGGTTGAGGGTTTGAAATTCAGTCGAGTTGAGTTGAGATTCTAAGATAGCACCAGTATCCAAACGTTTGAGATCTACCTTTACGATTCTTCCTGTGGAATGGATATACTGAATTTCCGCAGGGATCGTCTGAGCGGGAATCGCTTCCCTTAGGATCTCAACGTCATAGGGGCGAACATAACCGACCGCGTTTGCGTTTTCAACAGCAGCGTGTTCGGGTGCGTCAACTTTGATTTCGCCTAATTGAGCCTCACCACCTTGGACTCTGCCATGAAATAGATTCACGTCTCCCAAAAAATGAAACACAAAAGAGTTTTTCGGATGATTGTAAACCTCGTCCGGAGTTCCGACCTGCTCGATCTTTCCGGAACGAAGGATCACGACCTTGTCCGAAACTTCCAACGCTTCTTCCTGATCGTGGGTAACAAATACGCTCGTGATATGAATTTCATCGTGAAGTCGGCGAAGCCAGTTTCTAAGTTCCTTTCTTACCTTTGCATCGAGAGCGCCGAACGGCTCGTCTAACAATAAAAAACGGGGTTCGATCGCGAGTGCTCTTGCGAGTGCGATCCTTTGTCTTTGTCCTCCGGAAAGTTCGGCGGGATAGTGATTGTGAAAATTCTCCAGCTGAACGAGTTTCAAAAGACTCATGACCTTTTCCCGTATCGCTTCCTTACTAGGTCTTTCCGCCCTTTTTCTTACTTCCAGACCGAACGCGATGTTTTCGAAAATCGTCATGTGCCGAAAAAGTGCGTAGTGTTGGAATACAAAACCGACTCCTCTATCTTTTGCGTTCTTCTTTCCGACTTCCTTTCCTTCGAAGATGACCTCTCCTGAATCCGCGTCTTCTAGTCCGGCGATGATTCTTAAAAGTGTCGTCTTTCCGGAACCCGACGGACCAAGAAGCGCAACCAAATCCCCGGAAGGAACTTCCAGAGATAAGTTGTCGATTGCGGTAAAGTTTCCGAACCGTTTTACGATATTCTTAACTTTGATTCCCATGGTTATACCTCCTCTTGGAGCAATGTTTCCTTTTTTGTGACCTTGATTTTTCTTTCCAAGATCTGTTTTGCTACGAGCGTGATTAAGGATAAGAATACGAGAAGTGAGGCCGCCGAAAACGCGGCGACAGAGTTGTATTCGTTGTAAAGGACTTCGATCTGCAACGGTAACGTGTTTGTCTGTCCGCGGATATGTCCCGATAAAACGGAAACGGCGCCAAATTCTCCCATGGCTCTTGCGTTACAAAGGATGATCCCGTATAACAGTCCGTATTTGATTCCGGGTACCAATATCCTAAAAAAAACTTTGAGAGTGGATGCCCCGAGTAAGAGCCCGGCTTCTTCCTCTTCGATTCCTTGCGATTCAAGGACAGGAATCAGTTCTCTCGTGACAAAGGGAAGCGTGATAAACACGGTCGCTATCACAAGCCCGGGCGTGTTGAACACGATTCTGATATCCATCTCTTCGAGCAAGGGACCGAACCATCCCTGTCTTCCGAAAAGAAGAATAAAGATCAAACCGGAGATCACCGGCGAAACGGAAAATGGAGAATCGATGATCGTTAAAAGCCAACTTTTTCCGGGAAACTCGAATCTTGTCACAGCGAACGAGGAGACGATTCCGAATACGGTGTTTATCGGAACCGCTATGGCAACGACCAATAACGTAAGTTTGAATGCCGAAATCGTATCCGGTTCCTGAATTCCCTCCAAATACGCCCCGAGTCCTTTTGAAAAAGCTTCCTGAAAAACGGTGTAGATCGGAAGGAGCAAAATTAAACCGGTAAATAGAAAGACCAACCCGATGAGGATGCTGCGCGTTAATAAGGATTCTTGTCTCATCCCTTTCTCCTTGCGGATATCGTCTGAAGAATATTAATACCTAATAATATACTAAAAGAGATTACGAGCATGATAAACGCAATTCCGGTGGCTTCTTCGTATTCGTATTGTTCGAGTTTGGTGACGATCAATAAGGGAAGAATTTCGGTCTTACCCGGAAGGTTTCCGGATATAAAAACCACGGATCCGTATTCTCCGATCCCTCTCGCAAAGGCCATCGCGGCGCCCGTGACCATCGGTGGAATGAGTTCCGGAAAGACGATTCTTCTAAATATTTGCCAGCGGTTTGCGCCGAGGCAGTATGCGGATTCTTCCAGTTCTTTTGGAAATTCTTCCAATACCGGTTGAATGGTTCTGACCACGAAGGGAAATCCTATAAACACGAGTGCGATTACGATTCCGATCGGAGTGTATGCGATTTTAATTCCGTAAGGATCCAAAAGTTTTCCGATGATTCCGTTCTTTGTATAAATGGTTGTCAAAGCGATTCCCGCAACCGCCGTCGGTAACGTAAAGGGAAGATCCACCAGGGAATCCAAAAGCGACTTACCCGGAAATTCGTAACGAACCAAAACCCAGGCAAATAAAAATCCTATGAATAAATTTAAGAGTGCGGCGATCGCTCCCGCGCCAAAACTCAAGTAAAGAGCCGATACTATTCTTTCGTTCGTGAGTAGTTTCCAAAAACCGATCCACCCGATTCCTGTACTTTTGAGAAAAAGAGCGCCCAAGGGGATGATCACCAAAAGACTCAAGTAGGTGACGGTGAGTCCAAGGCTGATTCCGAAAGCCGACTTTCCGTAGGGTTTGGTTCTTAAGTTCAAAATGGACACTTGGTTTCTCTTTTTTTGAAACGATTTACTTTAAATAGATTTGGTCGAAAATTCCGCCTTCCGCGAAATGTTTCTCATGAGCTTTTTTCCAAGAACCTTCCAGATCTCGAATCGTAAATAGTTTCAAATTTCTGAATATACTTTTATACTTCGCTAAAATTTTGGAATCAGAGGGGCGATAGTAGTTTTTTGCGATCACTTCCTGTCCTTCCGGCGTGTATAAGAATTTCAGATAACTCTCCGCAACCTTGGACGTTTTGTGTTTCTCAGCGTTTTTGGTCACTACCGCGACGGAAGGTTCGGCTAAGATACTCACCGAAGGAAAGATGATTTCCACTTGAGAGTTTGGTTGGTTTGCGGTTTCTTTGATGGCAAGATGGGCTTCGTTCTCCCAAGAGATCAGGACGTCCCCGATTCCTCTTTGTACAAAAGTTGTCAGAGATCCTCTGGCTCCGGAATCCAAAACAAGAACGTTCTTGTAGAGATTCTTAACAAAACCCTTAGCCTTTTCTTCGGAACCGTATTTAGTTTTTGCAAAACCCCAAGCCGCGAGGTAATTCCATCTCGCGCCCCCTCCGGTTTTTGGATTGGGAGTTACGACTCCGATTCCCGGTTTTACTAAGTCGTCCCAGTCTTTGATTCCTTTCGGATTTCCCTTTCTCACTAAAAGAACGATCGTGGATGTATAAGGAGAACTTTGGTGCGGAAGAATATTCTCCCAATCGGTCGAAAGCAATTTTGATTTTTCAGCAATGGCTTCGATATCGTGCGCGAGTGCGAGAGTTACTACATCGGCTTCGAGTCCGTCGATCACGGCTCTGGCCTGTTTGCCCGAACCTCCGTGCGATTGATTGATGATCAGGTCTTCTCCGGTTTGTTTTTTCCAGTGTGCGATAAAAAGTTTATTCATTTGAGAATAGAGTTCGCGAGTCGGATCGTAAGAAACGTTTAAAAGTTTCGTCTGGGAAAGAAGACCGGAAGAACCCGTAAAAAGGAGAATTGCGGTTAGGGTAAGTCTTAGGATTTTTGAGTTCATTCTGATTCTTCCTGGATTCATCTCTACAACAAAGTGGATAAATTTCTAATAAATTAGATATTTGGATCCAATAATTTTAAAGTTTGCATGAAAGTAAAGAATTTTGTATTCCTTTCGAACTTTTCCCCGCCTCGTTGATCCTTGCCTTGCTCACAAGTTGGGAAGAAATTTAAAATCAGGGCGATCCCAAGGAACGATTTGTAAGAGCTCCTACAACCGTGGAGAGAGAATATTCCTTGCAAAATTATAATTCTGTGATATAGGAAAATCTCCCGGAATTTTTCCACCTCCCGCCCCACCACCCGAAAATCGGGCGGGGCGCGCGGCTTTCACAGAGGATCGTCGGAGTTACGACAGATTTTTTTGAAAATTCAAACAACAACTCCTGGGAAAGATCGACGCAGGAGAATCGTAGGACTTCGATCAGTAGCAACTCATTTTTGGTAAGAATCACAAAGAAGAAGCCGAAAAACGAAACCTCTTCTTTGCGTCTTTGTGGTTGCTCCTTATTTTACGTAGAGTTGGTCGAAAGAGGCTCCGTCCGCAAAATGATCCTTCTGAGCTTTATGCCATCCGCCAAAATGACCGTCTACCGTGACGAGTTCCAACTTCGGGAATTTGGATTCGTATTTTTTCAATACGGCTTGGTTTCTCGGACGATATCCGTGTTTGGCAATAATTTCTTGAGCCGCTTCCGAATAGAGGGACTTGAGATAAGCCTTTGCGGTTTCTAAGGTTCCGTGTTTCTCCGCGTTCTTTTCCACGATCGCGACGGGGGGTTCCGCAAGAATGCTCAAGGAAGGAAATACTACCTCGTATTTGTCCTTTCCGAATTCTTCCAGGATGAGAAAGGATTCGTTTTCCCAGGCGATCAAGACGTCTCCGATTCCGTTTTGTGCAAAGGTATTGCTCGAACCGCGGGCACCGGAATCGAGAACTGGAACATTCTTAAATAATGTTTTTATAAAGTCCTGAACCTTGGAAGAATCGTTGTTGAATTTTTTCTGCGCGAAAGCCCAAGCCGCGAGGTAGTTCCATCTCGCACCCCCGCTTGTTTTCGGATTCGGAGTGATCACTCCAACTTTCGGTTTTACAAGATCGTCCCAGTCTTTGATCTTTTTAGGATTTCCTTTTCGAACCACGAACACGATCGTAGAAGTATAAGGTGTGCTGTTGTTCGGGAGACTTTTCAACCAATCTCTCGCGATCAAACCTTTCGACGCGATGATGTCGATATCGTAAGCGAGAGCCAGAGTCACGATATCAGCTTCGAGTCCGTCGATCACCGATCTTGCCTGTTTCCCGCTTCCACCGTGCGATTGATTGATTCTTACTTCATCTCCGGTTTTGGACTTCCAGTAGTTTGCAAAAAGTTTGTTATACTCGGCATACAATTCCCTTGTCGGATCGTAGGAAACGTTTAGAAGATTCACGTCTTTTGCGGAGAGATTCGCGTTTACAACGGTCCAGAAGAATACGATCGTTCCGATTTTGAATATTGTTGTTTTCATCATTTTTATTTTCCTAACTTCTAATTTTGAATTACATTGCAAATTGGACAAAAAGAAAGAAACTGTAAGACTTTCCGTCCAGAGTATATCGATCGTTTACGTTAGTCGCCCATGGATTGACCCTCGCGTTTCGAACCGAGTCTCCGGCGAGCAGATACGAACCTCCGGTCCAAATCGAAACGTAGTCTTTGAGGTAGTATTGGTAGATTAGGTCGAATTCGTAGAACAGACGTTTGCCGCCTCTTTCACCGAGTTTGTAACCGCCGAACGCGGAACCCGAAACGTTTTCCGTCGTAAGTCCCGTGTTAGGCGCTCCCCCGGAAGAATACCATGCGTCGTTTTCGGACGCTTTTTGTACGTCGTAGACGACGAAGATAAATCTTCCGTAGTTTGCGGAATTATACATCAGGTGAATCGATTTGCTTTTTGTGTTCGACCAGAACGTCGCGTTTGCGATCCCGTTTCCCGAATCGAAATAGGGAAACCCGCCCGATCTCGTAGCGAAAGAGGCGTCATACGTCGCAACCTTGTTATCCGTTCTGTTAGGATCGCCCGAAGCGATCGAGTATTGGACCCCGATTCTGAATCGGTCAAAAAAAGTATAACCCGTCTGGGCGATGAAATATTTCGCGTCGTATTGAACGTTTTCGGTGTAAATTCTTGCGGAGTTCGATTTTCCGTCCACGGTTTGTTTGAGTTGGTCCCAACCCGCGTTCACCCTCTGACCGTTGAATCCGTATTGCCAAGAACCTTCGAGAGTCCAGTCCCAGGATTTCGTTTTCGGCAAACGGTTGTTATCCGTTCGATTTGATAAGCGAAATCCTACCGTATTCAAATCGTCTCTTTGTCTGGTTCGATCCAAACTTGTGGTGGGAGTCGGACCTTGTTCCCATTTTTTGTCGATGTTAAAATAGTAGAAGTCGATGAGAAAGTCTTCGAACTTAAGGGTGTTGTATAAACCGGAAAGATAGGTATCGTTCACGGTTCCTCTTTTGACTCCGTTTGCGGTGTTGTTCCCGCTTCCGGCGTTTGAGTCTTCCGCGATGATGGAGGTAAACGCTTCCGAGTTGAAATATTTGGAATTGTATTTTACTCGGGCGCCGTCGAAAGAGTTTCCGGTCTGACCGTCGTTTCTTCCTCCGATATACCGGTTGTCGCCAAAACCGAAGATTTGTCTTCCGATAAAGACCTCGAATCCGTTTGCGAAGTTTTTCAACTGAATAAAACCTTCTCTCAGATCGGTGTTATTCTTAACGCTCACCGAGTTGGCGGCGGTAGGAGCTGAGCTGAGTTCCACACCGGCTGAGTTGGAAAGTCCGAGATAACCCAACTGTCCGTCCTTGCGGGATTGTTCTCCGCCGAAAACACGAACGTCTTGAATCGTAACCTTGGCGGCGACATAGGGACTCGGATCGATGATAAAAGAAACCTGCGAATTCTGAGTCGCAAAGTTTCGATCATCCTGAGTTCGTTTATCAAAATCGGCGTTGTGGCTGTAATCAAAACGAGGGCGGACTTGGAAACCGACGCGGAAGATATCTCCAAGCCAGAGACGATCGACCTTTCGGACCGCGTCTTGGTGCTCCGGAGAAAGGAGCATCGATTTCATAAACTCACCGGGAAGTTTTCCTTTGTAAGGACTTTTATAAGGTTCCTCCTTTGCGAGTTCCTGTTGAATTTCAGGAATCCCTTTTCCGTCGTTTTCTTGTTCTTCGTATTGAACGTTCGAAGGAGGATCCAAGTTCAGGACGGGATCGGAAGTTTTTGCTTTTTTTGTATCTTGAGAGAATAGGCCAAATGTAAGAGTACAGATGAAAAAAACTCCGGTAATGATTTTTGTCGTTGTGTGTTTCACTCAATCCCTCCTTGCGAGATTTTGAACCAGGGGATGTTGCTATCCTGCTATAGTCAACTAAAAATCTGTTATATTGGATAATTATTCTAATTTTATAGCTATCCGTTTGTTTTTTTGGCAAAATTTCCGGTAAAAGAGAGAGCTTTCTTCTGAATTGTAGGTGTTTGGAAAGTGGAAACGCCCTTGTAGGAACTCCTATCGACCTTTTTTACGGGAGAAAATAGAGTCCTTGAAGGACAGCACAGTTATAAGATGAGAGTTTGTATTCTCGTTCTCATTGTTTTTTCCTCTAAGCGCCTGCCCAAAAAAGACCAAACAAGTTTTTCATTTCTTCGGAAGCAGATAAAAAGAATTTGAACAGTTTTAAAATCGTGGAAAGATCTTTCCTTTATGTTCGGAAACGTTCCAAAGTATGAAATTCCATTTTTGAAAAATCAGCCGTTACGTTTGCGAAAATTCGCTCCTCTTCTTCTATTCTACGTTGGGATTTTTCTTTTTATTTTTTCCTCCTGTTCGCGACCGCAAGCTCCGCTTGGGAAATCCGGAACTTTGGACGCTTCCTCTTGGGACTTTCGAAAAGACGGAAGTCTGACTCTACGAGGGGAATGGATGTTTTACTGGGGCGGTTGGAAATATTTACCGGCCGGAGTTAGTCCTTTACGATCCGGTGAAATCGTATATATTCCTTCGACTTGGAACGGAGGTTCCAGGACGGGGAAGGGTTTTGGTTCCTATGTCCTCGAAGTAAAACTACCGAACACAATTCAAAAACTGGGTTTGATTCTTCCGGATCAAAGTTCTTCCTATGAACTTTTTTTAGACGGGAAATTTGTCCTGAGTTCCGGAAAGATCGTTCGAAACGACGATCAATCCCTAAAGGAAGTGGAGGAGGGAATTCGCCCCTTGTTTTTTGAGTTCGAATCTTCCGGAAAAAATCTTGAAATCGTATTACAAATCGCGAATGAAGATCTGAGGCTCGGAGGTTTTTGGTCCCCGATCGTTTTGGGAGAGGCCGATTCTTTGCGTTCCGATTGGAATCGAAGTCTTCGACTCGATTCCTTTTTGGTGGGAGGTCTGTTTATCATTGCCTTTCTGCACCTTTCCTTTTTTCTCATGAGAAAAAAGGAAACTCAGTCCCTCTATTTCGGACTTTTTTGTCTTCTGATGGGGTTTCGAAGTCTTTTTCCGGGGAATCGATTGATTCTGGAATATACAAATCTAATAAATTATGAAAATTTAATACGTGTGGAATACCTTACGTTTTATCTTTCGGTCCCCGTTTTTTTAAATTATATTCTATCTCTCTATCCAAGAGACTTAAAAAGAATTTTTGTGGATATACTCTGGTGGATATCCGCGGTCGCGTGTGCGATCGTTTTGTTTTTACCGATGAAAGTTTTTACGTATACGATTCCGATCTATTATCTAAACGCTTTTTTTGCGGGAAGTCTCGGACTTTATACTTTGATCCGAGCGGTTCGTAAAAAAAGGGAAGGGGCCGCCATTCTTCTCACCGGATTTTTATTTATCTATCTCGCGATGATCAACGACCTTTTGTATGTGAGTTATTTTTTGGAAACGGGATATTACAGTTCGATCGGAACCTTTGTTTTTTTGGCTGCACAATCCGTTTCACTTTCGGTTCGAAATTCTAAAAATATGCAAAGGCTTTTGGATCTTTCCCGCAACCTGGAGAAAAAAGTGGAGGAAAGAACTCATCGATTGAAACTGACTCTTCGTTCCATCCACGATGACTTGGATATGGCCGCAAAAATCCAAAGTGATTTTTTGGAAGTTCCGGAGGAGTCTTTTTTTGAGGAAGTTGGAATTCGTCTTCAAACTTTTTACCAGCCGATCGCAAGTGTGGGTGGAGACTTTTACAATGTTCGAAAAAACGGAAAAAATAGGATTCGAATTTTTATCGCGGATGCGATCGGTCACGGAATCCAAGCTTCATTGATCACGATGGTGATTCAGAGCGAATACAATTCGATTTTCGATTGGAATCTTACTCCCGGAGAACTTCTTACAAAACTAGCGAAAAAGTTCGCTTCCAGAATCGGGGACGTAAGTCCTTTTTTTTCGGGTTTGATTTTGGATTTGGATCTAAGTAAAAATCTGATTCTTTTTTCCAGCTCCGGAAACCCGGCTTGTATTTTGACCGGAGGCGGAAAGTCGGAATCTCTTCAACTCGTAGGTCCGTATGCCGGAATGCTTCCGGAGTATCATTATGCCGAGTTATCTTATGACTTACCGAAAGACTTTCGATTGATTCTTTTTACCGATGGATTGCCGGATCGTTTTTTGTTTTCCGGAGATGAACACGAATTTTTTTCGATCGAGGATTGGATTCGAAATCGAACGGATCAACCCTTGGAAAGGGTTTGTCAGGACTTATTGGACTTAGCAAATTCTTTACCTCTGCCCGATTTTAAAAAAGACGATATCACTTTGCTCGGAATCGAAAGATCGAATTTAGAATCGGTTCGGTTTTTAGATTTATAGAAATGGGTTCCTAAAAATGATGGCAATACGTGGATTCGATTGGAATCTTTCCAAGACCTTAGAATCGCAAGGAGTCTGATATGGCTTACAAACTTGACGGGGCGAAATTCCCGACCTTAGAAGAATTGATCGCGGCCCTCTATCCTCTTTACGCCGATAAAATGTCCGAAGCCGATTTTAGAAAATACGTGCAGGAAAACGCAAAGCAGGAATAATTTCTTTGTTTCCCGCTTCGGGCTGAGTGAAAGACGTCGGTTCTTATCCGTTTTGCTTGTCAGGAAATCGGGTTTCGTAAGAATCATCCCATGCAAATCATCCCGGGGAAATGGAAAATTCCTCATGCCGCAAGAAAGCCGCTCGTTTTTTTCCTAGTTCTACTTTTTCTTTCCATTCAGTTTCGATTTCTATTTTCGGATTCTGTTCCCGATTCGGTCTCCTTGCAGAATCAATATCTGATCGCCCAGGACTATCAGATTCTTTTTAAGAATTTTTTATCCTCCGGTTATGATCGTTCTCTTCACGGTGGAAGTCCTACATTCTACTTTCAATCTCCGTTTTTCTTTTTTCTAGTTTCCTTTTTGCACACGTTTTTTCTTTTTTTTCTTCCCTTTAGCGTCGCTTTTAATTTAGGAATTCTTCTTACTCTTTTTTTGTTTTCGTATGCTTTTTTAAAATTGGGATTTCTTTTTCTCACTGAAACCAATCTGAGTCCAGGGAACGCGCTTTTGGCGATGACCGGTTTGATGTTTTACTTTTTATATCCCGGGGATCGGGTCGTCGGCGCGGGCGTTGTAGGAGTTTTTCAGAATTCCATCTCATCGGTGTTAGGTCTCGGTTTTGCGATTCTTGCCATCTACTATTTGGAAAAGTTTCGTTACACGGGTAAGGTTTCTTCGTTTGCGAAGAATCTGATCACGGGTTCACTCGTGTTTTACACCCATTACGAGATGTCGCTTTTTTACGTGGTCTCGCTCGGAATTTATTTTCTTTTTTACAAAGACGAGTTCGAATTTTTAGAAATTCTTTTTATCTTTCTTTTACCGATTCTCGTGGCCTTGCCCGTTCTTTGGAATTATTTTGCCTTTGTTCAGTTTCAACAAAACCCTCCGGTTTCTTATCCGGTCAACGGACTTCTTTCTCTTTTGGGCGAAGAATTTTCGAGTTCGGTCGCAAACCCTGAAAGATTTTTTGAAGTTTTCAAGCAGATTTTGATCGATCAGTATTGGATTCATCTTTTGTTTCCGATCCTTTTTGTGATCGGAATTCGATTGTTGTTTATCCGAAAATTGTTACCTCCGATTTCGAGGTTTCTCATTTTCGGAACCTTGCTCTTTTATTGGATGGCTACCGATTCTTCCTTGTCTTTGATTTTTCCGTGGTTGCACGTTAAGTGGTATACCGCTCTCAATGTTTCTCTCGTTTTTCTAACTTTCGCTGCGCTTGTTACCGCTCGTTTTTTTCTCAAAAATCTCGCGCCCGGAAGATGGAAACTCTGGACCGGACTTATTCTTTTTATATTAGGAATGGTTCGTTTTATCGTTACGATTCCCGGTCCTTCCACCGGAATCGAAGCTCTTTCCAAAACGCCTTCAGCGATCTGGAGCCAAAAAGAAGAATGGATCGGAATTTTAAAGGAAACTCCGTATTCTTCCTTGATCGCGTCCGAAGAAATCACGGGGGGAGTCAATTCTTTGGATTCCAGATGGGCTTCCGTTTTTGTGAGACAATCCGTTAGACGAAATATCGTTTTGCAGAATCGTTTTGAAAATTCTTTACCTTCTTCTCCGGAAGAAATTATCCAACTTTTCCCGTCCCAAGGACCGAAAAGTTCTTTGGTCACATACGGGAAACGATCCAATCTGCGTCCGGTACAGGAAAGGGACAAACTTTCCGATTTGTTTTTAAGTCTTTTGCAGGAAAGAGGTGTGACTCATCTGCTTTTGAAATCGGAAGCCCTCAATCAGTTTGCTTCCAATCTTCCGGATTCTTTTGCCCAGATCGCAAAAAGGGGGGACTGGATTCTCTGGAAGTTGAACGTCACCAAACCGCCGTTAGAGCTTTTGTCCGCCAAACCCTGGGCTTTATTGATCGACGACGCGGGACAGGAAAGGAGAACTTCGATTCGATCCGAGGATCTTTCCGAGTTCGCATTACATTCTCTTTATACACTTTCCATTTCTTTGGTTCCGATCACTACGGAAGAATACAAAAAGAATGAGAAATCCTTCTCCGGTGCGTTTCCGTTTTCGGGGTTGAAATCGGAACTTCAGAAGCTCGTTTCCATCCAGGAAGAGGAGAATTCAAAGAAAAAACCGAAGGGCAAAACCGATCTTGAAAAAGAAAGGAAACGGACCGGAACGGAAATTCATCCGTTTTTATGGGACGACTCAAGGATCGTTTGGGAATTACCTTTGATACAATCCGAAAACGTCTGTTCTCCGGTGCTTATCCGTTCCGGATTTTTTCCGCTTTGGAAATCGGAAACCGGTGAAACCAGTTATCGAACTTTAGAAGGTCAGTTTTATCTTTGTTCCAAACAAAAGGAGAATAGATTCGTATTTTATGATATTCGATCCTACTTGATCACCTTTTTTCAATTTCTGTTACCTCTTTTGTTTTTCGGGGCGACTTTTTTAAACCGAAGGAAACTATCCAATTGATTTTTTTCGCCTCTTCAAGGTCCGTCAAAACTCCGTTTCGAAAAAGACAGCTCTTTTCCAATTCTCTTCTGGTCGCATTTTCAGCCGCGATCCTCGGGATTTTATTTTTCGGAAATCCGGAATCTCCGATTTCAAAGATCGTCTTATCGGCGTTAGAGGGAGGTTTGATCGGAGGACTTTGCGATTGGTTCGCCGTTTGGAAAACATACAAAGCGATTGAAGAGGACAGTTTTACCCTCGCGGGTGAAATCGGAAACTGGGTCGCGGGAGATCTTTTACACCACGAAGTGATTCGTTCCAGGATTCGAATGGTATTGGAAGATCCTAACACTCGAGACGACGTACACGAAGTTCTTTTGGAGACCTTTGGAAACGAAAAAAAAACAAAAGAGGTTCTCAATCAACTTTTTGAAAAAGTGGAAGAGGATATCGTCGAATACATCGTTCATTACCAGTTTTCGGGAACCGATGTCGCCTTATTAAAAGAATTAAACCGACAAAAAGAAATTATGGATACGATCAAACTACTGATCGGGGAATCCATGATCCGCGTGGCGGATACGGAGGAATTCAGATCCCTTCTACAGGAAATATTAGGAAAGATGAATTTAGTGGCTCAGGTGGTTTTGAATCTTGTCGTCGACTTCCCGAAAAAATTGAAAGAATACGGAAATCACGTCAAACAAGGGCTTGTCATCGAATCCAAGGACGAGAAGACGATTGAAAAGTTAGTAAACCTGATGGCGGCTTCCACGGAAACTTACATCTCCTCTTGGAACGAACTTCCCCTGGAACAAAGGGAAAAGGCGGTTCGATCACTCATGGGTTTTTTAAAAGACCAAGCGAGCCGACTTCTGGGAACTCTGATCCAAACGCATTTAAAGGAAATCGGCGAGATCAAAACCTTGCAGGAATACGCGCCGCTTCGGTCCGTTTTGGAATTCGTGGAAAAACGCGTGGACGAAGGAGTTTCCGGTTATATCGGAAAACAGATCACGACCAGACTTCAGAGTTTGGATCCGAAGGACTTAAGAAAGAATTTAGAATGGAAGACCCGGAACGTTCTGGAAACGATCCGAATCAACGGAAGTATTCTCGGATTCTTTCTTGGATGTGCCACCGGCTTGATTCGATTTTTCTTTTGAAAGAAGTTTCTTTTTGGCTCATCGTTTATTAAAAGATCGAACCCGATTTTATTTTTGGAAACGTTAGGAAAGAACGGATCGCCTCCGATGATCGATCGGGAAAAGGGACCAATTCTCATCGGAAATTAAATTTGCTTCTGTCTGTTTTTTAAATCGTATCTTTATCGGAAGCATACGATTCATTCTACGCTTCCAATTTGTTTGTAAAGGTGGAAGTCAAAAAAGGATCCAGGAATCCAATCAAAAATCGAAACGAAGTGATCATCGATTCGTAGTTTTAGAGTCTAACTCTCAGGAGATATATGGAAACAGTATACCACGCGCAAGAAACAAGAGGGAAGGCGGACTTTGGTTGGCTGAAGAGCAGACATACTTTCAGTTTTAGTTCTTATTATGAACCAGCTCGGGTTCAATTCGGGAAACTGCGAGTTCTCAACGACGACATCGTAATCGGCGGAAAGGGATTTCCTCCGCATCCGCATGAGAATATGGAAATCGTTTCCATTCCCCTTTCGGGAAGTCTTGAACACAAGGACAGCGAGGGAAACAGTTCCGTCATCCAAGCCGGGGAAGTGCAGATCATGTCTGCGGGAACCGGAATCGTTCATTCCGAATACAACGCCTCTTCCACGGAGCCGGTCAATTTTTTACAAATCTGGATTCTTCCGGATAAGATGGGAATCGCCCCTCGTTATGAACAAAAGAAGTTTAACGTAGAGGATCGTCAGGGAAAATTTCAAACCGTCGTATCTCCGGAAAAAGAAAGCGGCGCGGTCTGGATCAATCAAAACGTGATCTTTTCTTTGGCTCACGGAAAAAAAGAATTAAAGATCGAGTATATTCCAAAAAATGAAAGTGGTGGAGTGTATTTTTTTCTGATTTCCGGTTCCGTCGAAATCGACGGTAAGAAATTGTCCGCGAGAGACGGTCTGGGGCTTTCGGCTTCTCCCAAACTCGAAATTCTTTTTTTGGAAGAATCCGAACTTCTCGCGATCGATACTCCGTTCTAAGATTCGAAAAAAAGGAGGAGTTCCTACATAACCGCTATTGAGAACGTCCTAAGGTTTTAGAATGTAGGAGCTCCCATCGCAATTTAGAACCGGTCCTAAAACCTCGAAAGAGAAAGAAAGCTCATTTTATAAAATTCTAATCTGTGTGAGTTCCCACGAATTACGTCTCATTGATTTTTTCTGAGATTTCGATTCGGACCTTGAGAGTCCAAAATAAGCGTGAGAGTTCCCACATTTTCCAGAAACTCAGTTTCTCGACTTCGATTGGGTGTCGGGCAGGTTTTGGGATCGGTTCTGAATAAAAAAGAAATGGGTTTCTCTTCCGATAAAAGAACGGAAACTGTGTGGGAACTTCTTCTTGACTCGGATTTTCTTTGGTTTTTCAGATCTCTTTGTTCTTAAAAACGTGGGAACTCCTTCTTTTTTAAAAAATGATCCCGTTTCATCCGGGAAATATTGTAGGATCTCCTGCGCTTTCTTCCAAATTCTCCAAAAGAAAATCTTTGTCGGAAAAATCTCAGGGGGCACAGCGTGCCGCCTGAGAATCCACTCTAACCAAAAGAAACATTGGAGTTCCTACAAAAAAACCGTTTCTAAAAAAATCTTGCGATTCCCCGATCAAATTTCCCCGCTGCGGATCGAAAAGGTCCGAAGGGAACCTTCCCTCAAAACGCGGATCGGAAGTTCTTTTTGAATCGTGGATTCATCCAAGGTTCGATGCATATCGTCGATGGAACGGATGGTAACGTCGTTCAAAGAAAGAATCATATCACCTTTTCTTAATAGACTCCCGGCCGCAGGAGCGGAAGTTTCGACTTCGATCACAAGAACACCCGAACTCTGTTCCAGTTTGTTGAAGATCTTCAGTCGATTGGGAATACTCTGGTTCTGACCCGCGATTCCTAAATAACCTCTTTTTACAAAACCGTTTTTCATCAGACGAGTGATGACGTATTCAGCAGTACCAGAACCCACCGCAAAACAAATTCCTTGAGCCGAAGGAATGATCGCCGTGTTGATACCGATCAATTCTCCTCTTGAGTTGACCAGAGGACCGCCGGAGTTTCCGGGGTTGAGAGCCGCGTCGGTTTGGATCACATCCTCGATCAATCTTCCGGAACGAGAACGAAGACTTCTTCCCAACGCGCTCACGACACCCGCAGTCACTGTGGATTCGTAACCGAGAGGATTGCCGATCGCGATCGCGAGTTGTCCTACTTTTACGGAAGTGGGTTTTGAAAAATGCAGATAAGGAAAAGGATCACTCGAAACTTTTAACACCGCGATGTCGGTCATCGGATCTTCTCCGATCTTCATGGCTTTGAGACTTCTTCCATCGGGAAATTCCGCGTTGATCTCGGAAGCGTTTTCGACTACGTGTTGATTGGTTACTACAAAACCGTCGGGAGAAATTAAGAATCCGGAGCCGGCTCCGCCCCCGCGATTTCCGCTCACTTTGAGATGAACCACGGCCGGACTTACGGTGTCCACGGCGTTGGTCACCGCTTTGGAATACGCATCCATCAGGTCTTCTTCCCTTTCCGAAGAAGAAGTATTTGAGACGTTTTTGGGGAAAGGGTCTTTGGAATCCGATTGAACCCATTGAATCATAGAAAAAACCTCCGGCATTTTCTTAGACCCGAATGTTCTAATTCGTATTCAAAAAAGTTACAAAACAAATGAAAAAGTTTCAAATTCTTACGGGAACAAAAGAGAATCGCGCAGGTTTTTTTTTGAGTTCTTTGTCATAGTTCCTACAAGGTTCAAACGATTGAAAAAGGTTAGCCTTTCAATCTGAGTCAACCGGCAACAAACTGAGGAAAGTTCCAACAGGAACGATTTTAAAAAAAGCTTATCTCAAAATCTTAGAATGTAGGAACTCCAATGAGAATTTTAAAACAACTCGTTTTTCAGGAGTTTCATAAATCGCAAAAGGGACGTAATCTGTGGGAACTCGCGCATCTTAGCCATAACCTTACCCACAAAGTGGACTGAATCAAAGAATCTGTCGGAACTACGACAGTCCTCCATGAAACGAAATCCCCGCCCTGCGGCGCGATCCTTAGAGAGCGGCGCACTGAGTTTTTTGGGTGGCGGGGCGGGAGGTGGAAAACTCCGGGAGATTTTGCTCTATCACAAAAAACTTATCTTTGCAAGTAAAAAACTTCCTCCTGCCTTCGTAGGAACTCCTAAAAAATTTTGATTGGATCGCCCTGATTCGAAATCGCTTTTTTAACTTGTGGGTAAGGTTATGATCTTAGCAGATGTTCCAGAATTTCTTGTAAGGTTTTGCGAAAGAGCCTAAGCGGAAGCTCTGAAAAAAATCATTTTTTTGAAAAAGTAAGAATCTCTTTTGTGATCGAATCCAAATTGGTGGAACCCAGTTCGTCTTCTAAAACGCGCTCCGCCTTTTCATAGACCTTTGTCAAAATCGGTTGGATCGAATGACCGCAGATGCACTTTTTATTGGGAGTTTTCGAGTGCATCTGAAAGATCTTCTCGTCGATCGCTTCGTAGATTTCCTTTAGGCTGATTTCGGCCGAAGGCTTCGCGAGAATATAACCGCCGTTAGGACCCATCTGATTACGAACGATTCCCTGACTTTTCAAAAGAGAAAGGATCTTACGGATAACGACGGGATTTGTGTTCACACTTTTCGCGAGTTCTTCGGACGTTCTGGTTTTACCTTCGCTTAACGAAAGCAGGGAAAGAATGTGAATCGCGACTGTAAACCGGCTGGTCATATCTGTAAAGTGTCTGGTTACAGAATATAAAAATCAAAATCCCTGTCAAGTCCAAAGCTTTTGTTCGAAAAGGTCTTGCGCGCCCTTCTTCTAAAGTCAGAATCTTAGAATGTTTCAAAGTTATATCCTTCGATTTTTAGATCCGAACTTGGAAAAAGAATTTCGATTCTTTCTTCGGGATCATGTCGCCTCCTTTGTTCGGATCGGCGCCGTTTCGGCAGTGGCGGGATACTGTGCAATTTTTCTTCTCTTTTACGACGTTCTTCTCATCCGCGATAAACTGGTTCTTTGGATCCTGCTCGGGAGTTCGGTCTTTGGGGCGGTTTTGATTCTTTCTACGTTCAAAAAATTTAGAAGGACGATGGTTCCTATGTCGATGTTGAGCAATACGCTCGGAGGTTTTACCGCTGTTTACGCAGGATACACCTTTATCAAAGATCAGCACGCGATTCTTCTTACGATCCTGATCATCGTCTCTTATTACGCCTTTTTGGTTTTAAGAATCCGGACCTTTCCCGCTTTTTTTATTACAGCTTCGTATTTGGCGGCATATCAATACTTTCTTCTGACCGACGCAACCATGCCGAAACAAGAGAAGACGATTTATAGTTTTCTAATATGGTTTTCAGAATTTTTCGCGGTCATAGCCGGTTATACTTTGGAACTGACCACCCGAAAATTGTTTCTCCAAGCAAGGACGATCGAAACACAAACAAAGGATTTGGAGAACGAAAAGGAAAAATCAGACCTCCTTCTTCGAAACATTCTTCCGGACGCGATCGTAAATCGACTCAAGAACGAAAATTCTCAGATCTCGGAATACTTTTCCGAGTGTTCGATTCTTTTTGCCGACATCGTAGGGTTTACACTTTTGGCCGCGCGTAAAACGCCCGACGAACTCGCGGGGCTTCTCGATCGTTTTTTTTCCAGACTCGACGAACTCGCGGAAGACAGGGGAGTGGAGAAGATCAAAACGATCGGCGACGCATATATGGCCGCCGCCGGAATTCCGATCGCCTGCGAAGATCATATCGAAAGAATCGGAAACCTCGCTCTGGATATATTAAAAGAAGTGAATACGAATGAGGAACTCATCCGGGAAAACTTAAACATCCGCATCGGGATTCATTCCGGTCCGGTGGTCGCAGGCGTGATCGGAAGAAAAAAGTTCATCTACGATCTTTGGGGAGATTCGGTCAATCTCGCTTCTAGGATGGAATCGCACGGACTTCCGGGAAAGATTCACGTAACGGAAGAATACTTTTTAGCGGCTTCTTCCATCTTCCGATTGGAAAAAAGGGGAGAAGTCGAAATCAAAGGAAAGGGAACGGTTTCGACTTACTTTCTCGCCGGATAAAACGCGCGTTAGCCGGGAAGATCGATCTGGATCGGGAGATATTGAATCGAAGTGCTTCCCTGGCTCAACCATTCCGGGACCGCTCTTCTCCAGGAAATAAATTGGGGGGTTTCGAGATGGGCTTTTCTAGCGGCCTCGCTTTTATACACTTCCATAAATAAAAATTTGCCGGGGTCTCCATCCGCCTGAAGAACGTCGAGTCTCAAAACTCCGTCTTCGGTTTCGAGGGATTCTTTCGCCATCTCTTGGCTGACTTTTTTGAAATCTTCAATTCTTTCTTCAAAAATTTTATAGGAGGACGCGATCACGATC
Source organism: Leptospira ainazelensis (assembly GCF_016918785.1). Lineage (GTDB taxonomy): Bacteria > Spirochaetota > Leptospiria > Leptospirales > Leptospiraceae > Leptospira > Leptospira ainazelensis. The sequence goes on along the minus strand of NZ_JAFFPT010000027.1, from coordinate 54,761 downwards.
ATACGATCAGAATTTCGAAACGGTTTCATTTTGGGAAGAAAAATCCTCCTTGCTTAAAACGACTGTTATCCAAAGAATTCTCAGAATGAAATTGAATACTCGAATTACGGAAATGCTCGGAATCGATTTGCCGATTATCGGAGCTCCTATGTTTTTAGTCTCCTATCCGGATCTGGTCGTTGCGGTTTCCGAGGCCGGTGGAATCGGATGTTTTCCTTCTCTCAATTATCGTTCTCCGGAACAACTCAAGGACGCTCTGCAAGAGATTCGTTCCAAAACAAAAAAACCGATCGGAGTAAATTTGATTCTTCACAAATCGCATAATCCGAATTGGGCAAAGCAGTTGGAAGTAGTTCTCGACGCCAAGGTCGAACTTTTGATCACAAGTTTGGGAAGTCCTCGAACCGTTGTGAGCGAGGCAAAAAGCGTAGGTTCCAAAGTGTTTTGTGACGTGACTACCTTGAGGCACGCGAATATTGTCGCAAAAGCAGGTGCGGACGCTCTAATCGCAGTTGCACAAGGAGCCGGAGGACACGCGGGAAACATTTCTCCGTTTAGTCTTTATCCGTATTTAAAAAAAGAAACGGGACTTCCGATTGTTGCCGCGGGAGCGATTTCCAGCGGAGCTCAGATGGTCGCCGCTCTCGCACTGGGAGCGGATGCGGTTTACGTGGGAACAAGATTGATCGCAACTCCGGAGGCGATGGCGTCCGAGGGTTACAAACAGATGTTGATCGACTCGGGCCCGGAAGAAATTGTCTATACGGAAAAAATTTCGGGAATTCCAGCGAACTGGCTCAAAAAATCCGTGGAGAAGGCCGGAGATCTTTCTCACAGCGGAGAGTCTCAGAATCTGGATCAGGAATACAAACGCTGGCGGGATATTTGGTCGGCGGGACACGGAGTGGCCCAGATCGAAGGATTGATTCCCGCGAAAGAAGTGGTTTTGGGAATGGCAAAAGAATATCTTGATATTCTAAATCGTTTGCCCCGTTAGAATTTTTGAAAACCCGTCCTTGTTAGTTTTACCGCAAAGAGTGTTTGAATTTATTTACAGGACGGGCGATTACCGATGGATTTGAAAAAAAAGATTTCGGATTTCTTACTCAAAAATCGATTTTTCTTTCCGATTCTCTCCGGGTTTGCTACACTTCTCGTTTTTAAAATCGTCTTAGGTTTTTTTCCCGAAGAATTGTACTCGAATCGGGACGACGGAATTATCACTTTGAGTCACGCCAAAAATTGGATCGATTTCGGTTTTATCGGAGTTAATCCGAGTGGAGAATTGATCGAAGGTTATTCTTCTCCATTGGAATTTTTAATCTTCGCTTTTGTCTATAAATTCGCGGCGATTCACTATACTACGTTTTTTACTTTGCAGTGGTGGTTGACTACGTTTTTGTTCGGCGTCGTTCTCTATCGACTTTTTGAAGAAGTCCGCGAGACAACTTCCGCTTGGGAGAATTTCGGTTTTGTTTTATCGACTACACTTTTACTTTCGGTTTCGTTTACGTTTCTTGCGTGGCACGCGTCGGGGATGGAGAATCCTTGGATGCATCTTTTCTATACGGTCTATCTTTTGATTCTTTTTCAAATCGCAAACGGAAAAGACGTTTCGATGTTTGGAGCTTCCTTGCTCCTTTTTGCGGCAACCCTCGTGAGAATCGAAAGTGTGTTTCATCTCTTTTTTATCAGCGTCGTTTTTCTTTTTATATCGTTTCGAAATCGTGTCTCTTGGAAAAAAACGCTTCCGATCTGGATCGCAGGCGGACTCTGGATCGTATTTTTTGGAATTCGATTTTTATATTTCGGAAAGATCTTTCCCAACACATCGACGGCGCAGGAACTTTCTCTCGGTGAAAACGTTTACAATCTGATCCGTTTGAACCCGGCTCTTTCTAAAAATTGGGAGATCTTTAAGTTCGGTTTTAAACAAAACGGGATTTTGCTGATTCCAATCTCCTTGTTTCTTCTTTTTTTTAAGAGAATCTCTTCGCGAGAGCGATTGTTCGTGATCCTTGCGGTTTCGCTCGCGGTTCCCGGTTTTTTGCATCCGTTTATTTTTGGAAACTACAGACTCGATCCTGCAAGACCGATGACCTGGCTCGCTGTAGTAGGCGCGATCCTGTTTGTGATTCGAGCGGGTGCGATCACCGAAAAACGGAAATTCTTGATTCTTCCGCTGGTCCTTATTGCCGGTTTTTTATCCTATAAGAATTACAAGTTCAAGTCCTATGATCTCTGTTGTAGTTCCAAGATTTTCGAGGAGAGAAGGGGACAGATTTCGGAAATCGCGAAAAAAGAGGAGATCGTAAGGCCTCTTGTTGCGATCGCGGATTTGGGTGCGTTGAGCTTTTATAAGGAATTTAATATATTCGATCTCGGTTATTTAGCCGCGAACAAAAAAAATCAGGACCGAGTGATTTCGTATATCGACGTCAGCCAGCCGGACGTTTTGGAAGTCCATTTTCCATGGAGCTGCGAATATTCCAAATTCTTAAATCGTCCTGAGTTTTCCAAAAATTACGGTTTGATAGTCGCCAATACCGAGAAGGTTCCTATTGCAGTCTGTCCTGACGGCGGTAAAATTTTGGCCGGAATTTATTTGAATCGAAGTATAGAGAAGAATTCGGATTCGATCGATAGAGAGGTTTATTCGGTTTTTGCAAAGGATTCTTCTTTGAAAAGTTTGAAATCTCAGATTCTGTTTTGTAATTCCAAAAAAGAACGTTGTCTTCCCTTGGTTCGAAATTTCTATCGTTTCTTAAACGAATGGAAAAAAAATCTGAAAGAATCCGAATGGGTCGAGGTTTCAAACGGAATTGAAAATCCGAAACTGAAGGATTATATGCAGGTTGTCTGGAATCGGAGTTCTCCGAGTGAAACGATTGTGGACGACCTGATCTTGTCCTTGAAATAAGGGTTTGTTCTAAACCGCAAAAGAAAAACCGTCTACGTCAATCGGAGCCAATACCAAACAAAAAGAAGGAGTTCCTACAGATTACGTCTCCTTCGAGGTTTATAAACTTTCTAAGGAATGAATCGCTGTGGGGAGTTCCTACATCCGAGACTTTGTGTTTCCAAAATATTGATTTTCTGATAAGGCAAAATACCCCGAGCTTTGTCCCAAAAAATCGGTTTATAGTTCCCGATGGGTTTCCTATACAAGAACGCGATTTTTCCCGAGGTTAGCCGTAGTTACGACAGATATTTTTTTTGCGGATTCGAACAAGTTTTCCACGGTGATTTACTTTGTGGGAACGGTTCATTTTTAAAAAACTCGTTCCGCCCGGTTCGATCGATTCAGACAGACTTTTTCTAAACGAAGTATATTCAAAAATTCTAAAATAATCTTGGGCCGGAAATCGAAGAAGGAACCGGTCCGTCGCAATTCTTCTCCGTAAAATGGAACGGGAAAAATTGCGTCTTGAAGAGAGGATTCTTATGCTTGTTTGTTTTTTAGAGGGATCATGTGGAAAACGCCAAAAACCAAAATCTGAAGCGCGTCCAGAATCGGATTGGAAGACTTGTGTTTGAGAGTAAACCAGAAGTATACGATCTCGAATAGATGTACTACGAGAGTTCCGATTCCGACCGCGCGGATGAGAAAGTCCAAAGGCTCTCCGAAAAGAAGAGCGCCCGACAGACTTGCTCCCACTAAGATCCAAAAAAAGACGGTTCCTATCTTCAATGATTGAAAAATTGGATTCATAATTCCCCCCGGAAAATTTCCATAATAGAAACGTTCTCTTCGACGTCCGTCAAGGAAAAAAGAGACAATCGATTGACTCATGTTAGGGGGAAAAAAAACTCTTGGTATGCTTCCTTGTTGTCATCATATTCTTTCCTCCGATTCTCATTCGATTCTTCCTTCTCCCTTTCCCTGGAAACATCCGGAGAATCGCCCTCCGCTTAGAGACGAAGAATCTCCGTCCCATCTTCTTCTTTTAAAAAAATACGGACTTCCGTTTATCATCGATATCCACACTCATTTTTTTCCGGAATACGTGATGAAACAAATCTGGAAGTGGTTCGACGGGGTCAATTGGGAGATCGCCTACCGAGAATCGGAAACCCAACGTCTCGAATCTTTGGCCAAAAATCAGGTTCGTTTTTTTACGACCTTGAATTACGCGCATAAGGAAAAAATGTCCGAAGGTCTCAATCGTTGGGTGTTTGAGAATCATTCGAATACCAAGGGTGCGATTCTTTTTGGAACGTTTTTTCCCGAACCGGGTTGTCTTGAATATACAAAACGAGCCGTTGAGGAATACGGCTTTCGCGGTTTTAAACTTCATTGCGAAGTGGGAAGGTTGGATTTAACCCGGCCCGAACTCTCGGATACATTTTCTTATTTGGAGAATAAAAAAATCCCTCTTGTGATTCATTCAGGCGACGCCCCTCTTCCGGGGCTTTATACAAACATTCGGTATTTTCGGTCGTTTATTCAACGTTATCCGGAATTGAGGACGATAGTAGCTCACATGGGTGCGAGCGAAGTCTGGGAATACGTTGAGTTGATGTCCCTTTTTCCGGAACTTCGTCTGGATACGACGATGGTCTTCGTTGATTTTCTCGCTACGGGCGAACAAACCGATCCTTATCTTACGATCTTAGAACGTTTTCCGGACCGAATCCATTTCGGTTCCGATTTTCCCAACATTCCATACGCGCTCAGTCATCCGATTTCGAATCTTCTCAATTCTTCTTTGTCCGATGAAGTAAAACAAAAGGTCTTTTTGAAAAACAGCGCGGATCTTTTTGGAATCAAACTCGAAAACTGAAGTTTGTTTTTACTCCCTTCTTTTAAAAATTCGAGCTCTTGAATCCGATTCTTAAGTTAGGAAAAAACTTGCCAACGAGGGTTCCATCTTTATCCTTTCGATATGCGTGCCCTTTTACAAAGGACTTTTAGTATCGCCTTAATCGCGGTTTTTGCGATTTTTTGCGGGAAAGGGGGAGCCGTCTCTCAAGCCGCTTCTGCGGAAGTCTATAAAAAGGTAGCGGACGCGTATTGTTCGCAGATGAGTCGTTGTAAGGAGCCTTATTTGTCTTCTCTGGAAGGGGTCCATCGTAAGGAAGCCGCTTTGACTTATCCGGATCACGCGCAGTGTTACAGCGACTTCAATTACGACGTGGATAAATCGGAGCCGATCGTTCTCAAAAAATTAAGCGACGATCTAAAATTGGACGCGGAACTCTGTATCAAAAGTGTCGAACGGGCGGATTGCGGTTCTATCGTCACGTATCAGATTCCGGAATGTGTGGAATACAACACGTTTCTCGAAACCCTTTCCGCCCCTTCTTCTACGAAATAAGTTTTATCTCGCTTCGACTTCTATCTTCTCGTCTTTTTCGTCTTCACTCAAAATCGGGCTGTCTAATTTTTCCAAAAGAGTCTGGAGCAGGAAAAAGTATGGGTTTACCTTTCCTGCGATTTCTTTTCCGTAGAGCTGGGTATATGTGTTGATCAACGAAAGATTCTCTTCCGTATTTTTCGAATAAGAATTTTGAGCCAAACCTTCCCAGAGAGTTTCCCCTTTTTGACAGTGGATGACTTTCCCGAGCGCGGTCAGATTTACTTTTTCAGGAGTTTCCTTTTCGATGATTTTTAACTGAAAGATTCCCTGCACTTTTTTGTCCGAGCTTCCGCAGAAGGAAGTTCCCGCCTTGTAAGGATATATGATAAATTCCTTATGATGAGAAAGATAATTTTCGGTGATCTTTGCGGCCAATTTTTTTTCGAACTCTCCGGTCTCACTTTCGGCCGGAACCTGGACCGCCAGACGTTTGAACGTCCCGAGATCCTTTTCCCATGTGGGCACGGATCTGACGTATTTCACCGTACAATTTGCTGTAACAAAAGATAGGGTGATAAAGATGATAAACTTTTTAATCATTCTTAAATTATCCTTTTTTCTTTTTAGGAGCCGCCTTTTTGGAGACGGGAGTTTTTTTCTTTGCCGCCTTCTTTTTCGGGGAAGAAGCCGGTGTGTCTACGTTCTTCGATCCTGAAGGGGTGGAACCGTTTTCGTCTTCTTCGCTAAAACCGAGAGGTTTGGATTCTTCTTCCTCTTCTTTGCGGGAACGATAGACCATTTCCAAAACGGTGGGCACAAGAGTAAGCGCGATGATCAGCGAAGAGGCGATTCCGATACTCGCTACAACTCCGATCGACTTGAGTCCTTTCTGATCCGCGATCAAAAGAGAACTCCAGCCTACAAGAGTGGTTAACGTGGACGCGATGATCGCAGGGCCGACCATGGACATCGCACGGACTACGTCGTGATCTTCTCGGAATCTATAGTAGATATAAATTCCGTTTTGAATTCCGTAACCTACGATAACCGGGAAAACGAGGACGTTCATAAAGTTCAATTGAATTCGGAACAAGGCCATAATTCCCAGAGTTACGAAGATCCCGAGAACGAGCGGGATCAAAGAGATGAGCGCAGGAATAATTCCTCGGAAGAATAAAATCAAGACTACTACGACTAAAACCAAGGTGATGAGAAAAGCGGCGACTCCTTCCCTTTGAACGATCTTGATGAGGTTCGCAAAAAGAATCAAACTTCCCGCCGTGTTGGAAATATAATGATGCGACCTTGCTTCTTTTAGAGTGTTAAACGGTCTCGTCTTTAGGATAAAGTCGACGGTTCCTTCCAAAAGACCCAGATTTTTAAACTGGGACGCAGAGTAAGAATTGAGCGCTTTTACGATCTGGCGTTCTTCGGTCGGAGTCCAGTTGTCTTTGACTTGATCGATGCTTACGTTTCCGTTGTTGTCGTAAAGAATCGTATTCAAAACTCTTCTGGAAAGTTTAGGATAGTGTAATTCTCCGACCGCATCGAAAAACTTCAGAAGTTTTTGTCCGTGCCAGAGAGCCACCTTAGGATAGATAAAAACTAGATGTCCTTTTTCTTTGGAGCCTTTTACTTCCTTGAATTGAGAACTGAAGTAGGTGGGAACTTCCGCCAAAGAATATTCCTTTACACTCAGATATTTTTTTACAACCGGAAGATACTTTCTTTGTTCCGGTTTGAGAAATCCGGCTTTGACCGGTTTCATATCGGTTTGAAGTTGTTTTAGAATTTTGAGGTTTGCCCTTTGTTGTCCTTTCGGCGGAACGAAGTTCCAAAGAGAAACTACCTGATCCACGGAACCCGCAATCTCGTTCGGAACCGGAGTCATGTAATCGAAGACGGCTTCGGATTCTTCCAAAGTGTCGACTACGATCACCTGAGGATCGGAGCTGATATCGAATCTGTCTCCGATCTCGTCGTAAAGATTGACCGAATCCAAATTGTCGACCATCAGGTCTCGTCCGTTGTAATTAAAGTGAATCCCCGGACTAAAACTAAAAAAGGAAATCACCACAACGATCGCAATGACGATTAACGTGAGAAGTCCCGGTTTTTTATAAAAACGATACAGAAGAGGGGAAGTAGTCTGGTCTTTTACGGAAAGGATGAATTGTTTTTTTAGAGAAGGAAACAAACGAAAGAGAAGAGTGATTTGAAGCGCGGTCACTCCGTACATCGAAACCGCGATGATCAGAATTCCGTAAGTCGCTATGATTCCGAATTCGCTAAAACCTCTAAACTCGGAGAACGCGAGGACTACAAACGCGGAAGTTGTGGTCAACGCCGAGATAAAAGAGGCGATCCCAGTATGATAGATCGTGTCCTTGATGGAACGAAGCATATCCTGTTTGCGGGTGTATTCTTCCCGGAATCTATATAAGAATTGGATCCCATAGTCGATACCGAGTCCCATCAAAATCGAAGCGATGATACTCGTAACCGAGTTGAGCTGTCCGATCACGATCGTCGTCAATCCAAAGGAGAATAAAATTCCCGAAAGAAGGGATACGAGAAGAATAACGATAAAAAGCGGATTTCTAAAAAAGAAAAGGAGTAAAACCGCGATTCCGATGAGGGAAGTCACCGCTATCGGTTTGAGCGCGGCCATCAGGGTTTCGTAGTCGTCCAAGTGAAGACGATACGTTCCCGTATAACCTACTAGAATTCCTTTTTTGTCCAGATTTAAGTCGGCTACGACTTCTTTGATTTTTTTATCGAGGGCGATGTTGAATTCGATGTTTGTAAAAGAGCCGGCGGGTTTGATCAAAAAGATCAACATTCCCTTATCCGGTGAAATATTATATTCGTCGAATATATCTCTTTTTGCAAGTTTTTGATATTTGGAAAGAATGTCGTTAAAGTCCGGATTGTATTCTTCGTCCGTGAGTTTGATAAAAAACGGATTGGCTCTTTCGACTTCCTCGTCGATTTTTCTTTTGACCCGTTTGCGGACTTCCAAAAGATCTTCGGTTTTTAAAAAGAGAGGAAGACGATTCTGCAAAAAGGAAACGTTGTATCGATAGGAAACATATTGAACGTATTCCTTTTCTTTTAAGAGTCTTTCGTTCAACTGATCGGATGCGTTTTTGATCGCGAGTTCTCTTTCTTTGTAGTAGCTCGCGTTCTTCTGTTTTACTTTTTCGGCTTCTTTGAGTTCCTGTTCCCAAACCTCGTTCTGACCTTTTTTCTTAGCGGCAAAAGCCTTGGTCAGATGCTCCGTCATTCCCTTTTCGTCTTTGAACTTGAGACTGACGATATAAAATCCGTTTCCGCCGATCATCTCGATGACCTTCTGTGTTTTAACAACGGAAGGATTGCTCTTGGGAAGAAGATCGAGATTGTTGCTGTTGACCGTAAGTTTGGAAGCCTGCCAAAAAGAAAGAAGCAGAAGAACGGCCAACACGCTGCAAGAACGGATCGGATTGAGGAGGATGGAATCGGTAAGTCCGGAAAGAAGCTTTCTCATGTTTGTTTTAGTTCTTTGCTTCTCTTTTGATAAGCGCGATGGTTTGTTTGATGCCGTTCTTTTTGATCGAAGGATCCACGGATTTGGTTCTATTGGTTTCGGAAGCGTATTTGCCTTCGTTTAAGAAGTCGGTGACATACCAGGTTCCGTCGATCTTACTTAAGATCCAAGAGAAAGTGATTCTTTCCGAACCGTTCCAGATGATCGAAGAAGCGAGTGTCGCGTTGTCGCCTTTGATCGCGGGTTTTTCATAGTTGATGTCGATCTTATCGAAGTATTTATGAGCGATCGGAAAACTGCGATGAACTATAAAATCGGAGATCGCTTCCTCGAATTCCTTACGATCCGCGTCCGCGATTTTGCCGGATGATTTCAGAAGTTGATTGCTGAACTGTTTTACGTGAATGATCGCGATCGCCTTTTCATTTTTCTTATAACGGATAAAGCCGATCAATTTTTTCACGGTGGAAGAGATCTGTTCTTCGTCTGACGGAGTTTCTTCCGGAGGAGCGGGGTTTGTTCCTTCTTGTGTCGACGGGTTCGGTTCTGCGGAATTTTGGGAAAAAAGCAGAGTGGGAAGGAATAGGGAAAAAAGGAAAAGAATGGAAATAAGTTTTTTCACAACACGTTACCTGTTGTTTATAGTTTTATGGATCCAGAAACGGTTCAGGAAGAACGGATTAGGACTTCCAACAGCTTTCTTGAGCGGTCGGGGAAGTCAACGGAATAAATCGGAAAGCGCCGGTTTGAGGACGACCTTTCTATAACTCGCCTTGGAATTAAATTCTACTTTTTTAAATCTTCGTAATCCGGAAGAAATACTTTGAGTTCACCCTTTGAGTTTAGGTTGAGATTCCCGAGAGAAAGTTGGAGGAGAAGATTTTTCATGTGAAAGTCGAGAAGATCGGAAGGATCCTGGTCGATCAGAAGCAGATCCGTATTCTTTAAAAAAACGGAACCGACTCGGATTTCACCTCCGGACATCGCGATCTGATTGGGAACTCCGGGCAGAAACGTAAGCCTCGGAAGCGAAGGAATTTTTTGAGAATCAAACCGAATGAGAATTCGATCGGACAACAATTCGAGATTGTGGATCGTTCCTTGGATGCGCGGAGGAGGTAAGAGCAGAAACGATTGGATGTGAAAACTCTTTTCTATGATTTCCAATCCTCGACCTTCCGGAATCGGAAGAAGCGTTTTGAGACCGACTCCGACATACGAAAGAAGATCTCCCGCTCCCGGAATTCCGGCGGCGTTCATCGATTCCGATTTCAAAATCAACATCGAACTGTTGGGCACCAATTCGAGATTGCAGATCATTTCCACGTCCACCCAGAAGACAAGTTTATATTCTCCTAAAATTCGAATCTTTCTTTTACCGTCGATTTCGATCGTGGATAGTTTCAAATTTCGTAATGGAAAGTTCGGAAACGTTTTTATGTTTTCGTTGAATAAAAATTCCAAGACTGAAATTTCAAATTCGGTTTCACCCTGAAAAAGATTGAGATGAAATGAGGAGGGATCGTTGAAGTTAACGGGAGAACCTTGCCGATTCGAGACCGCTTCTACTGTCAGTTTTTTTACCGTAAAATAGATCCGATCTTCCAAACGAAACTTAACGTTTTTGAGTTTTAGAAACGCGTTTGTGGAAACTTCCGAATTTTTTGCCGAGACGTTCGGCGTTACGATTCCGAAAAAAATTAAAATCCAAAAGAACACCTTCAGGTTCCGGAAAAATCGCATGGACGTATTCTGGAGAATCGTTTTTAAAAGAAAACCCTTTATTGTAGAATTCGAATCGATCTCTTAAGGAATGATCTTTTATATCGGTTTAGATTTTAAGTTTCCCCGATAAGAGATACGGATCCAAGTCGATTTCCTCGTCGATGTCGTTTAATAAAGGAAGAATCCGGACGTCCTTTCTTGCTAGTTGCAATTTTTCTAATGTCATTGCAAAAACGCGTTCGCTGCTCCAGGGAATTTCAGTGAAAATCTCCGGAGCAAGGGTTTTTAAACCTAACAAATAATATCCTCCGTCTTTGGCCGGACCGATCACGGCGTCTTTGGATTCCAACGCAGAAAACGCTTCCCGGATATGTTTTGTTTCAAGATCGGGGCAGTCGCTTCCGATGATCAGAACTTTTTCGGTTCCGCTTTGAAACGTTTCTAAAAATGAGTTCTTCATTCTTTCCCCGAGGTCCGATCCGGTTTGAAGATGAACACTCGTCCGCTTTCCCCAATCCGAAAAACCGGAATCCGGAATCGAATCAAAATACAGCCGAACGGGAATTTCTAAATTTTTGATTTGTTCTTTTGTAATTTCCAAAAGTTGTTCGTAAACTTTCAGAGCGGTTTTTTCGCCGAGAGTTTTGGCGAGTCTGGTTTTCACCCGACCCAATACCGGATTTCTTAAGAATAGAATTAAGGCTTTGTTTGAGTGCATTCTTTGTTATAAAAAACTACTAAAAAAGATATTCGCTTAGAAGGGCGTATGAAGAGAATCTGATTGACTAAACGTTTGCTTTGGATACTTTTAAAAGGATACAAATTCTTTCCATTTGAAAATAACAAATGTATCTGTTGTTAATTGAGTATGGACCTCGGTGTACGAGGGAGGATATTTTATGAAGAAATTTCGTATGTTTCTTTCTGCGGGAATGTTAACCGCGGCGGTTGTGGTTTCTCTTTTTTTCGGAGCTTGTAAAAAAGAGGAAAAAAATGACGACCTTCAGATCGGAGCTCTTCTTTGGATCGCAAGTCAACCTTATGTGGAACAAAGTAAAACCGGTTTTTTTATCATAGTCCCTAAGGGAATCGCTCAATGAGGAAACCGACCATGAAAAAAACTTGGATCTACTTTTCTTTCGCTGTGTTTCTTTTTCTCGGAACCGGACTTACGTTTCGTTCGGATCGAGTTCCATTTTTTGTAAGAGAGGATTCTCCAAAACCGTTTCCGGTGCGTCTGGAATTGTTACAACCTCTCAAAGCGAGCGCCGACACCTGGGGATTTGTGCGTCAGTCGGCGACTTGGGCGAGAGGGAACTCCCTTTTTATGGACGATTTGATCTTTGCGATCCGTAAAAATTTTCCTTTGGGAACAACCGTAAACCTCACTCTCCCCAATCAAGTTATGAGCGGACAATCCTTTACTCTCCGTTTAAAATTGAATTCGGGAGCGGTTTCCTACAAACCGACTACGTTAGCCGCCGCCGCGTCTTATACGAATTTTTTCGAGCTTCGTTCCACGAGCGACAATCAAGCCGCGCTCCAATTTTTCTTCGATGATAATCCGAGAGAAGCGGGTGGAGACGGGGCCGTACTTCTCTATCAATTGAGTCGTTTGGATCCGGTTCGTTGGAGCGGTGCGACCGCGATCATCGAAAGTTATGTTGTACAACCGGTTGTTACCGGATTTGCAAATCAAGGTTTGATTCAGACGTATTCTTGGAAAGGAACCCTCGGTGCGGATGCGCTGGGTCAAGACGTGGATACGGGAAGAGTGATCTTGGAAGAGATGGACAATCAAACGATCTTTTGTTTCAAATCCGTTGTTAGTTTTGCGGGAACCACGGACTTAGTTCCGATCAATGCGGGAACAACCGCGCTCGGTTACGCGCATAACCAGGGTCTTTGTCCCGGAGCCGGAAGAGAATACTACAAACTTGCCTATAGCCAAAAGTTGGACGGAAATCTAAACGTAACCGCGAAGGGAGGATTGGAACAAGCCGCGATCACATCCGGACAAGCGATTACTTGCACATCGACCGTGAATCAGTTTATTCCGTTTACACCAACCTATGGTCTGTTTAATTTTAACGGATTCGTTGCGGAGGGTGTGGCTTCTTCCGCGATTCCAACGGATTACGTTCCTTCTTCCAGAGTGGATTCTTTGTATGATCGAGTGGGAACCGTAGGAAAATCGGCAGCGACTACAACTCCAGCCGGTTCCAGTTGGGACACTCTTACACAAGCCTATGTGGACGCGATTACGGTAACCTTTGCGACGGTTCCTTAATTTTCACTCGTCCTTTCTTTTTTTAAAAGCCTCCGGAATCGGGGGCTTTTTTGTTTTCAATTCTTCTCTTATTTCTTTTTTGAATTTAAGAATGGAATTTCAACTGATCACATTTGCCCAAGCCTTTGACGAAGGAATTTCCAAAGAAGAATTGGACCTCGACGTTTGGCCCGTTTTTCTAAACCAGGATCCGATAGGAAAAAAATCTTATTCGTTGATTGTGGAAAAATTTTCGAACCTACATTGTGTCGCGCTCACAAAGGATCGAAGAATCGCCGGAACCGGAAAGTTAGTTCCCTTTTTTTGGGACGGTGACGAGGAGAATTTGCCAAAAGGTTGGGGGGAATCGGTTCTAAAAGGGATAGAAGATTTGGAAAACGGGGTTCGATCCAATTCAGCGAGCGCTTGGTCGATCGAAATTCTTCCGGAATTCAGAGGCTATAGTTTGTCTCATACGATTCTTTCGGCGCTCAAAAAGAATGCGGCGTCTCAGGGCATTCTCCATTTGTTCGCCTGCGTAAGACCGAATCAAAAAGAAAAATTTCCATTCTTATCCATGGAAGAATATTTAGAAAGAAAAAGGGAAGACGGTTTTTCGGAAGATCCTTGGATTCGTGTTCACGAAAAGGCCGGCGCGAAACAAATCCGCGTCGAAAAAAAATCCATGTGGATCCAAGGAACGATTTTGGAATGGGAAGAATGGACCAACTTGAAGTTTCCGAAGTCGGGCGAGTTTGCGATTCCGGGAGGTCTTGTCCCGGTCGTCATCGACCGAGACTTAAATTTAGGAGAATATGCGGAACCGAACGTTTGGTTCCGCCATAAGACAGACGCCTAAGGAAACTTAGGCGGTTCTTCTCAGAATGTCTTGGACCGGATCGATTTCCTTTCCTTCCACAAAGGAAGAACGATAACTCAAAAACCAAATCGCGGAAATCGCGCTCAAGGCCAATGTTCCGATCGTAATATTAAAAACGCCGGAAAGCGCATACGCTCCCACGACTAAAATCGCCAGACGAATCGGTTCGGCAAACAAAGCCCAACGTTTTCTTTCTAAGATTCCGCCTAACGTGAGAAGGGAGAAGAGCGTAATTCCGCTGATCACTCCGATATTGAACCAAGGAAGGCTTTTTACTTTTAGGAGCATTCCGAAGGCTAGGGAGACGGTGAGAACAAACCAAACGAGAGAATAAATACTCAACCCTTTGGGAATTTCTATATCATATTTATGGAATGTTTTTGCGGATACTTCGGGAATCGGATATTGTCCTCCGAGTTCTTTGGGTCTCCAGCCGGGGGCCGCAAAAAAGGCCTTGATCTTATCGGACCAACGAGGGGATTTCCAAGCGAGTTCGATCATTTCGGACCAATAGTGCAGGTTTGCCCAGATCGGATTAAAACTCTGGAGCGGTTTGACCGTTCCGTAAACCGGTTCTTCGGTTTCGGGTTCGAAGGTTCCGAATAGTTTATCGAAAACGATCAGAATTCCGGCGTGATTCTTATCGATATACCTTGGATTGATTCCGTGGTGCACTCGGTGGTGGGAAGGGGTGTTGAAGACCGCTTCAAACCAACGAGGAAGTTTATCGATCGCTTTTGTATGGATCCAGAATTGATAGATCAGGCTGATTTGTCCGTTGAGAATCAGGACGATCGGTGAAAAACCGATCAGAGCCAACGGCAGGTAAAAGACCCAGGTAAAAATTCCATGGAAAGCCGCTTGTCTCAATGCAACCGTTAGATTGTATTCTTCGCTCTGATGGTGCACAACGTGTCCCGCCCAGAGAAAGTTAACCTCGTGACTGAGACGGTGGTTCCAGTAGTAGGCGAGATCGTATCCGATTCCACAAAGAATCCAAACTCCGACCACAAGGATCCAAGCCCAGGTTGTGGAACCGAGTCCGAATACTCCCGCGGGAACGATCGACATTGCCTCACCCGGCCAAGACGGAAGGTTGAAAATTCTAAAATTGTTGTAAAGATAGATGTATGCGGTAAAAGTAACCATCTTCGTGAAGACTCCGATTACCTCGCTCGCGGTTCCCGCAGACAGATCGTTGATTGAATCGTTCAATCGATAGAGTTTTCGCTTGCGATACGCAGAATATCCCATTTCTATAAAAATGAGTAAAAAGAAGAATGGAATTGCGATCGTGACTAGATTGATTTCCATAAAGCCGCCCAAATTAGTTCTGGTTTGAGTTTATTCCTCTAATTCCGGATCAGTCAATTCAAAAAATAGAACCAGGGTTCCATCGGCCAATTTTAAGATTACGTTTGTTATAATTAAAGACATCCTTGGTCGAGGTTTCGCCTAACGGAAGATTGTCGTTGTTCTGACAAATTCTTTGGAAGTTTTGACCCGCTTGCAGATCAGGTTATGGTTTTTTTTGAGAGGAATGTTTTTCTTTTTGCATAACTTGAGACACGAATCCAATCTCCGTTTTTTTGCAACGTCGTCCGCTTACGGTATTTTTTCGGTTCCGGGAATTTCGATTCTTTTGACAAGATTCGATTGTCTCAAGTTTCATTCGCAGGAATGGATGACTCTTACTAAATAGTCTTTGCGGTTCGTTTGCAGATCTTAAATTTCGTACTGAAACCGACTTTTCACAAAGAAAAATAAATCCTTTTGAATTCGTTCGAGTGAGACATTTTCGAGGATCAGAATTGAATGGTTGTTTCATTTTCGGTCAATTTAATAAAGTCTACCGGAGTATCGACTATCGTTAGCTTTTCGAAGTCTTTGGCTGGAATAAATTGTTTTAGAATAGGCAAACATTCCTCAAGTTCATTTGTTCTGTGTCCGATTTTTCCTCCCTTTAATAGTTTAAAGCCAAAGTCAGAGTAAAGTTTAATGGCTCTAAAACTTCCCGGTTGAGTGTGAATGTAAATGGGGTAATCTTCTTTGACAAATTTTCGCATAATTTCTGAAAGTACGGCCCTTCCTAAACCTTGCCCTTCGTATTGCTTTAAAGTTTTTAACCAATGAATGGAATTGAATTTTCGGTATGCTTTCCAGTGCGAACAAGTTGCTATCGGCTTATCATCTTTGTTGCACACAAAAATTGTGTTCTTATAAAAAGTTTTCATATCCGAACCGTAAGAGTCCATAATAATCTGATTCATAAAATCTTGATATTCCGCGGGTACAGTTTCTGAATCGAAAGGAAAGGCTTTCCATATTTCCAATTCTTCAGGTCGGCAATTCCTAAAATAATAATCGGAACTCAAATTCGTGAGTGAGTGATCGTTCAATTTCTCGCACATCATAAAGATGTTATACTCTGGTATTTCTTCCTCTGTCATCTTATTCATTGATTGGTTACTGTTATTTATCTATAGCGTTATCATCTATTATCGGACGGAGTTTCTTGATTTTGAATTAGAAGTTATCCTTAAAAAATTTTTCTATTGTTTTTCCATTTTTAAACGCCAACAATCCCAAACAGGATCGGTCGATTCCGTAACTTTTCTTTTCGGTATTTATTTATATTTTGAACCGAATTCGTTTTTCTTTTTTAGATTGAACACAAAACGGAGGACCGTCCCCTCTTAAGAAAGTTTTCACAGGACTCCGATTCTTTCGTAAATTCCAGGATGTTTTGTAGTGTTGGAAGTTTTATGGAGACGGATTTTGGCTTATCTTGAGGAACGTAGACGTGCATAGATCCATTGATCCAGAAAGATCCCATTCTTAAAAACGGCGTCTTTTTGGGTTCCCTCCAAAACGAAACCGTTTTTTTCGAGGGCCTTTACCGAGGCGGGGCGGTTGGAAAAAACTTCCGCGTAAATCCTGTGGAGCCCGTGTTCCGTATATGCAATATTTATGATGGATGCGATCGCTTCTGTGATAATTCCCCGATTCCAAAATTTTTCACCGATCCAATATCCGATCTCCGCGTTGAATCGATAGACGTCTTCCTTAAATATCAAATTGATCACTCCGATCGCCTGCTCTTCATATACGATCGCAAAGGTTCTGGATCTGGAATCCCGAAGACTGGAATGAATATAGTCGAGTGCGTCTTGAAGAAGATAAGGAAACGGAAACACTCCTCTCAAACCGGAAAATACGTTTTCGGAATTCGCGTGGATCGCGATCGAATCCGCATGTCTTTCCGAAATTGGTTCTAAAAGAATGTTCATTTTATCTGTCAAAGGACGAGGGAGAATCGAATTCTCGTCAAAAGGATCCACAAAAAGTTTTGATCGTCAATTCTCTTCGTAATATTCTTTCCTTCCTATGTTATAAATTTCCCTCAAAACTTGACGAATTCATCCCCAAACGCAATATCTGGTCTTTATGGCGGCTAAGAAAAAGAACTGGCTTCTTTACGGAGCAAACGGTTATACGGGCGAGCTGATCGCAAGAAAAGCTGCGGAAAGGGGATTCAAACCCGTTCTTGCGGGAAGATCGGAACTCAAGATTCGCCCTCTCGCGGAAGAACTCGGACTTTCTTATCGAATTTTTTCTTTGGATCACGCGGCTGAAGTCGAAAGCCAGATCGCGGACTGTTTTGCCGTCTTACACTGTGCAGGCCCTTTTGTGGAGACTGCGGTTCCTATGGCGAATGCTTGTATCGCAGCCGGCGTTCATTATTTGGATATCACGGGAGAAATTCCGGTTTATGAAAAACTCTATGCGCTTTCTTCCAAGGCAGTTGCAAAAAAAGTAATGCTCCTTCCGGGAGTCGGTTTTGACATCGTTCCTACCGATTGTCTTGCGGTGATGCTGAAAGAGAAACTACCCAAGGCTCATTTTTTAGAACTCGGATTTTCGGGCTTTACCGATATTTCCAGAGGAACTCTCAAAAGCGCGCTCGCACAATTGCCTTTTGGAAGTAAGGTGAGAAGAAACGGAAAGATCGAAAACATTCCTCAGTTGAGTCTAAAAAAAATCGTAGAAGTCAGCGGCAGTTACGCAGAGTTTTTTGCGATTCCTTGGGGAGACGTGTTTACCGCGTTTATATCCACCGCAATTCCCAATATCACGGTTTATTCTTCTTTGCCGGCCGCACAGGCAAAACTTTTAAAATGGTTACAACCCACTACAGCGCTTCTCAAAAGTTCTCTGATTTTGAAAGGAGTCCAGAAACTCGTGGAGATTACGGTTAGCGGCCCGGACGACGAAAAAAGAAAGCACGGTTCCGTTCTTCTTTGGGGTGAGGCTTGGACGGAAGCGAGTTCCAAAAAGGTTTCGATTCGGATGCGATGTGCGGAAGGTTACGAATTTACGATGGAATCTGCGTTAGCCGCCATTGCTAAGGTGGAGAAGGGTAAAACACAAGCCGGTTTTACGACTCCGGCGACCGTTTTCGGTTCGAAGTTCGTTTTGGAAATTCCGGGAACAAAGATCTTATCCTGATTTTCTTACGGTTTTTTACGGCCCATCCACGTACCCATAAGGGAACTGAATCTTTATAAGAGTTTGTCGGAACAACGACAATCCTCCGTGAAAAGTCGCGCGCCCCGCCCTGAAATTTTGGGTGGAGGGGCGGGTGGCGGAAAAAATCGGGTGACTTTGCTCTATCACAAAATCATATTTTTTGCAAGTAGAATTCTCTCTCAGAGCTTTTGTCGGAACTCCTACAAAAGCTCTGATTGGGATCTCCTGATTCGAAATTGTTTACTTAACTTTTTTGTGGGTAAGGTTATGATCCACGTCGGGGGATGAACCGATTTATTTTCGAAAAACGATTCCGATTTGAATAACTATTCATAAGCGGAAAATTTCAGTTTATAAACGTTGCGAACGTTTTCAGGCGTTAGGCCAGTTTCATCCCGAATCATTTGAGGATAGAATTCTCTTCACCGTCGTATTCTTCTCCGTCCGCCGTTCCCAAACCCAAAAGCACAGAATCACAATCCATCACAAGAGTGTTCAAAAGCCTTTTTTTGATTGGAATCGCTTACGGTCAAAAAGATAGATTCCGCGATTTCAATCCGGATATGAAAATCCGATTTCCCTTGTATCCTTTTTAAGAGATCGTTTCTTTACGTTTTTTGGAATTTGTAAATCCTTCTTTGAATTTTTCAACTCGTAATGTTTCCAAATCAGGAAGGATTTTCTCACGATCCGGGTAGGATTGAATTTCAATTTTACGATCCATTCCCAATCGACCTTGAGTTATTAACAAAATGTTTTCAAAAACTTCCGTTTGTCAGAAGTCGTAAGAGTCATCTTCCTTCCGGGATAGAGAATGATACCTCATGGAAAAAAGAATATCACAGAATCCTATTTTATCTTGTGAAACTTTAAGATGATAGAACGTTTTTTTTAAGATGTTCGCGTTGTTCTTTTTTGAACTTTTTAGGAGTGATTCCTTCGAATTTGATAAAAGATCTTAGGAAAGCGGAGTAGGAATTAAATCCGACCGCAAGACCGATCGATAACACGGAACGGTCCTCTTCTTCTATGAGCATTTGTTTTGCTTCTTCGATTCGAAATCCGTTTACGAACTCGTTAAAACTTTTACCGATGACTTCGTTTAACAACGCGGAAAGACAGTGTAAGGAAAGTTTCATTTCTTCGGCCAGAGAAGGAAGTCTGAGTTCTTCATCCAGAAAAAGTCTTTCCTCGGTCATCAGACGTTCCAATTTTTCTTTTTGTTGCTCCAAATCCAAACCTTCCAAAAACGGATTCTTTTTTTCGGGAATCGAAATATTCTCCGATACGAATGTTTTTTCTAGGAACTCGAACTTTTCATTTTTTCGATCGGCTTTGTCGAAAACGGCTAAGTAAGAATTTTGAATTTCCAAAAAGGAAAAAATCCATTTCCGATTCGCAAGCAAAGACAAACCAAACACCAAAAATAGAAGAGGTTCGGATGAAAGAAGAATTCCGAAAGCGGAGATTAAGACGAGAGTTTGAGCGGAATCGATTTGGTAAGAAATAGAATCGTTTTGTTTCATAGGAGAGACCTCGTTTTCGAAAAAGAAAAATTTTCTATTTCGCATTTTATCTTTTTTGCGAAGTCGATTCGGCTGGATCTATAAATGAGTACGAAAAACGAGGGAGGGATTTATAAACCCGATCTTTTTTTACGGAATTCTTTGGGAGTTTTCCCCGTAAAACGAAGAAAGGCTTGGTTGAAAGAAGACTTTGAATTGAAACCGACTTCGTAAGCGATCGAAAGAATCGTCCGTTTCGGTTCTTTGAGAAGAAGTTTTTGAGCTTCCGTAATTCTATATTGGTTGATAAAACTTGGAAAGTTCATTCTTATCCTCTCGTTTAAAAATTCGGAAAGCTGATGACCCGTCAGAGAAACCGAGTCGGCCAGTTCTTTGAGAGTAAGATCCTCCTGTTTGTAGAGTTGACGTTCTTCCATAAATTCGTTCAGTTTTTTATGGATGAATTCCATATCCACTCCGATCAAAAGAGAACGTTCATAACGGTTTTTTCTTACCTCTTGGATAAACAGGGCAAGAGATTCCGGGTTTCCGACGGAAAAAATATACAATTGGATGAGAAGAATGCTGATCAAAACGCCGCCGGTTTTTAAGAGAGTAAAGTTTAAAGAATAGTGTCCATAGATAAGAAACAACGTCGCGATCAAACGAAAAGGAATCAAAAAAATTCCGATACGAAACGCTGGTAGGATCGGAGCGGTTTTCGAGTTTCGAAAGTAGATCCAAAAAAGATAAAGGTTGTAACCGGTCGCACAGAAGGTTGAAAAATAGATAAGGAGATTGATCGGATCCGATCCGTTTTGAAACCAGACATCGCCCGCGATTTTTGTTCTTTCATCTGCCGTTTTTAGAAAGAATGGAATTTCAAAGAGAAAAATCAGAATCAAAGGAACCAGATGGAGTCCTTCCTTCCAACCGAAATCGAATTTTTCTTTTAGAAGAGAGTTTGTGTAAAAGTGTTCGACGGGGCCGTATGTTGCGATCGAGATCGGAAGCAGAACGATCCAAATCGGAGATTGAAAGATCCATCCGCTAAAAAATCCGGAAAGAATACACTGAGTGATTCCAACGGAAATAAAAAGCGCGGAAACAAAAAAGGTTCGGAGGTTTTTTTCTTTGAGCGCCGGATATCGCCCCAAGCCCATGAGTAAACCGAGTCCGCCTCCGAATTGAATCAAGGCTTCCGCAAAAGAAGAATAAAATTCTAGCATAGACGAATCCGATATAAATCCGATCGAACCAAACTTACAAGTGAATTTGGATTTTCAAAAAGTCAATTTCTTGCTTTTTATCCAAAGCCATCTTCTATCTTATACGATTCAAGGAGAAGCGCTGTTTTTCGAAGTATTCTTAACTCAATGAATAACGGAGTCAAGAATATGAATGATGAGATTGGACTTATTCCCGCGACGAACGCGGGGGAAGGGTTTCGATTCGGCGATTTGTCAAAACAAGAGGAAATAGAATTCGGATCCAAATCGGAATTTTTGTTCAGGAAGGCCAAAGGATTTTTTTCCTCTGAAGGTTGTTTTGTTTTTCTTTTGTCTTTGATCCAGTTTACCCACATCCTCGATTTTATGATCATGATGCCTTTGGGAAGGAACTTTGAAAATCAGTTTCAAATCACTCCGAAAGAATTTTCGATTTTGATTTCTTCCTATACTTACAGCGCGTTTTTTGCGGGAATTTTGAGTTCTTTGTTTATCGATCGATTCCATCGAAGGACTTCGGCGCTTTTTTTGTATTCCGGTTTTATCCTGGGAACCCTTCTTTGTGGAATTGCAGATTCTTACTGGATCTTGTTTATGGGAAGAATTCTCGCGGGAGCGTTCGGAGGAATCATAAGTTCCGTCCTTTTTTCATTTGTGGGAGATTTGATTCCGGAAGAGAGAAGGGGAAGGGCGACCGGTGTGATTATGGCGGCGTTTTCCGCTTCTGCAGTTATCGGCGTTCCAGCAAGTTTGAAAATTTCAAGTCTTTTCGGATGGAACGCGATCTTTCTTTCGATAGTTCTCGTCAGTCTTTTGATTCTACTGGCGATGTTTTTGATCTTACCCAAAGTCGGACAAAAACAAAACAAGGAAGAATCGAATCTACAGGGTCTTAGAGAGATCTTCGGTTCGAAACGTTATCTGCCATCGTATCTGTTGATCGGTTCCGTGATTCTCGGAGGATTTACGGTCATTCCATTTTTTGCTCCCTATTTGGAAAGGAACGTGGGAGTTTCCAAGGATCACCTGTCTCTCATTTATCTCATCGGAGGATCGATCACTTTTTTTTCGGCGAGGATGATCGGATCTCTTTCCGATCGTTACGGTAAAAAAAGAATGTTTTATATTTTGGTTCCTCTTGCGTGTGTTCCGATTCTTTTTTTCACAAATCTAAAACCCGGTTCGATTGTGTTGACTGTTCTTTGTACAAGCGGTTTTTTCGCGCTGGTTTCCGCACGTTTGATTCCGGCGATGGCGTTGATCACTTCCAGCGCGGATCAAAAACAAAGAGGAAGATTTATGACGATTGTTTCCGCGATTCAAAATCTTGCTTCCGGAATCGGGGCTTCCATCGGAGGAGCGGTTCTTTCCGTCAAAGACGTTCATTCTCCCTATCAAAATTTCGAAGTGGTCGGTTTTTTCGCCGTCGCTTTTAATGTGGCGGCTCTGTTTTTCGTATCAAAGGTTAAAACTCCATTAGAATATTCTAAAATTAGAATGAATGGGAGGGATGTATGAAAAAGGAATTTTTAGTAAGTTTGGGAGCTTATTCGGCGATTGCGGCGGGATGTCTGCGCGGCGTCGCTTCGTTTGCCGTAGAATTTTTATCAGGTTTCTATTTGGAAATACTTTATTCCGCTATCGATATCTGTATTCTTTTTGCAGTCTTGGGTTTTTACTTTCGTTATCACGAACAGCTAAGAATTTCCGCGTGGATAGGATTTGTTTTTTCCATGATCGGAATCGGTTTACTCATAGGACCGGATGAATCTGCGGCGGGGTGGAATGTCTATCCTTACGGCGCGGGAATTCTTTCCTTCGGTTTGGTTTTGATCGGGATCGATTCATGGAAGTGGAATATTCTTTCCAAATGGATTCCGAGTTTTTGGATTCTTTCCGTTCTACTCGGTTCTTTCGACTTTTTTGCGAGTGGATGGACTTGGTTGTTTCTGTTGGCGGGCATTTTATTCGGCGCCGGTTTTATCGGATTGGGTTTTTCCCTTTTGCGATCGATAGGGAATCAAGGTCAAGAATGGAACACGAATTCTCAGGAATAAAAAATTCTTAATTTTGGCAGACTGTAAGCTTCGTTAAACGCCCATCCTTCCATAAAAGATTCGAGGCCTTTTATGGAAGGATAGATACTTTGTCCATCATCGAATAAGGGAATTCTCTGTTTGTTTGTTCAGAAAGATTAATAGATTCTATTATTAGGATCTACTAATTCAATTCTTAGAATCTACGTTTTACAGCGGATAAAACGTTTCTATTTTGATCCGAATCTCCGCCAGAATACGATTTGATCAGAAGGTAACGCTTCCGATCCCTCCGCCCGGAGCGGAGCTGATGATACTCGAAGCAAAATTTGGATCACTTGTGCTCATACCTGTGGTGGAAGTATGGAAGATATAGACTCCCGCACCACCGCCGATCAAGAGATCCGTATAACCGTCTCCGTTGACATCTCCGGCTGAAATCGGGCAAGTCAGCGTAGTCGCGGCGCTCAGTCCGAATGCACCTGTTCCGGCAAGGGATCTGGTCGCGTTCCCCGTATTGAGAAAAGCGCCGATTGTCCCAGTAGCGGGAGTCATAAATACATGAACCGTTCCATTGCCACCATTGGAAACGGCCGTGACGATGTCCGCTCTTCCGTCTGTGTCCAAATCTTTTGCCACAATAGAGCCTCCGAGTGCGTCCGCAGGTCCCGGCGCGGCTGCATTCACGCCCTGAATGATGAGCGGGGCCGAACTAAGATTTGTGGTATTGGATATTCCACTGCCCCCGTTGGAAGTAAATACGTAGAGTTGACCTCTGGCTCCATTGATCATAATTCCACCGGCAACCACATCGGCAAATCCATCCCCATTGACGTCTCCGGTGGCAATGGAAAATCCGAACCAGTCACCACCGGCGCTACCGGTATTATTTACGAGAGTTGTGTTTACAGCTCCTAATCCCGCCGCCGCTCCGTGATAAACGACAACCCTACCTCTCGCTCCGTTGTTGTTGTATGCTCCTATAACAATGTCATCGTAAACGTCTCCATTGATATTTCCCGAGGCGAGTGCGTTTCCAAGGGATTCGCTGGCCGCGCCTGTTAAGTTGCAGTTTGCCGTTGTCGTATCCACTGCGGTAATTCCGTTCGTACCCGTTGAATGAAAGATATGCACTTTCCCATTGGTTCCGGAACCCGGGGCTCCTAACACCAGATCCCAATACCCATCCCCGTTGATATCGCCCGTAGTTATGCTGGAACCCAATCTATCTTGGGTGGCGGCGCCTACGATTCTCGCGGAGGCAAATCCTGCATAGGAGATGGTAATTCCAGCGCTTCCTGAAGAGTAGAAGATATACGCTGCTCCTCGGTTCGCTAGGGCTACGCTATAAAGAGGTGCGCCTATAACTAGATCCGCGTATCCGTCCCCATTTATATCTCCCAACGTTACGCTTCTTCCAAAGTCCTCGGTTAGCCCTCCAACAATATACCGACTGGCAGCAGAAGAGATCGTCGTGGTGATCCCTGCAGTTCCGGAGGAATGAAAGATATAAACAATACCCGCGTAGGTGGACGATACCATATCGACGTAACCATCGCCGTTAATGTCCTTGTTGATTCCTTTTCGGATATTCGTAACCGTCGTTGTAATTGAATAAAGACCTGCCGAATCCTTACTGCGAACGCTAACCGTATGTACTGAATTCGTTTTCCAGGTGGTGGCTCCCGTCGGAAGCTGATAGATCCAGTTTGTGGTTCCGCTCGTGACATTAATATAAGGAGCGGCATCGATAGAAATTTCTACGGAGGAAACCGCCCTATCGTCTGCGGCGGTTCCAATAATAAATCCGCTTTCAAGGATTGTTCTATTTTTCAGATTTCCGATCGTAACCGTAGGTGGAGTCACATCAACCGCGGCTCCCGTTGTAAAGGACCAAGAATACGGTGCGGCAATAGGATTTCCGCTTAGGTCCTTTACTCCTACTGCAATGGTGGCCGTAATCAAAGTTCCCGGGGCTAAAGCTGCGGTTGGATCGAAGGTCGCGGTAGCGCCTGAACAGGTCACGGTTCCCGGAACCGCAGCCCCGTCACTCAAAGTAAAACTCGCCGTAGTGATCGTGGTACAATCCATCGATTCAGTAAAGGCTACTGTGATATTCGAGTTCACTGCGACTCCTGTCGTTCCGTTTAAAGGATTTACAATTGTTACCGAAGGAGCGGTGATATCCGGTGCATTTCCGGTTGTAAAACTCCAGGAATAATTTGCGGTCATTGGGTTCCCGGACACGTCTTTTACCGTGGTCGTAAGAGTTGCCGTATAGTTTGTGTTGTATGCAAGAGCGGGTGTTGGATCCAAGGTCGCGAAAGTTCCGGAACAATTTACGGTCCCTGCGACTGCGGCCCCATCACTCAAAGTAAAACTCGCGGTAGTGATCGTGGTACAATCCATGGCTTCGCTAAAGACTGCGCTTATGTTTGTATTGATTCCTGCGCCATTGGAAAGATTTGCAGGTGTGACTAAGGAAACGACGGGAGAAGTAGAATCAGGAGCGGCTCCTGTGGTAAAGGACCAAGAGTAAGTTGCAGGAATCAAATTTCCAGCGAGGTCTTTGACGGCCGTTGTAAGAGTTGCCGTATAGATTGTATTGTAAGCGAGAGCAGGTGTCGGATCAAAGGTTGCAGATGTTCCTGCGCAATTTACGGTTCCTGCTACAGCAGCTCCACCGTTGAGCGTAAAACTTGCGGTAGTTAGGGTTGCACAGTCCATTGTTTCACTGAAGACTGCCGTTACGTTTGTATTCACTCCGACATTGGTCAGTAAATTCGCCGGCGTAACCAAAGAGACGGCTGGCGCTGTCATATCCGGCCCTGCACTTGTAGTAAAATTCCAGGAATAATTTGCGGTCATTGGGTTCCCGGACACGTCTTTTACCGTGGTCGTAAGAATTGCTGTATAGTTTGTATTGTAAGCAAGAGCTAATGTGGGATCAAAGCTCGCCGAAGTTCCGGAACAATTTACGGTCCCTGCGACTGGGGCCCCATCGCTCAAAGTAAAACTCGCGGTAGTGATCGTGGTACAATCCATGGCTTCGCTAAAGACTGCACTTATGTTTGCATTGATTCCTGCGCCATTGGATAGATTTGCGGGTGTGACTAAGGAAACGACAGGAGAAGTAGAATCAGGGGCAGCTCCTGTGGTAAAGGACCAAGAGTAAGTTGCAGGAATCGAATTTCCTGCGAGGTCTTTGACAGCCGTTGTGAGAGTCGCGGTGTAGATTGTATTGTAAGCGAGAACGGGTGTCGGATCAAAGGTTGCGGATGTCCCTGCGCAATTTACGGTTCCTGCTACAGCAGCACCACCGTTGAGTGTAAAACTTGCGGCAGTTAGGGTCGCACAGTTGATCACCTCTGAAAAGACTGCGGTTACGTTTGTATTGACTCCGACATTGGTCAGTAAATTCGCCGGCGTAACTAGAGAGACGACGGGTGCAACCGCATCCACCGTGGACGCAGTTGTAAAATTCCAGGAATAATCTTCGGGCAGAGTGGAACCGTCGCTTGCCAGAATCCCTTTCGAGAGCGTAACGGTATAGACCGTAGAGGAGGCTAAAAGATTCGAAGGAGTAATCATCGCGCTCTTTGAAGTGGTGGTTATCGTTCCGGTTATGGGTGTGGAACCTTGGGTCAATCGGAATGAGGAGTTGCTGATGGAGGAAGGATCAATCTCTTGATTAAACCCAACCTGGATGGATGTATTGAGAGGAGCACCTGTAACGTCTGAACCCGGCGTGATTTGGGAGACTCCAAAAACGGCATCGCCTCCGGGAAACGTAAGAAAAGCATACAGTGGATTTTGCGAACTAGAACCTTTCACGCAATTTTGAAATAGGAAAATAAAAAGTATCAAAATTACTTTTGTTGAATGTTTCATAAACTGTTCACCTCTCGTCGCAAGAATCGACTCTTCCACTGACCGAAAGAATATCAAAATTACACGTTAAAATCCGGTTGCGTTATAACGTGAAAACTTTATCATCCGACAGCGTGATTGGTTCGAATTTGCGACTGAAAGTTTTTTCTAAACCGAAGGAATTACTTTTGGAATGGCAAACGACGTAATGGGAATTGAAAAATTCTTTAATGAGAGATCGGTTGTTGGCGGTTATGAATTTTTTTTGTAGAAAGGAGAAAAATTCTTTTGTTTTGATTTTTTTTTTGAAGAAAAAGTTTTTTCTTTCTTCCTTCGTTTTTAGAAATTCAAAGGATGATTTCTTTTTGGAAATCCGTTCGGATTCTAAGATAAGAATGAAACAAAAGAGTTTTTGTCTTTTTGTTTCGTCCGGTTTGTCGAAAAACAAAAGGGCTTTTTTTTTCTGTCCTGGATTTCAAAAAAAGCCTTTCTCAAAAAATTCTTAAAACTTGCCCAGAACCTCAAAATTCTCCGTATGAGAACTCTGTTTGGCTCGCAGTAAAAACGATGGAGTTCCAACAGATTCAGTCCCTTTAGCAATTTATGAACTTTCTAAAGGATGCATTGTTGATAAATTTTCATTGGAGTTCCTACATTCTTGTGAAACTCGAGCGCCTTGTTTCTCCTAGGCGCTCGACAGGTTTTAGGACAAGTTCTTAATAGGAATTGATTCCAAACCAGTTTCCGGTTCCACCGTTGAGTCCGGAACCGTCTATAATTCTCGAAGCGGAAGCGGGTAAATTCGTGGTCAAACCCGTCCCGGAAGAATGGAAAATATAGACTCGTCCCTGAAACGTTCCGTTGTTGTAACCCGGAGAACCCACCAAAAGATCAGCATATCCGTCTCCGTTTATATCTCCCGTCGCAAGTCCCCATCCGTAGAGATCATTCAACGGTCCGGTCATGGTAAGAGAGGCGGTGCCTGCGTTTGTAAAGCCAACGAGAGGAGTCATAAAAATGGAAACAAGTCCTTGGGCGGGCGAATTCGGAGTAGAATTTGCGATGATATCGGCCCTTCCGTCGTTGTCCAGATCTCTCGCCTTCAAAGAATAGCCGAAATGATCGTCGACCGTAACTCCTTGGATGATATAAGTCGCGGCTCCCAAACCTGTGAACGTGGAAATTCCGGCGGAGGTTGCGCTGGAAGAATAGATCACTAAGTGACCTCGGCCGCTATTTAGAAATGGAGCGCTAGCGATGAGATCGGAATAACCGTCTCCACTTACGTCCGCGACCGCGATGGAGAATCCAAATTGGTCTCCTACAACTCCGGTTCCGTTCGAAAGTGTCGTGCTGATTGCGCCGAGACCCGTAGAACTTCCGTGATAGATATAAACCCTTCCCCTTTGACCGTTGTAACCGTAAGAACCTATGGCTACGTCGGCATAGATATCCCCGTTGATATTTCCGGAGGCTACTGAATTTCCGAATAGATCGTTGGAAGCAGTTCCGGTTAAGGTGCAGGCCGCGGTAGTTGCGCTTGAATCTACGATTCCGCCGGCTCCCGCAGAATGAAAGATATAAACCCTTCCTCGAGAAGTTGTCGAGTTGGGAGCTCCTACGATAAGATCCGCGTATCCGTTTCCGTCTACGTCGCCCGTATCGATCGCGGCTCCGAATTTTTCGCCTGCAGCGACTCCGTCGATTCTTGCCGATGCAAACGCGACAAAGGAGATGTTTACCCCCGCGCTTCCCGAAGAATAGAAAGCATATACTCTTCCCGCAAAAGCGTTTGCCGCCGGAGCTCCGACGATCACGTCGGCGTAACCGTCTCCGTTGAGATCTCCTAACGTAACCGTTCTACCGAATTCTTCCGTTACCGATCCGACAATATAACGATTTGCTAAACTTGCATTGGTCGCAGTGATTCCCCCGGTTCCGGAAGAATGAAATATGTAGACAAGGCCTTGTCCGTATTCTCCGCTTATAAGATCAACATAACCGTCTCCGTTTACGTCCTTGTTGGTTCCCTTTCTTACTTGCGCGGAGGTTATGGTTGAAACATTTCCGGACGCGTCCGTACTTCGAACCGATATCGTATGTTGCGAACCCGTTGTCCAAGTGGCGGCTCCGGACGGAAGTTTGAAGTTCCAAGTTGTGGTTCCGGATGCGGTCGTATAAGCGCCTCCATCGATGGAAACTTCCACAAGCGAAACAGCGCTTGCGTCCGAAGCGGTTCCGATCACAAATCCTGTCTCTAAAAGACTCTTGTTCATAAGATTTTGAATCGAAACGGACGGGGAGGTCGTATCCGGAAGGGCTCCGGTCGTAAAACTCCAGTTATAGTTTGAAACGATCGAATTGTTCGCCAAGTCTTTGGCCCCGATCAGAATTGTTGCCGTGTAAGAAGTCCCCGGAAGAAGACCCGCGCTCGGAGTAAAAACCGCGTTGGTTCCGGAACAGGAAACGGTTCCGGCCACGGCGGCTCCGTTATTGAGAGTAAACGTAGCGGTCGTCAAGGAAGTACAATCCATTCCTTCGCTAAACGCAGCCGTGATCGTCGTGTTTGTTGCGACTCCACCGGATGAAGCGATCGGATTTACGATGGAAACGGTCGGAGCCGTAACATCCGGCGCGGAACCGGTTGTAAAGGACCAAATATAGGAAGCAGCGATTGAATTTCCAGCGAGATCCTGAACCGCAGTCGTGATCGTGGCCGTATAAGACGTGTTATACGAAAGTGTCGATATAGGAGTAAACGTCGCGGTCGTGGAGGAACAACCGACGGTTCCTGCCACAGCCGATCCGTCGTTTAGAGTAAAACTCGCGGCGGTGACGGAGCCGCAGTTTAGAGTTTCGCTGAATGCGACGTTGATCACTCCGTTGACGCTGAATCCTACGGAAGAATTCAGAGGATTTGTAACCGAAACCGTCGGCGGTGTAGAATCCGGAGCGGCCCCCGTAGTAAAACTCCAGTTATAGGTCGCCGCGATCGAATTCCCCGCTAGATCTCTCAACGCAGTCGTAATCGTAGCCGTGTAAGCGGTGTTATACGAAAGGACCGCGCTCGGAGTAAAGGTGGCTGAAGTTCCCAAACAACTCACAGTACCAGCGACTGCGGAACCGCCGTTGAGAGTGAAACTCGCGGTAGTCAGAGTCGTACAATCCACAAACTCGCTAAAAACCGCGCTTACACTGGTATTGACCGCAACCCCGGAAAGAGAATTGGAAGGGGACACCAAGGAAACCGTCGGCGGGGTAGAATCCGGAGCGGACCCGGTCGTAAAACTCCAAGAGAACGGAGCCGCAAGGGAGTTGCCCGAAAGATCCTTCACAAAAGTCGTAATCGTTGCCGTGTAATTCGTGTTATACGATAGAGCCGCCGTGGGATTAAAAGAAGCGGTGGTTCCAAGACAGGAGACGGTTCCGGCGACTGCGGATCCGTCGCTTAAAACAAAACTCGCGGTCGTCAAAGTTGTACAGTTGAGAGTTTCGCTAAATGCAACCGCAAGAGAACCGTTGATTGCAAAACCCACGGAAGAGTTCAAGGGGTTTACAAAAGAAACGGTAGGCGGGGTAGAATCCGGAGCGGACCCGGTCGTAAAATTCCAACTGAAGGCGGAAGCTATCGGATTTCCGGCGAGATCTTGGGCCCCCACCGAAATCGTTGCCGTATAACTCGTGTTAAAGGCGAGAGCCGCGGAAGGGGTAAACGTTGCCGTGGATCCAGAACAAGAAACGGTACCCGCGACGACGGCTCCATTGTTTAGTTGAAACGAGGTCGTGTTTAAGGAGGCGCAGTTCATCGTCTCGCTAAACGCGACGCTGACGGAAGTATTGACCGGAACGGAAACCGCGGAAACTAAGGGAGTCGTGAGGGAAACGATCGGAGCCGTCGTATCCACCGTGGAAGAAGTCGTAAAGTTCCAGGAAAAATCATCTCCAAGAGAGGATCCATCCGCGGCTTTGACTTCCTTGGTAAGAGTTACCGTATAAACGGTGGTGGACGCAAGGGAAGAAGAAGGTGTGAAGACAACTCCCGCGTTTGTCAGACTGAAAGATCCCGGGATCGGAGTCGAACCTTGAACCAAACGAAAGGTCGACGAGTTGATCGTGGAAGAATCCAAATTTCGATTAAAGCCTATTTGAATCGAAGTATTCAAAGTGACTCCGCTCACGCTCGAGCCCGGACTGATTTGTGAAACGCCGAACGGAACCGTCGGGGTTCCGCTTTTGAGATCGATATAGGAAAAGATCGGAGGGAGGTTGTTGGAACCTCTATCCAAACAATCGACAAAAGAAAAAAAGGATAAAACGAGAATCATAGGTAAGGATAAAAATGGTTTCATGTTAGGTCTCCGCATCGGTTCTCAATGCCTTTTGAGACTGAATATAGTAGCACAATTATAACGTAGAGTCTTGATTGCATTATAATTCGATAAAATTGATAAGGAGGAAACGCAGTTCTTCGGTTCAACGGAACGAGTCGTGGATGCGTTCTCAATGGGAGAAACGCCGTTTTGAAATCGAAAGAAAACAAAGACGGGAATACAAAAAAAAGAAGAAATTTTTTTCCACTCTGTTGTTAAGCGAAATCAAAAATTTCAAAAACGCCGTTTGTATTCTCAGAGACTGGGTTTGCCGGCGGGCTTTTCTGCCGGATGGATACGAAATAGGATTTTCAAAATCCAAACGGAGAGGATTTTCCGGACCGTGGGGGGTTCCAAACCATAAGAAAGTCGAAACCTAGCAGGAATAAACCTATACAAACAAAATTCTTTCCCCCATTTGGTTGTAAAAGAAATCCGCGTCCATGTTCGAAAAATATAGAATTTTTATTTTTACTGGGATTTTTGTAATCTTTGGGAATACCGTTTCTATTTTTGCGGAAGGACTCCAAAATCAACCGAGCGCACGAATTCCTTTGGATGAAAGTAAGAGACTCGATCCGGGTGAACTCGCTGAAAAAAAGGAAGGGATGTATATTACCGCGCTCCCGCTTTTTAGTTCGGACCCGGTTCGTGGTCAGGGAGGAGGAATCCGAGCCACCCTCTTTTTTAACGGAAAAAAAAACGATCCGTATTACGAATACGAACCTTATCGAAGCAAACTTACGATTCAACTTTTTCAAACAAACCAGGGAGTGAAAAATCATTTTATCCAATTTGATTCTCCTTATATCGCAAATACGGCTTTTCGATGGAAGAGCAGCCTTGGTTTGGATTACAATCCCAATTCTCAATACTTCGGGATCGGAGAGTCTTCCTTAAATTCTCTTTCGTATCGTCCTAGAAACCAGCCGGGTATGAGTTCCATAAACAACGCAAACTTCGACGATTATGAAAATTCTCAAGTTTACATTCGTCCTGCAAGGGCGGGATCGGAAGTGACACCGACCGTGAGCGATCAGGGATACAATCAATATCTATTCAACTCGACTACCTTGTTCAACAGTATCGACTATACGTTTTGGAAAGCGTTCAAATGGGTTTTGGCAAACGAGATTTCCAAAAATATCATCGGTCATTCCGACGGAAAATGGAATCCATCCAAGGATCCGTATCTCGCAGGTAGTATCTGGGAAACCTCGGTTCCCAATGGAGAATCAAAACTCACGGAAGACTATCAAGCGGGAAAGATAAAAGGTTATAACGGCGGTGAAATCGTTTATATGAGGGCGGGAATCGCTTACGATACGAGAGACTTTGAACCGGACCCGGATCGAGGGATTTTGATCGAGATGAACGTAGCCAACGTATCCAAAAGAACCGGCTCCGACTTTAATTATAATAAACTTTTCTTCCAGACAAAATACTTTCATAAGCTGTTTCCGAGCGTATTCGAAGAATTGGTTTTTGCCACCAGAGGCGCGTTAGGCTACACATCCTCGGGGGCTCCGTTTTCCGAAGTGCGTTATCTATGGAGTTTGGACGGCCCGATTACGGGGATCGGAGGACTTCAAACGATGCGAGGATACAGACAGGATCGATTTGTGGCGCCTATGGTCGGTTTTGGAAGCGCCGAACTTCGATGGAGATTCGTCACTTTTAAAATCGGAGATCAACTCTTTACAATGAGTTTAGTTCCTTTTTTCGACATAGGCAGGGTTTGGAATTCGGAAAAAAATCTAGGCCTCGTAGGTTATAAACATTCCTGGGGAAGCGGTTTGAGAATTATATGGAATCAGGCCACAGTGATCCTTCTCGATTTTGCAAAATCAAAGGAAGATACTCAGTTTTTTTTAGACTTCAGTCACGCATTTTAGAATATTCTAATGTTTGAATGATTTTTTAAACGCCTTTTGGGAATTCAATCTTTCCTCTATTTTACTTCTTGCCGCCAATCCTCCAAAACGAAGCGATACGAGTAGAATCGTTTTTGGCCTATCCGAAATTATAGTTTTGGTTTTCTCCATTTAAGAACGAACCAAAGGAGGGGTGGGAGTTTTTTTCGCAATTCTATCAAAAGAAAGTTCGGTACGCGTACGAGCCAACTTTAAGCGCGCGCCTTTTAGCCGGAGTTTTACGTTTTGAGTTTCCCGATCCAAGGTCTGTGTTTCTAAGTTATAAACTTAACTTCTTTGATTTTAAAAGGCTTAAAAAGGTGATTCTCGTAATCGGCGAGGGGCTTTTCGTTTTGTGGAGGCTCACACGAAACCAAAAAGGAGCCGATTCTCCATTTCCACGTGACTTTTCTCTTCGGGAAAACGCTCTTTTTCTAAAAAATTCTCTGATAAGTCTGTCAAAATGATTAAAAAATAAGCAATATGAAATTATATAATTAAAAATTAAACAACATATTTAAAAACTGCTTGCGTATTGAGCGCAATTTGGGACATTCTTATTGAGGTACTTACTATGCTTCTGACCAATTACCAGACCGATTCTTTTTATGATGAGATGTTTTCTCCGGAAGGCGGAATTCGCCAAAGTTATCATTTTCTAAAATCGAGAATCGAAACCATGGACGATCGGGAATTGGTCCGAAGGAAGACAAGCGCCGAAAAAGCCCTTTTATCTCTTGGAATCACTTTTAACGTCTATGGCGACGAGGAAGAGGAAGAAAGGATCATGCCTTTCGATATCATTCCCCGGATCATCACCGCACACGAGTGGAGAAAGTTGGAAGAAGGGCTCAAACAAAGGACAAGAGCTCTCAATCTTTTTATCAACGATATCTATCACGACGAAAAGATCATCAAGGACGGAATCGTTCCTGCGGAATACGTCTATTCTTCGCCCGGATATCTCAAGGAATGTAAGGGAATCAACCCGCCCCAAGGAACTTGGATTCATATTTCAGGAACCGATTTGGTTCGTAACGGAGATGGTACGGTTCACGTTCTCGAAGACAATCTCAGATGTCCTTCCGGAGTTTCCTATGTATTAGAAAATCGTGAAGTGATGAAAAAAACGTTTCCTGAACTTTTTGCAAGTCTTTCAGTTCGTCCTACTTACGACTATCCGATTCGTCTCAGAGGAATGCTCGAATATATGAGCGGTAAATCCAATCCTTCGATTACGGTGTTGACTCCGGGGATTTATAACTCCGCTTACTATGAACATTCTTTCCTGGCTCAAAAGATGGGAGTTCCTCTTGTGGAAGGAAGCGACCTCGTTGTCAAAGACGAAAAGGTTTATATGAGGACCACTCGTGGACTCAAGATCGTAGACGTCATTTATAGAAGGATCGACGATTCTTTCTTGGATCCTCTTGTTTTTAACAAGGATTCCCTTTTGGGTGTTCCAGGAATTTTCGAAGCTTATAAAAAAGGAAACGTCGCGATCGTAAACGCTCCAGGCGCCGGTGTTGCGGACGATAAGGTCTTATACACTTTTGTTCCTGCGATGATCAAATACTATCTTGGCGAAGAGGCGATCATTCCGAACGTTCCAACTTATCTTTGTTCCAATGAAAAGGATAGAATATTCGTAAAAGAGAATATAGCCAATCTCGTAGTAAAGGCGGCTAACGGAGCCGGCGGCTACGGAATGTTGATCGGTCCCCGTTCGAGCAAAAAAGAACAGGAAGAATTCTGCGAGCTCATCGATCAGAATCCGAGAAATTATATCGCACAACCGGTTCTCAGTCTTTCCAGGGTTCCCACTCTGATTGAAGATAAATTGGAAGGAAGGCACGTGGATCTCAGGCCGTTTATTCTCTACGGAGAAGACATCTATGTGATGCCGGGCGGTTTGACTCGTGTTGCCCTTAGAAAGGGATCTCTTGTTGTCAACTCGTCGCAGGGAGGCGGATCAAAAGATACCTGGGTGATGGGCGAAGGCTAAAACGATACACATAAATCAGAACGAGAGAGGTTGCTATGCTGAGCAGAGTAGCTGAGTCCGTATATTGGATGAACCGATATATGGAGAGGGCGGAGAATTATTCCCGCTTCATTGACGTAAATTTTCAATTGTCCCTGGATCTAAACGAAGACGTAAACAGACAGTGGATGCCTCTCGTATTTACGACGGGCGACAACGAGCTCTTTCAAAAAAAGTTCGCGGAAGCTTCGAAAGAAAACGTGATCCATTTTATGACTTTCGATACCGACAATCCGAATTCGATTATCAATTGTCTTGTAAGGGCGAGAGAAAACGCGAGAACAATTCGGGAGAATATTTCCACGCCGATGTGGGAAGTAATCAACGAATTCTATCTCAACTTTAAATCGAAAAAACATTTTTCCGATACGGATCTTTCCGCGTTAGGCGAATTCTTTAAGACCATCCGAAATCAGTGTCTTCTTTTTTACGGATGTCAAGAGGCCACGATCTCGCAAGACGAGGTCTGGTATTTCGCTCAGTTGGGAAGGTTTTTGGAAAGAGCCGATAAAACGGCTCGTATCCTGGATATGAAGTATTTTATTCTTCTTCCTTCGCATGACGTGGGTTCCAATTTGGATCTTCTTCAATGGCTTTCCCTTTTGAAGTCGACGAGCGCACACGAGATGTTCAATCGGATCTATCAAAAAATCACTCCGAAAAACATCGCAGAATTTTTGATTCTCGACAGACAGTTTCCGAGGGCGGTGCGTTTTTCCCTAAGAAAAATCTTCGAAAGTCTAAAACTTCTGAGCGGAACCGATATGGACGAATATTCCTGCGAAGCTGAAAAAAGAGTAGGGGTCTTATTGTCCGAGCTCAGTTATACTTCGGTCGATGAGATTTTCAGCTCCGGAATGCACGAATATCTGGATCGTCTTCAACTTCAGATCAACGGGATTCACGATCGAATCGATGAACGTTACTTTCGATTGTAATCGAAGTTTTTTTGGAATCGATACTTAGGCGGAAAACATTCTATGTCCATTCGAGTAGCTCTTACGCACGAAACGATCTATCAGTATGATAAAAAGATTACGCTCTCTCCTCATGTGATTCGTCTTCGTCCGGCGCCTCATTGTAAGACGAATATCGTTTCCTATTCCTTAAAGGTGGAACCCGAAAAACAATTTCTAAATTGGCAACAGGATCCCTTTGGAAATTTTCAAGCAAGACTAGTTTTTCAGGAAAAAACCGACAAACTTTCGGTTCTCGTCGATCTGATCGCGGATATGAAGGTCATCAATCCTTTCGACTTTTTTGTGGAAGCCTACGCCGAGGATTATCCTTTCGAATATGAGGAAATTCTAAAATTACAATTGGCTCCCTATCTGACTCCCTCCGAAAACGGAACACTTTTGCAATCTTATCTTAAAACTTTAAGAGCCGACGGGATCACCGAAAAAAAAAGGATCATCGATTTTATCGTCGAGCTCAATCGAAGAATTTCGTCTGACATCGGTTATATCATTCGGTTGGAGCCGGGAGTCCAGACCTGCGAGGATTCTCTTCAGAAAAGAATGGGTTCTTGTCGAGATTCTTCTTTTTTGCTGGTTCAGATTCTGAGACATTTCGGTTTGGCTGCACGGTTCGTCTCCGGTTATCTCATCCAGTTGAAAGCGGATCAAACTCCTTTGGAAGGTCCGAAAGGTCCTGAGAAAGATTTTACCGATCTGCATGCATGGGCGGAGGTTTTTCTACCGGGTGCGGGTTGGGTGGGAATGGATCCCACTTCCGGACTTCTCACCGGAGAAGGTCATATTCCGTTAGCCGCAACACCGGAACCGATGAGTGCGGCGCCTATCTTCGGTTATGCGGACCCGGCAGAGACAAAGTTTGAGTTTAGAATGGAGGTCGAAAGAATTTTAGAAAGTCCTCGGGTCACACTTCCATACGCGGAATCCAAATGGAACGATATTCTTAGAAGGGGCAAAGCTCTCGATCATAAGATAAAAGATCTCGGACTGAAAATTTCAATCGGCGGAGAACCGACCTTTATTTCCGACGAAGACCGAGAAGGTTCGGAATGGAATCACGAGGCTCTCGGAGAGGAGAAGTTTAGGCTTTCCAAAGAACTTATGTTTCGTTTGAAGAAGGACTTTACCGCGGGTTCTCTTTTGCAATTCTCCCAAGGAAAATGGTATCCGGGAGAACCGCTTCCTCGTTGGAGTATGAATTGTCTTTGGAGAAAGGACGAGGTTCCGCTATGGAACGACGATTCTCTTTTGATAGACACTCCCGATTCTCCAAAAAAGAAAAAGGAAGAGATCGATCCGCACAAAGCTTCGGAAACTCTGGCGTGTGCGATTTGTAGAACTCTCGGAATCGATCTTTCGTATATGATTCCGATGTATGAAGATAATCTTTATTATCTTTGGAAGGAAGCCAATCTTCCCTTTGAGCTCGAAAAAAAACTTGCTACCGCGTTCGATACTCTGGAAAGACAGAGACTGCTCAAGGTTTTGGACAAGGGTTTTAAAAAGGAAGTCGCTTTTGCTATTCCAGTATATTATAATTATGTAAATAATGAGTGGGAAAGTTCGGTTTGGGATTTCAGAAGGGAAAAACTTTTTTTGATTCCCGGAGATTCTCCGGCGGGTCTTAGGATTCCGTTTTCTTCTATCAGCGATCGTTTTCGAGAAATTCCCGAATTTACTTCGATTGAAAAAAAAGACAAACTTCCTTCTCGAAAAGTTTTGGAGGAAAAAATCCGAAAGAGGGTGGATTCCTCCCCTAAGATGTTTGGAGAAAAGGAATTGCCGATTCAGTCCACTCTCGTTGTGGAAGTGAGGGACGGAATTCTACACGTATTTTTACCTCCGGTTCCTACGTCTGACGTTTGGGTCGATCTCATCGCAAGCGTCGAACAGGCGACTCTTGCTTCCGGTTTTCAAGTGCGTCTCGAAGGTTACGAGCCGGCGAGCGATTCAAGAATCGGACTTTTTAGAATCACTCCGGATCCGGGCGTAATCGAAGTGAATTTGCATCCCTCTACTTCGTTCGCCGAACTTGAAAACAAAACAAAAATTCTTTATAAAAGAGCGTCGGAAACAAAACTCAGCACTGAAAAATTTCAAGTCGATGGAAGGGCTTCCGGAACGGGCGGCGGGAATCATATCACGGTAGGAGCTTTGACTCCGGAAGAAAGTCCGTTTTTAATGCGACCGGATCTTTTGAGAAGTCTCGCGACGTATTGGCAACACCATCCTTCTCTTTCGTATTTGTTCTCGGGTTTGTTTATCGGAACCACTTCGCAATCTCCTCGGATGGACGAAGGAAGAGAGGATATTCTTTATGAATTCGAAGTCGCTTGTAGACAAGTTGACAATTTGGAAAGCGTTCCTCCTTGGCTCGTGGATCGTCTTTTCCGAAATCTGCTAGTTGATATCACGGGTAACACTCATCGTTCCGAAATCTCCATCGATAAACTCTATTCTCCAACCGGCTCCACTGGTCGTTTGGGTCTTGTGGAATTCCGCGCGTTTGAAATGCCGCCTCACTATAAGATGAGCGTCGTGCAGCAGATGTTCGTTCTTTCCCTGTTGTGCCGTTTTTGGGAGAAACCTTACAAACACGCGCCGATCCGAAGAGGAACCGAACTTCACGATAAGTATCTTCTTCCGTTTTATGTCTGGGAGGATTTTAAGGACGTTCTCAGAGATCTAAAAGAGAACGGTTATCCTTTTTACGAAGACGACTTTATTCCATTTTTTGAATTTAGATTTCCTGAATATGGTCACATTCAAAAGGATACGATCAGGGTCGAAATAAGAATGGCGTTGGAACCCTGGGACGTTTTAGGGGAAGAGGCCAATTCTTTCGGAACTTCCAGGGCCGTCGATGCGGCTTTGGAAAGAATTCAAGTCAAAGTGGACGGATGGACTGAAGGCCGGTATATTCTTTCGTGTAACGGCTACGAAGTTCCTCTGAGGGCGACCGGAAAAAACGGAGAAGCCGTCGCCGGAGTTCGGTTCAAGGCCTGGGCTCCCGTTTTTACTCTTCATCCGAATCTTCCGATCACAAATCCTCTGGTTTTCGATCTCTGGGACACTTGGAGCGAACGGTCGATCGGCGGTTGTAAATATTTTATTTCCCACCCTGGCGGAAGATCGTATGATACGTTTCCGGTTAATTCTTTCGAAGCGGAGAGCAGAAGAATCAGTCGTTTTTCGGATCAGGGACATACGGCCGGAGCTACGAGTCGTCCGAAGAATCTTGCACATCCGCATTCTCCATTTACCTTGGATCTGCGTCTGGCGCCCGGTCCCGGTTGGAAAAAAAAGACTCCGTAAAGAATCGCCAAAATGTAAGGACTTTGAAAGATGGTTCAGAATTTTATGGTCAACCCAACCAACGCAAGATTGAATCTGCGGGAAGGATACAACCCGAATCCGTCCATCTATGACGAATTGTATGACGGAGAAGGCAAACTTAGGACAAAATACGAATTCTTAATCAACTCTCTTGAATCCTTATCTCCGGAAGAATTGGTTCGAAGAAAAAGAGATTCGCTTCGAATTCTTCAGGAAAACGGTGTGACGTATAACGTCTATGAAGAACCCGGCGCCGTCGAACGTCTCTGGTCCTTGGATCTTTTTCCGGTTCTGATGGAAAGTAAGGAATGGGAAGGTGTTGAAAGAGGACTCGTTCAAAGAGCGGAACTTTTGGATGCGCTTTTTAAGGACGTCTACGGGCCGCGTAAATTATTCTATGATAAAAAAATTCCACCCGAGATTCTTTTTAGTTCACCGGATTTTCTAAGACAGTGCAACGGTTTCGGTCATTCGACTTCGAACGAACTCTGTTTTATGGCTTCCGATTTGGCGAGACAAGAGAACGGGAATTTTGTCGTTCTTGGGGATAGAATCCAAGCTCCAAGCGGTTCCGGTTATTCTCTGGAGAATCGGATCGTTCTTTCCAGAATTTTTCCTTCGATCTACAGGGATTCCCAAGTGCATAGAGTCGCACTTTATTTTCGTTCTTTGCGAAAGGCTTTGCAGTCCTTATCGAAGGTTCAAGAAAGAGAACCCGTCATCGTTTTATTAACTCCCGGCGCAGGAAATGAAACCTACTTTGAACACGCGTATCTCGCGGGTTACTTAGGTTTTACCCTTGCACAAGCCGAAGACTTAACCGTAAGAAATAATTTCGTTTTTATCAAAACTGTCGAAGGTCTGCAGCAAGTCGACGTGATCTTTCGAAGAGTTGTGGACTTATACATGGATCCTCTCGAACTCAAAGGAGATTCTCTTTTGGGTGTACCAGGAATTTT
Organism: Leptospira ainazelensis; assembly: GCF_016918785.1. Taxonomy (GTDB): domain Bacteria; phylum Spirochaetota; class Leptospiria; order Leptospirales; family Leptospiraceae; genus Leptospira; species Leptospira ainazelensis. Next base: position 14,289 of record NZ_JAFFPT010000027.1, on the reverse strand, counting down.
GAATGTGATTCGGGAAGGAAACGTCCGTGTTGCAAATCCGATCGGTTCCGGTTTTTTGGAGAATCGGGCGATCCATCCGTTCTTATCCTCTCTTTGCAGATATTATCTTTCGGAAGATCTGATTTTGCCTAACGTGAGAACCCTTTGGATGGGAAATTCGGAATCTAGACAGGAAGTTTTGGATTATCCGGATCGATTCGTATTCAAACGTGCGGTTCGAGATCCGATGGAGCCTGGTGTTTTTCTTTCTTCCATTCCCAATAGCGAAAGAGAAAGAATCTGGAAAAAACTTTTTGCTCATCCGGAAAAATACGTAGCTCAGGAAATCGTAAACGGTTCCACTTGTCCGGTTCTTTCGGGTGAAAGTTTTATCCAGGGAAGATCGGTGTTTCGGGCGTTTACGACTCTATCGGAAAACGGTTATATGACGATGTCCGGAGGTTTGGTAAGAGTCACCGAGAACGTTAACGATCTTGTGGTCACCAATCAAACCGGCGCTATCTCTAAGGATCTTTGGATCCTGGCTTCGGAAGAGAAAAAAGACGTCACTCTTCTTCCCGGAAAGACCGAAAGAATGCAGATCAGACGGAGCGGGGCCGGTATTCCGAGCAGGGTCGCGGACAATATGTTCTGGATGGGACGTTATGCGGAACGTTCGGAAAACCAGGCGAGATTGTTACGCGAAGTCATTTTGAATATGATTCATATGGACGAACCGTATGAAAAGGACCACGTCCAACTTCTCCTTCAGATCGCGACTCACGTTACGGCGACGTATCCCGGATTTTTACAACTGAATTTGGAAGATCCGTTGAACGGCGCGCGAGAACAGATGTTTTCTCAAGTTTTCTCTCAACAACAGACTGGGAGTATTCGTTCGGATCTGAACGCCTATGTTAGATCATCCAAGTCTGTGAGAGATCGACTTTCGGAAGACAGCCGGTACATTCTTTCCATGATCGAAGCGGACGACTCTTTTAAATACGGTTCTTACGATGAGATCTTAGAATATCTGATCCTTTTGATCACAAGACTTGCTTCCATGTCCGGTCTCGGTATCGAGAGTATGTCCCGGGAAACAGGCTGGTATTTTATGAATATCGGGAAACGGATCGAAAGAGCTTCTTACACGATCCGACTTGTGACGACGGTTTTAAACCAATCCACTCTGTATAACAAAAGTATGTTCGAAGCCTTGTTGAATATCAACGATATCAAGATCACTTATAGAAGAAGATATAGATATAGAATCGAAGCCGAATCCGTTTTGGATATTCTTCTTTTTGACGAAACTAACCCGAGATCCTTGGCTTATCAATTGCGTAAACTCGGAGAATACGTTTCCTATCTTCCTCACTCCGAAAAAGAAGAGGCGACCGCGGAGGAAAGAATCGTCTCCGAGGTTCGGAATCGATTTATCCAAGAGGATGCAAAACGTCTTTTTGAATACGTAAATCCTTCTTTGAGCATCGTAAGATGGTTGAACGATATCAACTATCAGATCGCTTCCTTATCCGATTCGATCAGCGCAAGATATTTCCGTTACCTGGAAGAACAGATTCAGCTTGGAGATTACAACGATGGCTGATTACACAGTAAAACACGTTACCCGATACAGCTATCAAGAAGAAGTTTCCCACTGTCATAATCTCGCGCATATGTGTCCTGGGACCAATCGCCATCAGGATTGTAAGGATCTCAAGCTGAGGGTTCATCCGGGGCCTTCCGTCTCCGGTTATAGAAAGGATTATTTTGGGAATTTGGTATATTCATTTTCCGTTGAGGACTCACATCAATCCTTGGAGATCGTTTCAGAAAGTCGGGTGAGCACACATCCTATCGATTATGGAGATTTGAATCATTCTCCGAGGGTTTCCGAAATTCCTTCACTTTTGGCCGCTTCACATTTAAGAGAGGATTTGGAAGCGCTGGAATACATCGCGGACTCGGCGTTTGCAATCCGAGATCCTCTTTTTGCAAAGTTTGCGATGGAGATGATGGATTTTGAAAAACCGCTTTTACAAGCCGTGATGGATTATACGATTCAATTCTATCAATCGTTTGAATTTAAAGCCGGCGCTACCACGATACAAACTCCGCCTGCTCAAGTTTTGAAAAATCGAAAAGGGGTTTGTCAAGACTTCACACATCTTTCGATCGCCGCATTGAGAAGTGTTGGCATTCCTTGTCGATACGTTTCCGGGTATATAGAAACCTTTCCTCCTCCTGGTCAGACCAAGCTCCAAGGTTCGGACGCGTCACACGCTTGGTTTTCTATCTATTCTCCCGGGATCGGTTGGGTGGATTACGATCCAACAAACGGAAAAATGTTAAGCGAAGAATACATCTTTACTTCTATCGGTCGAGATTTTGCGGATGTCTCTCCTCTCAAAGGAATTCTATTCGGAGGCGGAAAACACAAATTAAAAGTCGAAGTCGATGTGATTCGAGAAGGGTAACAGATTGTTTCCTTTTTTGAATCGATATCCATTACGCGTAATTTCTTTTTGCATTCGATAAGAAAGTTTAGCGAATGAAATGAGACAAAATCTTAAGGCAGGAAAAATAAGTTTTTGGGCTTTTTGGTTTGTGTGCGCGGTATTGCTCTCGTCGTATCGTTGATGTGGTTTTTATGAAGGCGTTTATGCGAACTTCGTGAAGGTCCGGGCTTGGCAGATAGGATTGAAAAACTCGGTGTTTATGCGAACTTCGTGAAGGTTGGGCTTGCGAGGATTGAAAAACTCGGCGTTTATACGAACTTCGTGAAGGTTGGGCTTGGTGCGGGGGTTGAAAAACTCGGCGTTTATACGAACTTCGTGAAGGTCCGGGCATGGTGCGGGGATTGAAAAGCTCGGCGTTTATGCGAACTTCGTGAAGGTCCGGGCTTGGTGCGGGCGGGATTGAAAAAACCCGGTGTTTATGCGAACTTCGTGAAGTTCCGGGCTTGGTGCGGGGATTGAAAAACTCGGTGTTTATGCGAACCTCGTGAAATTGCCGGGCTTGGTGCGGGGGTTGAAAAACCCGGCGTTTATGCGAACTTCGTGAAATTGCCGGGCTTGGTGCGGGGGTTGAAAAACCCGGCGTTTATGCGAACTTCGTGAAGTCTTTTTCATTGTGTAAGATAGGCACGGAAATTCGTAGATGGAATATAATGAGCATGAAAAGAAACGAATGCTAAAAATTGCTAAAAGGATACTTATATGCATTGTTCGAAATAGAGCAGAGGAGATGGAAACGATCGATCTCAATCTGTCCTTAAATAATGACCTAGGACTACATGGAGATGATGTTGATGATCTATTGAACGATATTAATCGCTACATAGAGATAGATTGGTCATCCCTTAACTTCAAAGAATATTTTTACGAAGAGGGTGATATTTCATTCCGGCGTGGATTCTTTCTCTTTTTGTATTTACCATTTTTTCTCTTGAGCTTGATCATCGAGCGAATCCTAAAATTCTTTAGAATTGATTCCGGTTTTTATGCCTACAAGATTAGTTACTTTAATAAAAATAAGAGGCCGTTTGTAGTCGGTGATTTGATAATCGCCGCGTACTCGGGAAAATGGGAGAATTTATCTTCTCGTTCCATTCCAGTCGAAGCTGAACTTAAATATTGGCAAAGTAAGTTCCAAACCAGATTTGAGAGGAAGTATCGAAGAAAGAAGTAACTACTCTTTGCTCCTGCCAGTTACGTCCTGCAGATCCGTGCTCGCGAAGGGTTGGATACATTGTTTAACGCTTCGGTTCGAGAGGTGTATCGATGTAAGTTTGGAGACTTCATGGCAAACCCTAAGCAAAGGAACTTGACGCCAATGTAGAGGGTCTCTTTTTTAAGCGACAGGATGGAGAGAATTTATCAATGAAAAAAAAGATAATCTTATTTCTATTCTCTCTCGCAGGCGCCTTAGTTTTAATTTTAAGTCTGGATTATTCGGGATTCTTAAATTTAAAAATTGGAAGAGGAGGGAAACAAACTGTAGAAGATGTTATGGAGAGAATCGGGGCGCGAATCGAATTCAAATATCAAAATTTATTTAGAACTTCACAAGTTGAGTTTCCGCCGAACGCATTGTTGCTTATCGTTTATAAAGAGGAAAAGATATTAGAGTTGTGGGGAAAATCGAACTCGGATTTTAAACGGATTACGAGTTATAGAATCAGGAAGGCAAGCGGACTTCCTGGTCCTAAATTATTAGAAGGGGATCAGCAAGTTCCGGAAGGAATATACGATATCATTGGACTGAATCCGAATAGTCGTTTCCATCTTTCCTTAAAATTGGATTACCCAAATAGCTATGATAAAGAAAAAGCATTAATAGACGGGCGCGTCACATTAGGCGGAGATATTTTTATTCATGGGAAGGACGTATCCATAGGATGTTTGGCAATGGGGGATGACGTTGCGGAAGAATTGTTTGCATTGGTAGCCAAAGTCGGGAAAGAAAATGTAAGAGTAATTATTTCACCCAACAAGAACGTACTTAAAATTAAGGATCATAACTATCCATTTTGGATAGATGATTTATATTCTCGAATCCGTTTTGCAATCAAGAACAAAAATAGCATGGCTACAATTTGATGATCTATAGCGATCGTTCAAAGGAGGTAAATCATTCTTCTTTTATTCTCCAAAAAAAAGTTTAAACGTTACTGGTGCGAAAAATCAAATCGATTTTCTAAAACGAATGTAAAAGGGGTCATAGCCCATTTTTTTCCAGAAAGAAACGGCATTTTCATTTTCGGAAATTGCTCTCAATTCTACGCTTTGAAAACCTTGTTCCTTTGCCCAGGATTCGCAAGAAAGGATAAGAGGTTTCATAAACCCTGACTTTTGTTTTCCTCGTTTTGTAACTGCTAAATCGATAAAAAGAGTTTTGTTTTCTTCTAAATAGGGTTTATCTTCCGTTCGGGCAATGAGGATGGAGACCAATTCTTCACCTAAGAAGCCGCCAAGAAGAAGCACTTTGCCGGTTCCTCGGAGTTTTAAGTAGACATCTATCATTTTGGTTCCGGCGCGTGGACGAATTTTAAAAATACCGTCTAACGTGAGAGAATTCACAAAACGGAAGAATTGATTTACGAGTTCGATCGCACTTTCTCTGTGTTCAGGGAGAAGGTTTGCGATTTGGAACGGCGCTACCACTTTTTTTATTTTTGCCATGGGATAAGAATTTTCTCTATCAAACGAGAAAGATAAACTAGAGAAAGATATTGAATTCCAACCTAGTTTCCCTTTCAAGAAGAAGTTTTTAAAGGAAGAACCTTTTTATTCGATGTCCCTCCTTTATTGGGTCAGAAGGTGTTTGATTTTTTTAAGAAATGGAAAGCAGAAATGAATCGATAGAACTTCAAATAACAATGAAAAGAAGAATAGGAAATAATATCCGGTTGTCGATTCTGACGCTACTTTTTTACGATGAAAATACTGATTCGCCTGGAGTTCCCGTAAGAGCAAAGTCGAAACTCCGATCGAAGAAATAAGACCAGAAATATGCGAAGTTCGTATAAACGCGGTCGGAACTCCTACTAAGAGCCCGCCCCTCTCGCTACTACACGAAGTTCGCCTAAACGCCGTCGGAACTCCTACCGAAGAAATATCCCTGCAACTTCACGAAGTTCGCCTAAACGCGGTCGGAACTCCTACCGAAGAAATATCCCTGCAACTTCACGAAGTTCGCCTAAACGCGGTCGGAACTCCTACCGAAGAAATATCCCCGCGACTACACGAAGTTCGCCTAAACGCCATCGGAGCTCCTATCGAAACACCATCCCCGCGACTTCACGAAGTTCGTATAAACCCCGTAGCAATTTCGACAACAATGCCGCTCGCGCGACTTCAGGAAGTTCGCATAAACGCCGTTGCAACTTCGACAACAATGCCTCTCACGTTACTTCGCGAAGTTCGCCTAAACGCGGTCGGAACTCCTACTAAGAGCCCGCCCCTCTCGCTACTTCACGAAGTTCGCCTAAACGCGGGGTCGCGACTCCGACAACAAAGCCCCTCTCGCTCCTACACGAAGTTCGCCTAAAAGCCATCGGAACTCCTACCGAAACACCATCCACGCCACTACACGAAGTTCGACTAAACGCGATCGGAACTCCTACTAAGAGCCCGCCCCTCTCGCTACTACACGAAGTTCGCCTAAACGCCATCGGAGCTCCTACCGAAACACCATCCACGCTGCTTCACGAAGTTCGTATAAACGCGGTCGGAACTCCGATCGAAAAACCATCCACGGTGCTTCACGAAGTTCGTATAAACGCGGTCGGAACTCCGATCGAAAAACCATCCACGGTGCTTCACGAAGTTCGACTAAACGCCGTCGGAACTCCTACTGAAGATCACCACCCGCGACTACACGAAGTTCGCCTAAACGCCGTCGGAACTCCGATCGAAAAACCATCCACGGTGCTTCACGATGTTCGCCTAAACGCCGTCGGAACTCCTACCGAAACACCATCCACGGTGCTTCACGAAGTTCGCCTAAACGCCATCGGAGCTCCTACCGAAGCACCATCCCCGCGACTACACGAAGTTCGCCTAAACGCGGTCGGAACCTCCTACCGAAACACCATCCCCGCGACTTCACGAAGTTCGTATAAACGCCGTCGGAACCTCCTACCGAAACACCACCCCGCGACTTCACGAAGTTCGCCTAAACACCATCCCCGCCGACTGACTGTACAAAAAAACGGCCCTTCTCAATCGGAAGAGCCGAATTCTTTGCAAAAAAAAATCTTACAATCTCTCAAACAACCAGGTCGCAAGTTTATCGACCGGAACTCTCTCTTGAGACATGCTGTCTCTTTCTCTTACGGTGACGGTATTATCCTTTAGAGTATCATAATCTACTGTTATACAAAAAGGAGTTCCTATCTCGTCCTGTCTTCTGTATCTTTTTCCGATCGCGCCGCCGTCGTCGTATTCAATGTTTCCGAGTTTGGAAAGATCGGCAAAGATCTCTCTGGATTTTTCAGGAAGACCGTCCTTTTTCATCAAAGGAAAAACCGCCGCTTTTACGGGAGCGATCTTCGGAGAAAAACGAAGAACGGTTCTTACTTCTCCGTCCGGAAGTTTTTCCTCTTCATAGGCGTCGGTTACGACCGCGAGAAAAAGACGATTCACGCCTAACGCGGGTTCTACGACAAAAGGAATAAACTTTTTATTCTGAACCTGGTCTTGATACTTCAGATCTTCTCCTGAAAATTTCTGATGTTGGTTTAGATCGTAGTCGGTTCTCGAAGCGATTCCCCAGAGTTCCCCCCAACCGAAGTTGTATTTGAATTCTATATCCGAAGTTCCTTCGCTGTAAAAAGACAATTCTTCCTTTTCGTGTTCTCTCACTCTCAGGTTTTCTTTTTTGATTCCCACCTGATCGGTGAGCCAATTCATACAATAACTTACCCAGTGATCGAACCATTCTTTCTGAGTTCCCGGTTCGCAGAAAAATTCCATCTCCATCTGTTCGAATTCTCTCGTCCGAAAGACGAACTGACGAGCCATGATTTCGTTTCGGAAAGACTTTCCGATCTGTGCGATTCCAAAGGGAATCTTTCTTCTGGTGGTGGAGACCACATTCTTAAAATTTAAAAAGATACCTTGTGCGGTTTCCGGACGAAGATAGATATCGAGTGCGTCTTCCGCGCTCGCGCCATGAGAAGTCTTGAACATCAGATTGAAGTCTCTCGCCTCGGTGAACGTTCCCCTTTGCCCGCAGTTCGGGCAGGCGAAATTGTTTTCCTTGATCACTTCGTTCATCTTTTCCAGGGTGAGGCCGGTCGCAAAACCTTCTCCCTTTTGGTCTTCTAGGAACTTGTCCGCGCGGATTCGGGTCTTACAGCTCTTACAATCGATCAATGGATCGGTAAAATTGGAAACGTGTCCGGATGCTTCCCAGACTTTTGGGTTGAGAAGAATGGAAGAATCCAGTCCGACGACGTCTTCTCTTAAGTGAACAAAATACTTCCACCAGAGTTGTTTTAGATTTTGGAGAAGTTCGACTCCGTAAGGACCGTAATCGAAGGTGTTTGAGAGTCCTCCGTAAATTTCAGAACCGGGATAAACAAACCCTCTACGTTTGCAGACGGATACGATTTCCTTCAAAGAGGAATCGAGACTTTCTTTCTTTTCCATGTGCCCAGGATTTTGCTCTGGATTCGGGAATAAAGTATTTTAATTCTCTCTTTGAAAGGATTTCTTGTTTGCCTACGCTCCTTGTTCGGGTCCAATGGTTGATAGAAATCCGTTTTGCAGCGTCCAAGGAGACCTTGCCTGAAAAAGAAACTAGTCATCTTCGGTGTCAATTTCTTGTCCTGGAGTTCCCCCTTTCTAGGTCTGGGAATCTTTTTTCCATTGGGGGTTCTTTTTTCCTTTCCCAAAGGAAAGGAAATCCGTTCTTCCGCGTTTGGATCTCTTCTCTTTCAGATCTTCTGTTGGAGTATTCTTTATCCTCTGGAAATATCCGCGATTCTCTTTCCGGTCGTAGAAGCCTTTGTCCGTTCTCTGGTGATGGAACTCGGGGAATGGTTGATCGGATTTTACGTCTTCCTGGGAATCATCATTCTTTTTTGGCATTCTTTTTCTCTAAAAAAGGAAAGGGAACGTCAGGCGAAATCGAACCGCGGCAAGGTGGTGGAAGAAGAAAAGATCGAAAGATTTCACTTTAAGATTCTTGTCCTTCTCGTCGCCGGTTATCTCACTTCCAGATTGGTTTTTCAAGATCCGTATCGTCTCGAATACGGTCAGCTGGGAATCGTAGAAGACAGCTTTCTCTATTTTTTCTCCGTTCTTATCGCGGGAGACACGCTCCTCAGCCGAGGCAAACCCTTCTTTCTTTTTCGAAGACCCTGGAGAATTTTTGAAAAACACGCGCGTGTCGCAAAGTTTTCAGGCTTTCAGGGAGAATGGGGTCGCAGGAAAGAAAAATACGCCAAGTTGAGAGATTGGATCTTTCCGGGATGGGGGCATATCTATCTTGGAAATCTCTGGAAAGGATTTTCGATTCTCTTTTTATTTCTTCTCTTACTTTTGTTTTTTGCGACGGCGTTCTTTTCTTGGCTCGAACCCGCGGATGGAATTCGTTTTCTCATGTCCATGGGTTTAAAACCGGGAATTCGAGATCAGAAATTTTTCGCGATCACCTCGAGTATCGTTCCGGCTCTTTTGGTTCTTACGGGAATCGTCGGGATCCATCTTCTTTCCCGATTTCTTCTCAATCGAACGATCAAAGCAAAGCCGGAATCCGAAGATACAAGTCCGAGAAACGTATTCATCAGCAATCTCTCCTACAGTATTCTTCTTCATATGATTTTGATTTCTCTGGTTCTGATCATTCCCGTAACCCTTCAGAGAAAGAAGGAACAAAAAGAACAGGAAAGACAAAGAACTCATTTTACTCCGGAGAATATGGAATTCTACTTTATCGATCCGAATCTTCCGAGCGAAATCGAAGGTTTGAACGGAGGAGTTGTATCCGGAACCGAAACCCCGACCCAGAAGGAAGGAGATAAAATTCCGGACGACAAGCCTGCGGACGAAGGAAGGGTCAAAGGAGAAGTCCGTCAGGTTCGAGGAAAAAAATTACCTTCGACCTATTCGAATTATATTTCCGCGAAGATGAGAGGTCCGGAATCCTTTATGGAATACTGGAGAAGGGCTCCTCGCAACTATTCTTCCGTGGTCGCTTATACGGTGACTCCGGACGGAGAAGTTGTGGACGTGGATCTTGTGGAAGCCTCCGGTTATCCTGAACAGGATCAGATGACCTTGGAACTCATAGAAAGTCTTTCTCCTCTCATGCCTCCTCCTGGCACGAAAGGTTATGTAAGAGTCACCGAACTTTTTTGGAACGGAAGCATCGATCCGGAAGCGATGCCCACGCCTCTTCAGAAAGAACTCGTGATGATGTATGACGGACGTTATATGGAGGAACTATGAGCGTAGACGTCGCACTCCTCGGGTTTCTTTCCATTCTTCCTTGGGGATTTTTTCTGATCCTTATTTTTCCGGGAAAGAACACACCGCAGAGAATTTTCCTAATTCTTCTTGCGATCTTTCTTGGTTATCTTTCCACGGAGATCGTCTTAAAATTACATCCGATCTTTTGGCCGGAGGTAAAGATGGCCGCTCCCAAACGGGCGGGGCATATTCTTACACAGACGGCTCATATCGCCTTCATCCAAGCGGGGATGATGGAAGAATTTTGTAAGGGAATTTTGATTCTTTTTGCGGGACTTCTTCTCGCCTTTGATTGGAAGACCTACACGTTTCGTAAAGAAATGGTTTTGATCGGTGGGTTTGTCGCGCTCGGATTTGCGGGAATCGAAAACGCGAACTATATCTTCAACGCAAAGGAAGAAGATAGAATCGCGATGTTTGTGGGACGCACGATTCGATCTTCGAACGCACACTTTCTTATCAATCTTTGTTTTGCTCTGGCCTTTGTGAAATCGAATCGGAAGGAACCAAAGGACAGACCGGTTTATCTTTTTTTAGCCTTTCTTCTCGCGGTCTCACAACACGGACTTTTTAACTTTTTTGTCCTTCCTCAATCTCGATTTGGAGGATGGCTTTCCACCGCGCTTTTTATCGGAATCTGGGTTTGGATCGTAAAAGACTTTCGGACTTTCATCTCTGAGGATGAAATCCTAGATGACAGTCCGGTCGAAGCGGAAATTTTGGATACGACCCGGGAAACAAGTTGAGATACAGAGAAATCATTCTTACCATACCGAAAGAAATCGCAGACGATTTTACAGACTTCTTAGATCAAGCGGGGGTCGCAGGCTACTACGAGATTCTCTTTGATCGGGAAGTTCCGCGCGCTCCAAACGAAGAGATCATCTCGGACGATACGAAGTTCCGCGTTTATTTGGCGGAAGAAGATAAGGAGAATGAAACCAAAATTCTCATCTTCTTAAAAGTAAACGCCGGAGAAAATTTCTTCTTAGAATCCCGTTGGATCGAAACCAAAGAATACGAAGAAGCCTATAAAGAATTTTATAAACCCTTTGTGATCGGCTCTTATCGTGTGATTCCGACCTGGGAAAAAGACATCGCAGTGAGCACGACACCTCCCGGGATCATTCCAATGCTCATCAATCCGGGACTCGCGTTTGGAACGGGACATCACGAAACCACAAGACTCGTTTTGGGAAGAATGGGAAGTCTCGGGCTTTCCGGCAAACGTGTGTTAGACGTGGGAACCGGTTCCGGGATCTTGAGCGTGGCGGCTGCAAAGTCGGGAGCTTCTCATATTCTCGCGGTGGATATCGATCCAAACGGTGTGAGGTCGGCGACCTTCAATCGGGACGACAATGAGATTTCACCGGAGATTTTAGTGGTGGAAGAGGGCGGTTTCGATTTTGAACCGATCCAAAAAGAAGAATGGGATCTATTGATCGCAAACATCACCTTCGCGGTATTAAAAGCGAATATTCAAAAAATTGCATCTGTAAAAACAAATCATTTTCTCTTTAGCGGCGTGATCACCGAGAGAAAGGAAGAATTCTTAAAACTCCTCGCGGAAGTTGTGGGCGGAGAAGGGATTTTCTTTCAGGAAGACACAGGCTGGGAATTGATCGAATGGAAAAGAAAAGGATAAACCGATGAAACACTACGACGTATTCGGAGTCGGAAACGCACTCGTGGATATTTTAGTTCCTACGGAAGACGTATTTATCAAACGTCTGGGATTCGACAAAGGGATCATGACCCTTGTGGACGCGGAAAAACAGGCGGAAGTTTTGACGGCGCTGGAAGGAAGTAAAAGAGAACTTCGTTCCGGGGGAAGCGCGGCCAATACGATGATCGCGATCGCAAACTCGGGTGGAACCGGAACTTATACCGGAAAGGTTTCAAAAGACACCTACGGAGAATTTTATAAAAAGGACATGGAAGAGGCCGGAATCTTTTTCGAAGTCGCCCCCGAAGACAAAGGGCATACAGGAACCTGTGTGGTTCTCACCACTCCGGACGCGGAGAGAACGATGTTGACGCACTTGGGGATTTCCATCACATTACAAAAATCAGATATAGACGTTGAAAAATTAAAAACATCAAAGATTTCTTATATAGAAGGATATCTCTGGGACGGACCCGGAACCAAAGAAGCTTCGCTTTTGACGATGGAAGAATCCAAAAAGAACGGAGTCAAAGTCGCCTACACATACAGCGATCCGTTTTGTGTGAATCGTTCCAGAGAGGACTTTATTCGTTTAACAAAAGACTACTTTGATATCGTATTCTGCAACGCGGAAGAGGCAAAGGCGCTTTCTCAAAAAGAAGACAAACAGGAAGCCCTCAAATTTATCGCGGGTCTTGCTCCTCTCGTATTTATGACCGATTCTGCAAACGGCGCTTTTTTTGCGGAGAACGGAACGATCTCCCACGTGGAAGGATTTCCGGTAAAACCTCTCGACACAACGGGAGCCGGAGACTGTTTTGCGGCGGGTGTTCTTTATGGACTGACCCAAGGTTACAGTCTGCAAAGGGCGACCCGTTGGGGAAACTACGTCGCTTCCAGAATCGTCCAAGAAATCGGACCTAGGCTCGGAATCAAATTGATGGGAAGGCAAGACGAGATTCTAAAATAGGAATTAGGTCGCTTGAACTCAACGCAAAGTTTTCCTATGGGTCGCTTGAACTCAACGCAAAGCTTTCCTATGGGTCGCTTGAACTCAACGCAAAGCTTTCCTATGGGTCGCTTTGCGGGGGGAAAGGCTTCCCCCTCGCTTCAGCCGCAAAATGCGGCTTTCGCTCCCCCCTTCTCCGGGGGAATTAAACTCAGTGAGTGCCCGGACCCGATCTTTTCGCAAATTAAGGGAACTTTAGAATGAGACTTTTGAAGAAATTGAAATTAATTTTTAGTATATTCTAAAAATGGAATTCAATTTCTTCTATTTTTATTCTCGTTGTTCAAGGTGTAAAAAGATTTTTTTACAGAGAATGGATAGTATTGCGAGCCTATTTGTTTGAAGAAATACTGTTAGAGTTCCTACTTTAAAGTTACCGTGAAAATTTTTCTGCGGTTGACCTATAGGAAATGACGCGCTGAGTTCCCAAAAACAACATACCCTTAGCCACAAGTTGAGAAAGTTATTTAGAAACGATGACACCCAAATCGATCTCTTTGTAGGAGTTCCGACAAAAGGGAGAGGAAACTTTTTACTTGCAAGGATACGTTTTTTCTGATAGAGAAAAATCTCCCGGAGTTTTCCACCTCCCGCCCCTCCACCCAATACCCTGTTGAAAAAGAGGTGCAATATTTACGAACCTGCTAGATTAGCACAATGGCAAAGTTCAAGAATACAGACCCGAATCAGCTAAGGATGCATGTTTTAGACTTTCATGAATTGTTCGGAGAAGGACATCCGATCCATGGATTTAAGAAAGTCATGGAACGTTTAGATTTTGAGGATTTTGAGAAAAATTATCAAAATGACGAAACGGGAAGACCTGCGATTTTTCCGAAGAAAGTAATTTCGGCCCTTTTCTATTCCATCTTAATCGGCAATCTTTCGATGAGAGAACTCTGCAGGTTATCGAAACTCAGGGCCGAGCTGATCTATCTTTTGGATGGAGAAGAATTGGATCATACATTTATTTCCAAGTTTCGAAAAGTTCATAAAAATGAAATCGAGGATCTATTTTCCCAGACGGTATTTCTTGGATATGAAAGCGGCTTTATCGACTTTGAAACGATTTCGATCGACGGAACAAAGATCAAGGCAAACGCCAATCCGGACGATCTTGGAGACTTAAAAAGATTTGAGAAGAGGCTGAAACAAATCGAAGAAGTTAGTAAAACCAAATTCAAAGAATGGGAGAAGTCTGCAGATTTAGAACATTCTAAAATTCAAAAAAAGAAAAAAGAATTAGAACGGAAAACAGACAAGTTAAAGGAAGCGGTAGAATTCTTAAAAAAGCACAAAGACCGTCGTCGGATTCATCTCTTTGAGAGAAATTGCGATCTACAGAAAAAAGGAAACGGCTTTCTCGTAGGTTACAACGCTCAGGCGGCGGTCGATTGCAAATCCAACATGATCGTCTCACAGTGTGTTGAGACAGGACAATCGGATACTCAGTTTGCGGAAAAGATGATTCAAAAGGTAGAAACTTCTTATTCTTCTTTAAAATCAAAGGAGGAAGATTCAAGAAGAATTCAATACGTCTTGGATGCAGGTTATGCGAGTGAAGCAAACTTTCGCAGTTTAAAAGACTTCGATCTTTACTGTCCGGATCAGAGAATCACAAGATTATTTCAATCTGGGAAAATTCCTAAAAT